>CAIUMP010000044.1 GCA_903900335.1 uncultured Ignavibacteriota bacterium | reverse complement strand
CACCCCTACGGGGTTTCCTCGCAATGACACACGAGTAGAAATCGTGCGCTTAATGCTACGCAATATCCCCGCAGAACGACACATCCATACCCAACTCCTTCATCGCCGCAGCCTTCGCGAACATCGCTTTCCGCGCGGATTTCTTATCGAGCGCATACGCGACGTGAATATGATTGGATTTATGTCGGGCCATCATTTGGTCGCGCGTGATGCCGGGAAGCACCGCGTGCATGATGGGCCAGCACGCTGTCGTCTCGCGCCAACGGTCGACCGTCTCTTCCTGTGGTAGTGCGATGGATTCCAACAGCCCAGTATCGAACTTGAGCTTGCCCGCCTCAATATACACGCGGCTCCAAACGACCCAGCCGGGTTTGCTCACGCCTTTGATCGTCCCGCCGCCAAGCCGAAAGTACATCGGTGGTTGCCGTTCGCTGGAAGCATCACGATAACCTCCAGCAAAATGCGCAGGTGGCACCGCGCCCGAGATTTCCAGAACCCACACGAAGTCATCGCGCTTCTTATCTCTATACTGCCTGCCCCAACGCAGATCGTGCAGCGTGTTCTCTGGTGGCAACCCTAACTCGCGCCAGAGTTCGTAGGTAACGAGCTCATCAATCCCGGCGCATTCGTCCACTTCATTGAAGTGAGGAAGCGCTTCTCCCGCAAAGAGAATCTTGTTCGTAACCTCATGCCGCACCGGTGGGCGCTCCACGTTATTCAGCAGCCCCTCCGCAAGGTCGGATGCGGGAGAGAGATCTTTCAACCCCTGCTGATACTGGATGCCAATCGTACGGCATCCAAACTCATCGGCAATCCGAACAGCGGCGATATACATGGCAAGCTGCTTGAGCACTTGCGCTTCGGTTAGCTCCGTCGCTTCATCCTTGCCAAATTGGAATTTCATCCCGCGCTTCAGCAGCCAATCCAAGGCTGCGCGCGTCTCACTCGGCGAGACGGTTTGCACCTTCGCAAACAATGCCGACTGACTCAGTCGCTCTTTGAATATCCCAAGTGTGTTCAACAACTCGTCCGGCACAATCGCATTGTACATCCCCATGCAGCCTTCATCGAAGACACCCATGATGGCCTGCCGCTCGCGAAACGCCCTCGCGAACTTCTCTCCGATCGCTGCAAACTTCTCCGGCACGTTAGCCTTCGCGTAGCGCGCGACGTGCGAAGTATTATGCTTGATCTTCCCGTTCTTGATCCACGAGGAGAGTCCTTGAGTAAAGAACTCGTCGGTGAAATCCTCGCTCCACAGCGAAGCGTAGGTCGCTCCGGCTTTCGTCAGCGATGCGTTCAGATTGAGCAGCCCCACCAGCCCCGGCCAGGTGCCGCTCCAATTCGCGACCGTGAGTATCGGACCTTCATGGGCGATGAGTCCGGCAAGCACATGATGGCTATACTGCCACACCGCCTCCGCCACAACGACCGGTGCCTTCTTCGGGATATTCCGAAAAACCTCCATGCCATGCGCCTGGCTATCAATGAAGCCATGCTTTTTCTTCCTGTCGAATGGATGTGCACGCTCGACGGTAACGCCCTCGCGCTGGAACGCCGCTGTGAGCATGGCCTCCATCTCGCTTTGCGCCAGCCAGCAATTCTGATTCGCGGCCAGACGCAGATCACCGCTTGCGACAAGATAGACTTTCTTCATACACGTCACTAATACAGCCGTACAACTTAGGAGGCAACTCGGCCCTTTGCCGCTTGCAATTCCGGGAAGCAACGTTGTTCTTTCATCGACTTCGAAAGGTACTCTGCCCAATTCGTCTCGCCCGTTCCTTTCGGTGCGCGCTTGAGGTGCTTTGCGGCAACTTTGAGATGCTGCAATTTCCATTCGACGATGGCATCATCCATTTTCAAGAGTTCTTCTCCAAGCGTTGCGATCTCGGCACCTTTAGCACCACTCAATGCTTCGGCCATGATGCTCACACGGTCTGGATCGGGAGCCGCGCCTGTGGCGGCATTCATGAAGGAGATGCGCAACGAATGAGGTGCACGACCGGCGTAGAGCTTGTTCAAGTGGTGGAGATGCTCCTCCTTAAATCGGATGAGCGTCATTGCGGGTTCGCCCGTGGTGATGTGCCGAGCTGCACGCTCCCAATAGAACTCCCCCTGATGTGCCGGATCTTTCTCCATTCCTGCAAGGATCTCAATGGCGCGAAATTGTGCGGACTGGAATCCGCTGGAAGTTCCAAACGCCTTTCGATATACGAGAAACTCCTCCACGCTGAGGCCATCTAACATCACACAATAGCTGTGGGCCAAAACCGCGAAGTAGCGATTGATTCGTTGAACCGATTCCGTTGCAACCGGAAGGTCTAGGGACTCCGCATTCATCGAACGAATCGCCCGATTTATCTCATGCAAGATCAACCGAAACCACAGTTCCGTCTGCTGATGATAGACCTTGAAAATCAACTCATCGTGATAATCCGTCAGCGTCTGCTGAAGCGAGAGCAGCGTAGGCGTTTCGATGTAATCATCATAGGTGATCTCGCGCCGCAGCATATCTGCTTCGAGCACATCGGGGAGCCGCTCGCCATAGCGCGCGGAGAGGTCGTTTAGGAGACGTTGCGTATTCGGGTCAGTCGCCCAATCCACGGGGGTGTCCGATTTCGCAAGTCGGGAGGGTCGGTGTGTGTTTTCCATTGCGGCGCATAACATTCGGGAGTTCGTAATTATTCGCATCTTCGAGCGCTTCAATTTCCTGACGGCGTAAGAAAATCTTCCGGCAAATTAGCTTCCCACTGAATGATTTCTTTACAGTTCATTCTTCCGTTATAGCGGTGTTGTGAGGAAGCAATCCCTATCTCGCCTTGTTGGAGGACGGCACACCGCTTGCGCCGGGTCCGTCGGCACAGCCTGTAGAGACGAACCGCAACCGTCCTAATCCCGGGAATAACATTGTCCATAAACCACTTCAGAACCTCATGAAAAGACGTACACTCGTACTCCTCGCACTCGGCCTTCTGATCGGAGCGCACACCGCCCAATCGCAATCAAGTAGTAACTTAGAACATTCTCGGGATATCCCGCATCTCATCAGTTATCAGGGTGTACTCGCATCTCCATCCGGCGCACCGCTCGCGGATGGTAATTATCGTGTGACGGTAAGGATGTATGCAGATGCGGAGGGTGCAACCCCCGCTGTCTGGTCGGAGATGTCTGAGGTCGTAGTAAGGAATGGCCTGTTCTCCCTTCAACTTGGTGCGAACGCACCGCTGCCGGACGGATCCTCCATGGATCGAGCGATGTATCTCGGAATGCAGATCGGCGATTCGCCGGAGATGCGTCCGCTCTCGCCGCTATCGGCAACACCGTACGCGCTGAACGTCCCCGACGGCGCGATAACCGCGAAGAAGATCGGCACCGATTACGTCAGCTCCGTCACGATCAACGGCGAGAGGCTCTCCGGCCACGGAAGCGATATCAATATCGTCACGAGCGATGGACTAACAACCTCCGTCGATCCGGCGACAAACTCCATCGTGATGCGCAACAGCGGCGGGAGCACGACATCCTCGAAAGGCAGCGATGCGCAGGGCAATTCCACGATCACCGGAACTCTCACTGTCACCTCCGGCGCATTCCTCAACACTGCCAGCGGCTCGACCGCGATCGGAAGTAACGCGGCTTCGAACCCCGGAATTCTCAGTCTTCTACAGGGACGTTCCAGCGGCGGACATCAGATCAATCTGCAGGCGATCCCCACTGCTATCGGTGCGGATGCGACGATCACACTTCCGAATATCACTGGAACCGCGACCATCCAAGGCAACACGTTTAATGGCGCGAATCAACTGGTCCAGCTTGATGCAAGTGGAAATCTTCTCTCGAATGGGAACATCTGGTTCTCAAGTGACAACGCCCATTTCCTGACATTCCCAAATGTCTCATTCTTTGAAGATGGGAATCCTCTGCAGCTGTCGGCTCAGCAGGGCGGAGCCGGATATCGTGGAGGGATATTGACGCTTGACGGCGGTGCCGGAGGAGACGGCAACGCTTCACGAGTCGGCGGAGACGGCGGAGGGATACAGATTTACCCAGGGTATGGAGGCGATGCCTCTATCACTCGGAATGCAGGTGCGGGAGGTGGTGTAGGTGCTTGGGCCGGAAAGGGCGGCTCGGCGGTTGCCTCAGGTGGGGCTGCTGGCTTGGGAGGTGATGCGCTCCTTCTCGGCGGTTATGGCGGCGATGGGGCAGGCACGAATCCCGGCGCTACAGGGGGCGGAGTTTCGTTGTATGGAGGGCAAGGTGGAAGCGGCAATGGCTCCTTCGCTACTTCAGGGGACGGCGGAGCTATCGGAATTTTTGGAGGAATTGCCCCGGTGAATTCGGGGGGAGTTCGAGGAAGTGGAGGATGGATCGACATCGAGGGTGGAGCTGGAAGTACCCCGGGGACGGTACTCATCCAATACCAAACCGGTGATGTTAGGATGGGAAATACCAATGGAACTCTTGACCTCATATCCTCCAACTTCCGTGTGAGTCCGTCCGGAGCTGTAACTGGGATAACCAGCCTGGTTAATAATGGTAACCTCACGCAATCGGGGAATGCCCAATTTTCCGGCACAGCTCTCTTTGCGGGCAATAGCACTTTTACACAGGCCATTAATACACCACTTGGGGCGGGTTTTCTGCATAGTTCGGGTAGCGGCTCGAACTTAACCTCGCGTGCCGTGCAGTTAGGATCTTCGGACATAAGCGGGACTCTGCCACTTGCAAACGGCGGAACCGGAGCGGCAACCGCAAACGGCGCTCTTAACGCTTTGCTCCCGTCCCAATCCACCAACTCCGGTAAAGTCCTGCAAACCGACGGGAGCAACGCTACCTGGCAATCTGTCAGCGGTGTTGGAACAGTTACGTCCGTCGCGACCGGAACCGGACTCACCGGCGGCACTATCACATCAAGCGGCATGATCTCGCTTGCAAATACCGCGGTCACTCCAGGCTCGTACACGAGCGCAAACATCACGGTTGATGCACAGGGCCGCATCACTTCCGCTGCCAATGGCTCCGGGGGCGGGGGAGCTGTCTCTACCGTCTTCACACGAACGGGAGATGTCGTAGCGCAGTCCGGCGATTATTCATTCTCGCAAATTTCTGGCATCGCTACAAACGCGCAACTTCCGGCCGTCGATGCGGCGCATGGAGGAACAGGGCTGACTTCCACCGGTGATCTCGCTAACTATCTCCGAAGTACCGGCACAGCGTGGGTGAGTTCTCCGATTCAGGCGTCCGATGTTCCAACCCTCAATCAGAACACCACCGGCACATCTTCCAATGTTACCGGAGTCGTCTCTCTTTCGAACGGTGGTACTGGCGCCTCGACCACATTGGAGGCCCGCACCAATCTTGGGCTCGGCACCATCGCGATCCAAAATGCAAACAACGTCACGATCACCGGAGGCACAGTGGACGCCTCAACCATCACCGGCACACTTTCGAACAATACGAATGGCAACGCCGCAACGGTGACGAACGGCGTGTACACGACGGGTTCGTATAGCGATCCAACATGGATCACCGCGCTTGCTGGTTCGAAGCTCTCCGGAGATGTTGGCGGAAATGCCAGCAATGTCAACGGAACCGTCGCCATTGCACACGGCGGGACTGGCGCAACAAGTGCGAATGGCGCACTCAACGCTCTTCTTCCTGCACAATCCGGCAACACCGGCCTCTATTTGAAAACAGATGGAGCAAATACGTTCTGGGCAACGGCAGGGGGCAGCGGAGCAGTCTCAACCGTCTTCGGACGAACCGGCGATGTGCTCTCCGCAACCGGGGATTACAATTTCGCGCAGATATCCGGCTCCGTTGCAACATCGCAGTTACCAACGGTTGACGTATCACATGGCGGAACAGGTGCAACAACACTCACGGGCATCTTGCACGGCAATGGTACCAGCGCAGTCACGGCATCAGCAGTCAATCTCAATAGCTCGGAAGTAAGCGGCCTCCTCCCAACCGCGCACGGCGGAACCGGCAACAGTGGCACCATCGGATCTCACTTCTTCTTTGCAGGCCCGGCCTTCGGAGTCTCTGGCTCCGTCGGATTTCGACAGTTGGATTGGACCGACATGCCGGACCTCTCCTTCAACTATATCGACAATGCGAACTGGGTGACCGGGACGCAAAACGCGAGCTTTAACATCAGCGGCTCAGCACGCGTCGGATCTGGATTCACCGCAGGTGGCGCGATAAACACACAGCTTGCAGCAGGCATCCTGCACTCGGGCGGTGCAAGCACGAATCTTACTTCCTCCGCAGTTGCGCTCGGTTCGGAAGTGAGCGGTACGCTTGCAGTCTCGAATGGCGGAACGGGTGCAACAACGGCGGCCGGAGCACTCGCGAGCTTAGGTGCGCAAAAGGTCTGGGTCTCGGTACCCGCGTCTTCGGGTGCAAGTGGCACTACGGGTGACGAGGCTTTCGACTCAAACTACATCTATGTCTGCGTGGCAACGAATACCTGGATTCGAGTCGCGAAAGACAGTACGCCTTGGTAATCGCGACCGAAATGGTAGTCAAGGTAATTTGAACCCAGCTAATCGAGAACGAAGAAGCCCGCGAATATCGCGGGCTTCTTTCATATCAATAATCTCGAAGGCTTAGCTCCTTTAGCTGTTCGCGAATGATCTTCAGACCATCGCTCAGCTCCTGCTGTGTGACGTTCAGCGGCGGTCGGAAGCGGATCGAGCGGTCACCAGCGCCAATAAGAATGAGACCCTCTCCGAAGCACTTCTGACGTAGTACATCGCGCATCTGCGCCTCCGGAAGATCGAACGCGCACATTAGGCCTATCCCTCGCGACTCGGAGACGAGTGTTGGGAATTCCGACTGCATGTTAGTAAGCTCACCCAGCAGGTATTCGCCCTGGAGCCGTGCATTCTCCACCAAGCTATCTTCTTGAATAATCTCCAGGTAGCGTTTGCAGCGAAGCATGTCGACAAGATTGCCACCCCAAGTCGAATTCAATCGGCCAGGCCGCTGGAAGACATTGTCGAAGACCTCATCCACCCGTTTCGATGCAAGGAAGCCGCAAACTTGTGTCTTCTTTCCGAAGCTCATGAGATCGGGTTGCACGTAATGCTGATGCGCCCACATCTTGCCAGTCAGGCCAATGCCTGTTTGTACTTCGTCGAAGATCAGTAGTGCTTCGTTCTCATCGGCGAGCTGGCGTAGTGTCAGCATGAACTCCTTGCTGAAGTGATGATCGCCACCTTCTGCCTGGATGGGCTCGATGATGATCGCTGCAATGTCATCCGGATTGTTTATGAAGGCTTCTTTGATCTGCTGAACCGCCCGCTCCTCATCCTTGCGGGCCAAGGCGATGTTCTCTGCACTGAGAGGAAAGTGGAGATACGGAGAATCTACTCGTGGCCAATCTTTGAATTTTGGAAAGTAGAGCGTCTTGTTCGGGTCCGTGTTTGTAAGGGACATGGTGTATCCCGAGCGACCATGGAAGGCGTAGCGGAAATGCAGGATCATTCGTCCGCGCTCGGTTGTGTACCCTCGAGTGAAGTTCTTGCGAACCTTCCAATCGAAGGCGGTTTTCAGCGTGTTTTCAACGGCCAGTGCACCGCCCTCGATGAAGAACGAGTGAGGTAGATAGTCCGGCATTGCGATCCGTGCGAAGGTCTCGACGAACTCGGCCATCTCGACGGTGTACGCATCTGAACTGGATGGCTTGTTGATCGCAGCTCGCTGGAGCGACTCTAGAAAAGTCGGCTCGAACATTTTAGGGTGATTCAACCCGATCGGGCTGGAGCCGAAAAAAGTAAAGAAGTCGAGATACCGCTTCCCGCTTCTGGCATCCTGAAGCCAGGTGCCCTGGGAGTTTTTGAGGTCGATCACGAGATCGAATCCATCAGCGAGCATGTGGCTTGCCAATGTTTCGTGAACCTTGGAAGGTGCCACTTTCACTGGCTCAAGCCAACGAGGCTCCATTTTCAATGTTCCATTGCCAGAATGGCCATTCGAGGTGTTCAGGAGTGCCGGCGATGAAAGACCGACTACTTCCGATAAAGTTGTACTTTTCATGTTTTGTCTTCCTAAATCCTGCCGAAACAGCATTTTTCAGCGTTCTGAGCAGTCCACGATGGGTGAGTAACAGGAGCGGACCAATTATGCACCACTGAACAATACTCCTACCCTCATTCGTTTTCACGCCTACTTGCCGATTACGATGCCAGAAACCCTCCGATACATCGCGCCCGCTAAGATTAATCTCGGTCTCGAGATTCTTCGACGAAGACCTGATGGCTATCACGAACTCCGAACCATCTTCTACCGCGTACTTGAACCACACGATTCCATGGAGGTTACTCCATCCGAGAACTTCCGGTTCACTTGCACGGACGAATCGCTGCCTGTCGATGATCGCAACCTTGTCATGCGGGCAGCTCGATTATTTTCGGAGTCCACCGGGTTGGACTTACCGCCAATACATGTGCACTTAGAAAAGCGAATTCCCGCACAAGCGGGCCTGGGAGGCGGCTCAAGTGATGCAGCAACCATGATTCGTATCTTGAAGGATGTGAACTCCCATTCTTTGAAAGGTCATGAGGATACTGCGAGGCAGCCGGTCAACGGATCGAGGATTGGCGCAGACGTACCATTCTTCTTGAGCGAGTCTCGGGCCGCTCTTGCCACTGGGATCGGAGATATTCTCACTCCGATCGAGCTCGAACTTTCATCATCCATTCTCATCGTGGTCGATCCAACGATACACGTGTCGACACGGGAGGCTTACGATGGTCTTGATCCAAGCTCATTTCTACGATCAGAGTTGTCAGTTCTACCACGTCTTGAAAAGGGAGGAGGGGTGCGAAATGATTTTGAGTCATCGATTTTCGCGCGGCATCCCAGACTCGGTATTATCAAAGGCTCGATGTATGAACGGGGTGCATACTTTGCCCTCATGACGGGGTCAGGATCAGCGGTGTATGGGCTCTTTCATAATACCGAGGAGGCCCTGTCAGCATGCAGAGACTTCATGTATGAAGGACTGCAGGCTTTTCTGAGTTGAAAGGAGCGGAGGTGTTAAGGTGACTCAGCTATCCCCGCAAGACTCTCGTAAAGGCCTAACATTTCTTTCGATGGCTCTCCTTTAAGTTCGGTCTTCAATCTTGATGAATAGTCTAGGAATACTCTGCTAAGCTGAGCCTTTTGGTTGCGCCTCGCTGCCACGAGCATCAACCCACGGGTCGCTTCCTCGTCAAACTCATCAAGCAGCAACAGCTTATGACAGAGCTCTTCGACGCGATCGAAAAGGCCGCGATCGATGTCTGTCTGGATCAATCGGACAAGAGCTGTTCGTCGGAGGGTGGTCAACCTCGTACGGAGGCTATCGAGCCAAGGTCCAAAAACCCCATCTAGAAAAGGGCCACGATCCGTCAGTTTGATGATCTGCTCGTGGTGAAAGGATATCGAAAATAGCGCGCTTCGTTTCGTAGACTGTCGTGAATCCGAGTAATGACGAATGACGGCTTCACAATCACTCCACACAATGGGAGACAGGAAGTATCCATCTTCATTTAGGAGAATGGAGTCCGGATTTCCTAGGAGTAATCGTGCACGCTTTATTGTCGTGTGAAGGACGTTGGCTGCACTCGCGAGCTCACCTTCTGACCACAGCTGGTCTATTAGATACTCCCTCGTTAGTGTTCCGGCCATGTGCCCTCCGCGGCTATCGGGTGCTTCTGCCCTGCTGACGAGCAACAGCGAAATCAGTTGACGCACTTTCGAATCGCGGTCTCGAGTTCGTGCTTCTCGCAATTCCGAATCAATCGGCGGGGCGGTAGTGTCAGAGTCATCGGTCACTTCGGAGGCCAACAAGGGGCCGAATGTCCACAATCGAATTTTGGGCTCTATGGACTGGCTGACCAGGACTCCGTCGGGCCCTTCTTCGCTGAATCTTGGAAGCCGTTCTATCGCGGGCTTCTTCGTCATTACCGCTTGAAATTCCGCTTGAATTTGATCGTGCAGCAGAGGTGCGTTCCAGTGCTCTACGAAGGAGAGAATATCGGAAACAGCATTTGTCAGCTTTATGCGGATGTGGTGGCGTTCCGTCTTACTATGAGACGCAGCAAGCGATAGCTTCATCAACCGTGCTTCTGCTAAGGCGAATCGCAGAAAGTACGGGTTATGTTCGTTGTATTCGATTCTGGCCTTGTCAGCTTCTGCCCGAGCTTCATCAAAGAGCCCGACGCCGGCGTACGCCATGATGAGCGCTGTGCGTGCCGTGCGCTCCGCCATTCGCTGCTCGCCGGCAAGTTCGACGCAGGCCTGTGCAACTGCCAGTGCCTCCTCGAAGCGCCCGAGACCGATCAACGCGAATGCCTTTTCGTTGCGAGCCCATGCAGCAAAGCTATCGTGGTTCGACCGGACGGCAAGCTGAATAGCATCATCAGCAAATTCCAGCGCGGCATGAAACCGCCCCAGAAAATTCATCGCAGTAGCTCGCCCTTCAATAAGCGCGATTCGTTGCAAGAGATTCGGTGACTGGGCAACCACTCGCGCATCTTCAACAAGCATCGATAGTTGCTGCGAACATTCCTTTACCTTCTCGGCGTCCTGCTGTACGCCCGCGATGATCATGCGCCAAAGGTAGCACATCGTTTCAACGAAGCGAATGCCATAACGCCTCCCGTTGATGATACCAAGATCGCAATAGCGAGTTGCGGCGAGGAGGTCTCCCGTGCTAAAAGAAGCGAGCGCTGCCTGAAATTGGAATGTTGTTTCGACCAGCGTATTGCCCCGGTGCTGAGCTTGTGTCATGATCTGCTGCGTGAGCTCCGTCGCCTGGGCGTTCTGATCTTGCTTTAGTTTACTGTTGACAGCAACGCGATAGTAGAGTGAGTACTCGTCGAATCGAGAGTCCGCAAGTAGGCGCGCGGTCGGCATCCCATGCTCTACAAGTGCGTCGGCTTCTTTGAACCTGCCCATGTTCAGCAGGGCTTCACCCTTCGTCCGGACTAGGAGCGTCAAGAGTCTGGCACGATCCAGATTGGACTCCGGTAGATCTGCAAGCGCGGCACGTGCCTCCGACGCCCAGCGCTCAAACTCAGGGTAAGAAGTGCGACCGGCGTGGAGTATCGCCCGAAGCGTCGCAACTTTGCCCTTCGTAATCCCTCGGAACAGGGCCGAATATTGTTTGGAAGATTGGGTGAACTTCTCGAGTACTGCAGCATGCTCGAGATCGCGCTCCGCTTCAACAGAAGAACCTGTTCGCAAAAATGCTTCGACCAGTAAACTATGAAGTTCCAAAAGCGAACCCATCGCACTCTCGCCCAGCTCCGGGCCAAATCGCCAAGTGACCTCGTCCCTTATAGGGCGCAGCGCAACAAGTAACCGAAGGCACTGCTGGGGCTCCTGTGACCAAAGGGAGCGTATTACCGCGCTAGCCCAGTGAAGAAAATACTCCACCGAATTCAACATCGTCGCGCCGGGAGGAGCCTTCGAAACAGATACTCCCGAACTGCTTCCGACATTTTTCGGAAGTGTAAAGGGGGTACCAGTTACAGTCAGGAATGCGCTACTATAGAGCGGAAGGTGTTCAGCCCCAGCGAGTTGGACGATTCGCAAGACAAGATCATGCTCTCCGCTGACAGCGGCGCGTGCCCCTTCTAATACTGTACTCCAGAAGTGTTGATGGGAGAACTCGTAACAGAAGAGGCTTCCATCTTTGGCATTTGATGGCTGATATGAAGCAGACGGACCCCCTGGCTGATCTAGTGATAAAACAATTGAAGGTGTCGCGCGCCGGATGATAGACTTGAAAGTCAAGAGTTCGATTGCACGCTCAAATAGTTCTGCGCTAAGACCATCTGATCCCAGCCGATGATCGATGATCTTCTGGAGCAAGCGTATGTCGAATTGCTCTCCAAGCATTGCAGCGTGCATCGCCACCACCTGCTCCTGTTCGTTCAATCGCTGCAACTCGCCCTGGAACCGCGCTAATTCCTCCTCGTCGCCGGGTTCGGGAGCAGACTCCCGAAGCGTCGCCGTCGTATCTTCCTGCCAAGAGCCGTGTTCATAGAGGAGTACACCACTTGTCACCAGCTGGCGCAACATAGAGCGCAAGGCGAGCGGTCGTCCTCCAGTTCGTGACAGTACCGTGTCCACCAATGCGCTGCTTGGTTCGACAACAAATAGAATCTGGAATAGCCTGGCGACATCCTCCTTGCCGAAATCAGCCAGCGGAAGCACCCCGGAGGTGCACTCCTCCCGAAGTGCTATCTCACGCATAACTTGCTCTGCTGATTGACCTTGAAAGTGTTTTGCCGAGCCCGTCCGCTCAGTAAGTAGCACGAATTTCGGCGCGCTACTCAATCCCAAGAAGAACTGGTCGAAAAGCGGCAAGTCTTCAATGTTGTGGACGTCCTCTAGAATGAGGATCAAAGGGAAACGATTTGCGATCACGGAAAGAGAATCGAGAAGGACCTGAAGAGGCGGCGGCTCTGTGCTCCGGGATTCTGCTTCTGCAAGCACGGCTGTTTCAAGGTGGGAAGGTCGAAGCAACTTCAGGCCGCGCAGAAGCGACTTCAAATGCTCTTGTTGGGTCAGCGTAGCGGTGAAGGCGTTGACCAATGGTGTGAGAGCTGCCGCATTGCCTTCGAGATAGCGCGCATGTACAACTACGCAGGCCTCGCCAAATTCCTCGCGGAGCCCTTCCTCGAACTCCCGAACCAACCGCGATTTGCCGCTGCCGGACTCCCCTGTGATCAGGGCGTACTTTGACTCTCCATCTTCCAGAAACCCGCGAAATAGGTTTCGAATTTGCCGTAGCTCCCCCGACCGCCCTACGAAAGGGAGGATATTCTGATTAAGATACCGATGGCACAAGGAATTCATCGCGTGCTTACACTGCTGTTTCGGTGCCCCTACTGACGGATAGTGGGCAAAATCCGAAGAGTATTGGACAACCGTCCAAAAGCGCTAATCGCTCCCACCTCACGTTGCCGGTGTTGTGTCAGAGCACTCTCGATTCCGAGAGTGGTTAGAGCGAGGATATGAATCTTTCCCGACTGTGAAATAGTTAGATGCACACTCTAACTATTCTATGCTGAAAAACACTTTCCGACATACTGTTTTTGCTGCTGTTCTGCTCATGCTAACAGCCTTTTCTGCAAACGCGCAAACCGAGGCCAATGCACAGCAGGAACTGCGACAACGGGTGGACAAAGTTATCGAGTCCGTTATGGCCGCACTCCAGCTGAACACTGAAGATTTCAACACGCACATCGCGGAGATGAACAACGTTCGTCCGTTAGAATTGCAGAATCTGGATTCCGCTCACGTTGCCCAGAACCTCGTGGTTGGGGTGCGCTTTCTTGAGTTCTTGAAGCACACCGAGCGTGCGGTGGATTCTCTCTCGCAAGCACTGCAGGATTCTATTTTTGCGATAGAACAATCCATGCCTCCCGGAGTCGAGGAGAAATCGTTAGTGGCTTTTGGAGAATCCCAAGCAGCCGATTGCAAGGCATTCGACGTTCACGTTGGAACACTAAGTAAGCTCTATTCGCAAGTTCTGGATGTCCTGGGCTTCCTACATCATACGAACTACCAGGTCGGTAAGTCCGGGTTGGCGATCCCGTCAAAAGACGATGCCGCACAATACACAAAGTTGATGAAGGTGATCGACGCTACCACCGTGGAATTGAAGAAGACAAGCGAGGCATCCCAGAAGGCCACAGCCTGGGCGAATAAGAAGATCGCCGAATTCAATGCCGCTCAAAATGCAGCCGCTAATCCCAGCAGCGGAGGGGCTGACAAGACTAAGAAAAGGACATCGAAAAAATGAATAGTGCCGTGAAAGTCCGCGAAATTTCTACTAAGCCTGACAAGCTTGCATTTGTTCGAATGATGTGGGATATCTACAAGGATGATCCCAACTGGATTCCCCCGCTGGAGATGGACCGGATGAAGCTCATCAACGAGGAGAAAAATCCCTATTACAAACACGCAAAAACGAAATGGTACTTGGCTGAGCGAGACGGTAAGATCGTGGGTCGTATCATGGCTACCGTTAATGATAACTACATTAAGGAGCAGAACGAGAACGCTGGATTTTTCGGCTTCTTTGAGTGCATTGACGATATTAGCGTTGCAAAGGCGCTGTTCGAACCAGCGGAGAAATTCCTTCGCGACAACGGAATGAAGGTGGCGTATGGCCCCGCTAGTCCATCGTCAAACGATGAGTATGGGTTACTTATCAATGGATATGACCGGCCGCCAGTCTTGCTCATGACATACAATCCACGCTATTACGAATCGCTTATTGAAAGAAGCGGATACAAAAAGGATCACGACCTCTTCGCCTATCTGCTTTCCCAGGAGACGGCAGCCTCCGACAAACTTGTCCGAGTCACAAAGGCCATGGCCGAACGCAACAAGATCACGGTTCGGGCGTTTGATAAGAAGCACTTTGATGCAGAGGTTGAGATCATCAAGCATATCTACAATACGGCGTGGGAGAACCACGGGTTCGTGCCATTCAATGCGGATGAGATGGAGTTCCTTGCGGAGGACTTGAAGCAGATCTATGATCCCGATCTCGTACTCTTTGCCGAAGTTGATGGGAGACCTGTCGGTTTTGCACTTTCATTGCCAGACATTAATCAGGCCTTTCACGCGGGTCCTCGTATTCCGCGAGGTTGGTTGAATCTTCCTGTCGGCCTGTGGAACATGCTAACAAAGAAGAAGGCCATTGACACTGTGCGCGTTTTTGTTCTCGGTGTGCTCAAAGAGTATCGTGGTCGCGGTGTAGATGCCATGCTGTACACAGAAACGATGCAGCGGGCTAAGCAGAAAGGTTATCAGTATGGCGAAGCATCATGGGTGCAGGAATCAAACATCCCGATGAATCGGGCAGCCCAAATGATGAATGGTGTGAAATACAAAACGTACCGTGTCTATCGAAAGGATCTATAATGGTTAATTGCGATTCGAAAACCCTTATGTGTGATCCGATTCCTCAAACGCGAACTTCTTTGACGAGCAATTCTTCCGAAATGAGTTCACCGCGGACTTGATTCGAACATTCTCTCTTCCGCCCTTTGTTTGAGCACCCGCATGACAAATTCCGAGCTCATCACCCGCATCCCCCAACGTGACCGCCGCGCCATTGCACGAGCCATCACCATCGTCGAGAACGATATGCCGGAGACCGGCGCGCTGCTCCGCGAGTTGGCCCCGCGACTTGGTCACGCCTATCGCGTTGGCATCACAGGCCCGCCCGGCGCGGGGAAATCAACGCTCACCTCCGAGTTGACGAAGCTGCTTCGGTCGAAAGGAATGACCGTTGCCATTATCGCCGTCGATCCTACCTCACCATTCACGGGCGGTGCGCTGCTTGGGGATCGAATTCGAATGCAGGAAATCTCAATGGACGAAGGCGTCTATGTTCGCTCCATGGCAACGCGAGGATCGCTTGGCGGACTTGCCGCGAAGGCGAAAGATGCTGCGGATATTCTAGATGCAGCCGGATTCGATTATGTGATCTTCGAAACAGTCGGAGTCGGACAATCCGAACTCGATATTGCAAAGGCAGCGGATACCACGGCGGTCGTGCTCGTCCCCGAGTCTGGCGACGCAGTTCAGGCGATGAAATCGGGACTGATGGAGATAGCAGATTTCTTCGTTGTCAACAAGAGCGACCGCGAAGGTGCGGATCAAGCCGTTCGCGCACTGACGACGATCCTCAGCTTTCGAATCACACACAAAGAAGATGAGTGGATTCCGCCTGTCATCAAAACGACCGCGAGTAAGAACGAGGGGATTGAGCAACTCTTTGCAAAGATCGAGGAGCACCACGCACATCTGACAAAAACAGGTCACCTCATATCCCGTCGATTAGAACGCGAACGTGAGCGTGTGCACGAACTTGTCGAAGCGATGCTGCGCGTGGATTTCTGGAACACAAGGCGGCGGGCGATGCTGGAAACCGAACTGGTGCAGGTCATCAAGCACGAGAAGACGAGCTTCGATTTGGCGCGGGAGTTGGTGGCGGCTTCGTTATGAAGTAAACCGCCGTACCGTCGCTCACGTAAGCCCCTGCAAATACTTCGTCAAATTCTCATTCGCCGTTAGTCCCAGCTTCTTCCGCAGCGAATTGCGATGCCCATCAATCGTCCGCTCTGAAAGGCAAAGCAACCGCGCCATCTCATGCGTCTTGAGTCCCAATCGTGCGAATTGACACAACTTCACTTCCTGCTTTGTCAACTCCGGGAATTTCTCCATCAGCCGCTTCCGGAACTCGGGGTGCACCGCGACGAACTCCTTCTCGAATTTCAACCAATCAATGGACTCGCACGGCAGCTCCTTCAGCTTGTCCTTGATCTTCTTCAGCGCGTTCATCGGCTCGTCGATCTCGCGGACTATCTTCCGCAACTCCTCGCGAAAGTGCGAGAGGAGCTCGGTCTGCGCGGCGAGTGAAGTGGCCTGCATCACAAGCTGATCTTCCGCTTTCTCCGCTCGCAGCCGCAGAACTTCAGCGGCATGTTTTTGCCGCTCGACGCGAAGCAAATTTAGCCGCGACGCACTTTCGAGCGAGATGACATTTTGCTTCTCCCGCTGCCATTCTTCCATCGCATCGAAGGCCGAGGCTGGGTTGCTTAATGCCTTGAAGTATTGCGCCGACGCGCGATGATGCTCCGAGCGCATAAGATGCGTTGGCATATAGCTTCGCGACTTCTCATATGCCCACTCCGCCCGTTCGGTATTCCCAAGACGAGCGTATGCAACCATCAACGTATTATACATCACCGCCTCATCAACCGCAGCACTCGGAGGGCGATCGGGAATGGAAAGCGCTTCTTCAGCAAGACGAACCGCCTCCTCGTTATCACCTGTATCAAGCGCGAACTCGGCAAGCTGCGATAGAAACGTCGAGACGTTCTCGTGAAGATTGAATCTGCGCGATATGTCGAGGGCCTGCTGCGCGTAGGACTTTGCCGAAGCGAAGTCGCCGAGTTGCTTGTACGCATCCGAAAGATAGCGCAAGCCCTGCGCCAGTTCCACTTCCTGCCAACCATCCTGATGAAAGGGCAGCGAGGATAGCAAGATCTCAATGGCCTCCTGCGGCTGGTGATTGACCACCAGGATCCATCCCATCGCCTCCAGCAAAGCCTTCTCCCACATCTCGTGCTTGCCTGTGAAGTGCTCCGGCTTGGCATAGACCAAAGCAAGACCCTTCTCAACCGTCTTAATGGAACGGTCGAAATCGCCAATGTTCATCAGCATTCTGCTGAGATTTAGCGTATAGGCGGCGGCGGTGTGTGGCGGGATTTCCGGCCAGACGGTCACCGCCTTCTCGATATACTCACAGCTTTCGATGAACTCAGAGAGCGCATTTGCCAACTCAGACGCCACGAAATAATATCGGCTCTGCTGCTTTGGAGACATGCCTTCCAGCAGTGTTGTCGCGGCCGCCATGTCTTCACTTGCACCCTCGATCTGGTTCGCTAGGGTGCGCAACCAACCTCGTGTGGTGAACGCATCAAAAATGTCCGGCTCGACACCTTCAGTTTCGGCAAGACGCACCGCATCCGAGGCGATGACGAGCGCCTCCTCCAAGTTGCCTGCCTTGCAGACGTCACTCGCTTTTCGTACAAGTTCTTGTACCGTCACATCCGTTGCGGGGAATGGTGTCAATCTCGATGGATGGATTCCAATCCTGAACAGCCAATGATCGAAATTCCTTAACAGCGATCCGCCAGCATATCCGAAGAGCTGATGTAGAGGCGATTGCCACTATTTTCCTGCTTCCTCGAACCTGAGGACTGCATGGTAGATTTCGTGGGAGGCGGCGGCAGAAGTTCGTAGGGAATTCCGAGAATCAGAAGCGGCAAATGATGAATCTGTCTCATAGTAGTGTATTCGTTCATTGGATAGTATTACCAAAAACTGCAATACAAAACTACCCCGCAACCGGCGAAATCCAGTACCTGCCCAACTACCTGATTTGGGCGATAACGCTAGTCTCCCCCAAGAATTCCTCTACGGCGGGAGGCGATGAACTGTCAACGAACGAGCAATGGGCAGGCCATTCACATCACACGACGTATGCCAAAAGAAAGGCGGCGGCAAGCAGGTGGATCCACCATACTTTTTGCGTTTTCTCTAATTAAGAAACCGTTTTCTTGAAAACGGGTGCCCCTATTCTCTCAATTGAGTGTTCATTTAATGAACACCCTCTCCTCACCGTCATTCCCGCGGATAGCTGCCCACGGCATGATCCGCAGAGGGAATCCAGCTCCGCAGGAGAGATACTGCCAATTGAAAACGGGTGCCCATAACATACCCAACAACATAACACATCCAAGACCCGAAGTCAAGATCTTCCCGAATTTTTTTGAGATTAATTCTCGCGTAGGTCGGGCATCCCTCCCCGACAAGCCGGTTGATGAGTCGTGGTTGGGGAGGGGAAACCTCGGGTGTGGGCGATAAGTGTTACCTCGCCAACTGCACGAAGGGATACTCGACAATCCTCTTGTCCACAGTGAGGATGGGAATCTGGTGCCTATTTGCGGTTGCAACCAAGAACCTATCCGCGGGGTCTTTATGGAAGTCGCGAAGTAGTGTCGATTCGACCGCGATTTCTGGAGTGAGTTCGATGAGTTGAATCCCGGGATACCGTAGGGCTTGATCGATCCATTCCATTGGATCCATCTTAATGTCAAGCCGTCCAAGACGCACAAGGTTTGCAACCTCCCAGCAGGAGATCACGCTGACCCCCAGTCCTTTATGCACAGCAGCATCAATGATTCGGCGGAGTCGAGGAGTAAGTTCGATGCTTCCGTTGACCAACCAAATCCAGATGTGCGTGTCAAGCAGGATCATGCCGACTCCCACTCCTCCTCATCCACCGGGTCTGTCGGGCGATCATACCGAAGCACCGATCCAAGCAGCGGATTATCATACGGCCTCCCATTCCCATGTGCTCGTGGTAAGACAATAACCTCCACGTCCTCGCCGGGAGAGAATGGCAGAGATTTAACGAGCAGATTTCCGTCCGTCTGAATGGTGGTTTCGATGCGGTATGCTTGCATGATAGAGGCAACACTTACGGCGATTTTGAAGTGCCATATCAAAAACGCGTAGGTCGGGCATCCCTGCCCGACTCCCCGTTGTTCCATCCCTCGTTAAACCCACCCTCATCTTCGCGACCATCCTAATCCTCCTCGCCTCGACTCCCATCGAAGCGCAGAAGCCGCAGCACCCGGACTCAACCGCGCACGCCAAAAAAGAGCAGGTCGTTTACATCACCCGCAAAGGAAATAAATACCACCGCGATAGTTGCCGCTTCCTCGCCAAATCCAAAATCCAACTCTCTCTTTCGGAAGCCAGGAAATTCTACCAGCCCTGCAAAGTCTGCAAACCGCCGGAGTGAATCCCAGTGGCGGAGCCGCCCTGAGCTTGCGAAGGATCTACCCGCAGCCCGGAGCCTGCCCTCGACCTGGGGGGAAGTCGGGCATCCTTGCCCGACTTCCCCAGTGCCGGAGGCAAGCAGTATACCCACAGCCAGGGGTGGAGCGAAGCATAACCCTGGTAATGTTAACGCCAAAAAACAAAAAAGCCCTTGAAGGGCGATGTAATACTCCCAATCGGTGAACGGAGGGCGCGCGTTGTACTGTTTGCGAGTATTCATCCACTAAAACAGGATAAACAAAATATGCCGAGATCAAATAGTTATGACGCTCCAATTACTGAGCTAACAAAAGAAGACTTCTTCGCCGGAATGGCACTAGTCGGTATGATCAGCAGGTTCGATAAGACGCCCAAAACAGAATTTGAAGCGCCACCAACATTCACGGCACAGATGGCGGTCGAAGCCTACAAAATTGCTAAGCTGATGATAGATGTCTCTGCCAACCCATCTAATCGAATGGCCACACGTCACGACTAAAAAAAGTGATCACCCGAAAATCAGATTAGCTGCGGCTGCGGAATGTAACGCGCGGTGAGTAGTCCGTCCTTCCAGGACTCCACCCCATCTCGCTTCCAATACCCAGTATGCCGCTTCGCTACATGCTGGGCTGCGGATACTCCGTCGCTCCGCGACTATCCCTTGGCTTGATCACCATCCTGCGACGACAGCAGCGATTTTCGAGACCGAGATCTCAATTTTACGAAGGCAGAGCGATTCCAAGCACCCACGGTGAATGCCAATCGTGACATCCTCGATTCGACTCCAAGTAGCTTCTGAAATTCAAATTTCAGTTTCTCCATGAGTCGAGGGATCGCATACTCTATTTCTGCAACTGAAATCTCGCGGACTCTATTTACGGCTTCCTTGATTTCTTGTTCGGAGCGTATCCCACCCCCTTCTGACCCCGGCTTGTATTCCAAAAGCGCGTTCTGAAAGTCGTAGCAAAGCCACTGAGCATGGGACCGTAGAAGGCCTAGCAGCCTGGCAGTACGATTGTTGAGGTACAGCGCATCACGTTGCTGCATGCTAATCTTTTGACTAATTTCCTTGATCCTCGAAATTTGTTCTGTCAATTTGTCAGTTGGATACCAATCATACCCCAGCACCCGTACAGAATCTCGCAACTCAATAGCATTTGCGTACATGTCTCCCACAACCTGCGCTCTCTTCTCATGCAGGATAGAGTACCTAATCTTCCTCGTGATTGCTAGCCAGGCGGCGAATGCGGTGATAAGTGCTCCCAATATTGGCGCATACGGTTTAAGCAAAAGTATTAGTGACGAAAAGCTCATAACAACCTCCCCTGCTCCCCGCCCCCATCCTCAACGGCGGCTCGTTTGAAAGTAGAGCGCCAAAGCGTTAAATCCGGGAAGCGTGGCCGCTCGACTCCCGACATCAGCCCTTCGATCGTCAGTTTTTGGAGCTTTTGATATTCCAGGCCATAGGCTTCGGAGTTGTAGTCGCCGAGTCCGATGGCTTCCTCTTTCATCATGCTTGCCGGCGGGGCGAGCGTGACGAAAAATCCGAACAATAGAATTTTGGGCATGGCAATCGTCGATTAACGGGGGTATTGGCACCGTTCGCTGGGTTTTCCTCGGAGGGTATTGAGAGCATCAATCGAAGTGGTCACGCTGGCTTATTCTAAAGATTTCGTACCCCAAAATAAATTATTGCGGCACATTTCCGCAACAAGTTCGGAGCAGGCCGAACTTACGATGCTGTTATCGGTTGCGAACGTTATGCCTGACGGGGTATAGCCCACATCAGTATGAGCCTCACATTTACAAACAAGTGACCCGCTGTTGAAGTCGAACACCTCCGCCTTCGTATCCACAGAGGACAACTGGCGGACAGTGTATCCGCCGGAGGTCTCGGTAGCCCCGGAGCCATATATCCCAGAGTTGTCACCAGAGACCGCCACGTTGGTATTTGAATAGACAGGTACGTGGAAGTCCCTTCTATTCACGCCGCCCGAGGAAAGCAAAAGATAAGAATCAAACCGATTTTGATGGAAAATTGCAATCTTCTCGCTGTCGGTGTATGATCGAATAGGCGGCAACACCTAGTAACTCGGCTTCGCATCAATATGGCGTGATCGAAGATCTTCCACCATATCATCTTCAAACGCCTTCTGTGTCGCAATCTTCTCGTACTGCCCGAATACGAGGACGCGAGAGAATCTCACTCCTTCATATCTGGGATCTTTAAGCGATGACACTTTCGTCGAAGCGCAGCCCGTCAATGTCGCGCACAGCAGTAATACGTAAAGTTTCCTCATTTTGTCAGTTGGAACAATTATCTAGAATGCGCCTTATTACCCTTAGCGCCAAGTTTACAAACATACGTTACGGTGAACATGCTCCCTCGAAAAACCATCGGCGTTAACCTGCGACGAATTCGCACGGCACTTGGTTGGAGTCAGGCGAAGGGCGTAGGTCGAGTGTCCTCGCTCGACTAGGTGGGGGATTGCGCGAGAGTGATCGTCCTGCAACGCCTTCGCACCCCGCTCCGTAGGAGCGAAATATTTGTAGCCCCCGGTGTTAACCGGGGGTTGGGGGAGTGAGGAGAACGCATAGCTCCGTAGGAGCGGCATATTATTCAAGGGGTTGAAAGATGTATCTCGGATCGTACTCGATTCCAAACGCTTCGAGGAGTGCAATGTATTCCTCCATGAACGTTCGCTTCTTGTGATGCTCCTCCTGGTTTCGAATGTACGCGATGACATCGCTCAATTGTGAACGTGAATAGGAGAAGGCTCCGAATCCCTCTTGCCATCGAAATTCAAATTTCATCCATTCCTGTTCGTTCATCCATCGAGAAGAATTTGCCTTGATGTCGCGCACGAGATTGGAGAGCGAAGTGTCGGGGCGCAGGCCGATCAAAATGTGAATGTGATCGGGTTCGTTTTCAATCGCAATGAGCTTGCTCTTCTGATTCGTGATCGCGCCGGTGATGTATTTCTGAAGCTCGGCTTTGTGCTCGCGAGGGATAAGACTCGCGCGGTGTTTAACGGCGAAGATCAAGTGGACGTAGATTTGGGTGTATGTGTTTGCCATTGGGAGTGGGGAATATGGCGCTCCTACGGAGCTCATTGATTGTTTTGCCTTCGTTTGCCCCCGGTTGACACCGGGGGCTACAAATATATCGCTCCTAACGGAGCGGGGTGCGAAAATAAATTTCCCCCCAGGGTGTAACAAAACCCCTCGAGCGGACTTATTACCCTTTCTGGTACACAACACACATCATGACACCCATCATCGAGGTCCGAGACCTCCGGAAGACATTTCGCGCGAAGCAGAAGCAGGCTGGCCTACGGGGCAGTTTGCGGTCGCTCGTGCGTCCGGTTTTTCGCGAGGTGGAGGCGGTGAGCGGTGTGAATTTTTCCGTTGATCCTGGCGAGCGTATAGCGTTCATTGGTCCGAACGGCGCGGGCAAATCGACCACGATCAAAATGATGACCGGCATCCTCGTGCCGACGAGCGGTTCAATCCTGTGCAAAGGACTCGACCCCTCTCGCGAGCGCAAGCTCCTCTCGCGGCACGTAGGAACGGTCTTCGGTCAAAAGCCGCAGCTTTGGTATCATCTTCCTGCGATAGATACCTACGAGCTATTCTCGCGCATCTACGATCTACCGCGCAATGCCTATCGCGAGCGCCTCGACTTCCTCGTCAAGGCGTTCGAGATCGCGCATCTGCTGGAGACGCCCGTTCGCAAGCTCTCGCTTGGCGAGCGGATGCGCTGCGAGATCACGGCGTCACTCTTGCATCGTCCGTCGGTTCTGTTTCTCGACGAGCCAACGATCGGTCTCGATGTTGTCGCGAAGCTGCAAATCCGCGAGGTCATTCGCGATCTCAATGAGAAGGAAGGCGTCACGATTTTCCTGACATCGCACGACGCGGGCGACATCGAGTCGCTCGCGCATCGCACGATGGTCATCAATCACGGACGCCTGATGTTCGACGACAGTACGGATCGCTTTCGTAATCGGTATGTTACGTCGAAGACCATCGAACTGCATCTCGATGAGGATGCGTCGCGCTTCGATTTTAACGAAGGCACCGTCACCGAGCGCGGGAAACACTCGATTACCATCGAGCTTCCTTCCGGTTCGAAGTCGGTCGAGCGCCTTCTGCAATACACCGTCGAGAACTTCCAGCTTAAGGATCTCAATATCTTCGAGCCGCCGATGGAAGAGATCATCAGCCGGATGTATCAGGCCCAGGCCGCGCTCGTTAACACGCCGGATGAAGTCGTAGAGTTTGATTGATGCTTACAAAAAAAAGCGGAGTGAACGAATTCACCCCGCTTCTTTGAGCAGTGAAGAAGAGATTACTTCACTACCGTCAACACCTTCGAAAGAACCTTATCGCCCGTGTGCAAGCAATAGATGTATTTGCCAGATGGAAGCGCACCTGCCGGAATAGTGAACTCATGCTGACCTGGTGCTGCGACTTGACCACGAGCAACCGTAAAGACTGTTCGTCCTAAGACGTCATACACATCGAGATCAAATTCCAAACTCCGATCCGTAGAAAAACCGATTGTTGTTTCACCGTTCGTAGGGTTAGGGTGTGCGGGAAGAAGCGAAAGGGTTGCAATTCCACTACCCTCATTAACGCCACCCGCACAAGGTGGGATACTCCCGGGGTTATAAAGCTTGGTAAGCCAGCAGCAATCGTCCTCATCTAAGTGCCAGCGCTGCAAGCCAGCGTCGAGGGGTGACATGATCGATTTGGAATCGCTCCCGCAAGGAGCGTTCGTATTCTTGCATTTGTCGCCGCGATCCGGCAGTCCACTCCAATGGAGCATCTCATGAAGGACTACAGAGGAAAAATCATACGCCTTATTGACGTACACCGTGTCGGCTACGCTATCCCATTGCCCAACGCCAATATTGCCATGTGAGACAGCAGGACGAAAGGTGAAATTGACATAGTCCCGCGCCAGTTCTGTTGGTATCACCCCCGGTTTTTCATCGCTGAAGAATTGCGGTGTGGTGTTGATATTGATGAATCGTTTGTATAAGTCGTTGTTGTCACAGTGAATTTGGCAGTTACTGCTATCCCATGGCAATGTTACTTCACCAAGTGCTCCGGTCTTAAGATCAAAATTAGGGTTCTTCATTTCATTTTGCCACCAACTCGGGTCACTCCGAAAAAGGACGTCAATACAGCAGGAGTTGTCGAATGTTGCATTCGGCAGACAGCTCTTTATCACTCCGTTATCCCCTCTCCATTGATCCTCGAGCATATTATTCGGGGCACCCGGATAGTCAGGAGTAAATAGGTCTCCTATGGAATTGAAGTCGGCGGATGGAGAAACGATTAATCCCGGTCGAGTAGATGTTAGGGAATCAACGCCTCCTACTACGACTGCGCCTGATTGAATATTCCCAATCTCAATACAGCCATACGGAGTAGCCGCTTTAACCAAGGAGTAACCAGCTCCCGGCCCGTCGGTCGATGGGTTAGCGGTACACCACGTAGTCCGGCTGCTATCCGATGGTGCCAGTCCTTTCTTGCAGTACCAATATGGAAATGTCTTGCACGAACAGGGGTTCTGGGCATTGGCAGCATAAGCGCATGCAGCGACCAAAACAGCAATCAGAATAATTGTTTTTGTCCGCATGGCTTAGGGATGATAAGAGGTGATTGAAGCGATTTTCTGCCGAAGTTTGGCCTTGAAGGCATCGACGGTAAGACCCGTGCCAAATCCAAAATCATCGTTTGGATCATAGACGATCCCGCTTTGGATGGGATATGCCCCCATCACAGAGGAAGTAGCCAATCCCGGACCAAGTGTTGCATAGTCGTTAGCGGAATCCGCTCCTAGTGCCGTGAACGATAGAAACACAATGTACTCATTGCCAGGAGTGAACCACGGGTTGCGGCGCTCGGCTGTTACTCCGATTGGAATCTGGATGTTGCTTAGCCAATGATCCCAATACTGGAACGCAATACAAGAAGGGACGCCACTCTGAGGGCTCGCTTTTGAGTGCTTTGTTCGCAGTTGACCAGTATCGACACATCCTATAAGGTTCTGTCCCTTAATGACATCATGAACCCAGCTCATCACTCCATTACATCTTTCGGAAGAACCCGATACTGTCCAATCGGGAACGGAGCTAGTATCGAATACGGCAACCTGAAGAATCGCATCGACATGCGTAAGTGAAGCAAACAATTGGCCGCTATCGGGTATTACTTTTGCTATTCTATCCAGAATACTCAATAATACTCCCCGTGGTGCCCGTTTGCGGTAGACACCTGTCCTCGGGCTGTCGTAAAGGTATTGGAAAAAAGCGACCGGATCGTAGTCGATCATCTCATAAGCGTACTTTAGAATTGTTCGTAGGGTGTCCGAGTCATACATCGTGTTCACCATCGAGTCGATCTGCCACTGATGCACATTGATGTGCATCATGCTATCAAAATAGATGTATCCTTTGAGCACATCGAGTGGCATATCAGTTCGTACCGGCGGGTAATTGACGGGGAGTGGGATGGCGAGTTTTACTGGCCCATGGAAGTCTGATGGTCCTCCGTATGATTGTGCAATCGCCGTTCCTTTAGTGAAAGTCATAAAGATGAGGACAATCACAAACGATGATAATTCAGTACGTTTTCTCATGTGATAATTTCTCCTATTTTAAGAAGCGATTAGGGCTAATTATCCCCATCGCGAATACGAATATACCACAATCAGGGGGCTGTTATATGAAATTGGTTTTAGTGCTCGGCGTTGAGCAAGCCAAATTGATGCAAAAATGGCATTGCGTGAGAATGTTGCAGGGAATGTAAGAGCAATTCGATTGGCCCGAGGTATGAGACAAAAAGATGTCGCAGAACTTACTGATTTGCCTCGTTCCTACATTACTCAACTGGAAAAAGGGGATGTCAACATTACGGTCGAGACCATTGAACGCATCGCGGTGGCTCTCGAAGTAAACCCCTTAATTTTACTTATTGAGGGTGCATGGCGTAGGAGCGATCGAAACCAATAACGATGGACGGGACTTATATATCAGCCCCGAATCTAATCGGGGACTTCATCTGAGAACAGAAGTTCTCAGGGCTTTCGTGAAATGGAAAACAGAGTCAGAAAATACCTCTCGGTGGCGAAAATAAGCGTCACCGAGAGGTTTCACCATTCGTCTAATTTGATCGGCCGCGCGATGGTCGTGGTCTTCCGTATCTGGATTTTCGCCACGCTCTATCGCGCAACGTATCACTCTGTTGGCGCGACGATGATCAACGGCATAGATGTCGCGGGCGTCGTCTGGATGCTCGCGCTCACGCAGTTGTTTCGGCAGTCTGCGTGGCCGTCGGTGTCGTCGTTGATAGATGAGGAAGTGAAGTCGGGCGCGCTCGCATATTCGATCAACCGTCCATACTCCTATCAGCTGTTCCACTTCGCGTCCTACGCGGGAAGGACAGGACCGAATTTGCTCGTGAATGTTGCAACCGCAAGTCTCGCGGCGTTCGTCTTCGTTGGGCCGTTGCATCTAACGATTGCGTCGGTGCTCGCGGCAATCGTATTGCTCGCAATGAGCTACATCCTCGATTTCCTCTTCAACTTCTCCATCGGGATGCTCGCGTTCTGGGTTGAGGATACATCCGCGTTTCAGTGGATTTACTTCAAGGGCCAGCTCATCTTCGGCGGCCTGATACTCCCGTTGACGCTCTTCCCGGCGGGTCTGCGAGCAGTCGGGGAGCGGCTGCCGTTCGCGGCGATGTATTACAGCGCGTCACGGCTTCTCGTGCAGTTCGATGAGAAGCTCTTCGAGCAGTATCTTCTCACGCAATGCGTGTGGATCGCTATTGCGTCGGCAATTGCAATCATGTTATTTCGGAAAGGAGTAAGGAATGTGGAACTCAACGGAGGATAAAAAGCAGAATCCAAAGCCCCCCTCTCCCAACGGGAGAGGGGGGCTGGGGGGAGAGGCAGCTCCCGACACCTCGCGAATGGGTCTGCCGCTTCCCCCCGGCCCCCTTCTCCCGCTGGGAGACGGGGGAGCGAGAGCTGTCGCATCGGAGTCACTTGTCCCGCCGGGAGATGGGGGAGAAAGAAGTGTCGCACCAAAGCCCCCTCTCCCAGCGGGAGAGGGGGTTGGGGGAGAGGCAGGACTGCTACGGCATCTCTTCTCCCGTATGAAGCTCACCCTCTACTTCACCCGCTCGAACATTCTCTCGGCGATGGAGTACCGCACGAGCTTCCTGATGCAGGTCGTCGGCATGATCGTCAACGATGCGGCATTCACGGTGCTGTGGTATATTTTTTTCCAGAGCTTCAAGAATGTCAACGGCTGGGGATGGACAGACACGGCGCTGCTCACGGCGATCACCACGTTCACCTTCGGCATCGTCTTCGTCTTCGCGAAAGGCGCGACGGATCTCGCCCGAACGATTCGGCAGGGAGAGCTTGATTACTATCTTGCATTCCCCGTCGATTTGCTCTGGCATGTCTCGGTTTCAAAAACGCGCATTGATGCCATCGGCGATCTCATCTTTGGGCTGGTCATGTTTTTTGCGTTCACTCCAGTGACGCTAGAAACGACAGTGCTCTTTTTCGGCACATCGGTGCTGGCATCATGTGTAATGTTCAGCTTCATTGTCATTACGCAGAGCCTTGCTTTTTATGTGGCGAACATCGAGGATGCGGCGCGTGATATTTTCGAGCTGCTGCTCGGCTTCTCGTTCTATCCGCAGAATATCTTCACCGGAGGAATCCGCGTGGTGATGATCTTCATCATCCCCGCTTTCTTCACGGCGACGATCCCACACGATCTCGTCACGCGATTCGAATGGACGGGGCTTGGGGGGTTGGCGGTTGCCGCAGTGGTGAGCCTCACAATTGCTATCACCTTCTTCCGTTTTGCAATGCAGAAGTACGAGTCGGGGAATCTCATCGCGGTGAGGCTGTAAGCATTGTGGATCATCAGATGAAGCGCCCAAGTCGAGCGTCCCCGCTCGACTTGGGCGCGGATTGACGCGATCAACCCGCTAAACTGGCACTTCCACACCTTGCCTCTCGACGTTGGAAGTCCGTATCTTTGTAGTGAAAGTCACTTTACAAAGTAAGCACCATGGCGGCAATCAATCCTCACATTAACTTCAACGGGAATGCCGAAGAGGCATTCACATTTTACAGATCCGTATTCGGCGGGGAGTTCGCGAAGATCATTCGATTCAAGGACTTAGGACCTGATTTCCCCGTCGAAGCAAAAGAAGAGAATAAGATAATGCACATCGAGTTGCGTATCGGTGCAAATGTCTTGATAGCCAATGACGTACCGGAGAGTATGGGACGAACGAATGAAAACGAGAACCGATCAAAAATCTCCATTAGCACTGAAAGCAGAGAAGAAGCGGACAAAGTATTTTACGGACTTTCAGCCGGCGGTCAAATTGAAGGCCCCATCGGAGACAGCCCTTGGGGGTCATACTTCGGATGTTTTAGAGACAAATATGGCATTGAATGGATCGTAGAGTTTGATCCAAATTGATAACGACGACATTTACCATGAACGTAGAAAGGCAAATCAAGGAGTACATTGCAAGTCAACCTGAAGCAAAGCGGAGCGACATGCAACAGCTGCACAGCATCATTCAGGAAATGATGCCGGCGTGTAAGCTATGGTTCTTGGATGGCAAGAACAGCGAGGGCAAAGTTGTGTCGAATCCTAATATCGGATATGGATCTCAGTCCATGAAATACGCCGATGGGACGACGAGAGAGTTCTATCAAATTGGTCTCAGTGCCAACACTACCGGAATCTCCGTCTATATCATGGGCCTCGATGATAAGACCTACTTAGCCAACGCGTATGGAAAGACGATCGGCAAAGCAAACGTGACCGGGTATTGCATTAAGTTTAAGAAGGTCAAAGACATCAACATCGAAGTACTTGAAGCGGCGGTACGATATGCCGTTGAGCGAGAATAATCTCGCTGTTAGGTGCATGTCATTCCCGCGAACGCGGGAATCCAGGTCTGGTCTATCGTACAATAACGGTCCGGATTCCCGCATTCGCGGGAATGACAGTCTTATTTTCCACCATCAACCACATTCTACTTCGCATCTATCCCCCGCAGATGCTTCGCGAGATCGTCCGATCGCTGCAGACTCATCTTCTTGCGGACGTTCGCGCGGTGGTCTTCGACGGTGCGCTCCGAGATGCACATCAATCGTGCAATCGCTGCCGTCTGAAGATTGACATGAATGAGCATGCACATCTTCACTTCTTGCGGAGTAAGCTCCGGATATTTCGTCTCAAGCTTCGCGCGAAACTCCGGGTGCACGGTAGCGAACTGTCCTTCGAACTTGGAGAAGTCGATCATCTCGCGCGGCAACTCTTTCAGCTTTGCCTTTACCTGGCGGAGGATGTCCTCCGGCTCATAGCGGTCGGGACGCAGCACGATCTTTCGCAAATCCGCCCGGAAATTCCCGAGCAGCTCCGTCTGCGCCGCGAGCGAGGATGCGGTGTTGGCGAGGTCGCGTTCTTTGAGGCGAAGGGCGGCTTCGGCTTGCTCTTTCTCCAATCGTGCGAGCTTTGCATCGCGCTCTTTGTCTGCAATGGCTACGCGGATATTGAAGGTGTCGATCTGCCTCCGGGTGTTGACTCCCATGATCGCTTCGCGGAGCATATGGTAGCTTCGCAGATGGGCAACCTCCTCGCTGACGCTACCAGTTTTGGCAAAGGCATCCGCTAAGGCCCCGTGAGCATACGAGGCCGAATCTCTGTCGCCTACCTGATCTGACAAGCTAAGTCCTTCCTTGAGGAGGCTGATGCCTTCTTCAATCTTGCCCTGGGCCAGCAGCACCTTACCAAGCTCAACCAGCGTTTCATTGACCCCATCGTTTGACTTCAGCACGGTGCGACGATGTTGCAGTGCCGCCAACAGGCCTCGCTCTGCGACATCAATATTTCCCAACCTCGACTCAGCCACCGCGATGCCGTGCAAGAGGTAGCCCACCGACCTTGGTGTAACGATTTGATGACTTTCTTCGAGCGCTTGTCTATAGTGAAGAAGCGCATGAGAATAGTCGCCCATCAGGCAGTACGTATTGCCAAGATTGGTACGCAAAATCACGCTTTCTGCCCTATCGCCAAGCTCCTCGATCAGGGCCAGCGCGTGTGTTTTGTATTCCACCGCGCGGGTGTAGTCTCCGATAGCGTGATACACCGAACCCAAACCTGCGATACAGCCTTGTTGAAGAGGTTTCCATCCCATTTCTTCCGCAAGCAGGAGTGCATTCCAAAGATGTTCTAGAGCCTGTGGGTAGTCTCCAAGCCGCATACTGACGTATCCGCGCCCTTGGTGAAGAACGCCCCGAACATAATGTTTTTCAACTCCTAACTCGAGGCCAAGTTTGTAATACTCCAACGCTCTGGTCAATTCTCCAAGAAGCCGGGAGGCATATCCGAGACCCTCTATCGCTCTCGCCTCCATTATTCTATCATTCGCAATTCTTGCAGAGGACAAGGCTTGCTCTGCGTCGGCAATCATTCCCTCGTAGTTGCCGACAATGCCATACAATTTCGCCCTCGAACTCAATGCCCGCGATTGCAAGGACAGATTTGCGGTTGCTACCGCCAACTGGTGAGCCAGATTGAAGTGCATCAGCGCCTGCGCTGTTTCGGATGCCACAACACAACATACGCCAAGCAGTATATGTCCAAAGGCCTCCCCATCGCTCGAAAGTTTGACATTGCGATCCGGCCGTGCAAACACTGCTTTCACGACCGCCGCGGCCTGAGAGTACTTGCCTTCGTTGGACAACTGCTCGGCCCTTGCAAGCTCCGCTGGGACGAAAGGAATCTCGTTTGTTTTCATAGATGTCAATTCTCAGCGCTCCTCCACCACCCCGTTTTGTAGTGAAGGAGGGCGAAATCACTATCTCTTCCAATTCAACGCCGACCCCCCAAATCCGGTTTGCAGCGAACTCGTGGATGAAGAATGAGATTGCAGCTTCATCAGCGCGAGCGACGAGTTGACGTACATCACGCTGCTATTGCTCGGTGACCAAGTCGGGTAATTACCTGCGACGGAATTCGTCGTAGGTGTCGAGCCGGTTGTCGGAGTGCAGTAGTAGATGTAGCCGGATGCGCCGGAGAAGACGAGTTCGTTCGTTCCTGTGCGCGACCACCCCAGGTTGTTGATGTTGGATGCGACGGCGATGCTATCCACTGCCGCGCCCGTCGAGGCATCATAGATCATGATGGTGTTGTGACCGATTGTGTCCTCACGGACAACGGCGATCTTCGAATCGTCCGGACTCCACGTCGGCCATGTATAGTGGCTGATGACTAACGGATTGCCGTTGCCTTGCGTCGCCAACTTCTTGTATGAAGCGAGCACCGTCGGCGTGCCGCCGGACTGCGAAACGACGCACAGCTGCGCGAGTCCGAGATTCGGGCTGCCCCATCCAGTTCCGCCGAATCTGCGAATGAAGGCGATCTTCGCGGTCGTCGAAACCGAACACCATGAGGGATCAACAATGAAAGCGGTATCAGAATTCTGCGTAGAATAAATGCTGCGAACATTGCTGGAAACAGGCACTCCCTTCGCGTTCACGGAAATGTCCATTGCTTTGACGGAGTTCACGTACGAGGTTCCGCCGGCGGCATCCTGATAGGCGATCGATCCACCACTTGGTGACCACGTCGGCGTACCGACGGTCTCGGTGCCGCTAACTGTTAGGATGCTTGTCTGGTGGGTGCCGTCCGAATCCATCACTCCGATTGCGGTCGAGGATGTGCCATACGTAACAGCGGGGTGTGCGGGTGGAGTGCTCGCGGCGAACGGTCGCCCGCCCAGCGAGTTGTTCACCGATTGCGGATCCTGCTGGCATCCGCCAAGGGCGGCTGCGAGAGAAGAAAGCGAAGCCGCGAGGAGAAATCCTCCCAGGCGGCGAGAAAGTAGCTGTTTCATGGTCGTAGTTGTTTTTGTATTCCGATGATCCCCCGTGTAGCGCAGACTTTAGTCTGCGACCCCCAGCCTAAAGTCTGGGCTACACGGGGAGTTTGTTAAACTCTGAATACAAAGCTACGGGGCGACCCTCGAAAACCGATACGGAGAAAAATACGGGGTTTGGGATTTCGAGGACCTTTCCTTCGGCGGGGCGTTCCTTCACCACGGATCGCTTCCGCGGGCCAAAGCCACGGCTCGTAATGGCGTATTAACACACACGACTCAGGACCTCTTTAAAACACTGCGGCCTCACTGACTTGCGTCAATGAGGCCAACAGTGTCTTTTCTCTCACCTTGACTTTAGATACAAACGGCCTAAATGGAACCCGCCTACACCTATAAGTCTCACACTTTGTAAAATTGTGCTCCTCTTGGAGTCATACGTACAACTATCCCGCTTCTCTGCAAGTTCCGACCCAGTTCGCTCCACCCCGCGGATTCTGAAAATTCTTCGGGAAAGCTTTCGCCGATCGGCTGGTTCACTTCGTCGACTTCTGCTCCTGTTCCTTGCGCTCTAAAAGTAGCTCCTGGCGCCGCTGCTCCAGCCGTCGGCAGAGCTCGTGACGCTTCATCTGTTCGCCATGTCTTTCGAGGATTTCATCTCGAGTGCCGGGTACTACCCGAGACCGAAGGTTTCGTTCGTCCATCCGCTGCTGCATTCCACCCATCATCGGGCTTTGCAGCGCGCTCTGAGGTGTCGCTTGGCGTGGAATTACCCGCAAGACGGGATTCTGCGATTGCGTCAGTGCACTCTTCAGTACCGATTCTCCGAGTGGTTTTGCGAGCTGAACGGAGGGCTTCGAAAGCTGCGAAGGAGGAGGTGCGACAGGCTTGATAATAGGCGTCTGCTGAGCAGTACAAGGTGCCGCGCTTAGCGAGATGCAGAGCGCAATGCTACCAACCGCAGTTGCGGCGGTAGTACGGCTCCACAGATTGAAGAGCCGGGAAACGAGAAGCAAGGATTTCACAGCTAAGTTGTAGAAAGGGTCATGCGCAAGTCACGTGTGTCCAAATTCTGATGATGCAGTGAACGTTAAGCTGCCTATCACGATGAAAGTGGTGATAGGACACTTCGCTAACTTGCCTCCCAATCCAACAATTCCGCGATTTGCCACTCTTAAATTCTATTCATTGCTTGTTCCGACACCCAGTGTGGGGTGTGCATCCGTGGGCATCGCCACGGTGAAACGAGTGCCGTGGCCAAGCTCGCTTGTGACCTCGATGGTCCCGCCATGTGCTTCGACAATGGATTTCACGATCGCAAGCCCTAACCCAAGTGAACGGTGTGTTGTATCGCTCGGTCCGCTCCGAGCTTCATCGGTGCGATAGAACCGTCGGAAGATCTTTGGCAAGTCATCCTTCGCAATACCTGGGCCTGTGTCCGCCACTCCAAAGCGCAACTCGTGCCCGGCGGGTTCTAGGAACAGCGTGACTGTTCCTCCTTCAGGTGTGTACTTCAAGGCATTATCCAGAAGATTCATCACGACTTGGTAGAGCCATGTCTTGTCTGCTGAGATGCGCACGTTCTTCGCATGGGAGTCCAGAGCACATTTCAGATTCAACCCGCGCTCCTCAGCAAGGATCGTTGCGTCTTCACCGAGTGACTCCAGATAATCCAGGAGGACGATCGACTCCCGATGCAAAGCAAGCTGGCGGTCGTCCGTCTTCGAAAGCAGAAGGAGGCCCTCCACGATCCGCTGCATCCGATCGACCTCTTCCATCAGACTGATAAGCACTTGCCGCGCCTCTTCCGGATCGAGGGAGTTCGCGGTCTCGAGATGTCGCTCCGCTTGCTCGATCTCACCCATCATGATGGAGAGTGGCGTCTTCAACTCGTGTGATGCATCCGACGTGAACTGAGAGACTTGCTGGAAGGAGCTTTCCAATCGCGCGAACATGGAGTTCAGCGTCTCGATGAGTGTCATCAATTCGGGGTCGCGCTTACCGGGAAGTTCGATGCGTTTAGAGAGATTCTTTGCCCCGATCTCCTGTGCCATTCCCGCGATCTGTTCGATCGGTCGCAATGCCTTTCGCGCGAGCCACAGCCCACCAAGTATGGAGATCACGAGCGCAATGGGCAATCCGATATAGAACGAATCCCAGAAGCTGTTCAAGCTATCTTCGATATCAGTTACTGGGAATCCGACGTACACATCAAAGCGGTCGTTGTGGGCACGGGCGACGCGGACGTGTTCGTCCCGGAATGAGATGGTGCTGTAAGCGGCCGTCGTATCCGAACTCCAATGCTCCTGCCGAGGGCGCACCGCGCGCATGATGGTGTCCGTCCCTAAATTCGCCGTTCGAAAAAAGACCTCTTCGTGCGTGCGATTCGCGGCGTCCTTGGTTACGCCGTAGACCTCCACAAGATTATTTCGCCGGCTCGATACGGATCGCTCCACAATGGCATCCAGTGGATCAGCCATGCGCCCGCCGGAGTCCTGAAAAGATAACTCGGAGAGCACTTGGTCAATGATCTCGCTCACCACTCGGTCGGCAAGCTCTGTGCCGCGCATGGTGTCGGGCACTTCCTGCAAAGCGTGATCGATCAGTTCACGAAGTGAATTCGCCGAATGCACCTCACCATGTCGATGCATCTCCTCCTTGTTCGCACTGGCAGGCAGGGTGCTGACCAGAGAGAGCGTTGTTCGGGCGTCGTCAACGAGCGAGGCATCGAGTGCCGCAAACAGGGATTGCCGAATCCGGTAATATTGGAAGAACCCGATCGCCGAGATCGTCAGCAACACCAACAGCGAGTACCACAGGATCAGACGAAGTCGAAGCATAATTCAAGGATGAATGTTCGTCCGCGTTCAACACCCCCCCAACGGAGAATCATTCATGAGTCCATGGTCACAAAAAGAAAACGGCACCTCGGTTGCCCGAAGTGCCCATATATCAACACTGGTGGAGTCGTTATCCGCCTACTTGCCAAGCATTGCCACGGCAGGACTCGGGCGAGATGACTGTTCGCGAAGGAAGGTCTTGAAGGACTCCGCATCGCGAGTGAAGCCAGGGAAGGTGCCAAGCGGCTTATCATCCGGCGAGACGATCACATAGAAGGGGAGGGCGATCGTGTTGAATCGTGCCTCTTCCAGCGTGCGGTTGGAATCGTTGAGCGGCGTACCATTATCGGTGTACAAGCGCGCAAGTACGAAATTCCCAAACATCTGCTTCACATCCTGTCGCGAGAAGACCGTCGCCTCCATGGCGCGGCAATTCGTGCAGGTGTAACCGGTGAAATCAATGAAGATATTCTTGCCGGTCTTCTTTGCTTCGGCCAGCGCCGCTGGGTAACTCGGAAACCACTGCGCGGCAACCGGAGCCTGCATTTGCTGAGCAGCACCCTGCGGACTCTGTCCGTTCTGCATTCCTTGCCCACCCGCAGAACCCGTTGGCATCATGGTTGCCATTTGCAACTGCCCTTCGGTATCATTCGGTGGAAGGAATGCGTCAAGCTGACCCATCGGGCGACCGTTGAGCCCGGTGTAAAGATAAATGCCCATCGAAAGGAACACCACCGCGATCAGCACCCGGATCGCACCGATGCTTTCCAGTGGTGTGTCGTGTGAAAGCTGGAAGCGTCCCAGCAAATAGAGCGTGACGATGATCGCGATAGCCATCCACGTCGCCAGCACCATATCACGCGAGAAGAAATGCCAGGACCAAATTAGGTCAACGTTCGAGAAGAACTTCAGCGCGGCGGCGATCTCCAAAAATCCCATCACGACCTTTACGTTGTTCATCCACGTGCCGGAGCGCGGCAGTGACTTCATCAAATTCGGGAAGAGTGCCAGAAGGAAGAACGGCAACGCGAAGATACTTGCAAAGACCACCATGCCTATCAGCGGCACAAACCATGAGCCGCGTGAGAACGCGACCATCAGCGTACCGACGAACGGCACCGTGCAGGTAAAGCTTGTCAGCGAAAAGACGAATCCCATCAGCACAACAGAGAACGCGCGGTTCTTGCTCTTCTGTGCTGTGGTGTTCAACTTCGAAAGGATGGAGGATGGTACACCGATCTCGAACAAGCCGAACAGATTCAACGCGAACGCGACGAATATCGCCGCGATTATTAAATTCGCGAACGGATTCGCCGCAAACTCATTGATACCCGCTGGACCCGCTGCAAGCGAAAGCAAGAAGCCAAGCGCGACAAAGGTAACGATGATACCACCCGCATAAAGCAGCGCGTCCTTCGTTGCTTCCTTCTTCGAACCAGCGTTGCGCTTCGTGAAAAAGCTCACTGTGATAGGCACCATCGGGAAGACGCAGGGCGTCAGCAGTGCAAGCAATCCAAAGCCAGCAGCCGCAAGAATGAATTTCCAAATGGATTCTTCCGCAACACCCACGATTCCTTTGTCAACGATCACCGCCTTCGCCGGTGGCCCGCTCATCGGTGGCTCGCTTGATGCACCCCCAGCTGTCTGCCCTATGCGGCCCGTGGAGTCGTGACCGAAGCCGCCTTTGGAGGAGGTGTCGAGAAGAGAGCCGATGGATTTCGAAGTGGTGTCAGGGGTGCCATAGGCGATGGTTAGTTGCAGGGGCTTCTGATGCAATGCCACCATCGGTACCGCAAATGATCGCGGTGGCATACATTGCGATCCCTCATTGCACGTTGTGTATCGAACAAACAAGGAAAATGGAATGGGATCCTTTGAATTCTTTTTTGCCTTGATGGATACAGCGACATCGAATGGCCGTGATTGGTACTTAGTAACAGTTTGAAAGTTAGAATCGTACTTTACGATGGGCTTGCCACTCTCCTCGACATTTGTAATCTCGAAGTATGGTAGCAGGCTAGATGGCAGCGATACTGAAAGCGGATCAATTCCACTCTCGCGAGATAGTTTTGCGCTATAGATGTGCCAGTGATGCCCCGGTACCACATGAATAATGGCCCGAAAAGTTTTACCGGTGGTTGGTTTGGTCTGGGGGTCGATCTTCAAGAAGAAAGTACTAGAGTCATTCTTGATGAGTGAGTCAACACGATGCGGATCTTGAGCAAGACATTCATGCGCAAGACTTAGCACAAAGCCGAGCGCGACCAAACCTACCAGGTTCTTCATTGCTGCTTTCATCACGCACCCCTCCCCACATTCATTTCGCACATCATTTCCCTAAAATTGTTTTCGCTGGTTACTATACTAACGCGATAAATCTGTGAATCCTTCATCATGGAGGACCTCTCCGAGGCTTTCAACTTTTCCGCACGCTTCGTTCCCACTGGCTTGCCATGCGCGATCTTCAAGTCGATTGGCTTCTCGCCGAGCACCTCCATCGGAACAACGAAGGTTCGGGGAGGCATACACTGCGAAGTAGTGAGCGTCATGAATCGAACCAGAAGATAGAACGGAATGGGTGCATCCGAACTCCCCTTCACGCGAACTGTTGCGACCACGTCGAATGGATTGTAGTACGCAGGAGTTGGCTGCTGGAAGCAAGAATCGTATCGAGTGACGAGTGTGCCCAATTCTCTGATGGCTGTTATCTCAAAAAAACTAGCCAATTGTGGAGGAAGACTAACACTCAGAGGCGCCTCGCAGCAATCCTGAGCCAAATGAGAACCGTAAATATGAAAGTCGCGTCCTGGATTCACGTGCAGGTAAACCTTGAACGTGCCGCCGGATTTTGGATGAGTCTTAGTGTCCAGTCTCAAGGTCAGGATTGTGGAGTCCGGCCCTAATTTCTTCTCAATCCGAGGCGGTTTGCTCCCTGCTCGGCACGGCGCTATCCACGCGCTTCCAAGCGCGGCAGCAGCCACCACCGTTAGCAGAACTCGTTTCATCCGTGTGATTTGGGTACAGTGCCATGTGCGATCGTCAGATCAATCGGCTTCTCACCGAGCACTGTCATCGGCACGGCAAACGTGCGCGCTGGCATGCATTGCGATTTCATGCAGGTCTGGAAATAGACGTAAAGATTGAAAGGGATGGGCGCAGCCGAGTTCTCCTTCGCCTTCAGCGTGACGACCACATCGAATGGATCGGAGTAGGATTTGACGTCGATCGAGAAGGATGAGTCAAATCGCGACTCCATCTCGCCAACTTCTTTCACTCCAACGATCTCAAAAAAACTATCGAGTGCAGTTGGCACCTTCACTGTAAGCGGCACCAACCCGCCATCAGCGGACATGCTTGCGCTATAGACATGGAACCCTGTACCGGGTGTGATGTGAATGTTCACATCGAAATTCTTTCCAGCTTCGACCTTGCTGTTCGGATCGAGCTTGAGCGTCAGCCGTGTGGAGTCCGACCACATGTGCTTCTCCAATCGCGGCTCCAAACCGATCGCATACAGCGATCCCCCGCACGCTACTCCGAGCGCGATCGTCGCCAATGCCAGTAGCAGGACTCTCTTCATCCAGCCATTCTCCGATAGATGGGCTGCGCGATTGCAGTACTTTCCATCGCAAAAAATCTCCCGAACGTGTCACCGTCTTTATCTTCCATAATCGACGATTTGTCCGAAGTCTCGACCGGTGGTTCGCCGGCTAAATGGGTCGTGTCTGCCGTTCCTGGCGCGATAGTTAGTTCAATCGGCTTCTGGCCCGCAAATGTCATCGGCACTGCGAACGTGCGAGGCGGAAGGCAGAGTACTTCGTTACAGGTCTGGAAATAGACATAGATCGAGAACGGCACTGGCGCAGGGGCGTTGTCCCTCACCTTGATGGTTGCGATGATGTCGTATTTGCCGAAGTGCGCCTTCGTGTCGGTCATGAAGCTGGAGTCAAAGCCAAGCGTAAGTTTTCCAACTTCCTTGATGGAGACGATCTCAAAGTATTTCTGGATGGTCTCTGGCAGCTTCAGCTTGAGCGGCGTGAGGCCGCCATCGGCGCTCATCGAGGCGCTCCAGATGTGCCAGACGGGACCGGGTGTCACGTGGATGGTCGCATGGAATGTTGAGCCACACTTCGGCTTCTCGTTGGGGTCGAGTTGAAGTACAAACATTGTGGAATCAACGCCGAACCTCAAGGAAAGCTTCGGGTCAGTCGCACGGCTCGTTGCCGCACTGAATAGAAGCGTCGCCAGTAGAACTAAGTGACCGTATGTGCGAAGACAATTTTTCATGTAACGAATAATAGGTAGGCAAATCTCTACCTCTCCGCAATTCTAAACTTACAGGCGTTTAGGGCCGTTCCATTTGCGGTGGTCCGAGGAAGGTGATTGTGGCGCCCAGAGGGACGCGGCCACGAGGATTCTTGGCTCAATTTAATCGACACAAAGACACCCTGCCAAAAGCAAAGTCGCCCTCTTTTTGCTGAGTTCTCAGCAAAAAGAGGGCGACTTAGCGGCTTAAAGCTCCGTTCGTATTAGTGAAACATCTCCTTGATCATTCCCCACGTGCGGCGAACACCGCTGGATGGGCGAGTGACGTTGATCGTCTGGGAGTAGCTAAGTTCTCCGCTGGAAAGATTCATGCGGAGACGATACTTGTATGCGTCTGAAAGTGTCTTGACCTGTCCACTCTGACCGGCGAGGCCAGCGGCATTGATCCTGCCATCGTGGAATTTGTAGTAGGTGTAATTGCCCGCGATCGCGACCGTGCCAACCTCCTGGAAGTTGTTCGTGCTCTGGATGTCCGAACGCTCGATCGTGTAATTCTTCACACCGACCTCAGACTGAGAACGCCATTCAAGCGTGATGCCATCGCCATCCGGGCGGGCAGTGAACGAGTCAATGCCGCCGATGTAGTCGAAACCGAGCATTACCACGATCGCGACGGCGGACGTTATGAGAAGCAGACTTTTCATCCTATCAATTAGTGCGGTCCCAAAATAGTATTCCATGGACTTCGCCTCCAAATATACAACACTGTGCAGGTTGTAACTTGAATTGCCAGCGAAGCGCTTCCGGCAAATAGGGCAGAAATGCGTCCCCCTTTTCTACCGGAATTCAGACATTCCCTAATCAGAACTCGGTTCCAGAGAGATTAATTTGCGTAATGAGGAATTCAGGAAAACGGTAGTCGGTGTATCACACCTATCTACCGATCGAACGGATTCCCAAACTCCCAGTCCTGATTACCGCTTCACCCTCTCCCCACCTTCCTCGCACGTGAATATCCACGCGGCGAGGCGGCCCTCGTTGATGGAGTTGAAATTATCCCAGTAGCTGGGGGAGCGATCCGGTCCAGAGCCGGTGTCGTCCGCAAAGGCTTCAGATTCCGCGCGAATATTGACGAGGCGCTGTTGCCAGATCGCCATGTTCTCCGTTCTGAGATCGACCCAACCCTCGCGAGCATAGGTGTCTCGCAGGTCGTCGTTCAGATCCACCGTAGTTCCATACTTCGCGGGTGGGATCTTGAGGGACTGTCCGCGAACCAGCTTCTTGCCATCGACCGTCAGGATCGGAATTCCTATAGAGATCATCTGGCTTCGAAGCATCCCGTTGCCCTTTAGAATCTGTTCGGACTTCTCCGAAAGCTCAGCCGGTGTGTGGCGTTTGACACCATCGAAATCCTTCGCGATGAGCTTCAGCAAATGCGCCTCGAAGAGTAACTTCGCAAGGCGTGGTGGCCCGAGCATCTCAAATGCGACGCTCGCTGTGTCGGTCTTCTCTTCAAGCGCACTCATCATTTGCAATGCGGACTCTCGCAAATAGCCAGCTCGGTAGGATGGTCCCATCGTGGAAGCATCCAGCGCGCCCATGATGTCCTTCCCGGTGCTCGCACCCATGAGCTCGCGTGCGACATTTTCGGCTATCTCCTCCGGTGTTACCATCTCCATCAGTCCTAGCGCGCTGATGCTTTCGAATTCGCCCTTGGAGAAAATGCCGTTCTCGCCCGTGTCAATATAGACCGCCTCAAGAACTCCGTCCTTCTTCCCCTCACCCCAATTGCGAAGGGCAAGCTGCGAGCCAAGTGTTTCGGCATCCTCGTATGCGACTTGTTCCAACTCAATGGCTTTCCCGCCCTTGCGGATCGGGCCGTACTTGACCTCTTTCCATGCGATCGTGGCGGTGGGCTTGATCTCTTTGACGATGGTGGCAGCGTGTGGTGTCCGAGCCATCAAGAAGAGAAGGAGCGAATGTGCGCCTGCTATGGATGACTTCGAAAGCAGTACACGCGATGGACGCTCCTCTGAATGCGTGAACGGTATATTCAGACCCATCCCGCCCGTGCCGCTGGTGCCGATCTTGAGGTAAGCGTTTACCTTGAAATCGATCAGCGCGCGATGCAGTATCTGCACATGCCGAATAAGCTGTGGAATGTAAAGGCTTGCAAGTAGCCGCTCAACCATTTCCGTCGCGCCGCCCGCAGTAGCTGCTGGTGTGCCCTCGTTCTTTAGTGCCATCCGCACCTGGCGGCTCATCGAGAAGAGATCCTGGTAAGCGATGGCCGTGGAAGTGTTGATGCAGTCAATGATTGCGTCAGGCCGAGCCCATTCTATTGCTGAGTAGAGGGTATTCGAGGTCAGGACGTCTTCGGTGAGATCACCCAGCGTATCTTCGATCAATCTGTCACGTTTCACCTCGTCCGAGAGGATGGCTTCTCTGGCTTCTTCCTTCCAGGCATCACGAACGAAAAGATTGCCCCAGAATGGCTCGAACGTTGTCCCTTTGTCCCGATAGAGATCAGAGAAGTACTTCACGGAAGATTCGGCCTCAGCCTTCGTCATCGAGGTAATGACGATGTGCTCGGGGCCTTCCACCATCAGGCGCTTAATTACGGCCTGACCAACAAGCCCAAAACCGCCGAGAACGAGAATTCGCTTATTTTTAATATCCATGGGAGGAAGAGTCTGTTTTTTTGTCGCGCACCAAACAGACGAACCGCGGATAGGGTTTTGCGTAAATGCGCGAAAAGAAACCCGCTCGCTCCAGCAAAAGGTAGTGGCGAGGATCAAAGAACTCGGGGGACGCCTATATGAGGCTACTTTAGGGAATACCCTACGAGTTTGCGCTCGGTTGTGTAGGTGAACTGGTCGGCGAGCACGGAGTCCATTGCGATCAGGCCGATGGTTGGAGCAAAATGGAAATCTTCGATCGTCGGAATACCGCCGGTGATAGTGGTGACAAGACGAGCCGATTCTGTCGAAAGCATCGTGCCTGCCACGAGGAAGGAGCTACTACCGCGACCACTGGCCACAATGGAAGAGCCGGTTGCCGTGGCAGCGTCCGTGTCTCTGGTGACCATCGTTGTTTGCGACTTGAAGGGAAGTGTTACCCACTGCTTCCAGCTGCCCACGGTCCTCGGCAGAAATAGGGACACGTCGCCATTCGACTCGTAGGCGAGAGCCACCGTATCCGTTGTGCCAAAGATCGTATCAATGGCCACGACGGCATTTGATTTGCCAAAGTAGGTTAGCCCCACGTTGACGACATGGTACGTCTTGGTGCTTAGCGCACCTCCACCGGAGTTCTCATTGACGACGAACCAACTGCCAACCCCAGGCGTGTGCGGGGTCGTGTCGGTGGTCCCGGATGGGGTTGTGGAACTGCTGCAACTCGTAAGGGCAGCAATCATAAGAAGGCTAAGGACAAAACAAGCTTTTCTAATCATAACTTTTGAACCACTGTTCGTAAAAATAGATTTCACCAGTGTAGCGAAGCCGGGCAGGGCAAGAACTCACTCTCAACGATGACTACCTAACACACCGGCGATCCAACAATCACATCTTTAATTGAAAGACGCTCCGAATTTGCATCAATATCTCAAACGCCCGTGGTGGAAGCTCTCCCTGCGTGTGTGGGATCACATCGTTCGCGAAGCGGTGACGCCATTCATCATGGCGCTCACGGTCATCATGTTCGTCTTCCTGCTGCAATTCCTGATGCGCTTCATTGATCGCATTGTCGGAAAAGGGTTGGATCTTTGGACGATCATCGAGCTCATTGTATTCAATCTCGCATGGATGGTCGTACTTGCAGTGCCGATGGCAATGCTTGTCGCGTGTGTGATGGCATTCGGGGCACTCGCCTCATCCAACGAACTTACCGCTCTGAAGGCTGCTGGAGTAAGCCTGGGTCGAATGCTCTTTCCGATCATGGTGCTGAGCATCATGGTTGCCGTCTTCGATCTGCAGTTCAACAACATTGTCCTGCCCGACGCAAACCACCGCGCGAAGGATCTGATGACCGACATCACACGCAAGAAGCCATCTCTACAGATCGACCCTGGCACCTTCACTACGGGCGACGAGATTCCCGGATACTCCATTCTCGCGCGCCGCACCAACCCGGCTACAAGCGATCTTCAGGACCTCACCATTTACGACCACGCCCAGCCCAACGAGTCCCGCGTCATCACAGCGAAATTCGGACATCTCGCATTCACGCGTGATTTTCGCAACGTCATTCTCACATTGCGAGACGGTGAGATCCATCAGCAAGGTGCACAACAACCCGGTGACTACCGCCGCGGTCGTTTCGGAACCTACATCGTGACCGTGCCCACCACCGGCTACGATTTCATGCACCAGGGAGAATCCGAACGGAGCGACAGAGAACTCTCCGCGACTGCGTTGCTAAAATACCTTCACACGCATGATACGCTGAAGTCCAAAGAGATCGCGCAACTTCGGCAGCACATGGTTGAATTCGCCAACGAGTTGACGTCGCTCAAGGCACCGGAAAATCAGCAAGCGACTGCGACCATCTCGCTCATGCGCTCCATGTTCTCCCCGCATTTGATGACGCTCCAGAACGACGAATCCTCCATCACCCAGACGCAGGAGGACATCGACAGCTATCAGGTGGAGGTACACAAGAAGTATGCGATACCGGCTTCGTGTATCATCTTCGCACTCATTGGTGTGCCGCTTGGTGCCTTAGCAAAACGCAGTGGTGTCGGTGCGGGCACCGGACTTTCAATCGGCTTCTTCGTGGTCTATTGGATATTTCTCATCGGTGGTGAAAAGCTTGCCGATCGCGCGGTCATCACGCCGTTTTGGGGGATGTGGGGTGGCAATTTCATTCTGCTGGGCATCGGGATTCTCCTGACGTGGCGTGTCGCGGTCGAGGCACCGCAGATGCTGTGGATCAAGTGGGTGAAAGATCAATTCTCGAAGCTGAGGAGAAATAATCCTGTTGAGCAGTTAACGTAGGTGTCCGCGCATTATCGCGCGGCCAATTCCTCCAACTCATTATCTCGGCGCTCTTCCAGAAGGAAATAGCGCGGATCGCTCAACAGCACGGGGAGTTGCGGGAGCATCGCTGTATAACGAACAAGCGGGATCACACCCGGTGCAGCGAGTGCAACTTCGAAGCCCTCATCAATCATATCACATGCGAAGAGTCCGAGCGCGCACACGGCGGCAGAGTAGGGGTCGTCTGGCGGTTGCAGGAGAGAGGCGGTGTGTGCAACAGCGTCATCCTTTTGTCCAGAGATTGCAAGCGCCCAAACCACCAGCGCGAGATAGGTCACGTCCTCGGGATGAAGCGTGATTTCGCGCTCCATGAATGGCAGGCTGCTCTCGATCAGCGATTGAATGAGGGCGTCATCTCCCGCCGATGATGCGGCCCATGCCTCATTGACGATAAGAGAGATATCATCTGGGCGGATCGTGCGCCCTCGTTCGAAGTCCGCGAGCGCGGCGCGGAAATCGCCGAGGATCGAAAGTGTTACTCCCGCTTTCATCAGAACATACGAATCGTTCGCGTCAAGCTCAATGGCGCGCGCTCTTGCGCGGAGTGCGTCATCCCGGTTGTCGAGCAGCGCATGAGCATGTGCCAGCTCGACGAACGCCTTTGCGGAGTGGGGGTAGTACTTGAGAGCAGTGGTGGCGGCATCCCTTGCCTCGTCGGCAAAGCGGAGCGGGAAGCCTAAGTTCATCACCATGCCATTGAGCGCGCGGGATTTCATCGTCCACGCCTCCGAAAATCCGGCATCCTCCTTTAAAGCAAGATTCGCATATCGTAGAACCTCTTCGAATGCCGTAAAAGACGCCGCCGCGATCTCCTCCGCCTTCACATACGCTTCATACGCCTGGAGATTATCTGTCAGCCGCTTGCCGACATTCGATTGTTCTTCGAGCGTGAGCTTAAGTTTGAGTGCTGAGGCAATCTCTGTTGCGATGCGCTCTTGTAATTCGAAAATATCGTCGAGCGTGCCTTTGAAGGTATCGCTCCAGAGATGATCGTCGTTGCGAACGTCGATGAGTTCGGCGGTCGCGCGGAGTTTATCCCCGGCCTTGCGCACGGTGCCTTCGAGGATATACTCGACACCCAATTCGTCCGCAATACGCGAGAGAGATTTGCCCGTCGTGTTATAGCTGCCGACCGACTTCCGATCCTTCACGCGCAACGCGCGGATCTGAGAGAGAACGTTAATAAGCTCATGCGTCAAGCCTTCCGCGAACCAACGATCTTCTGCATCGCTGCTCAGGTTTTCGAAAGGAAGCACCGCGAGGGTTTTGCGACCAAAAGGATCGGGGGGTAGAGGAGTGAATTCGGAGCCGGAATTTGTAACGACGGGAGCACTACTAATTCCAAATCGCTCCAGCGTCTTCCACAGCAAATCGTCGTTTGTATGCGGCACGCGCTGGATACCAGCGAGCGTGTAGAGCAGACTCGATGGCAACTCAACGCGTTCGAGATCAACCGGAATGATCGCCTTCTGCTTCTCCGCCGCGATGAGAACTTCGCGGCCTACGTGCTCGGACTTCACAGACTCCGACGACAGCAACACCACCAGCGCCCGACAGTTTACGATGGCCTCCGCAATCTCCTTGCTCCACGATGTCGCGCCGCCGATGCCCTCCTTATCAATCCAAAGAGAATATCCCTTGCGGCGCAGACGGTCGGCAAGGCCGAATGCCAGCGCGGCGTCGGAGCTCGAATAGGAGATGAAAATATCGCAGGCCGAAGACATGCAGGGGATGAATGATGAAGTATGAATGATGAATGATGAAGAAAGATTTCCCCGTAATCGTCATCCATAGTCCCCTCATCGTTCATCGCTCATCTTTCATCTTTTCCCCACCTCCATCTATCTTCCGCAGCGCCTCCGCCAGCGTCTGCTCTTTCGTCAACCCAAACTTCTTCCGAATATTCAGTCGGTGTCCTTCCACACTGCGCTCTGAGAGACACATCAATCGCGCTATGGCGGCGGATTGAAGGTTCACATGAATGAGCATACACATCTTCACCTCTTGCGGAGTAAGCTCCGGGTATGTTGTTTCAAGACGCGCGCGAAACTCCGGATGCACCGTGGCGAACTGTCCCTCGAACTTGGAGAAGTCTATCATCTCGCAGGGTAGCTCTTTCAGCTTCGCTTTAACTTGACGGATGATGTCCTCCGGCTCATAGCGGTCAGGACGCAGCACGATCTTCCGAAGATCCGCCCGAAAATTACCGAGCAGCTCCGTCTGTGCCGCGAGCGAGGATGCGGTGTTGGCGAGGTCGCGCTCTTTGAGGCGGAGGGCGGCTTCGGATTGCTCGGCGCGTAAGCGGGCAAGCTCGGCATCGCGTTCTTTGTCCGCGATGGCTACGCGCAAGTTGAACGCTTCAACCTTCTTTTTGGATTCTTCGCTGTTCAATTCTTTCTCAAGTTCGAGAAATTGTTTCAAGTGCTGATGGGCCTTTACAATGTCGCCCTTTTTTTCGAACAAGACTGCCATTTGCTTGCGCGCCGCGACTATCACAAATTTATCGCACAATTCGGTCGCAAGCTCAAGGGCTTCCTCGCATCGCACAATTGCCTCCTCGAATTCGCCTTGTCGCTCAAGAATACAGGCCAGATTGAATAGATCAAGGGCAACATCTTCCTGGGTATTCAGAATTTCACGGCCATGCTTCAGAGATGCGAGATACCCGTAGTAGGCGCCTTCAAGATCGCCCAGTTCGTAAAGAATCCCAGCCTTAGTCGACAATGCCACTCTCACTCCCCTCAAATCCCCGATCTGTTGGCTGGTATTAAGACCACGCTCCGCGTATTCGAGCGCCTTGGGAAATTCTCTGAGATTGAAATATGTAACGCCGATACCATTTAAGTCAGTAGGGATCGCTGTTTTCTCGAAGGTCTTTTCGTGTAGTGCTAGGGACTGGAAATGATAACCCAATGAACGATGGAAATCTCCCATTTCAGAATAGAAGCATCCCAAGTTGGATAAAATGAGGCCGATAACTCTTGGGTTGGCTGCTTCTTTAGCACCCGCGAGGGCACTATCATAAATCTCAATAGCTCGCGTATAGTCGCCAAGCACCTTATAAATAGTGGCAATATTGCAGCGAAATCTTGCTAAATCAACCGATGCTCCAATCTCTTCAGCGATTGTAACTGCCTGAGATTGATGCTGCAAAGACAACACGTAATTACCAAGGTAATGATAGTCACTCCCGATATTATTAAGAGCTATCATACGGCCTCGCTCATTCTTGAATTCAGCATAAATTGCAAGAGCGTGCTCGTTATATTTCAACGAGGTCGTATAATCGGCGAGATTGATACAGGCATTCCCCATCGTAATGTAGCACCGCGCCTCGAGCTCTTTGTTATCTGCCATCTCAGCCAGGTTAAGAGCCTTCGCTGCGGTTGTAAGACCGGTCGTAGAGTCTCCCTGGAGGCTTCGAACTAACGCGATTTCGCACAGGATTCTCGATTGAAGTGCCAAATTCGAAGCGGACTCTGCAAGGAACAGAGCGTTGGAACACTGTTCGAGGGAATCTTGATAGCTTCCAACTCCCTCCAAGGCCGCGCCTATAATGAAAAGAGCATGCGCCTTGTCAGCAACACTGGTTTCATGACCCTCATCTGCAGCTAGCGCGTTGAGCGCACGTTTAGCAGAGTTCCCCGCCTCTGCGTATTCGGTTCGTTTAAGATGCTCTTCAGCTTCCCCAAGTAAGGTTGCAATATTGACTTCTATAACCGACTTTTGATTTTCCATGGCATCCTCTCAAAATAACCGGCACATGCCTACCGGGCTAATACCTGATAGGCATGAGGCAGCTTCACACATTACCGCTTCCAATTCAAATACGAGAACGCCGCCGATCCCACTGACGATGTGGTCGTCGTGAACGGTACGAGCTTTAAGTCCGCGCCGGAGGCGGGGAGGAAGAGGATGCCGCTGTTATTCGGCGACCAGGTCGGGAATGTGCCCGCGACGGAATTCGTCGTTGGCGTCGAGCCAGTCGAGGCCGCGACATACGACAGCACATACGAAGAACCGGTGAAATACGAATACGCGAGTTCGTTCATTCCGGTGCGCGACCATTCGAGATTGCGCGCCGCGCCGGAGATCGGAATCGAATCCACTGCAGCGCCCGTCGATGCGTTGAAGATCATGATCGTTACATGATTCGTGGTGTCTGTTCGGAGGACAGCGATCTTCGAGTCATCCGGGCTCCACGTGGGCGAATTGTACAGCCCCAACGCCGCACCCGTCGAACTCAGTTTCTTGAAAGAAGCGAGCACCGTCGGTGTTCCACCGGATTGCGAGATGGTGCAAAGATCAGTCGTGCCGAAATTCGCTTTGTCGGTGTGAAGCCGTGTGAAGGCAATTGCGCCAGTGGCCGATGTTGCGCACCAGGCTGGTCCGCTTTGGATTCTGGTCGAGTCACTCGCTGCGAGTGAGTAGATCGTCCGCGCATTGCTGGCGACTGGCGCCCCTTTCGAATTCACGCTCACATCGACTGCCTTGATTGCATAGGTATTGCTCACGGCATCCGAATAAGCGATAGAACCGCCAGAGTAATTCCAGCTTGGACTGGTCAGCGTGCCGCTCGTCACGCTAACGAGTGTTGTCGCATTTGCTCCGGTGGTGTCCATGACGCCGATTGCGGTGGTGGAGGAGCAATACGCGATGGCCGGATTGGCCGGCGGTGTGCTGGCCTTGAGTGGTCGCATGGTTTGCGGCACATTCGCCGATTGCGGATCCTGCTGGCAGGCTGCGAGTGAAAAAAGCGAAGCCGCGAGGAGAAATGATCCGAGGCGGCGAGAAAGTAGCTGTTTCATGGTCGTAGTTGTGTTTTTGTATTCCGATGATCCCCCGTGTAGTGCGGACTTTAGTCTGCGCACCCAGACTAAAGTCTGGGCTACACGGGGAGTTTGTTAAACTCTGGATACAAAAATGGGAGGCGGCGGCGGGAAATCGGTACTTGGTTTAGTACGCGATTGGGATTTTCGGTTGGCGAAATAGAGAGGAATTGACTGGATTACCGAAACTTCATTGCATCTTTCCGGGGGCTGGGGGGTTACCTTACGGACAATTCATTGCTTTTACATCTCGTGAGTATTCGTCACTCGGCTTCACTTTTGGTTCTCATTTTCGCTGGGCTGCTCGCATCCTGCTGTGAGCCGTCGCATAAGAATTCGACCCCTGTGAGTGTTGATGCGCTCTTTGCGGAGTCCTACGCGTACGATCTTGACGCCTACAACACCCGCCTCACCGGAGTAACGGACTCAGGTTATTACCCGATCTATACTTTTGGCATCAGAAATGTCGGGACGGACGATGATGATTTTCGTATGAACATCGTGCTTACCAATGGAGCGGAGATCGACATCATTAAGCATGTGAAAGCCGGCGACACCGCGCTATTCCGGACTCCGACTCTGCCGCTGGATCCCTCGGCACAATACATTTTCCCCAATTTTACCAGTCCGGCCGACACGAGCATGCCGCTTGCCCGCGACTACTACGGATTCTTCACACAAACTCCAGAGACAACAGAAATCCATTCCGTGCGCCCGACCATCACCATCTCATTCGGCGAGATCTATGGCGGACCAGAAGCCTGCAACACCCCCGCAAGCGTGCAAACTCTCAACATCGACGCGCTGCCGCATCGATGATCAGCGCGAATCTGTTGAAAGCGATTCGGGCTTGACCGATACACCCAGCCATACCGCAATTCTTGTCAACGTCGTCCCCTGCACAAGAACGGATAGCAGCACGACGAAGAAGACAAGATTAAATATCAAGCTGCCCGTTGCGATGCCGGAGTAGAGGGTGAACGTCCCGAGAATGATTGGCACAGCACCGCGTAAGCCAAGCCATGAGACCATTGTCTTTTCACGGATCGTGTGCTTTGATCCGATCAATGTGAGGAACACACTTGCCGGACGTGCGAAGAATATCAGGAAGGCACTAAGTAGAATGCCGGGGATGATGAGTCCCGAAAGTTGAGATGGTCTCAGCATCAAACCCAATGTGACGAACATGATTACTTGCATCAGCCACGAGAAGCCCTCGTGGAATTTGGTGAGGCTATGCTTGTGAATGAAGCTCTGCGCGTTCATCGTGATTCCGGCAACGTATGCGGCGAGGAATCCGCTGCCATGGAGCGAGACGGTGATAGCGTACGTCAGAATTGCAAGCGCAAGCGAGAGAGGCGGATAGAGACCTTCCTGATCTAAGTTAAGTGCGTTGATGATCTTCGGTATCGCGAAACCAAGTATCAACCCACAGGCTGCACCAACACCCATCTGCAAGAAGAATGTTGGGATGAGACCAGTGATGGATGCACCGGGCGTTTTGAGTAACTCGATTAGCGAGAGAGCAAGGAAGACGGCCATCGGATCGTTGGCTGCCGATTCCAACTCCGCCATCGGCGCAAGCCCCGATTTGAGTGATACGTTTTTGGAGCGAAGTGCGGCGAAGACAGCGGCGGGATCAGTGCAGCTAATAATGCTACCGAAGAGCAGCCCTTCGATCCAGGAGACATCGAACAAGAACCGCATTGCAACGGCGACGAGAGCTGCGCTTATGCAAAGCCCGACTGTTGCAAGTAATAGTCCATTAGCGAGGACTGGCTTCAGATCATTCCACCGGGTATCGAGTCCACCGCTGAAGAGGATGTTGACGAGGGCGATGGTTGCGAGTAGTTCAACAAAGCCTTGATGGTCGATGGAGAGCCCGCCAATTCCTTCCGGCCCAGCGAGAATGCCGACACCGAGGAACACCACAAGCGCCGGCACGCCGAAGCGTGCGCTAACCTTGCTGAAGACGATGCTCAGCAGGAGGAGTGTGGCGCCGATGAGAAGTTGGGTGTTCATGGGAGTTCGGAGAACGCAGAATCGGGCGGGGGAGTGCGGGGGAGGAACAAGCTGTCATTCGGCCCATCGGACGCATAGGTCAGATGAGACGAATGAACTTCTACCCTAAAAAAAAGCCAGCACAACGTGCTGGCTTTTCAAATTCCCGAAAGGAAATCTCTTAGAACCTAAAATGTGCGAACGCCTTATTGGCTTCAGCCATACGGTGAACGTCATCGCGCTTCTTGACTGTCGTGCCTTCGTTGTTGGCGGCGGACATCAGCTCATTTGCGAGGCGCTGCGCCATCGACTTCTCGCCGCGGGCGCGGCTGTAGTTGATGAGCCAGCGGATGGCGAGAGCGGTCTTACGATCCGGGCGGACTTCCGTCGGCACCTGATACGTTGCTCCGCCAACGCGGCGTGAGCGGACTTCGATGAGCGGCGAGGCGTTGTTCATCGCCTTACGGAATACCTCAAGGCCGGACTGACCGGTCTTCTCCTGAATGATGTCCATCGCATCATACATGATACGCTGCGCAATCGACTTTTGTCCATCGAGCATCAGGGAATTGATGAACTGGGAGACCAGCGTGTCACCGAATTTTGGATCGGGGATACGCGGTCGTAACTCTGCTTTATGCTTTCTCATTGTTCGTTCTTCGTGTCTGGTTTCAATAGAGTTGATCGAATGCTGCGGGATTGCCCGCGCTTCTCGTCAACCACCCCCTCATCGTTTCCGGTGAGGATCCGAATAAAGTCCTAAGTGCTGAGTCCTAAGTCCTCAGTAAGCAGGATGCCTGAATCCCATTTCCCTACTCAGGACTAAGGACTCAGGACTTTCAACTTCGTTTACGCTTTCGGCTTCTTCGCGCCGTACTTCGAGCGAGCCTGCTTGCGGTTCTGGACGCCCTGGGTATCGAGTGTGCCGCGAATGATGTGATAACGCACACCAGGCAAATCCTTGATACGACCACCGCGGATCATGACGATCGAGTGCTCCTGAAGATTGTGTCCTTCGCCCGGAATGTATGCTGTTACTTCCATACCGCTCGTGAGCTTTACACGCGCGACCTTACGGAGAGCGGAGTTTGGCTTCTTTGGCGTGGTGGTGTAAACGCGGGTGCAAACGCCTCGGCGCTGCGGACAATTCTTAAGTGCGGGGGACTTTGACTTAAAGGTAAGCTCGTCACGCCCTAAGCGCACTAACTGATTAATTGTTGGCATCTATTGTATTTCCTCGAAAATGTGGCTAAATATGCTGATTTCGCGGCGATTGAACTGCGTGCCGCACCCCCATCTGCCCGGTGGAGGCGGGTCGTAAACGGGAAGAGGGGCGGGAAGGTTCGGGGAAAGTGACCTCCAGGAGTAATCCGTCGAGGGCACTTCGGGCAGGGCTGCCTCGTTCAATTTGAAGAAATGACCAGAGACAATGGATTATCATCAACTCATCACAATCGAACCCGGAAAACGCGGAGGTCGTCCCTGCATACGTGGGATGCGAATTGCCGTTGCAGATATTTTAGGGTGGCTGGCAGCCGGGATGTCGCATGGAGAGATATTGTCGGATTATCCGGAGTTAACAGACCAGGACATCATGGCTTCGCTTGCATACGCGGCTGATAGGGAGCGACGCGTGGTTGCAGTAGCGTAACCTTCTGATTAGTGAGCTGAGGAATGCTCTTGTTTGACCAAAATCTCAGCTTTAGACTTTGCCGTCTGCTCGACGATGTTTTTCCAGATTCCGTTCAAGTTCGAAGAGCGGTATTGCTGAACGCCTCTGACTGGGAAATTTGGAACTATGCGAAGCACCACAATCTAACAGTAGTAAGTCAGGATTCTGACTTTGCAGATTTAGCTGGATTGTACGGTCCACCTCCGAAAGTAATTTGGCTTCGTTGCGGCAATCAGACTAGCCACGTAATTGAAAAGCTCTTGCGGAGACACTCCACTCGAATCTTTGAGTTCCTCAAGGATGATGATTCCTCCTGCATAGAGCTTCTCTAGAGTTTCTGCTCACCTAAGAATCTTACGCTCAAAAAGGGTGGTATCAACGCACAACTCGATCCCACCCAATCCAACCCCTTGTTGTGATCGACGCCCACCATTGCGCCGCGCGTTAGGCGGACGAGGGTGTGCGTGGCTTTCGGACGCTCTTCGCCATCGGGCCAGATGAGCATCATGCGTAGCTCAGCTTTGACGGGATGACCATCCGGCGAGCGGAAGGCCTCGGCGTAGGTGACGCGCTCTTGCAATATCCACTGGTGTTTTGCAGCTTCCGGGATGGCTTCAACATCCGCTACACTCGGCGAGATATTCACGCCCGCACCTGCAAAGCTATAGAGCGGCTTCAGCACATACTGCGATAAATCCAACAAGCGCGGATTCGCTTCGCTGACGAAGAGGGCGTTAGGCACAGCCTCGTTCGTGCCAACGAGATGTGGGAGCAGGATCTTGCTAATGCGGAAATACCAGTTCGGATGTCCGGCCCAGGTGACATTGTACTCTTGTGTGATGTCGAACGGGATGCGCGCGTTGCTGGCTATGATGTCATCGCGGATGCTGCGGTTATAGACGCGTCGGATGGGATTGAGTTTGCCGCTGTTGTCCTTGAAGAAAAGATCGCGACCGTGAGCTTCAACGGATTCAATATCAACGATCTTTATCCCAAGCTGCCGCTGCGCAACGATAAAATCCGGCAGGGTCTTCTGCTTGTATGGTGCTAGTTCGAGAAGTGCAACTTCTGAAGGATCGTTATCGCCAACGATGGCATCGCGCAGAGTATTGTAATATGCATCGTATCCATCTTCGGGATATGCAAGCCCTGTGAGTTCTCCCGGTAATCCGTACGCATCTCGCATAACCTGTGAGAGAGAGGATTGGAAATGAAAGAGTGATGGGAAGCCCTGCAATTCTATGAGCTTGAGTCGGGGATTGTCCGGTGTGCCGGTGATGGCGAAATCCACACAGCCAAAGAGGGGCTTCGCGGTCTCGGCGGCGTAGTTAAAGTCATCGGGCACGGCTGTTCGTCCGATCTTCTGCAATTCTTCCGAAGCAGCGCGATGGAGAATTTCTTCGGCGAGGCGAGATGCTCGTCCGACGAATTCCCGCGACAAGAATATCGGTGACTCTGCGATTCGAAAACCCATCGGACACCCGCATGCTTCATCAAGCGCGGTGCGGAAGGCGGCGTATCGCTCCGGCGTGTAGCGTGCGTTGAACTCGTTACGAAGACTTTGAATCATCTTCAGGTGTGATAGTCGGTGGAGGTGGTGGAGCTTGCAGTTCTATTTTTACTTGCTCCAGCTTGTGTCGCAGCTTGCGGGTGATGGTGTATTTCAGTCCGAGCGATTCGATGACATCGCCAACATTCGGAATGCGCCCCGCCGTCTTTTGGATGTAGCCTGAGAGCGTTTGGTAATCGCCGCTCTCTTCGAGCTCAGGGAATCGCTCGGCAAAGTGCTCGTTAAAATCCGCGATAGAAATTGTTGGATCGACGAAGACGGCATTGCCAACTTCGATGACATCCGGGGCCTCCGTTTCGTCTGTCTCATCACGAATCTCGCCTACCAACTCTTCGAGAATATCTTCGAGCGTGACGATTCCCTCGACGCCACCGTGTTCGCTAACGACGACACCCATGTGGATGCGCGATTTCTGGAAATCGACGAGCAGACGGGAGATGGGTTGCGTCTCGGTGACGAATAGCGGCGGACGGACGGCGCGTTCGAGCAGCGCGAGAAATTCTTTCTCCGAATGTTGCGATGGCACGCTGAGGCGTTCGAGTTGCGAGATGAATGGAAGCAGATTCTTCACATGCAGAACACCTGTGATCGTGTCGTGCGAATCGCGATAGACGGGCAAACGCGAGTATCCTTCGTTTTCGATGATCTTAAGAATTTCGCGCGGCTCCAGATCGAGATCGATCGCGACGACCTCCGAGCGATGCACCATGATCTCGCGCACAGTCGTCTCTCCAAAATCGAAGAGGGACTCGATGATGGTCGATTCCTGGCGATGCACGATGCCGCGCCGCGCGGATTCGAGAATAACGTTGCGGAGTTCCTCGCGTGTGTGGCCTTCGTCCTCGGATGCTTTGGGTAAGCCAAACACATTTAGCGCGGTGTTGACCATCTTATTCAGCACCCAGATGAGCGGGCGGAACACGCGATAGTACCAATTGAGCGGGCCAGCCGTTGCGAGTGCAACTTCAACTTCGTAATTGATCGCCAATACTTTCGGTATCTGTTCACCAAAGACGATGTGAACGGAGGTGAGCATCAAAAAGCCGATGGCGAAGCTGATGGAGTTTCCAACGCTCGCGCTGATACCCAATGGTGCGAAGATCGGCGCGAGAATCTGCGACATCAGCGGCTCTCCGATCCAGCCGAGCGCGAGGCTGGCAAGGGTAATGCCGACTTGCGTCGCCGAGAGGAAGCTATCGAGATTATCCTGAACGTGCTTGACGGCGAGGGCTTTTGGCTCCTTTTTTTGGATGAGATCGTCGATCTGCGCGAGGCGCAGCTTCACAGCGGCATACTCCGCCGTAACGAAGAATCCGTTGAGGATTACGAGAACAATTACGAGGAAAATCTCGGCAAGCGTGGTCACAGTGGGTGCAATATACGAAGGGGAGGTGAAGGGTGGATGAACAATTACTTATTCTTGGGATGCCACGGCCTGAGGTTTTCATTCTCCGTCTGCCCGTAGAGCCAGGAGTAGAGGGAGTAGAAGCGCTCTCCTTTACGGGGTGCCCGCAGAAATGGATTCTCAACAAACCGGAAGATCACCGCGATTATCGGAATCGAGAGCGCCAGAACGATCATCCTTAGGACGAACGGCAACACCTCTCCAGGCAGATTCTGTATCCACGCATTGCCGAACCAGGATAGCTGCAAATGAAAGAGATAGAGCGAGTAGCTAACGCTGCCTGTCCAGACCAGGAAACGATACAGCGGCGAAGATGGAAGTAGAGACAAGATTGAGGAAGGGGCCGTGCTTTTACGTGGGGTTATCGCTGCCGCAATCACAAGCGCAAATCCGATGCCGAAAAGAATGTCCGTCAGAGACCAGAGTGGCTCAAAGAGCGTGGAGAGTATCGAAGCAAAAAGAATTAGACTAGCGGCCACCGAAAGCGCGCTTCTTCCAACGTTTCTCTTCTTCTCTGAGACGAACCACTCCGCAAGCCAGACGCCGAAAAGCCACTCTGGCATTCTCGCAAAGAGGAATCCCATAAGCGAATATGGGCCCGCTGTGGCGACGCTGATGAGATTGTGATGAAACACATTCATCGAGACGAAACGCCATCCGATGGAGAATACTGTGAGTAATGCGACTGAGCGAGTCAACCCGAGTTTGCGAAAGAGATAAAGGAAGATCGGATATGCTAGATAGAGTTGAAACTCCAACGCGAGCGACCAATAAACCGTGACGATGCCGTAGAAGTACCGGTCAAAGTAGGTGTGTATCAGGGTCAAGTGCGCGGCAAGATCCCACAACGACGGTGCAGCAACCAGCGAGGTTCGGTGGGCAGTAACATCAAGCAGTATGAAACTCGCGATCACTGAGAACGCATAGGCGGGATACAGCCGCCACATCCTACGAAGATAGAACTGCCTCGCGTTGAACTGATGATCCCCAGACGCCTTCTTCTTGCGAGCAAACGGAAGGTGTATACAGAACCCACTCAGAACAAGGAACAGACTTACTCCAAGATACCCCCATCTCAGCGGCGAAACAAGATACGCAAAGAGACTTGCGTTCGGGGTTTGAGGAACAACTCCGATGGACGGGAACGGATACACACCGTAATGTCCCCAAACATGATAGCCAGCAACCATCAGTGCGGCGATACCACGAAGCGCATCTATCGAATCAAGACGATTTGAGGACGTTGGCTGCGCAGAGGGGGAAGATGCACCGGGCCAAGCGGGGTCGGGTGATGGCATTGAATGATGTCCGCCGACCGGTTTGATTATGGGTAAGATTCCGTTGCGGACGTAAGCCTGGCCCGATTACTTCTTCTCTTTTTCTTCCTTGAACTTGCCAACGATGCCCTGCAGCTTTTGAATCACTTCGCTGCGTTTGAGGCCTGCCTTTGCCTGGAAGACGGTCATCTTGAATGTCGGGCGAACTCCACCCGCAGTTGCTGTGCCGATGAACCAGTCAGAGTGCTTCCAACCCGTTTCACGAAGCGATTCCTGGATCAAGGAAACCTGGAGCCGGCTGAGCGGTGTGGCGATCTTGATGTTCGGCTCTTCCGTACCGGGAAGAAGTTCTTTGTCTTTCGATTGCATGCGCATGGTGTTTCCTTTGGTTGATGGGGTCCCGGCTCTCGAGCGTATGGCACGGTTCCGGATGAAACTATCTTCTGTCGGTTGAAACTTCCAACGGTGATGAAAGGCTTTGTAGCAGGCTCCGAACGAGCAGATGCCTGGGCGGTCAAACCCCTCAGCCTTCGGAAAAGGTGCCACTCAAATACTTAACTGTGTGAAACTACCCAAAACCCGGACACTTAGGGCACTTTCATTTTGGAGTTCTCTGGCTTTTCTATTTGCAAAGCCAGTGTTTGCCCAGACGAATGATGTGCTGCTGGAAAGGGTAGTCTATCTCACCCCGAACCTCGACAGTTTGACCCGAACATTCCGGAAGCAAGGAATTCGGATCTCCGCCGCTCAATTCGATCCGCTTGGAACCGAAAGGAACAGCATTCTTCTGCCGTCCGGGCAGACAATTGACCTCGAAACCACGCATTCGACAGATTCCGATCTTTGGCAGAACCGAGCCCTTCGCGCCTATGGCACCCACGTCAGTGGGATTACACTTACAATGAACGATGTCAGGCCGCTCACGAGAAGACTCGATTCGATCGGAATCGAACACAGCCCGATTATTCCAACAAACGGCGGAGAAAGCCTGCGCTTTGCTATCACGGGGCCACAACCGTTAGATATCGTCTTCGAAAGTCCAGTTCGGCTCCCTATTCCTGCTAAGGAAGATACCGGAGACGTGAGACAGCTTCGGCGGATTTCGTGGCTGCTATTCACGACAAGTCCGAAAGAAGAGGAGATACTTCGCAACCTATTTGCTGCGCTTGGTCTGACGAAGAAGCATGAAGGCTGCTGCGACTACTGGCTTATCGGCCCGCCGGAAAACCGCATCGGTGTGCGGTTTGAGTTACCATCAACCACTTTCATCGGCAAAGGGGATTGGCTCTCCATCGAGCCTGGGGGTGTCGTCCTCGCGTACTGACACCCGCACCACGAACCCACCAAGCTAGCTCCAACCCTTTTGTCCGTCATAGTTCTTGAACATCATCGACTCCACTGGCCGCGTATTCCTCTCGTTGTACTTGGCACCCGGCTTCGAGTTATATGGCGTCCGGCAATTGCCGGAGGTTTCAAAGTAGATGAGCTGACCAATTGGCATTCCAGCATAGACTCGAACCGGCTGTCGAACCGAGATCTCCAGCGTCCACGCATTGCAGAATCCCACATCACCCTTACCGGCTGTCGCATGGATATCAATCCCCAAACGACCAACACTCGACTTACCTTCAAGGAAGGGGACGTGCTCATGAGTTTCCGTGTATTCCTCCGTTACACCAAGATACAGCGTATCGGGACTCAGGACGATCCCTTCTGTCGGAATCTCGAAATGCCTCACCGTATTATGCACTTTCGCATCGAGCACCGGCGCGGAGTAACATGCAAGTGACCTTGAAAGGTGGACATCATAACTGTTGGAGCCAAGGCACTCCGACCGAAATGGAGCGATAACGATCGAACCTGCATCGATCGCCTTTAAGATTTCCGTATCCGTTAGAATCATAAAAACAAAGAACCCGGATCGAATCGCTTTTAGTGCATACCTGACAAAGGAGAGGCATACATCCGATTGAAACGATCCGGGTTCAAACTCAACGTCCCACTTACTTCTTCTTGACAGGCATCGGCGGTCCACCTGGAGTTGCGGGCACCATCGGTCCGGTTGGCGGCGGCATCGGAGCACCTCCCATCGTCGGAGGCGGCGCACCAGCTCCTCCTGGTGGCATTCCACCTGGACCACCTGGCGGCATCCCACCCGGAGGCATCATACCGGCAACCGGCTCCTGCACCTGATTCGAGATCTTCGGGATCGTCTGCAAATACATAAAAATGCTCGCGAGATCTTCATCCGTCATGTTCTTCATATTTTCCCATGGCATCGGAGGAAGGATCTGGCGACCTTTGCCCATGTGCTTGCCGGTTCGGAGCGCCTGAATGAACACATCCTGCGTCCATGCCCCAATTCCCGTGAGCGAATCCGGCGTCAGGTTCGCTGCGCAGCTCACGCCCCACGGACCTGAGAACGCCGTCATTGTCATGTCTCCCGCCCACATCCACGGCATATCAACTTTGGCTGGGGCCTCGATCTTCATCACCGACGGATGCCCGGAGAGCATTCTGTTCATGTCCGGTCCGGGACCTTGCGGGCCCATCACCCACGGAGTGTGGCAATCGTTACAGCCACCAACAGTAACAAGATATTTTCCTCGTTCCGCAGAGGCAGGAGTGGCTGTGGCTTGGGCTCCGTTCTTCGGCGCGCATGTCATGAGCGCAACACTCGTAACAGCAGCAAGACCGGCCGTCACGCACATTCTAAAAACAAGTTGTTTCTTCATGGAGATTAAACTAAATGTGGACTTCAAAACAATACCGCTGGGTCAGGCGAACACCAGCGAGCGGCAAATATACCAAATTCCGATCCTGCTTCCAAGAATCCGCGTCGGCCGATTAGCCCCGATTCTTTTTTGCATTCAAAATTCATAAAGCGCCTGCCCAGAGCTTGCCGAAGGGGCACCCGTTTTCTTGAAAACGGGTGCCCCTATTCTCTCAATTGAGTGTTCATTTAATGAACTCCCTCCCCATTCTATCATTCCCGCGGATAACCTGCCCTCGACCTGATCGGAGGCGGAAATCCAGCTCCCCGGAGGATGTGTGCCGAATTGAAAAGGTGCCCATCACATAGCAAACAACATAACACATTCAAATCCCAAAGTCAACGGCTTCCGATTATTTTTTGAGAATATTTCCCGGGTGTGTCGGGCCGCAGGCACCGGCCTACGCGACAAAGGGTGCCCCAGTGGCGGAGCCATTATGTACCCACAGTCCAGGGTGGAGCGTAGCGGAACCCTGGGGACGGGATCACCACCGAAATCAACAGCCCTGACAAGGGCGATGTACACCTTCGCGGCGGGGTGCGCGGTCCTTTCAGCACTCGAAATTGCAAACGCACATCCCACCCAGGGTTCCGCTCGCAAGCTCGCTACACCCTGGGCTACAAATATGCCCCTCCTAACGGAGCAACCGTTCTACTACTTCTTCTTCGCCTTCCCACTTGTCAGCACCACCTCGCGCTTCTTCGCTGCTGATTGGTATATCGCCTCCACCACCGTCATGCGCTTCATGGATTCCTCACCAGTGGAGATCAGCGGCACGATGCCCTTTACCGCATTGATAAAATGACGCAACTCATTCTCATAGGACTTCTTGTACAACCCAACAGGCGTCTGTGCCTTTGCAGATGTGAGATTCACGAGATTTCCATCAATGCGCTTATAGACTTTCAGCGGATTGATGAACGCGCTGCCGTCGTCACCGAAGACATTGCAATAGAAGAAATCCCCTTCGCGCTGGAAAGTCCAGCTTACTTCCGCAGTGAACGTAATGCCACCGGCAAAACGGACGAAGAACGCGGCGGAGTCCTCGACAGTCTTTGTGAATTGACGATAGGTTGTAGCAGTGACGGTCTCCACGTCAGGATAGTTGAGCAGCCACAGTGCGGTGTCGAGCATGACGATTCCCAGATCAAGAATGACGCCGCCGCCAGACTTCTCCTTTACCTGATGCCATGCAGCCTGCCCCGCTTGCTGTTTCAGCCATCCGGACTTGATGTAAAACACCTTGCCAAGTTCGTTCTTCTCGATGAACGTCTTGAGTAAGATCGTGTCGGGTCGGAAGCGTGTGTTCATCCCGACCATCAGTTTGCGCTCGTACTTGTTCGCATAGGCGACCATCTCCTTCGCTTCCTTCGCGGTGCGTGCGATCGGCTTCTCGACCAGCACATCCTTCCCCGCCTGCATTGCGGCGATGGCGAGCGGAAGGTGCGTGTCGGTCGGTGTGCAAATATCCACAGCATCAATGTCTCCGGCGATGGGGGAGTTCAGCAGCGCCTCCAGCGAGGCGAAGGTAGCAGGGATCCCCGCACGCTCCGCGATCGCTTTTGCCTTGTGCTTATCCGGATCGACGACAGCAACAATTTGCACATCCGCCATCTTCTGCAAGATAGGCAGATGCACGATCTGAGCAACATTTCCGCAACCGACGAGAGCGAGTTTTACTTTGTCCATACTGCAAAAATACGACGAAAGCGCGTGACAACATTGAGTGCAGCATAAAATCACATCACACGTCATTCTGAGCGGAGCGAAGAATCTCGCAACGAGGGCCTTCAAGTACGCTCCTGCCCCTTCGTAAATATGACGCGCGGCCCCCGTATTCGATGATCCAATGATAGTGTACGATCAAAGAGAGGAGCACGCCCTTCATATATTCCATTTCTCCCCACAAATACCCACAATTGGATTTGTGTCCACCCTTTCCAAATTCGCGAACCAAATTACATGGAAATTACCTTTACAATACGACCACGTATCGCCAAATTCAGGTCAAATGTGTGGTTTCCCCACTTCATCAAAAGAGAGATAGAGATTGTCCATGAAGAGTGCACTCCTTTCGGTCTTCTTTCTTGCGTCGCTGATTGTTTCGATACCCTTCGCTACAACGCCAGCTTCTGCTCAACTTCTCAGTACGCCTGATCGCGTGCTTCTTCATCAACCTGTAGAGAAAGCCCGGCCTTCATCACTGCTCGGAGCGCCTCGTTCCTTCGTCGATACGGTGCTTGGCCGCAGTGTCGATGTCAGCGACGGCGAAACGCACGACTTCCTTGGCACGATTGGCAATATCAGCGTTGATCCTCTTGGTTTGTACTTCGTTCGACGCGCGGTATTCCCAGCGGGTTGGAGCTCCAGTATCTGCTTTGGTGATCTGTGTTTCGGTACCGACGTTGACACGCAGGGACAAGTATTCGCCCCAGGTGAGAACAAAGGCCTAACGATTCACATCATCCCAGCGATGACGGATTATCCCGATAGCGGCACGATGTATTTGACACTTGGCGCGAATAGCGGTAATCCAGGCGACACGGAAATGTTCGTGCTAAAGGCCTATTTTACGCCTGGCAACCCACCGCTTATCTTCCGATTCAACGATTCGAAGCCATTCAACTGGAGCTTCGTCGGCGGTGCAAAGCACATTATCAAGAAGGCATTTCAGAATCGGGCCGGTACCGAGATGGGGTACAAATTCTCTATGCAGTCCGTAATGCCTGCGGGCTGGATAGATACGCTCCGTGTCGCAAAGCTTCTCTCGCGCCCGGATACGCAGATCATTCTTGGTGCAGTCAATTCGGGCTTTGATATTCAGCCTGTGCAGATAGACGTTCTGCCCGCTGCTCCATTTACGCACCGTGATTCCGCTGTCTTCTACTTGAGTGCACGCCCCAACTCGAAGAACACTGCGGACTCCGCTAACTTCCGGCTTGTCGCAGTCGTCAATGATTTCTCCTTCGTCACTCCGACCAAGAACAGCTTTGCTGGCAGCGGCGACCACAGCGATACGGGTACTTTTACGAATTACTCCACGATCCCTGTTACCTATCGCTTCTCTGCTCCGGCATCCTTGCCCAAAGGCTGGACATCCCGATTCACCGTTGGCGATTCGGTTTCCGATGGCCGCGAGATCAGCTATACTTTTGCCGGCGTCAATGACGCGGTGAATAATCATAGGCTCGTGACATTCACAGCCAATAGTCCGAGCCTTAGTGTGCAGGACTCCGCAACATTTAACTTCAAAGTTTATCGCGCTGACGACATCCCGGACTCGGCCAGCTATCAGCTTCCTCTCTACGTTGCGGCATCCTCAGCGGTCGGCGCGCCGGCAACAAGCACAGAACATGCTGGCATCGCGGTACTGAATGCCTGGCCGAATCCGCTGGTCGCGGCTTCCCGCTTGAATCTGGAGATCGTCACAGACCGCGATGAGCGCGCCGTGGCCTACGTCTATGACATGACCGGTGCAGAGAAGGCCTCCATCGACCTAGGACACTTGAATAAGGGTACGAATAAAGTACAGCTAAGCGCTTCAGGCTTGCCCTCTGGTGACTATATTATCCGAATTGAGCAGGGTGAGGCCGCTTCCGAACCCGTCAGAGTGAACTACGTTAGGTAGTTCCACGCTGGGGCAGAAAATCCTCAGTTGTCCACCATTTATCCCGCATAAAAGGCCCCCACCACTCCGGTGAGGGGCCTTTTGCACACTATCGGGCGACTTCCCGAAAACACTCCTTTTCGGCCATATTTGCGGGTTTTGAGAGTTGTCAACTTATTCCACGAACGTTATTCACGCCGACGTGTATAACCACGCCGTTCTCCACCGATTTATTGACAGCCCTCGGGATAATTCGAAGCGACGTTAATCCGCGCCTTTATTGTCGCGTTTTCGTGTGTGGAGAATCGATCTTGGCCTTGATTATCAAGCCTTTCGTTCTTAACTCAACCGTAACACATCGGTAATGAAGCGGTCTATCGCGGCGTTCACGATTTCGGGTTGCATCTGTCCGACCATGTGTTTGGCATCATTAACAAGAACAACGCCATCTCCTGGAGGAGGACACGTGATGATTTGATCACCTTTCCCATGAATTCGGAAGAGTGGAATCTCAACCGGGCACCCCTCCCAGTTTACCAATGCATCGTAGCCATCACGGAAGAAACCTGGCGGGAGGTCGTGATACATTGTTCTGGCAAGATGTGTCTCGGACGGACCGACGCCAGAGACAAGTTGAATCACTGGTTCGATGAAGTACTCCGCAAACCGATAGCCGATGAGGGGCAACCATCGGCTGATATGCTTCCCAACCCAATAGACAAGTGGCTTGAGTTCGCGCGAGTGACAAAGCCCGCCAATGAGGATCACTGCGTCCGCACGAACGTTCTTCGATAGCTCCTGCACAACCGCAGAGCCGAACGAATACCCCGCCAACACCAGCGGACGACCCGGATCGATCAGCTTCTCCGCAATAAGATACTCGCCGAATCTTTGAGCATAATCCGGCAGCGATTCATGGCGCTGCATCGAGATGAAGTCCAGAGCGATAACCTCATACGGAAGCGCACGCTGCGAGTGCGCCATACGATGATCGCCGCCGAGACCGGGGAGGAGGAGGAGTTGGATTTCAGACTCGGTTGTAGAGTGCTGGGAGCCTGTCATGAGTGGACAGGCAGTTCGATTGCCATCGGTTGTTGGAGGCCGCTTTGCTCGTTAGAGTTAACAGTCGAAATCACGAGCGGGGAGAGATCGTACAGCACGTCGCCGCGGTTGTGGCTGGCGGTTTCCACCCCCCAGCCCCCTCCTCGTACCGAGGTGGGGGAGTCTAATAGTTCTCCGAAGAGGGTGGCGCTGTTCGAGCGGTTGATGCGCACGCGGCGGTGCTCGCCGACCTCGGCATCCATCCGCGGGAAGATGACCATCTTGTTCGTATCGGTGCGGCCTTTCCATTCGGTCGCGTCTTTTTTCGAGCGGCCTTCGACGAGCACGGTGTGCTCCGTGCCGATCTCGGCTAAGTTCTTCCGCGCGGCGATCTCGTTTTGCAGCGCGATGATCTCCTGCAAGCGGCGGGTCTTCTCTTCGTCCGGCACATCGTCGGCGAGGGTGTTCCAGGCGCGGGTGTTGGGTCGCGGCGAGTAGTTGAACATATACGCGCCCTCGTACTCCACTTCGCGCATGACCTGCTTCGTCATCTCGTGATCTTCCAGCGTCTCCGTGCAGAACCCGACGATGATGTCCGTCGATAGCGCCGCCTGTGGCATTGCGCGGTCGATCATCTCGATGATCGACATGTAGTGGGCGCGCGTGTATGTGCGATTCATCAGCTTCAGCACGCGGTCGGAGCCGGACTGAATCGGCAAGTGAATGTACTTACAAATATTATCGTGCGTCGCCATTGTATCGACCAGCTTCTGGTCGAAGTCCTGCGGGTGGCTTGTCGTGTAGCGGATGCGCACGGCAGGGACGGCACGCGCGCAGGCAGCGAGGAGGTCGGAGAAATCGGCGATGGGGGGCTGCCTCTCCCCCCAGCCCCCTCTCCCGTTGGGAGAGGGGGAGTTGTTCCCCTCTCCCAACGGGAGAGGGGTTAGGGGAGAGGCAGGCCAATTCCCCTCTCCCAGCGGGAGAGGGGGTAGGGGAGAGGCAGAATCCCGGTAGGAGTTCACATTCTGCCCCAGCAACGTTATCTCCCGAAATCCCTGCTGCTCCAACTCCTTACACTCATCTACAATAGATTGCAGACTCCGCGAACGCTCTCGCCCGCGAGTGAATGGCACGACGCAAAACGTGCAGAACTTATCACATCCTCGCATAACAGAAATGAATGCGCTGATGCCTTCCGAACGGAAGGGGAGGATGTCGTCGTAGGTTTCGGTTCGGGAGAGCTTCACTGCAATCTGTGGCCCTGATTCCTCGTAATCCACACTGGATCGCTTGACCCCGCTTGCACTGCCACCAGCGAGAGATTCAACTAATGAGGGAATCCTGCGATACTCATCCGGCCCAACGATCAAATCCACGATTGTCCCTGAGTCCTTGAGCAAATCCTTCCGCAAATGCTCCGCCATGCAGCCGAGGACGCCGATCACAGCGTTGGGATTCCGCTTCTTAAGGTTCTTCCAATGGCTTAATCGCTTCCACACTTTTTCCTCCGCATTCTCGCGGATGGCGCAGGTATTCATAAACGCGAGATCTGCCCCCTCAAGCTCGGTCGTGGGTGCGTAGCCAGCCTTGTTAAGCACGGAAAGGACGACCTCCGTGTCGGCGACATTCATCTGGCAACCGTATGTTTCGATATAGACCTTTTTCATGTTAACGAGTAAAGCAGGGGAGCATTGGTCGGGTTCCTGTCCGTTCTCCCTGGACCGGTTGGATTGTGTGGGTGGAACAGGACGGACAATCGCGTGTTACAGAACACACGATTGTCCCTGTCATGGCAACAGACATCTTTATTTCCTATTCCCGCAAAGACACCGAGCACGCGTTAGAGCTGGCGGAACGGCTGCGCGCATCCGGTATGGAGATTTGGATAGACCAGGGCGGAATAGAGGCCGCGACAAGCTGGTCCGGAGAGATCGTCCGCGCGATAGAGGCTTCATCGGCACTCATCGTCTTGCTTTCGAAGGATTCGGTGCAATCCGATAATGTCGTGCGAGAGCTTTCTCTCGCGTTTGAAAAGAAGAAACGCATCCTGCCCATCTCAGTTGGCACTGACTTCATCATTCCGCATGAGATGCAGTATCAGCTTGCCGGAATCCAGCGGGCACACCTCGCGGATTTCGACGGCATTGTGCGCTCTCTTGTGAAGCTCGGCGTTGCTGTCGGGGAAGGTCGGGCTGGAAGCACAGACCTACGCACCGACCCTCGTGTAGGTCGGGCATCCCTGCCCGACTCCGCGTCTGACACCCGCAAATCCCTCATCGTCCTCCCCTTCGAAGACCTCTCCCCATCTGGCGAAGACAACGCCTGGTTCGCCGATGGACTCGCCGGTGAACTCATCGACGCTTTCGGTCACATTAAATCGCTGCGAATCTTGGACCGGAAGACCTCCATCGGCTTGCGCGGCGCGAAGCTGCAGACAGTCGAGATCGGCAAAGAATTCAACACCCGCTATTTCATCGAAGGCTCCGTCCGCAAGTTTGGCGAGCAGATAAAAATATCGGTCTCACTGCTCGACATCGAGACGGGCGATTATCTCTGGCAGGAATCCCACCGTGGCGAGTTCAAGGATATTTTCGATATTCAGGAAGCGGTTGCGGAGAAGGTGGTTGAGGGGTTGAAGCTGCATTTGACGAATGAGGAGAAGACGCTGGTGAAGAAACGGGGTACGGAGAATGCGGAGGCGTATGAGTTAGAACTAAAGGGAGAGAAGTATTTTCTAAAACAAACAAAAGAAGGTTTCGAATTCGCAATCCAACTATTTCGTGAGGCAATGTTACTTGACCCACACTTCATAACACCGTATTTTTATATTTCGAATGCCCAGGTTGGTCTGTATCGTAGTTATAAGAGGGATATTCAACTGCTTGAAGATGCCAAGCGCTTGATTGAGGCGGGATTTCGTCTTAACGAGAACAATATGGATGGGTACATTGCCCTAACCTCCATATATCAGTTGGAGAACAAAATCGAGTTGGCTGAATTGACTGCGAAAGAGTTCATTCGGAACGCTCCTGACAATTACATGAGTCACTTTACATTGGGATATCTGTACCTTCTTACTAGTCAATATGCAAAAGCAATCGAACCGTTCGAAGAGGCAGTTAAACTTAAGTCAGACTATTTGCCAAGCCTCGTGAACGTAGCACTTTCCTGCCATACGGCTAATGAACCACAACGCGTTATTTACTGGGCTTCGGTTGCGCTCCCAGTGCTTGAGCGGTACATCAAGATTCATCCTGACGAGGAAGCATGGATTGTTTGTCAAGCAATGCTTCTGCATTGGCTCGGGCGAGATGAAGATGCGCTCAAAGTATTGGGTTTGTTGTCAAATGTCCGGGACGGGAATTCTCTATTTAACATGGCAGTCTTGCGAGCTGAACTGAAGGACTATGAATCATCACTAAAGACATTCCGCAAAGCTATTGAATCAGGTTTCGTAAATCTTGAGGGGATGCGCTCGTTCCTCAATGATGAGGATAATACCGGAATCGGCAAGTTGAGACAAACCCCCGAATACGAAGAAGTAAAACTGATGGTGGAGAAGATTGAAGCCGAGCAACTCGCGGCGGCTGCGTCAAACACGGAGGAGGCGACTGCGCATGCCTGACATCTCGGTCTCATATTCAAGCGACTATCCCAATCTACGTGTTTGCGGTGAAATTTTCACTCCACTCGATTCGTTGAATTAGCATGACCAGCAGAGCCGACATCGACACATTCGTCCGTGCAGTTGCGCAGCAATTCTCCCCGCGGAAGATCATCCTCTTCGGCTCGTATGCCTATGGGACGCCTACCCCCGATTCCGATGTGGATCTTTTAGTCATTATGGATCACGCCGAGCGTAATGTGGAGAAGGCGATCGAAATCCGCAGCGCGATCCGTCGCCCATTTCCGCTCGACCTGTTCGTCAGAAGACCGGTGGACATCGCTCACCGTTTAGAAATCGGTGATTCATTCATTGGAGACATCCTTCATCGAGGCAGCACACTGTATGAAGCAGATCACCGAAGAGTGGATTAAGAAGGCGGAGTCCGATTTTTCCGACGCACATGCCGAACGATTGAGCGTAGATTTGGTCTGCTTTCTTTCACAGCAGTGTGTGGAGAAATATCTCAAAGGCTATTTGCAGGAGCACGATATTCGGTTTCCTAAAACTCACGACCTCGAAGACCTGCTCGATCTCGCCATTGACAAGCAACCGATATGGGAGGCGTGGCGAAGCTCATTCGCCGGCCTAACACAGTACGCCGCAGAGTTTCGGTACCCCGGTGAATGGGCCAATGAAAAGGACGCCGTCGCCGCTCTGAGAATCGCAACAGGATTTCGGAGCGATATCCGGTCTCTTCTACTCTCAACTGATGCCTGACATTTTTATCTCCTATTCCCGCAAAGATTCTCCGCACGCCATCGCGCTTGCCGAGAAACTACGTGCTGCTGGAATGGAGATATGGATGGATCAGACCGGCATCGAGGCGGCCACGAATTGGGGCAAAGAGATCGTGGGTGCGATCAAGGAGTGCTGGGCGTTTTGTCTTTTGCTTTCCTCGCGCTCGCTCGCATCGCGGAATGTCATAAAGGAAGTTTCTCTAGCAAGCCAGTTCAGGCGTTCGATTGTCCCGATCGAATTGGAAAAAGTCGAAGTAACAGATGACTTCCACTACCAACTCGCAGGCCTTCAACGGGTCAAGATCGAGAACTTCGATGGAATCCTACGAGCATTAACGAAGCTCGGCGTCGGAAGCTTCGCTCCAACTCCGGCAACGGACTCAGATCGCAGCGCAAAACAAACCCAATATCCTAACAGCGCACGTTCGTCTGACCAGCGGAAATCGCTCATGGTGCTTCCATTCGAAGATCTGTCTCCTACGAAGGACAATGAGTGGTTTGCAGATGGACTCATGTCCGAGCTGATTGGTGCGCTCAGCCGTATCAAATCGCTTCGGCTCATAGACCAAAAAACATCTCGAGAGTTCAAGAACATAAGTCTGAAGACTTCAGAGATTGCTCGCGAGCTGGACGTCCGTTACTTCATCGAAGGCTCCGTTCGAAAATTCGGCGAACAGATCAAGATCTCTGCAGCATTGCTCGACATCGAGCGCGGCGAGTATCTCTGGCAGGACTCTCACAAAGGCGTCTTTTCGGAGATCTTCGAAATTCAGGAGGCAGTTGCGGCAAAAGTAGTGGACGGGCTAACGCTTACGCTTAGCTCCGAGGAGCGTAGATCGCTTCTCAACGCAAAGTCGACCGAAAATGCGGAAGCCTACGAGCTCTACCTCAAGGCCCGCGAATATCAACGCGGTGGTTCGAAGGAAGGATTGGAACACGCTATCGCGCTGGAGTCCGAAGCGCTCAAGTTGGATGTTGACTTTGCTGAAGCGTATAATCATAAAGCAAATTGCCTCGCGTTGCTTTACCGTTCGTATGATCATAGCAACGTGCTGCTCGATGACGCAGAAGCGTTGGTGCGAACGGCACTCACGCTGAAGCCTTCACTCTCGGAGGCACTAGCAACGCGCAGTCGTATCGCGCTTGCCCGAGGGGACATCGCCGCTGCTGTCACGCATGCGAACGAGTATATACGGCGCGAGCCAACGAGCGCGGATGGTCACAGCGTCCTGGGTTTTGTCTATGCGGAGAGTTTTCAGTTCGATCTGGCGATCCCACCGTTCGAAGCGTGCTTGGCGCTCGATCCCAACGCAGCGCGCACCTACTTCAATCTTTGTCAATGCTGCGAAAAGGCGCAGGAGTGGGACAAGTTAAAGTTCTGGTCGAACGCGGGGTTGCCAAAATACGAACGCCTTCTGCGTCTGCGACCCGACGATGAGCGAGGAAAAGTAGACTACGCGGTTCTGTTGCATTGGTCCGGGGACGTAGAGCGGGCGACAACCTACCTTCGCTCGCTGCACAACATCCGCGACGCGATGACGGAATTCAACATCGGTTGCCTCTGGGTGCAAATGGATCGCCCGGATGAAGCGATCATGGCCGTCCGCAAGGCCTTTGACTTGGGATTCCAACGCTATGATCTCTTCCGGATGTTCGAAGGCCCTATTCTCGAAATGCCGGAGTACAAGCAACTGATCGAGGATATTGAAAGGCGTGAAGCTTCTGTCGTGGAGCTTCCCCAGGCTTAACCCAGAATATAAGAGAATCAGCTAGAGACCTAGCAAAGATTTGTAGAAGCGAAACCAAACTGAACACCGTTTAGTTAATGTGCGCCGTATGGGAATTCAAGAACGAAAGACGCGAGAACGGGAGTCCATGCGAGGAATGATCCTCGATGCTGCAATGCAGTTGTACCTATCTGAGGGATTGGGGAGCCTTTCCATACGCAACATTGCTGAGAAAATAGAGTTCAGCCCAGCAACGATATACCTCTATTACCGTGACAAGGACGAGATCTTCTACGATCTTTACAGCCTTGCCTTCGGCCAATTCCTAGCGGAGCAGCACAAACTCAGCGGTATTCTCGATCCGTATGAACGCCTCTACGCAGGTTGTAAACAGTATATCGAGTGGGGATTGGCTAACCCAAAGCTCTATGACCTGATGTTTATCCTAGAGGTACCAATGACGGTGATCGCGGAGGAACAATGCAAGGATACCGGGCTCCAGTCGTTTGACGTCCTCCGTCAGGTGGTCAGCGCCTGCGTTTCCGAAGGCAAGCTCCGCGTTAAGGACGTAGAGCTCGGCTCGCTGATGATATGGAATATGCTCCATGGGATCGTCTCCCTGATAATCAAGCAGCGAGTGCTCGTACCGGAGGAAGTAGCGGACGGGATGAGCAAAGCCCTCCTGGATAATTTTCTGCTCCTGCTCAGACGATAATTTTTTTTCTTGTCAACTTAACACTGTTCATTAGATAGTCATCGTAATCAATGAAAGCTCATTTTCTACTCACCGTTGTATGCGCACTGTGCATCTCCGCAATCGCGCCTCCTTTGCTGCTTAAGGCTCAGGAGACCACGGGACCTGTGCAGACAGTCAAAGGTACTGTCATTGACTTCGACGATCAGCAGCCGGTGGCTGGGGCGAAGGTGCGCCTCCTCGGGAGCAAACTCGGCGGCAAATCCAAAGCAGATGGCACATTTCGAATCGAAGGAGTACCGGTCGGCCGACATCAATTGGAAGCCTCGCTCTTTGGGTACGAGACCACCGGACAAGATATTTTGGTCACCAGCGGAAAGCAGGTTGTCATCGAGCTCCGCATACGAGCGAAGGTTGTGCAGGGTGGGGAAGTGGTAGTTACCTCAGGTGATAACTTTACCCCGATCAACGAGGCGGCGCTCGTCAGCGCGACAACGTTCAGTGTGGATGAGGCCAAGCGCTTTGCTGGAAGCCGGGAAGATCCCGCACGAATGGCACAGACGTTCGCCGGTGTCGTTGGCGCAAATGATCAGCGCAATGACATCATCATTCGTGGTGGCTCACCAATGGAGTTGCTATGGCGGCTCGATGGCATTGACATCCCGAACCCGAACCACTTCGCAACGCAAGGGGCTACTGGCGGTCCCGTCAATGCGATCAATATGAATCTGCTGAGCAACAGCGATTTTCTTACTGGTGCATTCCCAGCCGAGTACGGCAACAAGATCTCCGGAGTCTTCGACTTACGAACGCGAAAAGGGAATTCCGAGCGATTTGAATACGTCGCGCAGATGGGCTTCGCTGGGTTCGAAGGCATGGCAGAAGGACCGCTCTTCGTTCCGGGCAGTTCGTTCATCGTTAGTTATCGTAAATCGACGCTGCAAATTTTCAATGCACTCGGCATAGACTTTGGCTTCGCTGGCGTACCGAAGTATGACGATCTGAGCATCAAGGCGGATGTACCGCTTGGCCAAAGCGATGCTCTCGGTATCATCGGACTGGGTGGACGCAGTACCATCGCCATCAATCAAAGCACGCAGGACACTGTCCTAACGGGTGACTTCGATATCACTAACGGCTCCGAGCTTGGTGTGCTCGGAGCAACATGGAAGCATATATTCAACGAACGCGCGATCGGGACACTGGCCCTCAGCACAGTATATCAAACCTATCAGACTACCGTAGATTCGCTCACCTCAACACCTGATTACAAGCTTCTCGACAAGAACCTCTTCTACACGAGCGATTCGAAAGAAGCGGCGCATTCCCTCAAGTACTCACTAAACTACTCGGCAAGCACATCGCATGACTTTAGCGGAGGCATTGAAGTAAGACTGCCGTATTATGATCTGAACGAATCCCGCACCACCACACGCGATGCCCGGACAATTCCATTCTCGATCCATGCATCAGGTTCTTCGGAGGAGGCGCTCAGTTTCCTCAATTGGCAATGGCGCCCGACGAACGATCTGGCATTCAACACGGGTCTGCACTATCACTATCTCGCCATCAGCGGGAAGTCTTCGCTAGAGCCTCGCTTCGGTGCGCAATGGTCGTTTGCCGACGATCAATCGCTAAATGTAGGCTTCGGTGTTCACCGTCAAGCACAGCCACTCGTAGTCTATTTCGGCAATCCTGCGAACAGTACACTCGATTTCACGCAGTCTATCCATTACATCCTCGGTTACACGAATCACTTCGCGTCCGATCTCCTCTTCAAAGCGGAAGGATACTACAAAGACATCTCCCATGCACCGGTCGATCGTGATTCAGCCACAAGCTTCAGTTACTTGAACGCTGGTGCAAATTTCGGTGGTGTTTCGACGGATCGGACTCTTGCCAGCAACGGTCTCGGAAAATCCTATGGTGTTGAGTTGACACTCATGAAGCACTTCTCGGATGGCTACTACTTCACGGCAACGGGCTCACTCTTCCGCCAGCAGTTCACAGGCTCTGATGGCATCTGGCACGACGGCGCATTCGATAACCAGTACATCGTGAACCTATTGGCAGGCTACGAGTGGAAACTCTCGCCGACGTTCTCCATCGAGTTCTCCAGCAAGTTCACCCTCGCTGGTGGGGCACCGTACACTCCCATTGATACCGTTCGAGCGCGCATGTTCAACAGCTCCGGCGAATTCGGACCACAGTACTTCGATGACTCAAAGCCATTCTCCGAGCGTTACCCGACCTATCAGCGGCTCGACGTGAAAGTAGAATTCCGGCAGAACCTCGGAGCCGTGTCCATCGTCGGATTCTTCACTGCTGAAAATGCCATCAACCACTCGAATGTACTGATCTATTCTTACGACCCCCGAACACATTCGATCACGCACATCAATCAACTCGGGCTGTTCCCGTACGGTGGCTTCCGTGTGGAGTTCTAAGCGCAGATCTTGATCTTCCCAAAGTCAATCGGCCCCAAGATGTGTATTGCATCTTGAGGCCCGATTGCGTTGAACTCTCTCTTGCGCTAGTGTAAAATATTCTATTGTGCCTGCTTCGGAGAAGGCGATGGTGTCAGTTGAAGATGACGTAGTGCACCGTCGCTCCCTCGTTTACGCCTAACCCCAGGAATCCGTTCGCCTGATGGAGATTGATCCTAAAGGAGCCATTGGTGATACCGGAAAGATAGACCACGTACTCGTCGGCCGTATTGCTATGCGCATCCACTTCGACGGTGCACATGATGATGCTGTTCGAGGTCACGTTGGAGTTATTGATCGTTGCGCCTACCACCTCCGCGTATCCGCTACCAGAGTTATAGAGAGACACCTTTCCAGATGTCCCCATCGTAGACGGAGGAGTAACTTCGACCATGGGCCGTGCCGGATCGTCTCCCGTGACAGTTATTCCAGGGCCCGCGCTGATAGCCGTCACCGCTGGCGGAAGTGCTCGTGGAGTCCAGCGATTCATCTCTCCTTCGAATGCGAGCACCTGGTTATCAAGTGGAAGTTGCGGGTTCACTGCGATTCCCTGTATCGCTCCAACCACGGTCGTGGCCTGTTGTCCGGTGACATCACCGGCGAGCTGGCCGAGGAATGACCCTGCGAAGTCTGCGTTGTCAGCCCAGGCTACGCGTCCCACATGCAATCCGCTGATGACCGTCTCGCCAACGCTTGCATTGATACCCTGGATCAGTCTGTCGCCGATGCCTGGATTTGTTGGGTCGAGCGTTGCAGTTCCTATTGTCCCCGTCAGATCATGTCCGAGTGGCGCTGTGACCCCAATGCGCTGATCGACGTAGTCCTTCGTCGCTGCATCCGTCGGGGAGTTTGGAAATGCCAGATCACTTATCACGTTACCGCCAGCGTCGAGCGGACCACCCATGTAGAGCTGACCATTGAATATCGTCACACTACCGTAGCCCGCGCTACCGATGAAGTTCACGACGTAGTTGGCATTGTCGGCTGTGCCGAAATAGTTGTCCGTCGCATCCGGCGAAGAACCAAGAGCAACCCGGCCACTGAATGCAGCCTCCGAGCCGACGACTGGAACATCGGTGCGAAGCATGAGCTTGTTGTTCGTGATGGCAAACTTCGCCGGGTCATACGAAAGATGGAGTAAGCCACTTCCATCCTGATTCAGCGCTGTGCCAGCCAGACCAGTGATCATGCTTCCTGTGATGGTCCCGGCTCGAATCATGTTCCCGGTAATACCACCATCGGCAATTCCCATCGTGAGCATCCCCGCCACGCCGCCGCCCATGAGGCCAGGACCCGCGAGTATTCCAGAGATCGGGTTCGGAGGTAGTATCGATGCTGCGATCTTTCCATTTGCATCCAACGGAATAGGGAAGATGGTATTATTGACTGGCACGAGACTGCCCCGTACGCCATTCAGCGAGTACGCGGTGAATGCATATGGTGCTGCCATCAACTTTGCATGTGGTGTTAGCTCCGCACTTCCGTTGACTTGCACGCCGATCTCAACCGCTCGGCTCAGATCCACTGCCGCTGGCAGCGAACCCATCACCGATCCGAGTTCGATCGAGAACACACCATTTACCACCGGCACACTGCTGAATGTCTCGTCGTATACAGCGGTAGTCGAACCGGACAAGTAATAATTCACTCGCAGGTCAACGGTGCCGGTCATGGCGTTTTGACCTTGCTTCAGAGTGCCCTGATAGGAGATCGTCCGCGGCAGTTGTGCAAGAGCTGAACCGCTATGAATGAGAATGCTCAGTAAAGTACCGAGCATGATGGCCATTCCACGATGCAGATGATGACTCATCGGCGTGATGTGGCCTGAAGTGGAATTGTTGAGTGTGTGCATGAGAGTAATTCAAATAAGGTGAAGTAACTGTCTGCAATGAGGGAAGGCAAAGAACTCCCCGCTGTGTCTGCACCGAGATGCATCCCACAGTGAAAGTTCTGGCAAAGAATACTCCCCGAATTCTTGCCACCGTAGAGCTTCAGCTTTTCGCGTGCTTCATCGTATCTGTGACTCTGTGAGAGTGGCAACCTGTGATCGGAATGCCATAACGATCATGCACTCACGCGCCGGAGTTGATGCGGTTGATGTGGGATGAAATATTCTGTCGGCTAAGATTATCCCAGGTACTGGTTCCGATTGCAAGTCACGCGCCAACCGCGTTTTTCACTCCTAATGCATGCAAGTGCCAGTTGCATTTTGGTTGTAGTAAACAAGAATGTTCGGTTGAGTTAAGCATCCTTACCGCTTCTTAGGGAGAGCACTTTCTGTAGCGCAGTAGTTGCGGTGTTAATGCGAGGAACCTACCGCTCCAATCTCAATGCAACCCTCTCCGGCGCTTGCCCATTTGTCCACACCTCGCTCCAGTAGATTCCCGGTGGCATGAGCTTGGCATTCCATGTGAGTTGCCTCTCCCCCACCGCAATCTCCCCCTCGAACAACCGCGCAACTTCCTCCCCAAGCATATTCACCACCCGCACCTGCGCCGCGCCGCTCTCGGTGGCTGTGAAGCTGATCGTCGCGGATGATGTGAAGGGGTTGGGATAGGCGGCGATGCTCCGCGCAACAGGCCGTGCGGGTGCGACGGCGTTGGTGGGGATCATTTCGGAGAGGGGACGACGCCAGATGCCAGTATCGGTTCCTGCAAAGAAGTAAGCGCCCGCTGCAGCGAGGGCATACACAGCCGTGTAAGGCAAGCCATTATTAACGGGTGTCCAGTTTGAACCGCTGTCTATTGAAAGTGAGACACCGACGTACCCACCAGCAAACAATTTCTTGCCGCTGGGCAAAAATGTTAGGATATGATTTCCCGCCATACCAGTGTTGACCGGATTCCAAGTTGTGCCGCTATCGTCCGTTCGAAAAACACCCCCGTTCGTCCCGAGATAAAGCTTTGTGCCGTAAAGACAGAGAGAATAGGCAGTAAGCCCATTTAACTCAGTGAAAGTGTGGATAGCTTCCCAAGTATCACCATCATCAGTGGAGCGATATACGACGTTGCGGGTAGTCCCTGCGTAAATAATACTACCGTTGACGGCCAATGCAGTAACACTTGCATTGAAAACCCCCGTTTTGGCCAGCTTCCAGTTTTTACCGTCATTGCTGGATAGATAAATGCCTTCTTTGGCTCCGGCTATCAAATTTGAGTTACCCATGACAAGAGTCTGGACAGACGCATGGAAACTCGTATCCAAAGAGAACCAATGCATGCCGTCGTCAGGTGATAACAATATGCCGTTTGCAGTGCCAGCCAACAAATTCTTGCCTCTAAAGAGGAGCGTATTGACGTCCGATACCGCTAAGTCTTGTGCTTCAGTATTCCAACTCTGTCCATCGTCTGTGGTACGAAACAGGCCACGGGTTGTGCCGGCAATTAGAGTGCCTCCACTCACGGCAAGTGCGCGACCAAATGTGTATTCAGGGAGAGGAGGAGTGACTTCAGACCAAGTCTTGCATGTGTCCAACGAGCGAACGATTCCTCCGAGAACGCCAGCATAGAGGTTTGTGCCAAATGTAGCCAACGCGAAGACGTATGGCATACCAAGAGCATTATTAACATCCTGCCATGTCGCACCATTATTTGTAGTCCGATAAATCCCATAATCGCAACCTACGAATACCTCTGTGCCGCGCGCTGCCATGGTATAGATGAGATCACCTCTAAGTGAAGAGCTGACCATCTTCCAACTGGTTCCATTATCGGTGGACCGAAACACACCATCGCCCTCAGTCCCAGCGAAAACTGTAGAGCCGCTTGCAACGAGCGTGTTGACAAAAGTATTCGTTAACCCAGTGTTTACACGTGTCCACGAAGCGCCATTGTTAGTGGATAGAAAGACGCCACCATTTCCGCTACCAGTAGTACCCGCGAATAAATTGTTACCACTTACTGCGAGGGTTCGAACAGCTTGGTTTGTGAGACCGTTGTTCGCCGGAGTCCAACTTGTACCACTGTCGGATGAGAGAAAGACTCCACCATATGTTCCAAGAAATAGAGTTGTGCCCCGTAATGCAAGAGCCTCAATGTGAAGGTACTGCAGGCCAAAATTAATAGGATGCCAAGAGGATGCGTTGTCTGTTGAAAGATAAAGCCCGCTGTCAGTCCCGGCATAGAGGTTATTCCCGTTTCCCAAAAGAGACAGAACCAGCCTGTTAGCCAATCCGCTATTTACAGACTTCCAACTTGCCCCACTGTCGGTGCTACGAACAACGCCTCCTCCATAGGTCCCAGCAAAGAACATTGAGCCGCTCCCTGCGAAGGAAGTCACTTCAAATCCGCCTTGTCCAGTCAGCTTGACCCACTGCGCCTCACTCCTCTCCGCACCCGCCACCATCATCCCAACCACCGCCACAAAAACAGTAACTCTCCCGCGCATCCACGAGAGCCTGACAGAACCCCTGCGCGAAGCCCGTTTCACCATGCCAGAACAGCAAAACGCGCGGCAGTCTCGTTCCGGGGTGGTGGGGTAATTCTTGTGGGTATGCGACGAGCAGTCTGAGGAGGTGAGAATGACTGCGTGGTAGGCGCGGTCCGTTGATTGGTGAACGGGCCACGCCTAAGGAGCTTGAGGACATTAAACCATTTTGTCGTTGCTACAAGCGGGCCGCGACTAAGGTGCTGTCAATTGCGCTGCGATTAAACCGCGTGATGCTCATACGCCTCCATTGGCGGACAGGTGCAGATGAGCGTGCGGTCTCCAACGGCGTTGTTGACGCGGCCAATGCTCGGCCAGAATTTGTTGGTGCGCAATGAGCGAACGGGGTATGCCGCCTTTTCTCGTGAGTATGGATGCGCCCAGTTATCCGCGATGACCGACTCCGCAGTGTGCGGCGCATTCTTCAGGACGTTATCCTTCGCGTCCGTCGCGCCGGAGGCGATCTCCTCGATCTCCTGACGAATTGCAATCATCGCGTCAATGAAGCGGTCAAGTTCTTCCTTTGGCTCGCTCTCGGTTGGCTCAACCATCAGCGTGCCCGCGACAGGGAAGGAAAGCGTCGGCGCGTGGAAGCCGTAATCCATCAGGCGCTTCGCAATGTCTTCGACTTCAACGCCCAGCGTCTTGAAGCCGCGCATGTCGAGGATCATCTCATGAGCGACCCTACCATGCGTACCACGATAAAGAGTAGGATAATATTCCTCCAGTGCCGCAGCGATGTAATTGGCATTGAGTATTGCGATCTTCGTTGCGAGCGTCAAACCCTCTGCGCCCATCATAGCAATGTACGCATAGGAGATGAGCAGAATACTCGCGCTTCCCCAGGGTGCTGCGCTAACGGCGCCTATAGCGCGATCGCCCCCGGTGCGGATGACAGTATGTCCCGGAAGAAATGGCGCGAGATGCTGTGCAACACCGATCGGTCCCATTCCAGGGCCGCCGCCGCCATGCGGAATGCAGAATGTCTTGTGCAAATTGAGGTGGCACACGTCAGCACCGATGGAGGCCGGACTCGTGAGGCCAACCTGCGCATTCATGTTCGCACCGTCCATATAGACTTGCCCACCCGCCTCGTGAATGAGTTTGCAAATATCTTTGATGCTCTCCTCGAACACACCGTGAGTGGAAGGGTAGGTCACCATGAACGCGCCGAGCGAAGCCTTATACTCTTCAACTTTGGCGTGAAGATCTGCCATATCCACATTGCCCTTCTCATCCGTCTTCACGACGACGACCTTCATGCCTGCCATCACTGCGCTTGCCGGGTTTGTGCCATGAGCAGAGGCCGGAATAAGCACGACATCGCGATGGTTCTCGCCGCGATTCTTATGATACTCGCGAATGACAAGCAGTCCAGCGTACTCTCCTTGCGCACCCGCATTTGGTTGAAGCGAGATCGCGTGGAAGCCCGTGACCGTCTTGAGCATTCCCTCTAACTCTGCGAACATCTCCAAATAGCCCTCGGCCTGATCGAGCGGTACAAAGGGATGCAACTTCCCGAAGTTCGGCATCGTGATCGGGATCATCTCCGCCGTTGCGTTGAGCTTCATCGTGCAGGAGCCGAGCGGGATCATGCCGTGTGCAAGCGAGAAATCCTTGTTCTCCAAGAACTTCAGATAGCGAAGCATCTCTGTCTCGGAGTGGTGCTTGTTGAATACGGGATGTGTTAGATAGGATGAGTGCCGTGCAAATGGCGCGTCGAACTCTGTTGTGATCTTCTTTTCAAGAAGAGGAATATAGCTCTCGACGGCCTTGCTTGAGTTCGCACGGTGGAAGACATTGAGAATCGCGGTGACATGGTGGATCGTTGTTGTCTCGTCGAGCGAGATGCCAACAGCTCGTTCATCGAAGTATCGGAAATTGATATTCGCGGCCAGTGCTTCACGTCGGATACCTTCCAGCATCGCGATGCTGCTTACTTCCACCTTCAACGTGTCGAAGTAACGCTCGTTCTGCGTTGCAAAGCCGATGTCCTTAAGGCCTTCCGCCAGCAGGCAGGTCATTGCATGAATACGTTCGGCGATCGCACGGAGCCCGCGTGGCCCGTGATAGACGGCGAACATCGCGGTGATGTTCGCAAGCAGTGCCTGCGCCGTGCAGATGTTGCTTGTCGCTTTGTCGCGGCGTATGTGCTGCTCGCGTGTTTGCAGTGCCATCCGATAGGCAGGGTTTCCGTGGCTATCAATGGAAAGACCGATGATGCGGCCAGGCATCGAGCGTTTGAACTCGTCGCGTGTTGCAAAGAAGGCAGCATGTGGTCCACCATATCCAAGCGGCACGCCAAACCGCTGTGCTGATCCGACCGCCACATCCGCTCCAAACTCACCGGGAGGTGTCAGTAGAAGCAAACTCATGAGATCGCACGCAACAGTTACTAATGCGCCGCAACTGTGCGCCGCTTCGCAGAAATTCTTGTAATCGTAAATTTCTCCATCGCCCGCCGGATACTGAACCACGGCCCCGAAGATGTCATCATTCCATTCCATAGTGCGGTGGTCACCAACCATCACATGGATGTTGAGCACTGCTGCGCGTGTGCGAAGCACATCGAGCGTTTGCGGAAAGATATTCTCGTCAACAAAGAGCGTGCGAGCCGCTTTGTTCGCCTTCCTGTGAACCGCGTGCATTAGGTGCATCGCCTCGGCTGCCGCAGTGCCTTCGTCGAGAAGGGATGCATTCGCGATCTCTAAACCCGTCAGGTCAACAATTACCGTTTGAAAGTTCAAAAGCGATTCAAGCCGACCCTGGGAGATCTCCGCTTGATACGGCGTGTACTGAGTGTACCAACCCGGGTTCTCCAGCACGTTGCGAAGGATGACCGGCGGCGTCACCGTATCGTAGTAGCCCATACCGATGTAGGACTTGAAGAGCTTGTTCTTCGAAGCAAGTGCGGCCGCATGATCGAGGAACTCCGACTCTGACATCGCAGGCTTCATCAGCATCGGCTCCTTCAACCGTATGGAGCGGGGCACTGTCTCGGCAACGAGGTCATCAAGCGACTGTACGCCGAGTGCCTTAAGCATCAGCAATTGGTCCGCTTCATCTGGACCATTGTGGCGGTTCTGGAATTGCTCAGAGTTCGTAAGCAGGTGGTTCATTCGCGGGAGGATTACGAGTGATCAGAAACGAAGTTGGCTGGTATAAACGGGTAACGGGTAATGAAGAACGGTAACGCGCTCGTTACTCGGTACTCATTACCCGTTACTCCTACGTATGTCGGGGCGAGAGGATTCGAACCTCCGACCCCCTGGTCCCGAACCAGGTGCTCTACCAGGCTGAGCCACGCCCCGATTACTATCCATCAAACTAGCTTGGCCCTGACGCGTGTGTCGGGAAATCAGGTAAGCGGGCCGTATAACTGGACTGGGGGGCGGTTAGTTCGGTGATAGTACGGTGTTTGCGAAAGGAGTTGATAGTGTTGGATTCGAATACAGCCAAAATTCGGTCAGGGCAAAAAAAAGCGCTTCGGCGTCGTCGGATGTGGCAAGAGAAATTGGTCCTCCCTTTTTGTGAAACATCGCGAGACCTCCGAAGCGCCCCTCTCGTTCAATATGCCCCATGGTCAGTGGGGCAACTCAGGTAGCTTCTCGCCGCAATAGAACCGTTCGGTACTACAATCGGCATCAGGCTAAAATCAGTTTTCAATCCTATGCGAATGTGAACCTGCGTTCATCAATTCGCTTGGCATAACAGCCGCTCAAAACGGGTTGGTTTCGATTCCTTCAAAATTAAGCAATAAATCTTCGAGATGCAAGTGCTTTGACAATATTTTCTCAAAAACTTCGAGAATCACTGTTTTTGAAGGGAATAGACCACCTGTATCAAATCGTCACTACGAATATAACACGAAAAATCGGGTCGCATGAAAAATCTGTACCGCACCTGCCCTCCCGCCTCCACTCAAGGTCTGGAACAATATTCATGTCCGCTTGTTGCTCAGAACATACCGTTGTGGTTTAGGCAAGATAATTGTTGGCGATCGTGACTGTACGGCGCCTACATCCAACGTCATAATTCCCATGATAAGCCTTTGCGTTTCCCTTCTTCCCACACTGCTTTCACTACTGTTGCTCTTCCCAGCAAAGCCATCGCCGAAGTGGAGCTATCATCTTCCGCAGGGTAAAAGTTATGCATACCATTTTTCGTACAAGTCCGAGGCAAAGGCCGGAACACCGAACTCTGGCATGGAGCAGACGTTCGATGCGGATGTTGTGGTCACGGTAACACGCATTGAAAAGCAGGGGAATTTCGTACTCGCGTTAAAGGCCTCGAATATTCTTTCGACGTTCAAGAAGCAAGGAGATTGGTCCCCGGCTCACGTAATTTTGGTGCCCGAGTGTGAGATAACCGTTGATCCAACGGGCGCGATGATCTCCGGTAAAATTATCCGAGATGACACCAGCTATGACGCGAGTGTTCAGAAGCTTAATCAAGAGCAAATCCTTGAACGCACGTTACGACAAACTCTTTATCGCTTCCCACAGCGTGAATCATTCTATGACGGCTACTCCTGGCACGATACGATTCCTGTGCAGGGTCGCCCGGTAAGCGCAGCAAAGAACTCTAGACCCGGCGCTCCGCAGACCCAACAAATGCAGACGATCGCGAACTACGTAGTGTCCGCTGGCACCGATGCTGATCCTAAGATCATTTGGAGCTTGAACTACGACATGGCCCGCAATGGTAAGCCAGACGGGAAAGACTTCTCAGAGACAACTAAGGGCTATTACTCCTTCGAGGAAGCGACTGGAATGATCGCTGGGTATGAGGCCACAACCGAAACGCATCGAGGCAGTGATGTCTATAAGACGACAAAGAGCTTGAAACTGAGGTATTAGCCGCGCAACCGACATTCTAACCAAATTTGCGAACTTCTTAACCCCGCTCGTGGTTATCGGCCCACTCAAATCAAAAGCGAAATCGCTATCCTGACATAGAAAACGCAAAGAAACGACAAATAATATGGAACAGATCATCAATGCTCTTACGAGCGCCCAGTTACGTCAGGACGTACCGCAATTCCGCGCCGGTGACACCGTGAACGTCTCCGTTCGCGTCGTTGAGGGTGACAAGGAGCGTATCCAGCATTTCGAAGGAATCGTCATTTCCCGCCGTGGTTCGGGCGTCAACGAGACGTTTACCGTTCGCAAGATCTCCAATGGTGTAGGGGTTGAGCGTATCTTCCCGCTTCACTCGCCACGCATCGCAAAGCTCGATTTCGTGAAGGCTGGTAAGGTTCGCCGCGCGAAACTCTATCATCTCCGCGCCCTCGGTTCGAAGGACGTGCGTCGCAAGACAACCTAAGGGAAATGATGAATTAGGAATTTTGGGTTATGAAGGGAGGCGAAAGCTTCCCTTCTTCGCATTGTAGAATTAAATTCGGAACGAAGTGATGTGGCAATCCTCTTTCTTCTCATCATTCATAATTCATCATTCATAATTCCCCGTGCTCCGCTCGCTCTACATCAAGAACTACGCGCTCATCGAGGAGTTCACCGTCACCTTCGAGCGTGGACTCAATATTATTACCGGTGAGACCGGAGCGGGCAAGTCCATTGTACTGGGCGCGTTTGGGTTGCTCATCGGCGAGCGGGCGGTCCCGGATTTCATTCGCACTGGCGCGGATAAGGCGATCGTTGAAGCGGAGTTTGATATTGCCGGAAATCCTAACCTGGTAAAATTCCTCGCCGAGAAAGAGATCGAGCCTAACGGCGATGCAATTGTCCTGCGGCGTGAGGTTACAACGAAGGCGTCTTCGCGCGGATATGTCAACGATTCACCCGCAAGCACTACTCTGCTTAAAGAGCTGGGTAATTATCTCGTTGATCTTCATGGCCAACACGAGCACCAATCACTGCTACATCCCCACCATCACATTCGAATGCTCGATGAGTTCGGGGGATTGGTTGCTGATGTCGAACGCTACCAAGTTGAACGCACGGTCTTGCTTTCTCTTGTTAGTGAGCTTAGAGAATTGAAGAGCAGAGAAGCGAAGCTCAGCGAGGAGCACGATCTGTATGAGTTTCAATTGCAGGAGATCCTCACAATTGATCCAGAAGCAGACGAAGACACGAAGATCGAGCAGGAGCTTCTCGTTCTGGAGAATGCCGAGGAGTTGCGTGACTCCGCGCTCAAGATTCACGAGGCGCTATACGAGATTGATGGTTCGGCGTATGAGCGGCTCGGTCTTGTCAAAGAGCAGCTTACGAAGCTTCGGGATATTGATGCAACGTTAACGGAGCCACTCACAGAGGCGCAATCCGCGCTCGCAATTGTTGCCGAACTATCGACATGGATCAGCCGCTATGCCGAACGCGTGGAACTTGATCCCGAAAAGCTGGACGGATTCCGAGATCGCGCCCATCAAATTCAGCGACTCAAGAAGAAATTCGGTGGAACGCTGGATGCTGTGCTTCTTAAGAAATCGGAGCTTGAAGCGAAGTTATCTTTCGAAGAGGAATTCGATGCCATCATCTCGGAGAAGCAGCGCGAGATCGAAAAGCGACGAACGGCGCTTGCCGGGATTGCGAAGAAGCTCTCGAAGGCACGCGCGAAAGTCTCGGAGCAGATCGGGCCACAGATCGTGGAGATACTAAAGACACTCGGAATTGAGCACTCTGCGTTTGAGGTGAAGATCGAACGCGCTGTTGCATCCGAAAGCAGCGACATTGCGCTTGCTATTAACGGAACGAACTTCGCCGCAAACTCGCGAGGTGTTGATGATATCGAGTTCTTCATTTCCACAAATGCCGGAGAGAAGCCAAAGCCGCTCGCACGAGTGGCCTCCGGCGGAGAGATCTCCCGCATCATGCTTGCTCTCAAAACTATTCTCGCAAAGTCGGACAAACTTCCGCTACTCGTCTTTGACGAGATAGATATTGGCATATCGGGCCGCGTCGCGCAGCGTGTCGGGCGTGCAATGAAGAACCTCGCCGCCGATCATCAGATCATCTCCATCACGCATCTTGCACAGATCGCTGCCTTTGGAGATGCTCATTTTCTTGCGGAGAAACTCTCAGATAAGGGCTCCACTTCGTCACGACTTCGCAGACTAAGCGAGAAGGAACATGCTGAGGAGGTGGCTCGCTTAATTTCTGGTGCGGAGGTCTCGAGGAGTTCACTGCAAAACGCGCGGGCGTTGATTGATGAGGCGATGGGGTAGGAGGTCTGAACTTGAACCAGAGGGGGAAAATGTGATGTTCGATGTACATGAAATTGATTGACAAGTACGAGGACGTTCCTACCCGAGACGCAGGCGTCCCTGTGATCCCAGTGATGATCGTGCCGGTGCTGGCTCGCCCCGAGCTACTCTACAGAATGATTGACAGCATAGACTTTCCTGTCGAGCAGCTGGTGATCATTGACAACGGCCGCGTCGTGGATCCGCGGCAAGCGCAGACCCCTTACGCGCGGACCAGGCACCTCCTATCGATGCCCGTGAACTTTGGCGTGGCGGGGTCTTGGAATCTGGGAATCAAGTCCACGCCGTTCGCGCCGTGGTGGCTAATTGCCAACTTTGACCTGGTCTGGCCTGCTGGCAGTCTGCAACGTTTGGCCGAGGCCAGCAGCTCGTCAGCTCTTACTTTGACGGCTTGCGAGCCCGCGTGGTCGGCCTTTACGATCGGGGACAAGATCGTGGACACCGTCGGTCTGTTTGACGAGGCTTTCCACCCAGCCTACTTTGAGGACAACGACTACCAACGTCGCTGCGAAAAAGCCGACGCACGCATCGAGCGCACCGAGATCCCGGTGCGACACGACAACTCCAGCACACTCGCCGCTGGCGGTTACGCGGCACGCAACCGCCACAGCTATCCGGCAAATTCCGAGTATTTCAACGACAAGGTGGAAGGCGGCAACTTCTCTGAGGGCGGTTGGACGCTCGCCAGGCGTAGGAAACTGTCATGGGATTGACTCTGCCGACCGACGCGCGGTACTTCAACAGCGCCAGGAGCCCCAAATGAGCGCGTAGCCCGTGACCCTAGCTTTTGGAGACTCGGCCCAATGGATCCCACTCCAGTTGGAGGACGATGCTCTGCAATATCGTTAGGCTGCTTGGATCGAAGCGGTGATGGGGAAGGGGACATAATGGCTGAAATTTTCGCAAATCAATTGACGGACGATCTTTGAATATGCTCGAATTAGCATGTAAGGTGGCTATTCGCATGACCCTGCTTTCTCTAATTATCTCTTGGGTCATCGTTGGTTCTTGGGGAGATCTCATGCTTATGCTGATATGGGGATGGCAGGTGATACTTCTTGTCATGGTCCCACTATACATGTTGGCTACATTTGGGTGTGAAGGCATCCGGAGAGTTTTGCAACCCACTTCGAGAAGGGCGTTAATTGTCCAGAGTGCAATCACCGGTGTAGTCGAGGCGTTCGCATTTTGGTTAATGGCAAAAGCGACAATTGGACTAAAGGACGCGTTCGATAATTTCGAATTCCTCTTGATACTCGTGATGGGATCCGTTCTGGGATTAATGTTTTCCAGGCTATACGCGAGGACTTACGAAGTCGCTTTCGAAACCGAAGCTATCGACCCAAACTCATGAATCCTTACTCCTCCCGTCTCCACGATCTCTTCCAACTCGAGTTCTTCGGAATGAAGCTCGGGCTGGAAAATATTTCGAGCCTGCTCGAATTCCTTGGAAGACCCGACCGAAAAGTCCCATCCATCCACGTTGCAGGCACGAATGGGAAGGGGAGCGTATCCTCAATGCTGGCGGCCATTCATACGGCAGATGGCAAAAAGACGGGACTCTTCACCTCCCCTCACTTGGTTGAATTTCGTGAGCGGATCCGAATTGATGGTGAGGTGATCACTGAGGCCGAAGTGGGGGAATTTCTGAGTCGTTGTTGGTCGAAGATTGAGGAGCTGAAGGCAACTTTCTTCGAAGTGACTACAGCCATGGCTTTCGACCACTTTGCTCGTCACGGGGTGGACATAGCGGTCATTGAGACCGGGCTGGGTGGAAGGCTCGACGCTACCAATGTGCTTGAACGGCCACTGGTCGCGGTCATTACATCTATCGGGCTCGACCATCAGCAGCAACTTGGGGATACCCTGCCATTGATCGCTACGGAGAAGGCCGGAATATTAAAGGCCACCGTGCCCGCCGTCGTGCAATGCTTACCGGAGTTGGAAAAGGTATTCGCGGAGAGAGCCACGGAAGTGGGGGCCACCATCCAGTTCGTGAGAGAGTTTGAGGCACCAGAAGTCTTTGCCACACTGCGGCCTTCGTTGCTTGGTGAATTCCAGGAGTCTAATCTTCGGACGGTCCTCGCGGCGTGTTCTGTCCTTCCGCATCCGCCGTCCCAGAAAGCAGTACAGGATGGCATAGCAAGGACTTCGATCTTAACAGGACTCCGAGGTCGAATGGAGGAGTTTTTCGCACCCGATCTAGAATCTCGTGGAATTCGTCTCTTCCTCGATGTTGGGCACAATGCAGATGCTCTGGAAGAGGTCAAGAAATTCTTTCAGGAGTTGCACCTCCGTCCTATCACGGTATTCGGAATCATGCGAGATAAAGATGTAACGGCAGCTCTCGTTACTTTGGGGGAATTTGTCTCCGAATTAGTAGCGGTCAATGCGGAGACACCCCGCGCGCTGTCGAGTCGCGAGCTCTTTGACGCAGCACAACGGCAAGCGATCTGTACGGTCGACGCTGGCGGTGTAATGGATGGAGTGTCATGGGCTCTGGCCAATGCGACCGATGGAGGTGTTGTGTTAGTAAGCGGATCGCATTATGTTGTGGGGGAATTTCTTAAGAACTTTACCTAAAGTAGCTGGGTTCTAACATGGAACACAAAGCCCAAAATCTGCGAAATTGCTCGATATTGGCTAATTACGCAGTCTGTTTGTGTTCTAGACAGCATAGTTCTGTCCCCTGAGGCTCATACGCCTATACCTCCGGTCGCTTCGTGGATGATCCAACAGTTTGATGGTGGTCAGCCAAAGAGAGAATCTCCTTGTAGCTATAGGACTATCCCATTCACGGTGGCTGGCACGCCAGGAATTTGAATCATTCGGATCGGGCCTTCGTACTTCGAGATGACCGCCACTCTCTGATTACGAATGCAATCCTTTGCTGACACCCATTTGAATATGCACCCTGGGCAGTGCGGTCCAGGCTGATCAACGTTTCTTCGGCAATCCACTGGGTTGCGCCTCACATTCGGCATTGTGCCTAGCACCACGCCGGACGGGACACCGCTAATTTTTAGTATTCATCGTTTCTAGGTACCGTTACCTCATTCTAAGCCTCCTTCTTGCCCCGCTCCGTGGGACAACGAGACGCTCTGATATTTTCGGCTTTCGAAGTCTAACGTGGTTGAATGCTCTTCCACAGGCCTTCGAATGGCACCAATCCCTATAGCAACGTCTATTTACAGAACCATGGCAGCACTCAATGCAGCTGAACTGAAAAGCAAGAAGATCGTCGAATTGAACGATCTTGCAAAACATCTCGGGATCGAAGGTTACGCAGACATGCGTAAGCAAGAGCTCATATTTCGTATCCTTGAGTCCGACGCAACCAAGCGGCAGTCGATGCCGGTCGGCATGAACGGCACCTCCCAGCCGAAAGAAGATGACGGTGGCACCCCTGCCGGCGGAGTTCTCGAACTCCTTCCAGATGGTTATGGCTTTCTCCGTTCACCGGACTATAACTATCTTCCTTCCCCCGACGATATTTACGTCTCCCCATCGCAAGTCAAGAAGTTCAATCTCCGAACGGGTGACACCATTGAGGGCGCTGTTCGCCCTCCAAAGGAAGGCGAGCGTTTCTTCGCACTGCTTCGCGTGGACAAGCTCAACTATATGCCGAGCGACTTTGCGAAGGATCGTCCGCTCTTTGACAATCTCACGCCACTCTATCCGAACCGCCACCTGACGCTGGAAACCTCGCCAGGTGAGTACACCATGCGTATCATGGACATCGTATGTCCGATCGGGTTCGGCCAGCGCGGATTGATCGTTTCTCCTCCAAAGTCAGGTAAGACGGTCATCCTTCAAAAGATTGCGAACTCGATCTCTCGCAATCATCCCGAGGCAAAGCTGATCGTTCTGCTCATTGATGAGCGTCCGGAAGAAGTCACCGACATGGAGCGCTCGGTCAAGGCCGAGGTTGTTGCATCGACATTCGATGAACCGCCGGAGCGTCACGTGCAGGTGGCTGATATGGCTATCGAGAAAGCCAAGCGCCTGACAGAAGCAAAAGTAGATGTTATCATTCTGCTCGACTCCATTACACGCCTTGCGCGCGCGCACAACACGGTAGTGCCGCACTCTGGCAAGATCCTTTCCGGTGGTGTGGACGCAATGGCGCTTCACCGTCCGAAGCGCTTCTTTGGTGCTGCGCGAAATATCGAAGAGGGGGGATCACTTACCATTATCGCCACAGCACTTGTTGAGACAGGCTCGCGCATGGACGAAGTTATCTTCGAGGAGTTCAAGGGCACTGGCAATATGGAAGTACAGCTCGACCGCGAACTGTCCAATCGCAGAATTTTTCCGGCTATCAATGTCAATGGCTCCGGCACTCGCCACGAGGAGCTTCTTCTTAGCGCTGAAGACTTAAACCGGACGTGGATCATCCGAAAACTGCTGGCAGATATGCGCCCAGTCGAAGCAATGGAATTCCTCTTGGATCGCATGCGCGGCACCAAGAACAACAAGGAGTTCATGCGCTCGATGTCGAGCTAATCGAGCGAAAACGAGGACGTTCGAACGAGAACGGGTCGCTTAGTGCGACTCCTCCGAATGGTGAGAATCCGCTGCGGTCCCTGCAGGCGGGGCTTGATAGCCGTTCACGATCTCCGGATGACGGATGGCGCCGCCGAGATAGGCTACGCGTGAGAGTACGGATAGATCGAAAAGGCCGATCAACAGTACAATAATCATGATCCACTTGTTCGGCTCGTGGTGGTGGCGTGCGTATTCGTCGGCGGAAGTGGCACCAGGTGCATCCTTCTTTCGCGTAGCGAGGATCAGCCCAACGAGAGAGACTGCGGCCAGTACGCCCGACGCCATTTTCGCATAATCCGCAGCTTCTTCGTGTTCATGCACCTTCGCACGCTCTATTTCAGGCAGTCCTTTGATCATGTGGGCGGCCCCATCTCCAGTGGCATCCGCAACGAAAGCAGAAATTCCAACCAGTACGAATCCGATCAGGGCCGTCCTTTTTAGCTCGGCGTTGTTTCGAATCATGGCCCATACTAAAAGCATGAGCGCCGCGACGCTACCGATAACTGGCACGTGGTTAACGAGTAGATGCAGGTGAGCAGGTGTGACGTCGAACATAATGGTGTTCTGGTTTGAAGTGGCGTGACTATTTCAGAAGATGATCTCTGCCAGTTGGAGGGGAAGTCCACTCGGATGAACGAGCATCTCAGTTCAACTTGACCTCATCCAGTTGAAACTGAAACAATCCTGGGTCCGTGCCTGCGCAGAAAATGATCGACATGATCTCTTTGCTATCAACACCGTCGAAACTCGCGAATGGCAGCGAATATTGCTTCCACTTCGGTACCATCTGAATACCTTTGACCGCGGGGATATAGCCACCTCGCTTTGTGTATATCATTATGCGATAGGTCGCTCCGTCTCCCTTGCACCAAAAATTGAGACTCTTCTTTGAGGAGAGGTCTGCTGGTTTCATGACTCCGATCCCAGGTGAGAACATCACCCCTGCCCAGGGATATTGAAACACGGTCTTGATCTCACCCTTCACCAAGAGTGATTTCTTGCTACCATCGGCACCGTCGTTGATGACGGTGTCCACCGCGACAGAGTTGCCGCCGGCAATGGCGTCGGTCGAAACCGACCACCCAGCGCCAAAGTGAGCGGCTGTCGTTCCGTCCTCGAAGTTGCTGATAAGACCATCTCCAAAGCCGGCCGGAATAGACGCTGCGGGCTTGGGTGTCGCACTACTTTGTTCGTTCGCCACGGCTGCAAGGTAGGCCGTTCGATCCAGTGCGTGTCCGCGTTTCCATACACCAACGATTGCCCGGCTATCCGTGATGTTCGTTGTTGGATCACCTTTCACCAACAGGAGATCTGCACGGAATCCAACTCCGATGTGACCTCGATCCCGCAGATGGAAGGCATCTGCCGCATTACCGGTGGCAGCCGCAAGTGCATGAACGGGTGTAAGGCCTGCCTGCACCAAAAGCTCTAACTCACGATGAAGTCCCACACCATGTGCAGTCCCCGGGTTCGGGGCGTCTGTTCCGGCGAGGATCGGAACGTGGCCGAGCTGAAGCATCTTCGTGGCTGCTGAGGCCGCATTGTAATTTGCCGTAGCAGTGGCGGAGTGGGGAAATGACTTCTCCAGATTTTCAATGTTCGCTTTCGTTGCGTACCGTACGACGTTGGTATCGGTGACGATCGCCGCATTGCTACCACCTGTCGCGGAATTGATAACGGAAAGCGTTGGGCAAACAAAGACTCCATGCTCTCGTGCAAGCTTGATGAATGCCTTATCCGGGACGACATCGGACGGCGCGTGCATTAGGCCATCCACGCCCGCTTCGATTGCTTCCCGCGCCTCCTGAAGCGACCCGATGTGCGCTACCGCGAGGCGGCCTCGTTTGTGCGCGGCTTCTACAACAGCACGCACCGTCGCAATGCTTAGTGTAGGGATCTTCCTTCCAAATATTCCGCCGTTGTCCAGGACGATCTTGATATAATCCGATCCCTCTGCTAACCGAGCATCCACGAAGATCTGCGCGGAGTCGGGTGACGAGAGAGTCGGGATTGCAAAGCCATATTCCGTGCCGTGACCACCGGGCGCGGTAACCAGCGTGCCGGCCGAGTAGAGATCGGCTCGATCAAGCATCCTGCCTGCTTCCTGTTCTGTTCGAACGCTCTCCGCCATCTTTGCGTCAGTGAACATGTCAAGTTCTGTTGTCACACCAGTTTCGATAGCATCTTCAAGCGCGGAGCCATAAACATGGCAGTGTGCGTCTATGAGACCGGGCATTAGTGTCTTTCCGGCCCCATCGATGACCGTCGCGTCCGAGGGCACATCGATGCTGTGGCCCATCCGAGTGATCTTCTCTCCTTCGACAAGCACGTTGGTCGAGGGAAGAAGATTCAAGCCGTCAAATACGCGGACATCCTTGAAGTAGGTCTTTGTCTGCGAGGCGGCGGGGAGGCTAGTGAGCAAAACCATTGCGATCGTCGCAAGGCATGTCCGGAAGTAGCGAAATGGGTTCAATTGGAGATTCTGCTAAGTTCTGTTGACGACCAAAGGAAATATACGATGTGCGACAACAGCACAAGGCCGCTCCGCGGTTGCATGGAAGTGGCGGATGCGGAACACATCTACTTCGCACTCAAACGCGGCCTGAGCGGGACGCACAGGTCTTAGGTCTCAGAAAAAACCAGGCAGCGCAACGCGCGTCGCCCCGCGCTTCAATATTACTTACAGCACGAAGGCAATGCCTTCCGCGAGGCGGGGTCGCCGTTCCTTTTGCCAACACCATAGCCGGTGTTAACGATCATGTCCTCGATCTTTGCGCGTGTCGTCACGGCAGGAAGGTATGTCACCACCACTGTCTGTGTCTCGACATCCGCGTACCCATCCACGATGCCGGCAACCTTCTTCATGGCCCGGTGAACCCGCGACTCGCACTGTCCGCAGCGCAGGTCATGCACTTTAATCGTGTCCGTTACGGTGTCGGCCTGAATCACTGGTGCCGCGGCGTGGAACTGCTGATTCGCAAAGGATGCTCTTGATCCAAGACAGAGGAAGGAGAGTAGGAGGAGGATTCCGATCTTTTTCATGCTCGTAAGTTATAGCGCTCGAATTGGAGTAAGCGAAAACGCGACTCTTTCTCTTCTGAATCCCCGAAATCCTCCAAATCCGATGAATCCGCGTTCAGTCACTGGGGCTGATTTTGCCCGTCTGACTGTTTGAACCCAACAATCGCAATTAGTCTTACGAATGACCACAATCGGTATCATCGGCGCTGGAACCATGGGTTCCGGCATCGCCCTTTCCAGCGCACTCGCGGGCTACGATGTCGTGTTACACGACGTAGCCGACGCCTACTTACAAATCGCCTACAAAAAGCTTGGCGAGACGATGGACAAATCCATCGAACGCGGCAAACTCAGCACGGAGGAGGCCAATAAGGCGGCCATGCGCATCCGCACGACGTCACATTTTGACCATCTGAAGACGTGCGACCTTGTCATTGAGGCCGCTATTGAAAAGTTGGATACGAAGCAAGAGCTATTCGCGAAGCTCAGTGAAATGTGTTCCGAGGAATGTATTCTGGCGAGCAATACCTCATCGCTTTCCATAACGGCTATTGCCAGTGCAACAAAACGGCCGGAGCGTGTACTCGGCCTGCATTTCTTCAACCCGGCCCATATCATGAAGTTGGTAGAAATCGTGCGCGGACAGCAAACAACCGACGACATGATGTATCGCGCGGAGGGCTATATCAAACAGCTCGGAAAGACGCCCGTGCTGGCGAAGGACACTCCCGGGTTCATCGTCAACCGCGTGGCGAGAAATTTTTATGGTGAATCGCTTCGGGCCGCCAATGATGGCATCGCCGATATCTCGCAGATAGATCGTATCATGAAGGCGAATGGATTCGCGATGGGACCGTTCGAACTAATGGATCTGATCGGTATAGACGTGAATCTTGCCGTGACGCAGTCCGTTTATGATCAGTACTTTCAAGAGCCGCGTTTTCGCCCGCATCTGATTCAGCAAAAGATGGTCGAAGCGAATCTGCTTGGAAAAAAGACGGGGAAGGGTTTTTACGACTATACTGTAACGAAGTAATGTCCGTTAGTGTCCTCGGTATTTCCGGCAGCATGCGTTATCCTTCGGAGACGGGGGAAGCAGTGGAAGTCGCCCTGCGGGGTGCCGAACGAGCAGGAGCCCATACTCAGTACCTTGATCTAAGTCGGATCGAGCTGCCCTTCTGCGATGGTCGCTCCGATGAGGATTCCTACCCCGAATCGGTACAAGCCTTTCGTGGACTGATCCGCAGCGCTCATGGAATAATTCTTGGCACGCCGGAGTATCATAACAGCATGACGGGTGCGCTCAAGAATGCGCTAGACCTCTGTAGCGGGGCAGATTTCGAACACAAAATGGTGGGCCTCATCGGCGTTGCGGGTGGCGCGATCAGTGCTGTGAACGCAATCAATCACCTGCGAATTGTAATGCGAAGCGTCGGCGCATGGGTCGTGCCGCACCAGGTCTCCATTGCGAATACCGACGCAGCGCTTCGAAGGATCAACGAAGAGACGGACTCCCCAATGCACGAGAGGCTACTTAAGCTTGGTGGGGATGTCGCAAAGTTTTCCAAACTCATTGTTGCTGGCATCATCGATGTCAGTGGCATGGAAGAAGTCTAATACAACAAGTTTTGTTATCAACAATGATTCAATCAATTCTCATATTACTCATGGCAGTAGCAGTTGAACTCCACGTAGGAGATAAGGCTCCGGATTTTAAGGCAGAAGCGACGGATGGTTCTCATATTTCGCTTAGTCAGTACCTCGGCAAGCAAAACGTTGTCCTCTACTTTTATCCAGAGGATATGACACACGGCTGCACGATCGAAGCGTGCAAATTCCGCGATGATTACCCCAAGTTTATTGCTGCGAATACGGTCGTGCTTGGAGTCTCCTTGGATGACCGCAAGAAGCACGAGGAGTTCACCAAGAAGGATAGCTTGAATTTCCCCCTGCTGGTTGATTCGGACACCACTATTTGTAAGGCCTACGGAGTGCCGATCGATGTTTCCTGGCCCCGCCGCTGGACCTTCCTGATCGGCAAAGATGGTAAGATCATGAAGATCTACCACAAAGTCGATCCTCGCACGCATAGCGCCGAACTGCTCACGGATATTGCAGCGCACAATGGACAACACTAATCGGTCGCGCACCAGGACTCTCCGCCGAACCACCATCCTCTTGGTCGTCGCGGCGGCAGGCATTCTAAATCTTCGATTTACGCTCACAGCGCGTGCGCAAGAGACGGCATCCTCTGGAGGAGCGAAGACCGTATGGTCCATTACTGCTAAGGATATTGGCGAGAGGCTCGACATTCTTGCCAGCGATTCGCTCGAAGGGCGACGCACAGGTGAACCGGGGGCTTCAAAAGCGGCGCGGTACATCGCATCCGAATTCCATCGCTTGCAGCTTTCCCCTATCGACTCCGCACATGTGTTCATGCAGCCGTTCGATTTCTCCGAACACGCCATGGACACAACCAAGCATGGCTTCACGCATGGAATGAACATTGTCGGCTACATTCGTGGTGAAGATCCGCAGCTTGCGGACCAAACGGTCATTATTGGTGCGCACTACGATCACCTGGGGATGGGAGGTCCATTTGCCCTCGATAAAGTCCATGCGATCCACTACGGCGCTGACGACAATGCAAGCGGAACATCCGGGTTGCTCGAGATCGCCGAACATCTTTCGAAAGAGCGATATACCCTCAAACGAAGTGTTCTCTTCATCGCCTTCTCTGGCGAAGAGGAAGGTCTCTTTGGCAGCGCATATTTCACTGAACACCCGCTTGTGCCGCTCAAGAATGTTCAAGCGATGGTCAACATGGACATGATCGGGCGAATGAATGACAGCAACACGCTCATCGTGCAGGGGATGGGGACTTCGCCTTCGTGGAAGGATCTCATTACATCGCTTCCGGAATCGAAGCCGCTTCACTTGAAATACTTCCAGACCGGAACGGGCCCAAGCGACCACGCGAAATTCTATGCGAAGGATGTTCCTGTGCTCTTCCTCTTCACGGGCTTCCATGATGACTATCACAAGGCCACCGACACACGCGATAAGATCAATGTGGTTGGCGAAGCAAAGGTTGCGCAGTTCGCAGAGTCAGTGGTTTTGAATCTCGCGAATCGTCCGGATAAGATCGCATTTACGCGCCCTGCCGGTGATACAGAACAGAAGGCTGCGTCATTTGGCGTGTATGTCGGTGGCGTTCCGGATTACGGTTATGATGGAGATGGCCTTCGCATCGACGAAATTCGCGACAACTCTCCGGCCAAAGCAGCAGGTCTTCAAAAGGGAGACATCGTGATCAAGTTCGATGAGATGGCGATCAAGAACATCTACGATTACACGAATGCACTTGCCAAGCATCATCCGGGAGATAAGGTGATCATGAAGGTGATGCGCGCTGGCGTGGCGGTAGATGTGCCGGTCGTGCTCGGTAAGCGATCGTCGGAACATTGACAATTTAAGTGCAGGTGAGTCCATTTGCAGAACTTCCTGTGCTTTTCGCGGAGGATTTCGCACTTCGGGAAAAGCTCAGGGTTGCGGGCAAGTTGTTCGGTGGCTACGATCCCGAAATGGAAGCGTTGCACAATCGCAATGGGGCCGTCCTTGAGAGACTATTGGATGAGCATGGATGGCCCGATCGCGATCGAGATGGTGAGGCCATCCAGCGGGCGGCATGGTACATCGTGATGCATTCGATCTCGATGCCCCAACTTCAAAGGATGGTAGTGGCTCTTCTGCAGTCGGATTCGCGCGGTGTCCCCCTATCGCACATCGCGATGCTCGAAGACCGTGTATTAGTATTCTCCGGTAAGCGCCAACGCTATGGCACTCAGATGGATATGAATGCCGACGGGGTTCTCACCACAAGTCCCATTCAAGACGAGGCGCACGTTGATGAGCTTCGTGCGGGCGTTGGTTTGCCGCCCCTTGCTGAGGCGCTATTCGCATGCAACGAGAAGGCGCGGCAAGAAGGCGAGAGTCCACATCACGATTTAGCAAAATATTGGCAGGCTCGGTTTGCGTGGATGCTCCGCGTGGGTTGGATTGAAAACATATGCGAAGTTGGTTCCGCATACCTCGATCTTGCGGCACTTGCAATTGCAGCATAGTCCGTGCGAGACCTTACTCGACGTCCATCAATACCCGAAAACTCTTCCGAGCCGACGCCAACAGCACGACCGACAAATAAATGGAGCCTGTGTACAGAAAGATCTCCTCTGGCCGGAGCACGCCCGCTACCTTAATTGCTATCAACTGTGCGCTCAAGATCCCTCCGTTAAATTGAATCGAGCCCATGCTGAATACTCGTCCACGAAAGTCCGGTTCGACGATGTTCTGCATCATCGTTTCATAGACCACAAACATCACCACGACGACCATTCCCCAGATAACCGAGATGCCGAGTGCGAAATATAGCGAAGGACTCCTGCTGAATACGATGAAGCACAATGCGTCGAGTGCGATAGTCGCGTATAGGATACGCCCCTTCGTAAAACGCTTCACAACCGAAGGTGCAAACGGTCCGCCAAGCAGACTTCCAAGACCGAAGGCGGAATAGATCAGGCCAAATGTGAAATTGTCGCCATGCAAAAAGCTTGCGTTGAACGAGGGGAGCACAGGAAACCAGAACCCCAGCGACACATTCCCAACGAACATCAGCAGGAAGACATAGGAGATGACGGGGTGCGCCCAAACATACCGCATACCCAGGCCAATATCTTTCGTCAGACTCTTCAGCGTAGATGTGCTCTCTGTTTTCATGTGAGGCAACGGAATCCCGCTAAGGAACAGGGCGCTCGTTAGGAAGGTAATGCTATCAATGTAGAAGGCTGCACTGACGCTCCAGAAGCCAGCAATGGCACCCCCGATCGCTGGCCCGAGAAAGAGCATCGTGCCGAACGTAAGGCTCGAAAGCGCGTTGGCATTCACGCGCTCACTTTCCTCAACCAACTCTGGTATGACGGCTTGCCGCGCCGGCTGAAAAACAGCGGTTGCGGTTGAGGTAAGAAACGCGAGCAGATAAATTGCCCACAAGTCCGACACGAATGGAATTGATGCGATGGTGATAGCGCGTATCAGATCGGACCCAACCAAAAGCGGCTTCTTCGAAAACCTGTCAATGATTGCTCCGGCATAGAGACCAAAGATCACCGCTGGTATCGTTTGGCAAAAAACAAGGCCCGCTACTTCCGCTGTCGAAGAGTGCAAGCGGAAGACGACGATAAGCAACGCAACGGACGACACCTGCGAACCCGTCTGCGACAGAATATCCGCCAGCCAAAGGCGGCGGAACCGGGGGTGCGTGTGGAGTAGTGCGAAGTTCACGGGTGATTTGTTTCGGCGAAGAAGTAGAGGCTCGAACAAAACGGCGCGGCGGAGAGTTGACCAACCCATGCGTATTCTCTGTTGGAATGTTAACGGTATTCGTGCCGCTCAGAAGAAGGGGTTTCTCGATTTTATCGCGCGGGAAAATCCCGATGTGATGTGTTTGCAGGAGACGAAAGCTCAGCGCGAACAGCTCGGGCCGGAGCTGCTTGATATCGCCGGGTATCAGTCGCACTTTGTAAGTGCTGAGAAGAAGGGTTACTCTGGTGTTGCGATCTACACGAAGCAGAAGCCCGTCAGTATCACCGCTGGTTGCGGCGCAACGCGCTTCGACTCAGAAGGTCGCGTTATCTCTGCCGACTACGGCGATTTCATTCTCTACAACATTTACTTCCCCAACGGCGGTCGCGGGCCGGAGCGCGTTCGGTATAAACTCGATTTGTACGATCACCTGCTCGAGCAATGGCAGGACCTCCGCGCCGACGGACGAGAGCTTGTCATCTGCGGCGATTACAACACCGCGCATCGTGAGATTGATGTGGCAAAGCCAAAGGAGTGGTCGAAGACCTCCGGCTTCTTGCCGGAGGAGCGCGCGTGGCTCGACAAGATCACCGACATGGGCTACGTCGATATTTTCCGCACGTACAATCAGGAGCCGGAGCAATACACCTACTGGGATCAAATCAGCAAATCACGCGATCGCAATGTGGGCTGGCGCATCGACATGTTCATGGTGACCGAAGGCTTCGTCCCCCGCATCCGCAACGCCACGATCCTCCCCGACATCCTGGGCAGCGATCACTGCCCGATTGAGTTGGTGGTGGTGTAGGGCAGTCCACGTAGTTATGGAAGAAAGCAATGGGAAAGAATAAGGAACCTCGAGTCTTATTTAAGTATAGGCACTTCGATAGTGCTGGTTACCATCTCAAGTCGCTCGAAGAGATGTATTTTACTCCTCCTGAAAAATTCAATGACCCCTTCGACACTGCACTGCCGGTATTGTACCATAGTAGCAACAGTACGCCCGATCAAATACTTGAACACATGAGAAGACAAAACTCAGTATTGTTTTCTCCTCCTCGACCGGATAGCCAGATAGTGCAGGATTGGAAGAAGTTTATAGAAAAGATTTCTATAAATCTGATAGAAGCCCAAGCGATCGATCAGAAGCAAGCCGAAACGAATGCTAAAGAAACAGGGGCATTCTCACTCGCTGCTCAGGAGTCCAACATCCTGATGTGGTCCCACTATGGGCTCAATCATTCTGGGTTCTGCATAGGCTATAGGACGAATGTCCTTTATGAGGCTTTGCGAAGTCATGCGCAGGTGGTTCTTACACCAATCGAATATCACAAGGAATGCCCCGTGATCAATCCATATGATCCGAACCTGTCGATAGATGACTGGTTTGGCCCCTTCAAAGTTAAACATTCCGATTGGGCATATGAGAAGGAATGGAGGCTCATATTGCTGAAAGGAGCAAGTGAGATCATCCCCATTCCGGAAAATGCAATCGAGTCAATCTACCTCGGAATGAGAATCAGCAAGGCTGATGAAGAATTACTACTCAATAAAATTCGAAGCCGAAAGTACCCTGTCGACTTATTTCGGGCTCGACCAAAATTCAATTGCTTCGATCTAACTTTTGAAAAAGAGCGGTACTAATCTGTCTACATAAACTTTCTTCGTCGGAAAGCGCGAACGTCAGCCGCACTTAATTCAAACCACTCTCCGTTTTTCCGTCGATCATTGAATCGCCGATGCCAGTACGATTCGATTCCGCTCGGATCGTCTGTCTGAATGGAATGGATAACACTGCTGGCTTCAGGTAACTCTAATGCAATTTCTTTGCCCCTCCTCCCAAGATCGTTCGTTTTGCCAATCTTGTAGTGTTTCCCTGACTTAATCAGATAGACGTGTCCATCAATTTGATCGTCTGTTCGATTCGAACGGTCTTCAATAGGCTGGATTCTATCCTCAACTTGTTTCTCAGCAATTTCTCTTACGTCGTTCCACCCTGAATTGGCTTCACAAAAGGCAACAAGCATTCTCGCCAGCTCACTCTTTCCTCCTAAACGTGCGAATCCCATGACAGAGTGAGAAGGAAAAGCTGAGTCATCCTCACAACGTTTACGCACTTCCCCAGTAACGGGCCAATGACCAAGATCGCGTATTAGCAATGCGTAAAAAGGAATCAGCGCTTCGTCTTCAATGCGGACCTGGAAGGCGTTGGCCGTATAGCCCGCCTCCTTCAATGCGTCACCCCAACGAACCCAAAAGTGTGGGTACCAATCATGAAATTTAATCCCAGACATGGATTCGAACTTAGCCTTGCCGAGAGGCTTCCCTTGGGCAGCCAACTCCGAGGCAATTCTCCTAATCTCAGATATTATTTCAGTCTTGTTCATTGCTGGTGTCGAAGTGTAGCCATCCCATCAATCTCAAAATCCCGGTTCAGGTTCTCTTCCAACTCCCCGGCAAATTCTTCTCGATCTCGATGCCCTCGAAGGGCCTCGATGCACGCACGCCGGAGGCGCGAACCCAATCGCCCATGCGTATCAGGCCTTCGCTCCGGCTACTAACTCATTTGCGCGGTCGCGAATGAGTTGTTTGGCGAGATTTTGGAGCGGCTTTTTTTGTCGGTTTGCAAGAGTAGTAAGCTGCTGGTACGTCTTCTCGGAAACGCGGAGGGGAATCACACGTTCGGTGCGAGCAAGTTTCGGGAGCACAGCACGTTTTGCTTTGCTCCAATCGATGTAATCCATAGAAGAGTGCGTGGACCAGAACTCCCGTTCCTCGTCTTCGCTCTTGAATTTAGGATGCTCTTTCAATTTCTTCATAGTCTGCTCGTTCCCTTCTATCCATCGGTCGTGCGGAGATGACGCGAATCAGCGTACCTCTCACTGTAAATGATATGAACAGGCATCGGCCTGAATCGGTTTTGCTGCGTGCAACAAGTCTCCGCTCTTCGATGGAATGAGAGTAATCGGGGGCGAGAAGAGGCGCGTTTCCGAATGCCTGTTCGCATTCGTCCATCGAGACGCGGTGCTTGATCCAATTCTTCGTGGAATTTCCCTCGTCCCAGTCGAATCCGTCGCACTGCTCAACTAACCGATATAATTCAGCCTCGGACATCACTCGATCAATGTGGTGGTTATGAAACTTTCCAACTTCCCGGCAAATTCTTTACAATCTCGATCCCCTCGAAGGGCTTCGAGGCGCGCACGCCGGAGGCGCGAACCCAATCGCCCATGCGTTTGAGTCCAACAGAGAGCGGCGTTTCGGCGCTGGTGCCGAAGACGCGCTGGACTTTCGAGTGGTCGCTCCAGGCATCGACTACTTCGTTGCGGGCGGGGAGATGCTTGATCTCCGTTTGCACACCCATCGCGGTCATCACTTCCGTTGCGAGTTGGTTCACGGTATAGACGGAGTCCGCGCCGACGTTGAAGATTTCGTTGCGCGCACCATCGTGCGTTGCGCTGTCAGCAAGGATAGGCGCGATGTCGCCGATGTAGGAGAACGCGCGCTTTTGCTCGCCGTCGCCGAAGATAGTGTACGGTTCACCGGCCAGCGACTGGTTCATAAAAATGCCGATGACGTTGCGGTACTTATCGCCGGTGTTCTGCCGCTCGCCATAGACATTATGCGGGCGAAAAATCACGTAATCCAATCCGAACATTTCGTGCGATGCCTTGAGATCGAGTTCGACAGCGTACTTCGCGATGCCATACGAATCCTCCGGCGCAGGCACGAGGTCCTCGCGCATCGGCAGTTGGTTTTTGCCATAGACGGCAATCGAACTCGTGAAGATAAACCGCTTCACGTCGTGCTTCACCGCCTCGTTGATGAGATTGACGGAGCCGATGACGTTGTTCGTGTAATTGAATCGCTTGATAAAATGCGACAAGCCCTCGGCGGCATACGCGGCGAGATGATACACGTAATCGAACGCGTGCTCGTTAAAGAGCGCCGCAAGCCGCGCATGATCGACACAACTCGCTTCGACGAACGTCGCGCGCGGATTGACATTATCGACGAAGCCGCCGGATAGATCGTCGAGCGCGACGACATCGTGTCCGCGTTCGATCAGTGCATCGACGACATGAGAACCGATAAATCCGGCAGCGCCAGTGACGAGTGTTGTGGGCATCGAACGGGGAAATTATGAATGATGAATTATGAATGATGAAGGGGGTCATCCCTTCAAGAAGCCGCGCTCTTTTAGGCCTTGCATTCCGCGATAGCCTTTGAAGTAATCTATCACGCCCCAGAGCGTTGCTCGCGCGGCGCGGAAGTTCCTTGCGCGGAGATCGAGGTAGATGCGGTTCGCGATATAGATCGGATAGAACAGCCAATACTGCAACGCTTCGAGTCCATGATAATGCTTCTTCGCATAGATGAACGCGTTGCGATACTGCATGTACATGTGGAACGGCGTCTCGTGTCCGAGCGCGGCGCTTTTGAAATTATGATAGATGATGCTCTTCGGTTCGTACATGCAGATGTACCCGGCATCGCGCGCACGGTGGCACCAATCGGCTTCTTCCCAGTAGATGAAGAACTCGGAGGAGAGTGCGCCGATCTGTCGAATGACATCACCGCGCATGAGCATCAGGCAACCGGAGGCATACGGAATCTCCCGCGGCGTTTCATACTTGCCTGCGTCCTTCTCCTCGACGCCATAGTGATGATACCCCATGTGCCACTTGCGGAAACAACCGGCGTACCACAATACATCCGATTGCCCGCCGCGTGCTTGAGGTGCGTAGTAAATCTTTCCACTAACGGCTGCGATCTTCTTATCCGATTCAAGCCTTGCAACCAGCGGCTCTAAGAAGCCGGGAGTAACAATTGTATCATTGTTCAGCAAGAGAACATGATCGCACTTGTTCTCTACCGCGTGGGTGACGCCAATGTTATTCCCGCCAGTGAAGCCCAAGTTCTCTTCCGCGCGGATATGTGTGACTGCCGGAAATTCCTCGCGCAATCGAGCGCCGGAGTTATCTCTCGAGCCGTTATCGACGACGATGACTTCAAAGTTCGAATACGAGATCGTTGCTAACGAGCGAAGGCAAACGGCAGTATCCTCATAACTATTGAGGTTAACTAACACTATCCCTATTCGCGGAGCATCCATCGTGATCTATTTATGCTCCTATCTTTTCAAGGATGTCCACCGCCATGTCATACTTCTTAAACGGCGGCATCAGATACACGCCATCGACAAGCGACTTGGCTTCTTTCAAGAACTCCACACAGATGGCGATACCTTCCTTGCTCTGCTCTTCAATGCTCGTCTTCCTGCTAATGCGCGCGTGAATCCAATCGGGGATGGACATGCCCGGCACTTCATAATGCAAGAATTCCGCGTGGCGCTTGCTTCGAAGCGGCAGGATGCCAAGCATGATGCGCGATGATCCGCGAAACGGACGTATAGCATCGACAAACTTGGCGAGCGATTCGATCTCGAAGAGAGGTTGCGTGAAGATAACCTCGCAGCCTTCACCGATCTTGCGCTCCATGCGACTGAGTTCGCGCTCCATATCTTCCGCAACAGGATTCGATCCGCAGGCGATCATGAAGTGCGTGCAATTGAGAGTGCCGCCGGAGATTGGGTTGCCCATCAAATCGCAGCCTTCGTTCATGGACTTGACGGCACGGATGAGACCGATAGCATCGATATCATAGACGCTTGTGGCATACGGGTAATCGCCGATCTGCGCAGGGTCGCCAGTGACGCAGAGGATATTGCGAACGCCAAGTGCTTCCGCGCCCAGCAACTCGGATTGCAGCCCGACCATATTCCTATCGCGACAGGCGAAGTGACTTATGGCTTCAATGCCGCACGTCGTTTGCACGAGATGGCTGATCGTTATCGGACTCATGCGCAGACGCGCACGGGCACCATCAGAGATATTCACGGCGTCAATACCAGCCTTCGCGAGATAGGATGCGCCTTCTAGCACGCTGGACATATCGAGTCCGCGCGGGACATCAAGTTCGACGGTAGATAAGAATTTCTTGCCGAGGTTCTGCTTGAATTGCGAATACTTCTCTGCGCTCGCGTGACCGCTCTTCACCTCAGCTTTGACGGTAATCTCTTGCACCTTGATCTCACCAGCACTCACACCCGCAATAGCATCACGAATCGCGCGGATGTGCTCCGGCGTTGCACCGCCATACGCACCGATGATCGACACACCTGCCTCGACAAGGCGCTTCGTGCTCTGCCCGAGATATTCCGGCGTTGCATGATAGGTTGGTCGTCCATCAACGAGCGTCGGGATACCAATATCCGGCTGTGCGGTGATTGCGATTCCGGGAATTGCGAATGCTTGAATGATCGAGAGCATCCGGTTCGGACCGACGGTGCCATTGGTCCCAATGGCGGCCAAGCCGAAGGACTTTAATCGCTCTGCAACTTTGCGCGCGAAGTCTGTTGCGAGCAGAGCACCATCCTCGGGAAAGGTCTTCTGTGCGATGAGTGGAAGATTGGGAGCTATGCGCTGTGCTTCTTCGATTGCGATCTCCAATTCGGTGAGATCAATAAAGCTCTTAAGGATGATGCAGTCCGGTCCGCCATCAAGGAGAGCGAGGATCTGTTCGTTGAATGCTCGGCGGACATCCACATGCTTCAGCGAGCCGATTGGTGCGAGGAATTTGCCTATGGGACCGACCGCAGCAGCGACGAGAAGTCCGTTATCGTTCGCAACAGTTCGTGCAAGCCACACGCCTTTGCGATTGATCTCGTAGGTTTTGTCCGCCGAGTAATGTCGCGCAAGGGTGAGCGGATTCGCGTGCTCCGTGTTCGTCATCAACAACTCCGCGCCGGCATCGGCGAAGCTGCGGTGAACATGCTCTACGGCGATTGGCTGCGTGAGATTGTAGCGCTCGATGGGCTGCTCGGTCAGTCCCGCCGCATGGAGCGTGGCGGACATGGAGCCGTCCGTCAGGATTGGGCGCGATACGGCGTCACGAAGGCGCGCGCTGAAGCGGCCTTCGTGGGGTTGGGTGTCGGGGGATACGGCGATATTCGGCATCTGTTGGATGACCGAAACGTATTAGGGAGTGGGTTTGTCCCGGAGGTTGTCGGCCTGAATAAGCAGTAAGAATTCATCACTGTTCGTCGGCGGATCAGACTACAGCAATCCGATTCCCCAGCACCGCACTTGGCTACTACAGCTTCGCCTTCAATTCCTCGAACGCCCACTCACACTGTTGCTTGACCTGCGCAAATTCATGATTGATGCGTTCCGGTTCGCGTTGCTCAGCGCAGAGTTGCTCGATCGAGTCGGCAAATCCGGCAGCGACCTTCATACCCATAAATTTCAGATGCGGTTTCATTGCATGCATCCTTCTTCGAGCACTATCGTAATCGTTAGCCTCAAGCGCGACCGCGACCGTCTCGAGTTGCCCTGGAACGCCATCCAAGAACATCTTAATGTACTTCTTTAACTGCTGCGCATCACCACCAGTGATGTCTGAGAGTGCAGTAAGATCGGCGACAGGACTGGATGGCTTCTCCGGTTGTGGCATAGCTGAAGTAGTTTCGGTCGGTTCTGGTGGCTTTGGTGCCGGCGCAGCTGAAATTGGTACGGGCTCCGAGCTCACGGGTTTCGCCTTAGGAGTCTCCGGCTTCGCCTTAGGAGTCTCCGGTTTCGCCTCCGGAACTACCGTCGGACCGGCAGGTGCGGGTGCATGCGCAGGGATTGCAGGAGCACGCCCAGGCTGCCCCTTGTAATATTTCGCGATGACGCTCAAAAGTTCATCCTTTCGGAAAGGCTTAGGAACGTAATCATTCATTCCCGCTTCGAAGCAGCGGTCGATTTCGGACTTAATCACGCTCGCGGTTAGCGCAATGATAGGCACATCCCGTTTGCCGCGGCCCAAATGGGCCCGGATATACTTCGTTGCTTCGATTCCATCCATTTCCGGCATCTGAACATCCATGAGGACGATGTCGAATGGAAGCGTGTGAATGATCGCGATGGCTTCGCGGCCGTTTGATGCGATCTCTAGCGCGACGTCAGGAATGACATTGCGGAGCGTGTCCGCAAGGACGATCTGATTATACTCGTTGTCCTCCACCAGTAGGACGCGGAGGCCCTCTAATGAGATGGTCTCGGTAACAGGTGGTGTTTCACTCTCCGTCAGCACTTCCTCGCTGGTAACCTCGTAAGGTATTGTGAACGCGAATTCCGATCCTTTGCCGAGTTCGCTGGTCACGCCGATGCTTCCGCCCTGCAGCTCAACGAGCGTTCTGGATATTGCGAGACCCAGGCCGGTACCGCCGTACTTTCGCGAAGTCTCGGCATCCGCCTGTGAGAAGGAGTCGAAAATGGTGGAGAGCTTCTCGGCAGCAATACCGATACCAGTGTCGCGAACGGCGATTCGGACATTCATTTTACGATCTGCGCCTACCGCGGTTGCTGATATGTGGATCGTCACGGAGCCATTCGGGGTGAATTTGATCGCATTGCCTGCCAAATTCACCAGTATCTGAGTGAGTCTCGCGGGATCACCGATAACAACAGCTGGCATGGACTCGTCAAAATCCTCTGTGAGATCGAGGTGCTTGGCCTCCGCTTTGAAATGCATCATGTCCACGACATGACGAGTTACGTCGTGTAATCGGAATGGGATACGCTCCAACTCCATTTTTCCAGCTTGAAGTTTGGAGAGATCAAGAATGTCGTTAATAATGATGAGCAGGTTATCGGCCGAAGCGGCAATTGCTTCCAGATAATCGCGTTGCTTTGTGGTCAGAGTGGTTTCGAGCAGGAGCGTAGTCATCCCCAGCACGGCGTTCATCGGCGTTCGAATCTCGTGACTCATATTCGCGAGGAATTGCTTCTCGAGCAACTCGCTAGCTTCCGCGCGTTCCTTTGCCTTGGCAAGCTCACGGTTGACCCGCTGCTTGTGCCGATCATTACGATAAATGATGAGTGCGACAAGACACAACACCCCGGCGATTCCCATCACCGCGTAGTTTACTACTCGCTGCTGACGGATCTCCTGATCCTGGGCGGCAATTTCCTTCTCCTTCTTGCTGGTCTGGTACTTTGTCTCCATCTCGGAGAACACACGGCTCTTATCTACATTGTATAGAGAGTCGTGCAGCGATGCACCGAGCCCGAGGTACTCGTATGCCTGCTTATAGTCGCCCGATTGAGCGTAGGCTCTCGAAAGATCAATATAATGGTAGTATAACCCCCGACGCGCTCCGATCCGTTGGTCAATGTCACGGGCCAATAGCAAGTAGTGGAATGCGCTATCGGTATGGCGAATTCGTAGGAATAGGTTGCCCAGCTGTGCATACGCTGCTGCCATGTAGGTAGATGCGATCCCAACACTCTCGTGCATGTAGATCGCCTGCCGATCATACGAGAGGGCACTGTCCAGCAGGTGTTGCCTTTCGAAAATATCGCCCATATTTCCGAGTACGCGGGCACGAGTGTAATGCTCGTCTGTCTCAGAATACAGTGCAACCGCCTTGCGGAAATAGAGCAGAGAACTGTCTAGATTCTCTTTGTAATGCAGAATGACGCCGATCGTATCGTTGAAGCTAAGCCCGATATTGTTGTAAATGTGGGCGGCCAAGCGCGTGTCTTTCGTGCGCTCTGCGTATTGCAATGCAAGCCGGAGATAGCGTAATGCATTTGTCGGCATGAACTGATACAAGTAGATGCAGCCGAGATCGTTGTAGGCATTTCCGATCGCTGCGGCGTCTCGACGATGCAATGCAAAGTCAAGATCCTTTAGGAAGTAGTTGAGGGCTTCCTGATACTTCCCAACCTCCATGTCATTCCGACCCAATTGACTGAAGACCGTCGCCATGATAGTGGAGTCGTTCAGCTCTTCGGCATGCTTCAGCGCATCGAGTAAACGTGAGCGAGCGCTATCATAAAGGCCCGCGTTCGAGTAACGATGTGCAAGGAACAAGTCGAATCGTGCAATGCGGCGACTGTCGTGCGCAGCTTCGGCGAAATGCATCGACTGCGTCGCGTAGCTCATCGCGGTCGCCGTATCGATGTCCTCTAACGCACCAGCGAGCTTGCCGAGAATGTCACTGCGGGTGGTGTCCTGGGTTGCAAACGCGAAGGCTGCATGAAGACTATCGAACAGGTGCTGATCCTGTGCGTGAGCGGAGCGAGAGAACGACCATTGCTGAAGCAGAAAGACAAGGCAAAGACAAACTACTCGTTTCATCATAATATACACACGCACACGTTCCCGTTCATCGCTCATTAGGTGTTTTGGCAATCGCATCAGCAGGCCCTCGTAGGGCCTGCGCTAATGCACGCGCAGGTAGATCACGTATCCGATCAGTGCGAACACAAGTGCCCAGAAGAATAGGTTGAGGGACTTCTGGAAGCCATGCGACTTCTTGATCTCATGCAGCGCGGCGAGCTGCGTAACGGCGAGTTGCAACTTGTGGAATGCCGTTTCGTTCTTGACGATGTAGTCATACGCACCATACTTGATGGTGTTTGAAGCCACCTCCATGCGGTCCTGACTGCTCATGAAGATTACCGGCAACTCGGGAAACTTCTCCTTCAACTTGCTGAGGATCTGGATACCGTTCATCGCGTCCGCACGGACGGAATCCAGCTGATAATCGAGCACGACGATGTCCGGCTGATCCACGATACGTGCCAGGGCATCCTCGCCGGTGTGGTACATCGCGATCTGTGCATCGGGGAATTTTCTCAGCAACGAGTCCTTCTGCATCTCACAGAGTGCCACATCGTCATCGATCAGGGTGATGGAGAGTTTCATTTCAGAAGCCATAGTCTCTCGAACGTACCGGTGGTGTAATTACAAATTGCTAAAAACACAAGGTAAAGGCGGATTAAAAATCCGCTTCTTGTTTGATGAACATAAACCCCGTTCACCCCATTCCGTTCAGCGGGACACCGCTTCCGTGATTTCAGCATTTTCCCGCTTCAACAAGGAAATAAAGACGTTCTCAAGAGAAGGCTGGACAATTCGTAAATTCTTCACCCCAAGCCCCAATCGCCGAAGCTCTGTATCAACGCCACGGGCAGTACCAGTTCTTCCGCCGGCGGCACTCTCAGTTCCGACAATTACATTTAGCCGGTCGCCGAAAGCCTGCACATCAAGCACCCACGGCTCCTGTTGAAGAGCAGCGTACATTGCCTGCAAATCGGTTGGAATGACCTCGATCACCGTCCCACTCATCTGCATTTTCAGGTTTCGAGGCTCATCGACCACGAGGAGCGCGCCGTGTTCCATCAAGGCTACGCGGGAGCATCGTTCGGCTTCGTCGAGATAGGGGGTGGTCATCACGATAGTGATCCCTTCTTTTAGAAGCGACGAGAGGATCTTCCAAAAATCTCGGCGGGAAACCGGATCGACACCGGTTGTGGGTTCGTCCAGGAATATGATTTCGGGCTTGTGAATGAGTGTACAAGCAAGCGCCAGCTTTTGCTTCATCCCGCCGGAGAGCTTGTCCGCAAGTCTCGTCCTAAAAGGTGTTAGTCGAGTAAATTCAAGAAGCTCGTCTCGCCGCGCTTTGTAGCCCTCAACTTCATGTATCTCAGCAAAGAACTCGATATTCTCGTCGATCGAAAGATCAGGATACAGGCTGAATCGCTGTGAAAGATAGCCAATGCGTGGCTTGATCTTCTCCTTCTCCGTTGCGAGATCGAGACCGAGAATTGTTGCCGCGCCGGCGTCGGGCTTGATGATGCCACACAGGATGCGAATAAGCGTTGTCTTCCCAGCACCATCCGGGCCCACGATACCAAACATCTCCCCGGTAGAGATCGAGAGATCTACACCGCGAAGCGCTTTTGTTTCCCCGAAGGTTTTGGTAAGGCCCGTGACATGTATCGCGCTTTTCATGGAGTGGAAATGGATGATTCCGAGGTAACGAGCAACGGGTGAAATATGTCACCGCGCGGCCGTGTGATAGTAGCCAGCTTCGAGGGTCTTGCCGGTGCGTGGCAAGGTCGAGTATTTCCCTTCGTTAAGGTTTAGTGTGGCAATTTCCTGGGCTCCTAATCGTCTTCAAAACATATGCGAGAAATTAGAACGGAAATCATGATCAACGCTTCCCCCGAAGCGGTTTGGCGCATCCTCACCGATACCGGGTTTTATCCGGACTGGAATCCATTCTTGATCCGGATCGAAGGTGCGTTCGAAGCAGGTGCAAGACTCGCCGTAACTATTCAGGCCCCCAACAGCCGACCAATGATCGTTCGGCCCACCTGCCTGGAGCGAGCAGAGCTTCGCATAGTTCGATGGCGGGGATCGTTAGGCGTAAAAGGACTCTTCGATGGAGAGCACATCTTCGAACTGGAACCAGATGGAAGCGGTGCTACTCGGTTCATTCATCGAGAGCGTTTCACGGGAGCGCTTGTGGCACTGGTGCTCGCGCTCATCGGAAAGCAGACTCGGGCTGGGTTCGAGGCGATGAATCTGCATTTGAAAATGAGAGCAGAAGGGACTTCGAAATGATGTCAGGACGAATTCAACCTGCAAGAATCAGAACGCCGCAAACTCAATCTTGAGCTTGCGGCATTCAAATTGAAACCCTTACAGGGTCTACTGAAGCGGTATACGCTTGGCATTGTCACCAAGCCACATCTCGAAGGACTGCAATTCCGGATTCAACTCACGTGAGAACTTCACGTCGCGAGTGTTGTTGCACAGTTCGTCGTAGTCGCGATAGAATTGGAACATGTTAGCCAGATCATCTGCCCCGGGGAATCCAAAGCTCCGATAGATATCTGGTGTGATCTCGTTGTAGCCCACTTCTTCTCCGAGTGCCTTACCCATCGCAGTCGCCATTTCGGAAAGCGTGAGCTGATCACCGGCAATACCCACGCGCTTCCCGACCATTGACGTGCCCTTCTTGAAGATTCCGTACGCACACTTTCCGATATCTTCTGCGCCGATACCTGCCATTTTCTTCTTTCCCATAGGGAATGTGATGGCGAGTTTGCCATCTGGACCGCGCTTTGGTCCCATCCCGAAGTAGATGAGATTGTCCCAGTAGTATGATGCGAGTAAATAGGTTACGGGCACTCCAGCGTCCTCAAAGTAACGATCCGATGCGCCCTTGCCATCGAAGTGCGGGACTTTCCACTTGTCTCCAATAGTCGGAATCGAGCTGTCTGTCAACGGCACCGTCTTACGAACATCCTCCAACGTTGACCAGATTGCGTGCTTCAGCCCAGTAGCCTTCGCAGCTTCGGCCATGTTCGCCACTTCCGCCATTTCCCTCTCGGGCGAAAAATGGGACCAGAAAAATGTCACGACGTATGCGCCGTAGGCGCCCTGCAGCGCGCGCTTTATGCTATCGACGTCATCAATATCTGCAGTGATGATCTCGGCACCCATCGAGGCGAGCGCCTTTGCTTTGTCCGAGTTCGGCTCGCGCGTTACAGCGCGTACGGCGAACTCACTCTCCTTATCATTCAAAATAGCTCGCACCAGCCCTCCGCCTTGAGCTCCAGTAGCTCCAAAAACCACGATTATCTTCTTATCGGCCATTTTATCTTACGTTCTTTTAGTTATTTGTATGAATGTCACGGCGACGAACGCCGATCACTGCTCGTTTCGACGAACAATGTTTCGACCGTAATAAGTGCGCCGCGCCAGACACGGATCCTTGGATTACACCCCGCCGAGTACTCAAATGGGCTCCCGTGGAGAGTCAATTGCAATCTTGGGAGACGCGTTCGAGCTTGGAGACGTCGAAACCCTGCGCGGTTGCCTGTGAGAGTAGCAACTGAAGAGTTGAGTCTGGGAGCATTTTCTCTCGACATAAGATCCAGAGGTACTCTCTCGATGGATCCCCGATCATAACATGGCGGTAATTAGGGTCGAGCGCAATGATCCAGTAATTGCCCGAGAACGGCCAAAAGAATCGTACTTTTAATTTTGCTGGCTCGGAAGCGTCGGGTATCCATGCTGTCCCGGTCGCGGTCTTAACTTGCGAAGGTTCGTAGATCTTGTGCCCTGAGTTCAACACGTTGATGTCACCGTTGGGCTTGAGGGAGTAAGTTGCAGTTACGCACTTCAAACCTGATTCGAAACCGTGCGGTAGCCGCATGATTTCGTACCACTGCCCGGAGTACTTCTCAAGGTCTACTGACGGCACGACGGGGAGCGCCCTGTTCGACGTAGAGCAGCCCCAAAACGTAAGAACTACGATGCAACTCACGAGAAGTGTGCCCGGAATGGTTGCCATAAGTGTGATCAGAATGTGGTACCAGCAATACCTGACGTGGGTACCTCAACGCCTTCGTACCTGTTACGCGTATGGGCCGCCCCGTTCAATTCTTGAAGATCTTTGAAAGTGCTTCTGTACGGTAGGCAAAGATCTTTTCCACATCTCGCCGCACGAAGAGTGCGTTTACCAGCGCGCCTCCGAGTGGTCTGTAGCGAACTTCATCCTTGCACAATGTTCCTCCGTCGACCGCCTCGAATGTGTGCGTATGATCCCACAATCGATACGGTCCACGAAGTTGAACGTCCGAGAATCGGTGGGGAGGAGCCCAGTTACGGATCTCTGTCCGCCAACGGACTGGAAAGCCGTGAATCTTAATTCGATAGTCAATTATCGTGCCCACCTGCAACGTGATTGGAGCTGGCGTCAGGACCTCGAAGCCCACCCAGGGTGGAGTGATGCGCTGGAGATTCTTGGCGTCTGAGAAGAATTCGAAGACTTGCTCCAAGGGAGCCGGCAACCAGAGCGATGCGCTAAAGGTAAATTCTTTCATAGTGGTGTGTCAATGAGAATCTCAGAACAACTGGCTTTCGGGAGGAGATTGTGATTCGCGGCTCATGAGGAATCATGGAGTTCCGCGCCAGCATTTACCTAGTGTACGTGAAATTCTGCCATTAGTTCTCGAAAGTCATCCCGATTCCGAATCGCCTCAAGATCAGGATCTACACGAAAGATCTCTTTGTGGGCGAACCCACCTTCCAGTGCGTTCCTGAGGTAGCGAACTGCAAGTTCGTGTTTTCCGAGATTCGACGCCAGACACGCAAGATTATAGAATGAACCCGCGTCTTTTAGTCCCGTGACGGTCGCCAGCGCCACGCTTGCCTCCACCTTGCGTCCAGCGTGGAAAAGTAGATTCGGTAGTTGGCATCGCGTGTCCTCGTCATCCGGGAATTGGCGGAGTCGCTTTTCGAAGAGTGGAATCGCTTCTTCGGCCGCTCGAATTCGTCCCGCAGTATCACCAGCGCGATCGAACGTTAGCACGAGATTCCAGCGCGCGGTGAGGTAGTCGGGCTGAACACGAATACACGCCTCGAAGGCGGGAATCGCGCGGGTGGGTTGCCCGATTTCCATGTACAAAAAGCCGAGGGTAAAATGGCTGAGACGACTCTCCGGCTCCAACTCGACAAACTTCTTCGCCAACTCCTCCGCTTCTTCAAATCGCCCCTGCCGAAGCCGAATGTGAGCGAGAATATCAAGGATACGTGTCAGCGATGGCTTAAGCCCTCGAGCAGTCTCAAGGAGTTGCTCAGCCTCTTCGAGCATGGCTGGATTACGGTCATATACACGCCAGGTCTCTGAAAGTGTGTCCGCCGCGCCGACGTAGGCTTCAGCGAATTTCGGATCGAGATCAATAGCATCACGAAAGACGGAGAGTGCATATCCAAACGTCGCTTTCGTATGCCGATCATAATACTCATTGCCTTTGAGGTACAGCTCGTATGCTTCGGCATTGTCTGTCCCGCGCTCCTTTAGTTTTACTTCTTCGTCAGACGTGAGATGAAGTCGCAACCCCTCTACCGTCTTCGCTGCAAGCTGCTCCTGCACATCGAAGATGTCAGAGAAATCCCCGCGATGAGAGTACTGCCAGAGATGATCCCCCGTTATTATATCGAGGAGTGTCAGAGAGACCTTGATCTGGTCACCAAATTTGCGAACAGAGCCTTCGATGAAGTATCGAATAGCGTACTCCTTCGCAATATCAGTAAGCTTAACTTTTACATCCTTAAAGTCTCTCGATGTGCGCTGGTCTATGAGACGTAAGGATTTGATGTGAGAGAGTGATGAAATCAACTCGCCCATCAATCCATCTGCGAACCAGGCATTGTCGGCACCGGGGGAGAGATCTTCGAAAGGAAGAACCATGAGGCTCTTTCGCGTATCATTAGGCTCGAGACTCGGTTCATGCTGGGACGGTATAGGGGAATCTGACGGATTCCTCTGCGAGGTAATGAGTCTTGTTACGGCTCGAAGTATTCCCGCAAAATCAGAATAGTGTGCGCGCTGCACACCCGAAAGTTGGTACTTGAACTCGCTTGGCAGCACAACCGATTCGAGTTCGATGGGCAAAATGGGCTTATCGGACTCACTGGCGATGGCAAGCTCACGCACGACATTAACACTCCCGATCGAGGAAGCCGAGAGCAGCAGGATGAACACATTGGCAGTGTCGATCGCGTCAACGATCTCCTTCGACCAGGCGGTTGCCGCTTCAATACCATGTTGATCGATCCACACATCCATCCCAGATGCACGCAGTCGATCAGCAAGCCCAAGTGCTTGCGCGGAGTCTTTGCGGGAGTAGGAAATAAAGATGTCGGGCATACTCTGCGTTAGGTGGACGGGTAACGAGTAACGAGGGATGACAAATCCCAAGATGTGGCGCGTTCGGCGCGCCCACCAGAGCGCTTCCCCGTTTGTAGATCCCTCAGAGTTCTTTCCTAAACTGCGCAACGCGACCCGTCTCTTCAAAACCCAGACGTGTGTGCATCGAAATACTCAACTCGTTTGTGATCTCCGTATCCGATGCGAATTCCGTACAGCCTTGCGCTCGTCCCCAATCCTCACTTGCGCGCATCAGAGCTGCGCCGAATCCCTTTCCGCGCTCCTCTTCCTCAACGAACCAACCTTCCAGATATGCAACACGCCCAGTCGAGCACCCATCGACAATATTCCGAATCGATAGTTCTGTGAACCCAACGACCCGCCCCGCATGATTGATGGCGAGCAGCACCTCGGCGGGCTCTCTTCGATCCCCATTAAAGTACTTCGCAATGTCTCTTGAATGTTCGCCTTTCTCCCTGCCATGCTCTCCTGCATCAGTCGGCCAGAACAACTCGCGCAGGTGTTCCCAAACATCAGCATCCGCCTCAGTAACAGACCGGATCATGACGTCACTTATCCCTTCAAATGGATTGTTGCATCCGCAGGTAGACCCTTCTTCAATTCTCCCGTCGGATTCGGGATCTCTACTTTCACACCAAACACCAGCTTCACACGGTCATCCTTCGTTTGGATATTCTTCGGCGTGAACTCGGCTTCCGGCGAGATGTATGTTACCGAACCTATGAACGACTTATTCGGCAACCCATCCACCTTTACATCTACCTTCTCCCCAAGGTGAATGTGCGGAAGTTCTCCTTCAGCAACATAGATCATGAGATAGACCTTCGAGAGATCGGTGACGGTCACGACATTTGACCCCGCGCCAGCGAGCTCCCCTTGCTCCAGAACGCGGTGGGTGATCGTGCCCTTCACTGGGGAAGTAATATACGAATCATCGATCATCTTTCTCACACGGTCTCGCGTAGCTTCGAGTTGCTGGACGTGAGCGCTAGCGGTGGAGATGTCCTCGGGGCGCGCGAGATGTTTTACCTTCTCGACGTTCTGTTCCGCCTGATCCAACTGGCTCTGCGCGACACGGAAGCGGTTCTCCGCCATATCCAACTGCTGTGTGGGTGCTGCGTTGCCTTTAACGAGATTGCGCGTTCGCTCAAGATCGTCTGCGGCAAGCTTGCGATTCGATTGTGCTTGGCTGACAGCCTCTTCTGATTGCTTGATATCCTCCGAGCGCGCCCCTTTTTCGGTCAGTGCGAACTGCGAGCGAGCAGCGTTTACTGCCGCATCTGCTTCGCGAAGCTGAATATCCAGCGAACTATGATCCTGCAGCGCAATGAGGCTCCCGGAATCCACCTTCGCGCCTTCATCTACGTAAAGTACGGCAATTTGAGCTGGTACTTTCGCAGCAACGTTTACGTCTGTCGCCTCGATGGTGCCGGACGCGGTGATCTCATTCGGATTATCCTTCGATGAGCACGAAACGAGAAGGATGGCGAGAAGTAGGGTGAGGTAAGTTTTCATTGTGGCCTCAAACGAAACTCGTGTCCAGATTGCTCCACTATGAAACGCTGCCATCCGGTGTAATCGGCGCGTCGTCGTTCTGCACTCTCCCGGCTCTGCTCATGGCACTGCCGTACTTGCCACTTGCAGGAATGAGTGTACCTATCTTACCGAGTCCGCCGGGTGGCATGTTGTTATAGACGGTTTCGTACTGCCCATCCTTGATAAGGAACGTCTCGTGCCAGATGCCTACATCGCCGGACGAACCAACGCGCTTGTTGAATTTCACCCATGCAGGGAAGTGCTTTGAGTCGCGGTTGCGTGCATAAGCGACGAGATGCTCGAAACTTCGCCAGTACTGTACAAGCCAAAGCCCTGACTGCCGAGCACCGAGGAACCCCGACTCCGGATTCTTCGAAAGCTCCGCGATCATCTTCGGCATCGCGGTTGCAACCGGAAGCCATTTGTGAATCTTCCAAAGCTTGTTCACGCGCATTCCAATGATGAAGACGACAAAATCCCCTTCGATCTTCGCGTGCATTCGTTGCTTGATGATCTTGGACATAATAATATTAGATGTTAGTCATTGTTGATCGTACACCGTGGTTGAATTTCGAGGGCGACATTTCAACCACTCCCGTGCAAATATACAACCCAAAAGCACGAAAGCCGCCTCATCCCGAGGCGGCCTCCTGTCAGTCACTTCATTCTTCTTACTTCAGATATCTTCCAAAACCATTTCGATCGCCCCGCAGGGGCACTCGGCGACGCAAACGCCACATCCTTTGCAGTAATCGTAATTGAATTTGAATCTATTTCCAGCACCAAGTTTGATTACCGCGTTATCCGGGCAGACGGCGAAGCAGTTGTCGCACTCAAAGCAATTCCCGCAGGACATGCAGCGCCGAGCCTCGAAAAGCGCATTCGTTTCGTCGAGTCCGCCAACAACCTCGCCGAATGTCGTCTTTCGGCGCAGCATATCCAGCATCGGCTGGACGGTTTTGTCTGCGTCCGAATAGTACCACGTATTGAGTTTGTCGGCTGTTGCAACAGGATGCTTTTCCTTCGGTGCGATCGTGATCCCTTTGAGGTAAGCGTCAATATTAGATGCCGCCTTTTTGCCGTGACCGACTGCTACGGTGATGGTTCGCTCTGATGGCACCATATCGCCTCCGGCGAAGATGCCAGGATGTCCCGTCATCATGTTGGTGCCAACCTTCACCACGCCTGACTTATCATGCTCGATCCCTGGTATGGTGTCCAGCACGGCAGTATCCACATCCTGCCCAAGCGCGAGCACGACCATGTCGCCTTCGATCACCTCGAACTCCCCGGTTGGTTGCGGGAAACCCTTCTCATCAAGTGCCATCTTCTCGACAGTGATGGACTCTCCCGACATGTGTTTGATCGTCTCCAGCCATCGGAATTGGATACCTTCTTCGACAGCTTCTTCTACTTCGAAATCATGCGCGGGCATCTTGTCTCGCGTTCTCCGATAGACGATGATCGCCTCGTTGCCCATGCGTCGCGCCGTGCGTGCAACATCCAGCGCGGTATTGCCGCCGCCATAAACGATCACGCGTCGTCCAAGCTGCGCTGGGGCATCACTTTCCATCGTTCGGAGCACACCAAGCGCATCGAGAATGCGGCCAGCATCAGGGGAGGGGATGTCAACGCGCTTGGAAAGATGGGCACCGATCGCGACGAAGCAAGCGTCGAAGCCTTCGCGCTGCATGAGCGCAGGAATGTCCTCAACTTTCTCGTTCAAGCGAAGTGTCACGCCAAGCGAAAGAATGCGCTCGATCTCAGCATTGACAACATTGCGCGGAAGTCGATACGCGGGAATTCCAAATCGCATCATGCCACCGGCAACAGGCCCCGCCTCGACGATTGTAACTGCATGGCCCTTTCGCGCAAGATGATATGCCGCGGAAAGCCCACTCGGGCCTGCGCCAACCACTAACACCTTCTTGCCGCTCGCCTCTGCGCTAACCGATACGCGCCACCCTTCAGAGAGTGCTCGGTCACCAAGGAAACGCTCCACCGCGTGAATGCTGACCGGTTCGTCAAGTTGCGCGCGGTTACAGGAGGTCTCGCACGGATGATAACAGGCCCGTCCCATGATCGCGGGGAAGGGATTGTTCTTCATGATCTCTTCCCATGCCGCCTGATAGTTTCCTTCCTCAGCATGATACAGCCACTGCTGGATATTCTCACCGGCAGGACACGCGTTGTTGCATGGTGGCAGTCGGTCAATGTAGTTCGGTCGTTCCGTGCGCCACGCGCCGGTGTGATTGGCAAGGCTTGTCCCGACAGGTAGCGAAACGGCAAAATGCTCGTTCATATTGCAGCCTCCTCTCGGATAAGATTGAACTTCTTGATATTCTTGTCGGCGATGGCTTGGAGAGCTTCCAGGCGAACGTCATCGCGCGTCGGTTTGAACAAATGCGCAAAGCGCCCTTGCGTCTTAAGATATTCTTCAACGGGTATTTGGCGGCGGATCGGATTCGACCGCACGATCTCGCCATGCTCGGCCTCGAATACAGGAAATGTGCCGGACTCCACAGCGAGCCGCGCAACACGAATCGTGTCCCGTGTCGCATGTGCCCATCCAAGAGGACATGGCACAAAAATGTGGATGTACCGCGCACCTCGCATGGACATCGCACGAGTAACTTTCTCTTCAAGATCGTGCAGATCTGCCACGGTCGCTGTTGCTACATAGGGAATTTCGTGCGCCATCGCGATGCGCGGAACATCTTTGCCAATTCCGAATGGGTTGCCTGGAGCCGAGCCCATGGCAGGTGTCGTCGCTGTTCGTGCGGCAGGTGGTGTCGCGCTGGATCGCTGCACGCCAGTGTTCATGTAGCCCTGATTATCATAGCAGATATAGAGCACGTCGTCGTTGCGCTCGAACATTCCGCTCAGGCAGGCAAAACCGATGTCCGTCGTGCCGCCGTCACCGCCTTGTGCGATAACACGGACATCCTCTCGGCCTTGACGGCGCAAGGCCGCCGCAACACCGGAGGCAACGGCAGCCGCATTGCCAAAGAGCGAGTGCAGCCACGGCAATTGCCAGGATGTTTCCGGGTAGGGGGTCGAAAACACCTCCAGACATCCCGTCGCATTGACAGCGATCACGTTGCCATTCGTCGCACGCATCGCCGCATCAAGCGCGTATCGTGCGCCGAGTGCTTCGCCGCATCCCTGACACGCGCGGTGTCCGCACGTGATGGCGTTCGTTCGTTCGTCGGAAGATTGAACGGTGCGCTGTTCGAGATCCAGGAGACGGTTTCCGGCAGTGAATGTGCCGGTCTGATAGAACTTGATCTTCTGTGTTGATTCGATCATGACGCGGTTCCCAATCGTTTGTAATTAGCACGCGATTCCAGATCATTGAGAGGGCTGCTGATCATGTCCCAGTTAAGATCGAGAAATGTGATGTCCGGTTGTTCGTCATGCTGCGCCCGTAACAGAAGCGCACGGAGCGAGTCCTTCATGATGGCTCGACCTCCAAGCCCCGCCACGACGCTCACGATGTTGATCGGAGTGTCATGCAGTGCGAGGCGAACATCCGCCGTTAGCGGCCCACCCATTCCAGGTGTGATGCTCTTTTCAATGATGATTACGCGCTCGGCGTGGAGTAGCGCATCTCGTACGGCCTCTACTGGGAATGGGCGATAACAGGCGATAGCCATTGTGCCGATGGGGTGCCCGTCCTGCTGCAATTCCTCGACAACATCGAGTATGGTCCCGATCACGGAGCCCATCGCGACGACGATCGTCTTCGCGCCTTCGGTTGCAAACGTGTGAACGAGACCGCCAGAATCGCGGGCAAACATGGCTTCGAATTCGACCGCAACCTGCGGCACAAGCTCCAGCGCTTCCAACTGCTTGCGATGTGCGAGATAGCGAACTTCGCTGTATGCCTCCGGCCCAACAAGCGCACCGATGGTTACTGGGTGCTTGGGGTCGAGTTCGTACGCAGGCATGAACTGCCCAACGAATGCATCAACCTGTGCTTGTTCTGGTATATCAAGGCGTTCATAGGCGTGTGTGAGGATGAAGCCATCTACACAAACCATAACCGGAGCGCCAAGCGTCTCCGCAATCCTGAAGGCTTGAATGTGCAGATCGATCGCTTCCTGATTCGATTGCGCAAAGAGCATTATCCATCCGGCGTCGCGAATGGCCATTGCGTCCGAGTGGTCATTCCAAATATTGATTGGAGCACCGATGGCCCGGGTACCAAGCGTCATTACGATTGGAAGCCCCATGCCGCTTGCATTATAAACCGCTTCGGTCATATAGAGCAAACCTTGTGAGGAAGTAGCCGTGTACGTTCGCACGCCTGTTGCCGAGGAGCCGATAGCCACGCTCATCGCGGCGAACTCACTTTCGACATTGATAAACTCGCAGTCCACAAGCTCTTCCATTCGCACCATCTCGCCGAGCCCTTCGACGATATGCGTTTGCGGAGTGATTGGATAGGCGCAGATGACTTTGGGTCTGCACAGCCCAACGGCCTCGGCGACAGCGCGAGAGCCTTCGATCTGTTTCAGCAAATTTCCTCCTGCAGCATAGTGGATTCTCGTTGTTCGTCTTGAAGCATTTCAATCTCCTGCACCCGCTCCTGCCGTGCAGCTTCACTCGCTGCGGTCGCTGCGAGAATATTTTTCTCGGCTATATCACCCTTGAATTTCTCCCGAATGGCAAGCGATACGGCATTGATGCTAACCACTTCGGTCAGGGCGGCAAAGGCTCCAAGCAACGCGGCATTCGGGATGGGCCTGCCAATGAATTTCATCGCCAGGTCGGTGGCTGGAACGGTGATGATATGTCCGGCGGGAAGTTTGTGCTCCAGACTGGCCAGTCCAAGCTCGGTAGGGGTCTTCTTCGAATTGATCAGAACGTATCCATCACTGCGGAGGCCCGTGAACAATCCCTCCATTAGAAGCAAGGTTGGATCCTGGATGATGAGCGCGTCGGGCCGAGCGATCGGCTCGCGGGAACGGATGGGCTTCTCGTCTATGCGGCAGAAGGCCATGACCGGCGCACCGGTACGTTCGGAACCGAAACTCGGGAATGCCTGCGCGTGTCGGCCCTCGCGAAAGGCTGCAATAGATAGTAGTTCAGCCGCAGTGACAACACCCTGTCCGCCGCGACCATGTATGCGGATTTCAAACATACCCGCGCGAAGTACCAGATTCTTGCCAGCTACGGAATTTCGCTCGATTCCGCGGAATTCCAATACTCAATCAATTGACCCAATTGCCCAATCGTAAGATTTATTGACGGTCAGGCGGCTAATTTTCCGCTCTTCTCACGGAACAGGTAAGGTTTATTTACTCTGCGAACATATGACGCTTGCTCTCCAGCTCATTGAGTCGTCTCCTATGCTCGATGCTTGCCGAGTTCTCACAAAGTTGGGTGTAGCGTGAAAGAGCTTCGTCGAAATGATGCAATTTCGCTGCCGCATCTGCTTCATGATCGTCGAGCAATAGCACCGCTCGTTCAGCAGCCCTGGAAAAAGTACCCCAAAGCTCAAAGTGTATGTTGGCAAGTTGGGCTTCGTCGGAGTTGCCGTGGAGCAGTGCCTCCAACATTGCGTATGCACCAGGATAGTCTGCTTCCTCATTGGCAATGGTCGCCAAATGGACTTGAGCAGAAAAGAGAGGGCCGCTCAGGTTCATCTCCTTGGAGAGTTCGACGCATTCCCGTGCCTTTGCTTCTGAAAGCGCGAGAGTCCGCACACGCCAATTGTCGGGATTCGCACCGGTTACATGAAGTGGCAGCCATTCAGGCATTGCAGTGTGGTTGGGAACAACCTTGTAAAACGATAAGGCAGCCCCAAATAAGCTATACGCAAGTGAGACACGTGCGCCCGTGTCCCGATTTTCCGCCTCGGCGATGACAATGCTCTTTATCGCTGCTTCCCAGTCACCAAGTTCCGTGAGGATGTTGCCCATATTTAGTATCGCGCTAGACGCGCCATCACGATCACCGATCTCAACTCGGATAGCGTAGTTCTTTCGTGAACTCTCAAGCGCCAAATCGAACTCACCCAATTCGTAGTACACCCCTGCAATATTTCCCATCGCTGCAGCGGCTCCTTGACGGTCTCCAAGACCTTCTCGAATCTCTTTGCTGCGGGTGAATTCGATTAAGGACTTTCGGAAGTCACCTTGAAAGTAGTAAGCGGAAGCGAGGGAGCTGGCATTATTGCCGAGCCAAGTACGATTGCCAGTCCGCCTATTTATCTCCATGGCTCGATCGAGATTCTCTAAAGCTACCTCAAACTTGCCCTGATACAAGTCCAGAGTAGCACTGTTGTGATAGAGCGACGCAAGGCCGCTCTCATCACCCGCATCCGTGCAAAGGACCTTCAACTGACGCCAGTGCGCTTGCGCCTCTTCCATCTGTCCGAGATTCAACCGGACGTTTGCCATGCCCTCAAGAACCGCTCTGATCCCTTCGTTGTCGCCAAACTCCTGGAAGACTTGCTTTGCCAACTCATATTCGATCAGCGCTAGTTTATGCTGCGCTCGCCGACCGAATAACTTTGCAAGAGCGGCTCGTGACTTGGCCTCAACAATTCTATCTCCACGCTCAACGCAATCAGCGATCTGTTCGCGGAGCACTTCAATGGCCCCTTCCCAGCAACTAACCCGCTCCAGCAGATCGGCAACCCTCAAGGAAGCAACGGTACGTTTAATGGAGTCGCGTGAATTCCAGGCACTCAACGCGGTGATATATGTGGATTGGATATCGTACGACTCCCGAAGTGTCTTCCAGTAGGCGAGCACATCATAGAGCGTCTCATCCGAGTACAATGTGACGAAGAGTGGGATCCTGGCTACTTGAGTATGGAGGCGCTCCAACTCCTTACTCAGCCCAAGCTGATGAGTCAGCTCACTTGCGAAGCGGTGGAGAGCGGGATTCTGGTAAGATGGGCTAGTAGCAAATGATGGCATACCAACTTCAACACGAATGAAGAACAGTTTGTCGCCGGCGCGAGAGTGCACATCAACGATCACGCCGCATGGATTTTCGAGCTGTGTTGTCAGTTCCGTTTGGGTAGTGGATTTGCTCCGTGCAGCAAAGCAATCAGGGCACTCCTCATGCCGAGCACGCATCCTCACCATCCAGCAGCAAACGAGCGGGTAACTTCGACCGCGTACCATAGCGCCCCGCAGATAATATGCAGGGCTAGCACGAAACAGCAAATGAGGGTACCCATCGACCCCATCTCGCGCTCCGAGTTTCTGGTCTCTACAACAAGAATTCGAACACAGCACAAAAACCAGAGCAACAGGCCGATTGAAGCGCTCCAAAGAAAATTTAGATGGGTCAAATGCATGCCTCGTTCGGCAAGTAGGTAAAAGCACAGCGCACCGAAGCTGAAGAGCAGCAGAGCAAAGTTGTATTCAGGATACGCACGTAGCCGATTCCAATGCACGCAGGACACGCTGAGCGGGAAGGCGATGGAACCAAGGAGTTTGATCAGCAGATTGCCACTAACCGTCCTGACTGCCAGCAACGGTGCAAACTCGATTCCCGTCTCACCCCTCTCGCAATAGAAGGCGGAATTTGAAAGATACGTGAAACAGTACTGCCATATCAACAGAGCGAGACTCGGAACAACCACACAGTGAAGCAAGAACCACCACGAAGCTTCCGCCCGGAGAAGTTTTCGAATACAGACGAACACGATGGCAGCTGGCAAAAGTATCAAGACGTAGCTTGGTTTAGCAAGCCCACAGAGAATGAGGGAAATAACACTCCACCTTTGTACCCTGGCGGAGCTGATCCGCACGGTCAATCCTCTTGATAGGAGAAGGAAATTCCACAGCGCCAGCGGTTTCATGAGTGTCATCGTTGGGCTGTGGTAAACGGCAAGCGGGATATAGCCGAAATAGAGGTGATGCGACGGGATCGTCCAAATTGTGATGGATGAGGCGATAGAAGTAACGAGCACAATTGACAAGGCTGACAGGCCGCCACGCTCCCGGAAGATCACAAGCTGGGACAGTGGCAGGATGGCAGCCAACCCTGCCGTTGTCAGCAATAGACTTGCCAGTTTCAGAGTCATGCCCATGCAGTTGGACATGAGCAGAATGAGAAAATGATACAGGAAATGAGGAAGGCCGATGGCTCCTTCCTGCCACATGCGCGTTGCCAGGCCGAGATGCATGCTAAAGTCCGAACCCGGCACAGGATCAAGCACGACGTGCCATGCCATCGGTGCGAACACGATCGCCCCCACCGCTGTGGAGGCTATGTACCGATTTGCATAGAGGAAAGATTCTGATCTTGCGCTTTGTCGGATTGTCGGCACTTGCCGTTCGAGTCCGATGGTATGCGCGATGAACGAGTTACGAGTTCCCATGTCTCTTCCACCCCCCAAGTATTGAATATCGACGTTGACTTCATTCGAGTGGATGGGCAAGCGTACTCAAGTCGCAATAGCTGATAGAATGGACGATGAGATGTAGCCCAGCGCTACAATGCAACGGAGGGGTATCTCATGACCTAATGTCCGATCACCAAGCTCATAGAGGAGCGTACGAGAATCGCTTGACCCTAAGACGATGCCACCACAGCACCGCATGTTCAACGGACAGTTGGCGTAACTCAATTGTTCGCGACAAACTATGCACAAATCTGTCCCTACTCAAATCAACCCAATACAAACCAAAGGGGAAATATTTGTGACCTTAAGATCGATCCGAGGCGAGTTCCCCAAAACTCAAAAGCCGCCTCATTTCTGAAGCGGCTCCCTTGCAAGCAACTTTCAACAACGCTCTTACGCCAGCGTCTTCGCTTTCTCCACCGCTTCCTCGATCGTCCCGACCATATAGAACGCATTCTCTGGAAGGTGATCGTACTCACCGGCAAGCATCGCCTTGAAGCTGCGGATCGTATCTTCAAGCTTTACGTAGCGGCCCTGCAATCCGGTGAACTGCTCGGCAACGAAGAACGGCTGAGACAAGAACTTCTGCACACGGCGAGCGCGGTTAACGATCAGCTTATCCTCATCGGAGAGTTCGTCCATACCGAGGATGTTGATGATGTCCTGCAGATCCTTGTACTGCTGGAGGATACGCTGCACACCGCGTGCTACGCTGTAATGCTCATCGCCAACGATGTCAGGGGAGAGGATGCGGCTTGTCGAATCCAGCGGATCGACAGCCGGGTAAATACCAAGTTCAGAAATGCTACGCGAGAGAACCGTTGTAGCATCCAAGTGAGCAAACGCTGCGGCTGGCGCGGGATCGGTGAGATCGTCAGCAGGCACGTAGATGGCCTGCACCGACGTGATCGAACCCTTCTTCGTCGATGTGATGCGCTCCTGAAGCGTACCCATCTCGGTCGCAAGGGTCGGCTGATAACCTACGGCTGATGGCATACGTCCGAGAAGAGCGGACACCTCGGAACCGGCCTGCGTAAAGCGGAAAATATTATCAATGAAGAGCAACACGTCCTTGCCTTCGACATCGCGGAAATACTCGGCGAAGGTAAGCGCCGTTAGTCCCACACGCTGACGCGCCCCTGGCGGCTCGTTCATCTGACCGAACACGAGCACCGTCTTATCAAGCACGCCGCCCTCGGACATTTCGAGGTACAGATCATTACCCTCACGAGTACGCTCACCCACGCCGCCGAACACGGAATAACCGCCGTGATGCATTGCGATGTTATGGATCAGCTCCATGATAACGACCGTCTTGCCGACGCCCGCACCACCGAAGAGACCCGTCTTACCGCCCTTTGAGTAAGGCTCCAGCAAATCAATAACCTTGATACCGGTTTCGAGGATTTCTGTCTGCGTCGTGAGGTCTTCGAACTTCGGCGCATCACGGTGGATAGGCCAGGAGAACTCGGACTTGATCTGCTCGCCACCGTCGATCGTCTTACCAATAACATTGATGAGCCGTCCAAGCGAATTCGGACCAACCGGCACAGAGATCGGGGTACCAACGTCAAAGGCCTTCATGCCGCGAACCAGACCGTCCGTTGTATCCATAGCAACGGCACGAACGCGATTTTCGCCCAAATGCTGCTGAACCTCGCAGATCAGATCTTCATCAACGCCATCCACGCCAACGCGAGGAATGCGCAGCGCATTCAAAATGGAGGGCAGCCCGCCGCCCGAAAAATCCACGTCAACAACCGGCCCAATGACTTGTACGATTTCGCCTTGATTCATGTGCTGTGAGATCCCTAAATACTGGTGTCTAAACTCGTTATGGTAACTATTCCGGGTCGCGCCGCCTAACGAATGGAATGCGGATTGGGTTCGGCGTTTCAGAACCCGGTTTTGGCTACTTATTCGGATTATGGAGAGGAGGTTTCATGCCGCTCGCAGAAAACGTCATTCCGAGCCTGCGAGGAATCCCTCGTCAAGGAGCACCTCCGCGCGCTATTCCTCGCCAGCTCGGAATGACAGGGAGAAAGCTATAATTCGTGTGTTTTTGATTTGGGCTTGATAAAGGCACACGTTTTCTTGGAAAGTTGTCTTTGTGCAAACCCGTGCTCACTCTCCTGAAATTACGTGCACGATTCGTTTGTGCGGTTTGTGCTTCATGAACTCTTCAATGAAATCAATAACTTACGGAATTTTGTCTTTGGGACAGAAAGCGATTTCCATAATTATTTTGCGGTTCCCCCAATTTCCAAAGACCCGGAATTGCTGGAGTAAGTCGAGCGACCTCGCTCGACATCCCGCTCGCATTCCGCGACAGGTACGCATGGAAAGGATTTCACAAGGTTTCCGGCAAGAAATATTAACTTTGAACAATGAAGACCACCCGAACGAGCCGTCTCAATGTCAAAATCGATAAGCTCACGAGGTCTATCGAACTCCGCATCTCCGGTGAGAGATTCGACACGATTATCGAACAAATTTATCCATCGGACTCAAAATTGCTGGACGACGGTGCGTGGCAATTCGATTGGACGTTTGAACTCCGCCAACAGCAACGGGAGGTCTATAAATTGACGACCCGCGAGAACCCGACTATTATTCAGGGGTTGATCAGCATCGAAGACCTCGGGGATCACGTCTTCGTTCACCTCATCGAGAGTTCGGAATTCAACAAAGGCCAACAAAAGCTCTTTGTCGGAGTACCCGGTAATCTTTTTGCATTCGCATCTAAACTGGCCTTCGAAAACGGGTATGGAGGCACAGTGGCATTCGAATCTAAAACCGCTCTGATTCCTCACTACCAAGAGACGATAGGAGCACAACTATTATGGGGCATTCGGATGTTGATAAACACACCGGAAGCGCTTATTCTAACACGGCAATATTTCAACGATTTCGATAGCGAGAATTTTGATGGGACACAAAAAAACACCTGATTTTGCTCGACTCGACGATTTCGATATCTATGTCCAAAGTACGCCCCTTACCGAAGAGGAGCATAAGCGATTGAGCCAAATTATCAAAGCGAACCGTGAGAAATACGCCCGAGAGCAACGACGTCAATCCGATTCAAAACCCGCTAATCTCAGCGAACCCGCAGGCCTGAGATAAGGATGCAGTGCATTGGTCGAGTCTCCTCGCACGACGCGTCGCTCAACTCCACTTCGTGCGTATCGGGACTGAGGAGTTCGACAATCATCCCCGTGACAGACGTCCCCGCGCTTTGGACAGGGTTCGGGAAGCGCCTGCTTCCCAAACCCTGCGCTCTTAAAGCTTCCGCCACCGCCGATCCATATCCAGCGCATAGCGATCACCGTTGTTCATCTCGTGAATCTCGCGGCCTGTTGCGGTTTCGATGGTCAACTCAAGTTGGTAGATCTTCTCACCACTCTCACGCGTGAGGAAGCGCTCGAGTGCGGCAATTTCCGGAGCAACATCTCCGAGCCATTCACCCTCTGATTCCTTTACAAATGCTCTGCTCATCCGCGATCAATAAAACACATGGATCTGTCCGGTCCATTGGCCGGTGAAAGTGCCGTCCGACCCGTATGGCGTTTTGTGGAGGACGCGATACTCGGGGCGGATCTCGATAAACGGTGCGGGGAAGAACTCCAACCCAATAAGAAAGCCTTGCGCAAAGCTTAGCCCGATGTTCGGATAGAGTTCGGTCTGTCCCCAGTCATAGCGCCACTCGGCGGCCAGCCACGCGGCAAGTTCATAGCTGCCGATCACACTGAAATTGCGGATGATACGCTGGTCGGAGTTCGTGCCATACAGCGTTTCGAAGAACAGGGAGGACTTGTCCGCCAGCCCGAAGCCGGCGAAGCCGTTGAGCAATCGGAAAGAGCCGTTCGAAATAACCGAACCACCGACTTCCATATTGATCCCTTGCTCTAACAACTGCGGCCAGAACATCACGCGCGCCGCGAGCGTCGGGTGCGAAAAGTCCGTCATGGAATTCACCGTGCCGATCGTCGGGTCGATCAGCGCGAGATTGTATGAGTTGAAGACACCGGCATTGACCGTTATCCAGCGCATCCCTTCGTACGTTACTTCGACACCAAGTTCGTTGTAGTATGGGGGGATTAGCTCGGTGCCTTGTATCGCAGCCTCCTCGTTGGTGAAGATGGTGTGGTCATCCTGCCGCACGCCAAAGCTTGGTTCGATCATACCGGCGCGGATAGAGGGAAGTGTGACATCCGGCTGATACTGCAACGCGAGATCGTAATCCGTCTCACCGGGATAGAGCGATCCACCACGTGCGCGCTCCGCAACACTCGCGATGTTGACATTCGTCGAGAGCGAAAGCTGCTGCCCAAACTGCAACCCAAGGCCTACCGACATCTGCATCGGTATCAACTTCGACTCACCTGTACGCGATAGCCGCACCTGCTGCAATCTTCCATCAAACCCCGGGAAGAGCACGTTGCCGAATAGCCCGTTCGTCGGGCTAATGCCTGACGTATCCAGCGAAACATCATGCCACTTGAGTAGCCCGGTCTCGTTCATCATCTCCCACCCAAGTTGCGTGCGCAACCCGCTGCCTTGCGGGTTGAAGTGGCAGACAGAGCAACGCGTGCCCGTCAACAGGGAGAAGCGGGGGATCGCGGCTGCCGTTGACGCTCCGAGTGCGAAGAGCATAAGAGCAAACCAGACTACGCCAATTTTCGCAGTATGCTGCTTGGAGAGAGAGTTACACGAGGAATGAATCATAGGAAGGGGAGTAGTAGAGCGGAGTCGGGTGGGAGGCTCCGATTGTGGGAAGGAGGTGGCCATCAGTATGCGGTGAACATCGTTTCGTCATGGTCGGCCTGATACCACTCTATTGGAATTTTTCCAGCAAGTTCCACCCGTGCCATGGTGTTGACGTCCCAGGAAATGTTGCGCGTTCGAAGGATGTATTCCCGTACGCTTTCACGGGCCGCTTCATAGAACGGCAGCACCCAGGCCCTGGGAACAACCATCACTGCGCCGCAAAAGCGCCAATTTGGGTGCTGCTCATAATCAACATATTTCTCTGCCCAACAACCGGGAATGGCAAACCGCTGATCTGTTATTCTGTTCAGGAAGGTTTGGATGTGCTCCGGGGTGATTCGAGGATTGTGTAGGACACCGTAGTCGATCCAGATGAACACCTCGGATTGGCTATCCTCCTCACGTGCTCTGGCAAGCCAGCGGAACTTCTCATGAGTCACGCATTGGTACTCGATGGTATTCTTTTGAGGGTTGTCTGAAACGGAATGCGTGAATTCTCCGCCGATCTCGCGAAGCATTTGGAATAACCAGGTATCTTCAAGCTCTCCCCGATAAAAATTGTACCCTCCGCAAATTTCCAGAAGACGGCTGCCGAGCGCTTCGTACGCGCCTGCCCGGGGGTGTCCCGGGAGGTGAGTGAAGCCGGTTACAACCTTGTACAGCGTGCCCATCACAGTGGTATTTCAATTGTTGAGAGCGCCGTGATTTACCCACGCCCGGATCTTCGCGATCGTACAAGCGTCAAGCGGTGCACCGGTCTGTGGCATGATGAAGTTTGGCGGGGTCCCATTCAGGCTGCCAACCAATTGTCCATTTAGCGCAACCGTTTGCACACCAGAATAGGTGGCTAGGTTGATCCCACCGGATGGGTTCGTGCCCGAGTGACATCCGAGGCAGTAGTTCTGAAGCGTTGGCGCAACGAAGCCGGAGTATAACACCGTGCTGGTGTCGCAGCCACCGCTCGTATCGACCGGACACGCAGTGTTCTTGGCACCAGCGTTGATCCATCGAGCGATAAGTGATTTCTGCGCCGCAGTGAGGGAAGCCTTACCGCGGGGCATAAAGTTTTCGCCCGACGCACTGAGCACGGTATAGAGCTTGCTCGACGTTGCCGTTCCAGCGCGCACATAGCTCATGATGCCATTATATGTTGTCAGGTCGCGTGCTTCACCGCCACCGCTTACGTGACATCCAGCCATCGTGCAATTGCTGTTGATGATGGGCTGTATGTCGCGAGTGAAACACGGTGTCGTGTCCGGCGGAGGAAGAATAGTGATCGTTGCTTGAGCTGAGACCAAGACGTTCGCTGCGGCAGTCGCCTTGATGACCGCAACAGCCGAAGTGCCTGTAATCGATGCGGGCGTTGTGTAAAGGCCAGTGCTGGAGATCGAACCCGGACCGCTGATAAGCGCCCACGTAACAGCCGTGTTGGAGCTTCCCGTGACGGTGGCCGTGAAAGGTTGCGTCTTGCCAACCTGTAACGAAACGGTGAGCGGCGTCAACAGGATTTGAACCTGCTGCGTTGTGTCAACCGGCTTTGCGATCGTGATTGATGAATACGCAACTCGTGAAGTGTCTTCGTTCGAGCGGACCATGACCGTTACGATCACTGGACTCGATACGAGTGTCGCCGGTGCAGTGTAGGTTGCACTTGAGCCTGCCGCAGTCAACGCACCCACGTTTGTGCCGGAAATAGACCATTGTACTGTGCTATCACTCTTCCATCCGGTGACGGAGGCGGAGAGATTCAGTGTGGCTCCGGTCGCGATCGTTGCGGCCTTTGGAGTTACAGTGATCCTCAGGCTTGGCGTTGAGCCAGTGACTGGGGAGTCGACACGATACCCGCAGCCCGCCTCGCGGACGGCAACGATGCCGACAAACAACAGGAACATCATGTGGCTGTTGCGCCGCAGCCACGCTTTTACGGTTGATCGCGAGAAGCTCTTCATAGGTTCGACGTTAATAACTTCAATCTATTCAAACAAACTTGATACGCAATTGCTTGTTGGCCGCATCATAGACGCCATCGTAATGCACAAGCGGCGAAGAGGCCGGTCCTTGCAATACCGAGCCATCCATCGCGAAGTGCGAGAGATGGCATGCGCAAATGATGTAGCCGTTGGTCGCCGCGGTGTTCACTTGGCAATTCTGATGCGTACACAAACTCGATAGCGCACGGAAATCGGTGTCCGAAACGCGGGTTACCATCACGGGCTTTCCATCTGGTCCGGTCAGACCTGCTGCAACTTTTGCCGGGTTTGCACTCGACAGATCGGATACATCCACCGGAATGCGGCCATCTGGGCCGGTATCTGGTGGCGTGACTGGTGCCAGTATGGGAAGCGTCGTCGGGGCGCAACTTTCGACAACTAACGCGGGCGCAACAGCGATCGCGGTGATCGCCGCGCCGAACGTCGTTATAAACTCTCTGCGTGTCGCCATAATTCGGGATGCGCCGATTGCTGTGAGGAATCGGCAGTAAAAGAGGAAGGAGATTACTCTCGTTCCGATGATAACATTGCCCTATTGTAAACCCAGGCTCGCTGCTTTGTGACAAAGGGGAATGTCATAGCCAATTGCCGTAGGGTTTCTGACAGATAGCTGGAGATAAGAATCTCCCCCTCATAGTGAAATCACCAATAAGCTAGCGGCCTCCCACAAAATGAGATCTTCGCTTTCCGGCAAGGAGGTGCCAGTAGGTTACTATGCACTCTTTTACAGCAATTTTCGTACCCAATGCCATTAAGTGAGCCCCAAATGCGACATGAAGCTCTCATTAACCGTTCAAATTGGTCGGGCGCAACCTCTGATTAGAAATTCACGGCCGCAACTAACCTGCTTCATCTAATACCCGTGGCATGGTTCTTCATCCACCTTAGAACGTATGATCAAACAACGACTAGTTACCCAATCGCTTTCAAGAGAGTGTGCGAAAGCAGTCGAGCTGCGAAGATTGGCCTCTTCCCTAATGGCATCCGAAGCCCAATTTTTATTTCAATGTGCGAAAGAAAAGGTATGGCCCACGGCAAAGCTTTACGCTTTGTGGCTGGGTTGCCAGGCACAGTAAATCGAAGTGTTGGTCGGTTGCGATGTCAGGATTCACCCAGTTTCTCCACGATTCCCCTCACCACTTGATATTCCGGTGTGCCTTTGGGCGTCCCGATGCCTCCGTCCCCGTCGTCCAGAAATGATTTTATGAGCTGCATATTCCGAAATCCCGCTTGGATCGCTTTGCAAACGTGAGGATGCCATCGGCAAACCAGCCGTTGTCACCAGTCGGTGACATGTCCTCGAAGGGAAGTGTCATCAGGCTCTTCCGTGCGTCTGTCTCTTTCACAAGTTGGATGCTCGGTGCCTGCGTTGCCGCTAAACCCAGCTTACCCAGCGCACCAATGATCGCATGGATGTTCGTCATTGGTGCCCGCTGAATACCAGCTAGCGCATACTGCATATCCTTCGGAAGTTCGACAGGTTCAAGATCGAGTGGCAATATCTTCTTCCGCTTTTCGGATGCGAGCGATACCTCCTTTACCACATTCGGCGACTCGCACGATGCGGGCGATAGCATCACAATGAACGCCTTGCACTCATCCAATGCATCAACGATCTCCTCCGACCAACTTGTGGCGAGATCAATCCCGCTTTGGTCGATCCATACTGATAGTCCCGCCGAGACGAGAAGCTCCGCAAGCTGTTCGGCTTCGGCGGAGTCTTTGCGGAAGTAAGAGATGAAGACGTCAGCCATTTGCTCAATCGAGTCCTGTGGTTGTCTTCTGCTTAGCTATTTTTTCCACCAACGACAGGATGTTTTGCCACGGGGTTGTTCCAGCGAGTTTCCCGATACCACTTACGTCATCCGTCATGAAACGCGTAAGAAGTGGGACGTTCCGATACTCTGCGTTAATAGACTTTTGGAACGTGATCAGCCCCGATTCGTAATTTCCTAATTCACATTCCAAACAGGCGAGGCTGTAGAGCGAAGTACCGTCGTGCAGATCACCCAGCCGCGAAATAGCCGCGCTCGCTTCCTGGTCTCTGCCAACAAAATGCAGAAGTGACGCGTGGCACGTCCGCGCAAACTCGTCATCTGGGAAGAACGTCAGATGACGCTCGAAGAGAGGGATCGCAAGGCCTGCCCAGTACGATCGCAACTCCTGATTACCAGCATAATTGCAGGCGAGAATGAGATTCCAGACATTCGGCAAATATTCCGGACTGCGTTTCACAGCCTGTTCGTAAGCGGAGACCGCACGTTCGTATTGGCCGGTGACGTCGTAAAAGTAACCGAGTGCGGCATGGCTGCTTGCATTGTCTGGGGCATTGGCGACGTAAGTCGTCGCTGCCTTCTCCGCTTCATCGGGATTTCCTTGCAAATAATATAGCATGGAAAGCGGGCGGTACGCATCCCACAGGTCGGGTTTCAGTCGAAGCGCCTCCTGTACTAGTCGTAAGGCCTCATTGAGGAGTCCGGGAGCAAGCGTATAGGTGCGATACAGACTTGTCAAGGCCTCGGCTTTGAAGGCATACGCCTCCGCGTATGACCGATCCAATCCGATCGCCTGCGTAGCTAATTGTGCAGCGAGTTCGAAGCCATTTCGGGTGTGCCGCTCATAATATTCGTGCGCTCTGACGATCAGATTATAGGCATCCGCGTCTGAAGTGCCGCGATCCTGGATGTGAGAACGCTCGTCGGCGCTCACATGCAGTTTCAGTGCTTCAACCACCTTTCGTGCAACCGACTCTTGGATATCGAAGATGTCTTTGAAGGCACCGCGATAGGATTCCTGCCACAGTGTCGTGCCGGTTTCGAGATCGAGAAGCGAGACGGAAATTTTGAGTTGGTCCCCGAAGCTACGCACGGAACCGTCGATGCAAAAGCGAACATCGAACTCCCGCCCGATCTCCGAGACGCGAAGTTTTACTCCGCGAAGTGCCAGCGATGTCTTGCGGTCGAGGACTCGAAGGGATGCAATATGCCAAAGTGCATCGATCAGCTCGCCAGCAAGCCCATCAGCAAACCACAGGTTATTCTCCCCGGCAGGAGAAAGATCATCGAATGGCAAAACGAGCAGGGAAGGGCGGCCAGCGTTCGGTCTATAGATCGGGAGCGCTGGGCGTTTGCCGGGAGTGTTCCTACTACCATCCACACCTACGACCCCTAACTTGTTCAGTGCCCGCTCGATCGCCTCGAAATCATTGGCAGCGACTCGCTGCACTCCTGCTAAATGATAAGCGAAGTCCTCATTCAACTCAACGGAGGTGAGCTTGAGCGGCAGTACCGGCTTCTTCTTTTCTGTGGCAAGTGAAAGCTCCCGCAGGACGCTTTTAGAAAGTAGGCTGGATTCCGAGATCAGCACAAGGAATGCCTTACACCCCCAAATCGCCTGGACGATCTCCTTCGGCCACAAGTCCGCGGCGTCAATGCCCTGGGTATCGATCCACACATCCAGACCCGCATCGCGCAGCCGTTCCGCCAGCGCCATTGCGTGCGTAGAGTCCTTCCGTGAGTAGGAAATGAAGATGTCAGACATTCGATTGATTCGACTGGATGTGAGTAACGGGTAACGAGTGGGAAATGTCTCTCCCCTCTACCCACTGCTCATGCGACGCTGTTGAGATCTGGCGAAGATCAGCCATTCGGCCAGTAGTCCTCGCCTGTACAGAGTCGTTACGGGAATTCGAATTAGCGATACACGTTCCGATGAATCTTGGCAAAGAACGTACCGACGATGATACCAATATCGAGGAAGCACTCCGTCCAGTCTGGCAGATTAGTAAGGAAGTACAAGCAACTGGGTGGTCCGGAAACTGTGCGCCGTACTATTTCAGTCGTTCAAAAGCACAGAACGTAAAATTCTGCTGCGTACCAAATGGTGTCGTGTGCATTTCGGATATGCACTTCAACCGGCGGAAGCCACTGGCAAACTGCATCACAAGATCATCCTCCGAGTACTGTTGGACTTCCAATCCGCTGCATTTCTGGGGTCCGGTTTCGGAAAATGTTGCGATAGCCAGAAAGCTGGCACCTGATGCATTCGCATGGGCTACGTATTTGGTCCGTTCTTCCGAGCTTTTTAGAAAGTGAAAGGTTGCCCTGTCGTGCCAGCAATCATATGTCTGGGTCGGTTCAAAGTCCAAAATATCGGAGGTGATCCATCGAACATTCTGTGCTCGCGAGCCAAGGCGTGCACGAGCCCGCTCCAGCGCCCGCTCAGAAATATCAAGCACAGTGATGTTTTCGTAGCCTTCATCTAGCAGGAAATCGACCAACCGGCTGTCACCTCCGCCGACGTCAATGATGCTAGCACGTCTTGAGATGTTGAAGCTATGGATGAAATCGAGCGACAAATTCGGCCGATCCTGCGTCCAACTGACCTCGTGAGGCTGTTTGGTCGAGTAGACCTGCTCCCAGTGCTCCTTCCGGCTCTTCATAAACTATTAAACAGCGGGGCGGCTAGTATTAACTCCACCGCTCATCTCGAATTATTGAGAGGCCGGTCAGCCCTTTTGTGAGAGTCTATCCAATTTTACTCGACAAGGCTATTTCACGGATTCTTCGAAATACCCCAATTTAGCCCATCGGCCTTGCAACCGATTCTGAAATATGCCGTACCCTCCGCAACAAACGGCCACCCGGATGGGTTATGCAACCCGGACTTCAGCTCCCGGCGACCGAGCCGGCCTCACATTATATTGTTTCGAATGCATCGCTTACTCTCTGTATTAACCCTGTTGGTCTCATTCGTGCTGGTCGGCGAGTCGGGCCGTCTGGCCGCGCAGACACCCGGAAATCCTCCCGGCGGCTTGGAACAGCAGTATTCCATTCTTGGCATTTCCGTCGTTGGGAATCGCTCAGGCGATGCCGCTACGATCATCAGTCAGAGTGGCCTCTTCAAGGGCGAGAGTGTTACGCTCCCCAGCGATGCAAAGCTCCGCGCCGCTATCTCCCAGCTGTGGGCGCTCGGTATCTTCAGGAAAGTGGATATTGTCGTTGAAAAGCAGGTGCAGCAAGCCGATGGTTCTATCGGTTTATTCCTTGGCATTCATGTTTCCGAGCTGCCGCATTTGGGCAAGGATACCATCATCGGCAATAAGGATATTAAGACGGCAGACATTGAAAAGGCGCTTTCCTTTCACATGGGAGATTTCGTTCGCCCATGGGAGTTGGCCTCCGCCCGCAATCGCGTAAAGGCCAAGTATGAAAAGGAAGGCTACCATTTTGCAACGGTGAACGTCGAGCAAATTCCGGGGGATGATTCCAGTTCGGTCGATCTCCGAGTGACGATCAACGAGGGAAGCGAGATGATCGTCCGGCACATCGACTTTGTCGGAAATGATCGCGTTTCCAGCGGCGACCTACGAAGCGCAATGGACGATACGAAAGAAAAGAAGTGGTACAAGATCTTTTCAAGTTGCGCCTTCGATCAAAAAAAGTACGATGATGATAAGAAGAAACTGATCGACTATTACCACTCTAAAGGATATCGCGACGTAACACTTACCAGCGACTCTGTTTGGACGACCGGTGACAATGATCTGAGCATTCTTATTCATCTGTATGAGGGGCCGCAGTTCTTTGTCCGAGACATTGCCGTCGTTGGCGCGGAGGTATTTCCGGCAGAGGAAGTACGCTCGCATCTTGGCTTCCACAAAGGCGATATCTATGATATGGTGCGATTGGAGACCAGTCTGCATGGCAACCCGGATTTCACAGATGTTGGCTCGCTTTATTATGATCGTGGCTATCTTGCCAATGTTGGAAAAGAAGAGACAGTGGTCGCTGGAGACTCGATTGATCTGACAATCCGCATTCAGGAAGGCAAACAGCATTTCTTCCGCTACGTTGATGTCAAGGGCAACACGAAGACGAAGGACTATGTGGTCCGTCGCGAACTCTTCACGCGCCCCGGCGATCCATTCAGCCGATCGGCGGTAGTACGTTCGCTGCGTCAGCTTGCAGCGCTTAATTATTTTAATCAAGAGAAGCTGCAATTCCCTGAGATCACCTATGTGCCGGATGCCACAGATGTAGACGTAACCTATAGTGTGGAAGAGCGCTCCAGCGACACATTCAATGCCTCCATCGGTTACGGAGGCGTGCTTGGCCTGACAGGTTCGATCGGCGTCTCCTTTAATAATTTTGACATTACCGACCCGCTGCATGGCGGCGGTGGGGAAGTGCTTTCGGTTACGGCGGAAATAGGTGCATCTGCGTATCGTACGGTTTCGGTCAGCTTTTCTGAGCCCTGGCTTAATCAACGACCCACCTCGCTCGGTGTCTCGCTCTATACGACCCATTCGGAATACGTCTATACCGCTGACCGCACTGGGGCGGCCCTAACGCTTGGTCGTCGCTTCCGCTGGCCGGACGACTTCTTCCGCGTTGACTGGACGCTCGCAGCGCAGCATGCCAATATCACGAATGGTGGTGGTATCTACACCGTTGGTATCCACGACGAGACTAGCATTCAGCAGACGATCTCCCGCGTGTCAACGGACAACCCGGTGTTCCCGACTACCGGCTCCGAGTTCGCATTCATGACCCGCATTGCATACTTACCGATCGCCTCGATCGCGCCGAACCAGCCAGCGAATTACTTCAAGAATAACTTCACGATGAAGTTCTTCACGCCGTTGCTCTCTATTGGCGGCCAGAATAAGCTTGTGCTCATGACAAGCTCCGATATTGGCCAGCTCGGCGGCGTGGCGAACACACCGTATGTGCCGCCGACCGAACTCTTCGTCATGGGTGGCAGCGGATTTGCAACCGGTATTTCCAGCGTACCGCTACGTGGTTATGATGACGCGTCCATTGGCGTACAAAAGGGCACGGCCACAACCTCCATCTATGCACCGGGCGGGCTTGCTTATTCCAGATACGTCGCCGAGCTTCGCTTCATTCTAAGCCTCGAACCCATCCCGATCTACTTCCTCACCTTCGCCGAGGCAGGAAATGTCTGGGCCGATTTCACCCATGCAGATCTGTTTGATCTCAAACGCTCCGCCGGTGTTGGCGCGCGCGTACAGGTGCCGGCGGTTGGGATGATCGGAATAGACTTCGGGTACGGCTTCGATTCCCGCTCCACCTTCGGCTCTCCCGCCGGCTGGCACACACACTTCCAGTTTGGAAGGGGATTCTAACGAACTTACACTTTATTGGTAATTACGGTGCTGTCAGCGCCTAAGGTTCTTTTTTGACTTCACAATTCGGTGCAGCAACAGATCAATCCTCGATAGCACCCCAAAGAATACCGCCAGCCCCGTGATGGTCAAATTTAGCTGGGCTGATTCAAACCTGAAATAGGCATCCAGCGCCAGCAGGATGACCAGCAGAACACCGGCCGCCATCCTGCTCGTCATTCGTAGCATCCGCCACGTCCGCTCTTTGCGCTGTTCCCGAATTTCCAAAGCATTCATTCTTGCCTTGCTTTTGGAAAAGCCATATTTTGCATTCGATCTGTCCTCGTTGTAACTGTTGGGCAGGAGATTGTGTCCTTTATTACTGAGGACGTGATTTTAGCCCACAGCCCGAAGAACGAACACAGAATGCCCCGCAAGGAAATCCAGCCCATCGTGGAGGACGCGCGCGAACGAGAGATGATCGAATCTTTCATTCGTGGCGAGACTGCAGGCTTCAAATTCGTCTATTCGAAATTCCGGCAGCGCGTGTTCAGTTATTGCCTCTACTATATGGGCGACCAGATGCTAGCCGAGGATGCGTTTCAGGAGGTCTTCAGCCGGGTTTATACCCATCGCGATCAACTCCGGGAGACGAAGGCGCTCAAAAGCTGGCTTCTGCTCATTACCCGCTCGGTTTGCCTCAATTCACTTCGAACATCGAAGTTCACGCCGGATTTCGTATCCATCAGCAAGTCGGACGAACCCGATACTCTTGGTGACACGATCGAGTCCGCCGCACAGCCATTGGATAACCTGGTCGCCGACGACATGCTCCGCGTTGCTCTCGCGCGCATCGCTCCGATCTACCGCGAGGCATTCTTACTCCGCGAGTTCGAAGGATACGAATATGACGAGATCGCTCGCAAGACCGAGACGACCGAGATGAACGTCAAAGTCCGCATCACGCGCGCCAAGAAGCAACTTCGGATCCTGTTAGCGCCGTACTACAAGTACGAAGCCGAGCAATCGAAGAAGAAGACCCGCACACCCAAGGCCGAGCCGGAAGAGATTAGGGAGTCTTCCACGAACAGCCAGTCCTTCAAAGATCTTGATATCAGCCATAGCGCTGAGGAGGTTTACGCAGTATGAAAGAATTCTCCATAGAAGACACCATCATCGCCTACTTCGACGGCCAACTGACCGATTCGGAAAGCGCAGAGCTCCTGCACCGTGTCTCCGTCAGCCCGGAAATTCGTGAGGCCTTCCAAGCGCATGAGATGCTTCGTGAGGTGTCGATTCGTGCAGCGCGGAATGTGTCCGTGCCATCTCGTTTGGATGATGCTGTCTTTGCAAATCTTGCGGCTCTCCAGGCAGCCGAGCGGCCTGCGGTTCCGATTGCATTCTGGTCCGCCAAACGGATCACTGCGGCTGCCAGCATAGCGCTACTACTGCTGGCAATCGGGTTTGGTACGGCGAAGTTAATGGATAGTCAAAGCACGAGTATTACCTCGGCAATTCAAGTCGGCGCAACCAACCCGGTCTCTTCTGGTACTCCGACAACAGTTGAAGAAACTGCCTCCGAACTGCCGCGGGCGGCTGCTGAGGGTAACGCGTTCACTCTGCGATCAGCCACGGTATCTTCACGCAGGAGCCCGATTACGACCGCCGTCCGATCGGAGTCTTCGCGAGTCGCTGAAGAATTGCTGGAAGCGGCTTCGGGAGCAACATCGGCTACACCTCCCCTCGAACAGGCAATTGCCATCGTGCCTGTCTCAAGTTCGAGCGAGGTGCCCAGCATTCAACTACCAGAGGCCAGTGGACTTCCCGGAAAATCGCTGCGCGATCTGACCGTTGCCGATGCCACCGCCGACGTAGAAATTGGATTGGAAACGGCAAGTCAATTCAGCATTCCATCTGCACAGCTGAGCTTTACGCCCTTCCAGGATTTCCGCTTCCACGCGGGGTATAATTTGGATGAGGGTAACCAGGTTGGCGTGCGAGTACGAAGCGGTAGCTTCGAGCATCTGGAGGCTGCTGCCACTTTGGGTGGATTTGCGACGGAGCTTAATGGTGTGCTGCGACCCGCAAAAATGATGAGCGGAGAGGCCTACTATGAGCACCGCGAGCCTGTCGCCAATGGGCGCGCGTGGATCATCGCTGGAGTCGGTGCAGGATTTTACACGGATGGAAGTCTTTTGAGTGCTGACTTTGGTGTCAAGATACCTGTGAGCGATCATCTGCTCGCGGGCTTCACCGTCGCCTTAAGCAGACTGCATCAGAACGGTGCAACAACAGATTTCTTAGCCGCACAAAGTGGACCCGTCATCTACACCGGCGACGAACGACGCAATACGATCAACGGACGCCTTGAATATGGACTTTCCTATCGGTTCTAAGCCCTAACCTCATTACCGCCGAAAGTCATAAGCAGCTCGAAAATAATAAGAGACAACGAAATGAACACACAACATCTCACAACAACAGCGCGAGTGCGGAAGCGATCTTCTGCATTGCTCCTCGCGCTCTCGACAATGCTACTTGCTGTTTCCAGTTGCAGCAGCATTGTCGATCCGAACGCCCCGGCAAAAGCGCCCGAGCAGAACGTCAAGAACTACTACGTCCTACTCGAACAGCCGAAGATGGAGTACCGCTATGCGCTGACCTCAAAGAACGATTTCCAGCCTGCCAGCGACGTGCTCATGATGGATATGCAGGGTCGTGACTCGAACGAAGTATGGTCTGGCGCGCAAGTGTACATCTGCAATTGGTCCTACGTGACCGCTGCTAAGCCAACGTTGTGGTACTATGCCCTCGATGAGACGAAAGCCGTGGATCTCGGCGTTGAGTACAAGGGTAATTACACCGATTCGTGGGTTGACCTTCAATCTCCGATACAGCAAGATGCTTCCTGGACCTTCACATCACACGGGGAGCTCATAACGGCCAAGGTCACGCACTATGGTATCACGGCAGCAGTTTCGGGTAAGAGCTTCACGGATGTTGTTGTAGTCGAGTACACCGGCGCAGCCGGTACAAAGGGCACCTCCTGGTTCGCGCGAGGGATCGGCACCATCTTCACGCACATTGAGCGCCCCGGCGACGTGCTGCTCGATGCGCAATATCAGAGCATGACGCAAAAATAGAATCGCTTCTTCAGGGGATAATTGCAGAGAGGGTATCGTTTGGGTGAGGGGTCATCCAAGGTACCCTTTCTGCTTTTTAAAGCCACCCCATTTGATCGAAAAACTATGCTCGTAGACTATTACGATATTGAATCCCTCCTGACCGATGAACAGCGCATGGTTCGCGACACCGTCCGCTCCTTTGTGGAGTCCGAAGTTCTCCCCATCATCGAAGAACACAATCAGGCCATGACCTTCCCGGCCGAGTTGGTCGCGAAGATCGGCGCGCTCGGCCTCATGGGTGCCACCCTTCCCGAAAAATATGGCTGCGCGGGTCTGGACAACATCTCTTACGGACTCATCATGCAGGAGCTTGAGCGTGGCGATTCCGCTGTCCGCTCCTTTGCGAGTGTCCAGAGTTCGCTCGTCATGTACCCGATCTATGCCTACGGGACCGAAGAGCAAAAGATGAAGTGGCTCCCGCGCATGGCTACGTGCGATGCCATCGGCTGCTTCGGCCTCACCGAACCGGACTTCGGCTCCAACCCCGGCGGCATGGTCACGAACGCGAAGAAGATCGACGGTGGCTATTTGCTGAACGGCGCGAAGATGTGGATCACGAATGGCACAATCGCGGACGTTGCCGTAGTCTGGGCGAAGCTGGATGGCGATAGCTCGAAAAACGTACGAGGATTCCTTGTCGAGAAGGGGATGAAGGGTTTCACCGCACCGGAGATGAAGGGTAAATATTCACTGCGTGCGAGCATCACAAGTGAATTGGTCTTCCAGGATGTCGAACTTCCGGAAGCAAATATTCTCCCCGGTGTCTCCGGACTTCGCGGCCCACTTAGCTGCCTGACACAAGCACGCTATGGTATCTCCTGGGGGGCGATTGGCGCGGCGATGGCCTGCTTTGAGTCTTCAGTGGATTATGCCAAGAGCCGCATTCAGTTCGGTCGTCCGATCGGTGGATTCCAGTTAGTGCAGGCAAAGCTTGCTGAGATGATTACGGAGATCACAAAGGCGCAGCTACTTTGCCACCGGCTTGGCACACTGAAGAACGAAGGCAAGATGCGTCCGCAGCAGGTCTCTATGGCCAAACGCAACAACGTGGCCATCGCGCTCGATATCGCCCGCTCCGCCCGCGATCTCCACGGCGCGAACGGGATCCTCGGTGAGTACCCGATCATGCGCCACATGGCGAACCTCGAATCGGTGAAAACGTATGAAGGCACGCATGATATTCATACGCTGGTGCTGGGGGAGGATATTACGGGGATCGCGGCGTACGCGTAATAGATGCAATCCTTTTCCGCCCCAATCTTCAAGCTCGGCATCAACCCCTGCGTCGATGTTCCCGAAGCAGTGTTGAAGTCATTACGGCAACAGTCAGGCAAGGCAACTGGCCACATTCCCGTTCGCGGTGCACTGAATGGAAAGGAGTTCATCCAAACAGTTGTAAAGTACAAGGGGGAATGGCGACTCTACATTAATGGGCAGATGCTCAAAGCATCTGGACTTGAAGTCGGTGACGAGGCGAAGGTGAATATCGAGTTTGATCCGATCTCTAGAAAGCCACTGGTCAATCCAAGCTTAGCAGCGGCGTTCCAAACGAACAAGGCAGCGCGAGACGCATTCGCGCTGCTATCGCCATCTCGTCAACATGAGGTCTCTCGCTACCTGGGATCGCTACAAAAAGAAGACTCGGTCAACCGCAATGTTGAACGAGTCCTCAAACATCTCACAGGCGAGCAGACCGATGCGCTTCATGCCCTCATGCGAACGAAGCGCGATTGAGCTTATAGGATATATTGGCTCAAATCCCGATTTCTGACAACTTTATCTAGACGCTCTTCAACAAACTTCGCCGTTATCTTCAGCTTCTTGTCCTTTACAATATCCGGTACATCGAATAGGACTTGCTCTAAGAGTGTAGTGAGAATGGTGTGTAGTCTGCGCGCACCGATATTCTCTATCGCTTCGTTTACTTCGAACGCAATGCGGGCTATGGCTTGAATGGCATCATCACCAAAGATGACTTCCATTCCTTCGGTGTCGAGTAGCGCCTTGTACTGCTTGAGTAAAGCATTCTCTGGGATGGTGAGAATCTTCACGAAGTCTTCCTGTGTCAGACTTTCCAGTTCAACGCGGATGGGGAAGCGGCCCTGTAATTCGGGAATAAGGTCGCTTGGCTTGGTTACATGGAACGCACCTGAAGCGATGAAGAGAATGTGATCGGTCTTCACAATTCCATAGCGCGTGCTAACATTCGAGCCTTCGACAATAGGCAACAGATCTCTCTGTACGCCCTCGCGCGATACATCGGGCCCACCACCGCCATCGCGACGCGAACCGCTCGCCACCTTGTCGATCTCGTCTAAGAAGATAATACCCGAACTCTCGACACGCTCCACTGCATCGCGGACAACGTTGTCCATGTCGATGAGCTTTGATGCTTCCTCTGAGTGGAAGATCTCTCGCGCCTCCTTGATCGTCACTCGGCGGCGCTTCGAGCGCTTCGGTATCATACCGCCAAGCATATCCTGAATGTTCTGCCCGATGTCATCCATGCCAGGTCCGCCAAGCGGCCCCATGATCTGCATAGAAGCGATCGGCGGCGCCTGTTGAACGTCGATCTCGATCTCCTTCTCCTCCATCTCGCCGGCTTTCAGTTTCTCTCGAAATTTGTTGCGCGTCTTCTCATTGAGCGCCGTGTCCTCGGCAGTGTCTCGCGGTTTGCGTGGCTGCTGTGGAAGTCCAGAGATGGATGTGCTCACAGGCACGCCCGGGAACATCATCGGCTGTGGTGTATGCTGAATCGGGGGAGGTGGTGGAACGAGAATATCCAGTATGCGCTCTTCGGCCGCGGCGCGGGCCTTGGGTTCGATCGCGTCCATCTGCTCGGATTTTACCATGTTGATGGCGAGCTCCGTCAGATCGCGGATCATGGATTCCACATCGCGGCCCACATAGCCGACTTCCGTGAATTTCGTTGCTTCAACTTTCAGAAATGGAGCTGCGGCAAGTTTTGCAAGCCGACGGGCGATTTCCGTCTTTCCAACACCTGTTGGTCCGATCAGAATGATATTGTTCGGCATGATCTCATCGCGGAGATCCTCGCGCACCTGCTGGCGGCGCCAGCGATTGCGCAACGCTATCGCGACAGACCGCTTCGCCTTCGCTTGACCGATGATAAACTTGTCCAGCTCCGCAACGATCTGGTGCGGTGTGAGCTGGTGGATCGACTTCGCAACCGAACCCAATGATACTTCATCCTGAGGAGCGGCTGGCGTTTCCGCTGGATCGAGCACTACTGTCTCATCCGATACCTTCTTACTTCCCTTTTTCGATTTCATTCCGATAATGTCCTAGTATGCCTTCGTCCCGATTTCTTCTCACCTTGGTCTGCTGCGATATGATCCCTTAGCAGTTAATCCAAGCTCTCGATGGTCAGATGGGTGTTCGTGTAGATGCAGATCTCGCCGGCGATCTTGAGCGATTGTTCGACGATATCGCGCGCTGGCATCGCTGGATTTGCCACCACGAATGCACGCGCAGCCGCAAGTGCGTACGGGCCACCAGAGCCAATAGCAACAATTCCGTTCTCCGGCTCGATCACATCGCCTGTTCCAGAAAGCAAAAAGCAGTGCTCTTTGCTGACAACGGCGAGCATTGCTTCCAACCTACGCAAATACTTATCCTGCCGCCAGTCTTTTCCGAGCTCAACAACGGCGCGCGGCACGTTGCCACGAAATTCTTCCAGCTTGCTGCTAAAGCGATCGTAGAGTGTTAGCGCGTCGCTGGTCGAACCCGCAAAGCCTGCGATGACCTGTCCGTTATAAAGTACGCGCAATTTCTTCGCATTCGATTTCATCACCGTCGGGCCGTTCGTCACCTGACCATCCGAGCCAAGCGCTGCTTTGCCGTCCTTTACGATGCCGAGTACTGTTGTTGATCTGATTCTCATTGTATCTATTCTTACATTCTATCCTGTCATTGCGAGGAGGCCGAAGGCCGACGAAGCAATCCGTTGCTAAGGAGCTAAATCACGTTTTATAACGGATTGCTTCGCTCCACTGCGTTACGCTCGCAATGACGCAATGGGAGTGCCTGTATTCGTATCACTCCCCATAGAGCGCATTCTCTAGCGGCTCATGCGTCGTAGCCCAGGTCATCAATAGCGCCGCGAAGTTTGCGATGATCCGCCGCTCGTCCTCCTGACGAATAACCAAGCCATACGTTTCAGCGACGAATTGCATATTGCTTAGAACACGACGGAGTTTCGCATCGGTCGTTTGCTCGTGCCAATAGCGGACGGTTTCAAGGAGCATCTTTCGATGCCGTCGAAGAAACTCCGCCATCGAAATTCTATCACCCCCGGTCGCACGCGCATTCGACTTAAACGGCGTGCCTCCGATGTTCAGCAGGTCGCTAACATATTCATCGAAGTGCTTGACGAATCCACTATTACCGGGCCGACGCAAAAACTGAGCGCGCTTGAGCGAGAAGTTCGCCTTCGATTGAACGCGAAACCGTGGTTGGAGGACGTACAAGTCGTAGAATTGTTGCAACTTGCCGTCCCGGTCGTACTCGTTGAATACCCATCGGCGCTTCAGCTCGCTCCAGGCCGGAATGCGCACGACAGGGTCCTTTTCGCTATCAATAACCACGAACCGCTCGCTCTGCGCGTCGAATCCGACGATGGTCACCCAGTGTCCCCACTGATTGATACAGATAAGGCACGGCTTGCCCTTGGCAAGGTGTCCGGTGAGCGCTTTGAAGGCAGAATCCTCGTTTGTGCGTCGAATTTCCACAAATTGGCACTTGAATCGCTCCGCCGCACGGCGTAGCATCTTCTCGTCGGTGCCTTCTTTGGTCGTCCGGGCGGCCTTGGTAATCGCGGTTTCATCCACGAACCGTCCGACAATGGCGAGCGCATGCTTGAGCGCAAACGGCCCGCACTGCCACCGGTTCGATTGAGGATAAAAGCCCATAGTTGCCCGCTAAATTGAGGCAACACAACAGGGGGAGGCCGGGTAGGGTTTAGGGAATTCTTTGGGCGCCTGCGGCCAGCAGTGCGGCACCAACTGCCGCCTCTTCCTCGTACTCCGCCAGCCGCAATTTCAATCCAAATCGTCTCTCCGCCGCATCGCGCAGCGAAACATTCTTCCGCATCGCATTCCCCGCGCCGACGAGTCCATCATGCTGCCTCTGCCCCTTCCGAATAAAATACGGACGAGCAACTTCTTCGATCATTCCTTCAACAAGCGCACGAGTGATATTCGATGGTGTGAAATTCATCGCCATCAATCCCGAGATAGACGCTCGGACATCTCCTCGCCCACCGAACTTGCTTCCCGCGAATATCGGATCGAACACAACTGAGCTTGAATCTGCAGTCGATGCCATCCGATTCATTGCTTCATATATTTCGTGCGGGGTCACGTCGCGGCCAGCAAACTCTCGAACAGTCTCTCGATAAAAGTCCGCGAGAATACGATAGGCTTCTCCGCCCGCAAGGGTTGAAGCAGTCACCACCCACGTGTCTTTATTAAGATAGCGAATATCGGTGCCCTCCGTCGCAAGCGGGATAGTCGTTTCCCACAAGCTCTGTGAGCCCGTGCCGAAATTGAGTAATACTTCATCGCGTGTGCAACCTGAGCCAAGATAACTCGCCTGCGTATCCCCGATGGATGCGTGAACGCGTGTCTCAAGCGGCAGTCCAAGTTCAGCGGCGAATCGTGGCACAATTTCCCCAATGTCTTCACCTGGCTCAGCAACAACCGGCAGCCATTCGAACGGTATATCTGCATACCGGATGAGGTCGCTCTTCCACTCTTTCGAAACAGGATCGAACATCGCCCACGCGGATGCGCTCGACACGTCTGTAACAGCGCGCCCAATAAGCACGCTTGTTATCCACTCATATATTCCGAGCACATATCTGCCACGGTCGGGCAATCTTCCATGGCGAGCCATCCAAAACAACGACGAGAGAAGAAACCCTGTGTGAATGCCCGTACCCGTAGGATCATCAGGATACTGCTCCCGCAAATCTTCCACATGGGTTCTGTCATTCAACGAGGCCTCATCCCCGCGCTTATCCTGCCAAGTGATGAAGCTTGTGACCGGTTGTAGTGCTTCGTCAACTATCAACCCACCGTGCATTTGACCTGTGAATGCAATTGCCTCGATGTGATGCCCCGCGTTTTTCGCTGCATCGGTAATCTCTCGAATAAGTTGAAACGTTGCATCGCGGATGAGAGCGGGATCTTCTTCGAAGTGACCTTGTGGAGTCTTGGTAACACGTGCATCAAGCGGAGCGCGAGCATGATTAAGCACCGCGCCAGTTTCAGGCGCATAGAGCACCGCCTTGATCCCGCTCGATCCAATATCGACACCAATCACTGCGTTCATAACGGTCGCTCGATAAAGTCCACTTCGACAATGTTGCCATCCGCAACGAGAAAGGACTTGATGTCGAACGGCAAAAACGATGCCGACCAATCAGCTCTCAGAGCTGGAATCGAGAATACTCCCGTGACATCTTCGCCGCGCTCTTCTACCACCCGAACGATGATGCCATTGCCATCCTCGGCATGTTTTATTGCACCGATGCGCAATCCATCTCCTGAATAAGAGAATGCCGAGTGTGTCCTTGGCAAATCGCCGCCGTGTCTCGATTCGTGATGGACGATGAGGGGTTTGTGAAGTTGCTCGGCTAGACGAGGAAGATTTATCGACCGCCAGTCGCACTCGAATGGAGCGACGAGCACACGAAAGTTCTGTTCGCCTTGATCCTGATATCGTAATCGCTCGCTATTCGTAATAGAATGTGGCGGTAGATGATGAGCGTAGAGCGGGCTTCTGGCTGCGAGAATTGAAATGTAGGTGTCATCAATCGAATACGAGTACTTGCTGTCCGTAACAATGGCAACGCCATTACCGGATTCTTCGTCACTCACCGCAACCCAGGTCTGACCTGGCCATTCCTCATTCCCGATAGGGCGCTCAATACTCGAATAGGAAATCTCAGAAAGCGCAACTGGCTTATTGCATCCATGCGGAATTCGCAGTTTCACTATTGAATTCTCCTCGCGCCAGTCAAGGAATATCCGGTGTTCATCGAACGTCTGAAACGCGTTGGTACAGATATCCTGCTCAAGACGCGATGCACCGTGCGACGATTGCACACGGGTGATCTTTCGCAGAGGACCATCCTCTATCCCAACACGCGATTGCTCCTCCATCTCTCGCGGGTTGTGGGTGAATGCGAGAACACCATGCGACCATGTATCGGAGCCATCCTCGAACACCGTTGCTGTCAATGGATTCTTGTTTTCACTCGCAAGCTTCTCACCTAATGCGGTCGCAACATTACGCTTGATTCCCAAGACCGTCCAACCCAGAGCCAGAACGAAGACCTGTGCCACGAAACGTACTCGATCCTCGCCAATCTTCCCAGATGGCTCGGCCTTCTGTGTTCCGATTTCCTTGCCTTCGCGATCCATGAGTGTGACGGAGTTCAGAATCTCACCTCGCTCACTCGCCTCCGGATGCCACAACTCGAACTCGATCAATTCCTCTCTATCGAACGCACAAGGATTGAATACGATTAAATTCTCAATGTGCGCACTCGTATCAATCCGCGATGCAATGCGCTGCACGTTTGTTCGCGTCGCACGCTCTGCAATAGAGAGCGCCTCCTGATACATCGTGATTGCTTCATCGCACGCTTCCTTGATTGCAACGCCACCAACTATATCGTGGAATTGATTGAAGCAGACATTCTTCCACGCTTGTTCGAAGTTTAAAGGAGCCGGTTCAACCCCAACCAAATATGCCAGGACAGCAGTGCTCTCCGCTTGCGTCAGTGCATTCTCCGCGCGTCGGTTCAATCGTTTGATTTCGCTGTGAGCGCTGTAGCAGCCGATGGCATGATGTTGCATCTCCCCCTTGATGACCGGAAGAGAATCGATGTCAACACCAGCGAAGAACTTGGACGGATCACTCAGAACAAGATCATTGCGTTTTATACGCAGTCTGTCAATCTCCTTCAACTGCGCTATCGTCGGCCCTCCACCATGATTGCCAACGCCGTAGAAGATCATCCACGGTTGATCAGCAGAGTAGTGTTGCGACTCAGGAAGGAGCCGCAGTTTCTCTCCAACGGATAACTGGTGATTGGAATAATGCAGCGGAAGTCGATACGCTTTTACCTTATCACCACTCGGTGCTTCCCATGCGAAGAGCGCAGCTTCAAGTGGCTTCTCCGTATTGTCGGGACGCATAAAGACATACGAATCCATTCCGGCCTTGCGAAGCAATTGGGGGATGTTAGCATTGTGTCCGAAGCTATCTACGCAATATCCAACGGTGACTATCTTACCAAACCGACTGAGAAAATATCGCTGACCGAGCAGAGCCTGACGTACAAAACTCTCACCGCTCGGCAAATTACAATCTGGCTCGACCCACCAGCCTCCAACGATAGACCAGCGATCATTGCGAACTGCTTGCTGAATTTGCGCGAAGAGTTTAGGATCGGTATCTTCGACGAACGCATAATGCGCGGCGCTCGAACAGGTGAAGATGAAATCCGGGAATTCGTCGATACGATCGAGCGCGGAGCGGCAGGTCGCGGCGAACGCTTCGAGGCCCTCGTCCATGCGCCACATCCACGCTGGATCGAGGTGCGCGTTACCTACGAGATGGACCATGCACCATACCCCACTTCACAAGCGGACGATACAACTTCTCCACGCGCTGAACGGATATACTCGTGCCGCGTCCTCCGTGCGTATCCACACTGCACGCGGCCGCTGCATTACCCATCGCGACGCACTCGAATGATTGGTGGCGTCGCAGCATCGCGGCGATGTATCCAGCATTGAAGCTATCGCCCGCACCCGTTGTATCAACGATTCTTGACACACGCGGCACTGGCACTTCAAACCGAAGATCGCCATCCGCCACGACCGTTCTCTCCGCGCCGCGCCGGAAGACCACATGCTTGAATCCTCGCCGCTGATAATCTGCTACCGCAACACTTGCATCCCGCTGTCCAAAAAGAATCTCATCATCGTCGTTCGTCACAAAGACGACATCGACGAGCGGAGCAATCCTATCGAACATCGCAATCAACTCCGCAGGATCGGACCACAATGCACGCCGCACATTCAAATCGTAGCATAGATGCGTCTCTCCCTTCACGGCTTCCAGCAGTGCGAAGAGCTTCTCGCGCTCTTTCATCACAGCAATGAGGATCGAAGAGAATAGCAGCACGCGAGCTTGCTTTGCATACGTCATGAGATACTCCAACGACTGCGCGCTGAATGTCTCCGTAGCGGCGGAGTCCTTTCGTAAAAAGTGGAACATCGGCGAACCGGAATCATCGAAGTTGATGAAGTACGCGCCGTTCGGTTTGCCGGGAAGGACGGGAGCGCGGGATAGATCGATCTCCTCATCCAGTAGTATCTGTCGCAGGTCGGCCTGAAACGGATCGTCACCAATCGCAGTGATAAGACCGGTTGTTAGACCCAATCGATGCGCCGAGGAGAGCGCGTTCAGCACGTCCCCGGAGAATCCAAGTTGATACTGTCCATTGCCCATCGAAGTAAATTCGACGAGGCATTCACCGATGCCGACGAGATCGAGAAGCTTTTCCATCGTTGTAAAAATACGCCAATCTTTCGTGCAACCCCTAAACTCTTCGTAAATTTATTCCCGAAAGATAATGAACAGGGGAAATCACCATGAAATTACGAGTCTATAAATCGCTCTGGGGCATGGAAGGCCCGCTTGAAGAACAATTCGAACGCATAGCTAATGCCGGGTATGATGGCATCGAATCTGCCGCGCAGGAGACCAAAGACCCGGCGCAGTTCCAAACGCTCCTCAAGCAACATGGCTTCGAGTACGTTGCCCTCGTCTATACCGAAGGCCCGGACCACGCGGAAGAATTCCGCGACCGAGTTCTCGATGCGATGACATTCTCACCGAAGAAAATCGTGGCGCACGCGGGCCGTGACACGATGAGCTTCGTCAAACAAATTCGCTTTTTTGAAACGGCGCTTCGCCTCGAAGAAGAGATCGGCATTCCCATCGCACATGAAACGCACCGCCAACGCCCGCTCTTCTCACCCATGAACGCGCTCGCTCTGCTCCGCGAGCTTCCCGATCTCCGCGTCAATGCCGATTTCAGCCACTGGTGCTGCGTTTGCGAATCTATGCTGGAAGATCAATCCGAAGCAATCACGATGGCGGCACGTCGCGCGGTGCATCTACATGGCCGCGTCGGCTACGAGAACGGCCCGCAAGTCCCCGACCCGCGCGTACCTGAATGGGAAGACCGCGTCAAAAAGCACGAAGCGTGGTGGGACCTCAGCATCGCCTCTCACCTCTCGCGCCACGAGAAGGAGTTCACGTTCGTCCCGGAGTTTGGGCCGCCAACGTATATGCAGACCAATCCCGCTACGGGCGCGGCATCAGCGGATTTATGGGATGTGTGTTTGTGGTCGGCGGAGAGGTTTAGGGGGCAGTTTGGGAGAGCGGTGTGAACGGGAGGAGTGTAGGTAATTCCCTCAGATATGCCAGATAGCATTCGACATCGGTGCAGGCTTGTCTCTGAGCAGATCCAAGAGTTCTCTAATCATCGTGCGGGTGTTGTATGAGGTGCAAATTACGATTCCACAATGCTCCCAACCATTTCGCATGTATTCGAGGTGGAGATGCTCGAAGTCGTTGCGATCTTGGGTGAGTATCGCACGATCTTCCTGAATTGCGAACAGGAGTTGAGCGTCATCGGAGGCCCCTTTTCGCCCCTCCTCGGAAATGTGTGTAGCGTCGAAACCCGCTCTCCTCAGCGCGAGAGTGACCTCATAGCTAAAATTCTCGTCGCAGAGAAGTTTAGGCTTTTCCAAGATCGTCAGGGTAGATCTTCACGCCCATTGACCTCAAAAAATCCTTGTCCGACCACTTCCGGATTTCCTCGTCAATCTCCTCCTGATGATCGAAGTAATACGTTAGGGCCGCATGCACCTGTCCTGCTTTGAGATGTGGGAGCGAATCGAGAATGTACCCAACGCTTCGATTGAGATTGTAATACTCCGCGATAACCTGCACGGAGATACGCGTCCCGTCAATGCGCGGCCTTCCGCCACAGGTGCCTGGTGTGGCAACGATGTGCGGGTAGCTGACGAGGGCCGGGGCTTCAAGTGGTGCGAGTGCCATGAAATAAGAATCGCACGCGGGGGGGAATTAGTTCACCCCCCCCCCGGATCGCTCGACTAAAGTGACGCTTACGGTCTCGACACCACCGGTAACGTCGGATACGCCTCGCCCTTTTTCTTCTGCACTTCTAGTTCGGGCGCGAGAATATCTACTGGGCCAATCAGCGTGGCCGGGACTTTCGAGCTAAAGCTGAAGAGTCCGCCGGAGCCGCCGGAGATGAGCATGTTGCGCGTGACCGTCTCTTTCGACGAGATCATCTCGCGCAGATCGCGAATGGAGGGAAGGCCGATTTCTCCGCCACGCACAAGCTCTTCGTGTCCATCCTTATAAACTTTGTACATCAGCGCCGGGATGATCATCTTCCCGTTCGCGAGCATATCCTGCAACGAGAATCCCGCATCCTCCGAAGGCACGCCGCCCTGAATCGAACGCACGACAAGCCCGAAATCATATCCGTCATCCTTCGCGCGCGTCGAAAGCTCTTTCTTCATCGCCGCCAACTTTTCCGCCTTTGCATCTTTGTATTCGATGACACCTGGCGCTGGTACGTTCTCCGTAAGCCCAGGCAAACCACCCGCAAGCGAGCGCGCATGACCGTTAGGATCGCGGAGCTCCTTCGTCGGCGTGCGCGTCATGTAGAGCGTCTTGAGTATGCCTTTATCCACCATCGTTAAGTCCATCGGAGGTACAACACCTTCATCATCGTATGGATAATATCCAAGCAGATCAGCGCCATTCATGCTCTTGGTAAGCGAAAGATCGTGCAGCGAAACCGATGTCGGCAGAATACGCGTGTTCAGTTTCTCCTTGAGCGGCGAGCGTTTGCCGGAAGAGAAGATGCCAGAGACATCGTTGCCAAGCACGTCTTCACGCTGTGCCGCAAGGCGCGAGATGAGGTTCTCCGCAAGGAAATCAGCAGCGGCGTCGTCTTCAAAAAGTACAGGGCCCGTGTACTCCTTGTCAAACAGTGGTGCATTGCGTAATGCGGTCAGCTGATCGGAGAGTTCATCAACCTTTGCTCGAAGCTCTCCCGCGTTCGGAAGTTTGTCCGGCGTCTTCGCGACGAAGACTCTCGACAGCGCAAGCGGTTGCCCATCAGCCTCGGCTTGCGTTGTGGCCTGAATCCGAATCTCGCAAAGTGTCACAGGCTTGCGAACGCGTGTACCTTCCGTGTTCGTGATCCACTGATAGGAATTTGAAATAGAGAGCGAAACGCTCGATGTATGAATCTCCGGATGATCGCTAAAGACACCACTCAAATCCTTGATCATATCTTCAAGCGCCGTCCGGTTGTATTTCAACGCAACGGGAGGCTCTGATATCTGGATCGCGGGAGCCTTCGAAAAATCCGGCAGGTCTTTCAAATCCGCAGAGAGCTGCTTATGCTCGAATGCGGCCTTCTTCTTTGTGAAGGACTCATTCGCTGCTTTGAAAAGATCGTCCGTTGAAAGCCACAGTACTCGGCGAATACCGCTGTAATCATCATCGAGCGGAAGCGTGTTGTCCGGTGCGGAGCTAAATGAGAAGAAGCCGGTATTGTCCGAGAAATTCTCGTCGTTGAGCTGATAATTATTGACGAGCAATCGCACGGTTTCGCGGCGTTCGTGATGCTCATCGGAGCGTGTGAGTGAGCCATTCGACGCGACGATGTCGAGCTTTGTTTGATCTGCGACGGTGTAGGCGATGAAGAATGGATCGATCAGTCCCTGCAAGTGCAGATCACGCTTTGCGCGAGTGAGTTCATCGTTCATCGCGCGTTCGATAACCGCGATCGTTTTGTCGCTAACCTGAGCGTACACCGGAGTAGCAGCTAGCAGGGCCGCAAACGTGATACAGCTAATTATCTTGTTATTCATCATTGGAGTAATTTCTTAATTAGCTTTGACTGCATCCGGAGCCGGGAGGATCGGCAGGCGCTCTTGTGATTTCTGCTTCTTTTGTACCTCGATCTCGCTTACCAGCAAGCTCGGACTCGATGCGGACACCGGCACCCAGCCAGACTCCGCACCGCAAATACCGTTGAATGTCTCACCGTCTGACCCCGCTGCAAGAATGCGCTCAAATGTTGCCAGCGGTGTTCCGATGAGATCAACGCCACGAACAAGCTCATCCGGGCGACCATCAGCATAAATGCGATAGACCAAGATAGGCAGCACGTTGAACGCATTCGGTATTGTGCGTCCTGTCAGAGTAAAGCCGCCTTCGACTTGTTGAAACCAAAGACCGTAAGGCTTGCCGACCGACTTGCATTGTGCGATCAAAAGTGTCCGAAGCGAATCCACCGACACCATCTTGTGCGCAACAACCACAAGATTCGATTGCCGTGCAACCGGCCGCTTCCCAGGCTGCGCACGAGCATGACCATTCGAATGATCGAACCCTTCGATGGGGGAGCGCGTCATGAGGAAGTTCTTGAGCACCCCGTCCTTCACCACATCCACGCGCTGGCCTTTCACGCCTTCGTCATCATACTGATAATATCCGAGGAGATCATCGTTGCCATACTTCTTTTGATTCGGATCGAAATAGACATCCATGAAATCCGGCAGAATCTTTTGCCCGATCTTCTTCTTGAATGTCTGTCCCTCGGACTCGTTCTTCTGTCTGTGTCCCTCAACGCGATGACCGAAGATCTCATGGAAGAACACGCCAGACGCGCCGCCCGACAAAATTGCAGGCCCAGAATATGGATCGACAATCGGTGCGCTTCGCATCTTCGCGAGCATGGCGATCATATCGTTCACGTCTTTCAGGATCGTCTCATCGCTCGGAAGATCCTCCGGCTTGTAAGCGAAGTAGCTCTTGTAGAGCGGCAACTCCATGCCATCATCCGCCTTCGCTGTCGCCATCACCATGATGCGAATGTATGGTTGGTTCGACGCGATCTCTCCGCCCTCGGTCGAGACGAAATACTTGCGGACCATGCTTGCTTCCAACAGCGCCTTCGCCTCGAAGATGTTCTTCTGCCCAACAAAGAGCGCAGAATATTTTCGCAGACGCGCTTCCCATTCGCTACGATGCGTAAAGTAGCTCGACATTTCGATACCTGGCTCGTAGTAGTGATTCGAAGCATCCGCCTTGCTGAAATCCCCCGACGAATCCTCCTCCGCAACCTTGATGGTCTTGTTCGTGCGAACCTGCTGAAGTCTCTCTGTGCCTGCCTTATATGCTTGATCCGTCTCACGCCAAAGCGCCAGCTTCAATGACTCGTCGTTGTTCTCGTAGGGGATCATCTTCGCACCGCCTCGCGCAAACATGTCGTTTGAAGCACGGATTTGGTGTGTGTTGTCCAGACCATAATCGCCGACGCGCAGATCGACGAGCAGCATCCGGTGCCGCGCGGAATCCGACTTTGTGATCGCGCCGTAGCTCGCCGTCATGCTGACGGTCTGCTCATCGCCGACATTATAGCTCATATAGTACGGCGGAACGGGCTGCTTCCCGAGCGCTTCCTGTTCGCGGGTGAGTTCGGCACGCATTACACGAATTACGGGGTCGTTTGCCGCAGTCTGAGCGGAAGAGGCCGATGCGACAAGCAAAGGAAGAAAGAGCGCGAGCGCAACGGCTCGAATATGCGAAAATGGCTGCATTTCTGAAAATCGGATAAAGAGTTGCCTGCCCAAAGCGAGCAGGCAGATGAGTAGCGCAAAACAGGCGAGAAGAGTTCTATGTAATCGAAGTCATGGAAGGCATAGGAGGGAGTCTATCGTTCGGGTAAACGGTAGTTTTGACCCCGCCGCAAGGCAGCTATCAACTTTGAAGCATTTTCCCGGACAAAAGCTGCCATTTCTAATGATTCCACTTCGAGATAGGAATGTGCGATCCTATTTCTTCGAAGTCTCATTTCCACGAAGTCATCTGCTGAATCTATCAGAAGTCGTTTTTCCGCTCGATTCAATACGTCAATGATTGTTCCGCCCTTCGTATCTTCCAATTCGTCAAGTGTTCTCAGAAATGCTCGCACGAAAATATCCAGTGCGCGTTCGAAGCGTGCGGTAAGAGCTTCAAGTTCACGAATTTCCGAACTTGAAACAGTGTCAAGATCGAATGGCAGACAGATTGTCAGAGATTCCTCTAAGCGGGCCGCCAGGAGGTCAAGCTTCCGTGTCTGCTCCGTGGCCCGAAAAAGTAGCGCCTCTCGTTCGGTCATAGTGGAATCGCTTGCGGAAAAACAATTTGTGCAAAATTTCTCAAGTGCCCCTCTTCCTCGATCAACAAGTCAATCTTCTGTTCGCCAATCTTGTCATACATCTGCATGAGAATGTTGACCTCCAATTTGAAGTCACCTTTCCTGTCCGCGAGAACTAATAAATCAATGTCTCCCCCTCGTTTGGAGTCATCCGTTCGCGAGCCATACAGCAGGACGCGAGCATCCGGCAGATATTGATGCACCGCCTCCTTGATAGAATTGCGTTGATATTCGGTTAACCGCATTGTGGTGTAAACAACCTGTTCAAAGAAAAAATCACTCGTTCCAAGACCGCCCCGCAATAGCCACCTCCGCCATCGCCAGCAAAAATGCTCCCGTACCCCACCACCACTCGCCAGTCGCGAGCGATTTGTAGTACTCGATGGTCCCAGGCCACGTCCCATCGGATACCCCGATGACGCGACCATCGCCATCCACACTCTTCGTTAGTGCTTTGACTGCCCGCTTCAGAGTGTTATTTTCTACTTCTCCCACTTTGCTCATCCGCGCATACGCAAACGCATACATCGCCGAAGCGGAGACCTCTTCATACGCTGAGCGATCATCCACAATCGTCCGCCACAATCCGCTCTTGGTTTGGAGTTCTGCAAGTGCGGTGGAGAGCCGCTTGTAAATCGCGAGCAGATCCTTGTATCGGTCAGATTTCTTATCAAGCAGAGGCAGAATCTCCGCGAGCGTCATCATTACCCACCCATTGCCGCGTGCCCAGCTTCCTTCGGAGCGTTTACCCCCGTTGTTCTCCTCGCAGTGAATGAAGAACGGCTTGTCGCCATCCTGCAAGCGGTTCAGATGAAGCACGATCTGCTTCACGGCCTCATCCTTCCACGGAAGACCGAGTGTTGTGCCGATCTTCGAGAGAATCACAGAGGAGTAATAGACGGTGTCAATGTAGATATTCGGCAGATCGACATTGTGAAGGAGAATTCCTTCGCCGTTGCGGAGTGCTTTCTTCTCAATGAACTCGTAGATGCGAAGTGCTGTATCGCGAAGCTGTATTTGAAATTCGGGGAATTCGCGAATGACATCTGGATAGAGTAAGCCGAAGCTCCAAGAACCGCAAAAGTAATTGACATGCACTTGCTCCGCAAGATGAAATGCGAGCCACTTGCGAAGGTAGGCACGAACCTTAGGATTATTATCAACCGAGAGACCGCGAAGCAATCCATACATCGCGAGCGATTGTCCCCAATCGGTTGACTGTGATTCCGGGCGATTGCGCGCAATGAAGGATTCGCTGACAGTGCGAATGAGAGAAGCTGGAGTCGAGGATTTGGTGGCTTTTGACATAGCCACCTAACCCGATAAATTAGGCGGTGGCTCCCGCGTTCATCACAATCTTCCGCGCGCGCTCTTCGATGATCTTCAGGTCGCCCTTGTCAATATCGGCATCGCTCACGAGCGGAGTACCAACGCCCACAGCAGATGCACCCGCAGCGAAGAACTCCGCAATGTTATCCGGCGTCGCGCCATTCGTTGCAACATATCGAATATCCGGTAGCGGCCCACGCATCGCGCGGATGTATTGTGGCCCCAAACCAACAAGAGGAAATAACTTCACAAAGTCAGCACCTGCTTGAGATGCCTGCCACGCTTCCGTCGGCGTTAGCGCGCCAGCCATCGAGGTGATACCAACCTGTCCACACACGGCGAGCATGTCGAGGTCGGTAACAGGACTGACGAGAAATCTCGCACCGCTTTCAATCGCCTTCGTTGCCGTTTCCACCCCTATCACGGTCCCGGCACCGATTAGACATGTCGGAAACCGCTTGGCCACCCGATAGATGCACTCATCGGCAAATTTCGAGTTCATCGTGAGCTCGATGATCTCGATGCCGCCCTTCATGATGGCCTCGACGATGGACTCGATCTTCTCCGTGCGCTGAAGGCGCAGCACGGCGAAGACTTTCTCTTTGAGGATGCGATTCGTAACTACTTCTTTAGTCATCGTGGAAAGTTAGAATGTCTCGAACTCCGTAAACAACTCCCTCGCATCACGTCCCTCGATCAATCCCGAGGCGGTTCGCCTTTCACCTTCCAGAGACTTCATCAACTCCGCGTACACGATATCGAAATGCTCTTGTGGAATAACGACAACCCCATTGGCATCACCAAAGACAATGTCATTCGGCCTTATTGTAACCTCTCCGAAGTTGACAGTTGTATTGTATTCCGCCATGTAACCCCGGCGACGAATATCCTTGATGCAGCGATACGCGCCGAAGACTGGGAAGTCGAGCATATCAATCTGCTCGAAATCTCGGATGCCACCGTTAACCGCCGCCGCAACAGCCCCGCGCGCCTTCGCCCGTGTGGACATCAATCCACCCCACAGTGCCGCATCAATATCCTCATCGGCGGCAACAATGACGAACGCATTCTGCGGAATGGTATCCACCATTTCGAGGAGCTTGTTGATCTCGACGTATTCTGTTGTTGGGGTCACTCGACAAGGGAAGGCGAGGCCAGCGATCTTGAGAGATGGATTGAACGGTATAGCCTGAATATTATGCGGGAGTACGTGCGATGGGATGCCAAGGCGATCCATTACATCACTCACAAGCGGCGTAAAGAAATCGTCGAAGCTTTCAAGTTGCTGTTTGGTTGGGAGCATAGTATCGTCCGTTACCTCAATCCAGTTGGCATTGATTCAAATCCTGGCTGCACATTTACTCCCGCAAGTGTGCGCCAAGTATCATCTTCCAGGGAACAGAGAATCCAACAAAAATTGATCGGATATCCCGGCGCAGCAACATTCGGATGATAACCCTCGACAATTGTAACTGCATCGTTCGCATACACCGGCTGCACAAATTCCGGCTCGTCAAGATTCGAATAAATGAACTGCGTTCCAAATCCGGGACGCGGCATATCAAAGAAGAGATAGAGTTCTTCGCGCGTTGCGGCGTGCTCGTGCGGTGGCCAGGAGGTCCAGTTACCTGGCTTGGACATTGTGACTCCCATCAGGAGACGTGAACCTTCGACATTCTCCGCAAGCACTTTGTGAATGTCGCGGTAATACGGCTCTGCACCAACATGGAGTGTAAGCGAATCACTATTTTTCACATCCTTCTCGAAGCTCACGAATTTCGTTGGCCAGGTCTTCTCCGTAGGTGCGGAGCCTTCGACAATGTCGATGAAGTCGTCCGTCGATACTTCGAAGGAAGCGCCACGAGTAACATACACACCATCGAACCGGCTCACCACAAATACCTCGTCACCTACCCTAACTTTCCCGTTCCCATGAAGGCACAGCAAAGTCGTCTCGCTGCCTTCGTTCAGACCGACGGCGCGAGGTGTCGCTTTGTCGAGAATAATTCGGCCAGCGGAGATTACTGCGAACGCCGACGTATCGGGCGTCATCTCTATGTTGCGGCCTTTGTGCGATGCGGTGTCGCGGAAGAGCCAGTTCTTCTTGTGAGGCATGTGTCTGAACCTTGATTTTACGAGATTTGATAGATTGGAAGATTGATCAGGAATAATCTCATAAATCCCAACAATCTCTTGAAATCAAGGTTCAGACTAATACGCCAGCCACCCACCGTCAACGGCAAGAATGTGTCCGTTCATGTAATCCGATGCCGGAGATGCGAGGAAGACTACTGCTCCAGCAATGTCATCCGGCTCCCCCCAACGACCCGCCGGAATGCGGGAGAGGACTTGCTTGCTGCGATCGGTATCAGCACGCAGCGCCGCAGTTGCGTTGGTGCGGATGTAGCCGGGAGCGATGGCATTCACGTTCAATCCGTACTTCGCCCACTCATTCGCGAGCGCCTTCGTAAGCTGCGCCACGCCACCTTTCGCCGCCGCATACGCCGCGACGTTCAATCCGCCCTGGAAGGAGAGGAGCGATGCAATATTGATGATCTTCCCACTGCCCTGATCGATCATCGCCTTCCCCACGACTTGCGACCAGTTGAACACAGCGTTCAAGTCCGTATCAATTACTTCATTCCAATCGTGCGCGCTGTAATCTGCGGCTGTGGAGCGGCGGATGATGCCCGCATTGTTGAGCAGTATATCAACATGCTCCCAGTGACGAATGACGGATGTGAGCACCCGAACAGCCAGAGCGGGGTCAGTGACGCTTCCGACGAAGACCATCGAGCTGTCTTCGCCGAGTTCCTTCCGAAGTTCATTGAGCGCAGACTCGTCACGCCCTACCAACGCGACCTTTGCACCAGACGATACGAGTGCAACAGCTGCCGCTCGGCCTAATCCGCGTGATGCACCAGTAACAATGGCGGTTTTGTCTGCGAGTGAGAAGAGAGAGTTGATGTATGACATGCTCCAAAAATACGAATATGCGAGGAGGAGGCTCTGGCTTTCGTCATCCAGGGCCTATTTCTTCGCATACTCCGAAATCTTCTGTTTGATAAACAGGTCGTAGTCCTGTCGCTTAACTCCAAAAGTATCATCAACGGCTTTGAACAAACTTTCAGGCGAATTATCGTATTTCATCAATCGGCGAATGAGAGGCCAGCTGCCTTTGTCCAATGCCATCTGGCACAGAAGCCCTCCAACGAGATACGTCGCGCTCGTAATATAGTCCAATTGGTCGTCAAAGCGGTAAAGCAGGGAATCGAAGTGAATCGAAGGTTTCTGAGTAAGGAGCGAATCGCCTCGACGCAGTAATTGCTTGAGAGATAACCCATGGCTTCCTCCCAATTCGGTCGCTATCCCCTCTGAAAAATAGGCATGTGCTTTTGGATACAGTGGACCAAAGTACACATGCACCAACTCATGAGGGTAATACTCATTGATGCCGCTCCCGTAAATGATCCGGTTGTCAGGCTCGGCATGACCACTGGGGAGTCGCACATTGCCTTCGCCCATTTGGAAATCCAATCCGCGGGCTTTCGCAAGTTCGTCATACGAATCGGCGAGATAGAAGTCCACCGGGATGGAGGGAATTTGTGTGATGAGTGACAAGGAGTCAGCGAAGCGCGACATCTTCTTCGCGAGTGCATCGTTGAACGTATGATATGGTGGGAAGATATATGTGATGCTTCCAATCGTCTTGTGAGACCATTCCCGAGTATTGACCGGAAGAGCGTTGAACAGCTTGAAATTCCTCCCTTCTCGTTTCGCATACACTTCTTCAATTGCAAGCGGATCGGCGAAACCACTATCATCCGCCGAAGCAAAGAGCGTTCGGATTTTGTAGAAGGGTTTCTCATCCGTGATGCTCATTACCGTTGGCTTGTACCCAGCCATTAAGGCGTACAGATTCGGACTAAAAATATCTTTCGCGAGATCGAATTTCATGTAGCGAGACTTCTCGGCGTCGTTCCAGAATGGATTATTGTACTCGCTGTCGGGACGCGAATTCAAATAGCTCTTCCATGTTTCGAGGACTTCCGAAATGGTGGAGTCTCTCTTGAAAACTCCGTTCGAAACGAAGACCTCGACGTGTCGATGCTGTCCAAAGAGAGGGGAAGCAATGAGGAGAAGTGATACAAGAATCTGCGAGAGCTTCGTCATTCTGTTCAGCAGGACGGCGTTTCGAGCAAGAATTGACATGTGCAAAGATACGATGGTTTTGATCAGAACAGAGTATTTTCTTGGGCTGCTTTTGAGAATCATAACGATGTATTACAAGTTCTTACTTCTCGTAAAAATACTACCAAAATGTTTCCACGCACATTGATCGGAGCCGTCTTCTTGGCTGTGGTTTCAGCGAACGCATCGTATGCTATCCGTCCCGAAAAGGCCTATCCACTAACGCCTGCTTCAGCGCAACTGAACTACGACAGCCTAAACATACCGACGAGAGATCATTCTCGGTTAACGGCGTGGTATTGTAAAGCTCCGGTTGATACTTCGCAATTTGTCATCGTCATGGCAGGTGGCGATGCCGGGAATATGGGTTATGACGTTCCGTTAGCGCAATTCATCGTGGCAAATTTTAGGGTACCGGTTTTGCTGTTCGATTATCGCGGTTTCGGATCGAGTCAGGATTTCAAATACGATCCGGATGCTATAGGTCATCCAGAATATCTCACCGATCTTGATGCGGCGGTCACATTCACAAAAAAGACCTATCCGGACAAAAAAATCATTCTGTATGGGCGTTCGCTGGGCGGCGCGCTTGCCATTGTCGAAGCCTGTCGTACGACGGGACTAGCAGGGGTCATTGCCGAAAGTCCTTATACAACTCAACGACTTCTAAAAGCCCGTTATGAAGACACAACCCTCACTTCGCGCAAAATCACTATTCGCCCAATCGCATCGAACGATCTCGAACCGTTCGCAGAGATTAAGAACTTCCACGCGAAGAACGTGCTGATATTACATGGTAAGAGCGAGCGGTTTATCTTGTCGAGCGAATTAGAGTCGCGTATGAGCAGCATTCCGGCAGATAACAAGAAGTTTATTGACTTCGATAATTGCGATCATCTCGAACTTCCGATGAAAGATCCTCAACATTTTGGGAATGCGATGGCGGAGTTTCTTTCGAATTGTAGGTGATGCGTTCGGGAAACTATCGAAGCGAGTCATCGTTCGATGTCCAAACGAACGAACCGAATATGCTGCTTCGATATAACCTTATTATTCTCCTCGGACTCTTCATCGCCGAAACCGCCTTCGCGATTCACCCTGCGAAAGACTATATCTCCACACCCGCTCAATCCGGGATGAAGTACGACAGTCTCAATATCTCAACTTCGGATCATTTTCGCATTACGGGGTGGTACTGCAAACCGGAGAGCGACACGACGAACTTCCTGCTCATCCTCGCCGGTGGTGATGCGGGGAACATGAGCTATGATGTCCCGCTCGCGCAATTTCTCACGCAGAATTTCAGCATCCCCGTTTTGCTCTTCGATTATCGCGGCTTTGGAAGCAGTCAGGCCTTTGCGTATGATTCAACCGCAATCGGGCACCCCGAGTATCTCACCGATCTTGATGCTGTAGTTGCGTTTGCACGAAAGAGTTATCCGGCAAAGAAAATTCTCATTTATGGGCGCTCGCTTGGCGCATCGCTCGCAATTGTAGAAGGGGAGTTGCAATCGGGGATTGCAGGCGTGATAGCAGAGAGTCCGTATGCGAGTCAGGCGCAGTTGGTGAAGCGAATAATGGAGGCAAACCCAACCGCTACGCTTAATCCTATTGCCTCTACCAAACTCGAACCATTACAGAACATCGAGCATTTCCAGGCGAAGGGGCTATTGCTGCTGCATGGTATGAAGGAGAAGTTCATCATCAAGGAGGATGTCGAGTCCCTGATGGCGGCACCAACTGCCAACAAGAAGTTCTACGATTTTGCCGACTGCGATCATCTCGAAATGCCCTTCAAAGCACCGCAACAATTTGGGGAGGCGATAGCGGAGTTCTTGGGAAATTGCCCGTGAAGTGGCAATTCCGTCAGTGCTTTGTTTCAGACCTAACGTGCGGCCCCACAACACGAGTAACCCATTCTGTGAACGCTTCCGAACTGAACTCCCCGGATGCCAGAGCAAGGATTATGGACTCCTGCTCATCTTGTTCGGCAAGAATTTCCATACCGTTTAACTGTAGCGCGATTTCGATCGCGGCATGACCGACGCGCTTATTCCCATCGACAAAGGGATGATTTCTTACTAGGAAATAACCGAGCGCGGCCGCCTTGTCGATCACCGATGGTATAGAGGTCGACACCGCCATATGTTTGCATCGGCTGCGCCAATGCGGATTCTAACCCACCGCGATCTCGGAGTCCGGATGAACCACCGGATTGGGAAATAACCTGGGAGTGAATCCCAAAAATGTCGTCCAGGGTCAACCATTCCATTACGCAAGACGCTTGTAGAGTTCAGCGTTTTTTTGGAATGTGTATTCGAGCGCTTCCTTAAACGAGAGCTTTGTCGGTGAAAGGACCTGCTTTAAACTCCGACGCAACAATTCCTCAGCGGGTAGTCCGAGTTCGACGGCCCGCTTATTGAGATCGCTACGCTCCTCTGAGGAGAGACTAAGTGTAATGGATTCCATGTCTTTTCAACTTTCGAAAACCTCAATTTGTTCTCAAATCGCAAGAGGTTTTCGACCTCCTTACACCGCCACTTTCGTCCCCACTCCATCGATCGGCCACTTGGTGCGGGCTTGCTCGGCGCTGGCTTTCTGGACGGCGGTTCCATCGCGCATCACGATGTCATAGGCGGACTTGCGCTCGATGTGATCGAAAAAGGTCGGGTGGGCCAAACGGTTGAGCGCTTCCTTCGTGTCGATGGAGATCTTTGTAATTTTCATACGTATCGGGTGTAATGCAAAGCCCGTGGATGATTGCTCATCCATCTCGGCAAAATATGTGAATTACACCGCGAACACAGCCCGTCCCGAATAAGTGCTACTCATGTCTCAATGCCTCAATGGGGTTCAAACGCGCCGCTTTTCGGGCTGGATACCACCCGAAAAAGATGCCAACTAGGCTAGCCGCACCGAAGGCCATCCCGACCGCCGAGGGTGTAATGATCACACTCCACCCATTCTGGCTCGATACAAACGCACTCGCTCCGAATCCCGCAGCAACGCCGATGCTCCCACCGACAAGGCTGAGCGTCACCGCCTCCGTCAAAAACTGTAACAGGATGTTGAACCGTTTTGCACCGATGGACTTTCGAATGCCAATTTCCCGCGTGCGCTCGGTCACGCTCACCAACATGATATTCATAATGCCGATACCACCGACAACAAGCGAGATGATCGCGGCCATTGTCAGAAGCGCGGTCATCGTGCCGGTCGTCTGCGCAGAGGCTTGGGCCATTTCCACTTGCGAGCGAACGCGGAAGTCCTGCCTATCGGAAGCTTGGAGTTTGTGTTCGATGCGAAGAATGCGCGTGCAATCCGCGATTGCCTCCTCGGTTACATCCGGAGAGATAGTGCTCACGAATATGTCTTCAAGCCAGGTGATACCCATGATGCGTCTTTGCACCGTCGCCAGCGGTGCAAGTATGTTATCGTCCTGATCCTGCCCAAAACCATTCGTCCCTTTCTCCTTGATGGTGCCTATGACGGTGAATGGCACGTGCTTGATTCGAATCGTTTGCCCAACTGGATCACCATTCTCTCCGAAGAGATTGACCCAAACGGTCTTGCCCAATAAGCACACCTTTCGACCTGTTCTCGCGTCAGCATCCGTGAACATACTTCCGCGATCCACCGTGTAATTGCGGATTGGCAGAATTGCCGGAGTCGTGCCAGTGATACGGGTCAGCCAGTTGGCGTTGCTGGAAATGACTTGTGCGCGGGTATCTACGGATGTGGCGATAGCACTTAGATAAGGAGAATCCTTTAGCGCTTCTGCGTCCTTGTCTGAGAGGCGAATACTGCCACCGGCTCCAGACGAAACGCCGCCAAAGTTCGTCGGTCCGGGATCGATCTGCAGCATGTTCGAGCCCATCGAATTGATCTGCGCGGCGATGACCTGCGACGCACCCTGCCCAATCGCCGTCATCGTGATGACCGACCCAACGCCGATGATAATCCCAAGCATGGTCAGCAGCGCGCGCATTTTATTATTTGCGAGCGACTGGAATGCCATCGAAATGCTGCTGACGAGTTGGGTAAGCATGCTGGAGTTGCCTTGGTTCTTGACATCGGTCTGAACAATGATTCGTGCGAATCCTTCTCACTTGCCGATTATTCTACAGTCATCCCACCGCAACGAGATTATTACCGTACCACCGCTTGTTCACCATTCGCAATGACATCTCTTCACACAAAGGCGCTCGCCGGACTCCTCCAACTCCTCGTTGCGATGGCGTTGATGCTCTTCCTTCCCGCCTGGACTTTCAACTATTGGCAGGCGTGGTTGTTCCTGGCTGTGTTCTTCACGTCAACACTGGCGATCACTCTTTATCTCATGAAGAATGATCCACAATTACTCGAGCGCCGAGTTCAAGCAGGACCGGTGTCGGAGAAAGAGACGAATCAGAAGGTTATCCAATCGCTCGCATCATTTGCGTTCGTCATGGTCATTGCATTCCCCGCAGTGGATTTTCGGCTTGGCTGGTCTTTCGTGCCAACTGGCTTAGTCATCGCAGGCGATGCTCTCGTTGCACTCGGACTCTTCGCCGTCTTCCTCGTCTTCAAAGAAAATACGTTCACGTCCGGTACGATCGAAGTTGCATCCGATCAAACAGTAATTTCAACGGGCCCGTATGCCATCGTCCGTCATCCGATGTACAGTGGTGCGTTTGTCATGCTTATCGGCGTGCCGCTCGCGCTTGGCTCGTGGTGGGGATTATTGACTGTCGTTCCAATGGTATGATTTCCCTATGCCAGATTCTTTTCCCTATGACAGATTCTGGCCCTGCTCGTCCCACCCAAAAAGTCGGCCAACTCCTTGGAATTCTCCTCCTTCGCCGCTCGTTAGTTCTGACCAAGAAAGCCAGCATTAGTGAAAAAAGCATCCTCCATAACTCGGCCAAAAACTCGGCCAAATAGCCGGCCAAATGGGAAGACGACAGGCACACTGCCGCCTCCTAACACATTTGTTGTGCCTTACAGCAACATCACCCAAATGGAGCCGATGTGGCCCACCATGGTCAAGGTTGAAGAGAAAGCAATCGAGCTCCTGAAGCTCTCAAACGAGCTTTCCGGGAAACTTCATCCCATTTCGCAGCGCCGCATTGCGATGCTCTTGCGCGTAATGAACAGCTACTATTCGAATCTCATCGAAGGGAATATCACGCATCCCCTCGATCTCGAACGCGCGCAAAAGAACGATTATTCCGCCGAACCGAGAAAGCATTCGTTACAGCGCGAAGGCAGAGCGCATATCGAGGTGCAGGAAGAATTCGAGGCGATTGTCCGTAATGCACCGGACATCAATATCTGCTCAATCGATTTCCTTTCACGCATACACAAATCGTTTTACGAGAAGTTGCCAGAGGATTTTAGAACCGTCCGCTCGACAAGCGGTAAAACCTTAATCATTGTTCCGGGCGAAGTGCGGACAACAGATGTCGAAGTGGGGATGCATATTCCACCATCGTACACGAGCCTCCCCAGTTTCTTACGACGCTTTGAAACGGTGTATGCTCCCGATCATTTAGGTGGGGTGAAGAAGATCATCGCAGCGGCTACGGCACATCATCGGCTTGCGTGGATACATCCATTCTTAGATGGCAATGGACGAGTCGTTCGACTGTTCACACATCTCTATCTAATTCGGGCCGACTTAGATAGCAACGGACTTTGGGCGCTGTCTCGCGGCCTCGCACGACGCAGGGAAGATTATTACAGCGCGCTCGAAGCCGCAGACGAGCACCGCTACAACGATTACGACGGTCGAGGAAATCTCTCGGAACGCGGATTGACCAGCTTTGTCGATTTCATTCTCGATGTAGAGATCGATCAGGTCGGATATATGTCTCGATTGTTAGAGATCGACGGATTGCTAGAACGTATCTCACAATATGTCGATCTTCTTGCGGTGCGCGGGACGTTGGATGCGGCTGCAAAACATGTGCTCGGTGATGTGCTCTTACGAGGCGAACTGCCGCGAAGCGAGATCTCGCGAATCACGGGAAAGCCGGAGCGAAGTGCGAGGCGAATCACGCAAGCGTTAGTCGCCGAAGAGCTGCTTAGTTCGGAAACGAAGCTCGGTCCATTGCGGCTGAATTTTCCGATGAAGGCGGTGCCGTACATCTTTCCCTCGTTGTTTCCGGCGAATGCGTAAACATTTCAATGTTGATAGCTTGATGGAAACTGAGATGCTTTGTCCAACCAAATTCGATTGCCTCAGTATCGCACCAATCCGCTTAGTCTTCGTCCTCACGTTAGCACTGCTCTATCCCGTTGTAGGAAGGTCGCAAATCCACGTCGGCCCCGGCCAAAAGTACCCCGATCTCGGCACCGCCGCACACCTTCGCGCGATCCACGCCGGTGATACGGTATTCATTCACGCTGGAACTTACGCCAACGAACTCTATTGGATCGACAGCCTCATCGGAACGCCGGATAAGCGGATCACGATCATGTCGTTTGGGAAAGACTCTGTTTCGATAAACGAACAGTACACCTTCCAAACGGCGCAGTATGTTCGCATTTCCGGGCTACATTTCTATGGTGATGATTCAACCCAACGTTCGCGTGTCTTCCATCAGCTCTTCTTCGATTACGAGTACGCCTGCTTCACCGCGAACCACGACATCATCGTGGAGAACTGCACCTTTACCGAGCTGAACAACACCGGCAAGGGCAGCACTGGTGCGTGTCTCAAGTTCACTGGTACCGACAACTTCCTGGTTCAGAATTGCATCTTTCGCAATGGGACGAACATTACCGATGGCATAAGCCTGAATGGCAATCGGCATGGTGTTATTCGTCATTGCACGTTCGAGAATATGTCAGGCGATGGCTCGCATTGCAAGGGCGGGACGAAGAATATCACCTACGAGAAGAATCTCTTTATCAATTGCGCCGCTGGCGGGCTCGACGTTGGCGGCGATACCGGTCCCACCTTCTTTTGTCCGCTCGGCGCGACATGGGAGGCCGATAGCATCAAGGTCTTTGCGAATGTCTTCATCGGTGGCACGACGGGGATAAAGCTCAGTTCGTGTCACAACTCGTTTATCTATAACAATACCTGCTTTAAGACTACAAGCTTTGCGTTTCGCTCGTTGAATGCAAGTTCGAATTCGATCTACCTCGACAATAATTACATCTACAACAACATCTTCACGACGTACACCCCGAACCACATTTATCTTAACGCCTCGAACAACTTTACTTACAACACGGAGTATTTCAAGAACAACCTCTTCCACGATTATCGCAACCCCGACCCCACGACGATCAACTGGTCGGAGTTGCCGGGAGTGAACGTCTCCGGTTCGATCATCGGCGATCCGATGTTTACCGATACCGCGAATCGTGATTTCTCACTCCGCGCAGGAAGCCCTGCTATCGGCGCGGGCGTTGCGATGTCGGAGCCAGTAACGGATTATCTGGATAAGCAGTATTCGTCCTCGTCGCGCTCGATTGGAGCGGTGGAGTCGCAGCAGGCTGGGGTAGGAAGCGCCATGCGCTACGATGAATTCGTTCTATCGCCGAATCCGTGTGGGGATTGGTTGACAATCTCATGCAAGGGCGGAGTTGTGCCGAGTGAGATTCGGGTGATGGATGTGATGGGGAGGGAAGTGCTGCGAACTGGTCTGGTGGAAATAGCCGAACAGAATCGAGTCGATCTCTCGTCGTTGGATGACGGGGCATACCATCTACTTGTGCGTGCGACTGATGGGAAGGGAATGGGTCAGATGAATTTTATCAAGTTGAGCAGATAGTCTCCCGTTGTTCACTGTGCGACGCCACGATACGCATCTCCCTCAAGCACCGGCACCGTCCCACTCACATTCAACGCACACGCGATCCATACATCCTTCTCATACCCTCTCTCCACCAGTTCACGTCCCGAGGCGCAATCAAGTATCGTCCGTTCGAGATCATCCTGGAAATTATTGAACGTAGCCTCGGCCGCAAGCGCCTCTGGCGATTTAGTACCCGCCAGCTCGCGGATGATCGCTCCCGCACCAAGCAAATCTTCGAGCGCAAAGCGAATACTCCCATCCTCCCACCGTTCGCCGCACGGAATTACAGCGATCGATTCAAATTGACTTGCATAGTCCGCAACCGCTTTCGCATTTCTCAAACAGCCCGCCATCACAACTTTACCGGCAGCGGCAAGTGTAAGCGTCGATCCATTCGGAGAGGGGAGCACGAGACGAGTCCCACGTGGTATTTTGGTTAGCGATTGCGGCGAGAGGCTGTATGTGTCGCGGCTTCTATTTCTTTGAGCAACAAGTGCATTCTTGCTGGCGCCGAAATCAATTACACTATCATCCCGGAATCGGTAGGGCAGGATCTCCGCTCCGGCATGCGTTGCGATTTCGACGCATGTTGAGAAGGAAAGTACATCGACGATGACAATTACTTCGGAGTGCGGCTTCAGCGCCTCAATGCCGTTCAGTCCCCATTCGCAGCGGATCCGGTAGTCTTGTTGATCGAAGAACATAGGCAATTCCGAAGATATGTTGAATTCAGAACAACCGTAGGGACGGATTGCTCGCAAAATTTGGAGCGGAGTCCATCGCCTGGGGGGACTTTCACATTTCAGGGCATTATCTTTCTCTGTGTGCGTTGTATGGTTCAGTTAAAAACGTGGGACCCAAGTCCGCCTTGGCGGATTCGGTCGCTTTAATCCACAAATCGGGGGGACGACGCTGGTTGTCTCTCTTGTGAAAGGTTTACATTGTGCGTTACCGCTGGCACCTGCCGGACGGAGGGGTGACAACTCCCGCTCTTTCCGCAGAAGACTTAGAGGCAGCGCGCGAACTTACTCGATCGATTAATGTACCGGAAAGCATTGCAGCCATTCTCGTAGCACGAGGAATCAAGACGTTCGATGAGGCGAAGGAATACTTCCGCCCGACGCTCGACCGTCTGTTCGATCCATTCCTGATGGACGACATGGCGCGTGCTGTTTCGCGCATCCGGCAGGCTATTGACACCGGCGAACGTGTCACCATCTATGGTGATTACGACGTAGATGGCACGACGAGCACTGCCATGCTGATGCTGTTCTTTCAATCGATTGGCGTTCGTGCGTCCTACCATATTCCCGACCGCTTTACCGAAGGCTACGGCGTTTCGGTCGCGGGTATCGACCGCTGTTTTGCGTCGCCCGATGGTCCTCCCGGACTCATCGTGACCATCGACTGCGGTATCACCGCAATCGAGGCAATAGCTTATGCCCGCTCTCGCGGTGCGGATGTGATTATCTGCGATCACCACGAACCCGCTGGCTCCATGCCGGACGCCACCGCGATCCTCAATCCCATTAAAGGCACCTGCAATTATCCATACAAGCATCTCTGCGGATGCGGAGTGGGCTTTAAGCTCATTCAGGGACTTGCAAAGGACATGGATCTTGGCGACCGTCCTTACGATTATCTCGACTTCGTAGCGATGGCAAGCTCGGCGGATATTGTGTCGCTGAAGGGAGAGAACCGCGTACTTACGGCGCATGGACTCAAGCTCATTAACGAGAATCCGCGACCCGGAGTCCGAGCGCTCATCAACGCAGCTCAAATCAAACCAGGTAAGGTTGGCACCAGCCAGATAGTCTTCGGACTCGCACCGCGTATCAATGCTGCTGGCCGTTTGGGTGATGGCGGTCGTGCGGTTGAACTCCTCATGGCGAAGACTGACGATGAAGCGCATCATCACGCTGCCGAATTGGAATTCGAAAACAGCAATCGCCGCCGCATTGATGAAGAAGCGTTCTTCGAGGCAGCGGGGATGGTCGATGCGATGCTCAACCGCACGCGAGATAAGATCATCGTTCTACACAATCCCGCGTGGCACGCTGGCGTGATCGGCATTGTAGCGTCACGCCTTGTCGAGAGATTTCACTTGCCAGTAGTTCTTCTAACTACGATAGACGGAGTTGCCAAGGGTAGTGCACGTTCCATCTCTGGGTTCGATATTCACTCCGCAATCAAGCGATGTGAGGATAAGGTCGTCACCTTTGGCGGCCACAAGTATGCTGCCGGTGTTTCCATTCAAATTGAACGCGTCCCTGAATTTCGTTTGGCTATCAATGCTGTCGCGACAGAAATGATAACTGAGTCGATGCTGGAGCCGGAAATTCGCGTCGATGCAACAATTGATCTCAACGAACTTACGCCAAAGTACTTCGCAATCATCCGACAATTTCAACCCTATGGCCCCGACAGCATGAGACCCGCACTGTATGCGACCGGTGTCGAGATCGCTGGACATCCGCGCATCGTTGGCAAGACCACGCCGCACCTGAAATTTCAAGTGCGCTCGGCGAATCTGCTGAAGTCGATGAACGGCTCGGCGGGCACCCCCAATCTCATTCCCTACACACTGGGTGGAGGTGTCATCGAAGCCATTGGATTTGGACTTGGCGAGCGTATCAAAGAGCTTATCGGCCCGGATGGTAAGCCACGCAAGGACATCGAGATGATCTTCTACCTAGAAGAGAACGAGTACAATGGAAGGGTAACACCGCAATTGGTGGTGCGGGATTTTCGGTAGTCGCTTACTGAACTGAATTCGAAGTATCTCTGGTTTAACCAGTATGACTGGAATTTCTCGAATCACATTTGACCCCGAGGTGATGGGCGGCAAGCCCTGCATCCGCGGGCTTCGCATAACGGCGGGAACGGTGCTTGGGCTTCTTGCCTCCGGTCACTCAGCGCAGGACATTCTCGATATGTATCCGTATCTTGAGAGCGGAGACATCCAGGCGGTTTTAGAGTATGCATCTTGCTAATCTTAATCGTGCGTTGAATTCGATTCAAGTGCGCTGACGTTTTGACTTCTACTGGATTTTTGAATTCTCTCCCTATCCCATAAATCCATTCAATCCCAAAAATCCCGGTTCTGAATTTATGAGCGGTCACAATAAATGGTCTCAAATCAAGCGCAAGAAAGCCGTCACGGACGGACGGCGTGGGCAGCTCTTCACGCGCCTCATCCGCGAGATCCAGATTTCCGCGCGAGACGGTGCTGACCCCGAAGGCAATCCTCGCCTGCGCTTCGCTGTCGAGCAAGCGCGAAAGGCATCCATGCCAACCGACAACATCAAGCGCGCAATCGCTCGCGGTTCGGGTGCCGATGGTTCGGCCGCGCTTGTCGAGGGTTCGTATGAGGTGTATGGTCCCGGCGGAGTTGCGATCATCGTAGAAACGGCAACCGATAATAAGAATAGGACTATCAACGATATCCGACACAGTGTCAGTAAGTATGGCGGCAATCTTGGCGAGTCCGGTTCGGTAAGCTGGATGTTCGCAAAGCTTGGCACGATCAACATACCTCGCGTTGGTATTGCAGAGGACAAGCTCTTCGAGATCATACTCGACGCTGGTGCCGATGATCTCCTCACTGACGACCCCGACTTCTACGAAATTCGCACCTCCTTCGATAGCTTTGCTTCAGTTCGCGATCAACTGGTCAAGCTCAACATCCCTATCGAAGAAGCCAAACTTGCCATGATACCAGCTAACACCATTGCGGTCAGCGGCGACGACGCCACGAAGCTCATGACCCTGCTCGATGCCATCGAAGCTGTCGATGACGTTCAGAACGTCTATTCCAATGCCGACATCGACGAAGCCTCGCTCGTCGAAGCATAACCGTCTATGCTGCGACTTCCCCGTCCCGAATCTGGTACATCCTGTTTCCGCCCTCTCCAAAATCTAACTTCTTCTCAAATCGCGACTTCTCCGTAGAGGTAATAAACGTCTGTCCCAATTTCCCGGACTCCGCCAGATCCAGTAACTGATGCGCTCGCTCCTCATCGAGTTCGCTGAAGACATCATCCAATAATAGCATCGGCGTTTCGTGGGAGGCATCGCGAAGATATTCGAACTCCGCTAATTTCATGGCAACCAACAAAGTCTTGTGTTGTCCTTGCGAGGCGTACTGCTTCGCTTCTTGTCCTGGATTGATATTCAGTGCAACTTCATCACGGTGTGGACCAAACAGTGTACTCCCGCGTCGTATCTCATCTATCGCGCATTTCGCTGCTTCCGATTCTAACATCGTCTCAAAGTATGACAACATCTCCTTCGCCTCTATCAAAAGGCTCGCGAGCTCCCGCGTCATCGGCTGATACTCGATCGACGGCGTTTCTCTGCTATCAGAAAGGAGCTGATACCACTCCATCAATCTCGGTCGAAACTCCGCGCAGAATGCAGCTCGTCTCGCCATGATTCGTGCACCATGCTTCTTCAGCAATGTCGTCCAAGGATCAAGCATCGGCGCTAATAAACTCAGCGATCTGCCCTTCTGCCTCGCATCGGAAAGCATCGCATTCCGCTGCTTGAGTGCTCGGCGATACTCCAACTCATCCTCTAAATAACTATGGCTTGCTTGGGACAAGACCATGCTCAAGAATCTTCTGCGTTCCGTCGGAGGGCCACTCGTAATGATCTTCTCATCGGGCGTCAACACCACAACCGGAGCGCGTCCTACCAAGTCAGCAGAGGAGCGGAGCCGCTCACTATTTGCGAACATTGTCTTTCGCACTGGAGGCCCCGACTCCACCTTCACCACAACACGATGCGGCACACCCAGATCACTCGTGGAATTGGACTCGACATTCAACTCCTTCGCACCATCGCGAATCAACACCGAATCCGAATGCGTGGAGAAGCTCTTGGATAATGTGGTCAGCGCGAGTGCTTCCAGTATCGAAGTCTTCCCCGCTCCATTATGGCCGACAATAACATTGATCTGTCCCGAAAGCCCTTCGACACTGGTATCGACATGATTCCGAAAGTTCTGAAGCCTGATCGATACCGCCTTCATTGCGAGCCTACTCTTTTCCCATCAATTCTTATCCTGTAATCGCGAGGAAAACCCGGAGGGGTGGTCCCGAGGTATCGAGGGAAGCAATCCCTTGCGAAGTAGCACCACAACAACGGATTGCTTCGTCGGCTTTCGGCCTCCTCGCAATGACAGTTGTGTAGGAGTGTTATCCGTTTAAACGTACCGGCATCACCAGCATCAAGAGATCCTCATTGTCCTGCGAAGAGGGCTCGATGATCGTCGCGCGGGTCGGTGTCGAGAACTTGAGCGAGATCTCATCGGTATCCATGTGCGAAAGCGCATCCTCGATGAAGCGGCCGTTGAAGCCGATGGTCAAATCATCATTCGAGTAGTCGCAGACGACGTTCTCGCGTGCTTCATTGCCTGCATCGAAATTCTCAGCGAGGATCGACATCTTGTCTTTCGCAAGTTGAAATTTAAGTTGCCGGGTATTCGAATTTGCGAAAATAGAGACTCGCTTGACCGAGCGAAGCATTGCGTCCTTGGAGATCATCATTTGTTTGTCGTTCTCACGCGGGATCACTGCCTCATAATTAGGGTACCGCTCGTCGATAAGTCTAGAGAGAATGTTGGTCGATCCTGACTGGAATTGCACATGCGACGGGCTGAAGCTGAGGGCAATGCTGTCCTTGTCATCGAAGGATTTGGAAACAAGATTTAGCGCCTTCGCAGGTACAATGATGTCAAGCTCCGAATCGGTCTTGAGCGTTGTGTTGAAGAGTCGAACAAGACGATGTCCGTCGGTGGCGACGGCGCGAGTGCCGTCCGGCGAGAACTGGAAGAGCACACCCATCATGCTTGGGCGCAACTCGTCCGTGCTAACGGCAAAGAGTGTTTTGGAGATCAGACGCTTAAGTGTCGAAGCGTCCACGGTTATGGCACCTTCGGGCCTGAAATCTGCGACAGCGTTCGGAAGCTGTGCCGTCTCATCGACGGAAAGCTGATAGCGGCCCTGCTGCGTCTGGAGTTCAGCGCGTCGTGTCGCCTTGTCAAGCGTGAAGGTGATCTCGCCATCGGGTAGAGCACGAACGATCTCGTAAAACAGCTTCGCAGGGATGTTCGCTGTCCCATCAGCAACCCCGCTTACTTCGAGCGATGCCTGGACAGTGATTTCCAGATCCGTGCCTGTGAACTTCAGTGCATCCCCATTGAGCTCAACCAGAACAGTTTCAAGCTGCGGCAGCGTCGATTTGGACGGAATGACGGCGATGACTTTTGCAAGTGTCTCTTGAAGCGGTTTGATTTGTGCGATGAATTTCATGCGTGGTCTTAAGAACAGCGTTTATGGAATGGGTCGGCTCTGACACCAAGCCGTGAGCGAACTCTATAACTCAAAAATACGGAATCTTACGCCCGCGCCCGTGCGATTCTTATTAACATTTTCCAAAATGTAAACAGGGTAGCCCGCTCGGAGAAAACCCCACCATGTAGTCTAATCTTCGATCTTCAATGTCCGCGGACGTCGATGAAGGATCCGACTTCGCAACCATTGGACCAACCAGCGGATCAGCAGCCCCCAGCTTTTGCTCATGGACATGTCCGCTTCGAGCAGAAACCGGAGATCGCGCGCGTCCTCATCGGACATTGCAATCTGGCTGTTCTGCTTTGCGTCTGCCTCACCCTCTCCCTCGGCCGATTTGCTGATCTGTTGTCCGAGGAACTGGGAAAGCAGTTTTCGGAGATGATCATCGATCGCCTGCAGTCGGGCTTTCAGGGCATCGTCCGTTTCGTAGCGTTGCAGAAACTGAACGTGGTCGTGGAGGACGGCCAGTTTCTTCGTTAATTCGCTGGTAAGAAATTCCGCGGCTTCTGCCTCCAGCGCACGCAGCAGATCTTCCAGATCCCCAATGGTCTCAGGGTCTGCGCGGAAGCGCTCGGTCTCGTTAAAATCATCAATGTTGAGATAGACGCTCGAAAGTTGCTGCAACTCATTGCCGAACGGTATCTTCCGGCTCCCAATTTGTGCGCGGACGCTGCCAAGCATCTGTTCCAGCACATGCCGCCGGCTAGCGCCCTCGACGGTCCGAAGTTGATGCTGGATCTCACTCTGTTGCTTGTGCAGATCGATCAGTGCGCGGTCCTTAATGATGCCGCGCGCGATCATGTCATGGATCTGGGTTTCACTCGCAAAGATCTCGACATGGCCGATCTTGACGGTGTGAATTCGGATCGTTTCATCCATCTTCGAACGAATCAGATCTTCATCCAATTGGACAGCACCGTCGGTGATGATGAGAATTTCCGCGCCAGCGAGGTGCCCCATCTCGTGAATATCATCAAGGGCCTGAAGGATGGCTTTCTGAAGTACTGTGCCTTCGCCAAGATGGGAGATGCGCAGCACGTATCGCATCAGCGCCTCGTAGCTCTTCTGGTCGACGGCTGTATGAATATCACCTACATGGTCATCGAACGTTCGAAGGCTGACATGCCCGAGATCGATCTTGTTGCGCTTTAGAAAGTAATAGAGAATCGCCTTCGCCAGGTGAATGCGGTGATGCGTCTGCATGGAGCGCGACGTATCAAAGAGCACATACACTTTCTGCTTTCGGCTGTCGAATGCGAAACCCTCCTCACTATCATCAACCGGTAGGATCACACCGCTTTTTGCCACAGGCATCCAGAGCTCACGTAGCGCTAACCGTTGCAGAAATATCTCTTCGGGAAGCAGAAATTGATTCGGATAGACGCGCGCTACATCGTGGTAGCTTGTGATGAGATCGGCGGCATAGCGCTCACCACTCGGGGTGTAGCGGTGATAATCCTCCGCTTTTTCGCGTCGTTGGGAAGCAGCCGGAGCCGGGAGCTTAACGATCTGCTGTAAAGATTGGGACAGCAGCGATGTCTCATCCTCAAGGACTCGGGCGATTTCGAACACGGCGGTGAAGTCCGGTGGCAGCTTCTCGTAAATGTGCGAGAAAAAGCCGAACTCCTCCATGGTGGGTAAAAACGCGCGCTCGGTGGACAAGGCGGGAAAGTATGAATTAGGATTGATGAATTATGAAGGGGAGAACTCGTATTGCCACCAAGTGGTGCTGGCTTCGACGTAGGCACGTGGGGTGCCGCCACCGTAGTAACCGTATCCTGGGCCACCCACGAGTTTTGTCTCAGTTCGGGTAGCGGTTACGTTCAGGAGACCTGTCTCTTCGTAGAGATAAATGGCTTCAGAATTGCCATCTGGGCCAGAACTCAGTGACTGTAATATCTTATGCTCTTCGTTGAAGATCTGGGAAGTAACAGTTTCACCGTTGGAGTCGATCAAGCGGAATTCCGTGCAATCATCACCCTCATAGGATGAAAGTCGCTGCTGGAGTGTAGTACCTTGCCGGTCGAACTCCGCCCACGCCGTTTCGTGGCCCGATTCGTCATACTCGAATGTCTCGGAAATCCACCTCGTCCCATCCTTGTCAATCGTGCCGACACTGATTAGCTTATCCGCAGCATCAAATTCCCAGAACACTCCAGATTTCGTGCCCGTTGATGGATCTATGTCCGAGCGCTCGACAACGCGACCCTTCTCATCGTATGTTGTTCGCACCTGCCCAACAACACCCTCATCATTCGAAGTAATTGCATCGTCTGTTGGACCGGCCCATCGATGTGCAGTGACCTGTTTACTGCCATCCGAGTATGTCACGGTTTCCGATAGCAGCTTTCTATCGTCGCCGTATTGTAACTCCGTTCTTTCCAACTGCTCATCGTGGTGGTCTTCGAGCACCTTGCGGGTAAGTCGACCTTCGGCATCGAACAAAAAACGCTGACGCTGTTGAAGTGTGCCCTCGTTGAATTCTCTGCGCTCGATTAGAAGCCCGACTTCATTGTAGTAGGATTCGACATGACTAAGTTCTATCATTCTATCCTCACCAGAGACATGGCGCGCACTTAGCAGCCTACCAAGATACAGTTGTTCCGGCTCCAGGTTGAGCTTCGAGCGGAAGAACACGTTATTCGCATCCCCCAAGTCCGGCATTTCTGGCGCGACGTACTGATCCCCCGGCTCAGGATCTTCCACCGCCCAGCGTGGCACGGTGATCTGCCGGATCATCCGAACATTCGGGATGGGGGCGCGGTAGTCTTCGAGGTCGTCAATCATACATCGTTAGGTGCCGCGGAAGGTGATTGTTATTTCCACCACCTCCGGTCTATTCCCAATGCGAATTGGTGGCCCCCACGTTCCCGCGCCGCAGGAGACGTAGATGTGCGTGTTGCCCTTCTTCTTGTATCCCCAGCTTACTTCGTAGATCTTCTTTGTGATATAGCTGAATGGCCATATCTGTGCGTGATGTGTGTGGCCGGAAACCTGGAGATCAACGCCGTTCTGCTCAGCCTGTTCCAGGTGGAACGGGGTGTGGTCCATTAGGATGATCGGTTTTGACCTATCAAGAGGCGCCATCAGTTCGGACAGTTCTTTGCGGTCCAAGTGCGCGAATTGCTTTGCCGCGCCGTCTTCTCGGCCGACAAGATAGACGCCCGCAACCTCCACCGCGCTATCGCGGATCATCTTCACACCGTGCGATTGCAAATAGGCACACGCAATTTCTGCATCGCCAATGTACTCATGGTTACCCGTGATTGCATATACACCGTATTTACTCTCGATCTTCTCCAAGACCTTACCAAGATCCAATTCCATTACCGGATGCGGATTGCCGTCTATCTGATCGCCAGCCATCAGCACCAGATCGGGCTTGATGGAATTGATCTTCTCCACCATTCGCGCAACCCGCTTCTTCGCAATGATCGTCCCCATGTGCATGTCACTTATGAGTGCAATGCGCAGTGGTGCGCCATTCCTCTTTTTATCAATGGTGATCGCAAGCGGTCGGACACGAAGATTCCGGGCGTTCCAGAATCCATAGGTCATACCGATAAGTACGACCGCGCTTCCGATGCTCCCAATGGTCTCCTTCGTTTCGGTGCCATTGACATACCACTCCGGGGGAAGAAAGTGGAAGGCATAATCGGCCAGCCGAATTACATCTACCATCACTATCGCCGGAAAGAACCAGGCCAATGCACCCAGCCACAACGCGCCGGTCCACGTCAACCCGTCACTGACAAATGACGATTTCCTCCGCTCAAGTATCTGACCGACGATGTAGCTCGCCGCGATAAATATGAAGAGCGGGATGAAGAGCGTGCGGAACCACGAGCCATCCGGTATCGCCTGATTGAGCCGTGTGAAAATGTAGAAATGCACCGCCGAATAAACGGTGAGAACGATCGAGAAGAAGATGGCAAACGAGCGGTGCCGAGAGCGCACGCGTTCGCGAGATTCAATTGTTGGATTCATGTACCGAAAGAGTAGGAGAGCAGAACAGCGGGTGAATAGCTACAACGAATAAGAGGTCGCGAGGTACCCAGAGTATCGGTGGCGCAAATGAATCGCGGTGAGCGACCTGTGTGCATGGAGCGAACAGAATCTCCTTCCAAAGCGTACTCCACCCAATGTTCTTAAGACGGATGGGCCGGTCAATTATTTCCTGATTTAGGCTTCGCGGATTAGAAATGCTCGGCTGCTTCTGAGAACACGACCTTGATCTCCTTTTCCATGTGAACCTTTAGCGCTTTCAGATCCTCAGTTGCGGGGTGGATACTTTGCAAGTAGCCTTCCACCAATCGTCGCTTGTGTCCAGCCGATGCGTCGGCAACGCCGAGCGTTTCTTTGGCCCATGTTACAAGCGAGCGTTTCGTCGGTGCGGCCTCCAACTCGTCAAGCGGTTTGGACATGAGGGAGGGATCATGCTTCAGCTTTGTCAAGACCTCATCGAGGGTTAGGAGAGCGGAGAGCTGTTCGAAGGCACCTGATACCTGATAGAGCTGAATAAGTGTGTCATACGAACGCTGAAAGAGCGCACGCTCCTCTGCGACACCGGAAGTGCACAGCAGCAGGTGCAAGCGCGGGATGTCCTCCTTAATAACACTTGTTCGGCCATGAAGGAAGGCGATGGCACGGACGACATCGAGGGACTTCGCCTGCGTGCGCGGCGAAATATAATAATCCTTCGTTCGCAAGTGCGTTTCATGCGGACGGTCATGGAGCAACCGATTGCGCTGGATCTCGTAATGACGAATGACGAGATTCATGAAGTAGACAATGTCGGGCGTTACCGAAATCTGATACTCTGGCACTTCCCCGCGAACGATGTGCGATGCGTACGCCAGGTCTGCGTATTGGATCTTCTTTATCGGCTCGATCGTGTTGCCAAGATTCTTCAGATACTGCTGAGAGATCTTGAACTGATGATAGGCATCCTTATCAGGATGAATCAGCGCCTTGAACATGAACCGATCCATCAGCGCCTCGGTGATCTCGGAAATCCGGAGATAGTTGGTTGCGGCGACGACCGTGTGAATGCTCGACGGCATTCGCTGCATTCCGCGCACGAGTTGGCGCTCGTTGAGGAGCGACAGAAGGGCACGTAGAGTGTAGTCGTTGGCGTCGAAGATTTCGTCAATGAAGCCAAATTCGCTTTCGACAAGGGAGCCGGTGGTGTTGTGAATAATGCGGCCCTGCTTGAGTTCTTCGAGGAGGAGTCCGCCGAAATAGGTGTCAGGCTGCTGCTCTTTGCTGGCCTGCACTTTGAAGGTACGCGCTCCCTCGAACATTCGGAATACCTGCTCGGCCAGCAGCGTCTTTCCGACGCCCGTGCGGCTTTCGATGAGCAGGTGCTCGCCGATAAGCAGCGCAAGAAACGCCTGCGAGATCACCTCGGAGCGGTTCACCATGCGCTCCTCGACGAATTCGAGCGCCTCTTTTAAGTCCTCAATAATCGCAGCCGTATCACGCATCGGCGCACGGTTTACGTGCCCCGCTGCCACACCATTCGCCGCTGATATTTCTCTCGATTTTACCTCGGTCATGCCGTTAACCCTCCTTCATGCAATCTCTATCGGACTGCAATATACGAAGCGAGAAGGCACAGACCCCGCTAAAGTGGCTACTGCTTCGGCAAAATCATCACCGTAACGGTGTCCCTTGCGCCACTGGCGAAGACACCCATGCCACCTTGTACATGATTGAGTGTCGGTTGGTAAGATGTGTTGCCGACGTTCTGAAGTTGCCGTTGATAATCATTCCAGTTGGTATCGATGGCGTAGAAGGAGATGGTGTTCGGCCCATACCAATTGAATAATCGTGAAGTCACTGCGATGGCGGGGCCGGTCTGAACCAGTGAGTACCGTGTGACCTGCAAGGAATCCGGCCCTTGGCGCCGCTGGCGAATGCGCCCGTAGGATGTGTCGCGTGCGGTTGCTGTCATGATATAGCGGCGATCAGGTCTGTCAACCGGACCCGCTGTCACGACAAATGCGAACGTGCTGAGATTGTTCGTGTCCAGAATGAGCGTCTTGCCACGCACGGAATCCGCAAGCGGACTATAGTGGATGGGCATCGGCACGATCGTATTCGCCGAAAGTGTCTGCGTGCCACCGGTCTGCCAATTGGGTGCGACGATGGTAAGGTCATACTCCTTTCCTCCCTGAAGGATGAGTTCGGAGGCTGGCAAGTAGTACCGCCCTTTGAGTTTGGCCGGCAACAGTGTATGCGGAACACCGTCAACGGTGATCGTTACATGGGCGCTATCGACAGCGTAATCCAGATCATCGTAATACGAGCCGAACGGCGTAGTGCGATGCAAAACGATGGAGTCGATTGGCTGCCCTTCGATCAGGAATGCTGCTACGACGATTTGCTCGTGATACGCAGTGTCGATAGGGGAGTCACAACTGACGAACGCCATGCTCATCGCGCTGATGATAATAGATACCGATAGAGCTAGCCACAGTCTGTTCGGCGAAGCAATCCGTTGTACCAGAAGAAGTAGGGTGGGCATTTCTTTCAAAGCAATAGACCTAAAAGTTAACAGAAACGCCGAACGTCGGCAATATCGGTAAAAGGCGTACCAAGTTGATCGTCGCCGGATTCGTCGTCTCATCTACTTGCGAGATCCAGACATTCCGATAGTTGTACGCATTGAACACGTCGAAATTGAACTCCGCATTGCGCTGCTCCGAGAAGAAACTGAATTTATACGTTGCGGATAAATCCAATCTATTATACGGCGGCAGACGCAGTGCGTTCTTGTCTCCGCCGATCGGTATATTGCGTCCGCCATCCTCCGCGTTTGGCGCAAGCGCTGTGATCTGCGTGTACGCCTGTCCAGTGCCGTAGGTATAGTTCGCGCCGAAGGTCCAGCGGTCGTTGGCATGGTAGGTAAACACGAGATCGAAGTTGTTTCGCCGGTCGTAGGTCGGAGGAAACTCCTTGCCGTTATTGATGTCTGGGAATGTTCTGGTTGTCCATGCGAGTGTGTACCCGAGCCAGCCAGTAAAGCGTCCTTCCTGCTTTTGCAGAAAGAACTCGATACCATACGCCTTCCCGTTACCAACAAAGAAGACGTCGTTAAGCGTACTTCCCGAGGTGACATTTGGCCGCATCTCGACCAGATTGGTCATATCCTTATAGTAGGCCTCAACGTCGAAATTGACATCTTCGAAGGGAGTAGTCGAAACGCCAAGCACATATTGCAATGCCCGCTCGGGAGGTTGCGAAGTATCGGTCGCTTGCCATACATCGAAGACGGGAATGAGGGTATTCGTCGCGAGCTTGAGATACTGGTGATACACTCCAAAGCTGGCTTTAAGTGTGACGGCAGGAGTAAGGACATATCTGGCGCTAATTCGCGGATCGATCCCTATCTGCGGATTCGAGCTTATGCCATCGACTCGGAGCCCAGCGGTGATTGCGAGCGGGTCGGTCGCACCAAGCGTCGGTTTCCACTCGTCCTGTGCATATGCTGCCGCATAGTAAGGTGTTCGGTCAATGTCGGCATTCGGCGGATTGGTACCGCTTTGAATCTTCAATGAGGTATGGTAAGCGGTTGCCTGAATACCCGTCTTTATCGTGTTCTGCTGATTCGGAAAATATTCCATGCTCCCAAGTGCCGTGTAATCATCAATCCCGTTGATCCAATTGAACGGCTGCGCGTTGGAACCGACGGTGAACGTCGAGGAGTAGTTACTGGCGCTAAGGTCCAGCTTCGAGAATAACTCGCTGCCGAAGACATGCGTCCACACTCCGGAGGCCGCCTTATTGCCCCATTGCATCGTGATATCGTTCGCGGCGTTCGCGGCTGCAAAATTTAAATTATCGGATCCCATGTAGCCACTCACGGTGACTTTGTCGTTAGGGGACGGGTTCTGAGTGATCTTCAGGTTGAGATCATAAAAATAATATCCAGGCAAATTGAGTGAGGTAGCCAATCCGGTCGCATTCAGGAGCACGTCAAGGTAGGTCCTTCTGCCTGAGAGCACCAACGCTCCGGTGCCAAGTGGTGTCTCGATCGTGGCTCGGCTGGAAATCAGCCCGAGCGTAAACTTGCCTTTCGTTTGGTTGCGGTCACCGTCAATGTCGGTTACGCTTAGAACGGAGGAGAGCCTTCCCCCGTATTCTGCGGGGAACCCGCCTTTGATGAATTCGACGTCCTTTATCGCATCCGGATTAAATGTTGAGAAGAAGCCGAAAAAGTGAGACGGATTGTAAAGCACACTCCCATCGAGCAAGATCAAGTTTTGGTCGGGCGAGCCCCCGCGTACGTACAGCCCACTCGAAATCTCGCTGGAGGTTTGGACGCCGGGCAGTAATTGCAGGATGCGGAAGATGTCAGATTCTCCCGCCTTCGGGAGATCCGCCACTTGCTGGGGCTGAATGGTGACACGGGAAACCTGTGGCTCCTGCCGTTCCCTTTCGTGGTCGGCTTCAACGGTTATATCAGCTCCCGAAACGCTGGCGGGTGCAAGCAGGTATGTTCTGGAGCGATCCTCGCCATCCTTTAGAATAAACTTCTCCTTCACAGACCGATATCCCAGCGATGTGATCTCAACAAGCACTTGCACCCGACTTGGCACATGCAGCGAGAAGAAACCGCTTTTGTTCGAGATTGCACCGATCTTCAGATCCCGAACCCGTACCGTCGCGCCGATGATCGACTCACCGTTCGTCGAATCTTTGATAAAGCCCGAAATGACACCGGTACTTGAGTCCGGCAGTGAGGCCCTTGTGAAGGCTGCGGAATCCTGGTGGGTAAGGAGGGTGAATCCGAGGAGAAGAAGAAGAAAGAGTGGTAATTTCATTCAAGCGGTGAGGGTTAGTTGCCTTAACCCGGTTGCATACATCCACATTCGGCTGCGTCGGAAAGTAACAGTCAAGCCATGCGGAAAAGAGAAAGTTGTTGCTGGCTACGCGTAAAACGCCTGTTGAAGACGGATGTTGCGTTAGTTTATTGTCATGCCGGGAATAGTCTTTGAACGCGGTGCTGTTCTGGACGACACTAATCCGATTTTTAAATGCTCGAACTCATCCAAACGTACTACCGATACAACGCCTGGGCCACAGAGCAGCTTCTGAACGCCTGCGAGCAGCTCACGCCTGAAGAATGGACCGCCCCCGGCTGCAGCGGCAATGGCTCGACGTGGGAGACACTCGATCATCTCATTAACGTCCAGTGGGGCTGGTTCTGTTGGTACGATGAGACGAAAGAAATGAAGGAGGCGATAAGGCTAATGTTGCCGAAGGATCTGGATACCCTCCAGAAAGCTCGCCAGCGCTGGGTGGCAGTGAATGAGCAGACGAACACCTACATCAATGGATTGACGGAAGAAAGCGTGAAGGAAATTCGCAGCTTCGTGCGCTCGAATGGCAAGCAGGAGTCGCACCCTGTTTGGAAGCTGCTGATGCACACGGCGAACCATGGCACGCACACACGCGCGCAAGTTTTCGCCGCGATTCGTCGTGCCGGACACAATCCGGGGAATATTGATATGCTTAATTTTATTTTGAATGTCGAGGGGGCGTCCTAAGACTCCTTTTCCGTCCTGGGCTGTTAGCAACCCGACATGGCCACCAAACGCAACGAAGCAGTCGCCCCCGAAAAGATCGAAGCCGAATACGAGCGTTCGCTGCGTCCGCGCGAGTTCGGCGAGTTCACGGGGCAGACGAGCATCATCGAGAATCTCCGCATCTTCATCCAGGCGGCGCGCGCTCGCGGTGAGGCGCTCGATCATGTGTTGTTTACTGGCCCGCCCGGTCTTGGCAAGACGACCCTCGCGCATATCATCGCGAACGAAATGCACGCGAACATCAAGACGACCTCAGGGCCAGTTCTTGAACGCGCTGGCGATCTCGCAGGATTGCTGACAACGCTTGAAGAAGGTGACGTGCTGTTCATTGATGAAATCCATCGCCTCTCCGCCGTCGTCGAAGAATATCTGTACTCCGCGATGGAAGACTACAAGCTCGATATCATGATCGACTCCGGTCCAAGCGCCCGTTCAATTCAGATCGAGCTGAAGCCATTCACGCTTATTGGTGCAACAACTCGCGCGGGATTACTCTCCGCACCGCTCCGTTCGCGCTTCGGGATTACCAATCGCCTCGACTACTACACAGCGCCAACACTTAAGACAATTATCGAACGAAGCGCGCGATTGCTCTCGCTTGAAGTGGATGAAGATGGCGCGCTCGAACTGGCTCGTCGTTCGCGTGGCACTCCGCGAATAGCAAATCGTCTGTTGCATCGTACCCGTGATTTCGCGCAAGTCAAAGGCGATGGACGAATCACGAAGGAGATTGCGCTCATGGCTCTGAAGGCCCTCGAAGTCGATGAGCACGGCCTCGATGAGATGGACAAACGTATTCTCCTGACGATCATCGAAAAATTCAATGGCGGACCCGTGGGATTGAATACCATTGCTGTTGCTGTGGGAGAAGAAGGCGGGACGATAGAAGAAGTGTACGAGCCATTCTTGATTCAGGAAGGCTTTATCGCCCGCACGCCGCGAGGTAGGGAAGCGACGAAACTTGCATACAAACATTTTGGTATTCCGTTTCGAAAGTCGGATGCAACACTCTTTGCAAATGACGTATAACGTCCTTTTGAATCATCACCAAAGACGAGTTCAATAATTAAGAATTTGATATGAAGGGTACTCCGCTCACCGACCACACCTGCGAATACATCGTCTCCAATTTCGCGAGCGACGAACGCGTGCTCTTGCAAAGAATGAGTGCCCGCGCGCAGGCGGCGGGAATTCCGATGATTATGATCGCGGAAGAACAAGCGAAATTCGTTAAGGTGTTCTTGCGTGCGATAAAAGCGAAACGCGTGCTTGATGTAGGAACGTTGTTCGGATATAGCGCGGCGATTATGTCGCAAGCAATTGGGGCGGATGGCGAGGTTGTGAGCCTTGAATTCAATCCCGAGCACGCGGAGGTTGCGAAGGAGAATCTTGCCGAAGCGGGAATTGGAAATGTGAAAGTCATCACCGGACCTGCGCTGGATGCGATGAAATCCATGAAGGATAACATATTCGACTTCGTCCTCATCGATGCCGATAAGGTGAACTATGTCAATTACCTTCGCGAGTCACTGAGGCTCGTTCGTCCGGGCGGCGTCATTGCGGGCGACAATGCGCTTGCCTTGGGGAAGATCGCAACGGAGGTTGAGCCGGACGACTCCGATTTCGTCTCAGTAACAGCCCTTCAAGAGTTCAACCGCGCCATCACCGCGGAGCCATCTTTGTTCAGCATTTTGGCACCGATCGGCGATGGCATGGTTATTGGCGTCGTCCAAAAATGAACCCGATTTGTCAGGATTTGCGTGTAACTTTCGTTATTAAGACGTGTTCTTAGGCCGCCGAGGGCGAGTCGTTGCCCTCTGGTCTCGCTCTATTTACGTACCACATCTCTAGGTTATCGGACGATGAATCAACGTTACAACTACGCACAATTCGTAGCGATCTGCGCCGCGCTGTTTGCCCTAAATTCTTCCGCTTACGCCCAACTCGGAAATTTGTCTCGCGCAGTCGGGATGATCAAAGGTGATGTCGTCGGTGATGACGGCTCGCCGTTGGGAGGGGTTAAGGTAACGATCCTTCGCGGAACAGAGCGCGTGACCACCACGACCACAAAGCCCGATGGCAAGTTCACGAACATCCTTCAGCCGAATGGCATGTACCGCTTCGTCGTCAACGATACGAAGTATGCGTATCACGAGGATACGATCATGGTGCCTGCGCTCGATAAGTACACGGAGTACAGTCTCCGAATCTTCCTCACGCGCTTACACGATGGAGACATTTTCCCTATTAACGATGCGGTGTTTCTGCCGAAGTCTTCCACAGTCACCGAAGGTTCAACTGCGCGCCTAAACGAGATCGTTGATCTCATTCGTCGCAATGTGAAGCTTTCGCTGAATATCACCGTCTATCCGGATTGGGAGATCAAGGGCAAGAAGGACGCATCGCAGCAGACGTTGGTGGATGGCAGGGCAACTGCTATCCGGTCGTTCTTCCTTGGCAAGTCCATTCAGGCGAATCGGTTCAGTGTTGTAACCAGCGCGACAGTACCCGTCGGTCGCTTCACAATTCCTGGTGTTAGTGTCCCTGCTCCGCCAGCCGACGCTTCAGCGAAGAAGGGCAAGAAGAAGAAGGGGGACGCTCCCGCGGCAACTTCGACGGGTAATGGACTCATCCCGCAATACGTAGAAATCGTCGCTCGCCTAGCACCTTAAGAACCCTTGGTAGATAGCCCAGGGAGCAGCGTAGCGGAACCCTGGGACGGAGTTGGGGGAAGATTTTGGCTTACTCGCCCACCAAAATAATATTGACCGCAAACAGCGTTGGCATTGCGTCAATCAACCACTTCGGGAGTGAGTACCCCGAATATCGCTCTGCGACGATCTTGTAGCCCGCTTCTCCGACCAACTCTCTCGCCGACTTTTGGGTGAAGAATCGCAGGTGAGACTTATCCAATATCCCTGAGTCCCCATAATCGAAATTCCCGAAGAGAAGACCGAGACGAACGCGAAGGTTCGCCACATTCGGCAAACTCACGATCACCTTACCGCCCGGCTTCAATAGCTTCCTCGCCTCAGAAAGAATTTGTTGCGGCTCCCGCGTATGCTCAATGACATCCCCGAAGAGGATGATGTCGAAGTTTGCCAGGCCGAGAGTTAGCATGAGGTCACTCCAACTGTCCACTTCGAGATTGACGAGTCGTACCGAATCCAACCGATCTCCCGCCACAGCTATCGCGCGCTCATCGTTGTCAATGCCGATCACCTCGCACTGCTTCTTCTCCTTCAGCGCCGCGCCCAGAATTCCCGTGTGGCAACCGACATCCAGCACCCGCGACCCCACAGGGATGAGCTGAAACTGCACCGCGTGTGTGGACACGGGGTGGTTCAGTCGGAGGTCGAAGTCGTAGGGGAGTTTTTCGGTCAAAGGGATTGTGGGTGTGCGCAGCACGCCGCTACGGAAGTTTGGCGGTTTTCTTGATCCAGTCGTTCACGAATGCGACGGAGGCGAGCGTCATTTTGTGGCGGCCTTTGTATTCATGATATTCCACATCGACGCCTTTCGATTCCAAGAATGATTTTGCGGCGAGCGATGAATCCTGCGAAAGTACCTCGTCGTTCGTGCCGTGGGCGATGAGGAATTTCGAGTGCCGGGACCATTCGTGCCAACGCCGCACGGGTGTCGGCAAGAAGCCAGACATTGGAACAACCCCCATCGGTTTCAGTTTTCCGCGAAGCCCCAGAATTTGGCACATCGCCGCGCCCTGACTAAATCCCCACAAGAATAGATCGTTGGATTCCATTCCTAACCGGGTGATGTGGGACTGAATGTTCTCCAACAGGATCGCCTCCGATTCATTGAATCGCTTGGCATCCTTGATTTCCTCCCGCGTCTCATCTGTGCCGGGATGAAACCACTCATATCCGCCCAATTCCGACTCGTACGGTGCACGAATGGCAAGTACATGTAGCCTCGGATCGAGCAGCCCCTCGATGGAAAATATAGTTTTCGCTTCTGCGGCCCGACCATGCAAAAGCACGAGCAGGGGAGGCTGAGAAAGCGACGGGTCGCGAGGGGATCGCTCAAGAAAAGGCAGGTCTTGGTGGTTCACAATAACAGATTCGTGGAAATTTGGAACTACGCCCGTTCCGATTTACGTTCGGGCCGCGCTAACAATTGTGGGACCACATTCGTTAGATGCTGGGCTATGAGAGAATTCTTTCATAATTCATCATTCCTAATTTCTCCTTTCCCCTGGCGGGGTAGCTCAGTTGGTTAGAGCGTCGGAATCATAATCCGTAGGTCGTGGGTTCAAATCCCTCCCCCGCTACAAGAGTCAGTACCATGATTTTATGAGATTGAGTTGATTTTTGAGATTAGTAAGTTAGTGTAGGTGTTCCCAATCCCACTAATCCGAAATAATCCCATCAATCCCGGTTCAGACGAATGCACCTCTACTTCATCGGTATCTGCGGCACCGCAATGGGCAATGGCGCGCTGCTGCTCCGCGCTCTCGGCCACGAAGTCTCCGGCTCCGACGATAATATCTACCCGCCGATGTCTCTTCTGCTCGCCGAGCAGGGCATCAACATTCTACCGGGCTACCGTGCTTCCAATATTGATACTGCAAATCCCGATGTCGTAATCATCGGCAATGCCATGTCGCGCGGGAATGAGGAGGTGGAGACAGTGCTGGATCGGCGCATCCCGTTCACATCGCTGCCGGAGATATTGAAGCGGGAGGTGATTCAAGGGAAGAACTCCATCGTGGTCACGGGCACGCATGGTAAATCGACAACATCATCGCTCATGGCATGGACGTTGGAATCCGCAGGACGAAAACCGAATTTCTTGATTGGCGGTGTACCGGAGAATTTCCATCAAGGGTATCAGGCGCGACCCGAGAGTGAGTTCGTAGTTCTCGAAGGCGATGAATATGACACGGCCTTCTTCGATAAGCGTTCGAAGTTCTTCCATTACCTTCCGACGACGCTAATCATCAACAATATCGAGTTCGATCACGCGGATATTTTTGACTCGATTGATGACATAAAGCTCGCCTTCAAACGTGTTACGAATCTCGTACCGCGCAATGGCATCGTCATTGCGAATGGAGATGATCCCAATGTCCGAGACATTGTGCGCGGAGCCTTCGCACCGCTTGCCACATTTGGCTTATCGGACCATTGCGACTTCCGCGCCGCAAATATCGAATTTACCGATCACTCCTCGGTATTCGACGTGCATTCACCCGGGCGGGCCGTGACGCGATTGGAGATACCGATGCTCGGCGAGTTCAATGTTCGCAATGCTCTCGCTGTGACGGCGGCGGCACTGCATCATGGGCTCACGTTCGATGAAATTCAGCAAGCGTTCTCCACGTTCAAAAGTATCAAGCGGCGAATGGAGAAGAAGGGGGAATTCGGCGGAGTGATCGTGTATGATGATTTCGCGCATCATCCAACCGCGATTCGCGAAACGCTGCAAGCATTGCGTCAGCGTTTTCCGCAGAATCGCGTCATCGCCATCTTCGAACCGCGCTCCAATACCACACGCCGCAACATCTTCCAACGCGAACTTGCCGAGTGCTTTACCGATGCCGATGTTGTTTTCATCTCTCAAATCGCGCGGCTAAATCTCCTCTCTCCTGAGGAGCGTCTCGACCCCGATCGCGTTATGCAGGATTTGCGCGACAAGGGTAAAGAAGCATACTACCTTCCCGATGCCGCTGCCATCGCGGAACAAGTTGGTGAAATTGCGAAGCCGGGGGATGTTGTTATCGTCATGAGCAACGGCAGCTTTGGCGGGATACATGAGATGCTGAAGGAGAGGCTCAGCCGATAAGCATCCACGCCCCAAACATGGTCATTGCGAGGAACCGCGAAGCGGTGACGAAGCAATCCGTTGTTGTGGAGCGACCCAGTACTCAACAACGGATTGCTTCGTCGTCCCTACGGGACTTCCTCGCAATGACGTATAGTACTAAAATTAGTAACTTTCCATGACCATCACCACTGACACCATCACCATCCCCGTTGCAGGCAGCGACATGGGCGCATATGTGGCGCGTCCCGAGAGCGGGAGAGCGCCGGCGCTCATCGTGTTGCAAGAAGCATTCGGCGTGAACGATCACATCAAGGATGTGTGTCGCCGTTTTGCGCAGCAAGGCTACGTCGCGGTCGCGCCGGAGTTGTTTCACCGGACTGCGCCTCAAGGTTTCACCGCAGGCTATGGTGACTTCGCGAAACTTGGCGAACACTTCTTCGCCGTCACGACGGATGCAATAACAGAGGACATGCTCGCCGTCTATGATTGGTTGCTCGGTGATCGACAAGTTGATCCGGGGCATGTTGGCGCAATCGGCTTTTGCATGGGTGGACGTGCGTCTTACATCGCAAACGCAAAGCTGCCGCTAAGGGCGGCGGTGTCCTATTATGGTGGCGGCATCGCTCCAAATCTACTACCGCTCGCGGAAGAGCAGCACGCGCCCATCCTCTTCTGCTGGGGTGGACTGGATAAGCATCTGACCGCCGAACAACGCAACGCCGTGACCTCCGCGATGACCGAAGCCAACAAGCCGCACATCGCCGCAGTGTTTTCGGACGCCGATCATGCGTTCTTCTGCGATGCACGCCCGGCATACAACGCCAACGCCGCGCGACAGGCCTGGGCGCTTACGCTGTCGTTTTTGGCGACGCATTTGAAGCCGTAAGCTGAGGATGTTTGTCATTCCCGCGAAAGCGGGAATCCAGGTCCTATGGAGCTTAGATTCCCGCTTTCGCGGGAATGACAGTATGAAGGGCAACAACCACCTGCTCCGGCCCAACCTCCCGCATACATCTGAAGTGCTTCTCCGGACATTCACTTGACCCAATCGCCGTACAAGGCCGACAATACAATCCCTCGACCTCCAGCACAACCGCACTCGCCGCGCGCGGCGCAAAGCCAAACTGCTTCACCGTTGGCCCGAACAACGCTACGACTGGCGTTCCAACCGCTTCCGCGACATGAAGCAAACCGCTGTCATTTGTAATTGCGGCTGAGCACTTTGCAAGGGAATGGGCGGCGTCGGTTAGATCAAGCTCGCCAGCTAACGAGCGATGCTTCCCGTTGTGGAGCCCCTTTCGGATTTCTTCGATAAGTGCGATCTCCGCCCTCGAACCGTAGAAAGTTAACTCATATCCTTTCTCAAGCAACGTATTCCCAAGCCGTTGAAAGTGTTCAACCGGCCACCTCTTATTCCAATGTCGCGCGCTGGGAGCAATGGCAATGCGTTTGGGATCGCGGACGTGGGTGGCCTTCAACGTTGGAGCTCGTCCGTCATCGGTAATTCCGAGTTTCTTTGCGGCCTCGAAGTATCTTCCAATGACATCCGGCTCGCCCTTCAGTAAATCATACTTAAACTTCACCAAAAGCCAGCGCTTGAATGTTCGCTTGTCGATGACCGAGACGTGCTTGCCTAATCCTTGCCGAAGAATCTTGGTGCGAAGGACATCGTGAACATCAAGAACATAATCGTACTTCTCTTCCCGAAGCTGATTGCGTAACGCAAGAAGTCCGCTGAATCCGCTCCGCTTATTGAAGACATGCACTCTCGAAACAGCAGGCAGCACCTGCGCCAGCGTCTCATACTCCGATGCGATCACCAAGTCGATCCTGCTCTCTGGATATTTCTCTCGCAGCGCCACAAGAAGCGGCGTTGTCAGGACAATATCGCCCAGCGAGCTAAGTCGGAGAATGAGGATTTTGGGTGTCACGGTGATGGGTAACGAGTAACGAGTAACTAGTCGTTCAAACGGTGGGAGTAAATTCCGACGCATTCCTCGTTAGCAACCCACTATGAACAAACCCACGACGCTCGCCGAACTTCTCGCCTCCGGTTATCAGTCGCTCTCCGTCAAAGAGGAAATGCGGAAGAATCTGATCGCTAAATTGCGCAACCGGGAGCCGCTCTTTCCTGGAATTCTCGGATATGAAGACACCGTCACGCCGCAGCTTGTAAACGCCATTCTCGCGAAGCATGATGTGATTCTGCTGGGTCTTCGCGGTCAGGCGAAGACGCGTATCGCCCGATTGCTGATCGAGCTTCTTGATGAATGGACGCCTATAGTAAAGGGCAGCGAGATCAACGATGACCCCACTCACCCAATCTCTTTCCATGCGGTTCAGCTCGTCCGAGAGCTTGGGGACGCGACGCCCATCGAATGGATTCACCGCTCCGAACGCTATGGCGAGAAGCTCGCAACGCCCGATGTGACTATTGCAGATATTATCGGCGACATCGATCCGCTGAAGGCGGCGCACCAGCGATTGCATTACTCGCACGAGGGTGCGATTCACTTCGGCATTATCCCTCGCACGAATCGCGGTATTTTTACGATCAATGAATTGCCGGACTTGCAGCCTCGCATTCAGGTTGGTTTGTTCAATCTTCTCGAAGAGCGCGACATCCAGATTCGCGGATTCAACATTCGTATTCCTCTCGATGTGATGATGGTCTTCACTGCAAACCCGGAGGATTACACCAATCGCGGTAACATTATCACGCCGCTCAAGGACCGCATCGCATCGCAAATCCTTACGCACTATCCGCTCTCGATGGAAACCGCGATCTCCATCACCGAGCAGGAAGCATGGACCGCACGCCTAGGCGAAGAGGGTCTCGCCGTGCCGCGATATTTCAAGGAGATCATCGAACAGATCGCATTCGAGGCGAGGAAGTCGGAGTTCATCGATCAGAAGTCAGGCGTTTCAGCACGGCTCACCATCAGTGCGATGGAAGCGCTCATTTCGAACGCGGAACGTCGCTCCATCATGAATGGCGACGACATCATTCTTCCCCGTGTAACCGATCTCGCGTTTGTAACAACGGGCGTTACGGGCAAAGTAGAACTCGTCTTCGAAGGTGAGCAAGAGGGCATGGCGAAAGTTGCGCGCGCGCTCATCGGCAAGGCGGTGCGCGAGATTTTCAAGAAATATTTCCCCGACCCACTCGCTCGCGAACGCGTCAAATCTGGATCGGAGCGATACCAGGATCGATACGCCAAAACAGGCCAACCACAGCAGCCGCAGAAGGAAGGCGAGTACGATGCAGTACTCAACTGGTTCTCGCAAGGCAACATGATCTCGCTTACGGACACGATGAAGTTCGAGGATTATGCGAAGGAGCTCTCGCGTGTGCCGCGTTTGCGCGAGCTAACCGTTCGCCACATGAAGATCCAGGAAGCCGACCGGTTCTCGCTCGCCAGCGCAATGGAGTTCGTTCTCGATGGGCTCCATCAAAACTCGAAGCTCGCGAAGGAGGAGGAATTTGGAAGACCGGATGTGACGTATCGGGATATGATCGGGTCGATCTTCACGCGGCCGCTGGTTTCGGAAGATGACGAAGAGATGCTCGCATAATATCACGCACCGTGCCAACGCAGACCGCAACCACCCCGCGGGATAATACCGCACTCCACCGTGCGGCGGTGGAACTGACTCATCAGCTTGGCGCATGCAGGGAGTGGGATCGTTTGGAGACGGCACTCACGGCGATCCCGGTACTCATGACGCTTTATGAAGGCGAGACGACCTACGAGGTGCTTCAGTATTGGAAAGTGCTCGATGAAGATGGGCGCGACATCGAAGTTGCCTACGCCAGCGGACTCGCACGGTGGCACAATGCTGATACGCTAAAACGAAGCGAAGCCCAAGTTCGAGTCGCAGGACTTTTGGAGAAACAAAACAGGTTGCGTGGTGCGATTACTCACTATACTCACGCCGAAATGGGATTCGCATCAATCGGCAATGCTAAACGTGTTGCGGATACTTCAATTGGAATAGCCCATTGTCGGTTTCGAAGTAGTGAGTACAATGAAGGTCTTCGCTGTGCCATGCGAGCGCTCGAAGCAGCACGTAGTATATCCTATCTTTACGGTGAGGCAAATGCCCTTCGCGTTATTGGGAACATACACACTGCCCAAGGCAACTACGTTCTGGCGAAGCCATTCTATGAGCAAGGCTTTCCAATCTATGAATCACTCGGTGATAGGAGAAGCCTTTCTGGGCAACACGTCAACTATTCTATGATCCATATTCGACTGGGGCAATACGCAGAAGCAATGGATCACCTTCAGACGGCGAAAGCGATCATGGAATCCATCGGTGAGAGATCGTGGATGTGCCAGGTGTATATCAATTTGGCTAATGTTCATTTCTTCCTCGGGGATGACCAAAGTGCTGAGGATTGTATTCGAAGGAGCCTCTACACGGCGGAGGGGATGGGAGATAAGCAAGCAATTGCCATTTCACTAACCTTTCTCGGCAAGGTGCTTGAATCACGCGGTAGCTGGGAGGAGGCCTTAGCGTTGTCATTGCAGAGCCTCACAATGAAGGAGGCGATTGGTGACAAGAAGGGAATGGCGGATTCTCTTCAACTGATTGGAAACAGCTACAAGTCATTAGGGAACGGAGAGTTGGCGCTCGATTACATGCGCCGCTCTCTTGAAATCTTTGAGACAATTGGCGACCAATCCGGTGTGTCCTCCTGCATGATCGATATCGGCGTACTCATAGCTCAATCCGGAAGGATCAATGAGGGGATCGACTTACTCGAAAGCGCAATGACGATTACCGTTGAGATACGCGAGCATCATCTGAAGGGCGATGCGCTTCACGCACTCGGAGAGGTGGAAGAGATGCATGCTGAGACACTCACCGGCGAAGCACGCCGAGATTGGCTTCTGAGGGCGTTTCGGCATCTCCAAGAGTGTGTCGAGATTGGCGTCGAGACCCAGACGGATCACTTGATCCGGTACGAAGAGCATCTCCTACGCATAAAAGCAAAGCTCGCGGAAGCTTGACGTGCCAATGTCGGTTCCTCAGCAAGGAATATTCGTATTTTTGCCGGAATGTCAGACATCTTCATCTCCTATTCCCGTAAGGACTCCGATAAGGCGCTCGCCTTAACGGAGCGGCTGCGGAATTCTGGGATGACGGTCTGGATCGATCAACACGGGATCGAGGGAGCAACGAGCTGGTCTCAGGAGATTGTCGAGGAAATTGACGTATGTGGTGCGTTCCTCCTTCTCGTCTCACAACACTCCGTCATATCGAAAAATGTTGCACGTGAGACATCGCTTGCCTTCGAGTCGCAGCGGACGATTCTCCCTGTCGATATTGAGATGGTCCCTTTGCCCCCGGTCTTACGGTACCCCCTTGCGGGTATCCAACGGGTAGCGTATTCGGAGTATGACTCTATCGTTCGTGCTCTGAACAGACTTGGCCTTCCATCAAAGGCATTGGTTGGTTCGCCAGAAGCTGCGCCTTCGACGGGGAGCACAGAGAGAATTTCTACGACACAAACTGCCAAAGAGCTAAAAGATGCTCGAAAGACCCTCATCGTGCTTCCGTTCGAAGATCTCTCCCCCGGCAGCGACAATGCCTGGTTTGCCGATGGACTCACTAGCGAACTCATCGACGCACTTAGTCACATCAAATCTCTGCGCTTAACGGATCGCAAGACCTCGATGGACTTCAAAGGCTTTCGCGGTAAGACCCGAGACATTGCCCGAGAATACAACATTCGCTATTTTGTTGAAGGCTCGGTTCGGAAGTTCGGAGATCAGATCAAGATCTCCGTTTCGCTGCTCGATTCCAAAGAGGGCGAGTATCTCTGGCAAGACTCACACAGGGGAGTCTTCGCAGATATTTTCGACATTCAAGAGTCAGTCACCCAAAAGGTGGTTGACGGTCTGAAACTGCACCTGACGCAGGACGAAACGAAAAAGATCGTCGATCGCGGCACGGAGAACGCCGAGGCCTACGAACTCTACATAAAGGGCCAGGACTATTTCAACCGCCAAACGCGGGAGAGCTGGAACCACGCGATTCAATTGCTTAGCGAGTCCATCCGTCTTGATCCCGGGTTCGCAAACGCCTATCGCTCCAAAGCGAATTACCTTGCGAGCATGTACCGCACCTATGACCGCAACCCCGAACTGCTTGCCGAGGGTGAGAAGCTCGTCAAAACGGCACTGCAATTGAAGCCGGATCTATGGGGCGCCTACCATCCGCTTTCCCACATCCTGCAGCTTCAGGGCCGATTAGAAGAAGCGGAGATGACGGCGAAGTTATACATCGAAAAAGCACCGGAAGACTTCATGAGCTACTTTTCCCTTGGCTTTTTCTATTTCGGTACAGGTCAGTGGGCAAAGGCGGTGCCGCCCTACGAAGAAGTTGTACGGCTGGAGCCAGGTTACCGCGTGGGCATGTGGAATCTGGTCTCTGCCTGCGCCGCGGCGGGTGAGAATGACAAAAAGATCTATTACGCGGGGCGGGCTATTCCATACTTCGAGCGCCATCTGCGCTTGCACCCGGACGACGAGAGTATGAAAGTTTCACTCGCCTACTTCCTCCATGATGCGGGCCGCGATGACGATGCACGCGATGCGGCGAAACGGTTGACCAATATCAAGGACGGTACATCACTCTTCAATGTGGCCTGCCTCGCCGTCGAACTCGGCGAGATAGACACGGCCTTCCAAACCTTCCACCGTTCGATCGAAGCTGGATACCGGAATCTCAATTCGCTCAAGAGTTGGTTCGAAGAGGAGGGGCTTGCGCCGTATAGGAATACTGTGCAGTACGCGGAGGCCCAAAGATTATTCGAAAACTTACGATCCACAAGTACATCGCCGAACTGATTCCTTCACCAGTCCGCGAATTCAAACATCCGATCTTGAGTTTGTAGGCCAACATGCCCGACATCTTCATCTCCTATTCCCGCAAAGACTCCCCGCAAGCCTTAGAGCTTGCAGAGCGTTTGCGCTTGTCTGGAATGGACATTTGGATCGACCAGCATGGGATCGAGGCGGCGACGCAGTGGTCGAAGGAAATCGTCGAGGCGATAGAAGGATGCAGAGTATTTCTTTTGCTTCTCTCCGAGCACTCGATTGTGTCGAAGAATGTGATCCAAGAGCTGAACATCGCCAGTGAGTCTGAGCGGAGCATCATTCCGATCGAGGTTGAGTCGGTCACATTGCCGAATGCGTTTCGCTACCAACTTGCCGGCCTTCAGCGAGCTCACTTTTCCGATTTTGATGGCATTGAGCGATCCCTTCTAAAGCTTGGTGTCGCTAGGTCCGCGACTAGAGGACTCGAACTGGAGGTTCCTGAGGCAAGGGTTGGTGTACCACAACCAACACCCAAGCCAAGCCGTGTCCGGCTTGCGGTGTTGCCGTTCGAGGATCTCAGTCCGGCAAAAGATCACGATTGGTTCTCGGATGGGCTCACCTACGAACTGATCGATACGCTCAATAAACTGACCGAACTCTTCGTCGTTGATAAGCTGACGATTCGGGATTTCAAGACATCCACGCTCAAACCAAAGGCGATCGCGCGAGAATTGGATGTTCGGTATGTTGTGCATGGTGCTGTGCTCAAGGCAGGAGAGCGATTACGCATCCAGTGTGAACTGATCGACACCGTTACCGGAGAGACCTTGTGGAATGACAAGTACAACGGCGCGATGGAAGACATCTTCGAGTTGCAGGAGCATGTTGCACGCGAAATCGCGGAAGGTTTGAAGCTCCGTCTCACGCCAGAGGACTCCAAGAAACTGATTGAACACCATACCCAGAGCGCAGAGGCGTATGAGTTATGGATGCGAGGGATGCAATCTGGTAATCTCGTCACTCGCGAAGGATACCAGAGTGCTCTCGGCTTTTATGGTCAGGCTGTTGCGATCGATCCGCAGTTTGCGGATGCGTGGCTTCGGATGGCAAACACGGCTTCGCTATTCTTCCGTCAATTCTCTCGTGATCCTGTCTGGCTCGAACGGGCAGGAAATTATATTGCCCGCGCAGAAGCGATCGAAGGCAGGACGCCATTGGTATTGCGTCAGTTAGGATTTGTCGCTCACCTTCGCGGACAATCCGAAGGTGACGATCGCCTGACCAAGGAAGCGATCGAACTTCTTCGTCTTGCCGCAGAACGGGCTCCGAACGATTTTTCGATCTGGAACACCTATGGAGCTGTGCTTGGCGAGTCGGGTAGCTATGAGGAAGCTGTCGTGATATTGGAGCACTGTGTCGAACTCGAACCCGATCGCGCACTCTCCCATTCGAATGTGGTGCAGATGCTTATTGTTTGTCAAGACCCCGTGCGCACAAAAGCTGCTGCACTGCGCGCGGTGCCGGTTTTCGAGAGGCATCTTCGCAAGAACCCTGAGGATATTAATGGATTGGTTAACTTGGCTGATATTCTCTATTATGCCGATAAGCCGGAGGAAGCCTTAGCCCACTTAGAAGCGATCACTGCGCGAGAGCGCATTGATTCCGGGGTGCTACAAAAGGCGGCAGGGACGTACTTGCTTTTGGGACGGGCCGATATCGCCATCGGACTGGCCAGAAGGGCTGTCGAAGGTGGCAATCGCCTAATCGCCCTGTTTCAGTCGCTCGATTTTAGTGGTACCCCATATGCGGAAGAACATGCTGCCCTGGTTGAGGAAATGAAGGAGATGATCGAGCAGGAGAAACGCCAGGGCGTGAGTCAATAACCTCGGAAAGTCAGTTGTCCAAGATAGGTTGTCGGGAGTATTCCCACCGTGATCAATTAGGTAGTGAATGGCAAGTTACGGATCTTCGCTTAGCAACTCGAATCCAATCACGCTTCCCTGCGTTAGAAATCTCCGGAGAGGGATAGTCCGTCGCCTGGTTATGGCATCACCATTCTGAGAATATGACACGCATTCTCCTTTGTGCATTCACGTCTTTGGTAATTATTGTTGCCAACTGTCTCCCGCGGGTTGTGCTCGCGCAGGGACGAACTGTCTCCGCGAGTGAGTTTATTTCACACGGAGCGGTCGCCGACGGCATTTCCTATTTTACCATTGATAGTGCGATGCTCGCGAAAGTATTCACTGCGAATGGTCATCTTGAACTTACGGGATTTCCTGGTGGCGGCTCCGAGATAATTTCTCTCGATCTCAAGCCGGCCCATTCCCCGATTGATGCTACTACTCAGTTCGTGGAGGGATCGCTCAGCGGAGATCACTTTTTGGAAGCTCCCAGCTTCGTAGTGTATCAAGGTGTGGTCTCTGGCGAGCCGCATTCACGTGTGACACTGACGGTCTTTAGCGGTCAACTGCTTTGCTCGATCGTGCGGGAGTCGGGAGAGCAGTACGTCTTTGGTCCTGCGAAAAATAGCCCCTCAACTTCTGCGCATGTATTTATGCGAGAGAGCAAACTTCTCTCCACAACGACATTTCAGCCCTTCAAATGCTTGACGGATGACATGACGCAGGCGGTCTCGGAGTTGGCTCCGAGCAACGGAATTGCCACGGCCGAATCCATTCAAGCCGCCCCTGGCAATTCGCTCTTGCAGGCGGACATCGCTGTCGAAGCGGACACGTGCTTCTACCGTGCTGCAGGTAACAACACACCGCTAGTTGCGGGATACATCGCATCACTTTTCGCCATGTGCAGTGCCATCTATGAAGACGAGGCAAACGTGACATTCCATCTGACGAACGTCAGGCTCTGGAAAGACACCGACCCATACAATGTCAAGGGTAATGCATACAACATGGACGCCGTGGTACGTCCGTATTGGAGATCGCATTATCAGAGCGTACCTCGTGATCTTGCGCATATTCTTACTTCGATCGGATACGGTGGTGGCGGCTATGGTTGGTTTTCCTTGTGCGACACGACACTCTCCTACAGTTACAGCTCGCCTCAGACCGGGCACGCATACCCTACCTTCGCCTTTACGTACGATGCGTATATTGTCTCGCATGAGATCGGACATAACTTCAGCCTGCGCCATGGGCATGATTGCTGGTGGGACCCGCCGCTGGACACATGTTGGACGAAGGATGACACCATCACGAGGCGTGACGGTTCTGGCAACAAGCTTGGCCAACTGGTCTACGGCGATGCCTGCTGCAGTTTGCCGATTACCCCGCGGCCTAGTGCCGGGACTATCATGAGCTACTGCCCGAACGCAAACTACATTTTGGCGAACGCGGATTTTAGCAAGTACACCATCGACATGACGTTCTCCAAACGAGGTGGCGATTCTATTCGAAAATTTGCTGCCCTCGCTCCGTGCATCACACCACCCACGAACCCCGTGGTCATTCTCACGAACCCGCGGGGGAGCGCAACGTATCGCGGTGACACCACGGTCGCTGTCACATGGCGGTACGCTGGCGTTGACACTGTCGCCCTTGGCTATTCTACGGACGGTGGCGGAACCTGGAGCCCGATCACCAGCGCAATACCGGCCTCCTGGGGATCGATCCAATGGAAGGTCCCGAATGTCGCCTCTCAGAAGATGCTGGTTAAGGTCTTTGATGTTGCACGCGACACTGTTGCCGACACAAGTTTGTTGTTCTTCACAGTCACCAAGACTGCGGACGTCGCCGCAACGATCTCGGGAGCCAGCACCTCGATAATCTCCTTTTCACTTGTGCCAGATCCCGCTGGGGACATGCTTCGAATTGTGCCGTCGGAAACCATCGTGAATTTGAAATCAGAGATTCTTGACGAGCGAGGCGTTGTTCTCCAATCCATGAGCGGAAATGCGAATGCGTCGTCTGGCTTTTCTGTTGGTTTGAGCACGCTCCCAGCAGGAACCTATTTCCTTCACATTGCGTCACCTGTAGAGAGAGTAATTTCGTTCACACATTACCAATGATGTTCGCTACCCCATTTAGGGTTTCCCTTTTTCTGTCGTTTTTGCTCACATTGAGCATCTTCTCGCAGACAAGTCAGGCCCAACCGCTGACCGTCGGTGCGAGGGTACACACCGTTGATTCTTGCCTGGCGCAGTGGCCAGTCGTGCCATCGGCAATAGACCCAGGAGACTCGCTCTGCATGGGTGCGACCTTCTGGCAGTTGGAGGGACACCTTAGCTTCCACATTGATACCGCTGAGAAGAAACTCACCAAATTGGATTGGTCCACCTATCTCCCTGTCGAACGTCCACGGGTCGAAGGGATTGCCAAAGATCTGTGCGTCGGTCTTGGCGCGGCTTCCCGAGCCCGCAACGACGATTGGATCTATTGGATCTGGGATAACGATGAGGTCCACTATCTTCTTGGATATGGCAAGGGCACACTTCGCCTCCTTGAATTCGAAGATCAGACTGCGCTCGAAGCGTGCGTACTGCCGCATTAAGGCTTAGTCGAGGCGTGAAGCACACTTCGGCACTGCTGTTGCTTCTGATCCTCTCTTTGTTCGCTCATCGAGATTCTCGTGCCCAGCTTGGTTCGCCTCTTGCTGGGTCCCAAAATCTAGATTGGTTCATGGTCAATTATCTCGACCATGATACGTCGGGATCACCGTCCGATCTTCACTGCTCCTGGCAGTCGTACCATGCTCACAAAGGTTCGGATTTTGTCCTCCGAGATTTTCGGCAAATGGACTCCGGAGTTGCTGTAATTGCCACAGCAAAGGGCATCGTTACCTTTGTCCTCGACACCCTATTTGACCGCAGCAAGCAAGGGGATACTGGCGGCTTTGGTAATTATGTAAGGATAGACCACGGCGACGGCTTCTCGGTCGACTACGCCCATATTCGTAAACACAGCGCACATGTAAAGGTTGGGGACAGCGTACAGCGAGGACAGGTACTAGCGTTCGTAGGCTCGAGTGGGCGTTCGTCTGACCCTCATCTGCACCTGGAAGTCTATAAACGTGGCGCGCTGGTTGACCCCTTCGGAGACGCATGTCGGGGAACAGGCGCAACGACACTCTTTGATGCTCCTCCAACCTACGACAGCTCCTTCTTTATGATCTCCGGCGGACTTCTGAGCACAGTCCCAACTCTTGACTCTCTCCGTGAGCATCCCGCTGAGCAAATGGTTTTTACGCCGACCAAGGACTCCACCATTGGGATGTGGGTACATGGTCTGACATTGAAGCGGGGGGATTCCGCCCGTGTCGACTGGCTGGCACCGGATGGCTCCGTGTGGTATGAGTATTCTAGCGTGAACGATACTAATATCCGTTACTGGTATTGGTGGAGTTACATCGATGGCCCCGCTCGGCAATCGGCAATGCCCTCTGGTGCCTGGAGCGTAAAGTGGTACCACAACGGTGAGCTTTCTCCTTCATTCGTTCGGACCTTCCAGGTTGTAGGCACTGCTTTGGTTCTCCCGAGAGAGGAGTTGCGATCGTTGCCTTTTTCGCCGAACCCGGCGCACGATCGTATCACACTCCATTGCGCAAATGTTGATGAGCTAGTGCTTATCGATCCTCTGGGGAGGCAAGTCCGGCCTCATTGGGAATATGAATCCTCCGCACGTGAGAGCGTCGATCTTTCCACCCTTCCATCTGGGACATTCCTTCTAAGAGTTCACGGATCAGAAGGCTGGAGCAGCGCGCACGTAGTCATTGCTCGTTAGTAGCTTCTGCTTCCCTCGTCCGGGACTCTCCAAAACATGGTCGCAACAAATCCAGCCATGTTCCTCGTTTAGAGACCGCACAACATTATTCCCCAAAAAAGCATGAGCCACCCCTCGCATCTACGGTGCCGAAATACCTTCATTCAGAGTGCACCTGCAACACTCTTTCTGCTATCTGTTCTTTGCTTTGCTGTGACATCGTCACACGCCCAATTTTGGCATCGAATGCCTGCTTTTCGCCCCAATGGTGAGATGGGAGTTTCGTTCTCCAACGATGAGAAGAAATTATTCTATTTGAATACGCAGGGAGGTGTCGCGAATATCTGGTGTATCACGATCGCTGACAAGTATGGCCGCATCATCGCTGGGCCGACGAACGCACCCGTTCAGGTCACAAAGTTTACGGATCGCAGTGTTGTTCGCTTCATCCACTTGTTAGGTGCAGGTGAGGTGCTGTTCAGGAGGCTCGCGGACAATGGCAAGGACTACCACATCTATCGAATGAAAGATGACGGTTCAGGCAGCCCACAGGATCTCACTCCCGGAGCGGACGGAGTGACCTCAGAGATCATCGGTGCATCCTACAACGGCCGCTATGTGTACTACACGGAGAACAAGGTCAATCGCGACAAGCTGGATACGTACCGGTACGATTGCAACCAGTTCATCACTGATCTCGTCTTCCCGAACGACAAGGATTGGCAAGTTCTGGCATGGACTCGTGATCAGAAGAAACTCCTAATCGTAAATCCGAATCCTGGTGGGTATCTGGTGAGCTATGACATTGAATCAACGGAACGTACCCCGCTCGTCAGTCCCAAGGGTGACGCAGGATTTACCGCGGCCTTGCTGGATCCATCCGGCCAGCAGCTAACCATGTTCGAGGGAACAGAGCAGTACCAAATGACGATCGGAACGAACGTCGTTACTCATGTTGCGACCGGTGTTTCCTGGCTTGATTACTCCCCGAATGGAAAGTACCTTGTTACAGAGCAGACAAAGAAGTGGTCTGTGAAAGAGATCGCCTCGGGCGCCTCGTTGGATTTGCCCGATGGCGCACAGCCGATGGCCATCGCTCAGAGAGAATCCATGCTCGTATATAGTTTGCCCGCCGCCGATGGCAAGGATCTGTATTTGTACGATATCTCCAAAAAAGCGAGTACCAAACTCGTGACCATTGCCTCGAAGTGACCTTTCTACACCACATCAATCTCTAATCCTATGGACGCATTTCGCGTAACGGGCGGTAAGCCATTGGCAGGAACAGTCCGCGTGAGCGGTACGAAGAACTTGGTATCAAAGCTCATGGTCGCCTCACTTTTGAGCGACAGCGCGAGTACGTTCACGAACGCGCCGATCCGACTCGGTGAAGTGGACATCACGGCCGACATCGCCCGTTCCCTGGGTACAGAGATCACAATGACACCGGAGTCCGGTGGTTCGCTCACCATGAACACTCCTGAGTTTACCACAACGGTGGTTCCTCAGCGTTTCGCGGGGCTCAATCGCATCCCTATACTCATGGTCGGGCCACTGTTGCACCGCACCGGGACGGCATCCGTACCCATGCCGGGTGGTGACAAGATCGGTGTACGCCCTGTAAATTATCACATCACCGCGCTGGAGCAGATGGGCGCGAAGGTGGAGTTCGTTGATAATTACTTCCATTGCACTGCGGATAAGCTCACGGGGACGACGATCACCTTGCCGTTTCCATCGGTTGGTGCGACGGAGAATATTATCATGAGCGCGGTGCTCGCACGCGGCACAACAATTCTCGATAATGCTGCTGTCGAGCCAGAGATCTTCGAGCTAATGCGCTACCTACAGAAGATGGGCGCGATCATCAATCTTGAAACTAATCGACGCATTATTATTGATGGTGTAGATCGACTTAAGGGCACGCAGCAGCGAGTGATGCCAGACCGTATTGAGGCCGCGTCATTCGCGTGCGCCGCCATCGCCACAAAGGGAGACATTTTCATCGAAGGCGCGATGCAATCGACCATGATGACATTTCTGAATAACATTCGGCGTCTCGGTGCTGACTTCGATGTGACTAGCAATGGCATTCGCTTCTTCTATAAGGATACCCTCAAACCCCTCGCCATTGAGACGGATGTGCATCCAGGCTTTATGACGGACTGGCAGCAACCATGGGTACTTCTCATGACCCAGGCGCATGGCATGTCAGTGGTGCACGAAACGGTGTACGAAAACCGCTTCGGATATACCCAAGAGCTAAGGAAAATGGGTGCACAGATTCAACTTTATAAATCGTGTCTTGGTGGAAATCCGTGTCGCTTCAAATCACTCGTTCATCCACACTCAGCGGTGATCCTCGGCCCTACGAAATTGAAGGGCAGCAAGATTGTCATCCCTGATCTCCGTGCTGGTTTTGTTTATCTCATCGCCGCGTCGCTTGCGGAGGGGGAGTCGATCATCACGGGCATTCACCACGTCGAGCGTGGGTATGAGCATATTCAGCAGAAGCTGCAAGGGCTGGGGGTAGAGATAGAGCGAATTCAGGTGGAGGAGTAGTGCTCAGTCCGGCTCCCCATCCTCCTCCTCATCCGTCGGCGCACCTCTCATCTGACGAAGTATTCTCGCGGCCCGTCGTTGAATATACGCCGTTGGGTGTGACGCACTCCACCGGGAAGGATTGGGCAGTACTGAAGCCATCTGCGCAGCTTGCTGTGGTGAGAGCGAACCTGCATGTCGCTTGAAATGAAATAGCGCACCTTCTTCCGCGCCATAGACATTCGGTGCAAACTCGGCGATGTTTGCGTACATTTGAAGTATCCGCTCCTTCGGCCAGAGGAACTCGATGAGCACGGTGTAGTATGCTTCTACCCCTTTGCGGATGAAGCTGTGCCACGGAGGGAGAAACAAGTTTTTCGCGACCTGCTGCGAGATCGTACTTGCGCCACGCATGGGTCGGTTCGGGTGTCGGGCGTGCGCACGTTGGGCGTTCTCGATCTCCGTCATGTCAAAGCCGTGGTGGGTGAAGAACCGCTGGTCTTCTCCGGCGACGATAGCTGAGTAAAGCGAAGGCGAAATCTCCTTTTTTCCGAGATTTGTGTGCGACCATGTAATCCGCTCTCCAGCGAATAGATGATCGAACATGCGAAAGACCATCATTGCCGTTACCGGAGGATTGATGAAGCGGAGAACCGCCACCTGAACGATTGGCAGAACAAGGGCAAGCACAGCCAACTTCCAGAGCCACGAGAGCCAGCGGCGCTTCTGCTTTCCGGGCGGCAAAGTCAAAACTTCGCCACCATAGGCAACTTGCTTCTCTACATTCTCCGTTAGCACTGGGGACTCAGACGATTGCTCCATCAATTCATGCTTCAAATTCCTTCCGAATACATTCTTGCCCTACAAGAGGTTCTTTCCGTCGATCTTTCTAACGAAGGACTTAGGTCCGTGCGTGGTCGAGAATTTATTGGTCGCACCGCCGACTCTGTGATGAAATTGTCCCATGGCCTCACGCGGGAGCGTGCAGGATTTGCAAGCTCCAAATACCTGAACGATCCCAAAATTCGCGAGGCATATCTCTGCTATTATACCACGACGAATCTCCTCAAGATCTGGCCCCCATTGCGCGAGCTTTCGTTGAGCGGCTTCTTCGTAAATCGAACAGAACTTCGACAGCTGGATATTGGCACAGGCACGGGTGCGGCTGTATGGGGATTGGCAACCTACTTGATGCAGGAGCAACCAAGTATAACGAAGCTGGTCGTCGAGGCAACTGATTCGCTGAATAAGAACTTGAAAACGGTAGAGGGCTTTGGTGCAAGATTGCAGAATCACCTGAAGCCGCTTAGCATAGCCATCAAGGTGTCCGGACTTGACCTCTCGCTTCGATCCGACAGAGCCAATGCTCTTCACACGCAGCACGACGTCATTACGCTGATGAACGTGCTAAATGAAGTCGATGAATCACTTGATGACGAGATCATTGCTATGCTACGAATACGCCTTGCCGATGATGGTGCGATCGTGATGATCGAGCCAGCCAGCCGCGAGGAATCGCGTCGAGCGTTGCGTTTTCGCGATCGTATGGTGCGGGCCGGATTCTTTGTGCATGCCCCGTGCTGCAAGACAGGAAGCTGCCCGGCACTCGCAGTTCCGGATAATTGGTGCCACACGGAGGTTCCTTGGCAGCGTCCGGACTTTATCAAGGAGATCGACGATCACACGGGCACACTGCGGCTGTCACTAAAGAGTACCTATAGCGTTTATCTAAAGAAAGATCTGAATCTTAGTGATCGCCGGTCAAGCTCGCGAGATTTTGTTGAAGTCGGCAGGGTAGTCAGCGAGCGGTTTGATGAAAAGGGGAGGGTGCGGCTATTCGTTTGTAATGAGTTAGGAAGACGGGAGTTCATAATGAACAAAAGGGACAAATCTCCTATGAATGCGGATGCCCTGAAAACCGAACGGTTTGATCTCGTACAGATGAGTGGTATGGAAGAAAGGAACCACGATGTCAAAATAGGGGGGGAAGCAGTATTTCACACCCTATTTTCGGCTGAAGGGTGTGAGAATGTGGATAAGCCGGGGTGAGTATGGGGGCCGAATTGAATTTTCTTTGATTTTCGTCAATATTTTTCGAAAAACACTTGCTTTTCACTTTAGAATGTCTTATATTTGTCCACCAGAGTTGGGGGATAGCCTGTTAGTAATGTGTGGACAGCTAGATTCTTCCCTCCATTCTCGTATTTTTTGCCGATAGCCGAGAACGTATGATCGCTACAATCGACCGCCTGATGGCCCTGAGTCAACGACTCCTTGAAGCCGAACGCCTTAGCGAGCGCGAGCCCGTCTATGTTTCGCTCGATCTCAACGAGATCCACATGCTCGTGCGCATGATTGATAGCTACATCCCCGAAGTCGAGGCCTATACCTCGGCACCCCACGCCGAAGAATCCTACTAATTTACAGCTTCGAGTTTGCCGGTCATCTTTCAGGATGACATCCGATTCAACGTACTTGTGACATTCGCTATCTGAACGTGTTCCACTAATAGGAATGGGTCAGAGACTCACCCGGATTGAGCCGCCCCCTGATTTTCCTTGTCGGAATTATATTCAAGGAGTGTGGAGTTCAATTTAGTGAAGGTGTTTGTTTCAAAGAGGATGATCGTTTGTCCGATGTATCCCAATTCCTTCCAATGATCGTGGTGTCAGCTTCTGTCGACACTGTTCGTGTCAGAAGTCATCTGTTGCCATTCCAAGACCATTAATACGAGGTCGCCATGTCGAATCCAGTGATGAATCGCCGGAGCTTTCTCGCTCCGTGGAATACCGCTAAGCAGACCACTCGAAGCAATGCAGCTCCGCTGAGCACTGGCCTTGAACCGTTTGTACCCGATGCGAATAGTCCGTGGGATGCGTATCGCGCGGGGCATCTGCTCCGTCGTACGATGATGTCGCCAACCTGGGCGGACATCCAGGCGCTCGTCGCGCTTGGTGATCCGGGCAAGGCGGCCGATCTGCTGCTGAATGCGACGAATACTCCGGCGCCTCCAAGCTGTGCAGATCATGCGACCGACAATCTCGAACCGCTTGGTGGCAACCAAACGCTCATTGGTCAACAAGTAGGGGTCTGGAGTTCCGACGCTGCCACACTTCGCGCGTGGCAGGCGAATCTCCAGCTGACAGCTTCGGCCTCTCTTCAAGAGAAGATGGTCTTCTTCTGGAGTAGCCACTTTACTACGGAGTTCTTTTTAGGAGAGAACACCGTAGTTGTTGCCCCACTTCTTTATCGCCAGAACAAACTATTTCGCGATCATTTTCTCGGCAACTTCAAGGATCTCGTGAACGGCATAACGCTGGATGGCGCAATGCTGGTCTACCTTGGTGGCGACCTCAATGTCGGTAGTGCGCCAAACGAGAATTTCGCCCGGGAGTTGATGGAGCTCTTTACATGTGGCATCGGATGGTATTCCGAGGGCGATATTCAACATGCGGCACGAATCCTGACAGGTTGGCACATCGCGCAATACACCAACAAGCAAGCGCCGAATGGGATGTTCAATCCCTACTTCATACCAGCCGACCATGACATCGGTGGCAAGGTCTATCTAAACAACTCATTTCCTGCGATCGACGCTTCCACGAATACGGAGTACCTCGTTCGGAAGAATGAGATTCAACGATTGATCGATGTCCTGTTCACCGTTAATGGAAATGCGATCGCCACGTACATCTGCAAAAAGCTTTACCGATTCTTCATCTATAGCAACGCCGCCGCAGTGGACACCAACGTCATAGCTGCAATGGCGAAGATCTTCACGGACAATAATTTTGACATTAAGCCTGTCGTGAGTGCTCTATTAAAGAGTGCACATTTCTATGACAACGCGAATATCGGCTGCCAGATCAAGACGCCGGCGGAGTATGTGATCGGACTGGCCCGCCAGGTCGCTCCCAAATACGCGATAGACGCAAACATGACCGCCAGCGGTCAACAATTTTTCCAGCCGCCGAATGTCTCAGGCTGGCCGGGGTGGCATGACTGGATCACTACGAGTACTTATCCAATTCGCGGGACTGAGGCTGATGCGGCTGTCACATCCATGGATGATGTCACAGCGACCGCCTTCATCAAGCAGTTTCCTAACTATACGGACGCGAACGCGCTCGCGATCGCGATTGGTCAGCTGATGCTCCCTCGACCCTTGTCAGCATCCCGACAGGCGAGCTTTGTTTCAAAACTCGTGGGGGGTGGGATGTCGTACGATTGGCCGGGGATTGTTAGCGGAAGCCCCGCTACGGCGGCGCGAAATTTGCGAGACCTGCTAAGCTATATTGTGTCCTTGCCGGATTTTGAACTTTGTTAAAGTGTGGAGTATGCTTCATCTCGCTCCACCCAAAACCCTACTGCTATGAAACGTCGCACATTTATTCAGGGAGCTCTTGGCGCAGCAGCCATTGCGCCAGTGATGCTGGATCGCGTCTATGCACGCCCCTCCTCGCCGCTTTCCTTGCTCGCCCAGCTTGACGCGGTAAATAATGACAAGATTCTGGTTCTTGTCCAACTCTTTGGCGGCAATGACGGGATGAACACCGTCATACCCGGTGATGACGTGAATTACCCACTCTACCAGAATCTTCGGCCGACGATCTCGATCGACAAGTCTCAACTCTACAACTACGGTGGCATCTACATGAACCCCGGTCTTGTCCGTGGTGACAAGCGTGGGTTCGCGGGGATGTTTGAAGTCGGGTCGCTCGCTGTCTTGCAAGGAATCGGTTATGACAAGCCAAATCTTTCCCACTTCCGATCGACGGATATTTGGCTTAGTGGTATCAACCCGGATGACAACCTGAATGTCGTGCTCAACACTGGTTGGCTCGGAAGATTTCTGGAACAGCGTTACCCAAGCTTTCCTGCATCACTCCCGCAAGACCCATTAGCGATCAACTTTGGTGGGTTCTCGCTCGCGCTTACGAGTGAGAAGGGCAGAATGGGAATCGAAGTCGCAAATCCGAACCTACAAGCTGGAGGGCTAGATGCCGGAGCGGATACCCTCGACGACAAACACGCCGGTACGCGGTATGAAATTGAATACGCTTTCGTCTCCGACATTGCGAATCGGTCGAACGTCTATGCCCAACGCGTAAAGGATGCCTATACGAACGGTAAAGCGAAACTCAAAGGTAATTATGCCAGCGATGGATTCGCACAGCAGATGGGATCGGTTGCTGCGCTGATCGCCGGTGGGCTTGACACGAGAGTGTATGTGGTTGGGGTAGGTGGTTTTGACACACACGTTAATCAGGCCAGCGACGACCACTCCGGAACTGGTGCTCATGCAAATCTCCTTGGGCAGGTCGCGGATGCGATCGCACAATTTCAATACGACTTGTTGCAACTCGATCAATCCGGCAAAAAGGTCTCCAACCGCGTGCTTGGATTGACGATGAGCGAGTTCGGACGCCGACCGCACGAGAATGGAAGCTACGGCACCGATCACGGTGCCGCCTCTGTGCAATTCGTATTCGGCACGCAGGTTGCTGGAGGGGTCTTCGGACAAACTGCTGACCTCGCCCATCTCGATGCCAATTCCGACCTGCCCTGGCAGATTGATTATCGCTCCGTCTATACCTCTCTTCTTGTTGATTGGTTTGGAATGACGCTCGATGATGCCAGGACAGTGCTTGCTGATACGAATAAGAATCTCAATCCGCTTCCTGGATTGCTCAAGGCACAGGCTGGTGTGAGTGCCAACCCAATTGAGCGGCTCTCTCTTGGCGTATATCCAAATCCGATGGCTTCTCGTGCTAGTGCTGCGATTGAATTGCCTCGGGCGGGCGTCGTTCAGCTGGAGTTAAATTCGATGGATGGCAGGCAAACGCAAACCATTGTGGAGAGATCGTTCGCCGCTGGGAGTTATTCCATTCCGTTCACTACCGATCTTGCTGCCGGGGCATATCTGCTTTCGCTTCGCACTGATGGGGAACAGGTAAGCCGTCTCGTACAAATCACTCGATAATCGGTGACAGACCGGAGCGTTCGGATCTTCCTGGCATTCCTTGCGGTACTCGTTGCCGCGATGTTGCCACGTCCAGCCCAAGCGCAATTTCCGGCGAAATGTGATGGCGATAAGGAGTGCGTCGGTCATGCGATCACCATTGCTGTAACGAGCGGCAAAGTCGCGCAGTACGTGGATGTCGATACGTCGTACCGCTTAGACCAATTCGACACCGCCATCACCATTGAAGCTTGGATCGCGCCTCAACCTCAGCCGGGAAAGATACAATATATTGCTGGTCTCTGGGGACCGAACAAAGACAACAACGATGAGTGGGTGCTCTACGCGCAAGACACGAAGATCGTCTTTGCTCTCAGTAAGGACAATTCTTACAAGGGGGATAGTGACAATACCATTGCGAGTGCCATTGTGCCTGATCTATACGTCAATGGTTGGCGACACATTGCTGCTGTATGGGATGCCAAAACGACGGCTGCCCGAATTTACGTCGATGGTGTGCTGGTTGGCACTGCGGCGAACCCAATGTATCCACTGACCCGTCTTCACCCGCCAGAGAACCGTCTGCTTCCCGTGGAGATCGGTAGCTGCAACGCGCTTTATGATGACACGGTGAACCGCCGCACGTTCAAAGGTCAGATAGACGAAGTGCGGCTGTGGCATCGGGCGCTTTCCGGTACGGAGATTTCGTGTCAACGCCTGCTATCGCTTGCAGGAAATGAGCCTGGTCTTGAGTTGTACTACCGTTGCAATGAAGATCGTTCGGCTGGATTCCTCTGTGATGCAACAGGCAATAATCATCTTGGGCTTTTGCGCAGCGGTGCATTCTGCGACACAAGTCTCCGAGTGATCCCGCTCAATTATTCCGCTCAACCCGCATCCGTTACCGCGAAGCTGATCTGCGTGCAGGATACAACGATCACGTTCACGCTCACGGATACTTCCCTTTGCGGTGATAATGTGACCATTAGCGCATATGGAGCGGATAAGGGGAGTGTCACGATCTTTCCAACCAATCTGATTCTCACGAAAGGCTCACCCGCGACCTTCAGCGCTCATTTTCACACGGATCTCATCGGACCTCTCTCCATTGGCATCGCGATCGCCAACACGAATTCCTGCGGTGATCCGCTAAACATTCCGCTCGATATTCAGCGGGTTACAGAGCTTCAATACTCAACGGGAAAGCTCGCGCTTGATACCATTTATGTAGGCTGTCAGAATACGACGTATTCGGAGAAGAGTGTGACGATTTGCAATCCGGGGCCACGGATTGTGCGCATTGACAAGGTAACACTGGACAGTAACCACTTCACCTGGTCGTCGCCGGGTTTGAGCCTTCCGAAGTTCTTGAAACCGGATTCGTGCGTGACCATCACGGTTCGCATGGATCTTCTCGATACTTCTAAAACTCTTCTTGACACATTGCGGATCGCCAGCGACGAAGTCTGCATTGGCAGCGGTCTCATTCCGATCTCTGGTCGCGTGCAGGATGTTCTCGGACTGCTGCTCACCGATGGAAAGACGCGGCTTAAGTCTATGGACTTCGGCGAGGTCTGTCCTGGAATGCTCAGCATAGCGCAAAGCTTCCAGTATCGGTCGCTCGGAAGCGACACGGTGTACGTGGATACGATCATGTTCGATCCACCCAATTTCTTTGGCTTTGGATTTCAGATGCCGCTGAAGCTTCCGCCGAAGAAGGCGCAGCAGCCGACCTTCGCGCGGTTCCGACCTGATAAACCTGGCGCATTCAGCGGGACGCTGAGAGTCTCTGCATCGTATAAGGGTTGTCAGATTGTCAAGACCGTTGCGCTTACCGGGCGGGGATTCTCTGTGGATGTTGATTTTCTTACACCAGCGGTGTTGTTTGGCAACGTCACGATCGGTAAGAGCGCAACACAAACCGCAACCATCATTGATAGCGGTGCTGACTTCCGGAACATGGACTCCTACCTCCGTATGGGGGATGTTTTCTCGATCACGGCTGGCCGTGTATTGAAGATCAATCCGAAGCAGATGCTTCCGATCAATGTGCAGTTTCGGCCACGCCAGCCGCAGACCTACTATGATACGCTTTGCATTTTCGATGAAGGCTGTTATGAGACAAAGTGTATTCCGATCGAGGGTACTGGCGTCTTTCAGGCATTTTCCTTCACTCCGCCGTATCTGGACCTGCCAAATATCGTTGGATGCCGAGCTGGTTCTGGGATAATCACGATGCAGAATATTTCTGGAGCGGGTGTCACCATTGTGGGCAGCACACTTTCGGATCCTACCGGGAAATTCACACTCTCCAATCCGATCCCGCCCGGCCCGTTCGCAAACAATCAAAGTTACACCTTCAACATAACCTACACGCCGAACGATGTTTCCACAGACCGCGCGGACGAAGCCTACATTGATGTGACCCTCTCGGATGGTCAAGTGTACCATCTGCTTCTACGAGGGACGAGTGTAGCTCCCAGGGTGTATGTTACGCCTTTGACCACATTCGGACTGGTCGAAGTTGGCTGGCAAAAACGGGATAGCATTCTCATTGAGAATGCCAGTGCGGTGTCGGAGAAGATCGCCGGTATCACCATTCCTTACGGCTATAAGCTGATCAGCGTGAACCCGCCTGTGCCTGCGGTGCTTCAGCCGCGTGACTCCATGTGGCTCATTGTGGAGTTCCAACCGACAGGGGACTCGTCCTACAATGCAAACATCACGGTACAGGTGGATTCACCATGCGTCAATACCTACGCTGGTGCACTGACCGGACAGGGACAGTCGGTGAAGCTGCAAGTGCCGCTGAGCTTTATGAACTATGGTTTGGTGCGTCCCTGTGATTGTGTGTCGAGGAACATCCCGCTACCAAATTTTAGCAATCTTGTCCCCATCACAATTGACTCGATCTGGATCGACGGTACTGGGGTGACAAAGCTTGCGCCTTCCACCTTTCACTGGAAGCGTCAATCTACTGGAGACCAAACGCTGCCATTTACCATTGCGCCAAAGACTGCTGACACACTGGTAATTTCATTCTGTCCGAATATTCCGGCGATCAAGGCCAACCTGGTCAAGAATGACACGATCCATATCAAGGCACATTCGCCGGGTTGGACATCGACGTTTGTAACATACTTGAGTGGCCGTCGCGAGATGAATTTCCAGCCAGACGTGTCGCAGGTGCAATTTCCCGCAACGAGAGTGGATACTTCCGCCCAGCCAAGAGCGGTAACGCTCACTGTGCCCGACGTAACGATCAACCCCGATGGCGACTCCATCGTCATCACAGATGTCACTTTCCAACCGGATCAGAAAGTCTTCACGGCCTCCGCCTCCACTGGAGCGCCGTTGCCATGGGTGATTCAACGCAACAAGAAGTTCTCGATCAAAGTCAATTTCTTCCCTCGAGCACCCAAGATCTACACGGCGCGTATGCTCATCCACACCATTTTCCCGTGCGATAGTTACGATACCAGCGTGCTCGTTATGGGCTCCGGCTTTGCGCCAGCATTCGGACTCCAGATGGCCTTCGATACCTCGAAGATCGGACGAGACACGATTCGGTTGACGACCTGCGATACGCTTGTGTTACCGATCTTTTCGAGCCGCGATGTTCCGCAGAAGTACATGGATGTATTCTATCATCTGGGCTATGATACCACCTCGCTTGTGCCGATCGGAGGTACGTCCGCCTATACGAATTCCGTATCCATGCAGGATACCAGCGATGGGGCTAATGTCTCAATGAAGAACGGTATCAATGTGAAAGTGGGAGTCATAGATACGCTACGATTCCGTGTGACTGGTGGCCCGAACAGATTCCCGATCACTCTGGACAATATCAACTTCGATAGCGATTCGCTTGTCTTCTTTAAGATAATCGCTGGCAACGACCATGGTGTCATCGAGATCGACGAACCGAAGATCGCGATGACAAAGCTCACGGCCTATGACACCGTGAACGTCAAAAGCTGCAAGGACGAGATCGTTACAATTCATAACACAGGGGTGCTGCCGGTACGATTTGATTCACTCTCGGGACTGCCGAAGTGGCACACGGTAACGGGCGCGAACGTACCGCTGCCTGCGATGATCCTGCCGGGTGATTCCGTTCTGCTGACGGTGCGCTTCTGTCCTCGTGATGAGCAGCTCTTCGATACTACGATTGTCGCCTACTCGAATAAGCCATGTCTGGCCATTGATAGCGGCCGTCTCACAAGCTACGGCTACGCACCGCCGTTTCCATTTAAAATGCAGGTAACTCCGGACTACTCATCCCTCGATTCGATTGGAGGGCGGATCGCAGATACCGTAGAAGTGCCGATCAGGCTCGACCGTGCGATACCGCTCACACCTTTGGATGTTCGATTCACACTTAACTACAACCCACGGCAGCTTGAATATCTGAGCGCGAAATCAAAATATTCGAACGCAATAGTGACGGACAATCTTGGGTCTCTCGCGATCTCACTTCTGAGTTGCAATAACGTTGACACCGGAGAGGTTGCTCGGGCCAAGTTCCTGATCACCGCGCCGGATAGCGTCGTTTCGATCATGACACTGGCGCCAGGGACGTTTACCAGCGACTCCATCATGTTTATCAAGCCACGCCCGGTCGGGGACACTGGGGTTGTGAGTGTTGGGCCGCGGTGTAATATCACCCATCTGGAATTCCGGGTAGGCTCGAACTCGATCTCAACGCCTCATCCAAATCCGGCGACGGGGCGTGTTGCGATAGATGTATCATTTATCGAAGATGCGAGTCCGATGCTGAACATTTTCAACAGCACAGGGGTGAGCGTTCTCACTCTCTTGGATGGTAGCGCTAAGATGGGTGGTGGAAGTTATCATCTGGAATTCGATGCTCGCCTTTTGGCAGCAGGAGCCTACTACATAGATTTTCGGGCCGGAGATTACCGGGCAGGTGAGAGGTTGGTGGTAATTAAGTGAGCGTTAGTCACGGTTCGAGGGGCGAAGTCCGATATTGGACAACAGCGAAGGGTCGCGGATGGCGTGCCTTTCGTCTCTGTTTTATACTGGTTGTCACTGAATTGTTCGGAGCTTCTTTAGCATGCGCTCAAAGCACCCAGGACGCAACGCTCTCACCTTTTCATGCTGGGTTTCGCGCCGGTTATCTCGAAAACTATCACCATACCACCGCGATCTGCCCGACATGTGGCACGTACTCCGATGGCAAGGGCGGTGGCTATGCCATTGAGTTTTTTGGCGAAGTGCCGTTCAATTTCTATCGACGATTGGACCTGACGTTTGGCGCTGGCCTTGTAAATCGTGGAGGGGAGTTCGGCGCCGCGGTCTCGAACAATCTTACCGTTCTCGATCCGAATTCAAACAAGTACGTTCCGCTCATCCAGCAGAGCACGTACCATGCGAGCTTAGGTTTTGTTAACCTGTCAGCGGGGCTTCGTGTGAGGCCGATCAAGGGTCTCGCCCTCTACCTTGGTTCAAACCTTGAAGCAGGAATACCATTAGGAAGTTCAGCGAACTATACGCAGACCGCTGAGATACTCTCACCCAAAGGTGTATTCTATCCAGAGACACACACTACGACCCGCGAAGATGGCTCAGGTACCATCCCTAATGTTCATACGAGCGTTGGTGTAAGCGGAGTGATCGGGGATGAACTTCCGCTCGGACCGTCTTTCACGATTTCACCGGAGATTTCCTATTATTATCCGATGACGAACGTCGAATCGGATTTTCAATGGCATGTGAGCTCGCTCCGCGGAGGAGTTGCAGTTCGCTGGAATAGACCGCCGCCTTACGTAGAGCTTCCTCCAACGAAGCCTGCCCCGCCACCTGTGGCGGTACGTGAGGATCCGAATGCGATGGCACCAAAACTCACGGTAGTGTCGCTTGCTAGTGAGCCATTCCGAATTGTCGAAACAACAGTGACGGAGACCTTCCCCATCCTGCCATATGTCTTCTTTGACAGTGCTAGTTCGACACTTCCGGATCGCTTTGCGCAGATCACGACTGTAGAGGCCGATCGATTCCGAGAGAGTGAGCTTCCGCATCGGTCACTCGAGTCCTACTATAATTTGCTTAACGTCATTGGAAGCCGCATGAGGTCTGCTGCTGCTTCACATCTGACGATCAATGGCACAACAGACGGACGAGAAGTCAGTACCCGAGAATACGGCGAGCAACTGGGTGTGGCGCGAGCAGAGGCTGTTCGAGATTATTTGGTGAAGGTCTGGAAAATTGAGCCACAACGTCTGTTCGTCACAACGAGCGAAGCACCCCACAATCCATCAAGCACGGAGTACGCAGAGGGTCTCGAAGAGAATAGAAGAGTTGAGCTATCTTCCAATGATGGACAGATCCTCAAGCCGATAGTACATGAGCGGTTCAAGGAAGAGTCGTCCACGCCAAAGTCATTGCCGTTGCAACTTGCGGCAACCAGCCGAGCTGGAGTTCGTGATTGGAGAATTCGCGTGCGGGTTGCAAAGAACTTGGCGAGCATCTACGAATCCTCTGGCAACGGCGCACCGCCGAGCAGCATAGAGTGGATGCCGACTGATGGGCAGATCGAATCACTCGCCAAATCATTGGGCACGAACGACTCTCTCACTTTTGAACTTGAAGCCACAGCGACGAACGGAGCGCACTCGAAGTTAGCGATTGCACTTCCCGCAACGAAAACCATCAACCCGTTTGAACTAAGTCGCCTGTCGTTGATTGTTTTTGATTTCGATCAATCCGCGATTGGCCCTCAGAACAAGCGAATGATTTCGCAGTTCGTGTCGAAGTCATTTTACGATGTTTCCTCTGCGACGATCACCGGCTCGACCGATAACTTAGGCGAACTCAAGCACAATGAGAAGCTATCGGAGGATCGCGCATTCAATGTGCGCGATGTGATCCTTGCAGAGAAATCCAATTCGAAGATCACGAGCACGAAAGGGATCGGGCCGTCGAACCTGCTCTATGACAATCATCTTCCCGAGGGACGATATTATTGCAGGACGGTGAGAGTCGAGGTCGAGACGCCACTTGATGCGGTCGTCAAAGGAAAATAGGAGTTACGAATTACGAAATCCAGCTGTTGCCGGATCTTGTAATAATTGCATCGAGCTTACCGACAAGAACTGAAACCACTTCGGCAAGTTCGCCTTCGTCCTCGTCCGTGAATCGGTTCTTCACAGGTGCATCCACATCGAGAACACCGAAGAGCTTGCCATCACTCAGGATGATCGGGAGCACTATTTCAGATTGAGACGCAGCATCGCAAGCAATGTGACCCGGAAATTCATCCACATCTGCAACGCTGATGATCTCCCGTTTCTGCGCTGCAGTACCACAGACACCCTTGCCCATCGGTATCACGGTGCACGCCGGTTTGCCGCCGAATGGCCCGAGGACGAGTTTCTCACCATCGAAGATATAAAATCCGCACCAGTTGATGTTTTCGAGAGTGGTGTAGAGAAGTGCCGCGGCGTTGGAGAGCGCGGTGATGAGGGGCTCATCCGTTGCGATGAGGGAATCTAACACTTTGCAAAGAGAGTGATCTTCAGCTAAGGGAGGGGTCATTTGTGGTAGAAATTCGTTCGTCGGAAGCTAACAATTCCTGACGCAATGGCGTTTTGGTACTAACTGTGCCGATTCGCGGAAGCGTGACAAATGGTTGATGGATCGGACAATCATCATGAGAACTTGGAGTATAGAAGAATGAATTGGCCAATTGTTAAAGGCAAAGCAACACGTCAGGCCCATGTCGGGCTTCCCGAAGGAACATTCGAAGAAGAGCACGGGCGCGAGGGATTCTTTGGTCGCGTTTCCCATCTCTACCACACGCATCCTCCGACAGGGTGGACGCGCATTGAAGGTAACCTCCGTCCCCATGCGTTCTATTTGAATAAGGTTGAGCCTTCAGATATGACCGATCCGAGAGGTACCTCAGCGCCTGTACTCTATAACGACGATCTCATCCTCTCCATCAGCCGCCGAGCGGAGGCCGCACCATTTTACACACGCAATGCGGATGGTGACGAATTGTTCTTCATCCATCGTGGTGAAGGGAAGATCGAAACCGACTTCGGCGTGCTGGATTACGAGCGCGGCGATTACGTTGTGATGCCGCGCGCAACAACGTATCGCTTCGTGCCTTCTGTCAAGGATAATTTTATCGTCTGTGTCGAGTCACATTCGGAGGTTCTCCCGGCAACGCCGGAACAGAAGGGAATGATCGGTATGCACGCGATCTTTGACATGTCTGCCGTGACGATCCCGGAGTTCATACCCTACGAGAAGTCGGATTCGAATGGCAAGGAGTTCGAGCTTCGCATTCGGCGGCTGGGCGAGTACACGTCGATGTTCTATCCGTTCAATCCAATTGACATCGTGGGCTGGAAGGGCGATCTGACCGCGTTCAAGATCAACATGCGGGACATTCGTCCAGTCATGTCACACCGCGTGCATCTACCTCCAAGCGCACACACGACATTTCTCGCTCACAATTTTGTGATATGTTCATTCTTGCCGCGTCCGTTGGAAGAAGATCCCGACACGCTTCGCATTCCGTTCTACCATCGCAACACCGACTACGATGAGGTGCTATTCTATCATGATGGTGACTTCTTCTCGCGCGATAACATCGAGGCCGCGATGATGACGCTGCATCCGCAGGGAATCCACCACGGCCCGCACCCAAAGGCGCTGAAGGCGAACCCAACCATCACGCGTACAAACGAGTATGCTATGATGCTTGACGCTAAGAATCCGCTCAAGATCGCCCCAGCAGGGGAATCAGCTGAGTGGAAGGAGTATTGGGCAAGCTGGCAGGAGAAGAAATAAAAGGCAATTTTACATCTTCATGGCGCGGAGCGAATCGGCGATTCGCTCCGATCTTTTTTCAGATCATGGGTAAGAACACGGCTCTCCACAATAAAATCGTTCTCATCACCGGCGCTTCCAGCGGTATCGGTCGCGCGACCGCGCTTACATTTGCCGAGGAGGGGGCGCGGCTGCTGCTCTGCGCTCGGCGTTTGGAGCGGTTGAATGAACTTCAAGCGAATATTGCGCTTCTACATCCGGGGTTGAAGGTGCATGTATTCGAACTTGATGTTCGTGATCGCAAGGCTGTCGATTCTGCGATTGACTCCCTCCCGGAAGAGTGGAAGCAGGTCGACATACTCGTCAACAACGCGGGACTCTCGCGCGGACTTGATAAGCTACAGGATGGCTTGATCGAGGATTGGGAGGAGATGCTTGACACCAATGTCAAGGGCTTGCTCTACATGACGCGCAAGATCGTGCCGGGAATGATCGAGCGGGGACGTGGACATATCATCAACATTGGATCCATTGCTGGTCATGAGGTGTACCCACGTGGCAATGTCTATTGCGGATCCAAGTTCGCTGTAGATGCAATCACGAAGGGACTTCGGCTAGATCTGGTTGATACCCCACTGCGGGTGACGACGGTTGATCCGGGTTTGGTGGAGACGGAGTTCTCCGAAGTACGCTTCCATGGTGACACCGACCGGGCGAAGACGGTCTACAAGGGCCTGGAAGCCCTCCAGGCGGAGGATATCGCTGAGACTATCGTCTGGTGCGCCACCCGTCCGGCGCATGTGCAGATCGCGGAGATTATTGTGTTTGCAACATCACAGGCTGCTGCGGCCACTGTGCACAGAGCCTGAGCTGCCCTCACCGGGCATTGTTTGCCGGCTCGCCTCGAGTACCGCCCGGGGCCCCCCCCACCGATGGCCGGAAGGAAAAATGTAGTATATTTGTCCCAGCCTCTCCCAATTGTCGAACGGGGGAATTTGCCAGATTGCCGATAAAAATATGGGCAAGAGTTTGCAGTACCTGTACGAAGGTTGTGGTGCAGGGATATTGAGCATGTAAAAACGATCAGAGACGAACGCTTGAATCCCAATGAAAAATCAAGCACAGACGCGCCGATCGCGCGCGAAAAAATGTGAAGGCTGGGAGCGTTTTGAGATCGAGACGAACGGCATTTTCGTCTATCGCGCAAGGAAGATAGCCCTCCGCTACCCGAGCCTGACGCCCAACCAGCTCCGCGTTGCCGCGCTGGCGACGGAGTTGCTGCCAAGCTACGAGATTGCCCGGATACTCGGTTCAACCGAGCGCGCCGTGGAGAAGGTACGCTCCCGCATCCGAAAAGCCCTCGGACTTCACGATGGTGACTCGCTCACCGCAACACTTCTCACGCTGTTGGAAGAAAAAAATGACGCTCTGCCTCAAATGGGGGGGTAATGGGGGGGTGGTTTTTTCGGCAGAGGTTGTAAGTTTGTAGCGTTCTCTCGCGCAGGGTGCGTGGGGGGGGAAGAGGAACGTATTTGAGGGAAAAGACGGCACAACGTAATGGGAAAGTTCAATTCGCTTGGTAACACCGCAGCTTCAACCTTCTTGCTCATGGTTTGTACGCTTATCGCTCCGCTGCGCGTTAGAGCGCAAGACCCTTGCAAAGAGGTTCTACTGCATGGACCCTTTAATACTACATCAATTTCGAGTAGTGTGGATTTGGCTACTTCGTTCGATGAATTCATCTACGACGCCAATTTCTCAACCCATCAGGAGGCAATAGACGCAGGAATTGCAATAGGAACCGAAGTATACGGCGTGCCACTACAGATAGGCGGGAAATTCTCAAGGCAGCAAAAGGATACCTGGAGAAGCACGCACCAGTCCGCCAAGCACGAAACTATGAACAAGGCTCAGAAGTATGCCGCGCTGACGAAATTCGCATCGCCCGATATTCTTAAATCTTGGACACACTGTATAGAACTGACCGCCCCCACGCGTGTAGGTTTGTTCGGATGGATAGAAGAAATCAGCAGCACAGTCGCAAACCTGCATGTTACCTGGAATCCTATGGCCGGTGATAACGGAAAGGATCCGGTCGTTCGTGGTTCCACGATTGTCGGTGGTGAAACCGCGGACAAGCAATCCCATGTGGCGTTCCCGAAGAATTCGAAGCTTCTGCGTGGCGCAAGTGGCAATATTGCCACACTTTATAGAAAGGCGAGCGAAGCCCTTGTTGTTGTCATCAACACGTCAAGAGGAGATATCTGCTGCTTCATGGAGCCCCCTCAAAAGCCACAGATCGCGAATTTTGGTGCTTCACCTGAGGAGATACAGGAAGGTGAAACCGCGAGTCTAAATTGGAGTGTAAGCAACGCAACGGAGCTATCGATCGACAATGGTATAGGGCAGGTCGATGGTATCGGCAGCGCCAGGGTAACGCCTACTGCCACGACTACCTATCGATTGACTGCGTCAAATTCCAGCGGCAGTGTGCATCGGCTCACTGACGTTACAGTCCTTCGTCCCGTACTCACGAGTGCCAACGTTTCGTTTCACGTGACGGATAATGACAAGGACGCGGACACCCGAGTTGATGTGTACATCAAAGCAGGAGGGAATACCATTGCTAAGTGGGGAGGCACAGACGGGCACTGGGATAATAATAGCGATCATGGTCCTTTCAATTTGGAGGTAAGCGAAGGAATTAAAAAGGAGAACTTGATTGGTCCAGGACAAGCTGTTCTTGTCGAGAGTCCGAGGGGGCATGATGAATGGCACTTCAATTGGTCTGTTCGACTGAAATTTTCTGACGGGTCGTCGAAGGGTTATGACTGGACAGGCGAGAGCGTCGACTATGACCGGAACACGATTACACATCCCTTACCATAGCGCGCATTTTCAATATTTTTCACCCTTTCGCACTTTGCTGAAGGGGCGGAGGAAGCCGAAAATCCGGGAAAGAGTAGGCGAAATGATTCAATTGATTTAAGAACTAATGGAACGAACGAAATTCCTTGCGTTGCACTACGACGGATATGTCGAAATGGCCCAGAAGTTTTTCCGACAGATGAATGCGTCGAACTCATATAGGGAAGTCTTTTTTAATAATCCCGCTGAGGTGCTGGCGCACACCGTATTGAATGATACCGTCTCAATACCCAGCTCCCAAATCAATAGGGCTAATTTGTTTCTTTACGCCCTCTTGAGTAACAAGAAGTTTATGGATTGGACGAAACACTTTCAAGAGAAAGTCCAATCCGACATCGCCAAATTAGGACAAGGTGAGCAATCTACGGAGGCCATAAAGTCGTACCTCGCCAGCTTAACCAAGCAAAAACTTTATGAAGAGCTGATAAACGGAATGCAGAGTACCATTGACCGTGAAACTTGGAATATCTTGCTTGTAAAGGGCACGGGTCCTGGAACAAGCGTCAAGATTCCAGATGTATTGCGCGAGATTAAACTCGCTTTTGTAACTGGAATTAACCAGGATGTAGCAGTCGAAATCGAGACGCTTATCTACGCAGTTGATGTAGCGGCTGTCTTCGTCGTCATCGTTGCAGTTTTTGGGATACCCGTTAGTGCGGAGTTAACCCGCGAGGATCTCGCAAAGCTCTCGAACCTTGTGTCATCACGGCTTCGTGAAATTGGGGCTGCCACACGTGCCGCCGGCGGTCTATCGTTCGGTTAATCTAACAGTGCGGGCAGGGCCGAAAAGAGGTTGCGGCTTGAAACTCACAAGTTCAAAGCTACATGAACTATGGTTCAAGCCGCAGCCATCAAAACTAAGCATCCAACTTGTACCTGTGTTCTGTAAAATAACATCGTAATCATACATTTATCTTAGTCTATATGTTCGACCCGATCCCCAGGCTCAGGACGCTTTCGATTATGCCTACGTTTCAATGTACGGCCGAGTGTGATCACTGTGGAACGTACAGTAGCCCCCGCGAAAACACATGGTTATCGAAGGATCTAATTTTCTCTTCACTGCGTGAAGCGTCAAAATCTGATTACAAGCTTGTAGTGTTCACGGGCGGTGAACCGCTTCTCGCTAAACAGACGCTTACTGAGGCCATCGGTTTTGCGAAAGAGCACGGCCTCATGACACGCGTGGTTACTAATGCATATTGGGCTAATTCGCTTGGGGCTGCACGACAGGTGATTGCTTTACTCAAGAAGAATGGTCTGGATGAAATAAACTTTAGCACGGGTGACCAACACGCTAGATTTGTGCCGCTAAAGAATATTTACATCGCGACTAGAGCTGCTTTAGAAAGTTGTTTCCCTGTTTCAGTTATGGTGGAGACTGTACTCGACCGAGTGGTCACGAAAGAAACAGTAATCTCATCACCCGAATGGATTAAGATTCAGTCTGATTTTCCCGAAGCCAAAATTAATATACATGAAAGTCCGTGGATGCCTCTCGAACCGAGTATTCTCTTTGACTATCCACTCGGAATTGCCATAAATCATAAGAACGTGAGTTCTTGTTCGGGTTGTGATAGTATTCTTTCGACAACTACTATTCAAGCGAATGGAATCATCGGTGCTTGCTGTGGCCTCGGCATGAGAATGATTCCTGAGTTGCATCTGGGGCACGTTGAAGAAGTGACATTAGACGAGGCAGATAGAAGAGCGAGCGATGACTTCCTGAAACATTGGATTAAGGTAGAAGGCCCAGAGAAAATCCTTGCATGGGCATCAGGTCACGATGATTCAATACTGTGGGAGAATTGGTACGCACATAGGTGTCAAGCTTGCGTTCGCATCTATAGCGACGAGAAAGTTCGAGCGATAATTGAGAAGTACCATACTGAAAAAATGGCTGACGTATTAACGCAAGAATGGCTACTTCATGAATATCGTCCTGAAGAGGTTTTAGAGGTCTAAGGTTTGGGGGGGCGCCATATCGTCTAATATTCATCACAGTAGCGCTAACAATAATAGTTTCACTTTCCCGGAACGCCCCGCCCTTCCCCGTGGTTTACGGCCCCGCAATCAGTAATTGGTTGGTTGCTTTTTTGAAAAAACGGCAAGTCGTTATCCCCGGAATCAGTGATTCACGGGGCTCTCACGCAAGGCTCGTAAGTCCTGAGTGCTAAGTGCTCAGTGCTGAGTTAAGGGAAGTCAGTTTGCTGCTTCCCGCTAACGGTTGAATCGACGGTGCGTCGTCGCTCTTCAGACCATAGGAAGCGGTTTCACTGCTTCAGGACAGGCTCTAACGCCTCTCCACTAAAATAATCCGAGATTAAAAATCAAATTCGGAACTTCGAGAAACGGAGTGCGGTTATGTGCCTCCCAAGACGAAAGTACTGGTTTTGAAAACGGAATAAGCGCTGGTGCGCTCCTCGAAAACTTCGGTTGCGAAGTGAGGCGATTCGGTTCAATTCCGATGTATTCTACTAGTCGTGCTGCCCAGCCGAAAGGCGAGGCGGAAACGGCAAAAAGTTCTATGACAACTGAGCGGTGACATTCAATGAATGGCTTAGTAGAGCCTCCGAGTTTCTCGGAGAGCGAGCTTCGGTTCGCGCAGCCCAACGACGTTCAACGAGTGCACAAGAAAGATCAAAATGCGAAATGGGTAGGGCCGTGACCAGCAATGGTTGCGAGCTTTACACACAAGTATCGAGCTAAGGCCGAGCGATGTGAATCGTTCGGACCATAGAAAAGAGCAGGCCTCAACAGCCTGCTCGCAGTTGGTAAAGATGGACGATGCGAATCGTTCGTCTCAATGATGTGCGCTGAAGAGCGTACGTCGTGTTCGTTGGTTAGTGTCGGACGCAAGTTCGCCGCTACACAGCGATCATCAAACACTGTAGTGATGCATCTTAAGTAGCAAGTCTCGATGTGAATCGAGGCAGCCTGCTAACTGTATCATAGGTTTATTTGGTGAAGTTACCAAGAGCGCATGGTGGATGCCTTGGCACTAGAAGGCGATGAAGGACGTGGTTACCTGCGATAAGCTGGGAGTAGGCGGAAGCTGCCTGTGATCCCCAGATCTCCGAATGGGAAAACCCATACAGAGTAATGTCTGTATACGGTGTACTGAATACATAGGTGCATCGAGCTAACCCGCTGAACTGAAACATCTAAGTAGGCGGTGGAAGAGAAAACAATCGTGATTCCCTGAGTAGTGGCGAGCGAAACGGGAACAGCCCAAACCATACGGTTTTCCGTGTGGGGTTGTAGGGCCTTCGTATAAGAGTTACAAATCATTAATATAGCGGAAGTCACTGGAACGTGACACCAAAGAGGGCGATCGTCCCGTACGCGAAATTTTAATGACTCTTGGAGGTACCCTGAGTACGACGGAATAAGTGAAAGTCCGTCGGAATCTGTGAGAACCATCTCATAAGGCTAAATACTCTCTAGTGACCGATAGTGAACAAGTACCGTGAGGGAAAGGCGAAAAGAACCCTTAAGAAGGGAGTGAAATAGAACCTGAAACCGTGCGCTTACAAACGGTCGGAGCGAGTCCAGTCTTCGGATTGGAGGAGTGACGGCGTGCCTTTTGTTTAATGAGCCTACGAGTTGCTCATTCCATGCGAGGATAAGGTTCTTAGAACCGAATCCGTAGCGAAAGCGAGTCTGAATAGGGCGAACATAGTATGGGGTGGCAGACGCGAAACCTTGTGATCTAGCGATGGTCAGGTTGAAGGTTGGGTAAAACCAACTGGAGGACCGAACGGGTGCGGGTTGAAAACTGCTCCGATGAACTGTCGTTAGGGGCGAAAGACTAATCAAACTGGGAGATAGCTCGTACTCCCCGAAATAGCTTTAGGGCTAGCGTCGGATAAGAGTCTTGCGGAGGTAGAGCACTGATTGGGCTAGGGCCGTCACAACGGTACCAACCCCAGACAAACTCCGAATACCGTTAAGATGTTCTCCGGCAGTCAGGCTATGAGTGATAAGATCCATGGCCGAGAGGGAAACAACCCAGATCGTCAGCTAAGGCCCCCAAATCGTGGTTAACAGATAAAGGATGTCAAGTTGCATAGACAGCTAGGATGTTGGCTTAGAAGCAGCCATTCATTTAAAGAGTGCGTAATAGCTCACTAGTCAAGCGACTCGGCGTCGACAATAATCGGGACTAAACCACGTGCCGAAGCTACGGCATCATACATTCGTGTATGTTGGGTAGGGGAGCATTCCGTTCTGCGTTGAAGGTGGTGGCGTGAGCCCTGCTGGAGCGTACGGAAGAGAAGATGTAGGCATAAGTAACGAGAACTAGGGTGAGAATCCCTGGCACCGTAAACCTAAGGGTTCCTGAGCTACGTTCGTCGTCTCAGGGTTAGCCGGGTCCTAAGTCGAGGCCGAGAGGCGTAGATGATGGAAAATCGGTCAATATTCCGATGCTTGTTTGCATGAGTTTGATGTCAAGGAGGGACCCAGGAGTGAAACTCCCGCGCACGATTGGATGTGCGTTGAAGGTCGTAGGCTATGAGGTGCGTAGGCAAATCCGCGCGCTGAGCTGAACGCCGACAGTACGGGGAGATTCGTCGAACCGAGTGGAGTACAATCAGACTGGCGAGAAAATCTTCGTGACTATTATGCAAGCAATCCGTACCGTAAACCGACACAGGTGGGTGGGTAGAATATACTAAGGTGCTCGAGTGAGCCGTCGTTAAGGAACTCGGCAAATTGACCCTGTAACTTCGGGATAAAGGGTGCCAGCAGCAATGCTGGCCGCAGTGAAATGGGCCAACCGACTGTTTAACAAAAACACATCTCTATGCAAACCCAATTGAGGGGACGTATATGGAGTGACACCTGCCCGGTGCTGGAAGGTTAAGGAAGGGGGTCAGCCGCAAGGCGAAGCTTTCGACCGAAGCCCCAGTAAACGGCGGCCGTAACTATAACGGTCCTAAGGTAGCGAAATTCCTTGTCGGGTAAGTTCCGACCTGCACGAATGGTGTAACGATCTGGGCGCTGTCTCAGCTGCGAGCCCGGTGAAATTGAAGTATCGGTGAAGATGCCGATTACCCGCAACGGGACGGAAAGACCCCGTGCACCTTCACTATAGCTTAACATTGACTTTGGATAAATCATATGTAGGATAGGTGGGAGACTTTGAAGCGGTGGCGCTAGCCATCGTGGAGTCAACCTTG
>CAIUMP010000043.1 GCA_903900335.1 uncultured Ignavibacteriota bacterium | reverse complement strand
GTCGGCGGAGAATATCGACCTGCGCAAAGATCCGATGGCGCTCCAGCGTTTGAAGGAAGGCGCGGAGAAGGCGAAGATGGAGCTTTCGACGATGATGCAGACCGACGTGAATCTGCCCTTCATCACCGCCACCGCCGACGGCCCCAAGCACATGAACATTGCGCTGACCCGTGCGAAGTTCGAACAGCTTGTCAATGACATTTTGCAGAAGACCGTCGAGCCATGCAAGCGCGCTTTGGCGAACGCGAAGGTCACGCCGAGCGAGATCGACGAAGTCATTCTCGTTGGTGGATCGACACGCATTCCGAAGGTGCAGGAGATCGTCCGTCAGCTCTTCGGCAAGGAGCCGCACAAGGGCGTGAATCCGGATGAGGTTGTTGCCATCGGCGCGGCAATCCAGGGCGCCGTTCTTACGGGCGAAGTCAAGGACGTGCTGTTGCTCGACGTGACACCGCTTACACTCTCCATTGAGACGATGGGTGGCGTTGCAACCGCGATGATCCCGGCGAACACGACGATCCCGACGCGCAAGTCGGAGACGTTCTCAACGGCGAGTGACAGCCAGCCGAGTGTGGAGATCCACATCCTGCAAGGCGAGCGTCCGATGGCCCTCGATAATAAGTCGCTCGGTAAATTCCATCTCGATGGCATCCCACCGGCCCCGCGCGGTGTGCCGCAGGTCGAGGTGACGTTCGACATTGACGCGAACGGCATACTCCATGTCAGCGCGAAGGACAAAGCGACGAACAAGGAGCAGTCCATTCGCATAACGTCATCGAGCGGACTCTCGAAGGAAGAGATCGAGAAGATGAAGCGCGATGCGGAGTCGCACAAGGCCGAGGACTTGCAGCGCAAGGAGCAGGTCGAGACGCGCAATCAGGCCGACCAGATGGTCTTCCAGTCCAAGAAGCAAGTCGAAGAGCTGAAGGACAAGATGACGCCGGAAGGTCAGGGCAAGATCAACTCGGCTATCGGCGATCTGGAAACCGCACTCAAAGGCACCGACGCCGCAGCGATCAAAGCCGCCGTCGAAACGCTGAACCGCGCCTGGAGCGAAGTCTCGACGCAGATGTACTCCGCCGGTGGCCCCGGCGCACCCGGTGCCGATGGTCAGCCGCCGCCTTCTCAGAATGGGCATGATGGCCAAGCTTCTCCCGGCGGAGGGAGCAAGGTCGAGAATGCAGATTTTGAGGTGGTTGATGAGGGGAAGAAGTAAATGACACACTCTCCCGGTGGTGATAACCACCGGGAGAAACTATGAACTCACGCTATACAAATATGAAATGGAAGTTTCGCGCATCCTCAACGAAGGACGAATCTCCTTCCTTAGAATCACTATTCAAGAGAGCAGCGCTAATTGGTCAGGGACCGATTGAGTCACGAGCCGAGATCGAGCGCCAAGTAAAAAGTGATCTAGAAAAACCGTATGAACAATTGCTTGCCGATGCACACCAAGAGCTGCTTCATTGGGATTGGGCTGCGTTAGAGCGGATTATCCATTCTCATGAAGAGAATTGCTTCCTTACAGGTCCGAATCGCAATGAATGCGCAAGAGCAACTCGGTGCCATTCGGGGATTAACGGTTAGCGTTGACAAACTAACAAAGAGGCTGGTCGGGCTCACCATCCTGTTAGTACTCTTGGGAATTGCTACACTCATAGTCGAGATATGCAAGCACGGATAGAGACGTAATCAAACTCATTTAAGTATGCTTCTCCACTCATGGCGGATCCTTCTTGATGCTGATAAACCGCCGTTCCTCTTGAACGATACGGTTGAACTAATTGCAGCAATCTTAACTTTCGCGGCATTAATTGCGGTGATAATTCAGATTCGTAGCGCGAAGCAATGGAGACGCGAAGATTTTCAAGAAGCAGAGAAGAGACACAGGGAGGACCTTGATGCTATTCAGCTACAAGCAGAACAGATGCGAGTGATCGCGAAGAACTCTTCTGAAGAGTTATCCGTGTTGTCCAAACTCCTGACGCTATCGCATGAGCAGGGTATGGATGAGAAAAGTCGAAGAGAGGAAGAAGATCGCTTACTACGCCAGCAAAGGAAGATTGATGTTCGCCCTTATTTCGTGCATAAGCAGTCCGCTTCCAGCGAGACTGAGTGGCAAATAAGTTTTGAGAATGAAGGGAAATTTGCTAAGGAATTCACCGCAACAGCGATCTCGAAAAATGTCGAGATTCAGAAGTCGGAATTTCCTTTCCCTTTTGGCCCGGGTCAACACGCGAAGGTTTTTGGACGAATACTCGGAGAAGAAACGAGTTTCCAGTCTCAACGCGAGACTCCGTTCGCAATGTCTCTTCAATTTGAGGATATCGATGGAGTCAAGTATGTTCAACGCATTGATTATCCCAGAGGCTCTTATGGCCGACCCACAATTGGAGATCCTATACCAGATGTAGATTGGACCCTCTACAATCCCGTCGTGCTTCGCAAGTAGCTGTTGTTAAAGCAGGACTGAGCGCATGTTGTTTTCAGGTCGGCGCGGTCTGGGCTTCGTAAGTTTGTGCCAACTGTTAGGAGACATACTCAATTATGGCGCTAATCAAATGCCCTGAGTGCAGTACGGACGTCTCGGATCAAGCTGAGCAATGTCCCCACTGTGCGTATCCGATAAAAGCAAAACATGAAGTTAAGGAGCCTATCGTTGTGGCGAAGGAAGGCTGCTTTCTTCAAACCCTCAATACTGGCTGCATGCTCATCGCGGGCTTCATCGGTTCCGTGATCTTATTCGCAATCTTAAGTAAGGCATGCAATCACTGAGGGGCAAATATGCCTGGTTATTTGTGATATCCGTTTGTTCGATTAGCTGTGGATCTTCTTCGAGTATGGAAGATCGAGGCGACACGAAAGAAGGCTGGCGGCGCGATGTAAAGGCTCTGGCTGATTCCGATGTTGATTGGCTTTTGAATGGCGGTATGTATTACCCGGCTGAATACAGAACCATCAGCGAGCTAAGTGACCTCGAAACACCGAGTGATCTAAAGAAAGACTCAGATCGGCGGCATCTGAAAGAAGAAAAGCTAATTGTCGTCGGAGGGGAGCTTATTGAAGTAAAAAGAGAGAGCGACAGTGATATTCATTTGGTCATAAAGGAAGAACACGGACGAAAGTCCATAATTGCGGAAGTGCCAAACCCAGATGTCGGTGAAGGGCGAAAGTCTCGATTCAGAGAAAACTTTCGGGCTGTGCGAAATTGGTTGGGCACACTGTCACCAAGGCCATCGAAGTCAAACCATTATCCTGTAATGGTCACTGGTGTCATCTTCTTTGACAAATATCACAATCAGACCGGTGCTTCCAAAAATGAGGTTGAAATCCATCCGGTTCTTGGAATTAGAATCAAAGAGTGACAACCTACGAGGTACTATCCCTTAGCCAAGTGACTATCGCATCCCCTTCCCGCGTTCTGTCATTCGCTGGCGAGCGAGCACCAGCGCCGCAGAGCCGCCGCCCTTCCTCTCCGCCGCGCTGGGGGTTTGGGTGTGGTGGGTGGCGTGGTGAGAGGAACATAACTGCCGTGAATTCGGTCTTATTAGCATCATGACTCACATCGAATTATCCGAAACAGCCGATAGCTACGTCATCCTCGTTGACAAGGAAGGCATCGACTTTTCGCGCGTGGAGCAGGCTGTTGAGTTCCTGGAAGGTGATGACTTCCCGCATATCCCTTATGTCGATGACGAAGAGCAGGCGGAGATCGCTCGTGGTCTTGCTTCGATGACCGCTGATGACCGTCGCTATACCCTCGTTCGCGAATCGAAGTAATGCCGATTCGATTCATCTATTCGGATCAAGCGGAGAAATTCGTCCGCAAGAACTCCGATCTAATCAGTTTCGAGAAGGTTGAAGATGCAGTTCGCTTATCCCTAAGCAAGATTCTCCGTCGCGAACAAACCACCGCAGACATTCGGAAACTGAAAGGAGAATGGAAAGGTCACTGGCGTGTCCGACTTGGTGGTATCCGAGTCATCTTCAGATATGAGAACGGCGTTCCCGTCATCACGTATATTACTCGGATCGAGTTTCGCGGAAACATTTATTAACTCGCTGGCGAGCACCATCGCCGCAGAGCCGCCGCCCTTCCTCTCCGCCGTGCTGGGGGATTGGGTGCGTTGGGCGGGTGGGCACACAATTCCCGGCAGTTCGGTTCAAGAAGTATGGAGACAATGACACACCAAGCAATCGGCACCTCATACGTCACGACCGATCCGCGCATCCTGAATGGCGTGCCGATTGTCGAAGGAACGCGCACACCTGTTCGGAGTATCGCCAACTACTTCAACATGGGGATGTCGGTTGATGAGATCCTCATCACACTTCCGTATTTGAGTTTTAGTAAGGTCTTCTCCGCACTCTCCTATTACTTCGATCACAAGTCGGAGATTGACGCCAACATTGCGGAGAACAATGATGTCGATCGCTGGGAGCGAATGGCAAACGCCGCCAAGCATCCGTCGTGAACCATCGTCTTCTCCTCGATGAAGACATGGATGGCGACCTCGCAAAAGCCCTGCGGGCGAGAGGCATTGATGTAGTTCGTGTTCAGGAACTCGGAACCAGAGGATATGCCGACCCCGATCAACTCGCCTTAGCCGTTAAACTGGAACGCGCTATTGTGACCTTCAATCGAGGCGACTTTACCGCATTGCATTGCGAGTATATGGAAGAAGGTCGTCATCATTGTGGAATCATCACCTGTCCGCAGGTTCCAATC
>CAIUMP010000042.1 GCA_903900335.1 uncultured Ignavibacteriota bacterium | reverse complement strand
TCCCGCGTTCGCGGGAATGACGATCGGCTGGAGTCGAGTATCACTCTAGTAATTTGGATTCGCGAATGCTTTGTTTGATGTGAAGCTGTTGTCTGTCAGGCTATTGAGGAATTCGATGATGTCCGCGATCTGGGAATCGGTCAGCTTCAACGTGTGAATGAGTGGATCCTGAGTGGAGTTGTGTTTGCCGCCTTCGTTGTAGTGCTGCAGCACAGCTTTTAGGTCGGTGAAGCGGCCGTCGTGCATGTAGGGCGCTGTGAGCGCGATGTTGCGAAGTGACGGTACTTTGAATTTGCCGACATCGTTGCTGGAACCGGTGATACCCGCGCGGCCACGGTCTGCGTAGTTGAAGTCAAGTCCGGTGGAGCGATAAGAGTTATCGGAGAAATTCACTCCCTTGTGGCAGCCAACGCAGCTTGCGCCGGTCTTGCTCGTGTCGTTGAAGAGTTTGAGTCCGCGCTGTGCGGCGTCTGTTAGTGCAGAGAGATCGCCGCGATTGAATCGGTCGAAATCGCTTCCTCCGCTAATGAGCGTGCGTTCGAATGTTGCTATGGCTTGTCCAATGCGATTGAAGGTGATCTTGCCGTCGTCGAAGGCCTGAGCGAATAGCTTGCTATAGAACGCGCTTGCACTTAGCCGAGCAACAACGGTTGCGCTGTCGTTGGCAAGTTCGATGGGGTTGAGGATCGGTCCGAGCGCCTGTGCTTCGAGTGTCGGGGAGCGGCCATCCCAAAAGAACGTGGTGTCGTATGCGAGGTTCATGAGAGCCGGGGCGTTCCGGGAGCCCTGGCTTTTGCCCACGCCGAAACTCACGGCTTTGCCCGGATCGCTGAATCCGGCGGCGAGCGAATGACAGCTTGCGCAAGAAACCGAGTTATCGCGGCTGAGCTGCGCCTCATAGAAGAGCTGACGGCCGAGTGCGACCTTTGCCGGCGTGAGCGGATTGCTCGCGGGGATGACAGGCTTGGGGAAGTCCGCAGGGATCGAGAGCGGGTCGGGTTGTAGCGGCGGCATGTTGAGATCCGTCGTGGTGGATTGACATGCGGCCAGCAGCATAGGTGCGAACGCGGCAGCACACGCGAAACCGATGACCGAACGTTGGGTGGAACGGGACGAATGTTTCATAGCCTTTGTGCGATTACTGAAACGAGACAGTTGTGAACTTCAATAATGACTTAGCGACACTAGTAAGAACTCCCGAGATGACAGAAAGTTACAGGGGGGAAGGAATATTACCCGCTGTCGCAGGGACACCCCTTCGCTCTCACTGACATAATCGACGGGGATCCAATTATTTGTCCCTGCATTTTTAGGTGTAACTTCTGCATGGGTCGGGTGTTGTTCTTGCGTGTTGCTTCACGCTTAATTTGTCTCGAATGAAAACGATCGTTCACTATTGCACACTCTTCCTCGTCATTAGTATCTGTATCCCAGGGCGCGCCCTTGGACAGAACTGGGCGGACTCGCTCACATCGGATCAACGATTTTGGGGAACATCGGGTGGCACTGCGCGCGAGCTTGCCCTTGGCGCTGGTGGATTTGGAATGCTTGCCGACACAGCGGGCATAAAGACGGTCGGCGTCAATCCCTATAGTCTCGATCCCCAGTTCATGCTGATGAACCCTGCCTATGCCGCGCGATACAAATCGTATCTCTGGTTTGATGCTGGCCTCACAAGCACCGATGTGGGACAGGACTACGGCGGGACGTTCGCACTCTCCGAGCATGTCACCGGCGGGTTGATCCTCGCGCGTTCGGACGCGGTGGGGTTTTCGCTGATCAATCCCAATCTGTTCGGGCAGATGACGAGCGCGTTTAGTGGTATGAAGATCGCGCCCCCGGCAAATACGTGGCAGGTGATGGGTGCCTATGCAGCAGATGGCCTGGACGTTGGGTTGGCCTTTTCTTACATGAGCAGTACGGCGAGCTCGACGGCACAGAGTCCGTCAGACACGAGTTCGCGCTCAGCAACGGTGCATCAGATTGGCATTAGCGGCGGCGCGCTGTATCGCGGTGATGATGGTATGTTGATGGATCTCGGTGCGACGGTGCTGCTTCCGCTGGCACGTTCGTCGGTGCAGAACGGTACGGTCTCGATGACGGCGATCGCGATCAATGCGCGGATGTTCATTCCGATACAGCCGGAGTTCTACCTTGTGCCGATCGTCAATGCGTACGTGAACAGCGGCAAATCCACCATTCTTGCAACCCCGAAGGATCTGCCATCGGGGTCGAATTATGATGTTGGAATTGGTGTGAATTTCTGGCGCGGGGGTGTGCATGTTACAAGCGGCGTGAGCATGGGTATCTACTCGCAGACGCAGCCTGCACTTGCAAACTTTTCACCGAGTTTGACAAGCTCCCAGTTCGTATTTCCACGATGGAACATCGGCGCGGAGTGGCCAGCGCTGAAGTGGCTGCGACTGCGCTTGGGCTATTTTGCATCGAGCGGATCGGGCAAGCAGGAGTTCAAACTGAATGCATCAACGGCGGCAAGCCGGTCGCAAGGCTTTGCGAACGTGTATTCGCCGTTCTACGCCGGAAGTGGCAACGCGAGTGGCCTGACGGTCGGCGCTGGCTTCGATCTTGGCCACTTTAATATTGATGCCACGGTCACCACATCAGCGCTGCACTCACCACTCTCGATCTTCCAAACAGGCCCGCTGAGTTTCGTGACGATGAGTTATCGGTTCGAGTAAGGAAGAACATTCATCCACGTTTCCGATGGAGCCCCGGCATGTGAACATGCTGGGGCTTTTGCTGTGTGCTGATGCACGCGCGGATGAAGGTTGTGTGAATCTTCGCTCATGTATGCTCTTTCTCCTCCGTTTGGTGTAACAGTCGTGAAGTACCGAAGTTATTATTCATGCGCTGACACTGTAGCATTTCAGGATGGTGTCCGTAAGGATATAGCAGGAGGTATTGATATGAAGAACAGGAAAGACCGCAACGCACTTCTCTCGATGATCGCAATTGGTGGTTTCTTCGTGATGGGTTCGTTCGTCAGCTGTGCCGGTGATGACGCCGGGCAGACGACGATACGACGGACGGTGAGCCCGCAGGTGATACCGAAGAGTAATAACGCTCCGAACGGCGCAAAACCAAAATCGAATGTGGTGTCGTATCGGACGCATGATCCGGTGATGATCTAAGGGATGTCGGTTTGATGATCTAAGGGATGTCGGTTTGATGATCTAAGTGATGTCGGTTTGATGATCTTCTAACGTCGGGGATTCCATTACGAGCGATTGCCGTTTTACAGGCATTGAATTGTATTGATCGCAAGTGATGAAGTCCTGTATCAAAACTGCTGTCCATTCCGTGATGCGTTCGCGTACACGGCTTCTCATTCTATTTCTGCTTTATCCGTGGATGGTTGGATTCAACGGACCGAATGATTCTCTCCCGAATACCTTCTCTATCTTCGGTGGATCTGGTCAGTATGACCACATCACTCGTGATTGTAATAATCACATTACCTCGGTCACAGAAATACCGTTTCAGGAAGTTGGTGGCAGTGTCGAATCCCCGCTTGCGGATTGGGTTGGATACACGCTTCGCGGCGGATATATTTCGGCCGCTTCCGGTGCGGGGTGTGCGGTCTTTACAGAAAGTAGTGGGGCCTTGACGGACAGCTTGGGCAATCCCGTTCGGGGATCAGCGGGCGCGAGCAGGCAGTCGGGGTATTATGGAGGTGGGACGCTACGGTTGCGCAGTAATTTTTTCGGACTGGACGTCGGCGGTCTGGCGTTTTCGCGGCATGTCGCCTTTTCTGAGTTTTATCCAAGTGCGGTAGTTGTAACTGGAGGACTTCGTGTCGGTCATCTCGATGCGTGGTATATCACGGCAGATTTCCTCAATGATGACATGTTGTTCAGTTCGCGAGCGGCGGGCAGTTTTGGATTTGGCATGTCGCTCGGAGATGTGGAGGAAGGCACGCGGACGAAGCGGCACTCCACGTTATGGCTTGGTTTGGGTGGTTATCCCTATGATGCTACATTGATGATGGCGAAAGTGTCCGTCCCATTCAATCGTACCTGGACATTTACCGCAAGCGGTTCGTTCTCAGCCGCGCAGAACTTCGAGGGTGCGGTCTCGGCGGGGTTGGGGTATGCGTGGTGAGGGTGGACAATGAGTGGTGAGGGTGGACAATGAGTGGTCGGACCCGTATTCGGCACCGGCGCACTACACTCCAAGCGAGTCAGCAAATGCGTGAAGTGCAGCAAGCGTCTCGGTCTTGTCCATGATCGTGAGTTGGCGGATCTTCTTTTCGATCAGCGTTAGCGAGAGAGTTGCCAATTTTGCGAGTCGCACGGTGGAAGGGAAAAGCAGATTACTCAGCTTCCAATCCAGAATTCGGGCATCCGTGGGAGACTCTCTCGGTTTACTCGTGATGCGTGCCAGGAGCAGGTCGTCTTCCAGATCATGGGCGATCACAAGGGCAGGTCGCCGCTTGGACCCAGAGCCATCGGAGAAGGGGAAATCTACGAGCAGGATGTCGCCGAATGCAAACCGATCCATCAGCGCTCAGTAATTGTCGTATGCAGCATCCTCTGCTGTGTAGCCTCGCAGAAATTCACGAGCTGCAAGTTCTTTCCAGTCTTTATCGTCTCTGCTTTCATCGAATGGGAGTACGACTATTTCCACGCGCTCACCCACCGGAAACGGCAGAGATAGAATGACCTTTCCATCCTGATTAATAACGGCCTGAGAGTGATAGGGTTGCAACATATGGTCTCGGATTACTTGTCATAGAATAAACCCACTCCAAGTAGAAAAAGGTCAGGTGGTGACGGAATTCTTCCAGGCACCACAATTCGGAGCAGCGTTTTGCGCCCAAGTACCGGAGTGCTCCGACCTTTTCCCGCGACACTCTGCCCTTCGTCACATCCGCGAGCAGTGCAGAGGTTTCTTCGTGGAGTAGGAGGATTGGTTTGCAGTTCGATCAGGAGCCTCCCCGGGCTTATTCTTGCGGAGTGAAATATCAGAGCGATTTTGGAAGAGTGCTCCGAGTTGGTTAAATCTAGCGTCAAAGAGGTGTCTCGTAAGTGGCGAATACGTGCTGAAATCGGCAGATAATGAGAATGCATTTGCATTTGGGCAAAAATATGCGTAAATTTGAGGTTCGACAAATCAAAGAAGTATGCTTCGAACGATAACGTTTTTCAGTATTTGTGCTGCGATCCTGCTGACGAGTTTTGCCTCCGGAACGCTGCACGCACAGCAAGTTCAGTTTAGCCGGGTGTCGTCGTCGGTGGATGGCGATGAGATCTCGATCACGTTTCGCGAGACGCAGCGCATCGAGCGTTTCCTAACGCGCATGTTCCCGATGCGTACGATGAAGCACCTCGAACATACCGCCGACAAACCCACCACGCGGCGCGCAACGTACTCCATCATCTCGCAACAAGGCAAGCGATTCATCCTTGCCGGATACACAGCGCGATGGAATGCGGATCCGGTGAATGTGCTTGCGATCTACCGCATCGAAGATGGCGGACCGAACCAGGTGTGGCGCTCACGTCCGTGGGAGGCGAGTTATTACGGTGTGCATTTTTGGTCGGCGAAGATCGGTGCGAGGAATGTCGTGCTCTTTCAGGAAGGCGGTGCGGCCGGTCAGTATGGGCTCGCGAGTGTCTTCTCGTTCCAGAACAAAGAGGAGGGACTTGTCACCAATGATCTGACGCCATCGCTGCCGTATCTGCGCGCACGAACGCACTTTCCGTTTCGACCGCTCTTTGCGCAGGAGATCGCGCTGCGATTCGATGGAGCGGAGAAGCAGAACCTGGTGCTGACTGCGAGCGATGAGGAATATCAGATGGCCAACGCGAGCGCGTTTCGTCCGACAACAGAGTGGAAATACAATCGGCGGATGTGCCGCTTTGAGAAGATGAAGATGGGCAAGGCGCTTGTGCCCGCGATGACGGAGATGGGGGCGCGGTAGTCTCACAATCAACGGATAACTACTTACCCAAGTTTGCCAGATTCACAGAGCGGAGCTTGCGAGGAGGTGCGCAGCACGTCCCTACACCAGCGGTGAATCGAGAATAGAGATCACAGTCTTCTCTCTGCTTTGCGTTACTCGCACCTTCGCGCCGAGTGGTAGCGTCCACATCCGGGGTTCGTGGCCGAAGGGGAGACCGGTAATTAGCGGTAGGGGATCGCGGGCGGGACGCACCGCGCCACGCGATGGGAAATAATCATTAAAGATTTCTTCGAGGGAGCGAGTTGGGGCGTCCGTATCAACACAGTTGGTGAAGTAGCCGAGCAGAATGGCTTTGGAGTGATGGAATAATCCGGCGAGGCGGAGTTGGGCGAATAGCGCGTCTATTTTGCGGGGTTTCTCTTCGATCTCTTCGAAGATGGGGATTGAGTTGCGGAAGCTCGGTTGGTATGGTGTGCCGAGGAGCGAGCAGAAGACGGTGAGGTTGCCGCCGATGAGTCGTCCCTCTATAACGGGGTGTCGGGCAGAGATGCCAGACCTACGCGGCGCATCAGCTAGTTCGCCAAGCGGCTTTGTGTTTGTCATTGCGCGCCAGAAGTGCTCTTCGGTGAATGGGTCAACGGTGTCCCAGAGATCCACGCCGGGCATGGGGCCGAAGAAGCAGGAGGCGAGTCCCGTTTTTTTGTGGAGCGCGGCAAAGAGGGATGTAGCGTCCGAATAGCCAACGATGATCTTCGGGTTTGCACGGACGAGATCGTAATCGATCTTATCCAGCAAGCGAATAGAGCCAAAGCCGCCGCGTTGATAGAAGATCGCTTTGATGCGCTTGTTGCGGAACATCGCGTGGAGATCGGCGAGGCGGTCTTTGTCGGATGCCGCAAGATAGCTCGGCGATGGCAACGATGAAGCGACGTTCAGGTGTTTGCCAAGCTCGACACGATAACCGAGCCGCTCGAAATACTCGACCGACTTCGTGATCCTTTCCTGCGACCGCGCCGGAGATGCGGGAGCGATAATCCCGATCACATCACCCGGCCTCAACGCCTTAGCTAACAAACGCGCCATGTCACTACTGTTCTTTAATGGAATCGTCCACACGCTCGATAACGATAACTCAATTTACGACGCAATTGTAACCGATGGTGAAAAAATAGTGGCGGTGGGGGATGGGGAAGCGCTCGTTCGAGAGTGGCAAGCAGCAGAGAAGGTTGACTTGGAAGGCGCTCATGTCTATCCCGGCTTTGTGGATGCACATGCACATGTGTATGGGATGGGGGAGCGATTGACGAAGGTGAGGTTGGAGGGGATGATGAGTAAGCGGGAGGTTTTGGAGAAGTTGCGTGGCATCGCAACGGGGCTCTCCACCCCCCAGCCCCCTCCTCCTACGGAGGTGGGGGAGCGCGGAGAGGATGGCGGTTTGGGACGATGGATTATCTCTCGTGGGTGGGATCATACTTCTTGGTCAGACAATGCGGATTCTACGTTCCCGAGTAAGGCCGATCTGGATGAGCATGTTAGCACAACGCAGCCTGTCGCGCTTACCCGCGTGGATGGTCACGCACTGTGGTGCAACTCGCGAGCACTGGATTTGGCAGGAATAACACGTGATACGCCTGCTCCGCTCGGTGGCGCGATATTGCATGATGAGAATGGTGAGCCGACGGGTATTCTGCTCGATGAGGCGATGAAGCTGGTGGAGTCGAAGATACCGCAGCCGACGATTGATGATCTGGTGGTGACGCTACGAGTGGGTCTGCGCTATTTTATGAAGCGCGGACATGTTGCTGTGCATGAGATGGGGGTGTCGGCGGAGTTGTGGGAGGCGTATGTCAAGCTCTATGAGCGAGAAGGTGATTCGTTGCCAAGGGCGTATGTGTTTTTGGATATGACGAAGGAGACGGGGAAGAAATTCTTCGTTGATAACTACTCCACCCCCCAGCCCCCTCCTCCTACCGGAGGTGGGGGAGTAGGGAAAGGGGGCGGGAGGTTGACGATGACTGGTATCAAGCTTTATCTTGATGGCGCGTTGGGTTCGCGTGGTGCGCAGATGTTTGAGGATTATTCGGATGATCCCGGCAATAATGGGTTGGCTTTGATGGAGGACGAGGAGGTAGTTGAGTTGATGCAGATGGCGGCGAAGTACAAGTTGCAGATCGCGGTTCATGCGATCGGTGACAAAGCAAATGCGCGTGCGCTTGATCTGTTCGAACGAGCGGGGGTCGTTGGCGGCGGCGCTACACTTCGGATCGAGCATGCGCAAATTGTGCGAGATGACGATGTGAGTCGATTTGCAGAGTTAGGTGTTTATGCCTTAGTGCAACCGGCGTTCTTTGCTTCGGATCGCCGCTGGGCCGCTGATCGACTCGGAGCATCGAGGATGCGGTCAGCATATCGATGGAAATCCTTCGTTGATGCGGGTGTGAAGTTTGTGGCGAGTTCTGATGCACCCATCGAAGAACCTGATCCGATAGCAGGAATTGCGCTTCTGATGAACCGCGATGGAGTGGATGACGGTGAAGCCATTGCGCTTGGTGAGGCTGTGCGTTCATACGCGCAGACTGCATGTGAACTAACTAAAGAAGAGGCCGAGAGCGGGCGACTCGCTGTTGGGATGCGAGCGGATATGACGATACTCGATGGGGCGCTACCGGTGGCGACGGTGCGGGAGGTGGTGATTGGGGGAAGGATAGAAAGTGCTCCGGTGGTGAGGTAAGCTCGTTACCTTTTTGATAACAGCTTATCGTAATCGCTGTGCGAGCCGATCCAATACCAAATGATGACTTCGTTGACTCTCCATCCGACAGCGCGCCAGCCAAGTGCCACTCGAACTGACCAGACAGGTTCCGTGGGATGGACTTGTTTGAATTGAAGACTGCGATGGTACGGATCTCGCTTCCACAACTGATAATTCTTGCGAGCAGATTCTTGCACGTGCACCGGGAGTTTGGCAAACAACTCCCTAAACTCTGCATTGATGTGAGAAATCACAGTTCGTCGAAACCGCGCTTATGTGTACGGCCTGTTCTATATTCTTCTAGGGCCTTTCGGCCAAGTTCTGCAAGCGTATCGCCAGAGCTTTCGAACTGCTCCTTCCAAAAAAGTTCGGAGTCGATCTCCTCGTTCATTACGGCGGCGAGTTCATTCTGAAGCTCTGCAGGCAAAGTAGAAGCGCGATCGAAGGCTTGCGTAAGCGGAGTAGTCATGGTAGTAATTCAACCTCTCCAAGCGGTAGCGTGGTTCCCAGGTTGAGCGACCCTACGAAATTCGAATGGGCACGGGCATTACCCTTCAAATGTTGAGCGAATAACTATGAAAGTAAAACTACTCGATATCTGTCACGCTCGCTCGGGCGACAAGGGGGATGCGGCGAATGTGGGGCTCATTGCTCGCGAAGAACGGCTCTATCCGCTCATTAAGGAGAAGGTCACGCGTGCGGCGGTGAAGAAGCATTTCAAGGGCATCTGCTTTGGTCCGGTGGAGCGTTATGAACTGCCGAACTTGTGGGCGCTGAATTTTCTTTTGCATAACACGCTCGGAGGTGGCGGCACAGTGAGTTTAAAGCAAGACGCTCAGGGCAAGACGCTTGCGGCCGCGCTTCTTCGGATGGAGATCGATGTGCCACCTGCACTACTTCGTCCGGCGAAAGTTGCTGCGGTGAAGAAGAGTGTGAAGGCTCCGGCGAAGAAGGTTGCTACCAAGAAGACCGTGGCGAAGAAGCGGTAAGTGTAATGCTTGGTGGTCACATTAGGAATCTCGCGGCGGTGGCGCTCTTGTTTGCGCTTGGCTCTTGTACGCACAGTGATTCCCCGCCGGCCACAACGCCACCAGTTGTGCTTCCCACCGGAAGTTACAACTTTCATCTGAGTGTGCATAATGGGCGTCCGCTGGACTCTGCTGTTTCGCGGTACGTGTTGTGGTTGGAGCATCGGGATAGTTCATGGCAGGCGGTGCCGCTGAGCTTTTGGTATGTCGGGCACACACCGGACACGATGGGGTTTCAGGGCGTAGTGAAGACATCGGCGGATTCGATCATGCGCGTGGTGTTGTCTGTCGAATCCTCATCATCAGCAAGCAAGCCTACCGTTAGTCTACTTGATGGAGCATTTGTTGCAGGCACGACAAATGCCGCTACACTCTCATTGTCCAACTCCATCGCGGACTGCTCCAACGCGGCAGGCACAGTGCTCTTCACAACAAACTCCGCAGATACCAATCGCGCGAAGCAGGAATTCTATTTGATGGAGGTGAAGAATGGAGTGAACATCTCCAGCATCACCGGATTGCCAGTGCCGAGGGCGGGTTGGGTGTATGGATTGTGGGTGCTGGACTCTGGCTTCTACCCGATACACAAATTCTTCTATGGCTATTTCACGGATGTGAATGGACCGGGTTCAATCCCATCGAACAGCGGGTTTCCGTTTCCCGGTGGGTTCAATCCCGCACCGCTTAATGATGCAGGTGCGAAGCTAGAGGTAACGCTTGAACCGGAGTTTTCGGTGAAGTCCAATCATCCGGCGGGGCCATCGCCGATGGTTGTGTTATCTGCGCAGCTCACGCGCTTCATCAATTACAACGAGACGAAGCAGTTTACGAATGTGTGGAGCAGCAGCGCGGCGCGAGGTGTGTTGACGTTGACGAAGTAGGTCTCAGTGGTTGGTGTTGAACTTCGCCCTTGCAGGGCTCCTCAGTCTTGTAAAAATAATCACCCAGGGTTTCGTCCGCTTGGGGCGGACTTCACCCTGGGCTGCGAGTACTTCGTGCCTCCGGCACTTCGGGAATCAGTACTTATAGAATCCCTGCCCACTCTTCTTACCCAGTCGTCCTGCGGCGACCATCTTCTTTAGCAACGGACATGCGCGATATTTGGTATCGCCGAGGCCCTCGTGCAATACGTTGAGAATGGCAAGGCAGACATCGAGGCCAATGAAGTCCGCGAGTTGGAGCGGGCCCATTGGGTGTGCCATGCCGAGCTTCATCACGGTGTCAATGTCCTCTGGTGTTGCGACGCCTTCCATCACGCAGTAGATCGCCTCGTTGATCATCGGCATCAGCACACGATTGGAGACGAAGCCGGGGGAGTCGTTGACTTCAACTGGCGTCTTGCCAACAGCTTCTGTGAGCGCCTTCACGGTTGCGTAGACTTCATCAGTCGTTGCGAGTCCGCGAATGATCTCGACCAATTTCATCACCGGTACCGGATTGAAGAAGTGCATACCGATGACGTGTGATGCACGGCCTGTGCATGCCGCGAGCTCGGTGACAGAGATCGAACTTGTGTTCGTCGCGAGAATGACTCCGGCTGGTGCGTTGGCATCAAGTGTTGCGAAGATGACCTTCTTGAGATCGAAGCGTTCCGTTGCGGCCTCGATGACGAAGTCAGCGGACTTGACCGATGTTGCAAGATCGGTTTGCGTCTGGATGCGAGCCAGTGTTGCGGCCTGATCTGCTTCGGTCAGCGTGCCCTTCTTGACCTGACGCGCGAGATTGGAGGTGATCGTCGCAATGGCTTTGTCGAGCGCGGCCTGTGCGACATCGACGAGGGTTACATCATAGCCGCTCTGAGCGAAGACGTGAGCGATGCCATTGCCCATTGTGCCGGCACCGATAACGGTGATATTCTTGATTGACATGGAAAGTGATTGTGTGTTTGGTCAGTGGAGGATCGTAAATTCAAATCTGTTGGCTCGCAAGAGCTTGGATCAGATATGTTGCCGTTGATAGAACAATTCATTGTCCCGCATTATCTCATCATCGAAGTCTATATGATATTTTGAAGGATGGCGAAAGGATACCACCGTCACACCGCCATTGTTTGTAATCGCGAGATCCCCTGAACAGATAATGTCCATGCCTATGATGAGGCCGAACTCCCCGCCGACATCGTGGCACTCAGTTACGCGAAGCCCTGAGAATCGGACCCCATTCACCAAGGTGATGTCAAGCAAATATACGTTCTCCATCGATTCGCCACCACCATGACGAACAGGCAGGCGCATGATGGGTGGCAGACCGAGTTCTTTGGCCAGAGTGTCGGTAACTACGCAGTTGGTTGCCCCCGTATCCCAGAGTGCCTTTACTGTGCGTCCGCTCGAGGACAATAGGCCTAAGCCGTCTTCATTGTCTGGTGCCGAAACATACGCATCGGTGAGAATGGAGGAGAGCCCGCCCTCGCCGCGCAATGTGAACCCGGAATACGGGCCAAGATACTCTGTCTCGTTAGACAAAGGTGACTCCGGAATGGAAATGCTGAACATAGTCCTCCTTCTTAGGGAGGCATTTTCCCAGAAGGAAAGAGCCTGGCGAGTATCGCTTCATACCTTCCCGGTATCCTGCCAGATCGGAGGAAAAGTAGCCGATAATGTTCCCGTCGTAAATGAGAACGGACTCACCGATGTGACCCTGCACGATCTCATCTAAGTGATCCATGAAATAATTGTAGTTTTCGCTTAAGTTCTTGATCATCGGGTTCGGATTAATCAATTTCGTAACCCTCGTGTGCGGAAAAATGTTGCCGGGGAAATTGGTGGAGCTGCGCCAAAGCTACTTCCCCCACCCACGTCGATCCACATGGATGAACGGGATGATGAGCATGTCGCGAAATACTTTGATCGCGCGCCAAGCATTGTAGGCAATGCGTGTGTCCTGATCGTGCGTCCACTGCACGGGGAATTCCGCGATACGGTAGTTCATGCGCTTGGCCAGCCAGAGCATCTCGCCATCGAAGATGACGGAAGTAAGCTTCACGGCACCAAACACCCGGTGTGCGGCATCGCGCGTAAACAGTTTGAACCCGCACTGGGTGTCCATCAGCCGAAGGCCAAGATAATTACGTTGGATAAGTCCGAAGAGCTTCGCAAGTCGCTCGCGGATGAACGACTGATGCTCCACGATCTTCGTTGCTTCCATCGCGCGGGAGCCGATGGCGATATCGACATTGCCTGAGTTGAGGAGGCCTTCAGCAGAAGCGAGATCTTCGAGCGGAACGGCGTAATCTGCATCCATGAAGAGCACACGTTCGCCACGAGCCATCAGCATCCCAACTTTCACCGCTTTGCCCTTGCCAGCGTTCGGTGTGTACTCATGTGCGGTACCACGAATGTGATCCGGTAGGTTCTTGAATGCTTCTTCTGCGACGGCAATAGTATTATCCTTGCTGCCATCGCTGACAACGATGATCTCGAATCGTCCTTGCTTGTTTGAGAGGAAAGAGATCGTAGCCGCAAGCGTGCGTGGCAAGCGCGGCGCTTCGTTGTAGCAGGGGATGACTATCGAGAGATCGAATGCGTCGTTCATCAGTTGCGCAGTTTGTAGGCGATGGTGTGTTGTATCGTGTCTCTCGGATAATATCGCTCGGCAAGCAGCGATTCGAGTTCTGGGTATCGGAGTTTTATTGTCGTTCGGCTGTCGTCGTTCGTGCTGCCTTGCGAGGTGTAATGGTCTTCCGTCTCAACAAGAAAGAGCGCGGGTGGGTTACCGCAAAGCGTACGCACTAATTCGTCCCTATCAGCAGGGTTGACGTAGCTGGGTTTGAAGTGAATAGTATTGAGATCTTTCGTCGCGGGTCGTCTGCCGGACTTCCAATACACATACGGTTGGAAGCCGAAGATGAAAATGCGGTCGCTGGGCAGAGTGTTGGCGATGACGTAGTTGGAGAGCGTGTCACCAGTGATGTAGCCGTTGGCGGGCTGTTCGTGGCCGAAGATGCGGTAGAGCTCGGCGGAGCGCTGGTGCAGCGCAGGGCTACTCATGTATGAGCCGACGAATAGAAGACACGACGCTGTCGCAAGCAAGGCAATGTAGTACGTGCGTGGGAGCCGGGCAAGGGCGGGAGACATTCCTCGCACCAACGCCGAGCCGATAAGCAGATCTGCCCAAGGAAGCAACACAGCGTAGTGATAGGTATAGCCCTTGTTCTGTATTTGGACGAGGATAAGCGCGATGAATGCGCCAACGATGGGTAGCAGCGTGTTTGTAAGCTGCGGGCGATTCATCTTTTTTGACATGAGTACCCTCGCCACAGAGATCCCAATTGCAAGGCCAGCCAACTGTGCCCCCACGGCACCAAACCCTGTCTTAATATTTTGAAAGATCGTAAACGACCCAGAGTAATTCGTGGCAACATAATTGGCGGTTGATGAGAACGTTGTGTGCCAGAGTGGAATCAACTCGCCATTCGTTGCAAGATACAAGCTCTGTAATCCAACACCAAGAAGGAATCCACCAAACACCGAGAACTTTGCCTTGATAATAAGAGGCCAGTCATTTCTATTCTTCAGCCAGAGTGCTGTCCCGATGAGAATGAGGAAGAGGCCGTTGGGAAATTTGTAGTAGAAGGTGATCGCGATGCAAAGCCCAGCGAGAGCAGAGCGAAGGAGAACGCTGCGCCGATCGGAGAGGACAAGCAGGAGCGCGGCGATGAGGAAGGGAAGTGAGTACGTCTCTGCTTGCGCGGTATCCCAGTGGCCGAAGATGTAGTATTGCGTGATAAATGCGAACGAAGCCATAATGGCGGCGGGCGTGCGCCAGTGCTCGTTCTTCCAAAGGCGCAGGGCGAGAAGGAAGAGAAGCGCGATGGTTAACAGCGCATTGAGATAATCGAAGACTCGAATGGCGCGGACGGATTCACCGAAGATTGCAAAGGCTACCGAATAAGTATAGAATATATTCGGCGGCTTGATGTCGGTGAAATCAATATAGGGACGCTCGCCGCGAAGGATTGCGGAGCCGCCATAGGCAAAGGTGCCCTGATCGTAATCGAAGGGCCAGAAGATGGTGGGGAAGAGGAGAATCGCCGCGAGGCCGAGGGTCAGGAGAAATGCCCAGCGTAGGGTCGAACGGCGTTCGACCGAATCCGTTGGAATGATCGAAGGGTCGTCGGCAACGTCCAGGGGGACGGTCGAACGCCGTTCGACCCTACGATTCACATCGTTAGGCAACGGGTCTTGCGGACCGTCGCCTGTAGGGTTTTCACCCATCGGGTTAACGCCGTTAACCCCTACAGTCACACGCGCTCGATGATAACGCTCGTCGCTTCGCCGCCGCCGATGCAGATGGATGCGAGTCCGAAGCGCTTGTTTTGGCGTTCGAGTGCGTTGATGAGCGTGATGATGATACGCGCGCCGCTTGCGCCGATGGGATGTCCGAGCGCGATAGCGCCGCCCAGCACATTCAGCTTCTCCAGCGGGATGTTCAACTGATTCTTTGCCGCGAGTGAGACAACAGCGAATGCTTCGTTGACTTCGAACAAGTCAATCTGGTCAATGGTCATGTTCGCCTTCTTAAGTGCGGACTGGATTGAGGCGACAGGCGCGGTCGTGAACCACTCCGGCGCTTGCGCGAAGGAGGAGTAAGCGAGAATGCGCGCGGAGATCTTGTAGCCATTCGCCTTCGCAAACTCTTCGTTTGCGACAACGAGCGCCGCGCCGCCATCATTGATGGAGCTTGCGTTCGCGGCGGTGACGGTGCCGTCCTTTTTGAATACGGGTTTCAGCGTCGGGATCTTGTCGTACTTTACTTTGCGCGGGTTTTCGTCTTCGGTGACTTCCGCGCTCTCCTTGCCGCGCATGACGTGCACCGCGACGATCTCGGACGCGAACGCGCCGTTATCAATGGATTCATTCGCGAGTTTGAAACTGCGGATGGCGAATTCGTCCTGCGCCTCGCGGGGGACGTTGCACTCGACGGCGCACAGTTCGGCGGCGCTGCCCATGTGGAAATCGTTATAGACATCCCAGAGTCCATCCTTGATCATGCCGTCGATGAGTTCGCTGTTGCCCATCTTGTAACCGGAGCGAGCCTTGCCAAGATAGTACGGCGTGTTGGACATGGATTCCATTCCGCCAGCAACGACGACATTTGCATCGCCGAGCATCACAGCTTGTGCCGCGAGCATCACAGCCTTCATGCCAGAGCCGCAGACTTTGTTGATCGTCGTGCAAGGCACGCTGTTCGGGATCCCCGAACCGATGGACGCCTGACGCGCCGGCGCCTGTCCAACGCCCGCGGTGAGGACGCAGCCCATATAGACCTCATCCACATTTTCCGGCTTCACACCGGAGCGTTCGAGAGCCGCTTTGATTGCGATAGAGCCGAGTTTCGGAGCAGAAACATCTGCGAGAGAACCGAGGAAAGTGCCAATAGGTGTGCGAGCGCCGCGGAGGATAACTGGGGTCATAGTGCTGGTGTGCTAAGTGCTAAAGTGCTGAGTGAAGAGGATTCGGTGGGCAGAAACAAGGTGGGGGAGGTTTTTGTCCCGAAGGATGGGCGCATGGCTCGCACGCATTTGGATTTTCGGAGCGCACAAGTTGTGCGGTCTTGCGCTAAATCTGCTGTAACTTTTGGTCCCCTCATGTGTTCTTCTTACGTGCCGACTCAAAGTGGGCCGGTGTGGTGTCAATCAGATATACTCTCGATCAGTTATGAGTAGTTTCACCCCTCAATCGTGGAATGACTTCGCGCTGCTCTCCCCGATGAACCCAAGCAGCCTCATTCAAACAATTTCTTTGCAGGACCAAGCCGGTGCCATCCAACCAGGCACATTCCTTCGAAGCCCATCGTGGCTCCAAAATGTTAACTGGGTCACTTCGCCAATGGCCGTGACACCTTCGGCGACGGCAAACGCACATCTCTTCGTGCCAAATGTTGCCGATTTCGCCTCCGTAGCAATTGCCGCAGCATGGAACACGTCTCACGCCATGACATCCATCAACACCAAGCTGCCACTCTGCGTGGAAAATATTATGTTCCTCAAGGCCGGAGGAGCATTCGTTAATTACATTTATTTGGACTGGCTCGGCGGACTCACCTCAACTGACGTGCAATTCAGCTTCCGAGATAACTCGCTGACGGACGGCGATTTTGCGAACTCCGCAACCGGCACCATCCCGGCCTTTACGTTCGGCTCCTCGACTTTTGGCGGTACTTCTCGCTCATTGCAAGTGACGCTGTTGCAGCCGGGCGACTACAACGTTGCCTTGCGCATCTACGACAGCGCGCTCAACTACAGCATGTACGCCATGCATTGGATCGTATTGCCATAAACGGAGGTAACGATGGCTGATCCCAACTACATTGGTAGCATTTTGCCACCTTTGAGCACTCCGGGTGGGCAGAATCCTGACCGCGGGTCGCAAATGGCATTCCCGCCACCGCCGCCGCTGTTTGGAGGCGGTGGTGGTTCCCCACAACAAAGCGTGACGCGTGGGACGGGGGGGCCGACGCCGGGTATCACCCCCGAACCGCCATTTCTACCAACCCCGCCTATATTTCCACCAACGACAAACGGAGGTGGGCCGACAAGCACCACGCCTCGCGTAACCGCTACTCTGCAGGGACCAATTGATGATTGCATGACGAGCGTGACGGTGTTCTTAAGTCAGGATATCATCACTGGTGATTTACCAGCAACGACCATTAACGTTTTTGTCAACGGCATGCTGAGAGGGACGGTCGTTACAACGCTAAGTCCTTACTTCCCAGGACTATATCCGAATTACCCGTTAGCGGTCGAAGTTCCAATTACGGGATGTTGCCTGAAGATCAATGACTTGGTTCAATTCACGTTTACGGCAGAAGGCACGACAAGCGACCTCGATGCCGGGATTCGGGTCGAGAGCCACGTAAAGTACTCATGTCTCACACAGCACTACAATAATTTCCGAACGGGATGGTATCCTTATGAGACACAGTTAACCGTTGATCTTCTTCAGCAATCGGCACCGAATGATTTTAAGAAGCAGTTCGAGATGCCTGTGGATGGTAAAGTCTATGCCCAGCCGCTCTACATGCACCACGTTAATTTTCCGGGGCACGGTGCTAAGAACGTGGTCTTTATTGCCACGGAGAATAACACCATCTATGCGTACGATGCCGATGCTCGCGGAGCTAAGACAGTGAAGGGAAACCAGTATCCTCAAGGGGTATTGTTGTGGAAGCGAAGCCTTTTGATGCCAGGTGAGAGATCGCCCACATCCGGCGACTCGAAATTTGGCACCTTCGATATTGACTGTGCAGATATCAACCCAACGGTTGGGATTAGTAGCACACCAGTTATTAGCTGCGGATGCTGCAATTCGTGTGCTGGTTGCTCAGTGGGAGGGTGTCATAGCGATTCTGACTCTGTTACGAGTGAATGCGGCTCTACCATTTACATTGTCACCAAGACGGTGAGCGGACAAACCGGAAGTGGAACTTTCCACATAAGGCTGCATGCGCTCGATGTTGTCACAGGTGCGGAGCGTGCCTTTAGTCCTGTCGAAATAAGTGCGGATGAAAGAGGTACCGAGGGGACACCGTCCACTCATACTTTCTCTTTTTCGGCCGAAAAGCAAAATAATCGGTGTGCGCTATTGCTCGTCAAAGGATCTGTTTACGTTGGATTTGCTTCACACTGTGACAAACCTACCTATCATGGATGGATATTCAGTTATGATTCTAAAACACTCGCGCAAAAAAGTGTTTTTTGCACAACGCCGAATGGCAGTGAGGGCGGTGTTTGGCAGGGCGAGTTTGGACTTGCCAGTGACGGATCGGCAATTTATTTCACGACTGGAAACGGTACCTTCGACGCTGATGCTGGCGGTAGCGACTATGGGAACAGCGTAATGAAGCTTTCCCCTGACCTAAAAGTCGTGTCTTTCTTCACACCTGCGGATCAAGCGGTGCTTAATATTTATGATCGAGACCTTGGTTCAGGTGGTGCCATGGTAATTCCTGTCGCGCAGTTTGGTACTAGTCACCCGAATCTCCTTGTGACTTGCGGTAAAGACGGCTTGGTTATGCTACTGGACCGCGACAATCTGGGTGGCTCTCAACCCTCAACCACGACTTGGGATGCCAATAGCGTACAGGCTTCATTCGATCAATATCCTGGAATTCCCCACGCAGGCGCACATTCGTCTAATCAAACTAACAATCCCTTTGCCGTCTCAACAATCCTGCTACAGCCCACGGTGCCTCCAAGCTATAGAAATTCGAATTACAATCCCAAGGACCCAACAACGGGTACTCTGTTTGAGCCTAATCAACCCGGGATATGGGGTGGACCAGCTTATCTTAATAACTCGAATGGACAATTCATATTCTACGCAGGGTACCCAACCGGAGGCGGATATGGAAACCTCACTGCGTTTGCGCTTAAGACTGGTAAGCTCGTTATGAGAGGAACATCGTCCGTGGCCTACCAGGGTCTTGGCACAACTCCAGTAGTATCTACGAGTTTCCAGGATTCGAACAGCTCAATCGTTTGGGTCGTTCAGCGCGCCGGGTCGAACTACTCAGTGAGGCTTCAAGCGTATGATGCCTCACGATTTCAAGACTCTGATATCAACATTCCGCCGCTGGTGGATCAATTGATTGGTACGTGGGATACCCCAACGGATGCGAATCCCCACACAGAGCCCTTCATTGAACCCACTATTGTTAATGGAAAAGTTTATGTAGCTTCCGGTTCATTCGTGGGGGCATTCTATTGTGGGAATGAAATCACCATTACTTAGTCCACGAAGGATAGCGCAATGAGAAGGAAAATATTGCTCGTAGTGACACTTGGGTCCGCTTTATTAGGATTTGCGCGATCAGCGATCGGTCAGGGGACATGGAGTGATGCCTCCTCTGATGGGTTCACCCCTCGTTTCAATTTCTTGACGGTCGTCGTCGATTCGATAATATACGCGATCGGGGGAGAGGACTACAGCAATGGCCCTGTTGATGCAATTGAGGCATTCAACACCAAGACAAACTCTTGGAGTAAGTTTGGTACATTCCCTCCCCTCTCCCTTTTGGAGACATGGGTTGCCAACGGCAAACTCTATTTTTGGGCTGATACGAGTGTCAATGGGGGTTCAGGAATTTCCGCTCTAACGATTATTGATCCACAGACGAACACCCGAACCTCACCTAAAACATTCGGAATCTATTATCCGTATGCCCAAGGAGTGGTGAGCAATAATATTCTTTACAGGTTGCTGAATACGGACACGATTCAGACTTTCGACCCCTCATCTAATACTTGGTTGTTGATTAAGACTGTCGGTACTCCCATTCAATTTGGCATTGTCTGTGCCATGAATGATAAGATATATTTGGTCGGACACTCCGATAGCGAGAGTGTTTATGATCCCTCTACAAATGCTTGGAGCACCTCGGCTATCAATGGGCATCTAACTTCTCGCTCGGATTATGCTCGCTGTGTCCTTAATGGTAAGCTCTATATTCTGGGCGGAGATTCGGGCGGACGAACTAGTCCCGTAAGCGCCGTTGATGTTTTCGACCCTTTGACGAAAACATGGAGCGTCCCCACAACGAACGGGACATTTCGTCGCCGTATGGATCTCTCAGCTTGCGCGGTTGGTGGCAAGCTCTACGCTTTAGGCGGCTACACTCCTCATCGGTCGTTGAATTATAATCAGGTTTTTACGCCCAGCCCACTTGCCGTGAAAACAGAAACCGAATCTAAGAGCCGAGTTCTCATGCAGAGTTTCCCCAACCCAGCCACCAGCCGCACCACCATCTCCTTCACGCTTCCGGCGTTCGGCACAGCCACCCTCTCGCTCACAGATGCCGCCGGGCGCGAGCGGCCGCTGTTTGCGCCCGCGTGGTTCGCTGCGGGCGAGCATGAACTAACATGGGACGCGAGCGCGTATCCGAGTGGTGTCTATCTTTGCCGCCTTATCGCTGGGGAGGAGAGTGCGGCGCGGCGAGTGGTGGTAATGAAGTAGCTCGTAGTTTTGGCGCCCCTACCCGCAGGGGTGTCGGGGCAGGGATGCCAGACCCTTCGGAAAGCTCAGGGCAGGCTCCACGCGAGGCGAGGACGCTCTTGCTGGGCGTGTAGCATCGGACCTTTAGGTCCGGTTTGGCTTCGCCGGACCTGAAGGTCCGGCGGTACACCGTGGGTGTCGGTCATGGATGCTCGAGATACGCGAGGCGCTTATCTTGAAGCGGGATGTGCGTCCCGCCGAATTCCTTCGTTGATATACTGCGCGGCCAATATGGAGAGATCCACGGAGCGTTCTTTCGCGAGGACTTTTAGTTCACGCTCGGCGGAGGCATCGAGGAATACGGGCACGAGTCCCTCGGTGCGTTTTAGGTTGGGGAATGATACTTCTGTTAAGTTCGAGAGATCGACGTAATCGTCCGTGTCGTGCGTGGCCCAAAAATCGGCCTCTTCATCTTCGTTCTTAAACTCCGGTATGTCTTTTAACTGCCGCATCATATCTTGCTCGTTCACGCTGGCTCATGTCGCGTGGTGAAATAACTCGGATTTTGCCACCCCGCATCGTATAGACGATCGTCAATAAGCGACCTTTGTCCGTTCGTCCATAGAAGAAGTGTCGGGCTTCACGCTCCGAATGTTTAGGATCGTTCTCACCGAACCGCGGATGGTTCGTGAAGGCCTCCTCACACTCCAGCGGGAGGACTTTGTGCCCCATCCATGCCTTGAAAATATTGCCGGAATCCCATTCGAACTCTGTGGGGCCGTCCCAAACATTCATCATAAATTAACCGCGGCTGGGGTAATACCGTGCCCCGGACTAACCGCCACTGGGGGAATCTTGTGACAACACCGTAGGCGTGGCCCGTTTGTAGAATCCGTTATCGAAGAAAGTCTTTAGCTCCATCGGAGCGACCCGTGGGCCGCTCCGATGGAGCTTGGTTTTTTGGTTGGTTGGCGTATTCTACAGACGGGCCGCCGCTAACGCGGCTTTCAATCGGGATGTCGGGCAGGGATGCCAGACCTACGCGAGGAAGGACGTCGGGCGAGGACGCACCGACCCACGCGAGACGAGGACGCACCGACCCACACGAGGCGAGGAGGTTTTTGCTGGGAGTGTAGCATCGGACCTTCAGGTCCGGTGTGGTTTCGTCGGACCTGAAGGTCCGGCGGTACACCTTGACATCTGAGAATGGTCATTCGGGACAAAAAGCCACTGGGGTTTGTTCATCGGCCTATGCGAAAAATACGAGTATTGATCGGTAAGGCTGGTTTGGATGGGCATGATCGCGGGGCGAAGGTCATCGCTGCGGCGCTGCGCGATGCGGGTATGGAGGTGATCTACACCGGATTGCGCCAGACGCCGGAGATGATCGCTGAGGCGGCGTTGCAGGAGGATGTCGATGTTGTCGGCATTTCGATGCTCTCCGGCGCGCACATGACGATCTTCCCGCGCGTGCTGAATCTGCTCCGCGAGCGCGGATTGGACGACGTTCTGCTCACTGGCGGCGGCATTATGTCTAACGAGGACATCGAGGAATTGAAGAAGATCGGCGTGGGGCAGTTGTTCACGCCCGGTGCGCCGATGTCTGCGATCTCGGAGTACATTCAGAACTGGGTATCGGAGCGGGACGGGGTCAAGGCAGCATAACGATGGACGTTCGGACTGTTCAAAAACCGTTTAAGGATCAGTATCGCGCCGACGCGAAGTCCGCGATGATAACGATTCACGCGGAGGCTTCCAACAAGGATACTCCAATTGCCTGCTCCGTTGATATCGGCAGAGCGGTCCTTGCGGCCGAAGCGCACACGGGCGTTGGCGGAGCTGGAGGAGCGGCGTGTTCCGGCGATCTGTTGCTTGGTGCACTCGCCGCCTGTGCGCAGATAACGTGTCAGATGGTGGCCGCCGCAATGCAGATCGAGACGAAGAGCATTCGCGTCACTGTCGATGGCGATCTTGACCTGCGCGGCACGCTTGGTATTGCCCAAGATGCACCAGTCGGGTTTAGCGACATTCGCTTGAATTTCGACGTTGATGCTCCGATGGCATCACCGGAACAACTGCAGATGCTCTTCGAAAAGACGGAGAAGTATTGCGTTGTTCTTCAAACATTGCGGCAGGCTCCGGCGATCACGGCGAGCCTTTCGGGGAACGGTTGAGAGCAAGTTGGCATTTCTGTCCGCGCACAAACTTGGAGAGGTGCAAGAGTGGTTTAATTGGGTCGCCTGGAAAGCGGCTGTAGGTGAATAGCCTACCGAGAGTTCGAATCTCTCCCTCTCCGCATTATCTGAACCCTGATCCATGGGATTCAGAAGATTTTTGAGATGAAGGAATGCCTACAAATTCAAGCTCAAACGATCGCCAGCAAAAGATCGAGGCCATTCGTCAAACGCCTCAGCAATTAGAAGCCGCCGTCTCCGGCTTGACCGATTCCCAACTCGACATCCCCTATCGCGATGGGGGCTGGACCGTTCGTCAGGTTGTGCATCACATTGCGGACTCCCACATGAATGCGTTCATACGCATGAAGCTCATTCTCGCCGAAGATCATCCAACGCTCAAGCCATACGAACAGGATGATTGGGTGGTGATGCGGGATAGTCTGGGTGATATTGCTCCATCGCTTGCGATCATCTCTGGGTTGCACGCGCGGATGGTGGAACTGCTGATGAATGTGAAAGAGGAGGAGTGGCGACGCACGGCGAATCACCCGGAGAATGGCGAGATGACGCTGGATGATATTCTCAACACGTATGCGAAGCATGGCGCGACGCACGTCGGGCAGATCACGGGGCTCAGGGTGCGGATGGGCTGGTGAGAGGAGAGAGTTCCACAACTTTGAATCGGATCAATCGTATCGAACCTAGATGAAGCTTAAAATTATCGCGCTCATTTGCTGCCTGAGCCAGTTGCCGCTGGCCGAGGCGCGATGTCAGACTGTGTGGCACATCACGCATCCAGATGTGGTCGGCAACACAAACTATGTCTTTACTGCGCTCGCAGGGAAGGGGTCGTGGGTAACAGCGGCTGCCAACATCCGGGATTATTCCGACACTACTCACCGACCGTATGACTGGAGGCTCGCCTTTTTGCGGAGTAACGACGGAGGGGAAAGCTGGGTCGAACAGTTGCCGAATTTGCCTCGTCGCCGCGATCAGTCCTATGGATGGGTGAGACAAGTGTTGCAAATCGACTCGTTGAATGTCGTGGCGATCGGCGATACTGGCTTTGTGCTACGAACGTTCGATGGCGGTGTCACTTGGGAACAGCAGGATTGCCATACCAAGAATAAGACAGAAGGCATTCACTTCTCCGACCCGCTGAACGGCATTCTTCTTACGGCTGGCTCCACGACCAATTGGGTTACCGCTGATGGTGGGAGGCATTGGGATTCCACACGGTTCGAAGGGTTGGGGTATTGGCAAGGGCGCACGAGTGGAACGGGCAAATATCAAATTTTTAGTTTCGGACACGGACAGTTGTTCTCGACCGTCGATAATTGGTCAACGGTCGACTCTACTAAGCTGGTATACGATAGTATCGCAGATCCAAAGTTTCGAAAAGTACTACGAAGTTGTAATTTTGGAAATGATGGGACCAATATTGCTTACGGGACAAATTTGCTCGGAGATTCGATTCAGACACCCAGGCCGTTGTTCGCGCGAACGACCGATAAAGGCTTGACTTGGCGGGATACGACCTTTGTCACACCTGGTATCGGTGGGATCGGCTCCATGACGTCGATCGCCAGCGACACGGTCGTTGCCGGCGGAAATACCTTCGGGAAATTACTTATAAGCAGAGATCGAGGAGGCTCTTGGGTAGCTGACACGATGTTAGTCCCTGATGGTATCCAGATGAATTACGTGCTTGGCTTAAGCATAAATAATGCTGGGCACATTGTGGGGGCATTCGAACCTGCTCCGCTTCCAGGTGTGGCCGGGTACCTTGCCGTTGGGCAGATTCCTGCTTTGGCGGTTACAAAGCTGGGCTCTGACGCGCATGCCGTTCAGCTTTTCCCTAATCCGACGTCGGATCAACTGAGGGTTCGCTCGGACTCCTCATTCCGTTCGGTTCACCTCCTCGATCTCCTCGGTCGAACAATGCTTTCGGGGACGCTGGATGAGGGCGGGCAGGCTACGCTGGACGTTGCGTCGCTTCCGCGCGGGGTCTATGAGGTGATGGTGGAGAGCCGCAGCGGGATGGTGCCGGTGGGGAGAGTGGTGTTGGTGGGGAGGTAATCTGAACTGGGATTGGAGGGATGGGGTGGATTTTCAGGATGGGGAAGATCGCTGCGCTGGATATGTCTCCGGCGCTATTTAGTAACGAGCGCGACCTTCCCAACGAACGCCATATCGCCATCGCGTTCCAGCATGATGCCGTAGATACCACGTGGAAGCGCGGAGACTTCGAACTGCAGAGCGCCGTCGCTCGGGATTGTGCCGCGAAGCCGCTGGCGGCCCATGACATCCACAAGCAGAACGGTGCCGCGAGAGGTGCCGGATGTTACAGTTAGTTTGTCCGCTGTTGGATTGGGATAGAGCTGAATGTCGGAGGCAGCTGGTTTTTGCGCAGCGACGCTCCTGGGCTGTGGCTCCCCGCGAAGAATAAAACCCTGATAGCCAACGATAGTTGCTGGAAGATAAGCGGCAATAAAGCTCCCGTCGGTAGTTTGACCTATCCCAACCGCTTGGAATGCAGGAAGCTCAGTTGCCATCGGCTCTGAACGCCAGCTTTTGCCGTGGTCGGTAGTTCGGAGAATCTGACGACCTGTGCCGACCGCGAGTGCCGTAGCGCCGCCGATGCTCGTCATGTCTGTAATGAAAGCAGGAAGGGAATCCGCGACGGGTGAATCCCCAACAATGCGCGCGGTGTCCCATGTTGCTCCGCGATCCGTGGAGATGAAGATGAAATTGGTAGAATTCAGATCATTCTTCTTTGGTACGGTCCAACGGCTGCCTGTGGCAATGATGGTGTCGGCACCTTCGTAAAAGAGTGGCCCGAGTAAAGTACAGAGACTATCCGTGCACGGGCCAGCAACGCCAGTAATGGAATCAGTGGTCGCCCAGGAATCCTTCGTAGTAAAGATCCGATTTGAACCCTGTTCCTGGGCTAGAAATCTCCCGGCGCCGAAGCTGTGACAATCTGCAAGGAGTGGTCCGGTGCTGGTCGGAATTTGCCAGGTTCTTCCTCCGTCTGAGGTGATACGGATGTGCTGTGGCCCTCCAGTCGTTAGCATTCCACTCAGAGGATCGGAGAAGTGCACGTGTCGAATAACATACGGAGTGTGCGCGTCTTGTTTCTCCCAACTGGCACCACCATCGAAGGTCCGCACAATAACCCCAGAGTCACCAACGGCGACGACGTTAAGCGAATCGATCTGTTGAACGGCGAGTAGCTTCCCTTGCGTCTGCGAAGTTTCACGTGGTAACCCAGGGTCCTGCTCGCCCCACGTTAATCCACCGTCTGTTGTCCTCAAACAAAGCAGCCGATTATCCCCGATGAAGAAGGTGGTGTCGATCACCATAGCTGCGACAGTGCAGTTATTCCCTGAGCAGGAGAGCGCAGTTGGGCAATATCTGTATCTGCCGATTCTGTCGGAGTGAACGAGCTTCCAGTGGGTTTGGGCGGATGCGCCTGCGGAGAGTACCGCGAGCAGGACGACGAATGCGATAGGGATAACTGGGCGCTTCATTGTGATGCAATATAGCACAGGAGTGGGTAGATAGTCTGAACTGGGATTGGAGGGATGATGGAAATTGATGGGATGGAATGCACGCCGTCCCTAAGCGACGGCCCTCGTTGCGCGATCCTTCGCAAGCTCAGGATGTCACCGGCGGCGCGAGGCGCGCTTTGCACATACTCATTGGACAGGTAGTAAGCTGCTTATCTTGGATTCACAATTCTCCCCGCATTCGGAAAGAGCTTGGGTTCTTCGCGGTAGAAAAGATAGGAGACGAGCGAGCCGAGAATGGCGCCGATGAAGATGTCCGATGGATAGTGAACGCTGAGGTATGGCCGCGAGAGACTGACGACGGTCGCGTAGAGGAATGAGGGTCCAACGACGTACCACTTTGGGTAGTGGAGTGAGAGCCCGGTAGCGAGTCCCCATGTTGCGGCGGCGTGTCCGGAAGGGAAGGAGTATCCTCCGGTGAGCGTGTCGGGTTGGCGCACGCCATCAATGACGTGAAAGGGCCGCGGCCGTTGCACGATAGCTTTGATGCCTTCGACAAGCAAACCAGATGTGACTTCGGAGAGCGTCATCGCAGCGCCAGCCCAGGTGTCGTGCGTGTTCTTCGTCAGCAGACCGATGCCATAGAGTGCAACAGGTGGTGTCAGCACGACGATAGATGCTGTATTGCTGAGCACATGGGCAGGTGGGTCGAGCCAGGCGGCTTGTTCGCCCCATTGGTTGATGCCGAAGAGCAGGCGTTCGTCGAGCGTCATCGGTCGGTGACGCAGTGTGTCGCTGGCGGCGTGCGGCTCGTGATCGGGTTGCGCGAAAAGTGGCGCGCTTGGAAGCAACATCTCGACAAGCGCGAGGAGAGTGAGCAGGAGCGCATACACTTTCGACGAAGTCACTTTCATCAGCGCTCCTTTGCTTTGACGATCAAGACCGGATGGATCTCTCTGTAATTTGGTGCCATGCCTGTTGGTACAACAAGATGGGGGGAATCGAAAAATCCGACGCCGGTGATCTCGATGAGCGGTGGCGCTGCCGGTGACATCGCTGTTCGACTCGGTTGACCGATGAGGGCGTCGATCATGTGGCGCGCATTGTGGCAGTAGGCGGCGTAACGCGTGGGCATTGGTGCATCGCCGTCAGGAATTTCTGCGACGAGGCGGAGTCCGGTTGTTGGATCTTCGAGGACGAGATGATAATCGCCATCCTCCATGACTTGCGCTTCGACGAGGCGGGCAGTGAGCGTGTAGAGCGTTCGCTCGCTTTCGAAGCGCGCAGCGGACTCGTCGACGAGCACTGCGCCATCTACGGCGCGGGGCGGTTGAAGCTCGCGTTGCTCGCGTATGGTGGTGTGCGTTGCGATCTCCGGCACAACGAATGCATCCCCGAGCGTCTTTACACTCCAGCGCGGTGAGTGCACATGTTCAAAGAAGACCACCCCAACCAGCGCCGCAACGCCAGTGATGAAGTAGATGATGGTCTGGAAGGGCATGGGCAGGGCGGGGTTTGGGGTATAGGGTATAGGGTATGGGGTATGGGGAATGAGAAACGGGTAACGAGTAACGGGTGATGGGTAATGAGTAGCCGGTAACGGGTAACGGGTAACGGGTAACGGGTAACGGGTAACGGGTAACGGGTAACGAGTAACGGGATGATAACGGGGTTGGGGGTGGGAATGGCTCCTTAGTTAGGGGAGGGGGTCTGGGTTGATTGCCAGAGAAGGAGCTTTGTGTTTAGGAGATGCGCTTCGCGTTCGTTGGTGGTGAGGGTGGATGCGGTGCGCAGGCTTTCGATGGCTTCGGAAAGGCGATCGGCGCGGAAGAGCGTGTCGGCAAGGACGGCGTGATAGAGATAGTAGTGTTGCAACGGGAGTCCTTCGAGGATGCGGAGTGCTTCGGCCGCTCCGAGTACCTGCGTAACGCATACGGACATGTGCAGCGCAATGATCGGGCTGGGATTGAGTTGGTAGAGGCGTCTGTAAAGTCCGAGTATGGCTGGCCAGTTTGTGGTCTCGAAAGTTTCTGCCGAAGAGTGTATCGCTTGAATGCCCGCTTCGATGTGGTAACTGCTGTTGTGCTCTGCAGGCTCGGAGAGCGCGTAGAAATAGAGTCCGCGTTCGAGCAGTTCGCGGTTCCACTGCGTGCGATCCTGATCGGACAAGAGCACGATGGCACCAGCGGCGTCCGTGCGCGTAGTGAAGCGCGCGGCGAGGAAGGACATCAGCGCGACGAGCGCGTAGGACTCCGGTACATCCTTGCCGAACTGCGCGCTCACAAGTAAGGCGAGTCGCAGCGCTTCCAGGCAGAGATCGGTTTGGAGAAGGCCATCGCTGTGGCTGCGTTTGTATCCTTCGTTGAAGAGGAGATAGAGCGATGCGAGCACGCTTGCGATGCGCTCGCGCAGTGCTGGGCCGGCAGGAGGTTCAAGCTTGACGTGATGTTCGCGGAAATATTTGCGAGCGCGCTGAAGGCGTTTTTCGATCGTCGCTTCGTTCGAAAGAAATGCGCTTGCAATTTCCGCGACGCTGAATCCGCAGAGCGTCTTGAGTGTCAGCGCGATCTGGGCTTCGGAGGTGAGCGCGGGATTGCAGCATGCGAAGATCATGCGAAGCTGGCTGTCGGCGATCTCGGAGTCGATCATGGTGTCCGGCATCTCATTGGCGATGGTTTGTGATTCGGAAGCTGCAATGCCCGCAAAGGCAGCCGCTACGCGCTCGTGGCGCAGATGGTCGAGCGCTTTGTTGCGCGCCACGCGGTAAAGCCACGCGGTGGGGTCATCGGGAATCGAACGGAAGGACCAGGTCTGCAGCGCCGTGAGCAGCGTTTCCTGCACGATGTCCTCGACGACGCCGATGCGATCCATACCAAAGGCGCGTGCAAGCGTAGAGACCAGCTTGCCAGACTCCTGCCGAAAGAGGTTCTCGACGATCGAGCCAACATTCGCGCTCATAGGTATTTACTGCTTTGATGGCTTCTTCCTTGGTGATGGCCTCTTCTTTGGCGATGCCTTTGCTCGTGCATTGAAGTCCAGCGCAAGCCGTATCCACTGCGTAAAATCTGCATCTGCATCCCATGCCTCAGCACTGACGAAGATGAAGCCCTTCATTGGTTTTCCGGTGAAATCCATTTGGCGGCAACCCTTTGTGCCTACGAGTTTGTCCGCATGCTCCGGGTCAAGACGCAGCATTAGGTCATCTTTGACGATGCCAACGCACATCTTCTCATTTACCATAAAGGTGAGTCCGCCCATCATCTTTTTTTCTTCGACGCGCGGCATTGCTCGAAATGCGTCGCGTATTCTTTCAGCGAGCGCTTCATTATAGGCCATGACGACGAATGGTTAAGTGGAAGGGCTTGCGCGGGTGGTTCTTCATGCGATCATCAATGCGCTCGGCGAGCCATTGGAAATATTCTCCCAGGAATGGGTCGTCCAATTTCTGTCGCATATCGAGGAACATGGGTTTGTATTTCATCCATGTGTTGGATACGAAGGAGCCGAGCGTCTTATCAATGAGGTCGAGATAGATGTATCGCTCAAAGACCAACATCCCCAGCGACTCCATTTGTTGTGCGGCCTGGATAAGCGTGATCTGCGCATCGTCCGGCAGCGCCTGGAATTCCTCTTGCGTATTCGGAATGTCGGTGATGCGGAGGAAGTGGATCATCTGCGCGAACTCGCGCGTGTGGAACAAGCGCAGCGTTTCGAGCGTGAGGCGTTCGCGGCGGTCGCGGGCGTTGGCGCGGACCTGCGCGATACCGAACGTGAATGCCGCAATGAAGGAGAGCGCGATCGCTACGTTAGCGACGAGCGCGATGGTGGTTTGCAGATTCATGCGCGCTCTTACATGGCTGCGATGGGGCGCACCTCGACGGAGCCGCCGAACTCCAGTACGGAGCATGTCTGGGCGATGCGTGTTGCATCATCGAGATCCTTCGCTACGATGATCGAGAAGCCTCCGATGAGCTCCTTGCCTTCGGTGAATGGGCCATCCATGATGACCCCATTTCCCGCGACGTGCTTCCCGACCTGCTGCAGTGGATAGCCATAGGACTTGAGGCTGCCCTCTTCGGCGAGCTTCTCGAACCACGCTTTTGCACGGTCTTTTCGTGCCGCTATTTCGGCGGCGGTGAGTGTGGGATCATAGGCGCTGAAGGTACACTCGGCACCGCGATAGAGGAGTACGAATTCTTCCATAATGCTATTGACTTGAATTAGGCACTCTCCTGAACGCGAAGTCAGAATTGATAGCTCCTACTACGAGGGAAGTCCTTTGCCGTCGGTCAGCAGCTTGTACAGACTGTCCTTGAAGTACTGATCCCAGCCTTTGACACAGCCGCCGTAGCACTCTAACTCGGGGACGAGTCCGACGTGCGTTAGCGTGATGGTGGTCGCGTTGCCCTTGGGTGCGATGTCAAAGACGACCTTCGTGCCGACCCACTCCTTCGCATCCTTCAGGAATGGGAGATCGCAATCGGTGACGTTCCAGACGACGCACTTACCCGGGATTGACTCGATGATCCTGAAGGTGACGAATGGGCCGTTCCACAGAACGGAGAACTCGTCGTTGAGCTTTTCCGAGCTGCCTTTGGTGTTCACAACCCACCACTTCGGGACGCTGTTGATCGCCTCGAATGCGGCCTGTGCGCTTGCGGGGACTTCGATGGTTGCGGTATAGTCTTGATTGTTCATGGTTTGAAAAAATGTTAGTGAAAAAAGCAGTGAATAGTTATGAGGCCAGCGCGTGCTTTGTCCCGGACGTTTCTTTACACATTGTCATTGCGAGGAAACCCCGTAGGGGTGACGAAGCAATCC
>CAIUMP010000041.1 GCA_903900335.1 uncultured Ignavibacteriota bacterium | reverse complement strand
CCGTAGGGGTGACGAAGCAATCTCTCGACAACGGATCGCTTCGTCACCCCTACGGGGTTTCCTCGCGATGACGTAAACGGTTTGGCGTGACAGCCTGAACAAACGGCTTAACTATTTCAATACAATTCCGGAAAGAGTCTCCGCTCGGCGCACTCGATGACGATGTGGATGATCTTGATGTGCAGCTCCTGAATGCGGTCGCTCGTTGCGCCGGGCACAACAATCGGAATGTCACAGAGTGCCCGGATTTCTCCGCCGCCTTTGCCGAGCAGCCCGACGACCTTCATTCCGGCATCTTTCGCGGCTTGCGCGGCGAGCACCAAATTCTTGCTGTGGCCGGATGTTGTGATTGCCACGAACACATCGTCCTTGCCGCCGAACGCCTGCACTAAGCGAGAAAAAATGTGCTCGAAACCGTAGTCGTTCGAGGTACACGTAATGTGCGATACATCCGAGAACGCCAATGCGGGCATGGGTTTACGGTCTTTTCGATAGCGGCCCGTCCACTCCTCGGCGAAGTGCATCGCGTCGCAATGGCTGCCGCCGTTGCCAGCGGAATAGACCTTGTGTCCGCTTTGGAATGTCTCGACGAGCAGATCAACGAAACGCTCGACTTGCGCCAAGTTCGCCTCATCCGCCATAAAGGACGCGAGGCACTGCTGCGCCTCCTGAAAGCTGGAGAGAATGTGTGTGTCGTTCACGGTTGTTAGTGGAATGAAGCGGAGATGCGGGGTAAGATCGAATCCATTGTTGACTTGTTTTCTGGATTATATTGCAGTAGCAATGTATAAACCCCACTATAGTTGATAATTCCAGCTCTGTACGTGTAAGCACATTCAGGTTGATCGGCTCCTACAGCTCGTTCGCACTGGAAATATAATGCTTCATAGTGCTTATGACCGATACGCCGAAAAACGATCTTGTCTGCAGTCCCCTTCTTTTCCGCGCTCATGAGCTTCTTCCACGACTTTGAGGCCTTGCAAACGTACAATTCAATGTCATCGCCCGCGCCCGGAGAAATCCTATTTGCGGCAGGGTCATTTTCATGGGAAAACTTTAAGCATCCCGCTACATTAGCGTAGCCTTCATACGAAGCATCATGTTTGACATCATACCCGATGAAAGATGGAAGTTCAATACTAAATCCGTTCTCATAACGAGTCCAGCCGTTGTTTGTTGCCACCGCCTTAGGGTGACCTGATTGAGCGAAGCTCATTCCGGCGAAAAGCACTATCACAATAGTGAGAATGAGTGGTTTCACAGAGTTCTAATGCTGTATAAACGCCGCCTTCCCCTCCTGCGCGGCTTGCACGGACCAGTGGAGCGTTTCCAGATAGGCGCGCTCGGAGATGAGCTGCGCCATACGGCCCAGGTGCTCCTCCTCCGGTGCCGTGAGCTTCGTGCGCTCGGCGGCGTGCATCGCTTTGTCCCAGTCCTTCGCGAGCTTTGCGCGCTCTTCGTCAATGGCCGAGCGGCGCGTCTCCAAGTCTTCGGCAACCGCGCCCAATTCGTGCGCCATGCGCTGCTTGGTTGCGCGGTCGGTTGCCATTTCGAGTTCGGCGATCTTCTCCTGGGCTTCCATGACGGTCATGAGCAGCGTCTGCGGCACCTTTTTCTGCTCAGAGATCGGGTAGCCGTAGAGTTCGAGCAAATGCTTCGCGCGCGGCAGTGGCTCGCGGAGCGTTCGGTATGCCGCGTTGATATCGCTCGACTCCGCCAGCGCCTCGTCGCGTCGCGCAATCTCCGCCGTTACATGCCGATCCGGATGTGACTGCAATTGCAACTCGTAGAACCGCCGCTCCAGTTCGTCGCGATTAACGGCGAAAGTGCGGTCGATTCCGAAGCGGCAAAAGTGGTCGGTCATGGTGTGGGGAGTGGATGAGTAACGGGTAACGAGTAACGAGTGCTGTTTCAAACACTCGTTACTCGTTACCCGTTACTCGTTACTACTTAAGCGCCGAACGAGCTTCCGCAGCCGCAGGTCTTGGTGGCGTTCGGGTTATTGAAGACGAAGCCGCGACCGTTGAGGCCATCGGTGAAATCGAGTTCGGTACCCGAGAGATAAAAGAGCGACTTCGGGTCGATGAAGATCTGGATGCCGTCCTTGCGGATGATCTTATCCGCGTCGCGCGCTTCGCCATCGAAGCCGAGCGAGTACGAAAGTCCCGAACATCCGCCGCCCTTGACTCCGACGCGCAGGCCGTACTTCTCGGGGATCTTGTTCGCATCCATGATCTTGCGGACTTCGCTCGCGGCCTTATCCGTCAGCGAAATCTCGTTGTCGATATCGGTAAACGCCTGCTCGACGGTCGTTTCCTCGAGCGAGGGCATGGTCATTACATCAGTCATTGTCAATTTTCCTTAATTCAAATTCAATTGTAGGGGCCAATGGCGTTGGCCCACACCCGTCACCAGAACGAAAAACCTAATCGCGACCACGCCATTTGGTCCACGATATTGCGATGCGAAACGCCGTCGGGTCAACGTCGTTACGGTATTTACACCAGGTCGGGTCAACGCAGTAACGGTATTAACACCGCGTCGGGTCAACGCCGTTGACCCCTACGGTTTAGGCCGCGACGGCTACCGCCGCCAGCCCCGCCGTCTCGCGCTTCTTCTTAAAATCCTCGATCGCGGCCTTGATCGCATCCTCGGCGAGAACCGAGCAGTGAATCTTCACCGGCGGAAGATTCAGCTCTTTTACGATCACCGTGTTCTTGATCGCGTAGGCCTCGTCAACGGTCTTGCCCTTTATCATCTCGGTGGCAAGCGAGCTTGAGGCGATCGCGCTGCCGCAGCCGAAGGTCTTGAACTTCGCGTCTTCGATCACACCGCTATCTGGATTGATGCGCAGTTGCAGGCGCATCACGTCGCCGCACTCTGGCGCGCCGACGAGCCCAGTGCCGACGTTCACGTCCGTCGGATCCATCGTCCCAACATTGCGCGGATGCTGATAATGCTCGATTACTTTCTCTGAGTATGCCATAGCTTCTCCTAAATAAAAAATCTATCGGTTCAACGATGCTGATCGATGAGGATCACATTCCCGTCGGGGTCGGTCAGCATTATACTCGCTGGCCCTGTTGTCGCCTCATCTGCTTCCATCATCAATGCAATTCCTTTGCCCTTGAGGTCGCGCTGAATTTCCCGTACATCATCGAACGTCTCGGTGTGCGCGGCGTTTTCATCCCAGCCCGGATTGAACGTGAGAACGTTGCTCTGCAACATTCCCTGAAAAAGTCCGACAAGTGCATTCTCATTCTTCATGATGAGATAATGCGGAGCCTTGCCTGCAAAAACCATGAATCCCAGGTCTTCGTAGAACTGCTTGGACGTTTCAAGGTCCTTGACATTCAGACTGACTGAAAATGCTCCTAACTTCATGCCTTCTCTTCTTGGGTTGTAGATATTTCGGCGGTTTCTGTTCCCGGCATTGGCCCACCTTCGAGCGTCAGCATCGAATACGTCCCGCTTTTCGGCGTTGACCACTCCGGCGAATCAAGCACGTACGCCTGATTATTCACCTCGCGCAGCAGACCGCTCGCCGTGTACATTTGTACGACTTCCCGCGCCATTCGTTCCGCTTTCGGAACGCTGATCGGCTTGCGGGCGACGGTATCGAAATAATCCCGAATCGCGAACTGAATGTCGCGGAAAAAGACGTTCGACTTATGAAACACAGGCTTCCGGGTGCGGCGCATGAACCCGAGAAGAACCTCGGGGTCTGTGAAATGCTTCGCAACAAGTGCCTCGTCTTTCATCTTCACTTAGTGAGCCGCCCACTCGATAGACTTCAAATCGATCCCCGCCTTTGCCATTTCATACAGCGGCGACATCTCACGGAGATGCTTCACGGCCTCGACGACTTGCGCGACGGTGTAATCACACTCTTCCTGCGTGTTGAAGCGTCCGATACCGAAGCGGATCGAGGTGTGCGCGAGGTCTTCGCCAACGCCGAGCGCCTTCAGCACATAGCTCGGCTCTAAGCTCGCCGACGTACACGCCGAGCCGGACGACACCGCAATATCCTTGATCCCCATCATCAACGCCTCGCCTTCGACGAAGGCAAAGCTGACGTTGAGATTGCCGGGCAAGCGCCACTCGGGTTTGTCTAACGGATCGGGGCCGTTGATGTATAGCTCGTCAAGCTCAGCCTGGAAATCCATCCACATTTTGTCGCGCATGTCCTGAATGCGCTTGGTGTCGCTCTCCATGTCCGCCATGCAGATTTCGATGGCCTTGCCAAGCCCAACAATGCCCGGAACATTCAGCGTGCCGGAGCGCATACCTCGCTCGTGTCCGCCGCCGTCCATTTGTGCGGCGAGCTTCACGCGCGGAGATTTCTTCCGCACATAAAGAGCGCCAACTCCCTTTGGCCCATAGATCTTATGGGCGGAAATTGAAGCTAAATCTACATTCATTTTCTGCACATCGAACGGAATCTTGCCGACCGATTGTGTCGCGTCCGTGTGGAAGATAACGCCCTTCTCGTGGCAGAGTTTGCCGATGGCCTCAATGTCCTGAATGACGCCGACCTCGTTGTTAGCGTGCATCATCGTGACGAGAATCGTCTTGTCCGTGATGGCCTCGCGGAGCATGTCCAGATCGACAAATCCCTCTTTGTTGACAGCCAAATACGTGACGCGATTGCCCTTGCGTTCGAGCGCCTTGCAGGTGTCGAGGACGGCCTTGTGCTCGGTCGTCAGCGTGATGATGTGATCGCCCTTTGCAGCGTACATCTCGGCGATACCCTTGATGGCGAGATTATCGGACTCCGTCGCGCCGCTGGTGAAGACGATCTCCTTCGGATCGGCGCCGATGGCCTTCGCGATAGTCTCGCGCGCCCAATCCACCGCTTCTTCAGCCTTCCATCCGAACGGATGATTGCGGCTGGCAGCATTGCCATAATGCTCGATAAAGTACGGGCGCATCGCCTCGAAAACCCGCTCGTCCATGCGGGTAGTGGCGTTGTTGTCTAAGTAGATCGGAAGTTTCACCATAATTTCGTTCTGTATTGGGAGGTCGCGCAGCAAGTGCTTACAATAATTGTGCGATTGTCACCGAGTTCATGAGTGACGACATAGCCGTCTGTAACTCCCTCATTGGCCCCTTAATCGTGCAGGCTTCTTCGCGGGAGCAGCACTCAGAGGAGGAGGTACATTCGGTCAAGGAATTATCCGTTTCGAGCGCATCTACCACACGGGTGATGGAAATCTCCTGCGGGGCGAGCATCAGGGTATAGCCGCCACGCACGCCCTGGTAGGAGCAGATCATGCCGTTGCGCTTCAGCTCCTGCAAGATCTTCGCGAGCAGATCGTAGGAGATACCATTCTCGTCCGAAATCTCCCGCACGGTCGAAACACCGCCACGTTTGGCGAGGTGCTGAAGGGCCACCAGCCCGTATTCTACCTTTTTAGAGAGTCTTAGCATTGCTTGTTGGGACGTAGAACAGCATACAAGACTGAAACAGTCCGATATATGCTAAAATTTTTGCGCAGGAATTTAAATTCTTTTGAATCTGCCGATTTTTCTGTTTCTAACTCAGCCCTTTCGCTGTTAGCCGTGCCCACATCTCAACATAATCGAATGCCCGTACTCACCGCTCTCAACCTCAGCAAGGATTTCCGTAATAAGCCGCTCTTCTCTGGCGTCACGTTTGGTATAGACTGGACGGACCGCGTCGGGCTGATCGGCGTAAATGGCTCCGGCAAGACCACTCTGATGCGTATCCTGGCTGGAGAAATGCCGTCGGATTCGGGCGAGATCGTCATCGCCGATGGCGCACAGATGGGGTATCTGCCGCAGCAGCCGGTCTTTGAGGCGCATCTGTCAGTGCTGGACGCGCTCTTCTCCAAAAGCAGCGCGACGATGCAGCTTATTCACGATTATGAGGCCGCCTGCGCCGCACTGGAGCACGACCACTCGAACGAAAAGCTGCTAACGCGGATGAGCGAGCTTTCTCAGCAGATCGATGCTGCCGGCGCGTGGGAGTTGGAGTCGAACGCGAAGTCCATTTTATCGCAGCTTGGCATAACCGACACGGAGCAGGAAGTCGGGACTCTTTCGGGCGGTCAGCGCAAACGTGTTGCCCTCGCCCATGCGCTGATAACGCGGCCCGATCTATTGATACTTGATGAGCCAACCAATCATCTCGATGCCGAGACGATCCAGTGGCTGGAGGATTACCTGGCGCGGTATTCCGGCGCGTTGTTTCTGGTGACGCATGACCGCTATTTTCTGGATCGCGTCACGAACCGAATCGTGGAAATTGATCGAGGAACGACGCAGACTTTTGCCGGAAACTACTCCTATTATCTGGAGAAAAAAGACGAGCAGGAAGCACGGCGGGGCGTCGAATATGAGAAGCGGAAACAGTTGATGAAGGCCGAACTTGCCTGGCTGCGTCGCGGCGCAAAGGCGAGGACGACTAAGCAAAAGGCACGGGTTGACCGAGCTGAAGAGATGCTATCCGCACCGAAAGAGAAGCCGAAGCAGGAGATCGAGATCAGCGCGATCGGAAGACGACTTGGCACGAAGGTGATAGAGTTCGAAAAAGTCTCGAAGAGCTACGATAACTTATTGCTAGTAAAGGACTTCACCCTCATCGTGCAACGAGGGGATCGAATTGGAATCATCGGTGCTAATGGAACAGGAAAGACAACGCTTCTGGACATGGTCGTAGGCCGAACCCAGCCGGATTCGGGCTCTGTGAGCCTCGGCCCCACGGTGAAGATCGGTTACTACGACCAAGAGAATCGCCGGATGAGCGAGGACCAGCGGCTGATAGATTACGTGAAGGAAGGCGGCGAGAATATCCCGACAGTCGATGGTGGGACGATCAGCGCGAGCCAAATGGCCGAGCGCTTCCTCTTCCCCGGCGCGATGCAGTTCGCACCGATTTCTAAGCTCTCCGGCGGCGAACGTCGGCGGCTGTATCTGCTGCGATTGTTGATGGAGTCCCCGAACGTTCTCCTGCTTGATGAGCCAACGAATGACCTGGATATTCCGACGCTGGTTGCACTGGAAGAGTATCTCGATAGCTTCGCCGGATGCGTGATTGTCGTGAGCCATGATCGCTATTTCCTCGATCGTGTCGTTGATCGCGTCTTTCGCTTCGAAGGTGATGGGCGCATACGAGAATATCCCGGAAATTACAGCGCGTTTCTGGAAATTCGAGAGCGTGAAGAGAGGGAACGGTTGGCGGCAGAAGCCGAGGCGAAGAAGCCAAAGGCTGTTGCAGCGCCCGTTGTCGCGGTCGCTCCTGCTGCGAAAGGACGAAAGCTGTCATTCAAGGAGAAGCAGGAATTAGAGAAATTGGAAGTCGAAATCGGAAGAGGTGAGACGCGGAAAAAGGAGATTGAAATTGCGCTGAATGCGTCGGCTGCGGATTATGAGGCCACGAGCAAACTGATTGCAGAGTTAACGGCGTTGAATGGAATGATGGATATTGCGGTGGAGCGATGGGCGGAATTGTCGGAGATTTGAAACCTTTTGTAAATGAATAAGACGAGACTTGAGGCCTTTAGTGATGGTGTCCTCGCGATCATCATTACGATCATGGTGCTGGAGATCCATATCCCTGCTGGTACCAACTGGGAAGCAGTTCGGTCGCTCTGGCCCACGCTGGGGAGCTATGTCTTGAGCTTTGTCTTCATTGGTATCTATTGGGGCAATCATCATCACCTAGTTCACACGGTTGTTCATGTGAACGCCAAAATTCTCTGGGCAAATCTTCACCTGTTGTTCTGGCTCTCACTCGTGCCGGTTGCCACGGCATGGATGGGTACGAATGGCTATGAGCCTGTTACGGTCGCCGTTTATGGTACGTTGCTCGTCTGCTGTGGTATTGCGTTTACAATACTGAGTAAGGCTATCGCCGCAAGCCGAGGTCCGAAGGTTGTGCACTCGGCGGTCTTTCAGCAGATGAGTAGGAAGGCTATGTTCTCTAGCCTATTCTACCTCGCCTCTATACCGCTTGCGTTCGTTAATCCGCTGATTTCATGCGGGTTATTCGCGGCTGTGTCCTTGATGTGGATCGTTCCGAACAAGGACATTGAAAAGCTGATGACCCCTGAGGTTCACTCGTAGAATCATAAATGTCCGACGCTGGTAGAGCTTAATACTTACCAACCAGCACCTTGATCTTCCCCGTCCCACTTCCACTAAAATTCTCCATCGCCTTGCCGAGAATATTGCCAAAGCGGAGCTTGTCGGGGTCGCCCTTCATGGCGTGGCCAAGTGTCGAACTGGTTACAAGCAAGTCCCCAACCTCAATCGCACCGTTTTCGCCGGAGACCTTCGTCGGCAGCACACCGATGACGCCCATTGGCACCTTCGCATTGAGCGAGGTCGTATCGCCGTTGACACCATCGAACCCGAGAACAACGCCCGGTGACGAAGCATACACGCCAGCTACGCACTTCGAATATGGTGTCGAACAACGTGCGACGTGATACGTTGCGGTTGCATCAAGCACAAGCACATCCCCCGCCTCGTAGTCAGATTTTGGCCCGACGACATCAAATGCCTCCGCGAGATCCGCACCGCCGGAGTTCCACGCACCACCAGTCACGGTGAATGCTTGACCATTGTTCGCGAATCGGAACTCGCGCGTTGATCCGGTCGTGAAGATCGCGATATTGTTCGAGGTATTGCTGGAAGCGGTCGCCCCGCTATAGTTTGCGATCAATGCATTGGAATTTCCGATTACTGTTGGCGCAGTTCCGCCGACGAAGGCATAGACGCCCGTCCCAGTGCCGGTTGTGGAACCTGTGGTACCAAGTACGCCATAGCCAGTAGAAGTGTTGGCCGAGCCTAAGACCCCAAATCCTCCGGAGAATGTCGTGATGCCAATGACCCCCCAGTAGCCAGTCCCCTGCACGCCCGTGCATGTCGTCGTGGTGCTAGTGGCAGAACCATACACAGCATACCCAGTACTGGAAGTCAATCCATAGACGCCGTAGCCAGTGCTAGTGGTTGTTCCTCTGACTCCGTATCCCGATCCCGTCGTCTGCCCGAGTACACCGACTCCTGAGCCAGTTGTTTGGCCCCACACACCATTGCCAGTGCCCGTCGTCGAACCGATCACCCCGCTCCCTCCCGCAGTGCTACGGATCTGTCCGAGTACACCAACGGCATTTGGACTAGGAGCCCACGAATCCCCTCGAACTCCGATGAATGCACCACTAACGGCCGTGGAATTATTTGCAACCCCAAAAACGCCGGTTGGGCTACCCGAGGTAGATGAGCCGTCTGTTTGTCCATAGACGCCAAGTCCAGACGCCGCCTTCGACCAGCCGTAAACCCCGATGCCTCCGCCTGTAGTGTTGTTCGCGAGCCCAACTACTGCGTCAGTGCTCACGCCTTCTGATTGCCCCCAGATCCCGTAGGAAGTGCCGTTAGCATTAGAGGCCCATCCGTAAAGTCCAGCCCCATTTCCGCCGCTCCCCTTCGTTTCCCCATACGTCCCTATTCCATCACCAACGGAGTTATTAGCAACACCATGAACGCTGTGCGCACCCTGACCCTCCGCCTGACCGTAGACACCGGTTCCAATCCCGGTGCCATTCATAGCCCAGCCAAAGACTCCGTTCGCACCTGAGGAGGCGGAGGCGGTTGATGCCTCAATGGCATTCGCTGAGCTACCTGTATTGGAGATCTGGAACAGGCCTGCCCTTCCTGTCCCGGATGTGGTTGAGGAGATTACGCTGGAAGAGTTTTGGGAATTACTAATTGCGTATAACCCAGCACCCCCAGTCCCGGTAGTACTCGAGTTAACTACCACCCCGGTACCATTTGTTGAAGCACTCACGACCGAAGCATTGTTAGAAGCGTTGTTGATACTGAAGACACCGGCACCAGCAGTGCCCGTTGTGGTTACGCTCATACTCACTCCGCTGCCATTTGTGGTGGAGGTCAGTGCGTTTGCTCCATTCGAAGCATTGTTCACGGTAAATACTCCGGCCGCACCGATGCCATTGGCCGTTGAGGACAATGCGTTACCGGCACCATTGTTAGAGGTAACCAACGAAGCTGCGTTGCTCGCGCTATTGGTTACTGTGAACACTCCAGCATTACCACGACCATTCGTCGTTGCTTCTATCACACCGTTGGCGCTGTTACTCGCATTATTAATCTGAAAATATCCCGCTTCCCCACCGCCGAGGGATCTGGATTCCAGAACATTTCCTGTCGCATTAGCGCCAAGATTCTCAAATAATCCAGCGCGTGCTGTTGTTGCGTTGATTGCGGTCATCCCGTGAACGGCGACTCCTGTTGTCACGCTGGAAGCATAGAGAGCATCACCTCCGTTCGTTAACGCGCCGACACCGTGCCCAGCGGAGCTGGTGCCGACCAGACCAGAGTTCGACAGCGTACCAGCGCCTCCATCAGATGTTGTGCCTTGTATTGCGATACCGCTGCCGCCGCTCGTAATGCTGGAGATAGTTGTTCCCGCAGAGTTAGTAGTTACAGCCGGGCCTACTCCCAGATTCGCAACGCTGAGTGCGCTGGTGCTGGAATTCGTCACCCCGGAGTACGGTAGCGTTAAGACAGTGCTTGCCGGATTTTGCCAAACCGCACCACCACTACCGTCTGCTGTGAGCACAAGACCAGAGGCGATACCTCCGGAGGCTACCTTGTCACTGGTAACGGCGGCTCCAGAAAGTTTCGCATTCGTGACGGCACCATCGGCAAGCTTGACGGTCGTGACGGAAGCGTCAGCGTGCTTAGCTGTTGTCACGGAGCCATCTGCGTGTTTCGCCGTGGTTACGGATCCATCGAGAAGCTTCGATGTAGTGATAGCTCCGTCGGCGAGCTTCGCCGTCAAAACGGAGGCATCAACAAGTTTTGCTGTCGTTACCGATCCGTCGACAAGCTTGGCTGTCGTTACAGCGGCGTCCGCCAATTTGGTGGTATTAACGGAAGCGTCCGCGTGCTTTGCCGTCGTGATGGAGCCATCAACGATCTTTGAAGAGGTTACGGAGCCAGATGAGAGCTTCGAAGCCGTGATCGAAGTGTCAACGATCCCTAGCGTCGTCGTTGGTCCATTCGGGGCGGCAACGGATATCATGCCGTCGAGATTTGCAATACCCCGAACTGCAGCTGACTCGGTTGAGCCGATAACGATCGTGTCCCCCGTTGTGATGATGTTCGTCGTTCCTCCACCCCGCAATGTCACCGCGTGGGAACGACCGTTGATCGTCGTGGTGGGAATATTCAAACCAGCCACATCAATAGCACGTGCGAAGTTGGCGGTGTCGGCAAGGTTAGAGCTGCGAGCGCGTCCAGCCGTATCGGCGAAGAAGGCGCGCGGTACGTCCGACAAGACGGCGCGTGGGGCTAACTCCGCCGAACCATCTATTTCAACTCCCAGATAATAATGATCAGTAGTTGCGCTCTGCGTTGGGAATGGCGGCAGGGCAGCGACCTTTCCAATTAGCACATCGAATATCCCACCAGGTGATACGGTAACGGTCTGGCTCTCTTGAAAGATCGGTGTTCCCCCGGTCTCGACCGAATAGATGCTGAACTTCAGCGAATGGGCACCGGTCAGGCGTACGTTATTGGCGTCCGTAGCTGTACACTGGTAAGATATGAAGCGTTGGGCGAGACCCATGCGCGGAGCCGTGGCGATAATGAGTAGAAGGAAAAGCGCGCTGTATGCACGTTTGACAAGCGGAATCATCATAGACATTGGGTATGCGAACATGGAAAAGGCGACCGGCGCGGATGCTTTCCACGCATGATCGGGTGCCCAGCACGGAACGCCAGACACTACAACATGGCAAATATACAAAAACTATCAGAGTTGGCTGCTAATTGTACGATGTAATGACCTGCCCTGACACCTCGATTGTTCTTGACCATTACATGCTGCTTACATGCTGCACAATTGCAAATCTGTTTTAGCCAGTCATCAGCCCGCACTTGTTACCTCCAGTGCCTCCACCAACTCCCGCACCGCCTCCCACTCCGCCGTGCCTTTGAGTGTGCCGATGCCTTCGTCCTCATCGTCCAGAAATGATTTTATGAGCTGCATATTTCGAAATCCCACCTGGATAGCTTTGCCAAATGTGAGGAGACCGGCGGAATAGTCTTTCAGCATGCAATGCAGGCAGGCGGTATTGTAGAGCGCATTTCCATCCCGCAGCTCATGCAGCTTCCGGGCGGCGGCTCGAGCATCGTCATCCCGGCCAGCAAAATAAAGGAGCAGGGCATGTTGCACCCGATTTTTTTCCTCGTCCGGAAAGAGCTTTAGGCGCTTTTCATAAAGTGGAATGGCAATTTCGGACCAATGCTTCCGCTTCTCCTCTTCCTTCGCATTGTTGCAGGCAAGAGCGAGGCTGAATAGAGTCACCAAGTATTCCGGCTTCCGTTTCACTGCTTCTTCGTATGATGCGATTGCATTGGCATTCTGACCGGTACTAATATAAAAAAATCCGAGCGCGAAATGGCTTAGGAAATCCTCCGGCGCGTTCCGGATATATTCCAGTGCGGCGGCCTCCGCTTCTACGTTCTTGCCCTGAATCATTAGAATGACGGAAAGCGGGTTATAGGCCGCCCACAGATCGGGCTTCAACCGGCGCGCCTCGGTGATAAGCGTAAGCCCCTCTTCGAGCAGCGCGGGATCCCGGGTGTAACCGCGATAAAGATTTGCAAGCGCAGCCGCTTTGAATGAAAAGGCATTGGCATACGCGGGATCTAGCGCGATCGCTTCGGATAAAAGCTGTGCCGCAAGCTGAAAGCCTTCTTTGCTCTGGCGATGAAAATACTCGCTCGCTTTGAGATTGAGCTCATACGCCTCGGCATTCTGCGTTCCGCGCTCGGCGAGCTTTTTCATCTCATCCGAGGCGAGATGCACTTTCAGCCCTTCCACAACTTTCAGCGCCACCGCTTCTTGAATGTCGAAGATGTCGTTCATTACGCCCTTCATCGAGTCCTGCCAGAGATGGTCGCCGGTTTCGATGTCGAGTAGGCGGGAGGTGATCTTGATGTTGTCGCCGAACTTACGGACATCACCCGAGACGAAATATCGGATGCCCATTTCTTTCGCATAATTGGGCAGCGTCCCCTGATACCTCTTGAAGTCCTTCGTCGTCGCGGTATCCGTGACTCGCAACGCCTTGATGTTCGATAGGGCAGAGATCATTTCGCTCACGATCCCATCGGCGAACCACGCGTTATCTCCTGTTGGAGACAGATCTTCGAAGGGAAGGATCATCAAGCTCTTTCGCGAGTCGGTCTCTTTCACAAGTTTGATCGTCGGCGCTTGCGTGGCTTCAAGGCCCAACTTGCCGAGTGCGCGGATGATCGCGTCGATGTTCGTCATCGGTGCGCGCTGAATACCGGCGAGATGATATTGAAGGTCACGGGTCAGTGCAACGGGTTCGAGGTCAAGCGGGAGTATCTTCTTATTTTTTTCGAAGGCGAGCGAGACCTCACGAACGACATTCTTCGACTCCACCGAGTTCGGCGACAGTAGCACGACGAACGCCGAACAAGCGTCTATCGCGTCCACGATCTCGCCGGACCAACTGGTGGCGACGTCAATCCCCTGCCGGTCGATCCAGCAGGAAAGTCCGGCGGAAGAAAGGAGTTCGGCAAGCAGGTTTGCTTGATCCGAGTCTTTGCGGGAATAGGAGATGAAGATGTCCGTTGCCATTGACACAAAAATACGGCAAATAAACTTTTTTCAAAAATTCTTCTAAAAACCCTTGACACGGAGGTTTTTATTTCGTAAGTTTGATAGTGCTTTGACGGGCACCTGCCCTACGCGGCACCTGTTAGGAATAGCACCATTCCGACTTTCAGAGCGAAATGTCGGCCCACTAACAGCATTTTCACACGCATCAAGTATTTTCTTCGCGGCGTCGCGAAAGACATTCTAACGGCAAACGACTATGGCAATCATCCCAGAACGCGAGACTCTGCCACGGCAACAACGCCGGGTATTAGATTACATTGAGGAATACCTCGAAATTTCGGGCTATCCCCCATCAATTTCAGAAATCGCCGACTACCTGGGCGTTAGCTCGACCTTCGGAGTCCGCAAGCACATCGACGGTTTGCTTGCTAAAGGCTTTTTAGTCCGCGGCGGCGCTGGGCTTTCTCGCGCGCTAATGGTAGCGAGGCCGTCCATGCTGGTTGGTGACGAACGGCATTCCACGTCAATACCCATTATCGGACGAGTCGCCGCAGGTGAACCGATCCTTGCGCTTGAGAATGTCGAAGGCTGGCTCTCCTTTAAGCCAATGGATCTAAGCCGGAAAATCTTCGGCCTCCGTGTTCAAGGGGAAAGCATGAAAGATAAGGGTATTATGAATGGCGATCTTGTGATCGTCCGTCAACAGCCCACCGCCGATGATGGCGATATTATCGTTGCTCGACTTGAGGATACAGCGACTGTCAAGACATTTCGCACATCTAAGGAAGGCTACTTTCTGGAGCCTGCTAACGAGAAATTCAGACCCATTCCCCTTACACCCGATCTTGATTTTCAGATCCTGGGAAGGGTTACAAGTGTGCTCCGCTCGCTGGATGAAAAGCGTCCCGGCGTATTTCAACTCAAATTTCACTAACAACCATAAGTTTAACGTCTTCAACATTTTAGGGACTTGCTCCATGAGAACTTCCATCATTGAAACCCCATCGTTCACAGAGTCTTCGCACACAATCTCGCGGCCGAGAATCGGCAGCGCGGATCATGACATCGAGGAGGTTGCCATTGGCTTTGGGCAATCCTTTAGCTCGAACTCCACCTTTGGCGAATCGCACCGGATGAAGAGTTCGAGAATTGGCCAGGCGACATACCGGCGTGTTGATCCCCTGCACGAGCCGCTCAAAGTCGCAGACGCTCGGCTACAAAAGCACCTGGAAGATCTGTGTGAATCGCTACGAGCTAAATACTAAATTGACCAATCACTAAGTTGACCACACACAATGAAGTAGGTTCGTAGCGAGCCTGCTTCAGCTACACCTTCGAAGTCTCGAAGCGCCGTCCTCCCCGTTTCGAACTTAGGTGTGAGATAATCTCATTTTCAGGCAACCAAAATGCCACTGGATTCTCTTACAAGGTATCCTTTTGGGAAGAAGCCAATTTACCTTAAGATTGTCCAGACTATGAGACTACATCATTCGCTCGCCATCCTATTAGCAATATGCGTAATGCCGCTTGTGGCAAAGGCGCAGACCGCATCGCTCGAACTCAATTCCACTATCCCGCTTGACCCACAAGTTCGAACCGGTAAACTTGCCAACGGGCTGACCTACTATGTGCGACACAACGCCAAACCGGAGCATCGCGCTGAACTGCGATTGATTGTACACGCAGGCTCCATCCTTGAGAACGACAATCAGCGAGGGCTTGCTCATTTCAACGAGCATATGGCCTTTAATGGCACGAAGCGGTACCCTAAGAACGATCTGGAGTCCTTTCTAGAGTCGCACGGAGCGCGGTTCGGAGCGGACCTGAATGCAAGTACATCCTTTGACGAGACGATTTATAAGCTGACACTTCCAACTGACCAGGGACCAATCCTGGATAGCGGACTGGAGATTCTCAACGAGTGGGCCCACTACGTAACATATGACTCTGTGGAGATGGAGAAAGAACGTGGCGTTGTGGGTGAAGAGTGGCGCATGGGCCGTGGGGCTCAGGAGCGGATTATGAACGAGCAACTACCTATCATCCTCCACGGCTCAAAGTATGCTGAGCGACTTCCAATTGGGAAGAAGCCAGTACTGGACACAGCTCATCTGTCGTACCTCACAAGCTTCTATCACGATTGGTATAGGCCAGATCTCATGGCCGTCATTGCGGTAGGGGATTTCGATGCCACGAAGATGGAGGAAGCGATCAAGACAATGTTCGCACCACTCTCGAACCCGGACCACGAACGTCCGCTGGAGGTCTTTCCTGTTCCACCGCATTCGGAGACCCTTGTGACCATTAGCACGGACAAAGAGACACCTCAGACGCTTTTCACAATGTATTTGAAGCGACCACATACGGAGATCTCTTCCGTGGCTGACTTCAAACATCGGCTTTCGATCGCGCTCTATAATGACATGGTCAACAGCCGCATCGAAGAGCTTTTGCAAAAAGGGGCCGCCACGTTCTCCTACGCAGGAACAAGTGATTCCCGCTTCCTCGGTAACGTGCAAGTATATAGCACGACAGTTCTACTTCCTCAGGACTCGATCGAAAAGGGCATACGCACGGCGCTTCGCGAAGTGTATCGTGCAAAGCAAAATGGGTTTGCAGTATCGGAATTAGAGCGTGCAAAAAAGTCGCTGATGAGTTCAATGGAGAAGCGTTGGAAGGAAAAGGGAAAGACAGAATCTGGTAATTTTGTGCGAGAATATACAAACCTATTCCTACACCATCAGCCTGCACCTGGACTTGACTACGAGCATGCGCTCTATGCTAAGTACCTCCCGCTCATCACTGTGAATGAAGTCAATGCTCTGTCCCACGAGTTGATGGAGAATACCAGCCGTGTGTTAGCCTTCGCCGCTCCTGATTCTAAGGAGATTCATGTGCCGACCAAAGAGCAACTGTTATCGATCGTTGAGGGAGTAGAAAAAGAGCATCTTGCCCCATACGTCGATATGGCCACAAACGAACCGCTGATGAAGTCCGCGCCGAAGCCTGGAAAGATAATCGGTGAAGAGAAACATTCAGATCTGGGCCTGACCATTTGGAAGTTGTCAAATGGCGCTCGGGTCATCGTAAAGCCGACGGAATTCAAAGATGATGAGATCTTATTTCACGCGACCTCTTCTGGCGGAAGTTCTGTCGCACCTGATTCCGACTATGTCTCCGCCGACAATGCGAACGATATAGTCGAGAATTCGGGTCTGGCAGATTTCGATGCAACCACCCTTACAAAAATGTTGGCTGGGAAAGAGGTGGAAGTTTCGCCATATATCAATTCTCTGCAGCAAGGTTTCAACGGCCACAGCACAAAGAGTGATCTGGAAACTATGATGCAGCTTGCCCATCTTTCAATTGCCAAACCTCGATACGATTCTGTAGCATGTGCCAGCTATCTCGCGCGAATGTACTCCTTTTTGGAGAACCGCTCCAAGGAGCCTGAGGCCGCGTTCCAGGACACATTGGAAGTCACGCTGGCCCAGCACAACTACCGTTCGCGGCCGTTCACGGCCGACGTTTTGAAGGAGGTGAACCCCCAGAAGGCATTCACTTACTATAAACGATTATTCGGCGATGCTGGCGCCTACACATACTATTTTGTTGGCAACGTCGAACTTGCATCGCTAAAGCCACTGGTGGAGAAGTATCTGGCATCGCTTCCATCGCTCGCACATCACGAGTTCTGGACTGATAACGGAATACGCCCTCCAAAGGGAGTGATCGTCAAGAATGTGGAAAAGGGATCGGCACCCAAAAGTATCGTAGAAATGGTCTTCTCCGGAGATGCCCCGTTCTCCCGGGAGAACCGTTTCCAACTCGGAGCGATGGCTCAGGCTTTTGAGATCAAGCTTCGTGAAGATATCCGCGAGGACAAGAGCGGAGTTTATTACGTAAGCGTTCGCCCGAGTTTGGAGCGATATCCGATCGAATCGTATCGAATCACAATACAATTTGGATGCGACCCAACGCGAGTGAACGAACTTGTGGCAGAGGTGATGAAGCAAATCGACACGCTAACTTCGTCACAAATGGCGCCGACATATATCGAACGCGTAAAGAAGATCCAGGCGAACGAGTACGAAACTAACTTGACGCGAAACAACTACTGGATGGGCAAGCTTCAAGATGTCTACTGGAATGAGATTCAGCCAACGACGATCTTAAAGGCAAACGACCTCATCGACGCGTTTACGCCCAAGCAAGCGCTAGAAACCGCAAAGAGATACTTCAACAAGCAGAATTATGTTCAGGTGGTACTGTATCCAGAGAAGAAGCCTTAACATCCTCTCCGCAGCAAGACGCAAACAGAACCAACGGAGATACTTTCACTAGATGCAGACGCCCCTTTCTACGCGCTTGGGAATTCGCTACCCCGTCATCCAGGCCGGAATGGTGTGGGCGTCGGGCTGGAAGCTTGCGGTCGCTTCGGCACGCGCTGGTGCGCTTGGTCTGATCGGTGCTGGCTCCATGAAGCCAGAATTGCTTCGCGAGCACATCCGAAAAGCAAAAGCCACCGAAGTTGCGTCGATGATCGGGGTGAATCTGCCGCTGACACGAGGAGACGTCGCCGCCCTGCTCGACGTCATTCTCGAGGAAGAAGTGAAAATTGTATTCACGAGCGCTGGCAATCCCGGCATCCATACAGCTCGTCTAAAACAACGTGGTTGCTTTGTAGCACACGTGGTGGCAAGCGTCAAGCACGCACACAAGGCAGAGAACGCTGGATGCGACGCTGTCATTGCAGAGGGCTTCGAAGCTGGTGGACACAATGGCCTGGACGAGATTACTACGCTATGCCTGGTGCCGCAAGTAGTCGATGCGGTGAAGATCCCAGTAATCGCAGCGGGTGGCGTTGCCGATGGGCGCCAGCTTCTCGCGTGTCTGGCGTTGGGAGCAGCGGCAGTACAGATTGGGACTCGATTTGCCGCTACCGTTGAGTCTAGCGCTCATTTACTCTTTAAGCAGTCTGTGGTGGAAGCTGCGGATAGCGACACCATACTTGTCCTAAAAAGGGTTGCTCCAGTCCGGCTGAAGAAGAACCTGTTCGCCCTTTCCGCGCTTGACGCACAGTTACGTGGTGCTTCCAGGGAAGAAGAATTGGAGCTTCTCGGAAAGAAGCGGGAAATGCAAGGTGTGTTCGAAGGTAATCTGGAAAACGGTGAATTGGAAATGGGACAGTCCTCAGGGCTTGTACGTGAGGTTCTTACTGCTCAGCAGGTCATGGAAAACCTGATTGAGGAGTATCAGAATGCGCTGCGTCGCGTCCAGCAAATTGTCATGCGAGAATAGGATGAGGCTCTTTCACGTAAGCGACAATCCAGAAATTGAGATCTTCAACCCTCGGCAGGTGCCTTCACAACCAGACTCTCGACTTCAGGGCAAGGTAGTATGGGCCGTAGATGAAGAGCATCTCCCCCACTATTTGCTTCCAAGGGACTGCCCAAGGGTGTGCTTTGCAAGGAACGACACTTCCTCAGCCCAGGATGTTGCGAGATATTTAGCGGACCCACCCCAGAGCCGTGTAATCGCCGTAGAGTGGGATTGGCTGGAAAACATTCGAGCGGCGGAGCTATCGGTTTATGAATTTCCAGTCGAGACATTCAAGCTAATAGATACTTGCGCAGGTTACTTCATTTCGCAAGACTCTGTTGTGCCATTATCGGTTCATCATGTTTCTGACGCTATGGCTGAATTAAGAGGCTACGGGGTTGAACTTCGTTTTATGCACGATCTCTGGAGACTCCACGATAACGTTGCAAGCTCCTCTCTCGATTTCTCGATGATACGAATGCGAAACGCTAAGAAGCGCTAAATTAATTTTGAATCCATATTATAGACGAGATGCTTGGACTTCACCTCCCCTCCAGCCAGGAATGGCTTGCCGCCGCCAATCTCGATCCGGCGTCAATTCTCATCGATCACGCCCATTGTGAGAAAAAAGCGGCGACGATGGCCATCTCACTTTTGAGCCGTTACCCGACCAAGTCCGAATTGGTGGAGGGCATGGCAGAACTGGCGGAGGAAGAAATGGGGCATTTCCGGATGGTTCTTGCTAAGATTCGGGAACGAGGAATTGCTTTTCGTTCGGATCCTGGCGATCAGTACGCACAACAACTCCATGCACTGATTCGAAAGCAGGAACCACATCGTCTGCTCGATACACTTATCGTCTGTTCGTTAATTGAAGCGAGATCCTGTGAGCGCTTTCAGATTCTCTCGAAGTCTGTAGATGACGCGGACCTCCGATCATTCTACCGCTCGTTACTGGAAAGTGAGGCTCGTCATCGAACCACATTCCTCGCATTAGCGCGGCGCTATTACCCGACCGACCTGGTTTCTCAACGACTGGATGAGTTAGAACACGCGGAAGCAACGATCGTATCCGAACTTCCTAATCAGCCCGTGATGCACGGATAAACGCACGACATTCACCGATGGCATTCGACATAGTTTCCGATTACAAACCTTCCGGCGATCAGCCAGAAGCAATAAAACAGCTCGTCGAAGCGATTCGTCGAGGCGATCACGCGCAGGTGCTGCTTGGTGTCACCGGCTCGGGCAAAACGTTCACCATGTCGAATGTCATTGCACAGATCGACCGGCCGACGCTCGTGATCAGTCATAATAAGACCCTCGCAGCACAGCTCTATGGAGAATTCCGTCAGTTCTTCCCGAATAATGCCGTTGAGTTCTTCATTTCTTACTACGACTATTATCAGCCCGAAGCGTACATCCCATCAACGGATACCTTCATCGAGAAGGATTTTGCGGTCAACGATGAGATCGATCGCTTACGGTTGCGTGCAACGAGCGCTCTGCTCGATGGTCGTTCCGATGTCATTATTGTCGCGTCTGTCAGTTGCATATATGGAATAGGATCCCCGGACGAGTATGCCCGACAGATGCTGCGAGTCCAGGTGGGGCAGGTCGTGAAGCGAAATGATATGCTTCGCGCACTTTCAGAGATCCACTACTCGCGGAACGATGTCGAGTTCGCTCGCGGCACATTCAGAGTTCGCGGCGATGTCGTCGAGATCATTCCTGCCTACGAAGACGAGGAGGGATTTCGGATCGAGTTTTTCGGGGACACAATCGAAAAAATATCGGAGATAAATCGCATCGATGGTAAGGTACTTAAGAATGTGGAACGAGCTACCGTCTATCCTGCAAAACATTTTGTTACGAGCGCCCCGGAAATGGAACGTGCGATCATTGCAATCGAGCAAGAGCTTGATGATCAACTTGCACTATTTCGAAAGCAGGGTAAATTCTTAGAGGCACAACGCATTGAGCAGCGCACGCGATTTGATCTGGAAATGCTTCGTGAGTTGGGCTATTGCTCTGGCGTAGAAAATTATTCACGCCATCTTGCAGGCCGGAAAGCCGGCGAACGACCAAGCACTCTGATCGATTATTTTCCCGAGAAGTTCTTGATGATAATTGATGAATCCCATCAGTCCATTCCCCAAATTCGAGGAATGTTCGCCGGAGATCGCGCTCGCAAAGAGACGTTGATCAATCATGGATTCCGTCTTCCGAGTGCGATCGATAACCGTCCTCTCAATTTTGGCGAGTTTCAAGCTATGCTCGATCAGGTCGTCTATGTCAGTGCGACGCCAGCTGACTTTGAACTTGCGGAGTCCAAGGGCATTATTGTGGAGCAAATCATTCGGCCTACGGGATTGCTCGATCCCAAAATCGAAGTTCGCCCCGTCAAAAATCAAATTGATGATCTCCTTGCGGAGATTCGCAAGCGGGCCAGAGCTGAGGAGCGCGTGCTAGTGACCACGCTTACAAAACGTATGGCAGAGGATTTGACCGACTATTACTCCAATGTTGGCGTCAAAATACGGTACCTGCATAGCGATGTTGACGCATTAGAGCGAGTAGAGATCCTGCGAGATCTTCGTACCGCCGAATTCGATGTGCTTGTCGGAGTCAACCTGCTGAGGGAGGGCCTTGACCTCCCAGAAGTCTCCCTTGTTGCCATTCTTGATGCTGACAAAGAAGGGTTTTTACGAAGCGAACGCTCGCTCATGCAAACGGCAGGGCGTACTGCTCGAAATTCTGAGGGATTAGTTATTTTCTATGCTGACAAGATGACGGCTTCCATGCAAGCTGTTATTGATGAAACCGAACGAAGAAGGTCCGTCCAGATGGCTTATAACACGGAGCATGGAATTGTACCGAGAACAATTAAGAAGACCATGGAGGAAATCATTCAATCGACTTCCATAGCGGATGTCTCGAAAAAGCAGGAGGCCCGCAAAACCGACGCTCACGACAAAGCACGAGAAAAGCGGCTCACACCGCAAGCTGTCCTAAAACACCTCTCCCCTGTCCAGCTTGGAGATTTGATCGAGCAAATGAAACTCGAGATGAAAGTTGCCGCTAAGGAGATGGAATTCGAACGGGCTGCCGACATTCGTGACGAGATCCAGTCATTGGAGAAGGTACTCGCTACCACGAAGTGAGATGTTGAGCCTCTTTCTACCGGAGAAATGTGTCCACTGCGGAAGCTCCTCCATAAGCTCCAGCAGCAGAAGCAGCGAATCGAACGTTTTATCCAAATACCTTTGTGAAGCCTGCAATAGGATACTTCTCGCTCAGGAAGCACCCTCTTTACTGGAGATTAGTGAGCGACTCGGTAGGATTGCGCCGAATCTTTCCGTCAATCAATGCGCGTCAAAATTCACATTCTATTCAGAGTCGCCGATCCAATCCATTGTCCATTCATTTAAGTATTCTGCAATGCCAGCTCTTGCTCGCGCATGCGGCCGCTTGATCTCAGACACTGTTCCGGCCGGAATGGACTACCTTGTCCCTGTTCCATTGCACCGCACTCGCTTAGCTGAACGTGGCTACAACCAATCCGAAGCATTGGCAGAAGGCATCGCAAGCCAATTGGGTTTGAGAGTTTTGCGAGACATAAAACGAAATAGGGCAACCCCCTCGCAGACTACGCTGTCCATACCGCAACGCATAAACAATGTCCGAGGAGCTTTTGAGCTCGCCGCTCTGGACTCTCGGATCAAAGACAAAAATCTCCTCATCGTCGATGACGTGATGACGACTGGATCGACATTGGCAAGTGTTGCGGAGACCCTGCTCCCAGCAAAGCCGCGTTCGATCAGCATACTGACCCTGGCAATCGCTGAGCCGTCTTCATAAATGCAGAACGCCGATGGAAACTCCACCGGCGCTCAAAAAATCAGAAATTCTGAATTACTTATTTACGACCATGCTTCGTGTCTGAGAGAAGGCACCCGCCTGGATCTTGTAATAATACATTCCGTTCGGGAGCTTCGATGCATCGAATGTGGCGGTGTGATCTCCTCCTGCCTCATGTCCATTCACGACGGTCGCAACTTCTTCGCCTACGGCATTGAACACCTTTAGGGTTACCGGCGTCGTCTCAGCAAGGGTATAACCGATCGAGGTAGTCGAACTGACAGGATTCGGATAATTTTGCTCAAGTCTGCCGAGTGCTATTGATGTCCCATCAACCGCAGCCGGAGTGCCCGAAATATAGGCGATCATGATCGGCGTTCCAAAATAGGCTTGACCGGTTGGAGTACCTGTGTTATCGATCTCTTGCAGGTCAGTCAAGAACCCTTGGCTACCAACCTGATTCGCGCTATCCATGTGGATGAGATAGGTGCGATCTGTGGAGGTATCCACTGTATAGGGGCTCTGGAAGTCACTCAAGTTCGCGTCAAGCTGCCAAGTTAGAGTATCTGTCGCGATTCCTGGGCCATCGGCCTGAGCAACGATGGCAAAATCATGTCGGCCAGCAGTCGTAAATCCAAGGCTCTTGTGCTTAAAGTTGACCGTGATCGTGTTAAAATCGTGCGTTGTTAAGTCACCAATGCCGACCCCGCCTCGAGCGAATGGTTTACCAATGTTCGCGCCTGTCCGTGTGTTTGAGAAGACGTCAACGAACGGAAGAACGTCGCCACGGGTAGTCTGACCATCATAGATCGGGCGGACTTCAAAAATGACGCTGTCCTTTGCTCCAAGATTGCGAGGGATAAAAGTCAGCTGCACACTATCGATAAATGCGCTCTTGAAGTTCGCCTCATAGCGAACTGCAAGGCCTTTCGGGTAGAATGTGTCAGTGAACGTGGTATCGTGGCTGGGAGTACCAACCTTCAGAGTTACGGGATAGGTGGAATCCCCGTACGTTGAGAAAACGAACCAGTTATCGCCGGTTGTGTCCTTAAAGTAGGAAATTGCATCAACGATCAGTCCTGCCAGTGGGCTAGCGCCCTTCTCAGATGGCAGAAAGACGGGAGATGATTTTGTCAAGCCAATTCCTGCGGAAACTTCCGAAAAAGTCGAGGCTGAGATCTGACGAGGGTTTGGGCCAACCTTCTGCGTAGGGACTTTCGCGAGTACCATCGCGCTAAAGCCAGCTACCAAAATCGACGCCATAAAAACAGTAGCAACACGTTTCATGTGTTCAAAAATAATGTGATTTCCCAATTGTTCTTGCCGAACACGATGCCGGGGGTAAGCATTACTCCCCTTCTTGTATCACTTAACCCCTAATGAGACAAAAAGTTGCTGATTTTCTAGAGTTCAAAGGCGTTATCTTTTCCATTCCGATGGGCAACTTTTCTATGGCGATTACCATTTCATTAACACGCGGAAAATTCGGATTGCAATTTATCACCGCCTATTAGTCCCAGTTCGGCTAGAGAATGTCGAGAGCTGCTTCGAACTTTGTGCTGGTTCTCCTGCTGGTGCCATCATTTCTGGCGCACGGGCAAGGCATACCCCTATCCAAAAACACCGACCTGCATCCCGGCCTCCGGGGCTCCATAACCATAACTAGGCAACACGGCAGCGAGCTAAAGCTACTGAGCGTAAGCAGAGCTGCGGCACCCGTTCTGCTAGCTCCAACTGAGCGCAACAATCTGGAGGCGGCTCGCACTGCAGCAGTCGAGATAGTCCCGGACTTGGCCGCTTCGTTTGGGATCCCTTCCTCTGCAGCGATTGAGCCGGTGGCAACACTAAGAGTTGCGAATGTCTGGCAGACTACTTTTCAATTCTCCTACAACGGCATTCCTGTTCGTGATTGTCGGCTACATACCATGATCGGTTCGGTTTCCGGGCAGTTGATGTCGGCCTCGTGTGACCTCGGCTCCTCTGAGCCAAACCTGCTAATTCCTCGGGTAAGCAGCTCAACAATCATAACGAATTTGCCAAAGTATCTCGGGGATGATCGATATTTGGGTACAAGTAGCTTCTCGGCCCCAAAGCTCGTCTTCCTCAACTTACCCCGTAACGAGATTCGGCTTGCATTTGAAACAGTTGTAAGACAGTCCGAACCGGCACATGCTTGGAGACTCACCATCGATGCTGGCTCTGGCCGCTTGATGGAGAAGAAGGATATGCTCGAGTATGTTGGCGGGGATCAAAACATCAAGAAACCACAAACGGTGATCGGTGCCAAGATATTGTCTCTCGTGCATCCGCACTCCCCTTTCGACTCTTCAATTGTCGTAGGCTTGCCGAACACTTTGATCTACGTCGATGGTGTGCCCGTTACTACGGATGATTCGGGGTATTGGACAACTGATGTCTTGAATTTGTATCCGAATGTCGTTACTGGGTTCTTTAATTCTACCTATCATGTCGAACGTAAGGATGGGCGAACCGACACCGCGCACGTTAACCATTTGAAGCCTCCGGGCTACTATCTTTTTTGGATCGACGCGTTTTCCAAACCAGCTGAACGCGATGCGTGGTATCACGTATGCCTGGCCAGAAGATATATGCGCAACCTTGACCCAGGGTTGACAAGACTTGACGATCCGCTCACGATCAACGTAAACATCAATGCTTCGTGCAATGCCTTTTACGACGCGGACAGCAATAGTCTCAACTTCTTTCAAGCTGGCGGGGACTGTACCAATACGGGCGAAATTGCGGACGTCATCTATCATGAGTTTGGACACCGTGTGGCCGCGGCCCGCTATCTCAATGGCTCGAATGCGCGACAAGTGAATCGGACGTTAGGAGAAGGGTTTGCGGACCTATGTAGCGCATTTATGCGCGATGACCCAAGGATTGGTATTGGATTTTATTCTGCCGACTCAACCAAGATATTGCGGTCGTGCGATAATTCTGCTGTCTTTACAGGGACCGTTGACAACGACCCACATTTGGCCGGTGAGATTATTGCGGGTGCATTCTGGGATCTCAGGAAACTGATTGGCAAAGATACTGCGGAACGCCTCTTCCATCAAATGGAGTGGCTCAACCCTGATGGTCCTGATCAGACCGGTCCTGACGTGATGCGACCGCTATTGGGAAGCGTACTGATGGACGTGCTTACGCTTGACGACAATGATAACAACCTTGAGAATGGATCGCCCCATGCCGATCAGATCATTCAAGCATTCGCTAATCATGGCATCTATCTCTCCTCATTCCTTCAGCTTCTGCCTCTGAAGACACCTGATCAGGATAGCAGCGCTACTGGTTATCCTGTGATCGTCGACGCAACATACAACGCGCCAATTGGCACAATCGACCTGACAAAGTTCAATCTGCATTATTCGCTTGATGGGGGAAAGTCATACAAGTCACAGCCCTTCACCCCGATCCCAGGGGATACATCACATTTCGAATCCATTATTCCAAAACAAAAACCGGGCAGCGTTATCACCTACTATTCTTCGGCAAGTTTGACGGTAGATAACGGTGGAGCAACTACGACGCCAAAGGAGAGTTTCATGGTGGGTTTTGGACGGGCCTACTTTGACGACTGCGAGCACGACAATGGCTGGTCCCTCGGGCTTCCCTCGGACGACGCAGTTACAGGTCGTTGGGTGCGAGCTGTTCCTTACGGTACATATAATATCCCCAACCATTGGGTGCAGCAGGATTCAGACCATAGTCCAAAGGGCACGTCCTGCTACGTGACGGGCAACTTACACTCTCGTGAGATTTGGTCTGATTGCGTCGATAGTGGTACAACCACGCTTACCACGAACTCTATTGACCTAAGCGAGGCTATCTCCCCCATTCTTCGATATTGGTTCTTCTATTCGAACGATCAGCTGTTCATAAACGGTGTCCCAGAGTGGGTTGTCCAACTTTCGTCTGACGACGGAACTACCTGGAAAGAAATTCAGCGCATTAGCTCATCAACCGACGGATGGCAAAGCTTCTGGTTTCGAGTTAGTGATTACGCACCGGCTGCGACGCATGTCATGCTCCGGTACATCGCTAGTAACTCGGTTCAGGCAGTTGTGGAAGCCGGTGTCGATGATCTGGAGATTCTCGCGGCTGGAAATACAGCCCCACCACTTCGAGCGGCTGAAAGTAACATTTCACCGCGCTCCTCTTCGATCCAGTCGATTTACCCGAATCCTGTGTCACCAACTGCAGAGTTCACCATTCGTTTTAGTATAGCAGAGCGCACTCGTGCTACTCTGGTGCTCAAGAATGTACTCGGTGACGTTGTTGCGGATCTTACCGATCAACCACTTGAGCCCGGCATTTACGATATCCCTTGCTCCGCTCCATACAGCCACCTCGAACCAGGGATATACTGGGCGGTGCTAAGTACCGGCACTAAGCAGTCCATTCAGAAGGTCGTAATCCACTAACGGCTTCGCTAGGGCGACGCTCGCGCCTTGCCCTGCTAATGTTGCTCCACCCGCCCACAGCCAGGTAGTGCTTCCCCTGCGCACGGAATCCCTGCATAATCAAAACATCAACTTTCGATTGTTCGCCGAGTTAATACGGTAAATGATCTTGCGGATGGTGTCCATCTGGAGGTAGGGATAGATCTCTTTGATCTTCTCAATGGCTTCCGCGCTTTTGTAGTTTTGCTCCTCTCGCAACGCACGGAAGGCGCGTCGAATGATATAGTCCCGGACTGCTTTGTCGTTGATCATATCATTTGCACGAAGGATCGTGTAAACCTCGTCGGGTATGAGATCTGAGACGGGATTGCCGCCGTGACCTGGTCTGGCTGTCTCGTCCTCGACGGGACGCCATGTGAAGGCAGGTTGTTGGAGATCGACGTACGGAGCGAGATTCTTCGCCGCGTCCGTGTGGGATCGAACTGAGGAGGTGATCGCTGCGCTTGAAGCCGTGGCGCTGCGTGATTCGAATGAAGTAAGTGACATAGTCTTTCAGAAGTTAGTTAATCCTGACTCCGTCCGCCACGAGGCACAACGAATGATTTCTCATTGGTGAAGAGAGTTGCTCGTGAGAGTAACTCATCATCCCTACCACTTGGAGTCCGAAATGCCACCCGCAATCAACCGATTCTCGTCAACGAAGGAGTGCATCTCTTCGCGCTGGAAGTGCCGGGGTCTGCTGCTGCAGACATCAAGCGCTCGCTGCCGGAACGCCGCCTGAGAGCACTCGGATGATCGCTCATCCAACCGCGCTATCTCCGCCCCGCCCCGCTCGCCTCAAAGTGGCAACGTAAATTGCCCTGATATCACATCTCGAAGGGTGAATGACAATCCATCCACACGTCACATGTGCACGAACATGGATGATCGCTCATCCATTGAGTACCGTATCAATTATCTTCTGAAAGTTGTTTTGCTACTGAGTTTTTGGAAGACTGCCCTCATGGCAGCCTCTGTAATATAGACCAACGAACCGGCAAAAGGTTACACTTTTTGACAGGGATTTTTTCGTGCCCTGTGTTCCATGGGACAAGCAATCGACTTATCCATGCGGATGGACTCACATCAACGATAGATGCTGATCCGTATAACCAGCTAATTCAGTAGCAATAATCGGTGGGTAGTGTCTCCGGTTCGTGAAATTCGACGGACAAATATAATACAAAAAGATTAGGTACCCTCAAAAACCGGTTTCTGCCACTTCTAGGGATCCACCTGGACGGGCAGACTCTCGTAACGGGGGCCGATGTGGAATTCAAGGAAGTATGAACCCCGTGGGATTGAAGTCGTTGGTATGATGAATTCCTGCGCCCCAGGGGTTTGCGGTCCAAAATTCAGGTCGATAATTTTCCTTCCGAGCAGATCCCAAACCGAGACCTCAAAATTTTCAGAATTGTCGATCACAAACCGCACCGCTATCGCTCGGCCATGGAAACACATTCCGCGTTCCAAAGATGGCACCACTGCCGATCGGCTCACCGACTGAGTGCCATAGTAAATCGGCGTCTTGGATCTTGCCAGACCGCCTCCAACCATTCCGACGAACATGATGTGCGTGCGGGTATCAGAAGAAATGCACGACACAGGTGCAGAAGGCCGTTCAACAATCGAGTCCGGGGAATGCAAGAATTCGGTCAGGTGGTAATCGTTCAGATCGCTTGATAGAGAAAGCATTGCGTAGCTGTCGTCACCAAGCGGGAGTGCATCCGTGAACTGCCGGTCGCCTCCTGAATTTGTACAGGTCCAGGAATCCCCATAGTCGCTTGAACGGAAGACACCATTATCGTCGGCGAGATACAAGTAGCGAGAATCACTGCGGATGCTGTGCGGAGAATAGAGATCGACTGATAACTTCTGCCACTGCGAGCCGCCGTTCGTGCTACGGAAGACCGAACCTGGATTGAGTATGGATGATTGCGAGGTGGCTGCGTAAAGTCGAGCAGAAGAATCACAACCAATGGTCATAACATTCGGCATGTTATAAGTCAGGCCCCAGCGAATCCCATCTGCACTTTTGTATATTGCAGAACCATTGACAGCGTATAGCTCTCCAGCAGGCAGTTCAGTTAATGAGACGATGTTCGTGTCACCTATCCATCCCATGGTTCGAAACCAAGTGACGCCGTCGTCAGTAGAACGAAGAAGAGTACCACCATGTCCGTAGTAAAAAAGGCCGTGAGATGTGCCGGTTATTGTGGGTGTTCCAACGGGTGGATAACGCAAGGTGGTAGATAGCACGTCCTTCCACCAATTTCCAGTGTCATCAGAGCGGGATAGGGTCGCGGTCCCCTGGTCAAACCCTCCGTCGTTGGTACTAACGAGCAGTGACCCTGTTGAGGGATTGCAGTACACACTTGAAACATGGCTGCCATTTCCCGATGGGAGCGAGTGAAGACTCTTCCAGTTAGAATCCGAATACGATTTATAGTACAAGACTCCAGACCGAAACGCGAAGATGGTATCAGCGGAAAGCCCGATAGCCGTGCCTGGCGAAATCTGAAAGATGAGGCGCCACGTTTTGCCGGTGTCTTTCGTAACATAAATGCCGGAGTCTACATCTGTATATCCCTCCGCCCTGTCGCGCCATTTGATTTTCGAAATGTAATGGGGTGAAGTAGTGTCGTCGATCCAAGTGAGACCGCGGTTTCGGCTGAAATGATTGTGATGTGGCCAGTTGTACTCCGCAAACCATACGGATGGATTCGAAAGATCAATGCTATGTGTCAACCTAGGATCAATAGCAGTATCAAGTGAATGCTTCCATGAATGCCCTGAATCCGTGGAAATCAGAATCCCGTGCTTGCACATCGCGACGAGTTCACCTGTCTTGGTCGTGCCCAATTCTGGAATATCAGCCCAAACGGTATCTACATAAGTCCAGCCCGTGTACCAATCGCGACTGTGGGCAATCCCATTGGAGCCCACAGCGTACAAAACCCCGGATGAGTCAATAGCAAAATTGCGGTCATAACCTGGCCTAAAGTGAACAGGCCTCGGCTGGATAGAATCGAAGGAGAACGCGTTGCCGTTTGACAACAATCTACCATCAGGCGCAACCAATATGTTAGATACACCCCACCCACCCGAAAGCCTTCGCCAACCTTCAGAGGAGGAGTAGGAAGCCGGTATGTACCCACAAAAATAAATGCGATCGTGTGATGTGATGGTCTCGGTTGCTCCATTGCTAAGGATGCCGTTCATGGACAACCACTGATGTGCTTGAGCCCGCAGACCGGTATAGGAAACCAGCAGAAGTAGGGCGTGACTAAGTAGGATAGCAGTACGGCGAACGAAAGACCGCATAATAACAGAAGAACAACAATTAAGTCATGAGAGAGGTACTGACCATACCCCAGTTCGATAACGCGATATACAATGCGATTTCTCGCAACAAGGTTCTACCTCACCTACCGCCTACTTATCCCGCTCAATCACAAAAGAGACAAACTGTATTAGCCCTCGCTTCGCCTCTGAGTCGGGAAGAGGATCAAGCGCCGCTTTGGCCGAGTTGGCATATTCTTCCGCCTTTACCTTTGCATATTCGATTCCTCCGCCTGCATTGACAAAGTCGATTACTTCACGATAGGATTCCTTCGCCGCTTTTCCACTTTTAATTAGCGAAAGAATGTGCTTCTTCTCTGGCTTCGAAGCTTTGGAGAGGGCATGAAGCAACGGGAGTGTCAGCTTCTTCTCCTTCAGATCGATAGCGACGGGCTTACCTATTGTGCCGCTAGCTGCTAGATAATCAAAGAGGTCATCTCGAATCTGGAAAGCAATCCCAAGGGCTTCTCCATAATTCCGCAACGCCACTTGGAAGATCCTCCCACTCTCAATACTCGCAGCGCCAAGTTCGCAACACGTCGAAAGCAGCGAAGCAGTCTTATCTGCGATGATGCGGAAATAGTCCGATTCGTTTGTGTTTAACTGCCGGGCCTTCTGCAATTGATATAGCTCCCCTTCGGACATCCGGCGCACGGCGTTTGAGGTGATCTCCAGGAAGTGATATTCGGAGGTCTTCACTGTACGAAGCAAGCCCTGGGCGAGAAGATAATCGCCCATCAATACTCCGACCTTGTTCTTCCAAAGTGCCTTTATGCTCGCGAAGCCACGTCGCAGGTCGGCATCATCGATAACGTCGTCGTGGACAAGGGTGGCAGTGTGAAGAAGCTCGACGAGGGTTGCGGCGCGATAGGTGGCAGCGGTGACCTCACCGCACGCTTTCGCGGCTAACAAAACAAGCATGGGTCGTACTTGCTTGCCCTTAGTTCGAATTAGGTACTTTGCGACCAAATTAACGAGCGCCACATCAGAGATCATTGCACGGCGAAATTCCGCGTTGAACTCCTTCATCTCGAGTTCAACGATCCCAGAAATATCTTTCAAGTTAACAGTGTGCGCCAAGGGGTGCGTTATCTTAAGACATAATTGCGGCTTCCGCTTTGCGCCGTTGGCGCGCAGCGAGCACGGTGGTTCCAATCGAGATCTCGAACAAGGCCCAAAGTGGGCCAAACAGGATCAATTGCAAAATGGGATTTCCACCCGGCGACAAGAACGCCGCGACGGCGAGCAGAAGTACGATTGCGTGGCGGCGATAGTGGCGAAGAAATGATGGCGTAAGAATCCCCATCCTCGCGAGAAAGTATGCTACGAGAGGGAGTTCGAATACCAGCCCTGAGATCAACACGATCTCAAGGAATACAGAGAGGTATTTATGTATCTCAATGAGGTTCTCCACCGCCCCGACTCCGGTGCCGATCACAAACCCCATCGCGAAATCCAGAACCATTGGCAGCATCACCCAGTAGGCGAAGGCCATCCCAGCGATAAAACTGAGAACGGTGAATATCGTGATCTGACGAACGTAGTGTTTCTCTTTTGCGTGAAGCCCTGGTGCGATGAACTTCCAAATCTGTACCAGCGTGTAGGGAAATGAGAGCACGACCCCGCCCCACATCACGATCTGCATCCAGACCGAAAGCTGACCGTAGACCTCTGTATTGACCAACTTCATCGGGGGCTTCGTGGCCGCCGTTGGGGCGAGAATCACATAATTCGTGATCTGATCGAAAAAGACACCGCAGATGATCATTCCGAGCACGATACCGATCACCGCACGCACAACAGTCCACCGAAGATCCTCAAGGTGTCCCCATAGGGACATCTCCTCCTCTACAGGAGCTTCTTCGCCCGTGTTGGGCAATCCTTTGCGCTTCAATGCGGCAGCCATAGGTAAGATGGATTGGGCTAAGCCACCCCGCCGTTAGCGGACTCAGTCGCGTAGAGTGGGAATCTACTCGTCAGTGTACGCACTTCCTTGCGGACCTGCTGGATTGTTGCGTCGTCCTCATGGTTGGATACAACCCGGTCTATCATTTCCGCGATCTGGTCCATCTCTGCTGCTTTCATACCTCGCGTGGTAATGGCTGCAGTACCAATGCGAATCCCGCTTGTGATCAGTGCGGATTTGTCATCATAGGGTACAGCATTTTTATTCACCGTGATAGCTGCTTTGTCAAGCGCTTCCTCAGCTGCCTTGCCAGTGACGTTTTTGCCACGAAGATCCGCGAGCATCAAGTGGTTGTCTGTACCGGATGAGATAATGTTAAAACCTCGTTTAAGCAACTCTGCTGCAAGGCGTTGGGCGTTGCGGATGACCTGGGCTCCGTAAGCTGTAAAACTATCATCAAGCGCCTCGCCGAATGCAACAGCTTTCGCGGCTATCACATGCATCAATGGACCACCCTGCACACCGGGCATCACGGTTGAATCAATGATCTCAGAAACCATCTTCGTCCGCCCGGATTTCGGCGCAACCGCGCCCCACGTGTTTTCGAAGTCCTTGCCAAGTAGGATAAGGCCACCACGCGGGCCGCGCAAAGTTTTGTGGGTGGTCGAGGCAACGACATGACAATGTGGGAGCGGGTTGCTAAGGTGCCCCTTTGCAATGAGCCCAGCCGGATGAGCCATGTCGCAGAACAAAAAGGCACCCACCGAATCAGCGATCGCACGAAACCGAGCGAAATCGATATCGCGAGAGTATGCACTTGCCCCAACGGTGATCATTCTCGGCTTCACCAAGTGTGCCTGCCGTTCGACATCTTCATAATCAATGTAACCAGATTCGCGCGACACTCCGTAAGCATGAAACTGATAGAGTTGACCAGAGAAGTTGGCCGGATGCCCGTGAGTAAGATGGCCCCCGTGAGAAAGATTCATCCCAAGAACGGTGTCACCAGGCTTTAGGAATGTGAAGTACACAGCCATATTCGCCTGCGAACCAGAATGAGGCTGCACATTCGCATATTCCGCCCCAAAAAGCTGCTTCGCACGATCACGAGCGAGGGTCTCGACGACATCCACAAATTCGCAGCCACCATAATAACGCTTACCCGGGTAGCCCTCGGCGTACTTATTCGTGAGGACGCTACCTTGCGCACGCATCACATCTGGAGAAGTGAAATTCTCGCTGGCAATTAGTTCAAGCCCGCTCTGTTGACGTTCGAGTTCTAGCTCGATGGTTTGAAATACTTCCGTGTCCATATTCACTATGCCCCCACCTCAATTTCAATTTTTGCGACCCGAGCAGTATGGCGTCCGCCCGCAAAGTCTGTCCCGAGCCACACCTTGACGATCGCGATCGCCAGATCCTCTGTCATCATTCGCTCACCAAGAGACAAGACATTCGCATCATTATGCTCGCGTGATAACTTGGCAGTCTCTTCGTTCCAACAGAGCGCACACCGAATGCCACGGACTTTGTTGGCTACCATCGCTTCGCCATTACCCGAGCCACCGAGAACGATACCCCGATCGAACTCCCCTCTTGCCACGGCTTCCGCCGCCGGACGAATGAAATCTGGGTAGTCCACTGGCTGCGCGCTGTACGTTCCGAAATCCTTTACGGAGATTCCAGCGGTCGAAAGGTAATGAATGATGGCAGCTTTGTACGCGAACCCAGCGTGGTCGCTTGCTATGGCAACGTTCATAAAGGAGTGTTCAAAATGGGAGGCAATTATTCGCGGCGCGTTGGTACGAACCAGCGCTCCGAAAGGCTCACGCTTGCTCCCAAACGAAAGAACGTCTCGTTCGGTGCTTCACCTGTAACTGTCGGAAGCCGCTGGCCAGCGACAGCAGTAATGTTAAGTAGCGATTCGTAGCTGATCGGAATTCCCACTCCGCCCGATATCGCAAATTCCTTTACTCCATTCGAGGCACCTGGTGAAAAAGGCAGCTGTCCGTAAGAGAAGCCGATACGCAAGGCCCACTTATCCAGGCCGAACGATGTTCCGAAATCACCTGAGCCATTCGGAGCTCGTTCAATACCGAATGCGATCCGGTTGCTGCTTCTGAGCGTTGGATCGCCCGTTATTGCTACGGGAGCGTACACATAGCTTGTCGAATAGTCCTGCAGCGAATAGTCCAGCTCTGCTCTGTATCGGTAGCTTAACCGATATGAAATGCCCGCAACCAGGGACGCCGGGTAACGACCAACGCCTGCAACGTCCATCGTTGTGTCAAGGCTGCTATTAATGGGAGTAATGATTGTCTCCCTGGTAGACGTTAAGTTCGTTGCAAAGCTATAGGAGGCACCGAATGCAAATCCGTTGAGGATGTCCCCCAGTGAATCACCAATGAGTTCAATCCCGAATGTCGGCCGAACCCCGCTAACAAGGTAATCACGCTCAAATTCACCAGAATCTGATTCCGTATTGTTGAACGCGATCCTGTTTTGATGCCGAATATCGCCAGTGATAAGATCAATTCGGGCGCCAAGCGAAATACCTGGCGTTGGTCGAGCTCCGACTCCCAGGTACAACATATTTACTCCGCCCTTCGACACGTAGGATCTCGTACCGATACTATCAGAGTAGTCGATCTCTGAGGCCGCGCTTGTCAGAGGCGAGTAGCCGAGAGCAATTGAGGCCTTATAGTCGTCCCAAAAGGGGGCACCGAATGCGATTCCGTTGAAATGAACGAAATGTTGCTGATCCTGTAACGACCCAAGTTGAGAACTCGAGTACTCGAAACGGAGCGCTACATCAAAACGAGCACGATTTAGCCAAGTCCAGTCAGCAGGGTTGATATCGTTGATCGTCCTGGAACCCTCGAGCGCAGCGCCAACTCCTCCCATCGCTTCGATGACAGGATTCGAAGAGCGAACAGGCGAGCCAAAACCAATGAGATTGTAGGAAGAACCCTGACCACGCGAGAGCGAAGTGGTGAACGCGAGAACAGAAAGTGCGAAGAAGGCTACTTTAGACAAAAACTTCATTTCGATTCTCATTTGGATAATTTCGAATACGAAAGAATCAACTGTGGACGCTTCGCTGGATCAGAGAAATCGGAGCCATAGAAGGTCCAGCGATTGAGCGTGTTATCCTCGACGCCGACATAAGAGGTCGCAAAAGTCCGACGGACAAACCCAGAGCGCAGCTCCAACCCCAAATTAAGTGTTGGGTTTCGCAACCAGTACTCAATTAAAGTGCGCAACTGGAATCGGATTGTCAAGTCGCCGGGATGATCTCGATAGCCGACCGCCCACAGCGTCCCCCCCGTATCATTTGAGTTCGAAAGCTCGACGACTGATGGGCCGGATGTATCAAGTGAGAGGTTCGAGTGGGAGGAATTATTCGGATCCATCTGAAGCACGAGCACAGCGCTATTGATCGTCGAAAAGGCACTAAGCTCCGCAGTATCGCTGGGACGGCTCAGGTTAAATGTCAGCAGTTCCCGAAGCCCAGTTCCTCCACGGAGCGTGAACTCATTCGGAGGTGTAGTGCTCTGATCTTTGATGATATGCATGTCAAGTGCCGGCGTACGCGTAATTACTAGAATACCTGTATCAGTCTTAATCGTGTATTCCAGTTGCGGGACGGAGTTTGCATCAGCAAGAACATTCTCCGATGTTCCAAATCCTCGAGCGTTGATCATCGTTGTGCCGGGTGTAACGACAAATGCGAATGTCGTTGCAAGCAAATCCTTTTTGATCGAAGTATCAATGGTGATTGCGAGAAGGTTGTCTGATGAATCTATGAATCCATCCTTTTGAATGCTTCCGATCGGGGAATTACTGAGATCAGATTTCTGCAATTGGGTCGTGGAATAAGACAGTTTTCCGCTACCAGCAGATTCATAGACTTGGAAATCGACCCTATTGCTACTCGTATCGCCGAATTTGTATGGAATGTCTTTTAGCAACAAACGAATACCAACCACACGGCTAAGAGTATCCGATGAAAGTGGCATGAATTGGAGTACTCCCCACGACTCAAGATTCTCCGCTGCCGTTGCCACTCGTCCGATGATCATCATCGGTGAGGCGTATGTCAAGTTATAGGAGGTGTCCGAGGCCGGAACCGACGGCCGAGCGATGGATGCGAATTTCATAAAACTGGTGTCGGTCCGAACACTCGTTCGAAACTCCACCGAATCAGGATAGTAGGCCGCACCAATTGTGGAAATTTTGTCCGTACAAGAGGAGAGTCCGATAAGGCCAACGCAGCACAAAATGATGCACGGAAGTACTATGGAAGCGTGCAAAGGCTTGAGCTTGCCCTGAAGCTGGCAGGCAGTTCGAGCTGCCAGTTTGTGTGGAGTCATTCGTATTTCCAAAATCATGATTAATGACGCGGACCCTTGGAGGCGCCCAAGACCTTTTCATATACTTCCGCGTACCTAACGGCCGAGCGATCCCACGAAAAATCCTTCTTCATCCCATTAAGTTGCATTTGCCGCCATACATTCTTATCGTTATGATACGTCTGCAGGGCGCGATCGAGCGCTTTCCAGAAGGCGCGTGCGTCATACTTCTCGAACGAAAAACCTGTCGCTCCCGTCCGACGGGTTGCAGCGTCAATATCGATCACTGTGTCGGCTAACCCACCCGTCTTTCGAACAACTGGGATCGTACCATAGTGCATCGAGTACATCTGGTTTAGGCCGCATGGCTCATAGCGACTCGGCATTAAGAATAAATCACTACCGGCCTCTATTTTGTGAGCAAAGCTGTCATGGAAGCCCAGGTAAGCACCGACTTGTTCGGGATTCCGCTTCTGGAGTTTCGCAAAAAAGTCTTCATACTTCTTTTCACCACTACCGAGAAGGACAAACTGAGCGCCGGAATTAATAATGTTCTCCATGATTGCGGCCACAAGATCCAATCCTTTTTGATCGGATAGCCGAGCGATCATACCGATGATCGGCCGGCCTTCTGTATAAGGAATGCCCATCGAATAGCAGAGATCCTTCTTGCATTCCTCTTTGCCGCTGAGATCATCAATAGAGAATGGCCGAACAATATTTACGTCTTTCGCCGGATCCCAGACTGCCAAGTCGATGCCGTTGAGAATGCCGTAGAGATCTCGCTTGCGCTTATTCAACAGCCCATCTAATCCATTCCCAAACTCAGCAGTTCGAATTTCATGCGCGTAATTCTCACTCACAGTAGTAACGGCATCCGCACAGGCAATACCGGCCTTCATATACGAGATCGCGCCGTAGAATTCCAGACCGTCGGGATCGAGAAAGTCGTTCGGAAGTCCCAGCTTTGCGAACGATGAAGCGGGAAACGTGCCTTGGTATGCCAAATTATGGATCGTGAATACCGTCTTTGTTCCAGCGAAGAACGGATCATCCTTCAACGCCCCGCGGAGGAGTGCCGGCACAAGTCCACCTTGCCAATCATTGCAATGGATGATGTCCGGCTTCCACATGAGGCGCCTGCACAGTTCGAAAGCGGAAAGTGCATAGACGAGGAATCGCTCATCATTATCAGCATAATCCTTGCCCGTCGCTGGATCCACGTAGAGCCCGTTACGCTGGAAATATTCTTCACTCTCCAGCATGTACATCTGGATGCGGGTCTTTTGGGTGAGAATGGCGCTGGACTTGACATTGCCAGTCACGACTCGGTCTCCAACCTTGAACTCCATGCCTTGGAGTCGGTTGATCAAATGGATCTTCTGCTTCTTCTCGCCGATAAAACCGTACTTGGGCATTAGCACCCGGACATCATGTCCAAGTTCTCGAAGCTCTTGCGGCAGCGCCGCACTGACATCGGCAAGCCCACCCGTCTTCGCGTACGGATAGACTTCCGTCGAAAGAAAAAGCACACTCCGTGGTGGAAACTTTGATCGAGAATCGGTCATAGGGGCTGTATCAGGGGGTGGGGGTAGAATTACACACGGCTCCGAAAAAAATCACTTATATTAGATTGCTTGCTTACGTACCGTACCCCGTCTGCTACGATGAACATTCATCATTGCCGGTACAAAGTTCTACAAAAATACGGAATTTCCCGGCCGTAAGTTTGAGAACGGCCGAAACCTGCGTAAAATGATCCGGAATCCCCTTTACCCCTTGCCTTCTAAGTTGCGCACACGCTCAACCTGGAGCCGATTCCACTCCGTCTGGGCTGACCCCTCCGTTACGGGCGTGGAGAACCAAGCTTCAAGAATCTCCTTCATAACGGGGACCGTCGTTGCTCGAAGACTTAAGGCGAGCACGTTCGCATGATTGTATATTTTCGCCCCTCTGGCGGTTTCAGCATCGGCAACAAGGGCCGCTCTGATACCGGGTACCTTATTTGCAGCGATTGAGACACCCGTGCCAGTCCAGCAGCATACTATTCCTTCGTCGGCTCGCCCATCAGCTACTGCCTGAGCTACCTCCGCCGCGACAAGCGGCCAGTCCCGTGGCTCCTGGGATCGCTCTACTGGCCCAAATTCTCTCAATTCGTGCCCACGGCGATGGAGTTCCTTCACGATAGCTTCCGTCAGTTCGGTCGCCGCATCACTTCCGATAGCAATTCGCATTGTAATTTAGCAGTTAATGAAGGGCGTGAACGTACCGGCGATGGGATTTGTCTCTAATTTCAAAATGTACGTTTATAAATGAAGACTCTATTCCACCCCCGAGCATTAATACTCCTTGCATTTGGGCTGGCCGCCTGCAATCGACCGGCCGCTCCTCAGCGAACTATTGTCGCCGACACAACCCCGTTGCCGCCACCATCGCTGCACACCTACCTCACTGTTAACCTAGATAGTACCGTCCCCCCTCACGACACAACCAGCACATTTGGCGTCTCCGATACGATCCATGGCATCATTCAGACGGAGAATGCAAAAGAGGGCTCTTCCTTGCTCGGCAGGTGGTACGCGTTGAAGAATGGGGATAAAATTGCAGAGAACGGCACCAGGTTATCGCTTGGTCCAAATCTCAGTCACTTCGATCTGATCAATGAGTCGCAGTGGCTCCCTGGACAATACAAGCTCGTCGTAATGCTCGATGGAATTCCGAAGGATTCGGCGGTCTTCACTGTGAAGCAGAAAAAGTAATTCTATTCGCCAGTAGGTAGTGTTCGCAGGTAAGGTCCCCGTGCATCGAAGAGCGTGATCGGTGTCGGGATATCGATCAGGAGATGCCCATCCAAGTCCACATAGTCAAACGCTCCGGTGCCGCATGCAAGCGCGACACTGGCCGCAATTCCCACTTCGGACTCAAGCATACAACCGATCATGAGCTTCTTCCCCGCTGACTGTGCGATCCGTATGATGTCCAGGGCCCCGCTGATACCTGACTTCATCAGCTTCACGTTCACCCCATGAACGGAAGTTTCAGAAAAAAGGCGAAGTGCATCGGAGGGTGAACAACACGATTCATCAGCGATGATCGAGACTGGGCTTATCCGCGAGACTTCATCAAGAGCGGCGAGGTCGGCCTTCGGTACGGGCTGTTCGATCAATTCAATATATGTCCCCTGCTGTAGTAGTGAGGTTACAAGTTCAAGTGTGGATTCAACAGTAAGTGCCTGATTCGCGTCCAATCGAAAGATTGCATCGGGCACGGCGCTCGCTATTCCGAGAATCCGATCAATGTCCTCTTCCATCGAGCCACCACCTACCTTCACTTTAAAAATGCGAAAGCCTTCCTTGGATGCTCCACTCGCTACCTCCACCGCATTCGGAATTCTGGAAATTGTGAGATCTGTTTCCAGTGTCGCATCCGCCTTACCGAAGATTCGATGAAGTGGCACTTCCCTCTCCCCTGCAAAAGCGTTAAAGAGCGCGATCTCGACCCCAGCACGCGCCGCGACATCCAAAGGAAATGCGTTGAACAAGGAATCAATAATTGCTTCCACATCCTTAATCTTACGACCTTGAAGCAGCCGTTCCATTAGGGGTGCGATTTCGAGAACCGAGTCAAGCGTCTCCCCTGTCACATATTGGACAGGAACACACTCTCCAAGGTACTCCGAACCGTCATCCAAACCCATTCGCCAGCGAATGACATTCGCATTCGTCGCTGTACGAATAGAAAGCACGAACGGGTTCTTGAGGGGGAGCGGATGATAAGAAGCAGTGAGTGAGACAATGCACCAGCTCATTCTGATAATGCAAATGGCCATTCACTCTGAGAACGGGATCGGATCAAAAAAACAATAAGACCGAGTGCAATAACGGCAGAGGCTCCCAAGACGAACGGAAGGCCTGTGAAATAAAACACGAATAGCCAGATCGCGATTGACAGTAGCGCAGGTAACGGAAAGAATGGCATTTTATATGGAAGCGATGCCACATTGGCTCTATTTCGATGCCAAAGAATCAAACCCACTGTTTGCCCGATGAACTGAATAAGAATTCGCATAGCGAGAATTGCACTTATCACGTCCCCCATCCTATCAAAGAACACGCTGAAGACAAACGCCAGTGCTGCCAGAACAAGAAGCGACACGTGCGGGAAGTGTTTGGTAGGATGGACTCGCGCAAAGATCTTAAAGAACGTACCTTGTATTGAAGCTGCGTACGGAATTCGGGAATACCCAAGCATTGCTGAGAACAGCGAAGCCGCGGCAATGATGAGAATCAATACCGTTCCGAAGCTCGCCGCACCGACGCCGTAGAGATTCTCGAAGAAGGAGCTAAACACAAATTCAGAATGCCGTGCCGTTTGCCAAGGCAACGTACCCAGAATGCTCAGTTGCATCCCAAGATAGATGATCGCAATAGCAGCGATCGAAAAAAACATGCTTCGCGGAATATTCCGATGCGGCGACTCGATCTCCCCGCCCAGATGACAGACGTTGTAATATCCCAAGAAGCTGTACACGCTCTTCCCCATTGCTTGACCGAGCGCAACGAAGAAGATTGGGGATAGCGACCAGGCATCGGCTGGATAATCGAATGCGAGGTGTGGATCGAAATGAGTAATTCCCGCGAAGAGTATCCAGATAATGGTTAGGATCAAAACGGTCCATAATACGATTGAAATCTTCCCAGCTGTCGTGATCTTTCGGTAAAGGGTGAATGTGAGAAGCAACACCAACGCCCCCGATACGATCCTGCGTTCGAACGTTGACACCGGTACGAGATATGCAAAATGCTCTGCAAAGCCAATCGCACCCGACGCGATGACTAGCGGAGCCTGTATTACAGTTTGCCAGATAAACAAGAATGAGAACATGCGACCCCAGGTGTTCTCGCCGTATAGTTTGCGCAAAAAAACGAAGCTACCTCCGGCTTCTGGCCACTTTGCGCCAAGCTCGGACCAAACCATTCCGTCCAAGACGGCAAGAAACGCGCCGATAATCCACGCAATAATGCATTGTGGACCATTCATGATATTGATGACCAGTGCCATGGTCACAAACGGACCAATGCCCACCATGTCGATCATGTTAAGCGCAGTGGCCTCTCGCAATCCGAGACCCCGTACAAGCTTTGCCGGTGTTTCGCTCATTTAATACCCGGGTAGGTCAGTTCGGGATAGGTTTTCGTAGCGAGCTTATCAAATAGTGCCTTAGCTTTTGCCCGGCCTTCCGGAGCGTTGATTGAATAGTAGTAGAACTCCTCCAAGTCACCTTGATTCATCCCAAGCTGCATTGTGCCTTGTGACTTATGCTCGGCGATTTCCCAATTAACGATTACCTTGTAGTTGAGATTATGTCGAAATCCAAAACTCTGTGTTCTGTCGAACTGATACTGCGGCAGACTGTCAGCAATCTGAGTGATCGGGAATTCCGACAGGGCGTGGAAAGCGACTTGCGGTGCGTCCTTCTTTCGAACTGTCCCGGCAAGCACGATCGGGTGTGGAGTGGATGCGGGAAGATCATTGACAGCTGTCAAGGCAAGTATCGTCGCGGCCTTGTGGTGACCGTGAGTGGAATCCGTTGGCACAAGGGTAAAGACAAAGTCGTAGTGACCCTCCGTCAGGATTTCCTTAAGTTTTGCCTTTACCTTCGGGACATCCCAATTGCTATCGAGCACTTCATGCGGATCAAGCGTATAGCGGTTATCCCGCTGATCGAGGAAGAAAATGTGGTGGAGCCCGATTATCTTGCCGGCTGCCTCCAACTCCTTGTGACGAATACCTGGCAGGTATTTGCGGCCAACGGTTTCATCTGTTAGTTTGAGGTTGTAATATTTCTCTGCCAAGGTTGAATACTTGAAGCCAGCTTCACCGTTCGTCACTACAACGAGATCAACCAGACCGTTGAAATCGTGTGTAAGCTTGTAGACTGTGGCAGCGTAGGCGGTTTCATCGTCAGGATGTGCATCAACAATCAGCACGCGCGAACCGGTCTGCGCGGTGGCAGCCGTTGTTAGAAATAGTGCAACAATGAATTGTAGCGCGAGTCGGGTTAACGTTTTTTGAATCATAGATGGCCGTTGCAACACAGGTTTTTGTTTGAGAATTGCAATCATCTTAGGTAAAGGTGTGTGAAAGAAACACATTCTCAAAGCGCTGCGTTAGAAACGAGAATAAATTCGAACAAAATGGTAGCTATTTTCTTACTCGTCCTTCTCGCGTTTCTCGCTTTTGTGGTATTGCTAATCGCAGGCAAGATCTTCTTCACGCTGATAACACTCCTGATTCCTGTTCTATTGGTCATTGTCCTTGTGCTCGTAATAATACGGCTGCTGCAAGGCCGAAGACTTCTGTAAAGGCGGTATATCGCCTACCGCATTTGGATCATGTAGCCTGGCCTTATCGAAGCGATAGCCCAACCCGCCGAGAATAATTCTTACTGGAGGAGTGTGACAAAAGGCCGCGACGGGAATTGTTATCCTAGGGATAACTTTACACTACGACGATGCCTCGTTCATATTCCGGATTATTCGCGCCGCTTCTTGTCGCCCTCGGTTGTAGCTCACCCAGCACACCTCCGGAGGGTCCATTGCAATATCATCAGCAATTCGCGGGAAATGTCTCAACACTCTACGGCACATCCGGTCACGACAGAAGCAGCCTGACCGATGGATATGCCCCCGATTTCCACTGGCTGCGTGCGGACAGCACGCTGGACTCCCTCAGCGGACACATTGGTCAGAAAGTAATGATCAATTTTTGGGCTACATGGTGCGCACCATGCAAGGCGGAAATGCCAGAAATTGAGCGTCTTGTTCAAGACATGGGAGATACCGTTTTTGTCATTGGTATGTCTGTTGACTACCCAGGAGATCCGGTGCCTTTAGTGCAACAGTATGTTCGTGATCATGGCCTCACCTATCAGTTCGTCGTAGATTCGGCTTGGACGATCTACAACAAATACGAGCTCTGGACGACCACAGCCATACCAGAAACCATGATCATTGACTCAAAAGGAATCTTGCGTTACGACGTAACGGGATCCCAAACAGAGGAAGCTTTCAGAAGCTATCTGAACAAAGTACGCTGAGCTCGATTTGCTCCGCTAGATCAAGGTTACTTCCTTATGATGAAATCTCCTGTCGCCACTCCCCTTCCCCCATCAACTGGAGTGATCCTGTAGAAGTAGCTACCGCTTGGCAATTGAGACGCATGAAACTGGAATGATGAGGCCCCAGCGGAAGCGACATCCTGAATCTCCGAATACGCGACTGCACCCCGCTCATCTATCACCTGGAGTCGTGCGCCGACCTTACGAAGCGCCTTGAATGGGATCGAGAGATCTGAGCCATTCTGCGCGGTCAGTGGATTTGGATGCACGGAGATTCCTGCGGGTGCTATTCCATCCTCTGGTGCGAAGTTGCTTCCGAAGCGCATGTAGCGGTAGATCTGCGAGTCCCCGCATACGAACTGCATACCTATCGTGCCAGTATCCGAGACGCCACCCAAGAGGCACTTGTTAAAGAATGGATCGCCCTGATTTATCTGAAAACTAGCGATACGAAATTGCGTCTTTACTGTGTCAGTGACCGCGATGATAAACTTCGTGGCAATGATGGCCTGCGAAGAATCCAGCCTTAGATCTGTGCCGTAGATGTTGAGTGGGAGTTGTCGAATGTTTGGATTGATCGTCACTTCGGTCGGCATGGAAACAGTCGCACCGGTGACTTGAGTGTATGTGGAAGCGTAATCATAGGGAGTCATGACATCACCGTTATACTCGAGTGTAACGGTTACTGACTTAATGCCCTTCTTGTTATATCCTTGACTCGGCTTCACGATAATGAGGGCAGTATCACCCGGCTTGACAAAGAAATTGGGAGACAAGGCGTGGAAGGTGATCGTGTCGGTTGGCAGCGCATACCCTTCGAGCGGTATTGTCCGGATCTTAGCGGAATCTGAATTGGTCGTAACCACCAGCTGCCCAATTGAGCGACCTGAGACAGCCGGCAGATACCGAAGCACAACGTTGGCTGACTTCCCTGGAGGGATCACAAAAGGTAGCGCCGGAAACAACGGTACGTACTGGAAGCTATTGCCCGTCAGGTCAAGTTTGGATACTGTTAGCGTGTCGCAACCCGTATTGACGATTGGTATTAACGCATCCTTCTGGTCGCAGAATTGGATGGTATCGTAGTCCCTTCGAGAGTCATCGAGGGAGAGGATCTTGTTGCTCTTCACGAAGACCTTGTAAGGAAACAAAACAGTGTCCGGTGGCCTCCCATCTTCAATCTGGCTGATGACACGCATGAAACCCCGATAATACCCCAATACTTTCGGAAACACCAGCATTGCTGCCTTTATGGTATCGCCACCATGGATTTTAGACGGCCCAATAACCCTCGCTAAAAACTCATTCGCGGGCGGAGGCTTCGTAAGTGTAGAGTCGAATAGATCAACCCTCATCTGGAGATAGGTGCAACCGGGATTAGTGATGACCCACCCCAATCCGGGATGATCGCAGGTCGTCACTGTGTCGAAATTGATCTCAGTCCCGAGATTCATTACGAGCTTCGGGTTATCCGGTTTGCCGATGCCGGAAACGGCAATGGCAATGCGTTTGGAAACGCCCTGAACCAGAACATTAAAGATGACGGAGTCCGACGAGGCCTTGAGCTGCGTGGGATTGAATCGAATGCGAACCGTGTCTCTCGTGCCCGGCGCGATTGGCACATTGGTCAATCCTGTCACGATTGAGAAATTAGTACCTGTCTTTAGCTGAACGCTCGTCACATAAGCAGTCACGCAAGCCGGATTGGTGATCACGATAATCGAATCCCGCATATCGCATAACGCAACAGAATCCCAGACCACTTTACCACTCGTGAGTGGCAGCGCAGAGAGGCGTACGGTTCCGGTAAGTTGAAAAGTTGAATCTATCTCAATTCCATCCCGAGTCAGCACCAACGTAACCGCCGTGCTGAACGGCCCGAGCACGCTATCGAGAACTCCTACACCGATACTAACAGATTGGCCGGGAGGCACCATGTACGGAAATTTCGGTGCCCCACCACCGATGTCGTGCGCGGTTACAACTGGAGACGTGGGCAGCTTCACATTTGTCAGGTAGATTGTGTCGCATCCGTCATTATGAATGCTGATCGTCGTGTCTCGTCGCTGGCATGGGTCAACAGAGCCAACAGCAACGGGAGACTCGGAGAAGCTGTACTGCGCAAAAAGTCCATCACCTCCATCGTTCGTTTCCCAGACTCCACCTGTTGGGTCAAAGCCAATAACAACGTTGCCTTGACAGCCAAGAACGACAAAACGGGTGTCGTTAACATTGTTCGGCCCCCCAATTGGAAACCAGGTACGGCCTCGATCAGTCGAGCGATAGAAGCCGAACGGCGATGCCTTGGTGTCGGTGAGGTCGTGGAAGTACGCTTGAACATACAGCATCTCCCCAAAGCCGGCGATATGCCCCGTGGTCCGGAACGGAAGATTCGAGACCTTAGACCAAGAGGCGCCGTCGTCTACCGAACGAAACACCGAGCTCACGGCTCCAACCGCCTTGGACCAGTCCCCTTCGCCTGCTGTGTAGAACGTGGAGGTACCCTTGTATCCATAGATGCTCCAAGTTTCCACTTTTTCGGGTGGATTGAGTTGCATCCAAGTTAGCCCTCCGTCCGTTGTTCGAGACCAATTCTTACTATAAAATCCAGTTGCAACCCCATGTAGGTTGTCAACAAAGTCGACCCCATTCGTGCTGTCAAGTAAATTGCCGGAGAAGGTCTTTCCACCGTCCACGGAGAGGTGTCCGGAACCGCCGATCACGTCTCGACTGGTAACGACAAAAATGTTGCCGTTGATGTAGAAGTCGGTTGAGATGTGAAGCAGTGATCGTGGTTGCCAACTAAGCGCCCCGTCCGTGGTCTCGTAGAGGGAAGGAATAGTCTGGTCCACCTCAAGTGTCATCCACCCGTGGAGCCTGTCGAGCATTTTAATCTGAGTGATATTCCCAACCGGACTACCAGCGACGACAGTATTCGTCCACGTAACCCCTCCGTCCGTGGTTCGAAACGTGCCGTCTGCTCCGTCCCCCCCGATAACCCCGAACTTCTCATCAATGAAGAACCCAGCTCGAAAGCCATGACTAGAGGTGGGATTCTGGTAAATCTTCCTCCATGTGGCCGAGGCCGATCTTGCAATAAAAAGTGCAGCAAAACAAACCGCTAGGAGCCACATCGCTCTAGCTGAAGGTCCTCGAAGCTTATTCACAGGTGCCTGTTTCACTGTTGATAGAACCCCTCAAATCCCTAATAGTAACGAAAACTCAAACGAAATTTTTCAATCCGCGGCAAAATAGTGGGGGCTGTGATTGCTACAATTGATATACGAGTTACGTTCGGCTCCTTCGACTTGAATTTTCTACGCTCCAGCGCCGTTCTCTGCCCCAGCACAATCGTATAGACACAAACGAGAGACTAATATCCCAAGCTTTCTACAATTAAATGGACGAAATCACCTCATCTCAAGTCGCTGACCTTCGCGCACGGCTCGCGGAGCTCGGCGACTCTCTTTGACCTCGCCAAGAAACAGCGCAGAATTGTCGCTCTTGAAGAGCTTTCTGCCTCCTCCGAGTTTTGGGACGACCCCAAAAAGGCCCAGAAAACAATGCAGGAGCTTTCTCGTCTACGAAAAGAAGGCGAAGACTACCAGAAGCTGAATGCCCGTCTGGACGACGCCGCTGAGCTGATCGAGATGTCCCACGATGACCCCTCGATGTTCGAGCAGGTTACCAACGAGTTCAATCAGCTCGCCGATGATCTTTCGGCGCAGGAGCTTTCTGTGATGCTCAGTAAACCGGACGATCACAAGGACTCGATCATCACCATCAACGCGGGCCAAGGCGGCACTGAGGCTCAGGACTGGGCCGAGATGCTCGAACGTATGTACACCCGTTGGGCTGAGCGACAGGGATATAAGGTCAAGATGTTGGATGAGCTCCCGGGTGAAGGTGCAGGCATTAAATCGGCGACACTTGAAATCATCGGCGAGAATGCGTTTGGGTATCTACGGACGGAGAATGGCGTTCATCGTCTAGTTCGGATCTCCCCGTATGATGCGAACGCACGGCGTCATACCTCTTTCGCAAGCGTGTATGCCTACCCGGTGATGGAGGAGGAGAACACGGACATCGTGATCAATCCGGCATTCCTCCAGCGTGATACCTACCGCTCCGGCGGCAAAGGCGGGCAGAACGTTAATAAGGTCGAAACTGCGGTCCGGCTTACCTACAAATATACCGATCCCAACGGTGGGCAGCATACCGTTATCTCCGCCTGTCAGGAAGAGCGGTCCCAGTTGCAGAATGGCGAACGCGCCATGAAGGTATTGAAATCACGGATACTCGCTATCAATCGCGAACTTGAAGAGGCACGTCTGGATGCCATTGAAGGGACGAAGAAGAAGATCACGTGGGGGTCGCAGATTCGCTCCTATGTCTTCCAGCCTTACACGATGGTGAAGGACCACCGCACGAAAGTCGCGAAGACGGACGTGCAGGCCGTGATGGATGGTGACATCACCGAGTTTATGAAATCGTATCTACTCTACGAGGGTGGAAAATTGAAGGTAGTTGAAGGCGCAGAGGAGGAAATGTAATGTCAACAAGGACGAGTCCGGGTTTCACCGTCATTGGCGTTGCCGTTCGAACCACGAATGGCAAGGAAATGTCAGGCAGGGGTATTATTGGCAAGCTCTGGGAGCGCGTAATGGAGGAACGGCTGAGCGAGAAGATCCCCAATCGCGCAGATTCGAGCATCATCGCGCTCTACACTGACTACGACAGCGATGCCCACGGCGAATATACTTTCCTCGTCGGTGCAAAGGTCGCTTCCGACCTCATCGTACCCGAAGGCATGGAAGCGCGGCATATCCCTGATGGGAATTACTCTATCTTCGAATCTGAGAAAGGGCCGGTCTGGGTCGTCGTGCCAGAAACTTGGCAAAAAGTCTGGGCAGCATCACCCGCTGAATTGGGTGGCCAAAGAACCTACTTCGCGGACTTCGAAGTCTATGATGGTCGCGCTGCCGATCCAGCCGACGCTGTAGTTGAGGTGTGGGTGGGGATTCGTTGAGCTACCTATGGTTAGCCATACGTTACTTCGGCCTGACGACGAGCGTTCTTCCCACCGGTAGTGCTCTTGCTTATTCGGAGCCTATCATGCCATGGTCGGTTAAAAACAGACTCGTCTATTCCGGCCTACCAAATAGTATTAATTCTCAACTTCAATCAAATCAGAAGCCCCCATCCTTTCGGACAGGGGCTTTCAACCTATATAGCAATTAGCGTCGGCCATACCCACCGCCGCCACGGCGATCTCCACCGCCGCCACCGCGACGATCACCACCACCGCCGCCACGGCGATCGCCATAGCCGCCACGGTCACCACCGCGGTCGCCGCCGCCGAACTCACGCTGCGGGCGCTCTACGTAGCCTTCCGGCACCGGGAGCAGCGCCTTGCGCGACAACGAGAACTTGCCGTCCGGCTTGACTGCGATGAGCTTCACATCGAAGACATCTCCGACCTGAATCACATCGGAGACATTCTCCACGCGGACGTAGTCGATCTCGGAAATGTGCAGCAAGCCTTCCTTCTTCGGCATGAATTCGACAATAGCGCCAAGTCCTTCGCGGACCTGCGTAACGCGACCCTGATACGTGCCGCCTTCTTCCGGCTCGGCGATTAGTCCGAGGATGAACTGCTTCGCGCGATCGGAGGCCTCGCCACTGAGCGCCGCAATCGTCACTGTTCCATCTTCCTCGATATTGATCTCGACACCAGAATCCGCCTGAATCTGGCGAATCGTCTTGCCACCAGGTCCGATAACGAGACCGATAGCATCGACCGGCACCTTGACTGTCGTAAGTCGTGGCGCATACGGCGAAAGCTCCGACTTCGGCGCAGCAATCGCTTCATCCATCTTTGCGAGGATGTGCATACGACCATCGCGGGCCTGCATCAACGCCTTTTCGAGAAGCGTGAAGTCAATACCCTTAATCTTCATGTCCATCTGGCAAGCGGTGATACCATCGCGGGTCCCGCAGACCTTGAAGTCCATGTCGCCGAGATGATCCTCGTTGCCGAGAATGTCGGAGAGCACCGCGGTGCGGTCGCCTTCCTTGATGAGTCCCATCGCGATACCGGATACCGGCTTCTTGAGCGGCACACCGGCATCGAAGAACGCAAGCGAACCCGCGCAAACCGTCGCCATCGACGACGAACCGTTCGACTCGGTGATGTCGCTAACGATACGCAGCGCATACGGGAATGTCTTCTCATCCGGAATAAGCCCCTTGAGTGCGCGTTCGGCAAGATTACCATGCCCGATCTCGCGACGACCTGTTCCACTGTAACGACCAACCTCACCGACCGAATACGGCGGGAAATTGTAATGCAGCATAAAGCGCTTCGTCGTCTCCGGCTGCAGGCCTTCGATGGACTGCTGATCGCGCTTTGTACCGAGCGTGCAGCTCGTGAGCGACTGCGTCTCGCCGCGTGTGAACAGCGCCGAGCCGTGTACACGTGGGAGAATCCCGATCTCGCAAGAGATGGGACGAATATCCGTCGATGTGCGACCATCCAAGCGGATATTGTTCTCCAAAATCATATTGCGCATCTCGCGCTTCTCGATGTCATGTAGGATGTGATCAACATCACCCTTCACATGTCCGAACTCCAACTCGCCCATGCTTTCGGTCATCGACGCAACCGTTGCGCGCTTGACATCATGCGTCTGCATCGAACGATCTTCCTTAGCGAGAACCGTGCGGGCCAACTCGCGAAGCTTCGCAGCCGCAAGTCCCTCAACGGTTGCGACAAGCGCCGCATCCATGATATGCTCATCCTTGATGCGCTTGGCTTTTGCGATACCGCATTGCGCAACGATCTTCTCCTGACCGACACACAATTCACGAATCGCACTTGAGGCCGCGCGAAGTGCTTCGATAAACTCTGCCTCGCTGATCTCATGTCCTTCGCCTTCGACCATCAGGAGCGAATCCTTCGTGCCGGCGGCGGTGAACTCGTAATCGGCAGTCTCAATCTGCGTGAACGTTGGATCAATGACGATCTTGCCATCGACGCGCGCAACGCGGACGGCCGCGATTGCCTCTTCAAATGGGATATCGGAGATAAGCAGCGCGAGCGATGCGCCGGTCGTCGAAATCGTATCGGCATCATGCTCTTGATCGGAGCAGAAAATGGTCGCGACGATCTGTGTCTCGACGCGCCAGTCCTTCGGGAACATCGGGCGGATCGGGCGGTCGATCAAACGAGCCGAGAGGATTTCCTTCTCGGTCGGGCGTCCTTCACGCTTGAAATAACCACCAGGAATCTTGCCGGCAGCAGCCGCGCGTTCGCGGTACTCTACCTGCAACGGCATGAAGTCAATGTTTTCCTTCTCCTTTTCGGCAGCGACAGCATTGACGAGCGACATCGTGTCGCCCAAACGGACCATTACAGATCCATTGGATTGTTTTGCGAAGCGGCCAAGATCGAAACTCATCTTGTTTCCGCCACCGTATTCTACTTCGTAGATCATTGTATCGTTAAAGTGTCACCCATTCATGGCCAGGTGGTCCGGCAATCCAGACCCCGCCGCGACACAGGTGATGTTGATTGGATGTTCAGTCTTCCGCAAAAGCCGCGCGCCGGATATCTCTAGATACGATGAGAAGGGTGAGATTGGATGCTTGCTCATTCCCATTGGGATGAAAAACGGCATCCGATGTGAGACACGAAATGTCTGTCGATACCCCGGCGCTTCTTCGGCAAAAGCCAAACGCTGTTAAACTGTGTAGTTGTGGACTCTTGCCCACTCTGCAAAAAACGAAACCGTGACCCAAAGGTCACGGCTACGTGCTTACTTACGAATGTTAAGTTCTGCGATAAGAGTACGATACTTCTTCACGTCCTTCTTCGCAAGATAATCCAACAAGCTGCGGCGCTTACCGACCATCTTTAGCAGACCACGGCGCCCATGATGATCCTTCGGATTCTTCTCGAAGTGTGGTGTCAGTGAATTGATGTTGGCGGTCAAAATGGCGATCTGAACTTCCGCACTTCCGGTATCGTCGGCATTCTTTCCGAACTTCGCGGAAGCTGCCTCTGTAATTGCTTTGGTAACTGGCATTCTGTGATGTCTGGATAGCGCCGTGAACTTAACTTAGCCGGTCAAAACCTCGCGCTATAAAAGCCCTGACCTGCCGGCGGAAGAACCCCCTCCACCATGAACGGCGCTAAACTTAGCAATCGGGGTTTTAATTCCATTTTCCAGCACTTTGATGTCATTCTCAGCGCAGCGAAGCATCCCTTCCCGGAGGAGCGACTCGCCCCGACACGCGATTCCTCCCGTTGGTCGGAATGACGACGATTCGGGGTAGTGTCATTCTGAGCTTGCGAAGAATCCCTGCCGGGAAGAGTGACTGGCCATATCTAGTCCCACCGCATAGTACACTGCGCCGGGACTCAATAAATTGTCAAGGGACAGGGACAGCTAATGTCTTTGGAGTTAAGCTTCGCCACCGGCCCGACGGAGGGGCATCCGGACGTGTACACAAGGGGTTTCCTCCCACAAACATCGTAGCACAAACCGACACAGTGGTGCTTTGGAACACCGGGCTATGTCTTATACAGCAGGGCTAATGTATGGCCCTTCAAAGAGCTGTTCTTTCCCAGAGACGGAAATTTAATCCAGGGGTCGGCATTCATGTACTTCAGAGGCCAGCATGTAACCGTCGTACCCGCTCTTCGCCGGGGCTGGGAAAGATTCGTAATGCTCCGACGTTGGGTGTCGAGAGCAAGAACAACATAAAAGGACACAAAAGTAGGCTCAGAAGTTTACACGAGGCGCATTATTATCATGAATAATGCGTAACCTGGCTAAAGCGCTTCATATTCGCGATCTTGCCGTTGCCGCCTGGCTCGGTGCCTCCCCGCCCGACATCCTATTTATCCGAACCCTTCGACAAGCTCAGGGCAGGCACTTGATTTTAAGGGATCACGAAGATTAATGAGATTCTTCCCCAATCTTCCCAATCTCCAAAATTCCAGAAATCACGGTTCAGACGTTCCCCAGTGCCAGCGGCACGAAATATTGGTAGCCGGGTGGCGTAAGCCCCCGGAAAAGTTGAATCTGACAACCGCGTTACCGGCGGCCCGTTTGTAGAACCGTCATCACGGATACCAAAATCAAGCTCCATCGGAGCGGCCCACGGGTCGCTCCGATGGAGTTTAGGATCTTCAAACGGTAACGATTTTCTACAAACGGGGCACAGCTACGCCGCTGTCCTTCGCGTCGAGCCTGTAATGAGCTTGGAAGTATCGAGCTGCATGGGCTTCGGCAATGATACGCACGGGGTCTATATCTTACAGGACTGAAAGACTATTGAACAATGATTGACAGCATCGCTGGTGGCTCCCCTGCTGTACCGACTCGAACGAAGTAAAGCCCAGGGGCCAAGGCGCTGGAAAGCGGTAGAGCGTAGCTACCTGACGCAAGACGATCACGATGAATTACCGCTATTCCCCGCAGATCGAAGATGCTCAGGGAAGTTGACTCCGTACATCCTTGAATATCTATCCGGTTTGCCACGAAGTCATAGTTTACCAACAATCCCGGGCTAGAAGTCGAATGCGACACCCCAAACGGTGCTGCTGGGAGGGATATGATAGCAACTGATCCCCCTGAGAGAATTGCGCCGAGGTGCTTGCTGTCAGGGGAGAAGTCGATGTAGGTCGCTTTTCCGGAGAGGGCTGGAAGTGGAATCTCAATTGCCGTATCGCTTATCATCCATAGGTGCAGCGTTGCGGTATCGCCCCGAGATGGGGTAGAAGCCAGAAACCTGGAACTTGGCGAGAAACAAGCGTACATATCCGTGTCACGCGTGACCCTAGGCACCAGTAGCTGAAGACTACCCTCAGCATTCCTGAAATTGAGTCCTGAATAGCTGAATCCAATACCAGCATAGCCAAACTCGGCACGTACTTGTAAGTTGTTCGCAAGCGCCGCGACCTCACCAGCTGCACCGAGATTCCTTCCTGTCAGCGTCTCGGTGATATGCCCCCCTGCAAAAAGATAGTGGCCATCTGGAGAGAATGTGCCCAACGTTTTGCCTGTGCCGGAGTATGTGACGGTACTCGAGAGTCTATCCCATGTTGTAAATGGGAAGGAATCCCCTACTCCAGCAACAAGGTCAGTTCCGGCAATAATCCGCACAGCATCACCAATGTAGGTCCCGTTAATCGCGGCCGGAACAAACGACCGAATGAGATCCCCAGTCGAAAGACTGTACTCGCCGAGGCTGGCAGCGGAATATCTCACGCTAATGAGCGTCGTGTCACCCGGTCCGATTTGGACACCTTGATCTGGGAAGCCACTGTAAGGCCAACGATAGTGCCCCGCCTGAGCGGGGTAGGAAGCGAGTAGCGTGCCGTCAGTGAAACGAACCTTCTCAAGGCTACTCCCATACAAAAACATCGCATCCCCCGCGTTGCTAAAATCGAAAGAGCCAGCAGAACGCAAAGCAAGGTGATGATTCACTCCTGTTCTGAGATCGTGCGAGAGCACCTCGGAGGGTGTTCTGAATATGAGACTGCCACCGGAAATTCCGATGAAGTTCACCAATGAATCACCAAGATTTAGGCTGCTCACTCGAATTGCGGATGAGTCGGAGACATCAAAGATCTGAGCCTGCCCAATGGATGAACGCACAATGAGCGAGTCGCCGACGAAAGCCATGTCTGGTGCGAGAGATATCTGCGGGGTGATTCGTGCGTAGCACGAGTGCGACTTTGCCGAATATACACAGATGTCCCCGGAGCCTGTCTGCGCGGCAAATAAGCCACTAGAACTCGATGGAAAGAATGCCGAATTCGTACCCTTCGGATTCGGGCTGTCTGTTGAATCAACCAATTTGCGGGTCGGAACATTTATCCAATAGTATTTGCCTCCCGTTGCGGACCAGGCAACGACTAAATTGGAATTGGGCACGGCTGATATTTGTAAGTATTGAGACTCTACTGGCAGCTTAAGACTATCAATAATCTCTCCCGTTTTACCATCACGAAATGTAATGTCCTTCTGAGGGTACCATCTCGTCAAGACAAGGACGCTGCCATCTTGTGTAAACGTACCGCGCTCGGCCTCACCTGACAGCCTCTTTCGCATAGTGCAAGTGCCAGAAACTGAATCGAAAGCATAGAGTTCGCTCCCAGCAATACTATTACACGGACCTTCATAATCATACGACGTGATAGCAATCGAGAGATCGGGCGATAACAGATACGGTGTTTCATATCCAGCACGAATGGTTACTCTACCTGAGCAGTCGCGTGCATTGCTCACTAGCGTGCCATCTATGAGTTTTGTACCATCTGCGGATACTTTTGCCGCATCGCTTATCATGGGCCTCTGCCACTCTACTCGTGCCACCTGAGCGCGCACAAGGATCGGGCTGCAAAGCACCAAAACCAACACAACGATTTTCAGACGAATCATAGGATTTCGACAATAGAGGATGACTATGGAAGCAACAATGGCTGGGCGGAATGGTTGCGGCCGAATTCCGCTAGCACACTACCTGTTAATACGATCGTCATCCTGAGTCGCAACGCAGCGGAGACGAAGGTTCGCGTATCGGAAGGTGAAGCCACTTCGATGGGATTCCTCGCAAGCTCGGAATGACATGCTATGGTTGTACGGCCTCTCCCCTACTGCTTCAATATCGTGAACTCGACGCGCCGGTTTTGCTGCCTACCTTGCTCGGTCGAATTCGGCGCAATGGGTTTTGCATCGCCATATCCCTTCGCTACCATACGCTTTGCGTTGATACCTTTTTCGATCAGATAAGCCTGCACGGACTTCGCACGAGAGTCCGAGAGCGCCTTGTTCGCTGGTGCACTGCCAATGCTATCCGTGTGACCCGAAATGGCTATCTCCATCGTGGAGCGTTCGTTGAGCATATTCACAACGCGGTCAAGTTCAGCGAAGGATTCTTTCTGTAGTTCAGCTTTGCCGGTCTCGAAAAAGATGTTGTTAAGCCGAATGGTCTGCCCTTTTTCTATCGGCACCAGCGTCAGGTTGCGCTCCATCTCCTGATAGTGATCGGTCCTCGTGAGATCAAGGTTCTCGCTAACGGCAACATAGCCAGGTGCCTCTGCCCGGTAGCCGTAGTTCTCTCCTGCTGGAAGGGTGATCTTGTACACGCCCGTCGCGGGACTGGTGCTCGCGCTGCCGATCTCTTTTCCGTTCGCGAGTATCTCATACTTGATCCGCGCGTCGATAGGCTTGCCGCTCTTCGCGTCAAGCACCTTGCCGGAAACCAGCACGACGGCCTTCGGTCGAAGTGACTCGGGAAGCTTTACCCGGAAGATGTCACCCATGCCGTACGAATCATTCGTCGAAACAAAATACGCATATTCACCGGAAGCAGGCACCGTGTAATACGCATCCCAGGCTTCGGAGTTGAGATGCGGACCAAGATTTTGCGGTTCGCTCCAGTGCTGCCAAGTGGAGTCCAATCTGCGCGTGATGTAGATGTCCATGGAGCCATACCCCGCGAAACCTTCCGAGGCATAATACAACGTCTTACCATCGGCCGCGAGGAATGGCGTTGCCTCTGCGGCGGCAGAGTTTACCGTTCCTCCGAGGTTCTTCGGTGCCGACCAGATTCCGTCGGCCTGTAAGAAACTGACGTAGAGATCTTTCCTGCCGTGAGTGTCAGCGCGGTCGAGGCTCATCACGATGGTTCTGCCGTCATTCGATAGCGTGAACTCTACAAATACATCTTTCGTGTAAAAGTCCTTCACGACAACTTCTTCTGGCAGGCTCCAGCCTGTTGCAGTCCTGTGCGTGAGCCACAAACCGAAGTGCTCTGGTGCCGCAGTGGGTTTGTAATTCACAAAATTCTTGTACGTGCCACCAAGCAATAGCGTGTTGCCATCAGGTGTCACGGAAGAGACAAATGAGCCAAAACCATTATTAAGCGTCGGTCCGATATTCTTCAACGCCCCCCAGTTGCCGTTGGCATCCATCATAGAATACCAGATATTATCGCTGGGTCCGATGTTCTGCGGATGATGCTTGCGATCGACGAATAGCGTTCTGCCATCTGGCGAAATTGCAGGTAACACCTCGTCGAACGAAGAGTTGATCCCTGTGCCCAGATTTTCCCTTGGACCGAACGACTGATCCGGCGCAATGTTAATTTGTGCTTCGATGGGACTTGGTGAATCCGAAATGGCTATCGCATCTATTTCATTCTGCCCCGGCACCAGCCCAGGTTGGAGCACCACCTTGATCGAGGCAACCGCGTATGCCGTCTTCTGGTAGAATATCCTGTGCATTACTTTTGCCGAGAGACCGTCCGACCCGGGCGTGCTTGTGAAGACATCTCGCTCCCGATCGCGCTCATCGTAGAGGATCACCTTCTCGACTGCGCCTGGATAGAAATTCTCCGCGATCGCATACTGGCTGATCTTCATCGGCTTGTCGAAGCCGACCTTTATCCACTCTTCGAAATTGCCGAAATCAGGATCGCTTGCAGGAAGCCACGCGCACGGACTATCCCCCGTTGCCGGACATTTGTTCGGCTTTCCAAGCACCTGCTGCGCGCTGTATTCCTTCGTCCCCTTCTGAGAAGAGAATCCAAGCACGCTGCTTGCCCACTGAACTTGCTGCGCAGCGAGGTCGCCCGAAAAAAGCAGTATTGCTCCAAGCAAGCCTATCCAAAGGACATGGTTGCTTGAAGCGGAATGCTTAGTCTGGAGACGGGCGAGTCGAAAGATGTTCAAAGGATGGTAGAAAAAAGTTATGAAGTAGCCTAGTTCAAATCTTTGAATTCAGCATCCTTCGTATTTGTGCGGTCTATTCTCACTTCTTTCTTGGCCGATTTCCACGGACGGAAACGCTGCTCTTGGTTGCGCTCCCGTTCGCGTTCAGCGAACCCGCGGCGAAAGGGCGCAGCAATGCGGCGAAAGGTGAGATAGATAATAAATGCGAAGAAGAGCAGTTCGATTAAACGAGCCATGTGCCGTGGAACACCGTCGGGGGCAATGAAATTGCGCTTCGGCGGCTCGGAATTGTGATTTCCATTCCATGTGTTCCACTCATCACGTTAAGTGCTACCCAATTCGCCTGCCCCCACGTATTGGTTCTTCAAATTCCTGTATGATTTCGCCCACATTTCCCGCAATAGTCAGAGCCGTCCAAAATGACCACCTTACCTACCTGAGCGCTGGAGCGCTCAATGATTTACACCTGTTGATCTCCGAGATCGAACGTCGGGGAACCCCGGGAATCGTGATCGAAGCAGGATGCGCGCTTGGGGGGTCAGCCATTGTGCTCGCCAGCGCCAAAGCGCAATGGCGCCCCTTCTTCATCTACGACGTGTTCGGTATGATTCCCCCTCCGTCAGATCGCGACGACACCGATGTTCACGAGCGGTATAAGGTGATTCATTCTGGCGCCTCAAGTGGGATTGGAGGAAATCCTTACTATGGATATGATCCCAATCTTTATGAAACCGTGATTCAGAATTTCCTCCGGCATGGACTTGATCCAAATGACCTGAATATCAAAATGATCAAGGGCCTCTTTGAAGATACCATTGAGTTAGAGAATTTCGAAGTCGCCGTTGCTCACATCGACGGCGATTGGTATCATTCCGTAATGACTTGCCTCATGAGAATCGCTCCCCGCCTTGTCCAGGGCGGGGTCTTGGTCATTGACGACTATGATAGCTGGTCGGGATGCCGCCGAGCCGTTGATGAGTACTTTTCAACCCGTTCCGCAGAATTCACTTTTGTGAAAAGGGAGCGACTGCACATCGTTCGGAAATAAACGCTAAGAAAACAATGACTGCAGTGGCGGTTCGGGTGCTTCCATTAGTGAAATATACTCTACCGGTGGATGAGGAAAGCGCCGAATAGCAGCGAGTATTGTATCGATCTGCTCAGGATGCGCGACGAAATCCATACGGTTGATATCCACCACGATCAGACGAGTTTCCCGGTAATGATAAAAGAACTCATTGTATGCCTGGACTACTGACCAAAGATAGTCTGCACTGATCTGCTTTTCAAATGGCCGCCCACGCTTCCGAATGTTCTCCTGTAGCGTCTTAACGTTTGACTGGAGATAGATCACGACATCTGGGGTCGGAATCGTCTTTCCAAGAGCGTGCTCGATCTGATCGTAGAGCTTTAGCTCCTCATCAGAAAGGTTGATCGAGGCAAAGATGCGATCCTTCGCGAAAATATAATCGCTTACTAGGCTCGTATAGAAGAGATCCGTCTGGAAGAGCTCCTGCTGCTGCCGATAGCGTGATAAGAGGAAGAATATCTGAGTCTGAAATGCGAGCCGACGCCGATCGGTATAGAACTCTGCTAAGAAGGGATTCTCCTCATAACGTTCGAGCACTAGCTGGGAGCGCATGCGAAGAGAGAGTAACTCCGCAACCGTGGTCTTGCCAGCACCGATAGGGCCTTCGACCGCGATGTACCGCGGTTCCTCTTCTCGCAGGGGTGCAGAATACTTGCTCGTTTGTGGCACGTCTTAACAGAGTTCTATAGAAGATTGTCGCAATCCAGTGGCGTCGGTTGCTGTCAGGAGCTCTTCCACAGTCTCGTGCAGCAACGGGTGTACAAATTTAGCATCTAAATCTGCCATCGGCGCGAGAACGAAGGCGCGACGATGAAGTTCTGGATGGGGAATGGTTAGTTCTGGACTGACAAGAACGATATGGTCGTAGAAGACAATATCGAAATCGACTTCCCGCTCATGCCAGCGAGGCCGCTCCTTTCTGCCTAGCGAGACTTCGAATTCCTTGAGTGTGGATAGCAACTCCATCGGCTCCAGCAACGTGGCAATCTCAACGACAGCATTCAGATAATCTGGTTGAGCGACCTCCCCAACCGGAGCAGTCTCATAGACGGCGCTAACCCGAACAACCTCGCCGATCGTTCGAAGCAGCCGAACCGCAGAGCGGAGGTATTCAGCTCTTGGCTCAAGATTCGATCCCAGTGCGACAAAGACTCTGTTCATCCTAACCCTGCTACTTCTCTCTTCTGCACTCAACTTCCACCGTATCCAGTACGGCTCCCATTGCGGCACCCGGTTTACGAACGCGCACAACGACCTCTTCGGCAGGGAATTGGTCAAGTACGGTCATCGCAATCTCATTCGATAGCGATTCCAATAACCGGTAGCGTTTAGCCGTACTGAGATGCACGATCACCTGTTGAAGCTTCACATAATCGATCGTGTCGTTCAGGTCATCGGATTTCGCCGCTACCGAAAGCTCTGCACGAACCTCGACATCAATTTCAAACCGACCGCCGTGCTCCTGCTCGTGTGCGTGGGCGCCATGATAGGCATAGACCTGAATATTCTTTAACCGGATCCACATGCAGCAATAAGGTAGAATGATTTATGAATGATACATGGAAACGAACCGCCGCCAGCATCTATCCCTTGCCAAGAGGAGTTCACCGAGGAACATTCGGAATCAAAAGTCCGTGGCTCGGTCTGTTCGAGTCGGCATTCAACCCTTAGGTTGACGTAACTTGGTACTTTTTCATCCATGTGACTTGGCGCTTCGCATATTGCCGGGTCCGAATAATAATCCGGTTTCGGGCATCCTCCAAAGAAAGCACCCCATCAAGCACGTCGAACATCTCCCGATAACCGATGGCACCCATTGCTGGCATCTCGCGAGTAACTCCGCTGGCCTCGAGCCGTTCGGCTTCTGCGAGCCAGCCTTGTTTAAGCATGGAATCCACCCGCGCTTCGATACGCTTCCACAATTCTTGGCGAGGGATATCGAAGACGTGAAAGACGGGGGACAATTCAAACGCATCTTTCTTCGTCTGACGGGCCTCCCCTAGCGACTGCCCCGTCGCATAATAGTGCTCCCATGCGCGCATAAGCCTCAGAGGATTTCTCTCGCGCTGGATCTGGGCATAGAGTATCGGGTCAATCTCGCGGAGTCGCTCATGCATCTCATCGAATCCTTCAACCGCGATCTCCTCCTTGATGCGCATCTTTGCGGTCTCCATTTCATCTGGGTCAATATCAACTTGCATTATGCCGCTGAATAGTGCGTCGAGATAGAATGCGGTACCACCAACCACCACCGGCCGCTTCCCCCGGTTCCGTATTGTGCGAATAACTTCTCTTGCCAATCGACTATACTCTCCTGCGCTGAAAAACTCGCTGGGATCGAGAATGTCAATCAGATGGTGTGGTGTTCTACCGAGAATTTGCTTCAATGGCTTCGCCGTGCCAATATCGAACCCGCGATAAATGAGCGCGGAATCCCCATTCACGATCTCGATGGAGGAATCCTTCTCGCACAACTCCAGAGCATAATCAGTCTTGCCGGAGCACGTCGGTCCAGTTACCACAAGCACTTCATCATGCTCACTTACCACTTTCGCAGGTTGAAAATCGTAATTCGCAATTGAGATCACCACCCCTCTTTGCCGATCAGCGGCACGAATGAAAAATCCGAAAGCTCTTCTCCGGAAAGATTCTCCCCATTCTTTCGAATGAGGTACATCTTCTGCTTGTCCTTTCCTCCAACAGGGATCACCATGCGCCCGCCCTCAGAGCTTAACTGTTTCGTCAGCGATTCTGGTACATCTGGTGCTCCAGCTGTCACAAGAATCGCGTCAAACGGTGCATACTCGGGCCAGCCGCGAGTTCCATCGCCTCCGCGAGAGATCACTCGATGATGCCCTAACGCTTCTAATCGCTTTCTAGCCGATTCAAGCAGCGGAATATGCCGCTCGATCGTGAACACTCTCACGCCAAGTGCTGCTAGCACAGCGGTCTGATAACCGGACCCCGTACCTATCTCCAGCACTTTTTCTCCAGGCTTCAGGCCTAAGACCTGGGTCTGGAAGGCCACCGTAAATGGCTGCGAGATGGTTTGGCCCTCCCCGATCGGTAGAGCACTATCTTCGTAGGCTCGCGAGCTGAACGTCCTGTCTAAAAATTTTTCACGAGGTACCGTAGCTATCGCTTTCAGAACAACCTCGTCGTGAATGCCCCGTGCCCGAAGCTCCTCGACCAATCTGCCACGGCCCTCCCCAAGTAATCCCCCTGCGCGTGAGCGCTCTGTCATCAACATCTTGACCCTTTTCGTTTTGGTAAATCAGCGATCAAACGCTTCCCTCGACTCCATGGCGTAATCTCTTGCCTCAAGCGCCATCTGCTTGGATGGTTTCGATGCAGAGGAAGCGCTTGTGATCGAACCCGCAAGGATCGCCCTCATTTCCTCGGGACTCAGGTTCGTTCTCAACCGGCCTGCTTGGGCTACGGCCAACTCTCCAGTTTCCTCACTCAAGACGAGCGCAACCACATCAGCCTGCTCCGAAATTCCAAGCGCAGCGCGGTGGCGCGTACCCAGCATTCGTGTTCCGATCTTTTCCACAGCGGTGAGTGGCAGCGTGCAGCGTGCCGCCTCTATATAGCGATCTTTGATCACCACCGCGCCATCATGCAGAGGGCTTTTTCGGTTGAATATGGAGACCAGCAACTCTTTCGAGATCAGCGCCCGGATCGGCATACCAGTATCGACAAACAGCTTAATGTCTGTCGTTCGAATAATTACGATGAGTGCGCCCTCTCCTTTTTGCTTCAGATCTTCGAGCGCACCCACGATCAGGTCAGCATATTCTCCAACATCGAATCGAATGAACAGCTTTACCACCGGGTTGCGTCCGAGGAAGAGCAGTAACCTGCGTAATTCGGGCTGAAAAAGAACAATAAGGGCAATGACCCAAATATCTGTGAGCGTCTTCAGCAACCAGGACAATGCCTTCATGTCCGCTGCGCGGGCAACAAGCGACCCTGCGATCACCAGCAGAAGCCCCAGAAATATCTGCGCTGCAATTGTCCCACGCATCGCCACGTAGAGCCTGTAAAATAGGAACGCAACCAGGACGACATCCAGGATGTCCATCCATGTTATGTTCAGGAAGCCAATGTGGAAGATCTCCATCAGGTCGAAGGATTACCGGTGCTCCGTGGCTCTTTCATTGGGACTATCATGGCCAGGCGTCTCGTGAAATTTCTCGTATGCCTCGATGATGTCCTTCACCAGCTTATGCCGAACAACGTCACCCTTATTGAAGTAAACGAACCTGATTCCCTGTACTTCCCCAAGAACATCCTGGATCTGGATCAGTCCTGATTGTTGCCGCGACGGCAAGTCGATCTGCGTCTGGTCACCGGTTATGATCGCCTTCGAACCCGCCCCCAGTCTGGTGAGGAACATCTTCATCTGCATCGGCGTGGCATTCTGTGCCTCGTCCAGAATAACAAATGCATTATTGATTGTGCGACCCCTCATATAGGCGAGTGGCACCACTTCGATGGTACCGCGTTCGATGTAAGTCTTCGTCTTCTCACCCGTCAGCATCTCTTGCAACGCATCGTAGAGTGGACGCAAATACGGGTCGACTTTTTGTGCTAGATCGCCGGGCAAGAACCCGAGGCTCTCCCCTGCTTCAACAGCAGGCCGCGCGAGCACGATCTTATTGACCTCGCGATTCTTCAGCGCCGACACGGCCATAGCGACAGCAAGGTATGTCTTTCCAGTCCCTGCTGGTCCAATCGCGAAGACGATGTCATTCTTCTTGACTGCCTGGTAGTACTCTCTCTGCGTTGGAGTCTTCGCCCGGATCGCATCGTGATGTGCGAATAAGATGACAGACTCAAGGTCTTCCGCGCCCACGCTGCCTGTTGGTCCCGTCTCGATGAGATCGAGGACCGTTGTGACATCGCGAAGCGTCAGTCGTCCGGATTTACCGAGTATGAAGTTAAGCTCTTTGAACACCCGCTCGATCTGCGCCACTTCGGTCGGGTCGCCATGAACGATGACAGTATCTCCCCGCGCAACGATGGATGCGTCAAACTTCTGTTCGATCAGTCGGAGGAATTGATCGCCAACTCCCAAAACACTCGCGGGATCGGTTGGCGAAAGTCGGATCTTGCGCTCGATTACTTCCATTCAGTGCGTGGTAAGACCGTAGAAACCAAGTGGTGAATTATTCTCAAACGAAATCGTCCTCCTTGCCAACAGCAAGGAGGACGATTTGAATGCCCTGAAGCGAATACTTTTCTGTCATCAATGACGATGACGGTATCCGGTAAGGTCCTTATCCTCCGGTGTGATCGGGGACTTGACAACCGTAAGCTGCCAACCTGGCTGGATACGATCCGGATTGTGGATGAGATCCTTATTCGCATGCCAGATCTTCGGCCATGCGAATGGATCGTTGTAGATCTCTGGTTTCTTGGCGATATTCCAGAGACAATCGCGATCCTTCTTCCATGTGCCGACAGTGTATGTCATATTGACCGGTACAACAACAGCAGAGTGTTTCATTTGCATGAAACCGGAAGAGAGAGATTCTACACGACGCATGTGATCCGGAATAAGCGAGAGCTTATTATCACGTAAGGCACGAATGTGAGCCTCAAGTGCGTCCATGCGATCCTTCGCCTGACCGAGCTGAGCCGGAGACATCGTACGCATTGCTGCAAGCTCCTGCTCATCACGCGCAAGCTGCTCGCGATAGGCATTGAAACCATTGCGGTCAGATCCGAGCATGGCATAAAGTGACTCGCGGCACTTCGTGTTGTCGGACATGCGCTGCTGCACATCAGCCGCGGCCTTTGCAGCATCTGCGGTGGTCTTGGCAAGATCGGACTTCAAGCCAGAAATTTCCGTCGTGCGGAATTTGATCGTTGAGTCAGCTTGATCCTTCGTGAATTCTTCCGGATACTGGGCGCGTGCGCCACCAGCGATCAGGAGAGAAGCACAAGCGATGAGTAATGTTCTTTTCATATTCATTGTGCTCCTATGTTAGTGTTTCTTCGACTTTTTACCTGGCTTGATCGGTTCGACAGGCGGAGGAGGTGGCGGTGGTGGGTTCCACTCATTCTCATCCGGCCAAACATGTGGCCACTTGGCAAGGCCTTCCTGCGCGCCGCGGGTATCGGCCTGACAATCCGCGAGATCGCGATCGGCATTGGCAAGCTTGCCCTGTGCGTCACGGAGATTGTCCTGTGCGTGAGATAAGTCCATTCTCAGGCCGTCACGCTGACGGTCCAATTCATGGAGCGTTTTCATCTGCTCTTCCGTCGCTTTATTTGAGCAACTCGCGATCATGGGGGCAAGCCCCAGGGCGACTGCTGCAATTGCGGCATATGAGCGCATCGATTTGTTTCGTAGCATAATGCTCTCGGTTTAAATAAAAAAACGCGTTTTCGGCTGTGAATGGCCACTTTTGGCGCTCATTGCACTGCGTTTGCATGAACGTTCCGGCCATTTCTGGCCATGAGAACGCAACCATGCATTGCAAATATCGCTAATTTTTCTGCCCGGCACGTGGAATCCGTGCTCGCTTAATGACAACGGTTTTCACCTTTAGCCGATTTTACCGCAAGCTCCGTGCCAGACAGACAGTCAAATGAGACCAACCGTTAGACTATTCCCACTCGATCGTCGCCGGAGGTTTGCTGCTAATGTCGTAGACAACTCGGCTAAGCCCTCGTACCTCATTCGCTATGCGGTTCGACACATGCGCCAGGAATTCGTGCGGAAGCCGTGCCCAGTCGGCCGTCATGCCATCGACCGAAGTCACTGCCCGGAGCGCCACGACATTCTCGTAAGTGCGCTCATCTCCCATAACACCAACTGTCTGCACGGGCAGAATAACGGTGAATGCCTGCCACGTCGTCGCATAGAGCTTCCAGCTTCTGAGCTCTTCGATAAAGATCGAATCCGCCGAGCGGAGCATCTCCAGCTTCGCCTTCGTGATGTCACCAATCACACGTATAGCGAGTCCAGGTCCGGGGAACGGGTGGCGATCAATGAAATGCTCAGGAATCCCAAGCGCGCGGCCCACATTACGAACTTCATCCTTGAAAAGCTCGCGAAGTGGCTCAATTAGCTTGAGATCCATCTTCTCCGGTAATCCGCCTACGTTGTGATGCGACTTGATCGTCGCAGACGGACCTTTAAATGAAAGTGATTCGATCACATCGGGATAGATCGTCCCTTGTACCAAGAACTTCGCACCAAGGAATTTCTCTGCTTCTTCGGCGAGCACATCAATGAAGGCCTTGCCGATGATCTTCCTCTTCTGCTCCGGATCAGTAACCCCAGCGAGTCGATCAAGAAACAGATCCGAAGCATCGCGGAAATCCAAATCAATGCCGAAATGATCTCGGAATGTATGTACCACTTCGGCACTCTCGCCGCGACGCATCAACCCGTTGTCAATGTGGATACACTTCAACTGCTTCCCTATCGCACGATGCACGAGCACGGAAGCAACGGCAGAATCCACCCCACCAGACAACGCACAGATAACCGTAGCATCCCCCACGCGGGCCTTGATCTCGGCAACCGTCGATTCGATGTAATCCCGCGGCGACCAATTCGCCTGAGCGTGCGCAATATCAAATAGGAAGTTTGATAGAATCTGCCTACCGCACTCCGTATGAACTACCTCGGGATGAAACTGGATGCCGATTATGGACTCATCCTCATTCGCGATACCGGCAAGCGGAGCGTTCGTGCTCCTGGCAGTGATGTGAAATCCTTCCGGAATCTTGCTCAGTGAATCCCCATGTGACATCCAGACCGTTGAGTGTGGAGGAATATCCTTGAACAGCTTGGCCTTCTTGTCCTCGACGATCAACTCCGCTCGGCCATACTCCCGTTTTGCGAACTTGTCAACCTCTCCACCCATCTGAGCTGCGATCAGCTGCAATCCGTAGCACAATCCGAGAATGGGCCGACCCATTGTGAATACCTCTGGCGCACAACGAGGAGCGTCAGGTGCATAGACGCTGTATGGGCTTCCGGAAAGAATTATCGCGAGAGGGTTGAACTCCTGAATCTCAGAGAGCTTTGCGGTGCAAGGCAGTATCTCGGCATAAACGCCAAGTTCGCGAACGCGGCGGGCAATGAGCTGCGTGTACTGAGAACCGAAATCGAGAATGAGAATGGAATCGCCGGTGTGGGCCATATGCAAAAAAAAAAGGGAGAGTAACAGCAGCACCCCATTCCGATGGGCCCCACCTCTTCCCCTAATTCGTCTGCTACCTGATCTTCAGGCCCATTAAACTGTGAAAGGTAGGAAAAACGCTCCAACTTTCGGCAATCAGAGTAAAAGTTTTGGACGCGACATTCAATTTTTTAGACGAGCGCCACTACAGGATCTGCTTCTCGATCGAAATAATGATCTGCTCGGCCACCGCGAGGGCCTTGAGACCATCCTCCCCGGCAACCACAGGACGCAGATCGTGGAGTACCGCATCCCGGAAAAGCTCTAGCTCGTATTTCAATGGGTTCAAATCCTTCACGTCAGGCTTCTCATAGATGATCGTGCGGGGCACATTCCCCTTTTCGATCTCTCCCAGCTTCATCGTCAGGCTCCCCTCGTTCTCGTGCTCCCCTTCTGCGATCAGCCTGAATACGTCGACTGACTTTGCACCAAAATCAAGGGAAAGATAGGCATCCTTCGCAAACACGCGCATTTTGCGTAGGGGGTTCTGCGATATCCGGCTTGCCGTCACGTTTGCAACTGCGCCATTCTCAAACTTGATTCGCGCGTTTGCAATATCCAATTGCTCCGAAACAACCGCCACACCGGAGGCATCAATGGATTTGACAGGTGACTTCACCAAGGAGAGAATCACGTCGATGTCATGCACCATTAAGTCAAGCACAACCGCGACATCTGTCCCACGCGGCTTGAATTGTGCCATTCTGTGAGACTCGAAGAATCGCGGATCGGTGAGATAGGGCTCCGCTGCAATCAATGCCGGGTTGAAACGCTCCACATGCCCAACTTGGATCTTCACTCCCTGCTGCTTTGCAAGGGCGATCAATTCCTCCGCCTGTTCCGTCGTTGTTGTGATGGGTTTCTCTATTAGGACATGCTTTCCTTCGCTGATCGCGGCCTTTGCCACGGCATAGTGTGCTTGTGTGGTCGTAACGATAGAAAGTGCGTCAACTTGCTTTAGTAGGGCATGAAGTGAAGAGAAGTTCTCAACCCCGAACTCATTTGCTGCCGCGCTTCCCATCGCGCCATTCTCGTCGAAGACTCCAACAAATTGGACCCCATCAACCTGTTTCCACAACTTCGTGTGGACTTTCCCCAAATGACCAACTCCCGCTACTCCGACTTTAAGCATAGTGTTGAAATTACATTCGATGTTCAGGAGGTGAAGCCGATGCCAAACGATGCTTGGTTGCCTCCGCACTTTCCCATTACCACCGCTCCGACTTTGGATTCCGCGTCATCAAATCATTCGTAGCTTCGCGAGGGTCTTTGCCCTCGAAGAGAATTTTGTAGGTCTCGTGAACGATCGGCATTTCGATCTTGTGCAGTTGAGCCAGATTCCACGCAGAAGATGTGGATGACACGCCTTCGGCCACCATCTTCATCTCACCGAGCACATCTTGAAGCAGTCGACCGCGACCGATTTGCTCGCCGACAAATCTGTTCCGCGAATGCTTACTGGCGCACGTCACCACAAGATCACCGAGACCAGCGAGACCGCTGAAGGTATGCTCCTCTGCGCCGAGCGCAATCCCAAGTCTTCTAATTTCCGCCAGACCTCGCGTCATCAGTGCCGCCTTCGTGTTATCGCCGAATCCAGCGCCATCCGTGATGCCCGCACAAATTGCGATCACGTTCTTCAGTGCGCCGGCGATCTCCACCCCAACCACATCTGAACTTGAATACACCCGGAAATATGGCAGAAAGAAAGCATTCTGCACCTCCCGCGCGACGCTGTTCTCCTCACTGGCAACCACGATAGCTGTCGCTACTCCGCGTGCAACTTCTTCCGCGTGGCTCGGTCCTGAAAGGGCCACTGTTCTACCAGATTCAATTCCGAGTGTCTCTTGCAATATCTGGGTAACGCGAGACAGTGTCGTACCCTCAATGCCTTTGGAAGCACTGATATACACTCCGGCATCGTGCGAGATGTGGGAGGAAAGCTCTATGGCAACCTCTCGCGTCGCTTGTGTGGGTAACGCAAAGACGTAAAGCTCCTTTGCCGCGAGAGCAGTACTATCGTGCGTGATCTCAATGGAAGGGGCGAGAGGGATGTCCGGTAAATAGAGACGATTCTCGCGAGTGCGAGTAAGTTCTTCCGCGAACTTCTCATCTCTTGCCCATAACGTGACCGCATGGCCCCGCTCAGCGAGTAATATCGCAAGCGTAGTGCCCCAACCGCCAGCACCGATGACTGCTGTATTCACTGCCGGGCTCCTTTGGTTAGCGGGAGTCGCCGCCCGGTGAGAGGAATTTCAGGAAACGAAGCTTTTCAAATCGGCTCTCGCGCTTCTCGAGCAGTCGCTCTACGTTCGAACGATGCGTGTAGAGGAGAAACAGAGAAATACCGATCGCAAAGAAGATGAGAGTCGGGTAACCCGTAATGTGAACCCCGAAGGCATTCTCACGAAGGAACATCGTCATCGGGAATGCGATCGCTCCGATGATTGAGCCAAGCGAAACGTACCCGCTGATGAAGAGTACTAATAGAAAGATGCCGAAAGCGATACCGACTTCGACCGGCGCGATTCCCACAAGCATCCCGACTGCTGTACTAATTCCCTTTCCGCCCTTGAAGCCTGCGAACACCGTGAAGACGTGTCCAAGCACGGCAGCAACGCCTGCCATAAGGCGAAATACGGTGATGTCTTGAAATGGGGTTGCGTTATGAAACGGAAGACCGTTGAAGAAGTAGGTGGCAAGAAGGACGGCCCCTAGCCCTTTTGAGATATCAAGAATCTGGACCAATAGCCCGAGTTTCCATCCGAGTACCCGGAAAGCGTTCGTTGAACCGATGTTCCCGGAGCCCTGCGTACGGATGTCAAAACCTCGAAAGTACTTGGAAACAATGATGCCGAACGGGATCGAGCCGATGAGGTAGCTCGAAAGCACAACTAAGAGAAGACTGATCATTGATTACTGATTAGCTCGACTTTCACCAAACGTATCAAATGCGGATCGGATAGCACCCGCGCCAATTATCATAGATGCGCCGTAAACACACCAAGTTTCCAAATCGTTGAATGATTATTAATTACAGCAAACCGTCAACGCAGATTCCGGAAAACAGGATGTAGGAAGTCTAAGCCCCACCTCACGATTTCGAGTCGGCAAGCATCGCTCTCGCACGCTCCAAATCCTCCGAATATGTCAGCTTAAAATTCCGCTCGCTGCCATCGACTATCCACGGTTTTACACCAATTTGTTCGAGCAACTCCGCCTCATCTGTGCCCTGAAAACCCAACTCTGCTGCTTCGTGGAGAGCCTTTCGCAGCAAGTCAATTCGCGCCCCCTGCGGTGTCTGCGCTCGCCAGAGGTGCTCCCGGGAAACTGTGCTCTCGACCACACCATCTGATGCCCGCTTCAGCGTGTCGACAACAGGGATTGCGACGATCGCGGCACCATGCTCTCTGGCGGATTCGATCACTGCTTGGATAATAGACTCGGCAATCAATGCGCGCGCAACATCATGCACGAGCACGATTGAAACATCCGTACCATTCGACAGCGAGCTAAGTCCCTTCGATACTGACTCTTGCCTACTCTCCCCTCCTTCAATGACGCTCCACTCTGTATGCGTCCCGAATTGAATCATCCCTGCTGTCATCTCGGCAAGATGTGCTGACGGACCGACGAGCACAATTCGCCCAATGCTCTCAATCCGCGAGAAAGTACGCGCTACAAACTGATACATCGGCAGCCCGCCGATCTCCTCGAACTGCTTCGGTCTTCCGAAGCGTGTAGAGGAGCCGCCTGCGACCAAGATCGCTGCAACATCAGGACGCGACACTGGCAATCTCCTCCGCTTTCTTTGCTTGCCCTTCGTATTCGATCACAAAGCTGTACGCCGGGAAGCGACGCGGCAAGCGCATTAGAGAAAACACCATCACGCCCGTAGAGAAGCGATCCACCCAGCTTGATGTTGGCCACCCGAGATGGAACGTGATCTTGCGATCCGCGAGGTCGTATTGCAGAACATGGATGAGAGAAACCAACCTGCGGGCAAGCGACTCACGATGCATCGTAAGCAGAAAGTGATTGGGACCAAGCTTCGGCGGCGAACCGGAACGCGGCGAGTAGAACGTAATGTAAGCCGTGTTCGGATTATCGACGATTGGCGATGAATCGTGCTGGCGGCGGAAGAAGAGGTGGAAATCCTTCGTCTCGTCCGATTCTGCAACACGGAACAGCAACTCCATTGGGCTGTCCGTCTTACGAAATTGCTCGATCTCTGGAGCGCGGCGCTTCGCAACACGCAGTCCGATGACCTGGAAGATCGTCACCACGACAGCCCACAAGACGAATCCCTGCCATTTGTGGTAAGCGATAAATCCGAAGCAGGACAGGAGGATGATAAAGATGAGCAGCGTACCTGTGCGCGAGGTGTGATAATCTGGTATCTCCTCGCTGCCTTCGGAGTAGCGATAATACACGAGCGCGCCCATGTTGATCGTGAAGCTCGCCACAAGCCCCACCGCATACATGTGCGCAAGCATTGTTTGGCTTCCTGCGGTCAAAGCGATGATAACCGTGAAAAGTGTGGCGTTAATGAGATGGATTCGGTAGAGGGAATCCGCCTTATTCGTCTTGATCAACCAGTGAAAACCGTATCGATGCGCGACACGCTCAAGCAACTCACTTGACGCAACGAACGCCGTGTTGACCGCCATGATGAGCGTAAAGCTCGCCAATGCTCCGACCACATACGCAAACCACTGTCCGTTAATTACCCCTGCAAAAAAGGTGATGAGATCGTCTTCGTGCGCTTTGAAGTCAATATCTGTCCTTGTAAGCACAAGGAGCGTGATTAGTGGCGTTACGATGCCAACCGTCCATGCAAGGAAGATGTACGCCTTCCGTATATCCTTCCAACTCTTCACCAACCCCGCCGTTTGAACAACACTCTCGATTCCCGAATATGCAAGAATAACACCCGCAATACCAAAGATCAGGAAGTTAATCCCACCAAAAATTGATGTACTCGTGAGCCCCAACCAGGTCGAGTGGAATCCCGTCTGTACCTGAGCTAATTGTCCCGGACTTGGGTCAATAATCGCGGAAACAATGAGAGTTACCAGCACCATTGCCGCGACGACGAAGATCATGTATGTGAAACGTGCGTTCTCGCGAATGCCGATAATGTTCAGCGAGGCCACCGCCCAGATCACGAGGAACATCAACCCATAAATTACATAGACCGGGAGATGGAAGAACGAAGCGCCATTATAGACCGCCGACACAGTAGAGATCGCAGCCGTTAAGATGTAATCCACAAGGATCGACGCAACAGCCGCAAAGGACATCGTCGGCCCGAGCACAAGATAACTAAAGCTATACACACCTCCGCCACGTATCCCGTGATGCTCCAGAATATGCGCGATCTCCACCATGCGGCTCGAAAGAAACCGCATCAATACCGAAGTTGCAATGATGAAGACGAACGCCGCGATACCGACGATGAGATACGACTCCGCCGCGACGTAGAAGACGGAGGTGAGCTCGTCCATCAGCGTGATGATGGCGATCGAGAGCCACGTCAGCCACCATTTCCCGCCATCCATGTAGGAGAGCAGGTTCTTCTTCCGCATCAGATAGATGAATACACCTATCAGGCCGAGATTGACGGCGATTAATATAGCAACCTTCATCGGGTCGTGCGATTCCTCAAAAGTGAGTCGAAATGTCCAGCGTGGGACTGGCGATACCTAATTCCAGCGCGCGTAAACAGTCGGCGTGTCAAAAAGTGGCAGAATAAACAATATTCCCCGAAAAGAGATTACCGCTCTTCTCAGAGAATAAGCATGGCGTCGCCGTAACTGAAAAAACGATAACCTGATTCGATCGCGTGATTGTAGCAATCAATTACGAACTCCCGTCCCGCAAAAGCGGAGATCATCATCAGCAAAGTGGACTTAGGCAGGTGGAAATTTGTCACCATCGCATCCGGCACCTGAAACTGGTACGGCGGATAGATAAATATCCCACTCATGCCCGACCCAGCAGTAATCGGGTGGCTGGTGGCGCCACCGCCACCAGCGAGAGTCTCTAATGTGCGAACTGTCGTGGTCCCAACCGCGACACATCTCCCCCCTGCTGCCTTCGCAGCATTAATGATCGCGGCATCCGCCTCCGTCAACTCGTAAAACTCCTCATGCATCCGATGCTGAGTAATATCCTCGGACTCGACAGGACGGAATGTACCCAAGCCGGTATGCAGCGTCACATAAGCAATTTCCACGCCCTTCGCTCGAATCGCGTCGAGTAGTTCGGTGGTAAAGTGCAGCCCTGCCGTCGGCGCTGCAACTGCCCCCGGCACTTCCGCGAAAACCGTTTGATACCGCTCCTTGTCTTCCCCCTCAGGTTGACGGTGAATGTATGGCGGCAGTGGCACTTGACCAACGCGCTCAATCGCGCGAAGAAACTCCGCCCCAATCTTATCGAAAGTGACAATCTTCTCACCTTCGCCCAGATCGCGTTCGATAGTGCATATCAATCCCTCGAATTGAATCACATCGCCATCCCGTGCCTTCCTCGCTGGCGCAGCAAGTACTTTCCATCGCTCCTCGCTGCCTTCCAATCGTTGATGCAAGAATATTTCTATCTTCCCTCCAGTCGCCCGCTTCCCTATCAGCCGCGCCGGTATTACCTTCGTCCGATTGAGCACGAGCACATCACCCAGATTCAGACATTCGATAATGTCCTTGAACTCACGATCCTCCCGTGTCTTCGAATCCCGATGCACGACAAGCAACCGCGAATCCCCGCGCTGCGCAGGGGGATGCGAGGCGATGAGGTGTTCCGGAAGTTCGTAATCGTAATCGCTTAGACGAGTGCTCATCTTAGTTCTTATTTGGCCTTCCGCAGTTTAGTGACTACCTCACTGATACGAGCACGAAAGAGTGCGGGCCGAAGTGCGAACTCTATCGCATTACATCCAACAAGTATGAGCGCACCGAAGATGAGGAGCCGGATCGCGGAGATCTGAATATTCGCACCAACGGGAAGCACGCCTTCGATGGCGGGAGTGAGTGCAAAGACAAACGTGAACGCGATGAGTACTCCGATTAGCAACGGCAGCATAAAGTTCTCTTTGATCCTCAAACCGATTGTCGGCTTGAGGACGAAGAGAAGCGCACCATAACCGAGCACGTTCACAAGCGATACGGCGATCGCAATGTAGAGAATACCACCGAACTGAAAGGCCGCGATGAGAATAACGAGCCCAAGAAGTTGAGCGCCGCGCACAACAGATATTTCTGTCAATCGTAGAGTTGCACCGAGCACCATCTTTGCATTCTCAAAAAGCGGTACGGTCAATACCAATCCAGCAAGCGCGGCGAGCGGCTCTGCGACTCCGCCCCAATTCGAGGAGAGAAATACGCGAACGAGGTCCTTGCTTTCGAGCGCAACGAATATTGCGGCGGGGACAAGCAATCGCACGAGAAAGAAATTCGTAATTGCAAAGGCACGCTCCAGCATCACTCGATCGTGCTGCACTTCCGCATACGTCGCGATGGACACACGCGCCACGATGGGATTCACAGCCATGCCTGGCAGCAGTGCAATTGCGAACGCTTGCGCATAGATACCAAGATAGAACGACCCAAATAGAAATGCCACGAGAACATTGTCTATCTTAAACAGCCAGCTCTCAAATACCCGATTAAATAGAACTTTGGTACCGAATTTCCACAGCCAGCGAGCCGTCCCTCTATCATAGTACTTCCACGGCTGCTTCTCCAACGTAATCAGTCCCGACTTTGCGACAAAGTGACGATCAAGAATAAACCCAACAAGTGTTGATAGCACTGTTGCCAATGGTATCGCCCAAACGCCTCCGCCTGTCAACGCAAATGCCACCGAGGCTGTGTGCAGCAGGATGTTCGTAGCAAGCGTGACGCTTGAAATCTTTGAGTATGATAGTTCGCGCTCCAGTATTTGTGTGTAGAATGTATCGAGCGCCGAGAGGAACCGCTGAACGGAATACACCCCTATCAACGCGGCGAGAATTGCTCCGTGCGTCTTAGATAACGAGAACAGACCCAGCGACATCGCAAGCAAAGTGAAGAACCCATTGACCCCGACCGTCAGAATGAAGATGTTCTCCTTGAGATTCGGCAGCGGCTCCGTAACGAGATTCTCGCGGACGTTGATGATCGCGCTGGTAAACGAGAACGCCGCAAAGCTGATGACGAGATCAACAAAACTCATCGCCGCTTGATACAGACCGACCTGCTCCGGCGTCAACAGCAACGCCAGCGCCTTCCGCGCAGCAATGCCGAGGACAATCGAGATGTACGTCGCGCCGGTAAGCAGCGCGGCACCCCGAACAGCACGCCGACCAACGGAATTATCGCTCACTGTTTCGAATCCTCTTTGTCGCTATACGCGATGTGTATCCTGTACAGCTTCTCAATCGTTTGGTAATAATCCGGGGTTGTCGCCACGTCCGTCATCACGAAGGGCCGCTTCGCCCCGCAGAGGAATGCGACGCCAATATCCTTCGCTTGATTCCTTCCAATCCACTCCCGCGTATCCTGAAGTTCAGCGCCGCTCAATCGACGAATCCTCCAATATCGCGACGACGTATAGAACACAGGCAGTCTGCCGCGAAGTGAATCTGAAAGGCTCCCTGTGTAGAACTCAAAATCCGCGAGCGCCTCTTCGCAGTCGGGGTTTGCCTTCAGTAATTGCTGCTGTTGGGTGGCGGTTGGTTCGTATGCGATGATACAGGAGTCAGGAACATCGAGCGTGTCGGATTCTTCTGTCACGCTCTGTACTGTCGGCTGTTGTCCTGAATTCACGGCAGAACGCGAGACTATGCTATCACCAACGAATTCCTGCGTCTTCTTTTCAGAGCAGGAAGTTAAGAGCAGTATGAGGCTCGCAAGAGCGATGAACCTCACGCGGCCTGTGCCAGAAGTTGATGCAACTCCTGCACACTCCGCACCTTGTGCTCGCCCTTGCGCATGGAGCTGATCGCAGAGACGACACTGGCCGCAGCGGAGAGCGTGGTAATGAACGGCACCTTATGCTCGATTGCCGCCCAGCCGATTTGATACTCCGCAATACGCGAAATCTCGCCGCTTGGCGTGTTGATCACAAGTTGCACCTCGTGATTCTTGATCGCGTCAACGATATTCGGTCGCCCTTCGCTAACTTTGCGAATCGTCTCGGCATCTATGCCGTGCTGGTTCAGAAATTTCGCGGTGCCCTCCGTTGCGATGACCTTGAATCCAAGTTCTGCGAATCCGTGAATTACCTCGACCGTGCGGGCGCGCTTATCTTGATCGCGTAATGAGACGAAGAGCGTGCCCTCGGTTGGCAATTTCATGTTCGCACCGAGATGCGATTTGAGAATTGCCTCGCCGAAGTCTGCGCCAACACCCATTACTTCTCCCGTCGAGCGCATTTCCGGTCCCAAGAACATCCGTACGCGGGGGAATTTGTCGAATGGGAAGACGGACTCTTTGATCGCGACGAACGGCGTGTTCTTTTCAAAATCCTTGACGCCGAGATCTTTCAGCTTGCGCCCGACCATCACCTTCGCGGCAATCTTCGCAAGTGGCCTTCCGGTCGCTTTCGATACAAACGGCACCGTGCGGCTAGCACGCGGATTCACTTCCAGCACATAGACTGTGCTGTCCTTCAGCGCATATTGAACATTTATCAAACCGACCACTTCCAGCGCTGTTGCGAGCCGACGGGTATAATCCGCAATCTGCTCGTAATTCTCGTCAGAGATATAATACGGCGGGATGACGCTCGATGAATCGCCAGAATGAATGCCCGCCTCTTCGATGTGCTGCATGATGCCGCCTATGATGACTGTGCCATCCACATCACGCACAGCATCGACATCGAACTCGAATGCATCTTCCAAAAAGCGATCGATCAAGATCGGATGGCTCGGGCTAACCCCACGTGCATTCGCCATGTACTCCGCGATCGCTTCCGGGCGATAACAAATTTCCATCGCGCGTCCTCCAAGCACATAACTGGGACGCACCAACACGGGATAACCGACACGCTCTGCCACGCGAATCGCCTCATCCGTCTCGAATGCCGTACCGTATGGCGGGCACAGAATCCCCAGCTCGTCAATGAGAGCACCAAATCGTTTGCGATCTTCTGCAACGTCGATCATGTCTGGCGATGTACCGAGAATCGGCACGCCCGCGGCTTCGAGTTGCTTTGCGAGCTTGAGCGGAGTCTGTCCGCCGAAGGTTACGATTACTCCATCGGGCTTTTCGAAGTCGATGACGTTCATTACGTCCTCGAAGGTAAGTGGTTCGAAGTAGAGCTTGTCGCAGGTGTCGTAATCCGTCGAGACCGTCTCGGGATTGCAATTGATCATGATCGTCTCGATGCCCTCTTCCTCGAGGGCGAGCGCGGCATGGACGCAGCAGTAATCGAACTCGATGCCCTGCCCGATGCGATTCGGCCCGCCACCAAGAATGACGACCTTCTTCTTATCAGAGCGAATCGACTCATTCTCCTCCTCATACGTGGAGTAATGATACGGCGTCTCCGCCGCGAACTCTGCGGAGCAGGTATCGACTGTCTTGAACACGGGAATTAGCCCGGCTGCCTTGCGATGAGCTCGCACGTCTTCTTCGCCGACATGGAATATCTCGGCAATTTGACGGTCAGAAAAACCGGCACGCTTTGCGCGGTAGAGGAGGTCTGTCGAAATCGTTAGGCCAGCGCTGCCACTTGCCGCCGTCTTCAACTCCCCTTCCATCCGCACGATCTGCGACAACTGATTCAAGAACCACGGGTCTATCTTCGTTGCATCAAAGATAGCCTCGTCGGACATCCCGAGCTGCATCGCGTAGCGAATATTGAAGATCATATCCGAGCGACGCTGTCCGAGGCGTTCGCGGACCGTTTCCATCGTGTAGCGCTTATCTGCCTCGGACATGTTGTCAATGTCGAACTCGTCTTTGCCGTCGCAGCCGAGACCGTAGCGGCCTTGTTCGAGCGAGCGAAGTGCCTTCTGCACTGCCTCTTTGAATGTGCGACCGAACGCCATCGCTTCGCCGACGGATTTCATCTGCACGCCAAGCTGCGATGAACTTGCTTCCAAACCCTTAAACTTCTCGAAATCCCAGCGCGGGATCTTCACGACGATGTAGTCGATCACCGGCTCGAAGCAGGACGGCGTCATCTTCGTGATGTCGTTCGGGATCTCATCGAGCGTGTAGCCTATAGCGAGCTTCGCGGCGATCTTCGCAATTGGGAAACCCGTTGCTTTGGAAGCGAGCGCGCTCGAACGCGACACGCGCGGATTCATCTCGATCACCAGCAACCTGCCATCCTTCGGGCTCTGCGCGAATTGGATATTTGATCCTCCCGTTTCTACACCAATAGCGCGGATGACCTTGATCGCGGCATCGCGCATTTTCTGGTATTCTTTGTCGGAGAGCGTTTGCGCGGGAGCGACGGTGATGGAATCACCCGTGTGCACACCCATCGGATCGAAGTTCTCGATCGAGCAGATGATGACGACATTATCCGCCGTATCGCGCATCACTTCAAGCTCATATTCTTTCCAGCCGATGACAGACTCCTCGACGAGAACCCGCGAGACAGGAGAGGCGTCCAATCCATGCTGAACGATCTCCCGGAATTCCTGCATGTTCCATGCTATGCCGCCACCCGAACCACCCATCGTGAAGCTGGGACGAATGATCGCCGGGAAACCGACCATTTCGATCAATTCCATCGCCTCATCCGTGTTGGTCACGAATCCGCCGCGCGGCATTTCGAGACCAATGGATTTCATCGTGGCGAGAAATTCCTCTCGGTCTTCAGCACGATTGATTGCTTCGGGCTTTGCGCCGATAAGCTCCACATTGTATTTTGTGAGCGTCCCCCGCCGATGGAGGGAAAGCGCCGCGTTAAGCGCGGTTTGACCGCCCATGGTTGGGAGAATCGCGTCGGGCCGCTCTTTCTCGATGATGGCTTCGAGATATTCCGGAGTCATCGGCTCGATGTAGGTTGCGTCGGCGAACTCCGGGTCGGTCATGATCGTCGCCGGATTGGAATTGACGAGAATGACGCGAAAGCCCTCTTCTTTCAGGACTTTACAAGCTTGAGTGCCGGAATAATCGAACTCGCAGGCCTGCCCGATGACAATGGGGCCAGAGCCGATAATGAGGATACTTTTGAGATCTGTACGTTTTGGCATTCTTAGGGGATGAGCGTTCTTCCGATTCGGGCCGTAAACACCAACCGCCCTTCTGCTGTGCCCGAATTTGGCCTCCCGAACGGTCACAAGAAAAAAAAGCGGGGCAGGCACGCGATGCCTACCCCGCCCGGACGACCAAAACTGCTACCTAAAATGACGGAAGCGTGTACGATGCACGCAGAACCGTCAACCGACCGATCTGCGGCGCTCCAATAAGCTCCTGATGCAGGTTGTTGAGAACATTTGTCACGGAAAGCGTCCACATGAGATTATTCCATGACTCCATGCGGTAGTTCACCGTCAGGTCAAGCACATGCCTGGCGCCAACATCTCCAACCCAATAGTTGTCCACCATCTTGAATGCATCGCTCCAGCGGTCGCGAAGTTCAAGGCTTAATCCCTTGGTCAGTCCAGAGTACCGAGCACCTATTGAGCCGCGATATTTGGGCATATTAAGAGCGAATGGATTTTGAGACCCTGAATCGGCAGCATTCAATTCACCGGCATACCAATAATTCTTGGTTAACATTGAAAATGATCCGTTGAATGACCAATCGTCGCTCGCCTTCTCTTCAAACGACGCATCTACTCCATAGAACTCCACTTTGCTCTCAAGATATGTTCGAGTACCGATGAGTACATCGTCAATGTGTTGGTTCGTAACCGCGTACTGTGAACCAGCGGGCTGCACAACGCCAAGCGGCAACTGGCCAAGATTGCCAGCAATAGCGTTCGACGCCAGGAACGCATTGAGAGACGCAGAGTCCGCTCGCATTCCGGTTGACTCAAGCCCGTGCAGCAACGTGGTGTCAAGATAGGCTTGCAGTTGCGGCGTGCTTGCAAAGACGTTCGGCGTCAGCGCGACGGTGCTGGCGCGGATGGCATCATAGTGGGTTTGGTAGGCGTCGATCTCAAATTGGAAATTCGATGCGATCGAACCCTGGTAATCCAGTTCCAAACTTGTAGCATGTTGTGCTTTAACTGGTGCGATATCGAGAGGTTGGCCATTTGTAACCGGCACAAATTGTCCTGGATTGCTAGCATTTGGATGAAGATTCAGGTAGGCCATGAATGTTGGTACCTGCTGCGAAGTCGGGGCCGGGATAAGCGAAAGGAAAGGCTTAAGCTGCGCCAATCGCGGATCGCCGCCAGCAACTTGCATGAGCACCGGCCACAAGACGTTGAGCGCCTGACTGGCAGGCAGTGTCCCTGGAATGCGAGGATCCAGATTCAGTGTAGTATTCATATCATAGCTTGTGGGATCGGTAGAGCTATGTTGAAAAGTCATACCGGAAACGTAGGGCGTAACATACCGTATGTTCGGCCCCACAAACGGCAGACCTTTTCCTGCGAATCCGAATGCGTCATTGGCAAAGAGAATGTCGCCAAAAATGTCATTCTCCGATGGGAAGAGATATGTCTCATTGTACATCGCACGGACGAGGTGCTGATCGTTGATATGGTACACGGCGGCCGCGCGCGGCGAAAAGATCGCACTCGAAAGGTAGCTATGCTTGTCCACTCTACCGGCAAGGACGAGTTCGAGCGCATCATCCATAAGCGTTGTCTGCGATTGCAAGTATCCGCCGATGATCGAGACGTTATTGTGTCCGTCGTCCGGGCCCCAGATCGTCGCATCCGAGATCGGATGGATAGACTGATAATCCGCGCCATACGTAAGCTTCTCGTTCGTCATCGGTGACCACTGGTGCTGAATTTGGACGACGGTTGTCGTCGAGCGGTTAACGATCGGTCCGCCGGTTGGAAGGAAATAGGAATCCTTCGTGTCATTCCCGTTCAGGGCCACCTGGAAGAACAAGTCCTTGTAATTCAATCGCGCTTGAACGAAATCATACGACCAATTTTTGATCTGAGCACTTCCGAAGTCCTCCGTCATCGCGATGTCATTGACGATCTTCGTGAGACCGCCAGTCAGATTGAGTGTCGCATCATCGGAAAGGATGGCATCTGCCCGCGCCTCGAAAGAGTAAACCTCAAGGCCGTAATTGCGATTGCCGATCCTCGCCAGACTGTCTTGCTGAGACGAAGTGTAGAGTGCTTTTCGGTTTGGGGTTGCAAGAATCGCTTGCGCAGTGTCATACGCCTTTGCCTCGCTCGTATCGGCGGCCATGTGCCAATCGTCGGCCTTCAAATAATGTCCGCTGATCTTGAACGCAAACCGATCACCGATTGCCTGTGCGTGACGGAACCCGCCATCAAAGTAGCTGCCGCTTGCGTAGTCCCCGCCACTCGCCGGACCTTTGCCAAAACCCGAGTAGGTTGGTTCTGTCACCGACCCACGGGCACCTCCTGCAAGCGAAATGCTCGTACCCTGCGATGTGAACGGTGATTTGGAAATGAAGTGAACAACCCCAGTCGCAGCTTCTGGGCCGTACAAAGCGGAGCCGGGGCCACGTACAACTTCGATGTGGTCGATATCCTCGTTCATCTGTGGCATAAGTATGCCGTAGAATCCGCCGATGGAGGGTACTTCCATAGAGTGGTAGTCGTTCATGGTAAGGATGTCGCTCCCGAACACGCTATGCATGCTGCGGCTTGCATAGGTGGACATCGCCATGCCTTCGTGGCTCAGATCCATTCCGGGGACCGAGCCGAGTATTTCCGTTGGTGTCGCACTGACATGCTCCCGCAACTCACTCGTGGGGATCACAGACACGGACGCCGGGGCCGATGTGGCCTTCTCCTCGTGACGGGAAGCCGATATAATAACCTCCTCGGAGTGCAGCGCCTCCTCTGCAAGCGGCATATCCAATGTAGTCGGCTGAGCAGCCACGTCAATCGAGGAGGCCGACCCTCGATACCCGAGGAGCGAGAATGTCACCTTGTATTTGCCGGCGCGCAAGTCCTTGATACGGTATTTGCCCTGAGCGTTCGTGAAGGTATGCTTGCCACTCGTGGTATCAGTTTCAAGTGCCGCGTGGACAGAGACTCCGGAAAGCGGTGCACCACTGGTAACATCCACGCATTGCCCGGAAATAGCCCCGCCAGAGGACTGAGCAGAGCTCTTCCTTGCGGGAACCGAAACAATCGTGATACTGAGAAGGAAGAGTGCTAAGACGCGAAGAAAACGATGATTCTTGAGAACTACCATAGTATTGATAGGAATTAATTAATACCCGAATGCTCTTAACTCCCCCACATCACGGGAGGCCAGGGTACATCCGCGACACGCCACAAAATTACGTGGAACAGGTCAAAGGATTGTCACAGAAATGTAAAATCAATCCGCCGACATAAAGCGCGAAGTGTCATCAGTTCAATCCGGGGATGAATTAGGCCCCAAGAGGCCAAATTCTGAGCAATTTCAAAACCCCAAGGGCGGGTGTCAAATCGCTCAAGACAAAAATACTAATTTTTTGGGGACTCCAAACGATTTGCACAAAGAACAGCTAGAATGGAATTGACCGGCATTATCGGGACGGACTGGCTTAAGCCGACGACAAAGGGAAAAGTCAAGGATGCCGACCTACGGCTCTGGCGCGACCACCTCGAGGAACAATTGCAGCAGGCGCTGGGGCTGTCCTCCGACTTCACCATTGGGGACCGAACGCGGTTCGTGCTTGCGAAGGGATCAGAGCACACCGTGATCGAGATCGAGTCCTTCGCCCGTAAGGCTCTGGATCGGTTTCTGGATAAGATGAGTGCGAAGTAATATGGGGGTGAATGTGCGCAACACGTCCCTACGGCAGCGCGGCGCGCAGTTTTGCGGCTGCATCTCGGACTGTGCTGGAGAGACTCTTCTCACACTTCTGTGCAATGCGCAATGTCGCTTTACCAAGCTCCGGAATTTGCACCACAAGCGAACCAAGGGCCTCCAGCGCACGCTTGGCGCTGCGGACGCCGTAGCGGTCTATCGTTGAAGCAAATATTGGGATGACCTTTTCCGCAGCGCGCTTGCTTGTCTTCGCGTAGTTTGATAGAATCTCGATAGCGCGGTCCGCGACGGCGGATTGCGGGTCTTCCATCAACAGGGTGTGCAGTTTCGGAAGCAGGAAGGCCATGGTACACGGAGATGCGCGGGAGAGCAACGCAAGTGTTTCGAGCGAACCCGTTCTCGCAACAGCGGAGGCGGAGTCCAACAACTTCGCAACGTCCTCCACATACGGCAGCAGCTCCTGCGGACGCGTGCTTGCGAGCTTTGTTATTGCCGATAATCTTCGGGTTATTGCGAGCGTGTCCTTCTCGGCAAGAGCGAGAATTTCTAACTCTTGTCCGAGATCGGGCTTTGATTGAGCGAGTTTACTCAAGGCAGACTGGTTTGAAGAAAAAAGAACCAACAGGAAGGCCGGAAAAGTCCGGCCTTATCTCTTCAAATCTATTGTAGCGACCTATTGAATCGTGATCGGCTTCGTCACTGACGTGCCACCAGAATTGAGAACCATGTAATGCTCGCCAATGGGCAATCCCGAAAGATTTGCAACCGCCTGATGCTCACCCTTGGACACCCACTCATTTAATAGAACACGCTCTTCCCTTCCAAGAAGATCATATACACTAAGTGTCGCATGCGAATCATTCGCAACGGAGTAGTTGATCGACGATGTGGCAGTGACCGATGACACGGGGTTCGGATAAACTGCCTCGATTGAGCAATTCACAGTAGCACTTGCAGAACCGTTTGATACACCTGCACCGCCAGTGACGCCATTAATGTCGATGTAATACATTCCTCGACCGTAGGTCGTCGCGACGAGGTAGTGCCCGCGAACGTGAAGTGACATCACCTGACACTGCGGGAATCCAAGTGCTGCGGTAGAAGTCCAGTTTTTACCGGCATCCGTAGAGACGAGAACACCATAGTCGTTGCCGACAAAGATCTTATCCTTTGAAGCCGCTACCGCGTAGTCGTTCATGGTCTTTGGCAAATTGTAATTCGTCGGCGCAGTCCAGTCCAGCCCACCATTGGTCGAGAAGAAGAAGCTCCCGCCAAAACCACCGTTCAGGGTCTTGGTTGTCATATACACAAGGGTTGGATCCTCGGGATCGGTTGCAAAGCAGGAAGGAATGCCCCCTTTGAACGTGCTAACTGTCCATGTGCTTCCCTCGTCCTGACTGAAATATACGCGGCTACTGCGAGTTCCAAGATACATGTATGCAGGGTCGGATGTCGCAAATTGCACGGACTGCGGTGCGCCCGTTATCTTGTTAGCGCTCCGTGGGCCGGCAACCGCGGTTATTCCACTGGCAAAGCCATCTGTCGTCAAGTAGAGATTCGAGTATCCCACCATTGCCACATTGAGTGAGTTCGAAGGAGCAACGTCATACTCCATGTAGAACGGAGCACTCTCAGTGGAGAGAGCTGTGCCCTGAAGGATGTTGTAGCCATTGTTAGCCCATGAAACGCCAGCGTCCGTGGATTGATATAGATAGGCCCCAACGTAGGTACCGTAAACTGTCTTGCCATCGTCCTGTCCGATGAACATCCTGCCGCCGTCGCCGCCGTGAATCATGTCCCACACACTTTGGTTGCTGAGAATCTTGTTCAATCCGTTATCCTGCGCCCCTGCTACAAAATAGGAAGGGTTGCCCGAGGCATCGGAATACATGTCGCCTCCGGCGAATTCGAATGTTCCCAAATTTTTGTTGAGGTCATGTCCCCAACGTGCACCATCAGTCTCGCTATGATAGAGCCCACCATCCGTCAAGGCATACAGTGTTGTGCCGAAGTAGACGAGTTGGTGCACGTCTGCATGACAATATCTTGAACTTGAAGAGCCGGCATTCGAATTCGAACTATCGCTCCAAGTGGTGCCGCCATCCGGAGATTTATAGACATTCAACCCACCCACCACCACGATGTTCGCATCACTTGGGCTGACAGCGATCGCATTCGCATAACCACCCTGGGTGATCAGGTAATCAACGGCCTGGCCACGAGGTGCGTAGAAGGCAACGCTCCAGGTATTACCCGAATCGGTAGAGACAATAATTCTAGAACCGCCGGTTGATTGCGATCCATAGTTAAGACTGGCATAGATCTTCAAGTGATCTGCCGGGCTCATCGCGAGAGTAATCGTCGAACCGTTGTCATGTCCGGTGAGTGTTCGAAAAGTCTTGCCGGTGTCATTCGATTTGCGAATGCTATTCGGTCCGGCAGCATAAAGTACCGATGGATCAACCGGGTCTATTACCACGCTTGCCGTACCAGCAAGTACGGCGGTTTGCTTCCATGTCGCCCCAGCATCAGTCGAGGTAAAGATGCCGTTCGTGCAAGCTAAATAGACGAAGTTGGAATTTGCGGGATTGACCAGCATTTGGTTCGTAACGAGACCTTGCTTTGCAAACGCCACGCTCCAATTCTTGCCGCCATCCGTCGACTTTAGTACACCAACTCCTGCAGCTGGCCCGACGACAGCATAGACATTGCCCGGATCACCGAGCGCGGCTTGAGACTCACCTGTGCCCGCATAGACCACTTGTGAATTTTTCGGATCCACTGCAACACCGCCAACCGCTAACGTTGCCCAGTCATTGCTGAGCGAGACCCAATTGACGCCCTTATCTACGGACTTCCACAGACCACCTTGTGTGACGCCATAGTACATGTCACCATTCGAGGCGATGGAGAGACACGTGGCTCTCCCACTTACCTGTCCGACACCGCTGATACCTTGCGAAGTACCAACCGGTATCCAGGCCGAAGTCGAAGCCGCCTTCATCGCAGGCGTCCCGGACATCTGCCGAAATTCTTGCAAACCTTGCTGACGCTTAGCCAGCAGAGCTGTGTCATGAAGCGGATTGATAAAATCGTAATACCATGCGGCAGCTTCCGCCGCGTGCTCCACATGCGATTCTCCGCCGGAGATAGACTCGTCGTCCTCCTTCTGAGCCACGGCCTTCCCCACACCGAATGTGCCGAGGATTATGGCGCCGCCAAGAAGGATCAGTAGCGATGAACGCATCTGAAAGCGGTTGACTAACATTGTTTTATCCTGTCGTATTTTCATAAACCAAACCGTGCGCGGAAAACAGCAAGCTTCCACGTCTATCCTAACATCAAATGAACATTACTGTATTGTCAACGGCCTCGTGACCGAAGTACCGCCGGAGGTTACCATCACATAGTGCTGACCCCCTGGGATGCCCGAAAGCTCTATCGAGAATTCGTGATCTCCAGCCATCAGCGAACCATTGAATACCTGACGTTCCTCGTGTCCAAGAACATCGTAAATGCCGATAGTTGTGCGTGAATCACCATTAACGGAAAAGCGGATGTTCGTACGGAAACCAGACGATTCGGTGCCCGATCCTGCACTCACCATGCCAACGGGATTTGGATAAAGCCCACTGATCAAAACTGCTGGCGGGAGCGAATTCCCGCTTACCAGATTGGTATTGCCACTGATCTGACTGATGTCAATATAGTACATCCCCCGACCATACGTGGTCGCCAAGAGGTAATTCCCCCGAACCTTCAGCTTCATGATCTGAGTCGTCGGCATGCCGATATCTAACGGGTACCATGTAACTCCTGCGTCGGAAGAGTATAACACACCAAACTCGTTTCCGACAAAAATAAGATCGGCGGATGCCGCAACGGCCACGTAGTTCAGGTTTGGAAGATTGGTGTCCGGATTATTCCATGTGTTGCCATTGTCGGTCGAGAGCAGAAAATGCTTTGAACCTGCAACCGTCATGTATACACGCTCCGTGTGCACTGGATTAGCCGCGATCGCGGTGGGTGTCCCTCCGAGAGCAGTCTTTGTTTTGAACCAGTCCTGCCCCTGGTCCTGTGTGTAGTAGAGTGTATTGCTGCTGGTCCCAACATAAAGAGTGTTCGGATCTTGTTCATCAAATGCCACACAAACCGGTACACCAGCAATTCTATTAGTGGAAATCGACGCATTTGCGGATGCCACGCCGATGATATCATCAGGTATGTTCGCAAATCCGTCAATCACAAGGAATAAACCGTTGTCGCAGCACATCGCGACGCAATTGTCATCCGCGCTGCTTACATCATACGGCATATAGAAATTAGCGCCAGTGATCTGCGAGTTACAGATCAAATTATCATCCCCGCATGGTCCGTGCTTCCACGATGCACCACCGTCCGAGCTTCTGGCAATATTGTTATTGATGTACGTCCCGTATATGATATTACTATTCTGCTGGGAGACGTAGGCCAATCCGCCATCTCCGCCTCTGGCCAAATGCCAATAGCTGGCGCCGCTTGGAATCGTCATCGTGCCATTATCCTGCGCCCCTCCCACGAAGATCTTTGGCTTGCCATTGACAAGGAACGCATCGGATCCAACGAACTGCATCGTGTTCAGACTGGTATTCATTCCCTGCTCCCAAGATGTGCCATTGCTCTCGCTGTGATACAGTCCCCCGTCCGTTAGTGAGAAGAGCGTATCTCCGATGTAGAGTAATCCATGAATATCCGCGTGGCTGAAATTGCCGTTATTGCTTGCGGTTGTCCAGTCCGTTTTGGTCAACACGTTCCTTCCGCCGCCAGTGAAGGAATAGATATCAAGTCCGCCTGCGATCACGTTGTCCGCATTATGCGGATTTGCCGCCACAGCGTTCGCGTAGGAGCCCTGTTGCCCAAGGTAATTCACGCTCGATGACATGATCGTCCAGGTATTGCCGGAATCGGTAGAGCGCGATAAGATGGAGTTTCCTGTTGCTGAACTCAGATAGAGATACAGATGATTAGCGGGGGTCATTGCAAGCGCCATATTCCCGGCCCCGGTTCCGGCGGCAATTGTGAGCGCCCTCCATGTTTTACCGGAATCGTTCGACTTCTGAATTTGTCCGCCTCCAGCCGCATACAGGACCGATGGATCGACTGGATCCATCACAAGTGATCGGCAATACATTGGGCAGACATTGCTCCAAGTGTTTCCCGAATCAGATGAAAGAAAGACGCCTTCTACGCTTGCCAAGTAGACCAGATGAGAATTCGAGGGGTTAACGATGAGTCCGGTCGAGATCAAACCGGGGTGATCCAGAATGAGGTACCAATTATCCCCTCCGTCTGTTGATTTATATACTCCAACTCCAGGATAATTCGCTCCTCCTGCATAACCACCATTCGTGCATCCCGTACCGCCGTAAATCACTTTCGGATGCGCCGGATCAACCGCGACTGCCCCGACACAGTTGGTCATCCAAGAATCCGTAATAGGGAGCCAATTGTCGCCCCGATCGGTGGACCTCCAAAGCCCACTCCTCGGTGGTCCGTAATATATCGTACCCAACGGACCGACTGGAGCAATGGCGATGCACTGTCCCCGACCACTAACACACTTATCCTGCGAAATTCCAACCTGAACCCAGGCGGGAGTACTCAATGCCTTCATTGCCGGTGCATTCGATAAACGGCGAAGCTGTAGATAGCCATCGATCCTGTGCCGGATTATTTCCGGATCATGCGTCGGATTGGTGAAGTTCTCAAACCATTGATCCGCTTGCGCTGCGTGATCCTCCTGTTGTCTGACCTGCCCGGTAGACTCCACCTCATGACGCTGTGCATGCGCCGAATACCCTGATAAGAGTAACGGGATCAGTAACGAACAACTAAAGAAAAACCGGAGCACGGTTCGAGAGTCCCTTTTTCCGCACCAAAGGGACCTTACGAAAGAATGAAGCACGAAGCCTGCATCAAGCGGTTGGAAGAGTTCAGTGTTGTTCAAGGATCGTTTGTTTCGCTCCGTTAGTGCCTGCTTATTCGATTGATATCGGTTTCATGACTGAAACCCCGCCAGTTGTAAGCATAATGAAGTGCTGGCCAGCAGGCAAGCCTGAAAGATCCGCTGCGCATTCGTGCTCACCTTTGGTCAGCGATTCATTAAGGAGAAGATGCTCTTCACGACCGAGCACATCGTAGACGCCGATAGTAGCGTGTGCATCAGAAGCCATTGTAAACCGGATGGACGAATGGGGAGATTGGGATTCAACAGGATTAGGATAAACTGCGGTTATCGCCGCTGTCGGCTCCGCAGAATTGATCGCCGCGACACCACTGCCACCAAGTTGGTTTATGTCGATGTAATACATGTTTCGGCCATAGGTCGTCGCGATCAAATAATGTCCACGCACCTTTAGTTTCATGATCTGCGTTTGTGGCAAACCATTATCTAGCGGATACCAGGTCACGCCAGCATCAGTCGAGTAGAGCACGCCAAAATCATGACCGAGGAAGATGACCTTGTCGGAAGCCGCGACCGTCACATAGTTCAAATTTGGAAGGTTCGTTGCGGGGTTTGACCACGTGTCTCCGCCATCGGTGGAATGCAAAAAGTGAACAGAACCAGCAACGCTCATATACACATTTGCGTCCAGCGACTGCCAGGGCTTCGTACAGATTGATGTTGGCTTTCCGCCGAGTGCGGTCGATGCCTTCGTCCATGTCCCACCTTGATCTTCACTGTGGTACAGATTATTCGAGGAGGTGCTAATGAAAAGCGTGTTCGAGCCCGCAAATGACACGTAATTGATGCTGCCTTGAACGGCATTCGCTGAACTTGGTCCCGCGATGGCAACAATGTCGTTCGGGGGCGACAAGAAGCCATCTGTGGTAAGCCAGAGGTTCCATCTGCTCTTCGTGTCCGGGGCGACCAATGCCACCACGTTAGGGTCATCATCGGCAACATCATACTGCATGTAGAACGAACCAAATTCACTCGTTGTCACCTTCGAACCCACGAGGAGATTATCCCAATTCTCGCCCGGGACACCGTAGCCAGGACCATGCACCCATGAGTTACCTCCGTCGATGGACTTATACAAAGTGTAATAAATATACGTACCGTAGATGATCTTCCCATCTTGAGAAATATAGCAGATACCGCCGTCTCCACCGTGTAGGTACGTCCAATATTGCTGAAGTGGTGCAATTTGATTCAGACCGTTATCTTGCGCGCCTGCTACGAACGTCGTTGGGTTTCCTTTGCTGTCCAAATGTGCATCGCCACCGACAAACTGCAGCGTGGGAAGATTCTTGTTCAAAGAGGTATTCCATGATGTGCCGTTACTCGTGGAATAATAAATTCCGCCATCCGAAAGAGTGTACAGGGTGTCATTGATATAGACCAATGAGTGGATATCCGCATGGGTGAAATTGCTGTTGCTGCTCGCGGTAGTCCAGTCGGTCAATTTTTTTGTAGATGCCCCAGCGTTTGAGATGGAATAGATATCCAAGCCACCGACAATCGCGTTATCAGCGTTATTGGGATCAACGGCGAGTGAGTTAGCATAGTAGCCTTGATCCCCCAAATATCTCAACGTATCAGTCAGAATTTTCCATGTGGTTCCGCCGTCGGTCGTCCTTGATAGAGTGGATCCATTCCCGACCCCGCCACCCATCGCAGAGCTCAAATACACATACAAGTGGTTCTTCGGGGTCATTGCGATGGTCATCGTCGAACTGGTAGAGGGGAATCCCTTTAGCTTTGTCCAGGTCTTTCCTGAGTCGGTCGATTTCTGGATTTGATTGGCCCCCGCCACATAGAGAATAGAGGGGTCAACGGGATCCAGGACCATGCTCGTGATACCCGAAATTGAGACAACGCTATTCCATGTGGTACCTGCATCCGTGGATAACGTGACGCCAGCAGTCGTGGCCGCATACACCAAGCGAGTGTTGACAGGATTGACGATGATCCCACAAGTTACAATACCACTCTGGTTCAGCGCGAGAGTCCAATTCAAGCCCGCATCGATGGACTTGTAGATTCCGACTCCCGTGAGCGTTCCACCACCGTAAAGGCTTCCATTAGCGCAACCTGTGCCGGCGTAGACGGTACTTGGATGTACTGGATCAACGGCGACCGCCCCGATAATTGGCGTAGCCCAGTTATCGCTAAGCGGTATCCAAGAGCCACCGCGATCTGTCGTCTTCCACAGGCCACTGATCGGGGCGCCATAATAGATTGAACCGTCTGCGGATTCAGCCACACACTGCCCTCTGCCGCTAACCCAGCTGTTCTGCGATCCACGCGGAACCTGAGATATACCAGCCATTATCCATGCAGGAGCTGACGCCGACTTCAACGCTGGTCCGTTAATCGACCAATATTTGGGATCATGAGCCATTTGCCTCAACTGCTCGAAGCCTTTCAACTTATTCTCGAGATAGTTGGGGTCGTGCGAGGGATTCGTGAAATCCTCGAACCACTTCGCGGCCTGATCAGCATGATCTTCCCGAATCCCGCTCAAGGCGGGGGTCGTTTCCGCCTGATCATGCTGGGAAAATGCGGGGCGTGCAAATGCTCCGAGCAACGCCAGGGTGGTGGCTCCAAGGTAGACTGGCAATCGAAGGGTTCGTAATACTTTCATTTTGATAACTCTAATGACTTGGGATGCTACATCGCCTTATGGCGCTTGCTCCATGGACCGCACGGAAAATCAATTGAAGCGTGGGCTTGAATCCCTCGGAGCGTTCCGGTTGGAGCCACTCGGGAAAACAAGCGCTTAGTTTGACGTGAACACTCTATCCAAACGAGAGTTTCCGAAAACTAATTCTATCGTTAAGAGCTTTACAGCGATTCCAGTTGAGCGATCATCCTGGTCACGAAACTACCTGCTAATTCTATAACACCGCAGCCTCGTCATTTGAATGGTAGCTGCGTCAAACATTAAGCAAGATTCATTTTGACCATCGGGACTCCTATTCCAGCCGGCTCCGCAACCCATGCAGCCACCTCCGATAATCAGCAGAACCTGCTGCGAAAGTTCACCGCACTCGCCAAACAGACCAAGCTCGGCGGCGGTCTGAAGAACATTGCGAAACAGCACGAAAAGGGCAAACTTACCGCTCGTGAACGCATCAGCAAGCTACTCGATCCCGATACCGATCTCCTCGAAATTGGCCTATTCGCCGCGCATGGGATGTATGAAGAAGAAGGTGGCGCACCCGGAGCAGGGGTCGTCATTGGGATCGGACGGGTCAGTGGGAAACTCTGTGTAATTGTCGCGAATGACGCCACAGTCAAAGCTGGAGCCTGGTTTCCAATGACTTGCAAGAAGAACATGCGGGCGCAGGAAATTTCAATTGAGAACCACCTGCCGATTATTTACCTCGTAGACAGCGCTGGCGTCTATCTCCCAATGCAAGACGAGATCTTCCCAGACAAGGAGCATTTCGGTCGCACATTCCGGAACAACGCGGTCATGTCGGCAATGGGTATTGTCCAAATTGCCGCAATCATGGGACCCTGCGTGGCTGGTGGCGCTTACTTACCGATCATGTCCGACGAAGCAATGATAGTTGAGGGCACCGGCCACGTCTTCCTCGCGGGCAGCGCGCTCGTCGAGGCGGCCATCGGCGAGAAGATCGACAACGAAGCGCTTGGCGGAGCAAAAGTGCATTGCGAGATCTCGGGTGTTACGGATTATAAGATGCCCAATGACGATGCGTGTCTAGAGGCCATTCGAAACATCGTTAGCAAGATCGGTAAAGGAGAGAATGGTCACTTCAATCGAATTACGGAGGTCACTTCCCCGCTTTTCCCCGCTGAGGATCTCCTCGCGATCGTGCCCACTGATCGCACAAAGCAATACGATATGCATGAGGTCATCGCACGCCTGGTCGATGGCTCTGAGATCGACGAATACAAAGCTGACTATGGCAAGACCATTATCACCGCGTATGCCCGCATTGACGGATGGGCGGTGGGCATTGTAGCAAACCAGCGTGCGGTAGTCAAAAATGCAAAGGGCGAGATGCAGGTTGGTGGAGTGATCTATTCGGACTCCGCAGACAAAGCGGCGCGCTTCATCATGAATTGCAATCAGAAGCAGATCCCGCTCGTTTTTTTGCAGGATGTCACTGGGTTCATGGTCGGAAGCCGAAGCGAGCACGGAGGCATCATCAAGGACGGTGCGAAGATGGTCTATGCGGTGGCGAATTCGGTCGTCCCAAAATTTACCTTCATCGTGGGCAATTCTAACGGTGCTGGAAACTATGCCATGTGCGGCAAAGCCTACGATCCGCGCCTTATCTTTTCGTGGCCGACAGGACAGATGGCGGTCATGGGTGGAGCCCAAGCATCAAAGACCTTACTCTCCATTAAGCTGAGTAGTTTGAAGAAGACAAACGAGACAATTTCCAAGGAGCTGCAGGACAAGATGCTCAAGGAAATTAAGGACCGCTATGACGAACAGACCGGCCCTCTCTATGCCGCCGCACGTCTCTGGACCGATGGCATCATCGACCCGCGCGAGACAAGGAAGATCATCTCGACTGGAATTGCAATGGCAAACCATGTCACGGAGATCCGGCAATTTAATGTCGGCTTGATGCAGGTCTAAGGGCTACACCGAACCTCCGGTGCTGTGCCTATATGGAGTGTAAAGTTCTTCCCAATGCTGGAAGATAATTTGCTCACGCTGGTTTGCCGGTAAGCTCCTCTGGCCAAGCGGCAGCGAGTAGTTGCGCCCTAGCAGGTTGCGGCACGGAATTTCCTTCGGGTAGCACATGGACTTCGATTCCTCTCTGTGGATGGTTTAAGACTTACGTGTTATGGCAAAAACGAAGGAAGTTGTCAGCAGAACTCCGACTGCTCAATGGAAAGAACTCTATAGTGCGGTCTCAAAAACCCCAAAAATCGTCAATGTGCCACGGATGCCATTTCTGATGATTGATGGCATCGGTGACCCGGAAACATCCAAGGACTTTCAAGACGCGGTGCAAGCGCTCTATAGCATTGCCTATACAATCAAGTTTGGGCGCAAGAAGCGCGGTGAAGAAAGTGATTACAAGCTCTCCCCACTCGAAGGCTTGTGGTGGAGCGACAATATGTCCGACTTCGCAAGTGGCGCTCGCGATAAGTGGCAATGGACCGTCATGGTCGCCCAACCAGATTTCATCACCAAGACTGAGGTTGCCAAAGCCGCAAAAGATGCCGCATCAAAGAAGGAGCTGCCATCCCTACTAAAAGTACGCTTCGAGAAATGGAAGGAAGGCGAGTGCGCGCAGATCATGCACGTTGGGCCCTACTCCACCGAGAAGGCGACGATCGAGAAACTACATGCTTTCATCTGGGAGAACGGCGGAGAGTTAACGGGAAAGCACCACGAGATCTACTTGGGCGACCCGCGTCGTGCGGCACCGGAAAAGCTCAAAACGATCCTGAGGCAGCCATTGACCCGGTAATCGGGTATTCGACCTTCAATTGGGAGGTCGCACTTACAGTAGCGACTCCCAATCCGGCATTGATTCGCACGGATTCAGTATCCTTGCGCTGAATTCTTGTCATCCTAGTGCGAGGTAAAGATGTCGTCACCCTCAATCCGTTGGTCTGCTCTTCCGGTTTTAGTGAGTCTCCTGTTTGTACATGGGGCTCCCTTACCTGTGCAATCCCAGAACCTTACACGCTACAATCCAATGCCTTGGTCGATCCGCGCTTGTGCGGCGTCGCCAAACTTCGATGAGATTTATGTGGGTGACTCTGGTTTCTATTTGCACCTAGTCAATCAAACATGGTCAGGCACGAACCGCTTTAGTGTCCCCTTCATGTTTCGAGCGGCGTCCTACCCCGACGCGAAACACGTAGTTCTTGCTGGGGATACTGGACTCGTGATCTACCTATGGTTTCGCGGCCTCTACGGGGGGCGTCCTATATGAGACTTCCAATGCTGGGCGAACCTGGGCCCATGCAACGATGGCCACCCAAGCCAAGGGGTATAATTTTAGCGCTATCGCTTCACTTGACCCAAGCACCGCTGTAGCTTGCGGGCGTAATGGATTGATCATCCGCACGATTGACGGAGGTTACAACTGGGATAGTTTAAGTAGCGGCACGAGCGAGCGTTTACGAGGGATCGCCTTTGCCAACGATATGCTCGGCGTAATCGTCGGTGACTTTGGATACATTACCCGGACCACTGACGCCGGGCTGTCATGGAACTACGTCTCATCGTCGACTTCCAAATTCCTCTATTCCGTTGCCTTCTGAGCGGCTTCCTTATTTGGTGTGGATCAGGACCGGAATCGAGTCATTCGAAAAGACTCTCGGCTTACCGAGCCCTTCATCCAAATCACGGTCATTTGCCGTTGGAGCAGGGGGATGCCCATCCGCAACCGCTGAAGGAACGGCTAAAGAGTTACTCTTGGAGTGACCCGCCAGTGACGACGCTGCACTCGCCTGCCCACCGAGGTGGGCAGGCGTTTCCCTTGCTGATGCGTCCCATTGCACTGGCGTGCCAGGCGCCGAGGTCGTATCAGCAATGATTTGCAGCGTTTGATGTGTAGGTGAAGGAGCGTGTGTAGCTCTCTGGGAAGTAGAAATCAAAAGAGTGCAAAGCAAGGCGGCAAAAGAGCCACCAGCGACTAAACCATACATCCTGACCCTTCTCGCTGGGTTCGTCCTCTTCAGGAGCGATAGGATCGGGGCGGATGGAGGATCTACAGGGAGTACCTCAGCGCGTGCACGCTCTACGCCGGCCACGTTCTGAATTAGTCGGTCTGCTGCAAGCAGTTTTGCCTGCTCAGGATGCTGTGCAACTAGCTCCCGAAATGCCGTTCGCTCCTCCGATGTCATTTCTCCGACACGGTAGCGATCAATTAGAGTGTCAACCGAATTCTCGTTCGTCATATCATTCATACTTGGTCTGTTTCGGAAGGGAGATAAGCCCGAAGACTGACCCCCTCTTTCTCAGCGAGCTCGATCACCAATCGTCGAAGCTTCGCCCGGGCCCGTGATGCGCGAGCCCACATCGCGTCAGGACTCTTTTCTAACATTACCGCAATTTCGTCAAGTCTGTAGCCGAGATGGAGGTTTAGCACCAGTATCTCGCGAAAATCGAACGAAAGCAGATCCATTGCTCTGCCAACGAGTGACTCCGGATCGCTTAGTTCTCCGGCTTCAAATCTCGGATGCAATGCCTCATCCACATCCTGCAATGACGAATGGTCCTTGCGGGTGCGGAGGAAGTCTATCACCAAATTACGAGCGATCCGAAAGAGGAAAGCTTGTACCTGATACGTAGCCTCCTGCCCCCCCTCCCGAGAGCGTTCTCGAAGTTGAATGACTCGAGTCCATACCTCCTGCAAGAGGTCATCGACGTGAGGCCCAGCACCCAACTGTTTCAGAATATATCGCTGGAGCTTCGGGTTGAACGAGGCGAACAGCGACTCGAACGCGGCATCATCACCTGCGACCATTTTACGGAACACGACATCCCACTCCGCGTTAATTGCGGAGTATCTTGAACTGCTGTGGGTTACTTGAGCGCCTGTGTAATTCATTCTCGGCTCTTCCGACACTGAGGATTGGTATCCTCAGCTGATCGGTCATCCGTAGCACTCCTTCACTATCCTGCGTTCCCGATTGGCTGTATCCGAAAGTCTTCCCATTCTTTATGTTGAAACGATTCGGCAGCGGCTTACCTGACAGATCCTCGAATAATCTTTTCAGATTATGCAATGGACTGCCGTTGAGCATCGTTGTCAGGTTTTGATACTTTCACCCGTTCTACACGTTACGAATAGTGGTTCACGGAACCGCCGCATCCCATTCCTCAATTTTCTAATTTGATGAGAACCTTCGCCAGACGAACGCTCGCAGCCTGTATCGTCGCGATCATCACAGCATCTACCTTCAGCCTTACGAGCTGTCGTGACAAATTCATTACCCAGGTCGATACGCTTGTCAAGCGGGATACCATCATTAAGACACTCGGCGGTGACACCGTCGTCGTCCACGATACGGTCGATTTGGATGATTCTTCTGTCTGGGTCTATCGGACTTCAGGGATAACTAATGACTTTATCTCAGGTCAATTCGTCAGCGCTACGTTGGGATTCTTCGGAGGGACAAACGGTGCGATTATCCGAACGTCCGACGCGGGCAACACCTGGCAAAACTTAACCCCCGTCGGGGTCAGTTCCGAAAGCGGCACCGGAGTGTATGGAATCCATTTTTTCGACAACTCCCGAGGCGTCGCTATCGGTGATGGCTACAGTGTATGGGGGACTTCGAATGGCGGCTCAACGTGGAATGCCAACACCCTCTCGACTTCCTACAACCTTCGAAGCATAGGGTTTGCGACACCAACGCTCGGTTTCATCGGCACATCGAATGCATACTCTTCCCCGCCTGGCATGGACGGCGAACTTTGGCAGACGACGGATGGTGGCTCTACATGGAAGAATGTACGGACATTATCTTCCGGCGCAGTTTATGACATTGATTTCGGTGACGCCCTCAATGGCTTTGCTCTCTGTCGGTATGGCGCGACCTTATGGACGTCCGATGGCGGGACAACGTGGAATCCTGGGTCAACCGACCGACCGGGTGTCAGTTTTTCGCGCTCAACGTTTACCACCCCGAAGACAGCACTCGCAACGGCCTTGCTTGACTCCACTAATGGCTATATCATGCGAACCGATGATGCTGGGCGGACCTGGCGCACGGTCCAAAGCTACCCATTCTTCGTGCAGGGTATCACGAATAACGGTAACGGCGTAATTACAGCGGCCGGGTATTTCGGTCGAATCGTTGAATCGACCGATGGAGGGGCGACGTGGACTGTCAGCAGACTCGGAACCGAGCGTTGGCTTGACGTCAAGTACGCTGGCGTCGGGAGGAGCGTGATCGTTGGCATCAAAGGGCATGTCGCGACTAGAGACAAGTAATATTATTTATAGCATTGATCGTTGAGCGGCGCTGTCAGGGCGGGGCATGTTGGCTCGTTGTAACAAGTGCAGACTCACTTCAACGAAAAGCATAGTATGAAAAGCAATACCTTCGCGCGCATTCTCTTTCTTGGGCTGGCAGGGCTGGCCGTGATCTCCTCCCTCAGCCTCAATAGCTGCCGCCAAAAGACCATCACGGAAGTGGATACGGTCTATGTACATGAACCTGATTGGGATGATTCTGCATCCTGGACGTATCGCCAATCCGGCACAACCTCGGGGCTCGTGATTAGTCAATTCGCCTCATCGAATGTCGGCACTGTCGGAGGCAACAATGGGACAGTGCTTCGTACGACCGACATGGGAACAACATGGAGCGCCATGTCCACAGTCCCAAGTTACTCAACCGTTTATGGCATCTGGTTTTTTGACGCGAAGAATGGTTTTGCGAACGGTGACGGCTCCTACATTTATAAGACGACCGACGGTGGCAACACATGGAGCTCAATTTCTTTCCCATCCAGCATTTGGCAGCGATCCATTTGCTTTGTCGATCGTATGACTGGCTTCATTGGCACGGCTGACCCCTACTCGTCCCCCGCGGGCAGCGATGGCGAGATCTGGCGCACCACCGACGGGGGGTATACCTGGCAGCAGGTCGCAACCAATAGCACAGGAGGAATATACAACATCCAATTTTCCTCCTCGACTACCGGAATCGCAACCGGGAAATTCGGTGCCGCCTTCTACACGACGGACGCGGGTTTGACGTGGAATCAGAGCACGACGGATCAGCCGCTTGGATTCTACACACACACCGCTTTCATCAATGCAACAACCGGATTTGCCCCGGCCGGGACACTTAGCAATAATTCGATTGGTATTGACTCACTCGGCGGTTATTTAGCAAAAACGACAGATGGTGGCCGTTCATGGACAACGGTGAAGACAACCCCTTATGCGCTTAGCGGAATCGCAACAAATGGCATGGGTGTGATCACTGCGGCCGGCTGGGGAGGCAATTTGCTCGAATCTACCGATAACGGCGCGACGTGGAACCACACAAAGCTTGGCGATGATCGTTGGATCGACGTTAGCTATGCAAATGCGACTCGCTCGATCATGATCGGTACTTACGGGCACATCGTAACCCGCGATCGATAAGTACTTGGGCTAGGACACTCGCTTTTGTACAATTGAGGAATACGGGATGAGAAATCATCCGAAGAGGCCGAGCCGCAAGGTTTGGCCTCTTCGTTTTTAGTAGCGGTCGGGGAAACTTCTACGTTCCGAATTGTTCAGTCAAGACTGAGGTGCGGATTATTGTCGATCCGACTCCTCCTGAATATGCTGAATGATTTCTTAGAAGCTTTGACCCTCGTCCGTTCGTTGATGCTAGTTTGGCTTTGCACCGCGCTCACTGTTGGCGCTTTCTCAGCATACCCACAGTCGAGTAGATCTGGACTAAATGTTGATTACAGATTGGGAATGATGAACGAAGCGGATCGTACGCCCAATCTTGTAAATCGTGAGTTTGGTGACGGCAGCGGCCTTAGCCGAGAGAGTGTATTTAGACTTGAGTACACCCGCTCAGTGCCCATGTGGCCAAGTTCCTCGCTGAACATTGAGGCGGTTGGAGGTCTTTCGCAATCGGTAGGAAGCTTTAGCGGCTCTGCGTTTTCCCTCCTATACTCTGCCACTTCCCTGCATGTTGCTTCCGGGATTCGATCGAAGTTGGGTTGGCTCCAGACAAGTTTTGGCGCTTGGTTGGAGGTCCCACTTACTGAGACTTTGACTGAGACCATCAACGCAACTGGACAAACTCGAAGTAGTGGGCTGCTTCATCCGGGGCTTCCGTTCGGACTACGTATCGAAGCAGGACTTGCGGGGCGCCTTTTTCCCGGTCTACCAATTTCGCCTTCCCTTTTCGGCGAGTTCGACTTCAAAGCATTCCGGCAGCCGGAAATTCCCATTATCAATGCCGTTAGCGGAGGGCTGGCACTTCGTTGGAGATTTGAGGATACGAGTCCGGAACCCCCACCCGTGAACAGCAATCCCGTGGTTGAATCCCCCCCCTTTAAGGCATACAGCAGAGATCCACTTCACCGCCAATGCTAAACGACTCCCATCGGGCAGTTCGGTCTCGATCGAATCGAGAGACACCTTGATCAAGCAGTATGTTATGTTGCCTTCCCAACTCGAAACGTCTAACCGAGGCGACGGTTTGGCACCTGGGTATATCCTCCTTTCGCCGGAGCAGGCTGCAGACTTCGGCAAGGAGTCCCTAACCAAATTAGACGAAAGTGGAATTTCGCGCAATCTCTTGAATATCCTGGGACTGCGTTTAAGAGCTGACACTACTGCTCACCTGACCTTTCAAACCCCGGAGCCAGTGTTCAAGTACTCCGGTGGCTACATAGATTATTTGACGGAAGTATTCCATATCCCAGGCAAGAGAGTAAAAGCCGTGAGCGCCCCAAAATTACAGCAAGGTCTTGCAATCCTCGCTGAACCAGTTTCAGTTTTGGACCCTGTAGTTACGCAGTGGATCGAGCGTAGTTATGCGCTTGGTGATATTGGTTTAGAGCACCACGTGGATCCGAAGATCACCGATTGGCAGATCACCATAACTCAACACGGCTATCGTCTGGCGCAATTTGATAAGGCTTCCACGGCAGTGACTCCTTCGATGATGCTTCACGGTATTAGCACCTCTAATGCTTCAGAGATCGTTGCCAGCATTGGCGCGAAGGATAGCAATGGTAACATCATCACATCCACAGACACATTGCACCTCAGTGCAAAAAGTGCGGAGTTCGAACCAGACACAATTCCGACGATCACCCGCTTTGTTCTGCTTCCCGATTCTTCCCAATCGAAAATGATAGAGAGATTGATTGACAAGGCCAAGGAGATACGAAAGCCGTACCAAATTCAGATGAACAGATCCGGTACGCTCGCGAATATTGGTGAGCTGAATCGACTCGAAAGAATGATATCGGACTGCTTACCTCCTATGGACAACGGTCCGAATATTCGTCCATTTCACTCGGATCGCAATGACCTACTGGGGCCAAGAATCGTGATTACGATCCTGAAGTAACGATAGCACCGCGCCTAAAATCTCGGCGACGTTTCGTCAATAAGGTGGGCCTACCCCTTTTTCTTGAGCTTTTCGATCAACTCAAGAATATCCTTTTCGGTCTCCTTCTCATCACCTGCCGTGAAGCCAATGTGCTTCTTATAGACGGAACCATCCGGCATAAGTATAAGGCTGTATGGAAGGGTCTCCATGGAGAACATGTCGCGGGCGATATCCCCATTAGCATCCAGCAGCACGGGAAATTCCAATCCCTGGGTACTCACATACGCACGAACTTTGGACATTGACCTGACTTCGTCTGTGTTGATCGCGACCATGTTGACCCCTTCGGCCTTGAATCTCTCCGATAGTGTTTTAAAAGCCTTCATTTCCTGCTTGCACGGTTCACACCAAAGTGCCCAGAAGCTGACGAGCAATGGCCCCTTTCCCAGGAATTCCTTGAAATTGATTTCGCCCCCCTTCACCGTCTTAACGGTGAATTTCATGTTGTCGAGAACATGGACAGAGTCAGCGGCACCACCTGCAGCTTTGGCAATCATCGTAACCGGCGTGGCAAGCATGAGAAGCGCTGCGAACGAGAGAAATGCGAAAAACTTCATGGTCAATTTGATAAGAAACTTCCGTATCACTACCTTCAAAAGAATTCGTCGAGGATAACAGATTCTCCTCGATAGTCTAAATCCCGCTCCCGCCGGGAAAGTTCGAAAGGAAGAAAGATTTTGGGAAACTGTATGCTGTCCCTCATTTGCAGCCTTAAAATTAAAGCTGATTATCGTATTATCAATGGCCGATGTAGCGAACCTTCGTTGGTATTAAGTTCTATCGTATATGCTCCCGGAAATAGCAACCCACCTGGAATTTCGCACATATTCTGCCCCGCCGAGAATCGTCTGCCATCAGCAACCTCCGCTGCCACCCGACCCAGGCCATCAAAGACACGAATTGAAACCGTCTCGACTCTTGGAAGTTCGAACGGAATCATTGTCGCTCCAGATGTCGGATTTGGGAAACAGTTGCCCAGAGCAATCGAATTGTTAGCATCACCCGTTACGCTTGCTGTTCCAACTGTCAAACTCCACGGTTCGGAGAATGCGCTTGGATTGCCGCCGTTATTCGCGCCGACTCGCCAATAGTACGTCTTGCCGGTTGGAGTTTTTACTTTCGCTGTGACATTCAGTTGATTTATCTGCGTATCAATAATCACGGAAGCAAAATTTGCGTCCGTGGCGACTTGCAGGTTATACAGCATCGCACTCGGCACGCTTTGCCACTTAAGCGTCTGTAGCGTTAGCGGAGAAGTTGTCCCTGATGCAGGCGAGACGAGCAACGGAGTCGGCGTCAGGCTGTCATTGGAGCCAACATAGTTAACGAACATCGATATCTTATCAAGCGGGTCATCGTTCGCGTCACGAGGGGCGTTCACAATCTTGTCGGCAATTGCCATGCCGCTGACCGCCCGGCCATACACAGAATATTTCTTATCCAACTGTCGATCATCGGCTACGCAAATGAAAAACTGCGAGGTAGCGCTGTTGATATCGGTTGCTCGTGCCGCCGAGAGAATTCCGCGCTGGTGAGACACGGCGCTAAACTCGGCATTCACAGTGGCCTGTCCTGGATCCCCATATCCCCACGTGGACTTATCACCGGAGCGGGAATTGGGATCACCCCCCTGGATCATGAATCCGGGAATCACCCGATGAAAGGCAATAGAGTCGAAGAAATGGATACCGACCAGGCTATCAAAATTTTCGACCGCAAGAGGCGCTATCGCAGGAAAGAGTTCGACAACAATGGTGCCCAAAACCGTATCGGACCTCATGGTCTTGATCTGATACTGGGGTTTGCCCGTGAAAAACTTCTGAGCGTGAATCCTTTGCACGGCAGGCATACAAAGGATAAGAATCAATAGAGACCGATTAATCTTCTTCATAGCCGCAAAGATACGAAATTCCCCACCGACTGGCAGCAGATTCAGTTGACCAAGCGTTTCCCATCCACCCCATTTCATAAGCGATGAAACGAATCACGTGAAAATCTGGCTTAATATTAAGATTTGCTGTGGGCTGCTGCCACTCGGTAGCCTGCCTACTAATTTGCCGCTTAGATCAACGGGTTCAAATTTGATGTCGCGAGGGAAACGAAGCTATCCCATCCATACGTCCATTTTGCATGGCGAAGGCCGCACATTCCGGGTGTGCCTTTGCACGGTGATCGCACTCGTATGTGCGCTAGCGACGACCGCAAATGCCCAGTTTCTAGTGCTTCGCTCTCCCTTCGAACGCTTTAGCGACTACCGGCTAACTATCGGTGCAGGCTTTTCTACCCCACCAAACTCGCAGTGGGACGAATTTACGCACTCTACCGTAGCCTCCGTCAACAAGCAGATCAATTTCAACCAGTACATTGCGCTTGAGTACGGTCAATTTCGCTTCGGCTTTATGGCGTACAAGTTTCCGACGGCGATGCTTCCCTTCGTCGTTTGGAATCCCCAATTTCAATTCTTCCAGTACGGTATCGGCGGAGACTCCAACCGGATGGCGCTCAGTATTCGAGGGGAGAATCTCTTTACCAAACGAGACAAAAATGAGTACCTGGGAAACGGACAAAGCGATGCCAGCGTATATCCTGACCGAAATTCTCTATCGGCAATCGTAACGTATTGGCTGGGACATAACCTCGATACTGGAGACTATGCAAAATTTCTGCGCGAGGCCACCTATGAGGACATGCGAGAAGATGTTGTCGCGGGCCCTGCGTTGCCAGGCTCAGGAAGTGAAGTGCGCTACTCCACGCGCAACGGATTCAGCATTGGATTTGGAATAGGCTCTGGAAAGTACTCTGGTTCCGGTCCGATCTCTCGACATCTCAACTTCTTAAGCACATATAACCCACAGTACGACTCGTCGGGATTCTCTGGTTTCAACCCGCTTGCACTTATCCGCTACAGAATGCGAAATTTGATCGCGCAGCTGGATATTGCGGGTGATGATGTCAATTTCGGAATCGTGCTTCGGAACCTCCGCCACCTGGATATCGAGACCGGGTTGCTGCGTCTTGAGCATCTAATTCCTCGCAGCACGAGGGGACCACACCGGCCTGAGGCCTTCTTGTCCCTTCGTTATTCTCTGTCACTCGGCAAAGAGACCGGTTTCTTCGAATATGGCGATGCGATACTAAATCAACTCGCGGATTCCGATGGGGATGGACTTACCGATCTTGAGGAGATCATGATCTACCATACCGATCCGAACAATGCTGATACAGATGGAGATGGCATTTCCGATGGAGACGAAGTCCGTATCTACAATACCGACCCTACCAACCCAGACACCGATGGTGACGGGCTCAGTGATGGTGATGAAGTTCACAAGTACCATACAAGTCCGCGGCTTGCAGACACCGACGGTGATGGGCTCTCGGACGGTGACGAAGTTCTGAAGTACCATACCGACCCCCTTTCACAGGATTCCGATGGAGACGGTCTGAGTGATTATGATGAAATCACCAAGTATCATACGAACCCATTAAAGCGCGACACGGATGGTGATGGGCTCACTGATGGTGAAGAAGTGTTGCAATATCACACGAATCCCCTTCTGGCTGATACAGACGGAGATGGCATTGACGATGGTACCGAGATCAAGGTGATGCACACTGACCCACTGAACGTAGACACAGATGGGGACGGCGTACCTGACAAGGAAGACGGATGCCCGCTTGAGCCTGGGCCGAAGAGCAATCATGGATGCCCGGAAACTCCATTCAAGGTTGGGCAGCGCATCGACTTGCCTCGCATTGAGTTCGAGACTGGAAAATCCGAAATTTTGGAGCAGGCATTCGCTCCACTAAACCAGCTTCTCGGATTACTGGACAAATACCCGAACACGCGCGTTTCTATCCAGGGGCATACTGACAACTCCGGTGACTCAACTTCGAATGAGCGTCTCTCCTTCAATCGTGCACGGGCTGTTCAGTCGTGGCTGGTTGAACATGGGGTCTCCTCCGCCAGACTTGAATCACGAGGCTACGGTCAGACTCGACCGATCACCACGAACACGACGCCGGAAGGTCGCGAGACCAACCGTCGAATCGAGTTCATCATCATAGAGAACAAAGATGAGAAGTGACGTGTCAACTGAGGTTTGGCAGCTCGAAGAAGGCACGAGAACCCCGGTTGTGGCCAGGCCTCTGCTCTGCCCGGCGGGGATTAAATAGCTTTCAACGCACAAAGAAAGGCCGACATACTCTTGCGAGTATGTCGGCCGGGGGTGGTGAGGGAGAAAGAAGCGCTTATCGAACGAGTATGAGGCGCTTCGAACTGGATTTTGTCGTGCCGTCAGTCTCACGCTGGGTAACGCGAACAATATACGAGCCGCTGGCTGGTGCGGAGCTTCCCGTGGAAGTACCATCCCATTCAAACTTCCCAGAGGCCTGCTTGCTCAACAAAAGGTTGCCAAGCACATCGAAAATCTCTAAAGTTGATGTCCCTTCCGTTGGCAGCGAGATGACCACACTACCTTGGGCAGGATTCGGATTCATCGCAAATTCACTTGGAGCGAGCCTGCCCGTGGAGTGCACAGAGGCAGTCGCGTTTGCCGTAGTACGATGGACCTTCACGGTATAGGTCTGCGCGAGAAGTGAGTTGTAGTAGTCGAGCAGCAATCCGATATTATAGGAACCAGTATCGGAAGCATCGATCTTCATGATGATCATGTTGCTGTAGCCCCCGGCATTTATCGTGTCATAGACCTGCGCGGTCGAACCGTAGTTGTCGAACGAGGCTATACTATCGCCGCTAGTGATACCCAACGTCGTCACAAGGATTCTGCTAGAGCTCGCGTTATGGATGATAAACGCATGACGGGAGACTCTGGTCTTCGCAATCATCGAGATGGTCGTCGAAGAATCGGCAGGAACATTCAGGTACGTCGTATCCACGACTGGAACGAGGACGCGCCCAGTCAGCGAAACCTTGAACTCTCCGCACGGCAGCTTATCATTACTCGTGCCACGATCCCAGAAGACAAAGTCGCGGTAGTAATTACCTTCGGCAGCACTCGTTGGCGGAGCAAATTGCACCGTCACAGATTGTGTCGAATTCGAAGCAATTGTTACGGGGAACGCTGGGGATGTGATGCTGAACGCACCGATTATGTTGCCTCCGAGTATCCACGCAGAGTCAATGGTTACGCTTGCAGCAGTATGGTTGGTGAGTGTGAAGGTCCGTGAGACAGTTCCTCCAGGAGCCGCAGTGCCAACAACTGTTGAATTAATATCGAGGCACGTAGTATCATAGGGTATGATGCTGCCATTTATGAGATAGCTATAGGTATCAGAACCTCCCGAAAAGCTATAGTTCATGTGGAGCGTTGCAGAATATGCTTCAGAATCCGTGACAGCTGAATCCAAGAAGCACACGGTCAATTGCAGCGAGTCATGCGAGCCAAAGCTCATCGGCAGCGCTGGGGCATTCGACACAGAATACTCCACACCTGTCTGGGTAAACGTCAGGCTTGTTAACGATACTGCGAAACCATTGGGATTATAGACTACGATGGAACGGCACGTATCATGACCTGGCCGCTGGCGAAGGAAGTTCGCGCCGCGGAGCAAGACAAGGTTGCTGTGCGTAGGCGGATTGCCAAGCAGCGCGACAACGGCCGTGTTGCTATCGCCGGCAATAGCGAGGGTCGCACTACTTGGTGAGCTGCTTTGTGGTTTGTATTCAACGACGACGTACGTCTGTCCAAAGAACGAGAGTAACGTATCGGAGAAGATGGTCCAATCAGCACTCCCAGAAATATACAAATGTGCGCTCGTGAGAGGCGTGTGTGGTTTCTGAGAAGTGTCGCGACCATCGCTAACGCTGATATAATAGACATTAGGAGTTGTGGCCCGAACGGTATCCGGTGAAGCAGTGATATGCGATGCACGGGACTGCACGGAAAAACCAGCGAGCATCAGCACCACCAGCGCCGACACCCACGCGTATTTTGTATCAAGTGGTCTCATGAAGGTAGAAGTTATTAGTTGTGAAAAAATGAATCGAAGTCGATTCACGAACTAATAACCCTTAACTCGCACGATGGTTACCGATGGTGACTACTCAATTATTACTCAGAGAAGACGCAACTCTGTCAAAAAAAGGGCCTCTGGAGAGTTCTCCAGAGGCCACACATAGCGTTAGATTGGATTCGACTCAGATCCCATCCCCCCGATACGCTTCCATATATGCCTTCACGCGCTCCGTGAACTGCACAGCGTAGAGTCCGTCGATCAGGCGGTGATCGTGGTTGAGACCTAAGAACATCATCGAGCGGATCGCGATGTAATCGTTGCCATCGTCGTCCGTTTTGACGACCGCGCGCTTTACCACAGCACCAGCAGACATGATCGCAAGCTGCGGCATATTGATGATGGCCGTCGCGAGGATATTGCCGAACATTCCGGGATTGGTGAAGGTGAATGTGCCGCCCGAAATATCGTCCGGTGTCAGCTTCTTCGTACGAGCCTTGTTTGCTAGGTCGGCAACGGCGCCTGCGAGCCCCGCGAGGCTGAGTCGATCCGCCTGTTTGATGACTGGCACGATGAGCGCCGGCGGAAGAGGTGAACCCTCAACTTGCGGCATTGCAACTGCGATACCGAAGTTAATATCGTTGCGAACGATGATATTCGTGCCCTCGATGCTCGCATTGATGAAGGGGAATTCGCGCAGCGCCTTCACCATGCACTCGATGAAGATCGGCGTGAGCGTCAGCTTCACACCAAACTTGCGGAGGAATTCGTCCTTGTTCTTCTTCTGGTAATTAATGATGTTGGTGACATCAACTTCGCTGAGGCTGGTAACATGCGGACTCGTCGCCACGGAACGCAGCATGTGCTCCGCGATCTTGACACGAATGTTATCCATCGGGATCACTGTCACATTCTGACCACTCGATGTAAACGAGGACTTCGGCATCGGCGCTGGCTGCGACGGTGTGAAGCTCGGTGCGCTCTGCTGTACCTGCGCGGCCTGTTGCGGCGCAACCTGAACGCGACCACTCTTGCGCGCCTCGACATACTTTAGCATGTCGTTCTTGTTGACGCGATTATCGAGCCCGCTGCCGGGTATCGTCGCCAGTTCTTGCGGTGTGACGCCCTCGGCCTTGGCGATGGATTTTACGAGCGGTGAGTAGAAGCGATTGTCATTCACGGCTGCGGCCTGCGCAACGAACTGCGGTGCCGGTTGCGCGACGGGAGCAGGTGGTTGTATTGGTGTTGCTTGAGTCGCTTGCGTCGGAGCCGATGCAACCGGGGCAGGCGTGGAGACTACGCCACTACCCTGAGCCGTTGCGATGAACGCAATCGTTGCCCCAACAGCAACGGTTTCCTTCTCCTGAGCGACAATCTTCGAAAGTGTGCCAGCAAATGTTGACGGCACCTCTGTATCAACCTTATCCGTCGAAATCTCGACGAGCATCTCGTCCTTCTCGACCTTGTCTCCCTCTTTCTTCAACCAGCGAAGGATCGTGCCTTCAGCGATGGACTCCCCCATCTTCGGCATAACGACGGCTTGGTCCGAGCCGCCAGTTGCGGGCGAAGCGGCGGGTGCCGGTTGTACGGGAGCGGCAGCTTGGACAGGCGGCGCAACAGTAGGAGCCGGCGCGGGAGTCGCAACGGGTGCCGGGGCAGCTTGCGCGGCTGTTCCGGCCGCCTCGCCAATTGCGCCAATAGATGCGATCGGCTCGCCGACGCCAACGGTCTGCTTCTCCTGCGCGAGGATCTTCAATAATGTACCGGCCACGGTCGATGGCACTTCGGTATCGACCTTATCGGTGGAGATTTCGACGATCATCTCGTCCTTTTCCACGGTGTCTCCTTCTTTCTTGAGCCAGCGGAGAATTGTGCCTTCTGAAATGCTTTCGCCCATTTTGGGCATTACTACGTTCGTCGCCATGTACTAAATTTTGGGTTGTGGCGGGATGACCTATCATCCACGCGAGGGGCCGTAACACAATTTAACGCTAAAGGCTTCCGGCGGATTCATATTCGGCGGCCATGAGAGCGGAGACAATTTTCGAGGTCAGGCTGTTGCACAAGTATGGCTACCACCATTATTTCCCGAAAGGCTTCGACCGCGCCGCGCTCTCGCGGGCTGCGGGAGCCTGCCGTCAAACCTGTGGCTACGGCATCTTCCACCCCCCTGCTTGATTTTGTTAATAGTGTCCTCGAACGTGGGAAGCGCATTCCGAACGAGGAACTCGACAAGATTCCAACGGACTTCGCGGCGAACCACAAGCATTATTTGTACGGACATTCCAAGCAGCAGTAGTGATGGAGCTTTTTGCTGATACGGCATCTAGTCATTTATGAGATACTCCCCGAAACCCCTTCTCACCAAAACTGTCCTTAGTTTCCTCGCTTTGTACGTCATTCTTTTGTCTGGTAGTTCAGGCTGCCATGAATCTTCAACCGCGATCACCGTTCCGGATACGACCCGGTCTTCTAAGACCGATACAGTGACCGCAAAATTGGCTCCGAATTTCGAACTTCGAGACTTAGCCGGTGCCGTCCATCGCCTTTCAGATTATCGCGGGACAGTCGTGGTTCTAAACTTTTGGGCTACCTGGTGTCCTCCGTGTCGCATGGAGATTCCGGGGTTCAATTCCCTTCAAGACTCAATTGGACATAATAAGGTTCAATTCTTAGGTGTGGCGCTGGACGACAATGGAGATTCCGTCGTGCATGCTTGGGTGACCTCGCATCCAATTTCTTATCCTATTCTTTTGCCGGATGATTCGGTCATGAGACATTATGGACCCATAGATGCGATACCGCTAACGTATTTCATTGATAAGAAGGGGCGGTTGCGATCGTCTTACCTCGGTCCGCAATCGAAAGACCAAATTATGGAAGTTCTTAATTCTCTTTTGTCTGAGAATTAGAGATAGCCCCTGTTGTCATTCGTGATTCGTTATCGACCTCGGGTACCAAAAGTGCTTCTCCATATCCACAAGCTCCCCCTTAAACGTCACTTCCTCGCGCACAAGCTTCCCCCGCATCCGCTCATATCCACCGAAATGAATCGAACCCGTCAGCGCACCAAACCGATTGATGACGCGCTGGGCCGGGAAATCTCGCTCCTCAGGTCTTGCTGTTAACGCTTGACCAACCATGCGCGCCGATCCCTTTGAGCCAAGCACCTCCGCTATCGCGCCGTAGGTCGTCACCTTTCCGCGCGGGATTTGTTCTACGATGGCATAGACCCGCTCGTAGAAATTCGGTGCGCGTTTTGCGGACGGATCGGCGAACTCTCGTTCGTAGAACTCCGCCAGATGCTTATCCGGTGTTTGCTTTTTCTTCGTAACTTTCTTTACCTTCTTCATCCTGCCGTACTCAACAGATTTGACGAACAAACCTCGCATAGCTATCATCGGTGCTGGCGTCAGCGGACTCGCTGCGGCGATTCGTCTGGTGCGCGCTGGTCAAACGAACATCACGCTCTTCGAAGCACGGCGCGAGGCCAGTGGGCGAACCCGCTCATACACCGACGCCCATACCGGCGACACGCTCGATAACGGTCAGCACCTGCTGATGGGTTGCTACTCGGCTACCCTCGAATACTTGAAGGAGATCGGCACCGACAAACTCATTGAGCGCACGCCTCTTCGAATTCCGTTTTGGAGTGAGACCGGTGTTCGCTCATTCACGATTGATCGCTCCCTCCCACCGCCGATGAACTTGCTCTCCGCGGTTGCGCGAACTTCGATGCTAACGTTTGGAGAGAAGAAGTCGGCATCAATATTGGGTAACGCGATTTGGCGGATGAAGCTCCCGAACAAGTTCGAGCGGATGTCGTGCAACGATCTCTTCCTCGCGCTTGGGCAAACACCCGCACTCGTTGAGAAACTCTGGGCTCCGATGGTGCTGGCGACGATCAACGCTCGTCCAGAACAGGCGAGCGCGGAGTTGTTCGTGAATGTTTTGCGGGAAGCATTCTTCTCCTCGCGGGCGGCAAGTGCGTTGCTGATTCCAAAGGTTGGGCTATCGGAGTTGTTGGTGGAGCCAGCAATCAAGGAATTCAAGGATCGGGGTATAGACATTCGGTTGGGAGCGCCTATCCGCAAGATTACACCTGAAGGTGAGAGAGGATTCAGTGTTGCCACTGATTCGGAGGAGACCGAGTTTCATGCTGTCATCTCAACTATTCACTCACTCCTCCCCGAATCTCCGACACGCGATACCCGAAACCCGATCCCCGATTCTCCCTCCCCCATTGTCAACGCATACTTCTGGTTCGACAAGCAGATATTTAACGCACCGATCCATGCATTCATCGGGACGACATTGCAGTGGGCGTTTCCGAAGAAGTCCAGCTTCTCTGCCGAGCGAGTGGCGCTCACGGTCAGCGCCGCCGACGCACTCGCTGAAAAGACCAACGAGGAAATCCGAGACATCTTGCTGGGTGATTTGCAGAAGACAGTCCCAGCAGCACGAGATGCGAAGCTCATCCATTACCAGATCATTCGCGAAAAGCGAGCGACACCGCTTTTTACGGCCGAAGCCAACCGCAGGAGGCCGACGACCAAAACAGATATACCCAACTTCTATCTCGCCGGAGACTTCGTGCAAAATGGACTGCCCGCTACCATCGAAGGCGCTGTTCGCAATGGATTCGCGGCGGCGGATGCGCTCATCGAGTCCGTTAGGGCAGGAAATCGGGCATAAAATCTGAATGAAAATAAATTATTCATTCTTAAACTTCCGAGTTGGCATTATACTCCGTATAGAATTGTAGAGCGCGCAGGAAAAGCAAGACAACGAGATTTCATGGCAGACACCACGACAACAACAACCACCCGCGAGACCATCGGCAACTTCCCAGCTAATAATGGCGGGATTCCCATTCCCCCGAAGGAGATCATGAAGAAGGTCACCCTCGGTAAGAAGAAGAGTAAATGGGGGCCGGTACTTTATACACTTGGAGCGGCCGTGTTAGGATTCGCAGCATGGTACTTCTTGCTCCGAACGCCAGCAAAGCCTCCGATTGTCATCCGGTACGCAGCAGTCGATCTGGGTGATCTTTCACGCGGTGTAACAGCAACCGGTACGCTCCAAGCAACCACTACGGTTCAGGTTGGAAGCCAAGTATCGGGGATGATAACTGATCTGTATGCAGATTTTAATACCAAAGTGACAAAAGGCCAGCTCTTAGCTAAACTTGATTCCACCACATTCTCGGCTGCGGTCACTCAAGCGCGGGCTAATCTCGCAAAGGCAACGGCCGATCTCAACGCAAGCGTCCGCGACGAGGCCCGTCAGAAACAACTTCTGGATAAGCAGCTTATCGCTCAGTCCGATTATGATGTCAGCCGCAACAAGCTGGAAGATGCTCGTGCGTCCGTCGATCAAGCGAATGCGTCGCTGAAGCAAGCCTTGGCAAATTTGGGATATACGATCATTCGCTCACCTATCTCCGGCGTAGTCGTTTCGCGTAGCGTCGATAAAGGGCAGACCGTCGCAGCAGGATTCAACGCCCCCGTTCTCTTCATCATCGCTCAGGATCTAACGAGTATGCAGGTCGCAGCGAATGTGGATGAGGCAGATATTGGCTCTGTCAAAGATGCACAGGACGTGAAGTTCACGGTCGATGCATATCCAGGGGAGCAGTTCGTCGGGTCAGTGCATCAGGTGCGACTTAACTCTGTGACGACATCCAACGTGGTAACGTACACGGTTATTATCAACACAGAGAACAAAGATCTTCGCCTCTTCCCTGGAATGACGGCAACGGTTATGATTGTGAACGCGAGCCGCACAGCGGTGCTTCGTGTGCCCGTGGCCGCGACGCGCTTTGTGCCACCCACGGAGTTGCTGACTGCCGCCGGTATTAAAGACACGGCCTCCAAGATTCGGCGACAGCGCCCTGCTGGCGATAGCTCGCGAAAAGGTGGAATGACACATGCGGCTGGTGGTGAACGACCAACATTCGCAACTGTCTATCGAAAAACAATGACACCGGATGGGCCGTCCATGGAGGCCGTAAAAGTTATGGGGGGACTCTCTGATGGAAATTACTCCGAGATACTCAAGAGCACCCCAGAGCTTCACGCTGGCGATAGCATCATCGTCGCTGCGTTCTCGATGAGCACGACGACACCCGCAGGCTCCTCCCCACTCAATCAACAGCGTCCCGGTGGCGGCGGTGGTGGTGGTGGCGGCGGAGCGCGTAGATTCTAATCTCATTTCCTAATCAACCCCTCTCATGTTTACCCAGCTTTTTAGCAGCGTGGTGATGGCGTTTCAGTCGCTGGCGAGCAACAAAGTTCGCGCGGCGCTGACGATGCTTGGCATTATCATTGGCGTGGGGTCAGTGATAACGATGACGGCAATTGGCGAGGGGGCGTCGCAAGCGGTTGCAGGTCAGATCAACGCGATGGGGACGAACGCGCTCCTCATTTTTCCGGGAGCCGTGAATGTCGGTGGCATTTCATCCGGCGCAGGTGGAAGCGCTCACTTGACCGAAGAGGACGCGAACGCACTCAAGCGCTCTTCCCTACTGACTGACGTGGCCCCAACTGTTGGAACAAGCGCGCAGGTTGTCGCGGGAAATTCGAATTGGGCAACACGTGTCACGGGCACAACTCCATCGTATGTTATTGTCCGCAACTGGCCGATTATCAGTGGAAGTAACTTCACCGAAGCGGACGCAAAGACTGGTACAAAAGTCTGCTTGCTCGGCAAAACCGTTGTGACGAATCTCTTCGGTGAGGGTGTCGATCCGGTTGGACAAACAATTCGCGTTAAACGCGAACCCTTCACCGTCATTGGTGTGCTTGCGGAGAAAGGGTCGAACTCGTTCGGACAAGATCAGGACGACATCGTCCTCGCGCCGCTGGCAACAGTGCAGAAGAAGATGATGGGAATCACGTGGGTCAATAACATCATGGCGAGCGCGATTTCATCGGAAGCATCGGTGGCAGCGTCCGCAGACGTAACGGGCATTCTCCGTCAGCAGCATCGCCTGCTCGCTTCCGATGATAACGATTTCCAGATCCGCTCGCAAGTAGAACTCGCCGCCGCCGCGCAACAAAGCACCGCAACGATGACCAGCCTCCTCACGGCTGCTGCCGTTATCTCCCTTCTTGTCGGCGGCATTGGCATCATGAACATCATGCTCGTAAGCGTCACCGAGCGCACGCGCGAGATCGGCATTCGCAAATCCATTGGTGCGAAGTTCGCGAACGTCTTGTTCCAATTCCTCACCGAGGCGATCACGCTCAGCCTGCTCGGAGGTATTATCGGTGTTATACTTGGCTACATTGCTTCTTCATTTGTCGCGAAGAGCAATGGATGGATTCTGGTCATATCGCCGCAAGCCGTCGCCATGTCCTTCGGTGCAGCTGCGTTTGTAGGTATCTTCTTCGGGTGGTACCCCGCGCGGAAGGCGGCGCGGTTGAATCCGATTGAGGCGTTGAGGTATGAGTAGCCTTCCATGCGTAGAGTAGACATTCTTGGATGCACCAGAGCTTTAGCTCGTCGAGAGTTTTGCCGACTCTAGGTACTTCGGCAGGCAAGGAAGCCTGCGCTACTCCCACTCACAATGCGGAATGCGGCGAGGTTGTACCCGATCGAGGCGTTTGGGTATGAATGGTTAGACTGCAACCAAGTGTGCCGAGCCGTGTTTTCACCAAGCATCCGTTGCAGTTGTATCCCTGGCCTAACTAATTTGATTCCTATGAAGAGTAGTGTTGCAACTTCCGTACGTTTTATAGTTCTCCTGCTGGCTGTGAGTACCCTTCCCTCGTGCAATAACTCAGGAACACCCCAAGTACCGGCTATTCCCCCGGTGGGAAACTGGGTGCAAACAAACGGCCCGTACGGAGGTGTCGATGCCTTGTCACTGATCGGCTCAAGGCTCTTTGATGGTTCGAGCAACATTGTCTTTTTCTCGGACAACAATGGCGTTAGCTGGTCCAGTACGACTACCGGCCCCAATATCGGGGCAGGGGTTTTCGCAAGCTCTGGGTCTCGTATCTATGCTGGAACTGGAGGGCAGGGAATGTTTTACTCTGATAATAATGGCGCATCGTGGAAGTCTGCAAATCGTGGCTTGGGCAACCTGTTTGTGACTGCGCTTGTCGGGACAATTCCATACGTTTACGCTGGTGCCGGCGATGGATTCTACGTGATGACAAGTGATACCGGGGGCCCACGCTGGACGAATTCAAGCAGCGGAATGGTCAACCGCTTTGTTACCTGCCTGGCTGTGGACGGTTCAACCATCCTTGCTGGCACAGAAGGCGGCGTTTTCCGATCCACCAACGGGGGGTCAAGCTGGTCGGCGGCGAACGCGGGATTGACAAATTATAATATTCGCTGCATCGCCGTGAGCGGCTCGGATTTCTACGTTGGGACACAGGGGGCTGGCGTGTTCCACTCCGCGGATGATGGTTCAAACTGGTCATCCGTGAACAACGGCTGGTCATCCACACACGATGGGATGACCAATGCCACCGTAAGTTCGTTATTCTTGAACGGTACGAATCTTTTTGCGGGCGCGAGCGGCGAGTTGTATCACTCAACCGATAAAGGCGCGAATTGGATATCCTCTGGCAAAGGCCTACCTCCCACGAATATTACGGCATTTGCCTTGAATGGCGCTACTCTTTTTGCCGGAACTAGTACCAACGGCGTTTGGCAGGAGCCGATGCCGTGATTGAAGTTTCCAATTCACAAATCCCACCCGCGAGCAAACCCAAATCACCATCGTCAATCTCCTCGGCAACACCGTCGCTAGGCTCTTCGATGGCGAGCTCGAAGCGGGTGAACATTCGTTCGTGTGGGATGCGAAGGATGCTTCGCCGGGGACTTATTTCTGCATCATTCGAGCCGCCGAAGGACAACCCACGTACACGCGATTGGCTGGCTCGCACTGAGTGGAGCCTAACTCGGTGTTGCTCTGTTTTGATGAAGTGATCAATCAATCCACCTTTACCCCAGTTCTTTCTCCGTCGCAAACTACCGATCCACTTGACACGAGACTCGGAAACATCGTTCAACCCGCAACGCAGGCCACCCTCGACAAGGCTGACGTAGTCATCTTCGGGATTCCAACGGACGAGGGCATTCGCCGCAATGGAGGGCGTGTCGGGGCCAGCGAGGCGCCAAACGAAATACGCCAGTGGTTTGGTAAGTTGACGCCTTACGCTGGACCGCAATTTAAGCACCACATCGACAGCCTAAAAATCGTTGACTTTGGTGACATTGCACTGGGTGATCTAGAGGCAATGCACGAGCAAGCCTCGCTGTTGGTGCAGGAATTATCGGCTGCTGGAAAGATCATCATCGCGCTCGGCGGTGGGCATGACGTGACCTATCCTTTGGTAAAGGGGTTTGGACGTGCGCAGCACCTCCCTGCAGAGATCGGGCTGATCAATGTGGATGCCCACCTTGATGTCCGCCCAAGGAAGGAAGGACAACATCATTCCGGAAGCAGCTTTCGACTATTGCTCGAAGAAGGAATTGTCGCTGGACAACATTTTGCCGAGATCGGCATACAATCTTTTGTAAACGCTCAGGCACATTTCGACTGGCTTTTGCAACAAGGTTCTCGCATTCTTACATTTGAAGATGCAACAGCGGCCCACCTTCCGAACGCTTTCGAAGAGTGCGAGTTTGCGATCACTCGCGGCGACGCAGAAATGCCGCTCTACCTCTCCTTCGACATGGACTGCGTTCGCGCCTCCGATGCCCCTGGCGTCAGCGCGCCTGCCCCGATCGGCTTCCTGGCAGAAGAAGCTTATGAATTAGCTGTCGCTGCAGGCTTATCCAAGAATGTGCGTATGCTGGACATGGTCGAGATCAGTCCGGCACACGATGTTGACGGCAGAACTTCTCGGCTCGCCTCTCGTATGATCGCAGGTTTTCTGGCCGGAGTCGCCAACCGGCACGTCGCTCATTAAGGCATTAATTGGCTCCCAGCGTTGCAACTTGCACTAATAAAGGCCGTATCACGTTTACCAAATGATGAACAAAACACCCTCAACCAACGGACATTCCACGAATGGCGCTGAGCCAAAACGTGGCACGCTACTCGTCAAACGCGCCTTTCCACAAATGCTCAAAGGCGGCGTTATCATGGATGTTGTCAACGCCGAGCAAGCCAAGATCGCCGAAGATGCAGGCGCGTGTGCGGTCATGGCGCTGGAACGTGTACCTGCCGACATCCGCGCTGATGGCGGCGTAGCTCGCATGTCCGACCCGGAGCTGATCCTTCAAATCATCAACTCAGTATCCATCCCGGTGATGGCGAAAGCCCGCATCGGTCACTTCGTCGAAGCGCAGATCCTTCAGGCCCTTGGCGTTGACTGCATTGATGAGAGCGAAGTTCTTACGATGGCTGACGAAGAGAACCACATCGACAAGCACAAATTTGAAATTCCATTCGTCTGCGGTGCTCGCAATCTTGGTGAGGCGCTTCGCCGCATCGCCGAAGGCGCGGCAATGATCCGCACAAAGGGCGAGGCCGGCACGGGGGATGTCGTTGAGGCAGTCCGTCATGCTCGCTCGATCTTCGGTGAAATCCGCCGCTTGCAATCGATGTCAACGGATGAGCGATACACTGCGGCGAAGAATCTTCAGGCCCCCTACGACCTTGTCAATGAAGTCGCTGAAACAGGAAAGCTTCCCGTTGTTAATTTCGCCGCTGGTGGCTTAGCAACACCCGCCGATGCTGCACTTCTGATGCAGCTTGGTGTTGATGGAGTCTTCGTTGGAAGTGGCATCTTCAAGTCCGGCGACCCTGCAAAGCGCGCAGCCGCTATCGTCAAAGCAACGACGTATTATAATGATCCCGCGGTGCTTGCCGAAGTTAGCCGTGGTCTTGGCGAACCGATGGTCGGACGGACCGTCTCCTCGCTTGCGGAAATGGAGTTACTCGCTGGCCGTGGCATCTAAGGGCAAGGCCCTCGTTGGCGTACTTTCGCTGCAAGGCGACTTTCGCGAGCACATCGAAAAGCTCGAATCGCTCGGCGCACAAACTCTCGATGTGCGCCGAGCTTCTGATTTGGCTGGCATTGATGCCCTCATTCTTCCCGGCGGCGAATCGACGGCAGTTGCAATTATCGAATCTTCCCACGCAGCACACGGCATCTTCGATGAGATCCGCAGTATGGGTGAGTCCGGACTTCCGATATGGGGCACCTGTATGGGTTCGATCCTCCTAGCAAAGAATATCGAAGGCTCGAAGCAGGGCAGGATCGGATTGATGGACATTACCGTTCGCCGAAACGCCTTCGGCCCGCAGCGTTTTAGCGCCGAGACCCCGTTACAGATTCCGGCATTAGGCGCTCTTCCCTTTCCAGGTGTCTTCATTCGTGCACCAATCCTGACTGCAGTAGGCGAGGGTGTAGAAGTCCTGGGTAGAGTGGAGCAAGGAACAGTGATGGCTCGCGAGAAGAATCTTCTTGCAACGGTCTTTCATCCGGAGGTTGTGGATGATGCGCGCGTGCATGAGTATTTTCTCTCGATGATTCAGTTTTAAGTTGGAGACCCAACTTTTACACATTCGCTGCGAAAGCAGGAGTCAGATGGTCGGACAGTGGGCATTTCCCATCGTGCAACTTTGTATCCCAAAAAGTGTTGCCTTGAGGAGTGAATAATCTCTAAAACAGGAGGTGTTTATGTCCCACAGATTGAAACTCCTATTTGTGTTGGCAATTCTAAGTTGTAGCTCCCGCGTCCATGCAGCAAACTTGACGACAGGTAATAGATTCGTCACAGCACTGGTCGAGGATCAAACTGGACACATTTGGTTCTTGAGAGGAAATTCAGCGTTTGTTCCTCCCAGCATTCAGCTCTCCTACCGAAATAAGTCATTCCTATCCGTTAGGGTGGGCGCCAAGGTGTACTCTAACAATGATGTTTCCTCCATAATCGGGCAGCCCGATGTCATGCTCGGCAACGGGAGAAACAGCAAAATCGGCGACACTATCGAAACCGTTTGGAAAGAGACCGGTTTCGATATTATCCAGGATGTGTATCCGGTGGCCTTTGAGATCAGCGGGCAGATCATCTATTCGATCAGGATCGTTAACCATGCCGGCGCGTCGCTTTCCGTGCAAACACAGTATTTACTTGATGTAGATGTCAATAGCAACGACGAAGGACCTGTAGCTACCCGTTATGACTATACTTCGAATCGGACGCAGTACCCAAATGCAAATCGTGGCATTCCTCCATTCTTCCTCGAGTTCCAGAAGTCCTCATCAGTGGAGGGGGCCATTGGGACCGCCTACGTTAGCGATGAACTCACTCCGTTTCCTATAGGATTGTTCCCTCCGAGTTTGCTTGCGGTCGTTGATTGGATGAAAGAGTCCGATTATGCCTGGGGACTGATGCCTGGGGCCCCTTGGGGTGTTCCTTACAAGGATAACGCAATGTTCTACGAGTGGCCTGCAACGAGTGTCGCAGGTTCTGGGAAAGACACCATTCTAGAAATTGCTCGAGGAAGTTACGGCACAGGTGAGTTTGAAATTTGCAATGGTAATCTCCTCGCGATCACACTCTACCCACACCGAGTAAAGTACAACTGGAAGAATCACAAGTATTTCAATAACCCATTTGAGGTGGAGTCCTTTATCTTCAACACAAGCTCAAGCGCCGACGCGACGAAAGCTCGTGCGTCACTGACTATCTCAGCGCTCAAACCGCCTGGATCGATGCGTATCGTATCTCCTCCAGGCGCAATAGCCCTCGCGGATGGAAGTCTAAGTCAAACGCAGGACCTTGGCACTATCCCTAAACTCCAAATGGCCGAGGTACACTGGCTTGATTCGACTTTGGACGTTGTGAGCGCAACTGGGGATTCGGCCGCAACAATCTCCCTGAATTGCACATACGCTGGGCTACCACCTCCGGCCTTTATCACTCCGTGCGATATGCCGATTGTGATTGAGACCATCAACACAGACACGAGCGCACCAAAGGTGAGCGCAACTGGCGGTAGTAGCATTGACAGCCTCTTCCTTGCAACCGACTCATCGTTGATGGACACAGGGCTCAGGTCGATAAACTGGACCGCAATGCCTGCGTCGAACGCAACAGTTAGCATAACGTGGGCAACGACAGACACAAGTATCGTGTCACCTACGACATTCCCCTGCGTCATGCAGCCCGTCGCCATCCATCTGTCGCGTAAGGATACGAACATTGCTACCTGCGTGGATTTCACAGTAATTGATTGTAACAATAACCCGACGCATCAACAAATATGTTGGAAGAATATTGATCTCAGCCCTCGCCCCGACTCACTTCCGCCAGTTTTTACCCTACGCTCGCGCTTACAACGCAGTTTGAATCCAGATACCAACTGCAATGCTGGATTCAGCACCTGGACCGTCACGGAATCTCGGACGTTCGATGAGGGGCTCGCGTCCGTCAGCGTTGTGCCTGGGTCGGGCAAAAATTTGACGTTCCACCTAAGCAGTCCAATCAAGTCAGGTGATCGCTCCGCTGTATTCCAAGTCAGCGTCCTGGATTCCACCCAGAACGGCTCGATCATCATCGTCGCAAGCGACAGTGTCACGCCACATCACATAGCTTACGACACAATCACCTATTGCGCTGCGCCAGTGGGTTCGGTGCCATTAGACGCTTACACAGTACCGATTTCAATCTCCGTTCATCCGAACCCGAGCGCGGGCAACTTCTCGCTCTCGCTGGATGGCCTTTCTGAACGAGGAATGGTAGAAGTTCTGGACATCCTTGGTCGGCATGTTGACTCCTTCGTTATTGACAGCCGCGCCGATTGGGATGCGAGCCGCCTTAACTCCGGCACTTACATCCTACGTGTGACGCTAACCGGCACAACGCTCAGCAAGAGAATCATAAAGGAGTAGCATATCGTCTTGTTTTATTGGGTTACAACTCACATCCGTTACTTTCCGCATTCAATTTGATCGACATCAACGTGAAGATTACTGTGCTCATCGGGCTGCTCGTAGTGGCGCTCTTTCCGCGACTCGGCTCAACGCAAAGTACTCATGTCACAGGCAATCGGTTTGTCTGGGCTGAAGTAGAAGACCTAAGCGGCCGCATTTATTTTGGGGCAGGTCCAGTGACAAACCGTACCTTGGGCGGGCCAAGCTACATGCTCTCTTATACCGACCATTCCTACCTGGCGATTCAGGTTGACGGTGTGATTTATACGAACGCTGCTCCGAACTATGGTGGCAGCATGGGAATCAGCCTTGTCGATAGCGGGAAGTGCACGATCGTTGCGGACACGATCCTTAGCACCTGGCACCACGCCGACTTTGACATAGTGCAGATGGTCTATCCAGTGGAGTTCGGAGTAAGCGGAACAGTGGTAATGCGCGTGAAGATCGTGAACCACACGACATTTCCCATTTCTGCTCAGGCGCAGTATTTACTGAATGACGCCATCGCAGGCGATGGAGGATTTGGATCGGGACAAAATCCAACGACAAGTTCTCTCACACGGCTGCAAAGAGGCAGTAAGCCAGCGTACGGTTGGACATGGATTCAATATCCGAACGGGACGCAGACGAGCGTTCCACCGTACATTCTTGCTACTGCTTCGACAGGAGGCTCGTCGCCATTCCCGGGTCCGGTACTCGGAATGTGTTACCTCCGAGACGAAGCCGCTCCCGCGCCGCTTGGCTTGATTCCAGTTACTACGGTAACGATCGGCGATTGGCAATACCTGATTGGACAATGGGGTTTCACCAACGGGATTATTTTAGGTACGGCAAGACCGTACTCCGACGAAGCGTTTTTGTTGGAATGGCCCTCGGTTTCGGTCAACGGATTTAAGACTGCGGAGATTGCAAGCACTGCATTCGGTACACCCGAAGCAGAAGTCTGTACAAAAGGAAAGCCCGGAGGAGGAACTAGCATCACGTTGTACCCCCACGTGCTTAAGGATGTCAATGGGAAGGCGACACCAAGCGTCATACAATTCGAGTCGATCCTCTTCACCGATAGTGTTACAAATGCACAAGCCACATTAAGTGTATCGGGCGCCCAAAGCATCACTGGCCCACTTCCCTTGAGTGGAAACGGGAAGTTACAAACCCAGCAACTTGGCGCTAACGGCACCGTGATGAGTAGCCCCGTCTTTGTGATGTGGACAGATTCCATCTTTGCCACATCGGACACTACGATACACTGTGTCTTGAATCTCACCTCAAGCGCTTTGCCCGGTGGTTCTGTCTGCGATTTACCCCTTACGATTCAGGGATTTCCCGGCAATTCAATGGTTCGCTCCTTCCATGTGTGGAGAGATAGCAATTCCTGCAGTGCAACCTGTACGTATGTCCGTGCGGTTGATACTGCCGTTCGAGACAGTGCCAATCTGCGCGTTGTCACGCAGTATGCGAACAATATGACGGTGAGCACAACCTACCCAAAACCTGACTCGATCCTTTTCTCTGTATGCGTCGTAAATCCGCTATTGGATGGATCGGCGGTAGTCGAGATAAAGGAGCCGAATGATTCGATTCAGGAGCAGTTTCACTATTGCACCGTACGAGATACACTTGCTCCACGGATCGAGGTTCGCAAAAAGTATGATACGGCGGTCGGCCCGCTCATTTATGTTTACGAGGATCGTGAATGGGATCGAAAGATCGATACTGCCTATATTACAAAGCTTACCAATCTTCGGGTTGATGCCTCCTCTGCTGGGCCCGATTCGGGAAAAGTATCTGTGTGGTACTCGCTGGTGCCGGTTGGCAATGGTACTCCCGGGACCGTCTGCCTTACGGCAATTGATCTTGTAGGCAATCGGGTGGACACTTGCATTACCTATCCTGCTAGCAGCGGCATAAGCGTCGCTCCAAAGCAAGTTCCCTCGCTTTCGGTGTTTCCGAATCCATTCTCCGATCTAGTCACCATCTCATTCGATCCGAAGTTGCGAGGGGATCTGGAGATTCTGGATGTGCTCGGGCGGTTACTTGATCACCTTACCCTTAACGGCCAGACTACTTGGAACGGGATCCATCTGCCGGCAGGCACATATATCTTCCGTCTAACGTCTGGCATGGCAACCATCAGCAAGAGCATCATCAAGCGATGAGAATGTCGAAAACTATATTAGACTATATTGAAAAGCCCGGTGCACAGCACCGGGCTTTTCCAATTCAAGTCAAAAGACTTAGTTTCTTCCGATAACTTCCCCGTTATCGATCGGCATACCGCTTTCCTTGCCGATGAGCATTCCGTCTTCGCCTTCGAGCTGCATCATTGTTGATTTGCGATGGCGCTCCTCGTCCACGTTATATCCGCGAACGCGGGCGTATTCGATCAGCTTGTTGCGCAGCAGTTTTCGGCCACGATGCAAGCGCGAACGGACGGTCCCTATCGGGCAATCGACGAACTCAGCGATCTCCTCGTAGGTGAAACCCTCGATATCGCAAAGAATAACCACCGTGCGGAAATCCTCCGGCAACGACTCTACGGCGCGGGTCAGATCGTCATCCAAGAGATTACGATATAGGCGGGCCTCCATGTCGTTCGGGTCGGTGTACTCCGAACGGATGGTATTGTAGAAGTTCTGGATGTCCTCGTAATCGACCTTATCCGGCTCCTTCGACTCCTTACGGTAGATATTGATGTAGGAGTTCTTCATGATGCGGAAAAGCCACGCCTTGCAGTTCGTGCCAGGCTCGAACTTATCCCAGAAACGGTACGCTTTCATGTACGTCTCCTGGAGCAGGTCGTTCGCATCATCGGGATCGCCGGTCATACGCAGCGCGAAGTTATAGAGCGCGTTGATATGCGGCATTGCCTCGCGTTCGAAGTCGCGATGGCGGTCCCTGATTCCTTTTTCGTCTAATTCACTGAGCGTCATTGTTCTATCCTCTGGAGCCCATTAAAGCCCCCTTTAACCTTACACACCGTAGCTTCTCTCGATAGGCATCCGATATTTTCTTACATCTTTCAAAATCCAGCCATTTTGTGGGGATTCTTTCACCGAACGCGCAATGTTGTCTCAGGCTAACCTGAAAAAGTCCTGTCCCACCAAATTCGGCTTGCAAAAGTACGACATTTTTTCCGTGCGAGCATGAAATCCAGAATTTGAATCCGCGGAATCCGTGAGAGATCCGAGCGCTAAGTGCTTATTTTGCTCTGCTTTGTCTTGCCAGGCAAACGAGTGGGGCGCTCCGAAAACCGCCTAAACCTTCTAATTAGACGCGAAACGGTTCCTCCTATTCGGAATTTATCTGATTTAGTTTCATGCACTATTCCTTCCCTTCATAGAACCCATTTCCAAGGCAAGCGAAACATGTTTGCAGAAAATATGAACAAGAATTAAGGCCGGATCATACAGGATCGACACCGTCTCCCCCTCACCAAGCAACCCTGGCCCACTGCTTTCTTCCCTTCTGGCTGAAACTATCCGGGTGACACCCCCGTAATGGATGTTGCAACAATCATCGGCCTCCCACACTTCAAGATTCCACCATGAAAGCATTTACTCACTCGAACGAGAACCTACAGAGCGTCGCCGTCCTCGTGCTCCGTATCGGATTGGGCGCGGTGATGTTCGCGCACGGTGCGCAAAAGGTCATAGGCGCGTTTGGCGGCAAGGGACTCGAAGCCACGGTCACGGGAATGAGCACCGGACTCGGGGTGCCGGAATTCATGGCCTATCTCTCCTGCTACACAGAATTCCTCGGTGGATTGGGACTCTTGCTCGGCATTCTCACCCGATTCTTCGGCACGGCAGTCTTCATCAACATGATGGTTGCGGTCCTGGCGGTACATGCGAAGAACGGCTTCTTCGCTCCAACGGGCTACGAGTTTCCGCTCTCGCTCGCGCTGATGTCGCTGACGATCACCATCGCCGGCCCCGGATTACTTAGCCTCGATCATCTTCTCTTTCCGAAATACCGGCACACGGAGAAACCCAAGCTCAGTAGCCCCGCTCACTAACGGGCGGCAGATCAATGTACAGCTCCGAGTCGCTCCTCAAGAAGCGCCCCTCTACAGCATAGTGAATATTCTTCCGCGCCTGCTCCTCCGCAGATAGTGTCTGCGTTAAGAACGCAAACGCTTGCGCGTCAATCGGAATCCCATACGCGAGTGATGTGTCTCTGCCGACGATGACTCGCCGCTTGGGGTCTGGTTGACCATGCACGAGCGCCTGTGCGAGATCAAATTGATCGTATGCAAAGGCCGCTCTTACTCCGGGTTCGTTCGCATATCCGACGAAGTATGATCGGTATTCGAAGAATGTAGTGCCGAGAAGAACGAACGCGATGAATGCTGTTTGCCAGCTCGGACCAGCATGTGGCAACTTGGCGTGAATCCACTCTGCGACCTTCACCAATCCAATCGCTGCGATGACACAAAGCGCGGGAGCGATAATCAGCAGGCGCAACCCATGCGGAAATGCCTCGGCGGATAGCACCCCCGGAATCGAACCAATCACAAGCCATGCGAGCAGAATTTGCTCTCGCCAACGGGACTCCTCGGATTTTCTGGAGAGATTGACAATCAGTAGCACGCCACCAGCAAGCAGGAATATCCCCGCTCCCCAGAACAGCATCGGCGCGCCGGAATAATTGTGACGCCAGTTGAGATCGCCGCGATAGAAGCACATCATAGCTTCTTTGGCGATGTTGCCGAGGAAGGTATGGAGCGGATGGGGCGAGGTGAAGATTGAAACCGATTGGGCGCGTGAGGCGAAATCGTTGGGATGTGAAAGGAAGTAGATAAGAAGAGGCGTGGCAACAACGGCGGCGGCTATGGCAATCGTCGCACTAACGGATACTATTCGACTGCGCTTCTCTCTCCATGCGATGAAGATGATTGCGAGAGCAAACAACGGAACAATGCGGTAGGATATGTAGGAGTGGAATCCCAGCCCAAGGAGGATACCCGCGAAAATGGCATACAGCGACCGCCGTTTCGATGACGATTGACCTAAATCATACGCTCGCATCATCGCCCACAGCATCCAGACCAATATTGCTGCAGCCACGTTGACACGCAACCCCAATCGCGAGACGATCACGGGCCAGATCAGAACCGATTGTAACACACCAGCAATCAGCGCATGACGCTCACCATACAGATCGCGCACAAGCATGTAAAGCCCAAGCACCGTGAGCACTCCCATCAAAGCTGAGACAGCTCGCAGCGCCCACGGCGTTGCCCCAAAGAGCATGATCGAAACCGCTTGCAGATTGATGAAGAGCCCTTCGCGTCCACCATTCGCTGGATAGAATATCTTCCAATCAGTTGTTCGATTAGCATTCACAGCATCATTGCCGTTCATTCCCTCGTCGTGATACAGACCGAGAGGCAGGTTGTCGAGATGGTAGAAGCGGAAAAAGCCCGCGAGGAGGGTAAGGAAGAGGAGGGACAAAAGAACTGTATGGCGACGCACTACGGTTACGCCGCTTGGCGATACAGATGCGCGAGGATGGGATGCTCTTTCGATAGCTTACTCAGGGACATTACAGAGAAGCCGACAACCTCACCATTCTCAGCGACCATCTCCATCACTGCATCGTTGTCAGTTTCACGAAACGTGCATAACGCTTCATCATCGAAGACGACTTCGAGGTAGTCACCTTCGGCGTCGTACCAGATTGCTACTTCTTTCTTCTCTCCCATATTAGTCGTCCCTTCTTGACCTGATCGCTTGGATAAGCAGTGAGCACGTAGGCATCGTCGCCGTCATACTTTACAACAACACAGAGGTATTTGTCCCCCACTCTTGTTCCACGATAAAATCGGTATGATAGGTTTGCTTTGCTATCACTGGCGGACTCGATAACAAAATCGGGATTCGCAAGCGCATCTTCGACAAATTCAAACATCCCTGCCTTCGTCAGACGCTTAACGAAATGCCGGACGCGTTCGTCTGTAATACGAACATCTCGTCCGGCATAATCCTTGACAATTCTCACGCCGCAAATCTACGAAATAATCACGCTGCGCTCGCATACTCAAAAACCCGCTCATCGAAAATAATCTTTCGAGCAAGCTCTCTCCCCTTCTCGTCGATCTTGTGCAGCGGCATGATCTTGGCGCCGTGGACGATAGCCATGTCGAGCCCTGCTTCGATGGCGTAGCTTAGGAAGACGGAGTTCAGCACATGCCGCGAGTGCGGATTGAGTCCGAAGGAGATATTCGAGACCCCGAGGATCGTCCGGCATTTTGGATGCGCTGTCTTGATCATGCGGATCGCTTCGATGGTCTCGATACCCGCTTTGCGGAATTCCTCTTGTCCGCCGCCGAGCGTGAATGTCAGGGTGTCGAAGATGAGGTCTTCTTCCCGCATGCCGTATTTGTTGATAGAGAGATCAATGATGCGCTCGGCGATTTCGAATTTCTTCTCGCGTGTGTGCGCCATGCCATCCTCGTCGATGGTGAGCGCAACGACCGCCGCGCCGTACTTCTTGCACAGCGGCAGAACGTGCGCCATGCGCTCCTCGCCATCTTCGAGATTGATCGAGTTGACAATGGATCGCCCCGCGTAGTGTTTGAGCGCCTCTTCGATGACGGGATACTCTGTTGAGTCGATGACGAGCGGCACGGTGACTGCGGTGTTCATTCGCGAAATCACTTCGCGCATGTCACGCACTTCATCGCGGCCAACGAACGCGACGCACAGATCCAACATGTGCGCGCCTTCGCGGATTTGCTCTTTTGCCATCGAGACGCACGCATCCCACTCCTCATTTAGAAGAAGATCCTTGAATTTCTTCGAGCCGTTCGTATTGCATCGCTCGCCGACGATCACAGGCGCGGGATCGACGTGCATCGGCACCGAAGAGTAGATCGAGGCGGCCGACGGTGTCCATTCGAACGAGCGTTTCTTTGGCGAGACTCGACCAGCGAGATCGGACAGGCGAGCGATATGCTCCTTCGTTGTACCGCAGCAGCCGCCGATAACGGAGACGCCGAGGTCTTCGATGAAATGCTTCATGTGGCGCTCCAACTCCTCCGGCGTGAGGTGATAATGCGCCACACCGCCGACGTTCTCCGGCAACCCCGCATTCGGCATGACGAAGATCGGCAGCGGCGATGTCTGTGTGAGAAAGCGGACGTTTTCCTCCATTTCCTGCGGCCCCGTCGCGCAATTCATGCCGATGAGCGAGATGATGTCGTATGGCTCCAGCGCCGTTAGTGCAGCGCCGATTTCCGTGCCCATGAGCATGGTGCCCATCGTCTCGATAGTAACCGATGTGATGACAGGAATGCGCGTGCGCTTATCGCGAAACAAATCCTGCGCGGCAGCGAGCGCCGCTTTGATTTGCAGCAGATCCTGACACGTCTCGATGATGAAGAGATCAACGCCGCCATCGAGCAGACCCGCCATCTGCTCGTAATACGAATCGCGCATCGGATCGAATCCAATGTGACCGAGCGACGGTAGCTTCGTTGTCGGACCAATCGAACCAGCAACAAAGCGCGGCTTCTCCTTCGTCGAAAACTGCATCGCCATCTTCTTCGCGAGTGCCGCGCCCTCTTTCGAGAGATCGTACGCGATGGCTTCAAGGCCATACTCCGCAAGCACAATCGAGCTTGTGCCGAAGGTATCGGTCTCGATGATGTCCGCGCCGGCCGCGAGATAATCGGAGTGAACGCGCTCGACCGCCGAGGGCTTCGTGCGAATGAGATACTCGTTGCAGCCCGCGTAATACTCGCCGCCGAAATCATCCGGCGTCAGGTCTTGCGTTTGCAGGTTCGTGCCGGTCGCGCCATCGAAAACAAGGACGCGCTCCTGGATAAGTTTGTTGAGGTCCATAAAAAAACACCTTGCTGATCGTAAATGACCAACGAGGTGCTTGCAAGTAGTGTGATAGATTATTACTTACACGCTTTAGCATCTTCTTTAACGTCGCGGCAAGCTGTTGGTCAAAGCACGACGTGATAAAGTAACGGGTTGGTGTACGAATCAGTTCACGGGTTTGTTACTGCTGAGAATGAGGTATTGAGCGAGCACGCACGATCTATGGCTATGTTAGTGTGCAATCCGACCAGCCGGCAGAACAGCTTCCGTAATCTTTCCCCAACTGTAAGTCAAAGCAAAGCCATGATCGAATTCGTCTCGAGAATAAGTCGCGAAGAGGGAAACGCCAAACGCCATTTCATCAAAATATGGGATCATTAAGTTGAACTGTGCTGGTATTGCGACGGAGTTTGATGCCGCAGCAGCAGGCATTGACCATCGGTCGAGATTCGGGTCGGTCAGGTAATAGTTGTAATGTCGAAATCCTATCCCTATCGATCCATTCACGAGCACATAACGAGAATATGCACCAAGGCCAATGAGCGCATCCAGCTCCTTTGTTGATTCTGGCGCGAGGGCGAGTGATGAAAATCCAAAGTCGTGCTCAATATCAGCATAGCGAAGAGAGTAGACAAGATTCTCTCGCTCCAAAGTCAATTGAGCTTGATAGGCCAAATCGGAGAAGTAACGACTTCGTAATTGGAAGAGCGGAGGAGGATCACCCAACGCTCCAAATCCAGCTGATAGCCACAATAACTGAACTGGCTTTCGGGGAGTAAGGCTCAAGGAATCCGAGGGTAAAAATTGCTGCGCTGCAAGACCACCCGGCATTACCGCCAGAAAGATTGCAGTGGCAACAACTCCGCATCTCATCCGCATGACTATGAAAATCCCAAGGAGTCAGAAACATTCCCCCGGTGTTGCCACAGCCGATGGAAACGCCGCTTGTGCTTCGCATGTACGAATCCCCTCTCGGGCCGATCACGATATCGGCAACGGAGCGCGGAGTGTCACGCCTCTCGTTTTCGTCCGATGAAGCTTCTGTTGATTCGCGGGTATCGAACGCGCACATCGAGCGGTGTGTGAGGGAGCTTGACGAATACTTTAGCGGCACACGTAGGGCATTCGATGTTCCGCTCGCGCTGGGCGGCACTGCCTTCGAAGCTCGCGTGTGGCAAGCATTGCTCGCGGTGCCGTTCGGTGAAACGTGTTCGTATCTCGACATCGCGAACAGCATTCGTAATCCCAAAGCTATCCGGGCGGTAGGACGCGCGAATGGATCGAACCCTATCGGGATCATCGTCCCTTGTCATCGCGTCATCGGCGGTGATGGCTCGCTAGTGGGCTATGCGGGAGAACTCTGGCGCAAGCGCTGGCTGCTCGATCATGAGGCGCGGGTTGCGGGGACGCAGTTGTTTTAGGGGCGGGGTATGGGGTTTGGGGTATAGGCGTACAGAAAAATTTGAATCGCACTCGAATCGCTTTACTGCTTCTGCTAACTGCCGCGCTTTGGTGCGGCATGCTGGGTGTGCGCCTCAATTCCGATGACTACCAGTACATCGCGTCGATGGCTCCGATCCATTCTATCGGCGATGTCTTCCGCCCGTTCGTCAGCCACGATGCGAACCCCAGCTTCTTCCGTCCGCTCGCAAACATGACGATGGCCGCCGACTTCCTCCTCTTCGGTTGGAGCGGCATGGCGTTCCATCTGACGAATATCTTCTTCCATCTTGCTACTACAGTTCTCGTCTTCTACTTCGTCCGCGATATTTTCGACCTAAGTGAGAAGGAAGCCTTTTGGTCAGCGCTTATCTTTGGATTGGCTGCATCGCATGAATATAATCTTGCGGTAGACACTGGTCGTGCCGATATTCTTGTTGCTATCTTCGTGATGCTCACTCTGTTAAATCAGAAGCGGGCATCTCGCGGCGTGCTATTCCAGGCGGCAGCGCTCCTGTCATTTGCGCTCGCACTTTGTTCGAAGGAGATTGCGATAGTGGTCGTGCCGATGGTCTTCCTACTGGCAATGCCTTGGGACCAATGGTATATCATCCGACGGACGCGCACAGTGCTTCCCTATCTCGCACTCTCCATTTTATTCTATTTCTATCACGCGCACTTCACCCATTCAGAGCTGGGGAGTCAGCCCTTGTCCGCAGAGGGTTCGCGCTCAATAGTAGCGATGCTGAGAAATGGCGCGTACGCGTTGGGCTACACCGTTTTTCCACTCGACCTTGAAATTGCAACCACTATCTTAACTCGCTATTGGATACCAACCGTCCTATGTGGTGGTATCATTGCTGCGCTGGTGATATGGGCGTTTGCCCGGACAGTTGATCGGCACTTCTTACTGAGTGTATGGAAGCCGCTGTTGTTCTCATTGTTCACGGGTAGCATTCTCCTCCTCACGTTTGAGCGTTGGCGTGTGTATCTGCCGTCCGTTGGAGTAATCAGCGTGATAGTTCTGATGGTGAGTCGCACAAGTTCTAAAGTCGTTCAGCGTAGCCTCATTGTCCTCAGCGTTGCAGTTGGAATCTTCCAAGTATCTCGCGGTCTAACAGCCCAATCCGAGTGGCGTGCGAGCACAGCACTTCGGGATGATCTCAAGACGGATCTAGCACATATTCTCGCATCCATACCAGAACGACCGCTCAAATTGGGATTCATCGCCTCCCCTTCCAAGCTCGGAAGCGCTGCAGTGATACAAGTTGGGCAATCAGCCTTGGTGGAGCGCGTCGAAGCTGATCGCATCAGTAGCGCAAATCATCGCGATGGCACTACTACTGGCGTGCAAGTGGATTCATGGACCGCCGTAGAGGCGTATGCCCTTGATCGCGCGCAAGGGTTCCGCGATCTTCGCGTAGCACAAATTGGCGAGCACTTCTTCCAAGTCCTGGTACCCGATTCGACCGCCATACGCCTTTACCCTTCCGGTGAGTCTCTCAACGGAAAGGCAAGACGCGATCTTTCGTGGTCAGTCGGGGATTCCGTTGTTACACCCGACTTCGTTGACATCGTGAGAAGAGTTGTCTCTGGCGGTATCAAGGCGATAGAGATACACATCCGCGACACGAATGCACGTCCAGTAATCTTCGACAATTCGCAGCACTTCAAGATTGCCACCAATTCTCTGTTGCCCTAAAAGACTATTCTAGGACGATAAATCTCTTCCCATCAAAGAGCAGCTGAAGCGCTCCCGTTGAACGCGGCTGCACCCGAACCGAGCGTGCGAAGGAGCCATCGGCTTTTAGGATGGTTACTTTGTTACTCCAGACATTGAGCGTGTCACCATCGGTCAGCTTCCAATCTCTTCGAGACACGCCATGGAGCTTAAACAATGCTGGTTCGAGTAGCACATGACTGTCTGAAGGAGTCTCGATGATTGTTGCACCTGTGCTATCCCTCCGCCAACTCATTCCGGAGAAACCTTCCGATAAATCGAGAGCATAAACATCAATCGCACGTTCGACGTTTATTGGTGCACCGTCGGCAGAGCCATATCGTAGTCCGGGGCCATTCAAGCGCTCCGCCTCGCATTGCCGAACAAACTCTGGCAACGCAACAGCCATTACCGAAGCGCTCCCAAGCTTCGCTGGCACGGAGATAAGATTCAACGATATGGGCCGTTGTGGATGAGCATTGAGTACAGATTTCAAACTTTCCTTCATCCGCTGCACTTCCTCTGCCGCAAGTTTCCAATTCGATTGCGCAGTTTGCGCTCGCTCAATGTGGAAGAATGTCAGTAAGGCAACAGTAAGGAAGAGTGCTCCTCGCACGATCGGTTGCTCCCATCGCCTCCAGCAATCGGTAATAAGTAGAACTAACAAGGTATAACTACCGATCGAAGGCATATACAATCGCCATCGCTCGAATGATTGCATCGTGACAACGCCTGCTATGAGCATGAAGACTAAAGGCAAGACGTAGTTCAAACGTCGTTGACGCGGGAACTGCAAAAAGAGTGTGGTTGCAGCAACGGCCGCCAGTGCCGCGAAGACGTAGAGCCAGCCGGACAACGACTTGAGTGTCGCCGTCGCAGCGTCGAGATTGAGTGGGACAAATGTATAGGCAAGGCTATATATCCCATTGCGCAGGAATGCTGCGATGGAGCTTGAGCCCTCGGATACGATCGGCTCGGCGTTCGACATTGGTGTCGCAAAATGCGAACGAGTGATATAGAATGCGATACCGATGAGTATGTATGGGGCCATCCGCAACAGCGAAGCACGCCACGTTGTCTTCCGTGTTAGGAGTTCTGGAATCTCAAGCGCCGCTAGTAACAATGGCAAGAGGAGTACTCCATTCTCTTTAGAACATAACGCAAACCAAAATGAAACTGCAGATGCGAGCATCCAGACAAGCTGCTTCGGGCCGCCGAAGGCCCGTTTGTGCGCTAAGATGGTAAGGATGGTGAAGATCGTCACAAGTGTGTCTGCTCGTGCAGCGGGCCAGAGAACGTTGCTCTCATGGGATGCCGCAAGGCCAAAAACGAGTGCCGTAACGAGCGAGGCACTGACGGATAACCCAAAAATACGGCGCGAGAAGGGATAGACTAAAGCCGTGCCGAGGAGGTGAAGTAGGAAATTGCTAAGGTGAAAACCTTGACCACTCCAACCCCAAAGATAGAAATCAAGCGCCGCTGACGCATCCGCGAGCGGACGCCAGTACTGCGGATTGGGATCGAAATCCACGAAGGGACGGAAGACATCCGCCAGTGAGCGGATCGGGGCTAAGTGTTGGATGAAAATGTAGTCGTCTGTACTGAATCCCACGAGCAGCGCACCAGACCACGCCAAGCCAGTCGCGACCACAACGAGGGTGAGCGCGTACATTGGATGCGAGACAATTCGAGTGGTGAACGCTGTTTGCGACTTTTCTTCCATAAGCGTATCGTCAAGCATTCCCAACTTCGCATCGTTCCCTCGGACGGAATCACCTCCCGCCTGTGTTAGTCCGACCTATGATTCATCTTGAAGCCAAGAAGTCGTTGGGGCAAAATTTCCTCGTGGATCCAAAGATCCACGCTAGGATTGTTGCCTGCATCGCCCCGAAGCCCGATGATGTGATGATCGAGATCGGGCCTGGCACTGGTCTGCTTACTCGACAGCTTCTGCAGTCTCCGCTACGCAAACTTCTCGCCTTCGAGCTGGATACGAGGGCAATTCCGGAATTGCGACAGGAGTTCCAAAGTGAAGGCGAACGCTTCCAGGTCATTGAGCAAGACATCCTTACTGTGGACTTGGAAGGGCTGGCACACGTCGATGCGCAGAAGCTACGAGTTGCAGGGAATATTCCCTATTATATCACCTCACCCATCCTCTTCAAGCTTATCGATGACCGCTCCGTGGTTCGGGATGCAACCCTCCTGGTCCAGAAGGAAGTCTCTGATAGGCTCGTTGCGTCACCGGGCACGAAGGCATATGGAATTCCGACCGTTCTCGCTAATTTCTTCGGTGAGGTCAAGCCCCTTTTCAAGGTTGCCGCCGGCTCCTTCAGACCGGTCCCAAGGGTGGACTCCATGGTCATCCGCATTGACTTTGAGCGCGGCTATTTCGCAAGAACCGGCACGACACCACCCCCTGGCTTTGATGAGCCCTTTTTCCGAAAACTCGTTCGCGGCGCATTCGCGATGCGTCGAAAAACGCTACGGAATAACCTAAAGTCACTCCTATCGTTGGAGGCCCTCGAAGGCCTCGAAAACTCCGAGTCCGGCAAAAATTTCCTCGAATTACGCGCAGAAGCGCTAACAACTGCTGATTTCGTACAGCTATCCTCCTTGATTCGACTCTCAAGCTCGACATAACCATCGTGGCTCAGGGAGTCGTCTGGCATGATTTTCTGTTCCACGGGCCTTCATGAAGATTCTCGCTCTGACGTCCGGTCGCCGCCGCACCAAAGAGATTACTTTACCCCGATTCCCACACTTTTTGCGTGGCTAGCCAAATAGCACTTCGCCTGAAAACACTGCTTCGCCGCACCCTTCAGCAGCTTACGCCGCAGGAGGCCTTCATGCTGGCTTGCACTCTCCTATTCTCTATCATAGCCGTGTGTTGCTCGACACTGGTCACTCAATGGTCGCAGGTTGTCAGCCGAATGGCGATCGTTACGATAGCCATCTTCGGGATGAACTACTGGTCCAGCGTCTCCGAGAGTAGCTGGCGTGAACCACTGAAGCTCGCCTACACGGTGCCGCTGTTGTTGATGTTCTTCAAGAGTTCGGAGTTCATCTCCTTCCCACTCCACGGACATGACTTCGACCCACTCCTCATCACGGCCGACCGCTTTCTATTCGGCGGTGCAAACCCCACCCAGTGGCTATTCCAGAATTTTCCCCATCCCCCTGCGCTCACCGAGTACCTTACTATCTGCTACTCTCTGTTCTATTTTATTCCCATCGCGCTTGCCATTGAGCTCTATCGCGAAGGCCAGAAGGAAGCGACACATCATGTCTTCTTCATTATCATCTACGGCTTCCTGCTTTCCTATGTCGCCTATTTTCTTGTACCCTCGGTAGGGCCGCGCTTTACTCTTCACAATTTCTTTGGCATTTCAACAGAGTTACCGGGCCTTGTTGTAACCGAACCCATCCGCACACTTCTCAATCGTGGGGAGAACATCATACCAGGAATGCCGCTCTCGGAAGTCCTGCGCGTGGTCACCCGCGATGCCTTCCCGAGCGGACATGGAGACATCACGTTCATTACCATTATCCTGGCCTTTCGCTACAGAGTCCGACTACGGTGGCCGATCGCCGTTTTCGGATCCAGTCTGATATTCTCCACCGTTTATCTCCGCTATCACTACGTGATAGACTTGCTCGGCGGCGGTTTTCTTGCAGTCTTCACTCTTTACACCTGGAGGTCTGTTTGGGGTTGGATCGTCCGGCTGACGAAACGCACAATTAGTCTGGTGAAATAATCGGGCGCACATTCTTCTTCGCAGTAACCGCACTAAGAACGGCGAATCACATAAGACTGGATCGGTTCAAGAACTCGAGATGAATGCTTCTTTGCAGTAAGCCAATTCAACGCCCGGTCCCCTGGCTTACCACGATTTACACTTAGTCTACACAGACCCCAACTCAAGTTCTCCGGACCTTTGTGGATAGAGGAAGAGTGGCGAAGCACTCCTGCTCACGCCACTCCTTCAGATTCTTTTCAACTAAATTCACGTCTTCCAAGCGCGGCAACTACTGCGTTCTACCCTTCCCTTGCTGGTTTCCCTGGCTTTGCGACGGCGCAGGACGAGGGGCTTGCGCCGGAGCTGTTCGCTGCGCCGGAGCCTGTCGCTGGGCAGGTGCGGTGCGCGGCTGCTGAGCAGCGGCCGCCGGTCTCGCGGCTGGGCTAGGCGTGGGCCTTTTCTCCCGATTCATCCCGCCACCGTAATTGAACTTTCGCGACTCCGGTGGCATGGAGGGAGCAATCGACTTCATTGGCACCTCGTGCACCTGCTGATGATACCCACCATTGACCGCAGGTGGGCGCGGGGGTGGAGTTTGTCCACCACGCTGTTCGCCGGGTGTTCGGCCGATCTCTCGATTATCCTGAGGAGCACCTGGAATGGGATGCTGCATGAAAGTCACGCGCCTATTACGTTCGTTATAGGCCCGCGGTACAAGCTCATGTCCCGGACGCATATTCGTAATGATACGGTTTCTAACCACAATGTCCCGATAATGGTCATAACCGTGTCGAGGATAATTGCGGACATAATAGTCGTGCTGAAACCACGGACGGTCCACATCACGGTCAATGAGCACAATGAAGGCGGTCGCGAGTGAAATGCCAGCCCACATCGGTGGTAACTCATAGCTCGCGACCCATTGTCCACCATCCAGGTAGAAATACTGGCGCTCCCAGACGTCGTAATACATGTCATAGTCTGGCAAATAGTAATAGCGTATGCTACTCTCGTTATCATACGGTGGTGCCCAGTCGGGTGGGACATAGTTCACATACACCCGCACCTGAGCGGCTGAGTTTGCCGCATTTGGGATGAACGGTTCACCAAAGAGTAACCCAAGGGCAATCAAATTAGGAAGCAGAAGAATCGTCGTCCTCCTGGCGATAGCTGTTTTCATGAGTAGTGCCTTTCTTTGTCAGAACGAAGAGCAAAGCCAATGCCAACACTTCAAGGCTCGCGGGCCATTTTGCTATACCAGTCAATAAACGCTGGAAGCATTCCAGTTGCATCGACCGGTGCGGAAGTATACAAGACTCCTGTATTTCCGATCGCCGTTTGTGGGAGAATCACTAGGCAATGCTTTTGCGACTTTAGAAGTTAACACTCGCATGATCCGCACCACCCTTCTCGTCACGCTTCTCACATGCCTTGTCACTTTGCTTAACAGCTTGTTTCCCATTTGCTGTTATGCACAGTTAGACGGTTGTTCGCTCTCTGCCTGGGTAATGCAGCAGAAGCCGCACTCAACTCGCACCATTGAGGCCCCACCACCTATCCTGCGTGATACCGTCATCTTGGTTGGTGGCAGTTCTCACAAGATCTCGATACCGGCAGGTTTCACCATGTCGATTTTCGCGAAGATCGGGTCGTGCCGCGGCCTTGTATGCTCACCGGATGGAGTGATCTACGCAACGTCTTACAATGGCCTCGTCTATGCTCTGCCGGACCACAACCATACCGGAACACCCGACAGTACAATCATTGTCGCACAGGGACTCGGCCGCCCGCATGGGATTGGATTCTATAATGGAGATCTGTACGTATCGAACGATTCGGGTGCGTTGTACAAATTTTCAACTGGCCTCAACAGCCGAGTAACCACCGGGCGCACCCGCATCGCAAAGATACCAAGCCTTGGTGGACATTTCTCTCGAAACTTCCTTTTCGACACGGTCCGACAGAAGATCTATCTTCAGATCGGATCCAATGGCAATACTGACACCACCGACATTGCCCATCGAGCACAGATCGTGGAGATGAACCCAAACGGAACCGGCTACCGCACATTCGCGCGTGGCCTTCGCAATGCTGTTGGAATGGATATTGACCCACGAACCGGAGCCCTTTGGGTGAACAACAATGGCATGGACAACCTCTTCGGAATGGGGACAGTCGGAACGGCGAACAACCCTTCAGAGTGTGTCTATCTCGTCTGCGATGGCGCGAACTATGGCTGGCCGTGGACATACGGATTCCAGATTCGCAATCCGCTTATGATGAATCTCGATACGAGTATCATCCGGACATTCGATGGGCCCGTCGCTGAAGTTCTCGCGCATGAGGCACCATTGGGATTGCACTTCTATCGCGGCAACACTTTCCCGGCGATGTATCACAACGCCATCTTCCAGTGCTACCACGGTTCGTGGGACCGTACTCCTCCCGCGCCGCCACGCATCACTGTCATGTGGGCCGATAGCGATGGTCACAACGCCCGCGTCACCGATTTCCTCAACGGCTTCCAACCGGACTCCACGAGCCAGCGTTGGAGCCGCCCCGTGTCTATCATCGAAGGTGCGGACAGTGCGCTGTATTGGTCGGACGATGCAGCAGGGTATGTTTATCGGATTCGATGGACCGGGCCTGTTCAACACACAGTACCTGAGACGACGCTGGTGATCGATAATTCAAATTTAAGCAAACCTCTTCCATTTAACGCTCCGACGGGCAATCTTGACCTTCGTGTCATTTGGACATCGACCAACATTGATTCCGTAATAGTGTATTTCAGTGGGGATTCCGGCGTAACGTGGACAAGAATGGGGAGCACCACCAAGCCTCCATTTCAGCTTTCACTACACATTTTTGAAATAACGCCCCTTACATACTGGGGTAGGGTGAAAATCGTCGATCCGAAGTCTGGTCTGGCGAGCATCTCAAGCGTGTTCAGACTTGTCCCCACAGATGCTGTCGCCACAGCGAATCAAATTTCCCAAATATCTTTTGCTCTGACTTCCAATCCAGCTCGGGATCAAACTGCTGCAACCATCCTGCTCCCCATACGAACAATCGTTCGCGGTGAGTTATTCGATGTTCTCGGGAACCGCGTCGAGACTCTCACAACCGAGACGATGGACGTTGGCGAGCACACCATCAAGGTCAATATCGCATCGCTCCCTGCCGGAAGTTACATCCTCCGCGTGACCGTTGGGGATCAAGTCATGTCGAAACTGCTCGTCGTCGAGCACTAACAAAATTATCCACGAAGCACCAACCAAACAGAAGCACAATAATAGACAGTCCAATCCAACTTATCCCGCGATAAAGGTAGAACAGGTGTCCCCCGGTGAGCCGCTGTTCGATGCGGTAATGTCCGGCGGGGAGTTGGACGGTTGCAAGTCCGTTCGCATCCGGTTTCATCTCGGATAGAATTTCGGCGCCCAACCCGACCGCGCGCCACAACGGCCAATAGAATTGATGAAATCGAACCTCGGCTGGGTGCTCCAAATTAACATCGAACGTCCACAGTTCGGGTTGGTGCGAAATTTCTTGCACGGTATCTCCCGGCATCACGAGCCCAAGAATCATCGCGGGTGGATCTCCCATCCTCCTTTGTGTCGTTGTGATGACCTCGCTCGGATCGTTCGAAGCCCATCTCGGCACATACTCCGGCGCATCGGTTCGGTAACTCGTTATCGCAAGCGGTGGTCGCCAGAGGAAATTGCGGGAGAGTGTCAACTCCGAAAGCATCGTCACAAGTGACAAAGCAATGAGCAAACACGGCATCAGTTTCTTCGGGCGTTCCACGAAAGCCACTGCAAGTACTAGCAACAAGATCCCATTCCATCTCCACGAGAATTGCACGAACGGCATTCCCCAAAGTATTCGCCACAGCGGGCTGAGAAGAGGAATTTGCAAGGCCACTGCTATCACGCCAATCCAAAACCAACCATTACGCTTCGCGGCTCCTCTGCGCATTTGTGAGACGATCACAATTATTCCGCAAATCAGCGTCCCAACACTCAACACCCGTAGCCAATCGAAGTAACCATGCAGCATATCGAGCAGTGCGAAGCCGAAGAGACTCGTGTGCATCGGCAAATCCCAGAGATGCCGCTGATGAATCTGTGGACGAAATTGGATCGCGGGGATGAGGTAGATGGCTGCAGTCAGCACGCCAATAATCAGCCCCACAGATTGCGGTAACAATTCCCGCCACGCCTTCCGAGCGATTACCCAGACAATCATTGAGAGCAGCGCGAGATAAGCCATCGGTAAATTAGTGAGCAACAGCCCACTCCAGGAAATCGCCAATAGTCCGGTCCGCAAGATTCGACCCACGCGCAGAAATGCTGGCTCCCTGCTCGCACCCCCGCCAAAAACAATCGGCAAAAACATCAGCGCCCAATGCTCCCCAAGTGCATCACGCACAAACACATCGCAGAGGTGATACCCCAAAAAACCGTATGCCAACGCACCAGTAAGCACGACGAGGGATTTCGACGAGTATTCTCGCAATAGCAACCAGGCTGTCGCGAATGCCCCAAGCGACCCGATCAACGACAGGATATTATACAGAGAAGGCGCACCGACAGGACAAACCTTATGAATCACACCCGCAACCCAATACGGAAGGGGTGGATAAAAGTAGAACGTTGGTGAGCCAAAGCCACCGAACGAATCCGGCAACCAGCGAGGGTAGCAAATTCCTGAATCGAAAAGCCGAGTGAACTGATCGAGCCAGTTTAGATGCACATACGCATCATGCCCGATAACGGGATAATTCAGCAGACAAAAGAGAACGCTGATCGCAGACCCAACCCAAACCAGCACAAACGCCAGCCGAAGGACAGGCTCGGATGATCCCCACTCTTCTCTCAGTGAAGACATCATCCAAACAATTCGGCAATTATCCTAGCCGCGTCCTCGCACTCCTTCATCGTCACGTCAAGGTGCGTCACAGCACGGATGAGACCATGCGAGCCATGCGACAGACGAACCCCCTTCTCCTGAATCATCGAAATTGCCTTTTCGAGATTTGGCTCGCTCTCGATCTTCATTAAGAGCAGATTCGTCTCTACACGAGTCTGATCGATCTTAATATTCTTCGAATCTGACCAAACGATCTCCGCAAACCGCCGCGCCTTTGCATTGTCTTCACCAATGCGCTCGCGGTTATTCCGTAACGCATACAACGCGCCCGCCGCGATGATACCGGCTTGCCGCATTCCGCCACCCCAGATCTTCCGCATCCGACGGGCCTTCGTAATCAACTCCTTTGGTCCGCAGATCGCGCTGCCGACCGGCGCACCGAGACCCTTGGAGAAGCAGACGGAAACCGTATCGAAATGCTGTCCATACTCCTTCGGCGTCAAACCCGAGAACGCGCAGGCATTCCAGAGACGCGCACCATCAAGGTGCATTGCGATTCCGTTCGCTCTCGCAAAATCGCTGACAGCTTTGATTCGCTCAATAGGATAGACTGTCCCACCTGCCCGATTATGGGTATTCTCCAACGCGATGACGCGGGAGATCGGCATGTAATACGCCTTTTCACGGACGGCGGGTTCGATGTCCTCGACCGAGAGCAATCCCCTATCCGCCGCTTTCACTGGGTAGAGCTGCAGCCGCGAGAGAAAACTCGCCGCAGTTGTCTCGTAATTAAAGATGTGCGAGTCCCACTCGAGGATCACCTCATCACCTTCGGTGGTCTGGACGTTCAGCCCGAGTTGATTAGCCATGCAACCGCTGGGAGCATAGAGGGCATCCTCTTTGCCAAGGAGATTGGCAACTTCCTCCTCTAAGGCTCGGACCGTAGGATCCTCAGAGAAAACATCATCGCCAACTTCGGCATCAGCCATAGCCTTTCGCATTGCAAAGCTCGGTTTAGTAACAGTATCAGAACGAAGGTCTATCACTTATCCACATTTATTAAATAAAGCACAAACGCCACTTGACTTTACTTTAGAAAGTCCGTATCTTTGCAGAACAACGATTCACTACGGCCAAAACCCGTTGTGGTCCTGGCCTTTCGGCCACGGTCTGCCTATTGGAAAACTCATCGACTGCTGTCATCGTGACCTAACGGTCACGACTACAACGCAAATTTACGCACGAAGCACTTGAAACCCGCGGATAAGACAACCGGCCCCCGAATTCCTTCGCTGGAATCCATCGGTATCGACCGCACGGATCTCGCACTATTGCGAACGCTCCAGCGCCAGGGCCGCACGAAACGCAACGAACTTGCCGAGGAAGTCGGGCTCTCGCTGCCCGCCGTCAGCGAGCGGATGCGCAAGCTCGAAGAGCGCGGAGTGCTAGAAGGCATTCAGGCGAAGCTCGATCCGAAACTCATGGGGCTTGATGTTGCAGTGTTCATCACAGTGACGGTTCAATCCAGCAGCAACTACCCGGAATTTCTCCAAGCGGCGCAAGCCCATCCGGAGATTCTGGAAATCCACGCCATCACCGGCGATGGCTCGCATCTCGTCAAAGCCCGAACGTGGAACACCTCCACGCTCGAACGCTTGCTCAGCACCATCCAAACATGGCCTGGCGTCCGCCAAACGCGAACGAACGTCGTGCTTAACACATACAAGGAGACAATGGCGCTGCCACTGGAGGAATTGTCTGAACCTTGATTCTATGAGATTAGGGAGATTTGTAAGATGACTTTCTAGTACGCTACGATCTCCCGCCACTCTATCAAGGCAGCATTCTTGAACGATTAGAATTTTTTAGAACACAATCTCGGAAATCTTTCAAATCTCATAAAATCAAGGTTCTGACATTATGACCAAATCCCAAGTACTGTCGCTTGCCAAGGAACAGAAAGTTGAATTCATCAACGTCATGTTCACCGATCTGCTCGGTGCCATGAAGGCGCTGACCATTCCGGTCTCCAAACTCGAAGACGCTATCGACCTGAACGTCTGGTTCGACGGCTCCTCCATCGAAGGCTTCGCGCGCATATCCGAGTCCGATATGTACATCAAGCCCGATCTCGATACGTTCACGGTCATCCCGTGGTCGAAGGGCACTCGCGCTGTAACGGCGCTCATCATCGGCGACATCTTCATGCCAGATGGCACGCCGTTCGAAGGCGACCCACGCGGCATCCTGAAGCGTCAGATCGCACGCGCAGAGAAGATGGGATTCACTTTCAACACAGGCCCAGAGCTCGAATTCTTCCTCTTCAAACGCGGCGAAGACGGTGCGCTCAAGCCGCTCCCGCATGACACCGCCGGTTACTTCGATCAGAGCACGGACATCGCCTCCGAGATCCGTAAGGAGATGAGCTTCGCGCTTTATGAAATGGGCATTGATGTTGAGGCGCTTCACCATGAGGTCGCTGTTGGTCAGCACGAGATTGATTTCAAATACGACAAAGCTCTGCGCTGTGCGGACATCGTTATCATCATGAAATACGCGCTCAAGACCATTGCGATGCAGCATGGCTTGCATTGTACGTTCATGCCGAAGCCGATCGCGGGTATCAATGGCTCGGGAATGCACGTGCACCAGTCGCTCTTCTCGCCGGATGGCAAGAAGAACCTGATGCATGACCCAGCCGGTGAGTATCAGCTCTCCGCTCTTGCGAAGAATTACATCGCGGGACAGCTTGAGCACATCAAGGCGATGAACGCGATTCTCAATCCGACGGTGAATTCCTACAAGCGCCTCGTCGTGGGATATGAAGCGCCGGTCTATGTCGCGTGGGGACAGCGCAATCGCTCCGCGCTCATTCGCATTCCGCGCATCACGAAGGGACGCGAGAAGGCCGTCCGCGCCGAACTCCGCTGCCCCGATCCAAGCGCGAATCCGTACCTCGCATTCGCTGTCATGCTCGCCGCCGGACTCGATGGCGTGGAGAAGAAGACGCCCGCACCCGCGCCGGTCGAAGAGAACATCTTCGAGTTCACCGACGAAACAGCGGCGGCGCGCGGTATCACCACCGTCGCGAAAAACCTGATGGAGGCTATTGACGAGCTGCAAAAAGACCCCGTCATCTGCGAAGCCCTCGGCGCCTACTGCGTCGAGAAGATCGTCGAAGCCAAAACCGCCGAGTGGGATTCCTACCGCATGTCGGTTACCCAGTGGGAGCTTGATCGGTATTTGGAGACGTACTAAGCTACGCTCGATTGGAGCATTTCGAGGGCAGTTTGCAGCGATGCAGACTGCCCTTCGTATTTTTGCAGTATGGGATTATTGCAAGACGCTGGGTACGACGGCTTCGACTGGGATGCTGGGAATTCTCTCAAGAATTGGGAGAGGCACCACGTCTCGCGGAGAGAGACCGAAGAGGTCTTCTCAAACAGGCCGTGGTACGATTACAAAGCAGAAGGCTATGTTGGAAACGAGAAGAGAAGTATCGTTCTCGGCAAAACCGATAAGGGCCGCGCGCTGTTCATTGTCTATACTGAAAGAAACAATCGAATCAGACCCATCTCGGCAAGAGACATGTACCGCACGGAAAGGAAGCTATACGATGAAAAAACTAAAACCATTACCTGACTCCAAAACTGAGGCGGAGGAATTCGAATTCTGGGCAACCCATGATTTCACAGACTACCTCGATCCAGAGAAATTCGTGTTGAAGGACCCACCAATGGTTCCGATGACGCCGGGTCTCATACGGTTCAGCGTCTCTCCCGAAATGGAACGCGAAGTAGAGCAACTCTCGCGCGAGCGCAAGGTCGATGTTCAAGAATTGATTCGACAGCTTCTTGCTGCTGGGCTGCAACAGCAGCGGGTACAGCCGGGGGCGTAAGGCACTCACCCAGCCAAGCTCACAGCTTGATAAACACCGAAGTAAGTGTCCTACCAGAACCTCGAACACACAACTCATAGCAACCTGCTGGAAGTGTCACAGGCAGATTTACCCGGCACACTTCACTAATTCCAATTCTCTTTGTCTCGGAATAGGCTGTTTCACCTAACGCGTTCAAAATGATGAAGCCGGTGACATCAGGCAAGGTATTAGGGAACGAGAAATGTGTCGTGACAGGATTTGGATTGAGAATCAGCTCGTTTAAATTTCTTCTAGTCGGCTGACCTTCAACTGAGCCACTCGGCGCGTCGTAACGCGACAAATATGAACTTCCATCACGATAACTAATTACATAACCGAGCTTCGAAGAGACCCACCACATATCCGTGATGGTATCACCCGCAAAACTTTTTCCGTCCTTGATCCATGTCAATCCGCCGTCCAAAGACATGAAGATACTATCGACAAGCTTCTCTGGAATGCCGCCTTGTACTTCGAAGTTCTTAGGAATGTCCATCAGATTCCCCGTGTAAGGGGAACGTCCGACTAATGCAACGAGAAAGTTAGGTGCCGGATTGGACAATCTAACCACCCTGCCACCTGCAATCGTGCTATTGGCCTGCCAGTGAACACCGCCATCGACTGTTTCATAATAATCCGTGATTCGTCCGTAGATCCCTTTGGACGTGTCGATTTTTCCACCAAGAACAAAAAAGTGGCTCGGTTCGAACCCCGCCACGACCGGTTCCAGCAAAACCCAATGAAAGGGGGCAGTGGTGTCTGCAGGCGAAACATGTACCCAGCCTGTATCGGTCTTGCAAGCGAGAAAATCAGCCACTGATGCAGGGTCATGCATGGCTAAGACAATATTCGACACATTATGAACCGCGCCATCTGACACAACAAATGGTGGTTGAGCAGGGGCACAGGTATCAAAGGTCAGCCCTGTATCTTTCGAAAGCACGGTAACAAGGCTCCTATTGTTCGAAAATGTAAGTAGGCAGGAATCCATTGATAGTGCCTGGTTGACACCCACGCTGCCTTTCCGGTAGTCCCAGTGAATAGTATTGGACCAGTCAAAACCGTTCTTAGAAAACCATTCTGCTTCATGGTTAGTGGCAACGAAGCCTTTAGGAAAAGCGTAGAGACTTCGATAATAGATCTTACCGCCAATCGCTGGCAAGATCTTGTAAGAAACCGTGTCGAATGTAACGCCTTTGTCATGGGTGACAAACCCTGTCCCCGTAAAACCGGCCCAACGAGCTAATACCAATCCCGTATCGGAATTCATAAATGCGACTTCGGACGGAACGCAGTTTTCGCAAATGCGCACTCGCTTCCAATTACCTGCCTCTTGAGCGAAAGACTTCTCAGACAAAACCAACAGAAGTAGCAATAATAAGTATCGCACGGGCAAATTGAATTGATTCGTGATGAAACCATCAAGGACTGGCGCAGTTGCATGCGACCTAATAACCTCGCTCATCGCCTTTTGTTACACCTCTCAGCATCACGGCAACACAAAATCGGCCGTATCCACCTTCCCCGCCTCCACAACCACCTCACGCTGATTGCGGTAATCGCTGCCCCAGTTATAGCCGCTGATGATTCCGTTCGCGTTCTTGGGTTGGTCTATCGCCCAGTTGTCGCGCCACATTTTGAGGGTGTAGCGGCCGGGCGGGATGTTCGCGAGCGTGTAGCGTCCGTTCGAATCGGTCAGCGCGTAGTAGGGGTGCGTCGTGACCATCACAAAGCCGCGCATCCAAGGGTGGAGATTGCAGGTGCCGGTGTAGAGGCCAGTCGTGCTAAGTGTCAGCTCGTGCGGTGCCGCGCCGACAGCTTCTTCGTCGTTCAGCACGCTTGTGCCGTTGAGCAAGAGATGAAAATGATGCTCAACCTTGTCGCTGTTGGATATCGAAAGCAGTGTTCCAGATCTCACCACCTGCAGGTGCGGATTGAACGCACAATGAAATTCATCTAGCCTTGCCGACGAAGGGGTGTTGGTAAATGGCTTGCCGCTTGTGATCGTATCGAGATAGACAAGTACATTTCCAATCCCAGCTCCTCTACCGGGCTCAGAAGCGTTCGGATGCGTTGCTCCACAGACCTCGATATCCTTCGTGACAATAATAGAATTGGCAGGTGGCGTTGGCCCATGGAATATTACCAAGCCAGAAATAGTCCCACCATTCGTGACTTCAATTTCCTTGTAATGAGATGGTGGCGTGCCGGACTTCGCACAAGAACCGAGGAGAATAGCGGAGATAAACGTGAAAATTCTCAATCGAATCATGGTGCCATCCAAAGGGGTGTCGGGCAGGGATGCCCGACCTACGCGGCTCCCATTTTTCAGTGAAACAGTGGGCGCTGAGGGATTCGAACCCCCGACCTTCTCGGTGTAAACGAGACGCTCTAAACCAGCTGAGACTAAGCGCCCTAGAATCGTGCGGGGTGCCTAACAGCGGGGAGGGGTATGGGGTTCGGGAAATGGGGTATGGAGGGAAAGTTTTTGCGGGCATCGATTCTGGTATCGGAAACCTCATAACCAGTACACTCAGTTCATCTCGACCGCACTGCCGACTGCGTCAACCCGTCTGTCACGTCACTGCCGTCCGGATTTTTTCCGTTGATGGTAAGTCGATAGAGGTACGTCCCATTCCCAACATCATTTCCATTTTCATCACGACCATCCCATTCGACCCAATTGAGCCCCGCTCGAAGATTTGTCGGAATAAGCGTACGGATCTTTCGTCCAGCTATCGTATAGACGATCACTTTCACATCTGCCTGTGCATCCGATCGAAGCACGAAGGAGAAATCGGTCTTGTCCTTAAATGGGTTAGGATAGTTCATTACATGCTCTATGCCATTAGTTGCGCTCACGGTGAAGCACTGGTGGATCGTGTCGGTATTGCCGCTAGCATCGCGAACGAAGGCCGTAACGTCCCATCGACCCACCGTCCAGGGCTTCGGGGGCGTCAGGCGCAGGGTTGCCTGAAGTTTGCCTGTAGGGCTTGGTATGAATTCTACGGTGTACCCATGTGGCTGACTTGCGCTGACATCCACAATTTCATTCGGCCGATCTTCGGGCAGAATCTCTGCAATGATCGAGTTGGAAACCGTGTCGCGCAAAACATTCGAGCTATACAGATTAACGGTCAGGTGCGAAGCAGCGGAGACATATCCGCAGGTTGGTATGCGGCGTTCGTCGAGAAGAATTTCGGTGTACGGAGCTGTCGTATCCCTGCCAATGGAGTAAGAGCCGGTGATCGAATTGTTGAACAGCAACTGCTCATTCTGCGCCTCGTTAGGGTTCACAACTGCCGTCAGGCGCGCGGTCCCTTGCTGATTAAAGGTCTGAAGCGTGTCACTCAGCGTTATGTTTGAATCACCATCAATGTGCCGTACTAAGTGGTAGGCGACTGTATCCGACTTGCCGGAGACTTGTCGAAGAAGAGGCACGAATACGCTGTCAGCACTCGCGCAGGTAAGGGTTTGAATGCCATAATGAACCACTACCGGCCCTCCCTCACTTGTGACTCTCGGCGTGACACTGAGTGAGTCCTGGGTGAATGCAAATTCCGGAGCAGCATCATACTCTAACTCCATCGATGAGACCGACGGACTTATTGTCGCGCTGCTTGCTCTTGTAAAGGCAGCACGAATTGCCAAGCGGTCGTAGCGGCGTGGATCGATCCTAGTCAGATCGAGCGCAGTGCCTTGTGAAGCGCGCAGCGTATCCACCTCATCCACTCCTGTTCCATCACGACGCGATCCCAGTATACTAAATCGAATGTCCGAACCACCAGTTGGCGCTCTACCGCTCCAGTGGAATTGTCCGTAATGACTGGCGACAGCGGTGCTTGGGGTCTCCGCAGTGCCGCTCGTTCCAAACGTGATTATCGTATCATAGAGAAGCGCACCCCCTGAGCCTAGTGATGCAAATACTTCCTTCGCGGTGCCCGGGGCTTGCCCCTTCATTCCGATCATCGCGTAACTTTGAAAGAATCCGATATTGTTGAATCCCGCTTTGGAGCCAAGGCTCTGCATCGCCTTTGTTACACCGGGATCGTCCGTTATGCCCGGCCACGCTGGTTGGATATTCGTGAAGACTATGGCTCGAATATTATCGGGGATACTGGCGATCGTGGCGATGAAGGATTCACGAATGGGCCGTGTATACGCCGTGTCGCCCAAGCGATTGAAGTCGATCGGAAATTCAAATACGGTATCGATACTACTTCCGTCAGCGGTAAGCCGTGCAACCGCATACCCCTGTGCGCTGAAGAGAACGATCGCCTTATCATTAATGAATACCTGAGATACAAGATTGATCTTGCTCGTATCATGATTGGAATGCGAGTGTATGAGGTACCGAATCGAATCCTGCTGCGGTAAGCTCAGAGATCCGTTTGCATCAACTCCTAGCCCGCTAACAATGGCAGAGGAGAGTTGCTCAGTGGAGGAATAGCACATTTCTGACTTCGAAGCCGGAGCCGTCCCAAATGAGGCATACTCCCATGGTGAGTACTCGCCTGTAGAGCGATGGATTCGAGTCCGCCACCAGTAGACTTGACTTAGGGGTACAGGTGCCAGAGGAATTGCAGCATCTAACCTCACGTAGTACGACGTACCAGCAGTCGCCTGCTTTGTCAGGATCGGCGAGACGAACTGATTTGTGGTATCCAATTGGAATTCCACCTGGTCCGATGGATTCGAACCTTGAGGCAAAAGAACAATGAACTTTGCATGCGATTGATCCGCATCGCAAAATCCGCGCGAGCCTTCGTATGGATAAAACGGGGTGGCCGACAATCCGTTGACCTGTATCCGCACGGATGCCTCGTCGTCCATCGTGTCAGATTGTGGGAAGCGATGATCGGGATCAACCGTCACAGTAATGGTGTGTTGACCGATAGACAAGCTAGTCAGCGGAAATCGCACCGAGACCGAAGTACTGTCGACCAACTGCCGGACTATCACTGAATCAAAGACATTCAGATTATTCGGACCCTTATCTTCAAATCTGACAACAAAGGGCCGACCTGCATGATAGCCAAAATTGCGAATGTTCGCGGAAACAGTAATAGCACTGTCTCCGACACTAAAGAAGGTCCGCGGGACCTTGTCGCCGGCATACACCGTAATGTCGTTCTGATGGACCGAAAACTCCGGTTGCGGTCTCAGAGCGTAACCCGTCGCAACATCCCCAAGCATCGCGTATTGCAGCCGTGAGTTCTGCGAGGCAAAGCCGATGCTAACTGCAGAGTCAGACGTGAACAGCTTGGCGATTGTCATGAGTATCGCCATATTGAGGTGGTGCGGTCGCATGGAGTCCGCAGTGCTGTCGAAACTCGCGCTTCGCATAAGTTGGAACAGCTTCCGGGTAAGGGTAAAGTCATAGACGGGCTCACCAAATCCGGTCGTACCATAGGCTTGTACACTACCTCCGCGATTCGCGCGGATGTAGGATTCGTTTAAGGTGACGCTGTTGTATTCCGCAAAGGCCCCTGTGCGACAACTAAGCGTAACGAGCAGTGGGTATAGCCCGGAATTGTGCAGTTCACCAGCATCAGGCAGAATAACATCCGTGATGAACGTAGCACCATGACCAGCAAAATACATCAGCGATTGCCCCGCGCGAATGGCATCTTCAATTGCGCCGATCTGCGAGGGGTCGGTTTGAGTAAAATCCTTTCGTTCGATGATTGTCCCGTTGAGATCGGTCGGCGGATGCGCCATCGCCACTCCCCCGTTTCCCGAGTCGAGATACAAGTGGGACTCCGCCAAGAACTCGGCGTGCTGCGAGCCTACGTCTCCACCAGCTATGAACAACCATCGCCGATTCCAATCCGCAGGTGCATTATCCTCATACTCGATAAGCTTTGATATATACTCGTCCCCTTCGGCCGCAGTCGCGATCGGGATTCGCGCAATAACCATTCCTGGCATAATTGTGGAGAGATCCAGCGCGGTATCCACAAGCGTGTAGTAGAAGTCACTCACCGGCCAGCCATACGAAGGAATAAAGGACCTCTGGTTCGAGCGGTCTCCTTGAGCATGAAGGACATTATTCATGTTCATCTTCGGATCCCACGAAGCGTCCCCCACTAGCGTCACTAGCGAAACCGGCGGCGTCTGCTGGTAGTGATAGTAGGCATAGCTTAAGTACCGGCGCAGAGCCTCAGGTTCATCACTACCATAATCAAACGCGTTGTACACTTCGTCGGTGGTTACCACTTTCGTCTTGAGCCCAGCGGATGCGCGCCGCACAGCCAACTTTCCTGCCTGGGTCGCAAAGTCCGGATGCGTAATGACAAGGTAATCAACTTGAGTTGCCGAATTGAGAATGCTCCAGCCAGGCCCACCGCCGATATTCCATGTCGAAATGGCATCACACTTCAAGAATGACGCCGGTGTTGCGGCGGCATATAGTATTGATTGAGTGTTCGACGAATCAAGAAACGCACCTGAATTACCTAGAATACGGGCGCCCTCCGTGAGGTCGTATAAATGAGGAGCGTCTGAAGAAACAAGCCCGAGTTGAAAGACTGTAGCGAGGCCGGTTGCCGTAAACCGCCACTGCCCATTTGCTATCGCCGTGTCTGCGCTTGGCGTCAGCGCGTCGTCGTAGGCTAGATCCCAGTAGTCCAAGTAGAATGCATCTAGGTCATCGAAGGTCCCGACGGAAACGATCTCCAAAGTATTCAACCCTATGCGCAGATCAGAAAGCGGTATACCTGTGGGGAGAGTCGCGTAGTCATAGTTCAAGAACATTTGGTCGGCTATGGTCCTCCCATTCAATCGCATCTGTGCGCGATGATGGTCGTCCACCGAACCGAGTGAACTGATCCCCCGAAGCGAGCACGAAAAATGTGCTGTACGCGACGCTGCATCACTAGGAAGGCTAGAGACATAGAAAGTATCCACGACCCTGGACGTATCCCCATGATGTTGGGGATCGACGTTCGGCCCGTGCATCTCGAACCACTCATAGCGCTCACCATCATAATACTGGGTCTGCTGCTTCGTCCTGGTCTCGTCAGAGGATCCATCACTCCCGTTATGATAAAAGTAGTCACGTTCATGATGAAGCGCCACGCCACCAGAGACGACCACTGGTGTTGAACCACTCTTGGCCGGCGAACGAGCAGTGTATCTTCGCGGGGGGGCGCTTGTGTGTACGCTGGAGTTCGTGAGCCAATAGACGTTCTTGTCCGTATAGATATTGTAATACTCCGGCACTGGACGCTCATTGGCTGATGGCGCGGTTGGTAGAGGAAATCCGGCAAGGTGTTCGCCGTAAAATTCAATACCCGTGATATTTCCATTCGCGTCTGAATCAACCCAGATGCGAACCTCCTTACCATGGTTAAAGCATCGCAGATTCCGTGCTGTGAACTGATTCTGCGCAAGATCGAAGTTCACCCCCGCAGTGGTAAGGTCACTCGGCAGAATGCGGTACAACCCATCGCGCGTCACCGTCAGCTTCACATACTTGGCGCTCTGGTCGATCCAGTTATAGGACTCCTCACCAAATCCACCGAGCGCGCCAGATTGTGTGGAGGCAACACTTGGGAACGTCGTGGAGCGAGCCCGAACAAATGGAACGCTAAACCTCCCAACATCCCACGCGTTCGCAGCAATGTGCGAATTGATCGGGGCAAAAACCGGGTCCTTTATGGGCGCATTTTGAAGCACGCCGTTGAATTTGAAACGCAACGTCAACTTAAATTTCTGCAACGCTGTCAGTTGCCCCGCCTTACTGCTAAGCAATGGGAATTGGACGATCACCGTGCGCACAGTCCGAAATGTCCTCGGAGCGCTAACAGTAGCAGCGGACTGCCAAGACTTGACATACGCGCTGGCATCATACACTCTTCGCGAACTGGAGTCACCGATACTCGTTGCGATTGGCGGCAGGGTCACCCGCCCCAGCGGAGTCTGCGTGATCGGAGTCAGATCGGCTAACAGATCATGAGCACTTTCTGGGACTGCGAGGGTGACCGTAAGAATGGGATACTCTGGCGTCCCTTCCTTTCGTGAGGAGACGATTGTTAGGCCATCGGGCGTGTTCGCGGCGAAGGTCGGCCACTCGGCCACGGAGAATGAAGCGCCATTCGGGGCCCGCTCAACAACTACTGGCGTTGGCTTTACTTGAACCAACCCTAGATCCACGCTAAGGTTGATTGTCCCATTTTGTCCGCTCACTGTTGTCGAGTGCGAGTTAATAACAGAGAATCTCGAACTAGTGGCGAGGACATTCTTGATGACAGGGACATGCGGAGTCACCGAATGCGCGCGACTTCGAATGTGGTTTGAGAGTTTGGCTCCAAGGCCGGACGACTTCCGGGTTTCTTGCGTGCCAGCTCGTGTTGTTGCTCGGACTAGCGCCTCAAGCGAGCGCTGCGAAACTTGCAAACCCGTTGCCGAAGCAGCAAGAACGCAAAGCAAAAACGACGTAAGGAATATTCGGCGTGTGATCACGAGAGTCTAATCATTGCACAACGCACGTTGGGGCGGGAGTGTCCCGTAGGGACGATTTTTTGACCTAAAGCGAAACTAGAAAGCACTTCAGTTACCCTTCAACCTACTGCCCGTCCCCTCCGCTAGGCGTGAGCGCCTTCGCCTTGGCATCTTCGTAGTAATTTTGGTGCACTGGATCCAGGTAGCCGAGCTTCAAAAAATAGCTCGCCGCATTGTCCGGGAAGAGTCGCGCGAGGTCACTTAATTCAGGATACTTTGATTCAAAGAATGCGCGCAGATAGACGCTGCGTCCCGCGGCAGAGGATTGGCGCTTGAGCGAGACGAGCGAATCAATGACAGTACCGATCTCGACACGTGCTAACTCCGGCTTCGAGCTTAGCATATCAAGACCACTATAGTGGTAGTTGAATATCAGTGATCGAAATGCCCGGTTGTTGGCGTTCATAGCGTCCTCTATGTATCCCACACGCGAATAGGTGCCGATGCTCGTAACATCCCGCTGCCACCCATTCCCATTTGCCGCCGTGCCAACGATTGCGAGTGTCAGAGCCTGTTGAAAGTAAGGTGTGCCGCTCAACTCCTTGTACGAATCGTAGTCCAGACCGAGAATGATGTTGGTATAAAAATCCAACACGCTTTCGAGCGAACGGTAATTGTTGCCATGCTGCAACTCCTGCCCACGATAGTAGGAGAATTGTACGTTCGCATCAAAGAAGCGCGCCATGGTCGAAACTTGATCGCTCTTGTACAGTGGTCGCGAGCTGGTCACGAATAGCTGCACGGAATAGTCGCTTCCGTTGCCGCTCACAATATTGAATTGGAAGGAACAGCGGATGCGCTCGCCGGAAAAATTGGTTGTCCAGGTGTAGTTATTGAGATAACTCTCTACATCGTGCTTAAAGGAGGCAAATGTCTGCCTGTCCGTCTCACTTAGCGCGCTAAGATTCAGGTTCACCTGTGCATCAAGCTCCTGTGCACGAGCGGCCGGACCACGGAGCTGTAGAGCAACCGTTATTAATATTAGTAGAAAAATGCGCTTCACGTGCTGTATGCGTTATGTTAGAGAAAATCCAACCAGCGAGGGCGGGGCTTAGTTCGGAAGCAGACCTGCCATTTCTACTGCGCTATTTTCCCAGTCGCTGCCCGCATGCGTGGCCATACGAATCGTAATTGTTCTCCATCACGCCAAACCCGTAGGAATAGACACCGATCGGTGCGCCACATGTAATTAGATGCCTGCCGTCCCGCACTCTGTATGTCAGGACAGTGTACTCCGTGCCCGGTATTTTGTGCTTCGAATGGGTGACCTCTACGTCGGCGGATTCCGCAGCCAAGGGTTGTCCTCCATCAATCCGTAACGAACCTATTCCGGTATCCGGCACGACGATGTTAAGATAGTGATAGAAGCCGCCGTTGGTTACAGCGGTGCTGGTCACTTCAGTGATGAAGCGGTCACTCGGAATGGCAAGAAGCATGAAAGGATCACCAACCTTGAGTGTATCCGCTTCTGCGCTTGTCCCGTATTGGGCTACGAGCGCAGGCTTCGATGTGTGAATGACGGCATCCTGAAAAAGATGTTTTGCTTCATAGAAGCCTCCTTTCATCAAATGCCCAACAATCTTTCCATCAACCGTTACATCGGTGTTGTCCTGATTGGCAACGACCCGGGCGACGTAGTAATCTTTACCGAAGAAGCGACTTAAGATGAAGTCCGTGCCCCACTTGTTGACTGGTGGCTCCATTTCAAGCAACATATCACAATAGCTCATCGTAGCAGGCACCTGGGCACAACGGTGACCGGTGAAAAAGGCGATCGGCTTTGTGGAGGTTACGATGGTACCTGTTAAGTCGTTCTTCCGGGAAGCATCTGTTGAACTCTCGAGCTGCAGAGTCTGTCCCCTATTCAGTGCCATCGAAAGATTTCGCCCCGCCGGTAGACCGTTCGTCGTGCCAGCGGTCAAATGGATGGCGATGAGCGTGTTATCTTCCGTTGCGACAATACCACACTCAGTCGAAAAGCCCACACCCGAGGAAGGCAGTCGATCGTATCCTACTACCTCATACTCGGTCCCAAGCAACTCCGTTGGAATAGCCGCATAGCTATCCGTACTAGCGGGGCGATGAGATGCGGCGTAAACAGTGATTTCTTTCTCGCTTGTTATGTGAACAGATTTTTTTTCAATCTGACCGGAGGAGACCATCTGCAACTCGCTGTCCAACTCGATCGCGGTTGAGGCTCCCGCCTCAATGGAAAACGGTGTCTTTGAGCCTGTCATCGAATTCTCGATCATCCCTGTCGTTCGGGACTCCGCTGTGATAAAGACAGACTGATGGAGCACTTTATTGCCCTCCAGAAGCGCATTCGCCGGAAAGCAAATCCAAAAATCGCGACCACGGTATCCCTGCGCGTGAGAGATGGTAGTCAGTGCGCTGAAAATAAAAAGAAGTATGAAGGTGGCTCGTCGCATGGTATGGTTCGAATGATTCTCTACGAATATACGCACCGGAGTGTAACTTTCTGCTGTTTAGTAAGTTCTTACTACATTCCAAATCAGGATTAGTTTCACACCTCGCACCCGACGAAACCGCGCTTTGAAGTTCCTACGGTACGTTTACGTTGTCCTGGCCCTGCTGATCTGTGGGATTGGATCTCTGCGCGCTCAGGTCCTGGAAAAGCAGTGGCAGCTACTCGCTCGCTTCCCACACAGAGTTTATACTGTTCACTTCCTCGATCTCCCCGGGCCTCCCCGCGTTGGCTTCGTTGGTTCAGACAGCATGGTCTATCGCACATCGGACGGCGGGCAAACGTGGCAGCCGACAGTCACGAATGATGACGCATTTACAGCTACCGATTTTGCTTTTAGGGACTCACTTGTTGGCTGGTTCTCCAATGGGCTTCATTTGACTCCAGCTTCTTGCTTCAGGACTACGGATGGTGGGCTGACATGGAAATCAGTTTTTGCACCTGCGAAGTTTTGCTCCTCGGTTTACTATCTGCCTCACGACTCACTATTGATGCTTTCGGGCTCGGATTACACTCCAGCGAATGCAGTTTTCTGTACCTCCGCTGATGGTGGGCAAACGTGGACAACTTCCTATCCGGGTAGGAATTTGAATGGTTATGCATTCCTCAACGATTCAATCGGCCTGGTCACGATGAAAGAGCAGAAATATCTCCGAACCCTTAACGGTGGCCTAACCTGGAATGAAGTTAGCGTATCGGGCAATGAGGCGTGGCAACCACTGGCTGACACGATCAGACATGCTTTCTGGGTTGCCTCAGAACTTGGAAGCGGCCCGGGAGCGGGCAATCATCAGCAGCTCTTTCGCTCGCTGGACTTTGGCGATAATTTTGATGCCGGATTTCTTGCTGGCTATCATATTCCCACGATCACCGGCACCATTCGGCAGGGATCGTGTGACACGCTTTACATGCAAGCATCAGAGCCATCCGTCGATTCTATGAAGGGTATGCTCGTCTCACCTGATGGTCTAACCTGGCGCTCACTCAACGATCGCGCTGGATCGAACGGCCCCGCAAACGATCTCGATACGCGCTTCGAAGTCAAAGGTACCTATGTCTTCGTCGGCGGACGAATGGCGGGTACGCGCGATTCCGGCATTTGGAGGTATATCGGAGATTCCACGAAGTACAACGGCGACTTTTTCTCTCGTCCGGTCACCTCGACCCACGACCTCCATGTGGTTACAACTTCCTGCTATAACCTCGACACGGAGATCTACGTCATTTACGTCAACGACTGCATTGCGGCAGATCTAATCTCTGCACATTTCGAGCCTTCTGACAAATTCGCTGTTATCCCACGAGATGCTCTGCCTCATCCGATCAGCGGTAACTATCCATTGATTATTCAGCATCAACCAAAATCCCAACTCCACGACACGGCCCTGCTAATTCTACATGAGTTCGTGAGCGGTGTGGACAGCTACGACACAATCCGTGTTACTGGCGAAGCGATACCCGACCCGAAGACCGTAGCAGTTGAGGTTTTGCTAAATGGAGGCAAGTCGGTGACCACCAAACCTGGGGACACCGTGATAGCCACCATTCGACTTGTAAACGCTGTACCTGGTTTGCTTGGTCTCGATTCTATTTTAGCAGTCACCAGCTTTGACGGCAACATGATGGATGAGTTCACATATAACATCCTCCCTCCGTGGTCATTACTACACGAGTCACACGCTTCCGGGATTGAATCGCTCGCCGTACGGCACACGCACGGACAGGATCTCCAAGCAAATTCCGATATTGCGCAGATACTCTACACTACCTATCTATCCCCAAACACAACCGGGAGTTATGCATTCGATAAGATCCAGTTCAATGACTCCGTTCTGGCGGGCTGCATACAGGCAACAGCGCTCCTGACACCCGCGACGATCACGATCAGCACCTGTGGTGACACCACGATCCGTGGGTTTATGGATGGACTACCTCTCGCAAGCATGATGGGTATCCTCAAGATCGAAGGTCTATACACACTCAAGATTTCCACAGGCTCGCCCACGCCACTCAACATTAGAATATTTAATATCCTTGGCGAAGAAGTTAGATCGATGCAAGCCACATCGCGTGGTGATGGCCAGCAACTTATTCCGCTCGACACACGCGGTCTGCCAAACGGCAGCTATTGGGTTTCTCTCTCCGCCCCGTCCAGTCCCTCGATGAACACGCATTTCTTCCTCGCGCAATAGAACCGACAGCCCTTCTCATCCGTTAAGGGACTTCTTGCTCCTTTTTGCGTCTTATGGCGAAGGGATATTGTTCGTTTTTGTAATCAATCAGACAATCCATGTCATATCTTTTTACATCGGAATCCGTTTCGGAAGGTCATCCAGACAAAGTTGCAGATCAAATTTCTGATGCGGTACTCGACGCGATGCTGTCGCAGGACCCTCACTCCCGCGTTGCATGCGAGACGTTCGTGACCACGGGCCTCGTAGTCATCGGCGGCGAAGTGACAACAAAGGCATACGTGAATGTCGAAGAAGTTGTGCGTGGCGTCATTGAGAAGATTGGTTATACAAAGGCTGAGTACAAGTTCGACTCCGCTTCCTGCGGAGTGCTGACAGCCATCCACTCGCAGTCACGCGACATCGCGATGGGTGTTGACACCGGCGGCGCTGGTGATCAGGGTATGATGTTCGGTTATGCCACGAACGAGACACCAGAGTACATGCCAGCCGCGCTGCATTACTCACACAAGCTTGTTGAGCGCCTTGCCTGGATTCGCAAGAACGAGATCCAGCTCATGCCTTACCTCAGACCTGACGCTAAGAGCCAGGTCACGATCGAATACGAAGGACGCGTACCTACCCGCGTTCACACTGTCGTAATCTCGACACAGCACGATCCAAATGTAACACAAGCTCGCATCCGCACGGATGTCATCGAGCACGTCATCAACCATGTAATTCCAAGCGAGATGCGTGGCGAGGATATGATCATCCACGTCAATCCGACCGGCAATTTTGAGATCGGCGGACCGCATGGCGACACCGGACTCACCGGTCGCAAGATCATCGTTGATACGTATGGCGGACGCGCTCCGCATGGTGGTGGCGCATTCTCTGGCAAGGACCCGTCAAAGGTGGATCGCTCTGCGGCATACGCAGCGCGTCACGTTGCGAAGAACATCGTCGCGGCAGGTCTTGCAAACGAATGCACGGTACAACTTGCTTACGCTATTGGCGTCGCGCAGCCTGTCTCTATCAATGTCGATACTCTCGGAACTGGCAAGCTCTCCGATGGTGAGCTTGCTGAGATCGTCAAACAGAATGTGGACCTCACGCCGAAAGGCATCATTTCCCGGCTTGATCTGAAGCGCCCCATCTACCAAGCAACCGCCGCGTACGGACACTTCGGCCGCGACGAGTTTAGCTGGGAAAAACTCGACTTAGTGGAAATCTTCCAATCCGCTGCCGAGAAGGTTACTGTCGCCGCTTAAAGAACAAACTCTCTCTTCTCTCTCGTGATATTAGGATCCCGCTGGGCAACCGGCGGGATTTCTTTTGTCCTTCCAACCAATCGCGATACATCTACTGATTCAAGCCCTGCCTTTGAAGCTTGTTTGCTCTCATTACTACGATTACTCCAACAACGACTGCAACCAACGATAGCCATTGGGCTTGCGACAGCCCAGCATACTTTGGATTCAATCGCAGAAACTCGCACAGAAACCGTTCGCAGCCATAAAATATCAGAAACGTCGCGAGCGGAATTCTTGGAGGCAAGGCAATGAATCTGCCACGATAGGTCCAGACAATCCAAAGAAAGAAGAGAAAAAGCAGAACAGCGTCGTAGAGCATTGTTGGATGAACAGGGACGCCAGTTGGCACCGTCCCGTGGGGAAAGGCAACTCCCCAGGGAAGTCCGGTTGGCGGACCATAACAGCCATCACCAGAGATGAAGCAACCAACCCTGCCAATAGCCATCGAAAGCGGCACGAAGCACGCGGCCTGATCTAATACTTTCAAAGGGCTACCAAAGCGAGCTGTCAAAGGCCGAAGCTGAAGTAGTATCCAAAGAGCGATCACGCCGCCGATGGCTCCGCCAATGAAATTAGAACCGTAGCTCCCGAGGAATACATCGATTACCGTGAACCCCGTATGCTCAGCCGCAGCAAAGAGGTTAGCAAAGAGTTGTCCTGGTATGACGACCGCAGACATCAAAGCCAAGTAGCTGAGAAGAGATTGCCCTTGTTGCTCCAAACACCAGACGCCAGCTCCAGCGATAACAGCCAAGACAACAAACAGCCTGTAAGGATCCATTCGGTCTCCCGCTTGACTAGCGGGTGAAATCCAACGTGTCCATGTCGTAGTTATAGGAAGGCAGTTCTCGACCAACGATCTTCAAGCGTTGACTTTGCCACACACCACTGCTATCAAACTCGACAAAAGTGGAGTCGATGGTCCATGTGCCGGCCGCGTAACTATAGTTGTTTGTGCTATAGCGAGAGTAATACTTTCCGAAGTAGTCTTTCCCATTAAGAAGCGTGTGGCTGGTCGATCGATCGAAGTACAAGTTGATCGATCGCTCATTCATCTGCCCTGGGCCGGTGTCTCCACTGTTCGCACGCGTCACATGAGCGTGTAAATGCAGCGTCGCGTAAGAACCACGAATGCTGTCGATCCACACCCAGCCGGACCATCCACCCTCGTTGTTGGGCTGATACACCGTAGAAGTGCATGATGAGGCAACGAAGTAGAGTAGAATCGGTATCAGAATATAGGACGCTAATACACTTACCGATTTGAAGAGCGCACTTTGCTTTCGCATATAGGTGAATACCTTAGTGAATCTAAATCCCAAAACCGAACCCCAACACCGATCTGAGAGTTCGGAAACATCTGGGCTTGCAGTTTACATAGATAGCAAGTCACTGAGCTCGATGAGCGCCCCGTCGATCGTTTTTGATTTCGTGAAGGAATCGATGAGCGGTACGGTTTCGAGATGTCCGTTCATCTCGCCCACCATTGTCGAACGACCACCAGCGATAATCGTATCCACAGCAAAAGCTCCAAGTCGACTTGCAAGAATGCGGTCCCGAGCTGTGGGACTTCCACCACGCTGGATGTGTCCGAGAATCGTCACGCGGTAGTCCATACCATTCGCCGCCTTCACACGCTGCGCGAGATTCATTGCTCCGCCTTCGTCCTCCCCTTCAGCAACAATGATTATGTTCGAGCGCTTCGTCACGCGCTGGCGGTTGAAGAGCTCGAGAAGTACTTCGAGCTTCGTCTCCTTTTCGGGAATGCTGATATACTCGGCACCAGAAGCAAGCCCGACGTCCAGCGCGATAAATCCCGTTGCGCGCCCCATCACCTCAATATAGAAGGTGCGTTCGAGCGCGTCCGCTGTATCACGGATCTTGTCGATGTTGTAGATGGCGGTGTTAACGGCAGTATCGTAACCGATGGTCCAGTCGGTCCCGTAAAGATCGTTGTCGATCGTGGAAGGAACGCCGACAATCGGGATATTGTGCTCTGTGGAAAAAATATGGCCACCTTGGAACGTACCGTTGCCACCGAGCACAATCAGTGCATCCAAACCAATTCGGCGCATCTGATCGGCAGCTCGCTGTCGGCCTTCCGGCGTGCGGAATTCCTTGGAGCGGTCGGTCTTGAGCATCGTCCCACCGCGCTGAATGATGTTGGAAACGCTGAATGCTCGAAGCTCGATGAAATCTCCGGCAATAAGTCCGGAATACCCATGATGTACCCCAACCATGCGAAGCCCGCGCTGCAATCCAACACGGACGATGCTCCGAATCGCCGCATTCATCCCAGGCGCATCTCCGCCGCTCGTCAATACTCCGATGCTCTTAATCAAAGTAGTTCAATAATATGAAGGTACAGGAATTTGTCCCACCTCAAACATTTTGTCTCGTCAGAGGTTCAAAGAGCGGATGAAATCTTGATCAAATCCTGCGAAAGGAAATGAGGACAATTCGCAGAAGAGCAAAGTGCATCAATAAAATATACATGGTGTCCTACGGTTTGAATTTCACCGTAATTTCCGACATCACGGGCCAGCTAGTTACTTAGCGAATACCACTTCCCCACCTCCGGTGCGGTGACGATCGTCCCGGGAAATGTATCGAGAATTAGCTCACCAAAGGCCGCCATCGCCTTTTCATCTCCGTGAGTAAGGACGACCTTTTTGGGCTGAAGTCGTCGCACGATCTCCAGCAACTCTTCTCTGCGCGCATGCGCCGAAAAGCGAAATCGCTCTACGCGACAACGCACCGGGACATCGCGCTTCATCGAGCCGAAGCGAATACGCTGGCCCCGTTCCGCGTGAGAGACAATATATCCTGGAGTACGGGGGTCGGTGTAGCCAACAAAACAAATCGCAAAATGTGGAAGCCTTAGCCAACGCTGAGCGAGCAAGTAGCTGCCGGTACTCTCTTGCATCATACCGCTTGCCGCAAGCAGTATGCTTGGTTCACGGAAAAACTTACCGCCGAATAGTCCGTCACGGCGGGGAATCTCCACCTGCTCAATTTCCGAAAGCGTATCGAGACCATTTACCCGCGACTTGCTCATCAAGAATTGATCGTACACTTCGCTAATCTTCCTTCCCATCCCTCCCGTGTACACAGGGACGGTAGGAATTTTGCCAGCTCGCATCGCATCACCGATCATCGCCAGCATCTCTTGCAATTTACCCAATGCAAACACTGGGATCAACACGGAGCCTTCGGCAGCCAATGTCTCATTGATCGTCTCGATCAATCGCTCAAGTTCGCGCTCTCGCGAATGCGTCAGGTACGCATCGACAACACCATTCGTGGATTCGGAAACGAGGACGTCCACTGGCTCGTGAGGCAGCTTCGCTCCACCTACGATGCGCTGTGCGTGGAGCGAAGTATCCCCAGTATGGAAGACGCGCGAACCATCACTCTCCACCAATATCCCCGCAGCGCCAAGGATATGCCCACTTGGGTAATACGTCACTTTTACATCACCACCTGCAAGCTCGCGTGACGCGCCCAACTCCAATGGCTGAAATTTCGCGATCGTCTCCGGAAGGGCGGCGAGGGAGTAATTTGTCAGCGCATCAACGACCTCGCGGGGGTGCTGCTTTGGCAACAGAGACGCCGAGTTCTGGAGCATGATCTGCGCAAGCGCGATCGTCTCACTCGTCGCAAGAAGGTCTACATCGGGATGGCTCTGTAGAACAAAAGGAACAGCGCCGAGATGGTCCGTATGAGCGTGCGTTACCAGAAAGGAGTCAACCGAAGCACCACCAAGTGCCTCAATCTTCGGAAACGCATCCCAGCCCGTCTTTTCTGGGTGGAGTCCCGCATCGACGAGAATTCCATGTCCACCCACACCATAATAGAAGCTGTTCGCTCCGATCTCGCGCCCTCCGCCGAGGGCCATAAATTTTAGGTCAGCCACGGTATGCCTGATTCCAAGTAGGTTGCTAGCGTCACGCGAAGAGGGCTCGGTGTGGATCGCCGACTTCCCCGCTGGAGATGACGTACTTTCCACGGCTACCTCAATCGTGATCGCTCGTTGCACGAGAGCCGTTCTCTCGTCACAATGCGGACTCGCCGCTCAGCTTACGCTGGTTAAGCTGTTGACTTACAACAGTTTTCGGAAAACGAACAGTTCGGCATCCGCCTGCTCGAAACGCCCTTCTCGTACAATTTGTCTTAATTACACCTAGACGTGGCCACTTCCGGTACAGAGGTTAATTCCCCACCGTGCAACCGACACACTCCGAGATACTCCGCGCTCCGCTTCGAGAGGCTTCCACCATCTCCGGTGAGATGCGCCGTACCCGGATGCGCCGTACCCGGATGCGCCGCATCAAGCGGATCATGCTCGCTCTCGTTCTCGCTGCACAGCCGCTCGGCTACCGACTGCTCGCGGAAACCCGCTATCTCGGTCAGGGGCTTCCAACCAGTTTCTTCCGATTCAGTACCACCAGCGACCTCCTCTCAATTCTCCTCACATGCACAGCCAGTCTGCTGATCATCCTCGCCATTCTCCGACCCGAGCGAATCAGTCTGGGCAGAACGATCACGGCATTCATCTTCACCGGCATTCTATTATGGCTCGATTTCGGCCTGCTGCGGATGGACCCGAACGACTTCTCACCAGTTGCCGGCATTGCCATGATTCTCTCAACATGCGCCCTACTCGCAGTACTCGGGACCCGATCGCGGCCCACCAATTCCAATTCCCTGCGCATCTGGAAGATCATCCGAAACACCCTGCTCACACTTCTCCTGCTCACCACGTTCGCCTTCGGATACGCCTTCCTTTTTCCGACCTACACCGGACTCCAGGAGATAACCAACTTCAATCCTGACGCTGGCGTCGTCCTAGGGGCCGCGGTCTGGCGAGGACGCGGGCTTGGCGAGCGCGCGAGCCCGACCCTACACGAGCGGATCGACGTCGGCTACGACCTCCTCGCCAAGAGTGCTATCCCCCGGCTCGTTCTCACTGGCTCTAACGCCCCTGGTGAGCTGCCCGAGTCCGAGATCGCCCGCCGAGAGCTGCTTCGCCGAGGCGTCGATCCCGGACAGATCATTTCCGAGACGCACACACACACCTCGCTCGAACAGGTCCGCTACCTTCACGACGAACTCTTCGCGAAGCAGGGCTGGTCCAGATTCGTCATTATCAGCGACCAGTACCACCTCGCTCGCGTCATCGAGATGTGCCGTTTCAGCGGACTCGTTGCCATTGGAAGCCCGTCGCGCATTCACCAACCCTTCCTCGATCTGCTCTACTACCGGCTCCGAGAAAGCTTTGCGTTGTTGGAATATTGGATCCTCGGAAGGTAAAAGTTTTCCCCGACTTACATTTCCGTGAGACGCATTTCTGGGCCGCCTAAAGATCGAGAGGTTCGCTAGATGGTGCGTGTAAATTCATAGTTCATGAACTTCTCATATAGATCAACAACTTACAGCTTTTTGTCTATAGGACAGAAAACGCTTTCCATAAATTTTTTGCTGTTCCCGAACCGACATGGAATTCGGTAGAAAGGCAAAATTTTCCAACCCTCTCCCTCCCCGTGTAGCACAGACTTTAGTCTGTGACCCACCCTCCAACCTGAGCCGCAGTCCCAAGTCCCCTTCCGCCGGGCCCTCGCATTCCGAGTTAACGACAGTCCCGGTTTGGTGAACATAGCGTCGATCACCGCCGCCCCGATCCCTTGTAGAAATTTAGAAAGGTACTGAGAGCCGAATAGGGTTACGGATGAAATACTTTTCCTTGCTCCATCATGGCAAGAATCGTCTTCATCCGCTTTTCTCGGGTCTCCGGCTTTTTTGCCGTTGCAAGACGATAGACGATCGCATAAACATTTGCTTTGTTCAGCGTCAGAAAAAAGGCCTCCGCTTGCTTATTCTTACTCAACTCCTTCAAAAAATCCTCGGGCGGGGTTGCATTCTTGGATGAAGCATAGGCAGCTTGCCACCGACCATCAGCCTTAGCGGCTTCAACCGCTTGCATTCCAGCGGCAGTCATCGCGCCTGTTTTGATGAGGCGATCCACATGCTGGGTGTTTATCTTCGACCAAACGCTTTTAGCGCGTCTCGGTGTAAATCTTTGAAGCCACGAGAGTTCGTCGTGAGCTTTCTTCTGACCATCGATCCAGCCATAGCACAGCGCCTGATCGAGCGCTTCAGCATAGGTCAGGGATTTCTCGCGCGAATCTTTTTTGAAAATGCGGAGCCAGATACCATCTGGCTCCGTGTGGTGCTTCTCCAACCAATGCCGAAAATCCTCTGACGTTTTGAAATCTAAGGTTTGCATGAACAGTACCCCGATATTGTGCCATCCCGGAAGATTTTTGGTGCTCCTCCAGTTCCGCACCGGAGCGCCAATAGACTTCTTCTCGCGTAGAGCCTGCCCCGGGCGTGCCGAAGGGTCGGGCATCCCTGCCCGACACCACCAGTGCCGTAGGCACGATGTACCCGCAGCCCAGAGCCTGCCCTCAGCTTGACTGGGGGGTGGAGCAGGCATCGACCATGATGCGCGAAACCCTGGGTCGGAGATCACCACCAAAATGAAAAGCCCTGAAAGGGCGCTGTACCCATTCGCGACGATGGGTACTCCGTCCTTTCAGGACTCGCACTTCCAAACGCGCATCGAACCCAGGGTTCCGCTCGCAAGCTCGCTCCACCCTGGGCTGCGGGTACACCGTCGCTCCGCGACTATTTCGCGTAGAGCCTGCACCGAGCTTGTCGAATGGTCGGCGCCTCCGGCCTGACATCCCAAGTGCCGTAGGCACGAAGTACCCGCAGCCCAGGGTGAAGCGCAGCGGAACCCTGGGTTAAAGACCACCACCAAAATGAAAAGCCCTGAAAGGGCGATGTACCCATTCGCGGCGATGGGTACACCGTCCTTTCAGGACTCGAAATTACAAACGCGCCTCGAACCCAGTGTTCCGCTCGCAAGCTCGCTTCACCCTGGGCTGCGGGTACTGCGTCGCTCCGCGACTATCTCCCGTAGAGCCTGCACCGAGCTTGTCGAAGGGTCGGCGCCTCCGGCCTGACATCCCAAGTGCCGTAGGCACGAAGTACCCGCAGCCCAGGGTG
>CAIUMP010000040.1 GCA_903900335.1 uncultured Ignavibacteriota bacterium | reverse complement strand
TGCCGGACTATACAGTCCGCACCCAGAACGTACACTCGAACAGGCAGGGGTAAAATGTTTCAAGTGGGTTTTAGTGGCGATAGGCGCCAATTTGCCACGCGACCATGCACTGGCATTCGGTTGGAGCATATAGCTGTACAGCAGCTTATTTGAAGCCTTTAGTGAACAGCAAATAACGAAACAGAACGTAAACAAACCGTAATAACCGCAGAATCTCTGATCAGTATGTTTGCAGCGCACAGTTCGGGATGCTGACCCCCACCAGGCAGCCCCGAAGATCAGGAAATCTCGTCGTCACTATCACTCACAAAACCATTAACATGAAGTCATTTTTCAAAATCGCGAGCGCTGCAGCTCTTATCGCAATCGCGAATCTGTTTGCCGTAACAGGAGCTCACGCGCAGTTTTCTCGTGCAGTCGTCGTACTCAAGGGCACCGTTCTCTCCGAAGAGACCGCCCGACCGACATCCGTCAAAGTTAGCGTTCGCGCCGTTGGTGACACCGCTCGTGAGATCACGAGCAGCACATCCAACAGCGAAACCGGAAAATACCTCTTGATCCTCCAGCCAGGCAAATCCTACTGGGTGCACTTAGAGGGTGATTCCATCCTTGCTAAGGACGTACTGATCAGCACACCAACAGCCGATCACACGCAGCAAGTCAGTCAGGATTTCACGGTTGTGCTTCGTCAATTGGATGACGCGACCAAGAATCCTACCGCACAGACCAACTGATGCATAAAGTTTCCAATCCCTAATTGGTCCAACAGCATGGCCCTTTCGAACGGGGCCACTTAGAAGCAGCAGAACAAGTAAGCAGCCCGCACCGATGAGCGATCATCTGTACGGGCTGTTTTATTTCTCCGCAGTATGGTAGCGAACGGCTTCTTCCCCTGCTACCCATCCCGTCGAATACGCGGCCTGCAAATTATAGCCCCCGATCTCGCCAGCAATATCAAGCATTTCACCGGCGAAGAATAGTCCTGCCACTCGGCGCGACATCATCGTCTTCGGATTGACTTCTTTCAAACTAACTCCGCCCGCTGTAACCTCGCCGCGTTCCATCGGTATCTCGGAGATTTCGCCGAAGTCATATCGCACGAGCTTCACGAGCAAACGTCCGCGCTCTGCCCGCGTAAGCTCACCCCATTTACGTTCGATGGAAATTTCTGATTGTGCCAAAACATACGGCACGAACCGATTCGGCAAGATCTCTTCAAGCCACGTTTTCACAAGTTGAACTTGACGCGATCGCTGGAGTTCCGTTACCAATTCCCGCGCTTCATCTTCTGATGTCCCGAGCAGATTTGCCTCCGCGTGGATTGAGGACCGCTCCTTGAGTAGAACGGCCTCCCGACTGATGGCAAGCGTCGCTGGCCCAGAAAGTCCGCGATGCGTGATGAGCGCATCACCTTCGCAGGATGCTTCCAGTTTGTCAGCCACGCTTATTTGAAGGATCACGTCCCTCAATGCGATTCCTACCAATTCCTGCGGAGGAGGTTGCTTCAGATAGATCGGTGCAAGAGCGGGACGCAGGCGAATTATCGTGTGCCCAAGCCGCTTGGCAAAGCTGATACCATCGCCGGTTGTGCCCGTCTTGGAGTAGCTGGTGCCTCCGGTGGCGAGAATGAGTGCGTCTGGTTCAAATGTCTTTCCGTTCGCGGTAAGTCTCCATCCGTTATCCGAACGTTCGGCAGATTCTATCCGTGATCCAACACGAATCTGGACACCCGCTTCGCGCAATTCCGTTTCAAGCGCCACGAGCACATCTTCCGCGCGTCCCGAGTCCGGAAAGATACGGCCGTTCTCGCGCGAGTGCCATTTCACTCCGTGACGCTCCAGCAACGCCAGAACATCCGCGTTCTGAAAGCGGTACATCGGGCTCTTCAAAAAACGGCGCTCGTTGATGTGTGGAAATCCCTCGCGAAGTACATCCTCCACCTTACCGGAGTGAGTGATGTTGCATTTGCCTCCGCCGGAGATGAGTATCTTGATTCCTATGCGTGGGTTGCGCTCGAAAAGACGAACGTCGATAGCTTCACCGACTTCCTGTGCTGCACGCGCCGCGCCCAGGGCAGCGAATATCCCCCCAGCTCCTCCGCCAACTATCCCAACTGATTTCATGACTGTCAGAACCTCGATTCCGAGAGATTTATTAGATGGTGGAGATTGGGAATTCAAAATTCATCAAGGTGCAATGAGCTTCTCTTGAGATATCAGAACCGTGCTATAGATGTCATTCCCGCGAAAGCATGAATGACATCCATAACTGGGCTGGGTTTTATTTGCCTTGATAAGGCTGCCTGAATCCAGGTTCAGCGTTCATCGAACAGCGTCAATTCACCTCGCCGCCTAAAATGCTCCGTGGTCAGTTGCGTCTCTGCCTGGTTCATTCCCAGGCGCTTCCGTGTTTTATAGAACAGCTCTTTTATGTACTCCGCGTATCCACCCGTGCCGCGCATCCTGCTGCCGAAATTGGGATCATTCATTCCTCCATCCCGCACCATCTGGATCCGCTTCATGATCTTGCCGGCTTCGAGCGGCACATTCTTCGTCAGCCAGGCCTCAAAGATAGGGCGCACGGCAAAAGGCAAGCGTACCATGTTGTAACCTGCGGATCTTGCGCCAGCGTTGCTCGCCGCTTCAAGGATGCGCGGAATTTCCTCGTCGTTGAGCCCTGGAATAACTGGGCCGATCATCACCCCCGTCAATACTCCAGCCTCCGTTAAACTCTTCAAAGCAAGCAGCCGCCTCTCCGGTGTCGAGGTGCGAGGTTCGAGCTTACGCGCTAAGTCTCGGTCAAGCGTTGTAACGGAAAGAAATACCTGAACGAGATTCAATCGCGCCATCTCCGCAAGGATGTCTTTGTCCCGCAGAATTAACGCGTTCTTCGTGATGATCCCAATTGGATTGCGGTACTCCAGAAACACCTCAAGCACTTTCCGCGTGATGCCAAATTTTCGCTCTGCTGGCTGATAGCAGTCCGTGTTACCGCTCATCACCACAAGCGTGGGCTTCCACGAAGCACGATCAAACGCTTCGCGCAGCAACTCCGGCGCATCGTGCTTCACCATGATCTTGGTCTCGAAGTCGATCCCAGCGTTCATGCCAAGATACTCATGACTCGGACGCGCATAGCAATACGCACAGCCATGCTCGCATCCACGATAGGCATTGATCGAGTAGCTGAATCCCAGATCGGGGCTGTCATTCTTCGAAAGAATGGACTTCGAATGGTCGGGGAGAAACTCTGTCTGAATAACGGGAAGCTCCGACAGTTCTGGAGAATCCCAGCCATCATCGAACGATTCGAGCCGTGTTGTCTCAAATCGATTCTGCGTTCGAAGTTCTGTCCCGCGAAGCGTGCTCATAAGAAAAAGGTGCTCATCAACGAGGTGACAAGATACGACAAGAATTGATGGCGGCGGGAAGTTAATGCCCCCAACGACTGTTTTGTAGGGTAATTGACCGACAAGGCTGATTTGGACACGCAAGAACCATCCGACCCATCTGCTGTAGCTTGAATATCCTAGAACTCACAGACATTTGTAGTCTTAACGCGCTCACGCTCACGGCGGAGCAATCACTTCTCCTCAACCAATACGCAGAGTTACTCCGCGTCTGGAACAGTAAACTCAACCTCATCTCTCGACAGGATGAGAGCAATATTCTTGCCCGCCACCTCCTTCATTCTCTCACGCTTCGTATGCCGGCGATTTGCAACTACGACTTTGCCGCCAAGCGTGTTGCCGATGTCGGCACGGGAGGTGGGCTTCCCGGAATCCCACTTAAGATCGCCTCACACACCTCAGACGTGACGCTGATAGACTCTGTCCAGAAGAAGATTGTTGCGTGTGCTGAGATGGTATCCGTGCTTGGGCTAAAAGGAATTCGAGCCGTTGCCGGACGGGCAGAGGACTTAGCAAGAACGCCGGAACATGGAGGTGCATACGATGTCGTGGTCTCCCGCGCTGTCGCCTCGCTGGAGGATCTCACTAAATGGACCCATGGTCTTATCAAACCTGGTGGGGTGCTGTACTCGCTTAAGGGCGGAGATCTTGCTGAAGAAATGAAGCGCACCTCACGCCTGCCGTACGTGCTGTCCGTGGAGGAGAAACCTCTCGCACTAACGAGCTATGATGCCTTCGTTCTCGAAGGAAAGAAGCTGGTGACCGTTCGGCTTCGTGATTGAGGTTCTCAACAACACTGCATCTAAACTCCACGCTCTTTGCGTTGTGTACTGTCTCCTTTTTGTAAAAAAGTACCCGCTCCAACCCCGTGGCATCTGACCTCGCAATCGCTAAACGCGCAACCGACAGGATAAACATCCTGAATATGGTGCTGATGCTGATCTCTGCCCTAGCAGCATTCCTTTGGCCATTTTACCTCTTCCTGATCGCTTATGCCGTGCTTGGCCCGCTCCATTACCTGACAGAGATCTCGTGGCTCCACGACCGTAGGTACTTCACAAGTAGAAAGCGTGATTACCTTTTTCTGGTTGTCGCCACGCTCATTTATGCGGGAAGTTTAGTACCACACTTTGCCTTGCCGCAGCTCGTTGCGAATGCAGTGATCATTGCTTTCTGTGCTTCCATCGCGCTTGTTCTTACGCAGGACCTACGCTGGCGCTGGCTTGTTGCTGTCGCAGGGACCATTCTGCTCTTTGCAATACCCATTACATTCTCCGTGGTTGTTACTTCGTTGTTGCTTGTAACCGTGATCCACGTATTTTTCTTTACTGGCTGCTTCATCTTCTACGGCTCGTTAAAGTCGGCAAGTCTAACAGGCTATGCTTCCGGAGTACTATTCTTGGCGCTGGCAATGGTGATGTTCATTGTTACGCCTATGCCCGGAGGCGGCATCGCGGATGCTTTTGTCGTTCAACATTATGACAAAGCCTTTGGCGATCTGAATATCTGGTTCTTGAGAACCTTCCATCTCTCAACCGCAGGAGCAAGCGCGTCCGATCCGTTCGAATTCTCACCTGGTGCTACGGCGGTTATGCGTTTCATCGCCTACGCATACCTCTATCACTACTTGAATTGGTTCTCCAAGACCAAGATCATTCGCTGGCACGAGGTGTCGAAGGCCAGGCTTGGAAGCGTCGTCGGATTGTGGATCCTCGCGGTAGCACTCTACGCTTTTGACTACGACATCGGGCTCAAGGCGCTCTTCTTTCTCAGCGCGCTCCACGTCGTGCTGGAATTCCCACTCGACCTTCGAACCTTGATCGGAATTGGGTCCGAACTTACGAAACGAATTCGACCGAGAGAGTTATCCGCGGGCAAAACCAGCAATTGACTTTCGCGAACCCACGAGCTGGACGCACAACTTGCCGCTCACTTTTTGCGGCGATCCGGCGTTCGGTAGCTTATGAAATCCGTCATCTTCTGTTTTGCTACCCACAACCACCAGCCCATTGGCAACTTCGATAATATCATCGAAGAAGCATACCAGCGTTCATACCTTCCATTCTTCAAAATGGCGGAGAAGACGTCGATTCGTTATGCTACTCACTTCACTGGCATCCTCCTGAATTGGATCGAAGCACATCATCCAGAGCATATCGTGCGGCTGCGGAGAATGGTCGAGCGCGGACAGCTCGAATTCATCTCTGGTGGATTTTATGAGCCGATCCTGTCTGTGATTCCCCCGGAAGATCAGCAATCGCAGATCGCGATGCTCTCCGGCAAGATTCGAGATCTTTTTGGCTACGATCCCACAGGCATGTGGCTCGCCGAACGCGTGTGGGAGCAGCCTCTCGCCTCCGCACTGAATGAGGCCGGGATGAAGTATGTACTCTTGGATGACACACACTTTCTGTATGCCGGGCTCGCAGAAGATGCATTAAATGGATATTATCTCACAGAAGACAGAGGCAGGCCGCTGGCCGTCTTTCCAATTTCAAAGGCGCTCCGATATACGGTCCCATTCAAGAATGTTGATGATACAATTGCCGTACTCAGAGATGCCTCAAGCGATGGCGGGACAAACATCGTGTGCTTTGCCGACGACGGTGAGAAATTCGGCGTTTGGCCACAAACCTTCGAGCACGTCTATGGAGACGGATGGTTGGAGGAGTTCTTCCGCAAGCTTGATGAAAATCGAAGCTGGATCAAGATGATGCACCCGAGTGAGGCCTTGAGAGCCGCACCACCAGTGGGTCGCATCTATTTACCCAACGCCAGCTACGCGGAGATGACCCAATGGGCGCTCCCCACAGCAAAGGCCAATCAACAGTACGAGAACTTCCTCCACGAGTTGAACCAGGATAAAGCCAAGTGGGAGCAATTCCTTCCCTTTGTCCGAGGCGGGTATTGGCGTAACTTCTTCGCCAAGTACCCTGAGACGAATCAACTGCACAAGCACATGCTCCGCACCAGTACAAGAGTCCAGCGACTGTCTTTTGCCGGTGTGAACGTTGATGATGCACGAAATGCACTTCTTTCCGCGCAGTGTAACGATCCCTACTGGCATGGTGTCTTTGGAGGTGCATACCTGCCGAATCTTCGTCACGCGAATTTCTCCGCACTCGTGCAAGCTGACGGCTTACTTGACACGTTGGAGAATGCGAACGAGGTACGGACAGAGACCACGGATTTCGATTGCGACGGTGAAGATGAGGTCATCATGGAATCGAAAGTCTTCTCGCTCTTCATCAAGCCATCGCTCGGAGGGATGATCGCGGAGCTCGACTTCAAACACCGCAACTTCAACGCCACCAACATCTTCTCCCGGCAGGCTGAGGCCTACCACGAGAAGATCATTAATGCAGCGGATTCGACGGAAAAGCCGACGGATGCAACGTCTATTCATGATCTTGTTCTCTCGAAAGAGGCCGGACTGGAAAAGCTGTTGATCTACGATAGCTATAGGCACGGCTCAATGATCGAGCATTTCCTAAGCGCCGAGACCACCCTCGAGGAGCTAAAATCACAGAAATTCGAAGAACTCGGAGATTTCGTGACTTCTGCCTTCGAGCGGGGTTTCAATGATCCGGCGGGAACACTCAGATTGTCGCGGCTCGGCAACGTGAATTTGCAAGGGGAGTTGCACCCGGTCAGGCTGACCAAAGTGCTCTCCCTTACTTCAGAGGGAAACCTACTGCAAGTGGGCTACTCGCTCACGAACGAATCGCAACGTGCGCTTCGTTTAAGATTCGCCTCGGAATGGGCGTTTAACCTGCTCGCAGGAGACGCCCATGATCGATATTTCGAGTCGGCAGGCAAACAGTTGAATGAACCGAAAATGAACAGCACCGGGAGCGTTACTGGCCCGTGCGATCTTCGGCTCGTTGATGAATATCTGCGTCTTGCGATTGATCTCAGACCGGAGAATGCCAGCGAAATATTTCGGTATCCGCTTGAATCGGTTTCGCTCAGTGAAGCGGGATTTGAGCGGATCTACCAAGGCTCGATTTTAATGCCGATCTGGGACATCGAGCTTCAGCCGGGAGCGCGCTGGGAAACCACTCTCGTGGTCGCTTTCGAGCTTCTTTCGTGATCTAAAATAGTAACGCACAGCGTTCAGTAGGCAGCCAAGTATTTTTTTATGGCTCAGAAAAAAGTTTTTGCTTCTCGTTCCCTTCCCGTTCAGATCACTCTGACCGGCAGACCCGCTATTTCGGTCATCATTCCGACGAAGAATGAGGAGAAATTGCTGGAACGCTGCCTTCAGCAGTTTACACCAGAGATCAAAAGCCGCTACTCGCTCGAAGTGATCGTCAGCGACGGTGGCAGTTCCGACGACACCATGGGCATTGCCACGGCCTACGCAGACTATATTGCAACGCATTTCGAACCCTGGCGGCAAACAATCGCCGAAGGACGGAACCGTGGTGCGCAAATGGCCCACGCCGATCTCCTGCTCTTCCTGAATGCGGACAGTTGCCTTTCAAATGTCGGCCCTTTTCTCGATCGCGCCATTCAGCGCTTCGCCGTGGATGAATCGCTCTCTGCCATTGCGACACGCGTGGAGGTGCAGCCCACCGAACGGAGGATCAGCGACATCCTTTTTCACGCCTACTTCAATCGGTATGTAAAGTACGCCAATGTGCTCGGCCTTGGCATGGGCCGGGGCGAGTGCCAGATCGTCCGCCGTAAAGCGTTCGAGGCGCTCAAAGGGTATAATCCAGAGATGGCAGCAGGTGAGGACTTCGATCTCTATCGCAGATTGCGTTCTATCGGCCGAGTTCGCTATGATAACCAATTACTGGTATTCGAATCGCCGCGCCGCTATCGTAAGTATGGATACGCGCGTGTCTATTTTGATTGGATTCGCAATGGCGTGGCAGTCTTGCTTAAACATCGCTCTTCCGACCAGGTGTGGGAAGAGGTCCGGTAGTTTGTAGGCGCCATTCGCCATTGTCGCCTGCACACGAAGTGACCTTTCTTCGGCTTGCCGTCTGTCTCTTCCTGCTCCTTCATAGCCAAGGGGTTCTCCATGCGCAATCCTCCCATTCCGCCGCTCTTCGTGGCCATGTTAGCGATGTACAAACCAAGGAGCCTCTTCCAGGAGTGCGAATAGAAATTCGTGAATTGCATCGTGGCGGGATAGTAGATGCAGCAGGCAACTATGATGTGAAGGACCTACCAGCAGGGCCGTTTAAAGTTGAAGCACACCTATTGGGTTACGCAGTTGATAGCCAAATCGTAACGTTCGTCGAAGGGGCTACAACGACGCTCAACTTCTCACTGCACTCTGCCAGCGTCGGGGGGCAGGACATCGTTGTTCAATCCGAGAAGGAGCGTGAGATCGAACGCAAGAGCGTAAGTCGCATAACGCTTACGCCAACGACCATAGCCCAGGCCCCAGCCATCGGCGGCGAAAGCGACCTATTCCGAGTGCTCCAAATGCTTCCCGGTATCAAGGCGCTAAGCGAAGTTTCGAGCGGGCTGTATATCCGCGGTGGCCCTCCGGATCAGAATCTTATCCTCCTCGATCACAACGTCGTCTATAATCCATCGCACCTCTTCGGATTCTTCAGCACATTCAATACAGATGCGATCAAGGATGTCGATCTAGCCAAAGGCGGCTACCCGCCGGAGTACGGCGGAAGACTTACAGGAGTGCTCAACGTCACGACACGGGAAGGTGATAAGAACGAACTTCACGGAAAGAGCTCTATCGGTCTCATCAGCGCCAAACAGACTTTCGAATTCCCAATACCCGGAGGCTCGGCTCTGATTAGTGGTCGCCGCACGTACATCGACGCCTTCCTCGACGCAACCAACGCGGATAGATGGCTTGGAGGCTCGACGCTGCTTCCCCGCTATTACTTCTATGACCTCAACGCAAAAATAGACGAAGAGCTGGGAGCATCCGACAGGCTCTCCTTCTCGGGCTATATGGGCGCCGATCATCTCCACTACCCATCCAATGGCTTCATTGACATTACGCTGACATGGGGAAACAAACTCGCGAGCGGTGAGTGGACGCACATCTTCTCTGACAAACTCTACTCGCGAAGCTTCGTTGGCTACACGGCCTACTCTTCGCAATCGCTGGGCAATCTCACTGACAATCCATTCGAATTCGACAATGGTATCCAGGAGAGCTCGGTCAAGGAGGACATCGACTGGCGTGCTGACGAGGCGCATGACATTCGCATCGGTGGTGGGCTCTCTCGCTTCAATTTCAATTTCTACAACACGCTCGGTACCACGAACAAACCCATCAAGGATACGGGAGGCGCGCCCTACTACCTCTCCGGCTATGCCCAGGACGAATGGAAGATAACGGATAAACTCACCGCAACATACGGCCTGCGTGTCGAAGGGCTTGATCTGGCAAATGCATTGACGTACGATCCGCGCGTTACGCTTGCGTATCAACTCGATCCGCTCTGGACACTGAAAGCATCGACTGGTATTTATCACCAATTTCTCCATCTTGTTACCGCTGGGGAGTTCACCTTCTTCGATCTTTGGGTGCCGGGTGTGGCCCCACTTCCGCCAAGCAGAAGCACGCAATATATTCTCGGCATTAGCGGATATCCTACAGAGAATCACTTCGTGTCGGCTGAATTTTATTACAAAAAGCTTGACAACATCGTTGAGTACAATGAGACCAAGTTTCTTTCGAATGATATTCAAGAGATCTTCCCACGCGGCACAGGTGCGGCCTACGGAATGGAGCTCTATCTACGCGAGCAATACAAGGATTTCACCGGCTGGATCGGCTACACCCTTTCATGGGTGAACGAAACGATCCCGGCACTGAACAACGGGATGCAATTCTATCCCAAGTATGACCAGCGGCAGGATGTGCAGTTACTCCTGAACTACAAAATATCCGACCGCTGGCAGGTCGGCGGAACGTGGACATACGCGACAGGACAGGCATACACATCTACGCTCGGATATTACCACGTAGGTCTTGACGAGGTTGGTGTTGAGCAGAGTCTGGATATTCCCGGCACTATGGGGGCGCAGCGGCTGCCCGATTACCACCGCGCCGATGCCAGCATCACCTACTCGTTCCAGTTCTTCGGTAAGCCCGCGAAGGCATCACTCGACATCTTCAATCTCTATAGCCACCGCAATGTCTGGTTTCGTGTCGTTGATACGGGCAAACAACCGGCGGAGATCTCGGACGTGAAGTTGCTTCCCATTATCCCCACCATCGGAATGGAGGTGACGTACTAATGAAGTATTGTCTTCTGGCGATCGTTGCGTTACTTTTGCTCAACTCCTGCAGTTCTGCTCTCGATGCGAACTTCCATTCACAGCTTGTTGTGCAAGGATTTCTCTATGCGAACGAGCCGTTGGACTCCATCATCGTTCGTCAAACCCTTTCCATCACAAATCAGAACCCTCAGGATCGTGTCAGCGGTGCTTCCGTGACCATCTCTACAGGCGACTCGAACTTTGTGCTTCGAGAGGATAGCGTTCGTGGCCGCTATATCTACACCGACCCTACCCGGACATTTATTGCACAACCAAGCAAAACATATCATCTCACTGTCGCATGGAATGGCGACACGCTCACCGCACAGACCACCGTGCCAAAAGCGATCACGCTCGACTCGGCGAAGTTAGTCTCCCGATCACTATCGGTTACGGGTGTTGATACGATCGTCTTTCCGGATCGTGATAGTCTTGCAAAACCCGGTATCTCCCTCTGGTGGACGCCGAGTTCTGGCTCTGCCGGATACGGCTTGGAAGTGATCTGTCTTCGCCCCGAAGACTCGAATTTCATTTCAGACCAGAACATCACCTTATCGCTCCCCGATAGCAACGCCTATGGGCGTTACCGTTTCTTCATTCTTTCCACGAGCGAACAAGCCGTCTGGCTGCAGTTCAAGTACTTCGGGTTGAATGCGATCCGCGCGATCGCGCTAGATAAGAACTACCAGGATTTCATCCTCGGTGTGTATCTCTCCAGCTCGCAATTCAACAACGCCACGCTTGACGTTCAAGGTGGCCTAGGCGTCTTCGGGAGTGCGGCGCGAGCGTCGAAGAAGATCTTTATCCGTTAGCGGAAACCCCGAGACCATTAATACTGCGGCACGCTGGGGTCGATCTCCCTGCTCCAGGCGATGATCCCGCCCTTGAGATTACGCGCTTTGGGGAATCCATTCCTGCGAAGGAATTCTACTGCCATGCCGCTACGGCCACCCAATTTACAGTGAACTACCATCTCCGCTTCAGGATCGAGTTCGGCTAAGTGTTGTGGCAGCGAGTTGAGCGGGATCAACTTCCCACCGATGTTCGCGGTCTTGTATTCCGCTGGTTCGCGCACATCCACGAGCACGAATTTCTTTTTTTCATCCTGCCACTGCTTTAACTCCTGAACGGTCATATCAAACGGTATCTCGAGGCTCATTGCTTAATATCGTATTTCGGTGAAACTGAAAAATCGAACTACACCACTTGCAAAATCCACCAGTGGCTGAAAATACACACCCAGCACTAAGACTGGAGTGATGAATACAAGGAGGAGAACAATCGTCGGCCAGGAAAAAGCCATAGCCGCAGATGGAATCGCGCCAAGCTCTCCCACGCGCTCTAACGCAAGATCTCGTAGTGGCCTCTTCAGGAACATCGCACCCGCAACACGCATGTAGTAATATAGCGAAATGATCGCATTGCCAATTGCAACGACCGCCAACCATAACCACGGAATAGTATTCGTTGAATGATCCGGCGTGAGCAGAGCAGTAAATAGATAGAACTTGCCAACGAAGCCAGAAGTAAGAGGAATACCGGTTAGCGATATGAGGAATATCAGAAGCCCCACACATACGAGGGGTGCGCGCGCAACAAGACCACGATAGTCATCCAATTCCTCCGTGCCCAGTTTGTTCTCGATCAGCATTACGGCATAGAACGCGCCAAGCTGCATGAAGAGATACGTACCAAGATAGACCATGATAGCCACCACACCCGGCGCACCCCCGACAGCGAGCGCAGCAAGCATATAGCCCGCATGGGCGATCGAGCTGTAGGCCAACATACGCCGTACATTTGATTGAAGCAGTGCGGCGAAATTACCAACGGTCATCGTTATTGCCGCTATAGCGGCGACGAAGATGTGCCAGTCCAGCAGTGGTAATCCAGCACCGCGACTGTCAGGAAAAATGAAAAGCAGAAAACGAATGAGCAACCCGAATCCTGCGGCCTTCGAAGCCACTGAAAGGAACGCAGTGACTGGTGCCGGTGCACCTTCGTAGACGTCCGGCGTCCACATATGAAACGGCACCGCGCTGATCTTGTATCCCATCCCGACAAGAGCCAGCACCGTGGCGCTCCATAGTATGAAGAGATTCGCACCGGTGTGTGTCGCGGGGGAAAGAGCCAGTACATTACGAATGCCTATAATACTTGTCGTACCCGTCAGCCCATAGAAGAGGGAGAAGCCATAGATCATCATCCCGGAGGCCAACGCGCCGAAGAGTATATATTTCAGGGACGCCTCGGCGCTGTGCTCGGCGTCCTTCGAAAAACCGGCCAGTATGTAACCAGTGATGGAGACAAGCTCCATCGAGACATACATCGTCAACAGATCCATCGAGGCCGGCATCAGATACAGACCAATGCACATCCCTAGAATTAGTGATGTAAATTCGCCCATCCTTGATGAGCGCGCTTGCAATTCGCGAGAGACCAGTGACATCAGGAGCACAAGAATGCCCGTCACCGAAATGAACAACTTGAAGAATACCGCGAAGTTATCAACCACTGCCATCCCATAGCCGTTTTGCATTTCCGCATTATGAACATCCGGCGCGAAAAGCGATTGAGTATAAGGGAAAAGCGGTGAGCCACCTTTCAGATCCTTTGGATGCAGCGGATCGAAGGTGTGCCACTGTGTTGCCGCCATCGCACCTGAAAGTGCCAGCACCGCAACGGCAAAGTAGACGGAGACTCGCTTTGACCTGCCCTTCCGCGTCGCAACATCCAGTAGAATGGAGAGCAAGAAGCCACAAACAAGGAAGACTTCAGGTAAGAAGTGATTGATGCTGATCGCCGTGTACTGCTGTACAGCGTGAGCGATTGTGGAGAGATCCGGCGGTGGTTTCGGAGGCATTCGTGTGCTCCCTTATTTCACAATTGCCGCTCCGTGAACCACGGATGGTATCACCCCGTGGCTATGGACGAATGTTACCAACTGATTCACACTGCACGTGGTAAGATCAAGCAGCGGCCCTGGATAGATACCAAGCGCAATGATGATCCCCGCCAGCGGGATGAGCGTCACAAGCTCGCGTGGGGTCACGTCTGTCAACGCATTCCATCTTTCCGGTAACGCACCGAAGAACATCCGCTGGAGGGTCCAGAGATAATACGCCGCCGTAAGCACAATACCGAGCGCAGCAATGATGGCCCACATCTGCCATGCCTGGAAGGCGCCGATAAAGACAAATGCTTCGGAAATGAAGAGCGACATTCCTGGCAGTCCGAGCGCTGCGAACATCGCGATCACGATCAGCGCAAAATACTTCGGCATCTGATTCGCCAATCCGCCGAACTCCAGTATGCCGCGCAGTTGTGTGCGATCGTACAAGACTCCCACGAGCAGGAAGAGCATTGCACTGATCATGCCATGGTTGAACATTTGCAGAATCGCCCCCATCATTCCCTGTGAGTTCAGCGATGCAATTCCAAGTAACACAAAACCCATGTGGCTGATGGAGCTGTATGCGATGAGTCGTTTGAAATCGCTCTGCGCCATCGCGCAGAATGCCCCATAGATAATGTTAATTACGCCGAACATCGCGATATACCAGCTTAGAGCAAAGGCGATCTCTGGGAAGATACCGAAACACAGCCGGAGTATCGCGTAGCCGCCCATCTTCAACAACACTCCAGCGAGGATTACAGAGATCGCCGTCGGCGCTTCCACGTGCGCATCCGGAAGCCAGGTATGAAAGGGGAACATTGGAATCTTGATCGCGAAGGCAAAAAAGAGCCCGAGAAACCCGATGTAGCGCCAATCGGTACCCAGACCGAAGAAGATACTATCCTTTACCATCGCGGCCGGATTCATCATTTGTAGCATACTGAACGTATGGTACATTTCAGGCTTATGCGTCAACGGATTCAGTATCACCGAATGGGTATCCGGTGAGAAGAGCATTACTTGTGTTGAATAGGATAGGCCGATCATGACAAGCAGCATTACCACCGAGCCCAGCAGCGTGTAGATGAAGAACTTGAGTGCCGCGTATTCACGTCGTGCCCCGCCCCAGATTCCGATGAGGAAATACATCGGCAGCAGCATCAACTCCCAGAAGACGTAGAACATGAAGAAGTCCAGCGCGCAGAAGGTCCCGATCATTCCGACATCCAGCAGAAGGAACATCAAGAAATAGCCTTTGACATTGCGGTTGACAGAAAAGCTTGCCACCGAAGCGATCGCGGTGATCAGTGTCGTGAGAAGGATCATGGTGACCGACAATCCATCGAGCCCCATGAAGTAATCGATCGCCACATTTCCAAAGATCCCTACTCCAGAGATCCTCACCCACGAAAACCGCTCGACAAACTGGAAGGTCTTCGGGTTATTCACCCCGGCAAGGCTGGTGTCAAAATTGAGCCACACGACAACCGCAAGGGCAAGCTGCAGAAGCGTGATCGCAACCGTCACACCGCGCAGAACGAGAACCTTATCCTTGGGGACGAAGGCAAGAACGAACATTCCTGCCAGTGGCAGGAATGTAAGCAGACTCAAAAGTGGAATTTGTGAGATCATTCACGACAAGCTATTTCCCGAAATCGGCCGTGCGCGACGACCCCAAGCACAGTGGAAGCATCTCTGAATTGCGCGATGCTTCCAGTTCACGCTCTTCTTACCTCAACAACGTAATCGCCTTGTTCATCCGCAAGCCAGACTCTGTCAGTAGCGTTACGTAGTACGCTCCGGCCGGAAGATTGCGGGCATCGAAAGACGCAGAGTATGACCCCTCCGATCTCGCGCCGTTTGCGAGCACCGCAACTTCGCGTCCCAGTGCATCGAACACGCTCAGGCGAATGACTTCGCTATGTGGTATTTCATACTCAATTCCCGTCACACCATGGAATGGATTAGTCGAGACATTGAGAATAAGCCCACCGTTGGCTATCTGCTGCGCGACTCCACCTAACGGCTTGCCAACTCCACTTAACGGCACCTGTAATGTCGTACCATCGGAAAGCGTGAAGACAAGATTCGCAGATTGCTGACCCGCCGCTACTGGTCGGAATGTTACGATCTGCACAAACGATGCGCCACCTGCTAATGTCTTCGGTGTCTTGACGCTCGCGCTGGACGTGTCATTCAAGAACGCCGACCCAGCAGGGCTTACGCTGATGCTGTTGATCGTGAGCGACGAGGTGCCGCCGTTCTTCACGGTGGTGGAAAGCGAGCTGTCCTGACCTACGATAACATTACCAAATGAGAGTGAACCTGGCGTCGCATTCAAACCGGAAATGACTTCCTGATAGGTTGCAATTCCCTCCCCGTTCGAAACGAAGCTGGCTGTCGTCGTGCCCTGGGCTGAGTAGATGCTCAGGTCTCCATCCATCGGCACATACGTCACGGGCATTCCGATAGGCGTCCAGGTTGCACCGAAATCCGCGGTTCGCCAAATACCGCTGTCGGAAGTAAGGATCGCAGTATGGGAACCCGGTACAAACCGAACTGCACCCGGGGTCATCCCAGCGGCCGGCATCTTCACGACTTTCCATGTTGTGCCACCGTCGGCGGAGCCCATGATCCCCTTCACCCCAGTAACAGTCCCGGAGGAATTCGCCACCCGGCGGAACACAGCGAATCCATGGATCGCGTCATCATCGAATCCGATCCCAAGGGCATGGAGGTAGGTTGAGGTTGTCGCGGAAGTCCAGGAAACACCGCGGTTCGTCGTGTGCCAAATGCGAGCGCTGTTCGAACCGAACCAACCGTTATCGCCAACCCACGTTGCGGAGTTATTCCAACTCGCCTCGCCAACTTTCGAATTCATTGGCGGAGAAGGAATCTGATTCCACGAGACGCCCGCATCCGTTGTAACGCCAATCCCCCACGGCTGTTTGGCAGTGCTGCTCGTGATGGGATCTCCTATGAGGATGCCATTATTCGCATCGAAGAAGTGGATCGTGTTGACAAATGGTGTGAACGAGCTGCAGTCCGTAAAGTCAAAGGTTGTCCCGCCATCATGCGTAAATATTACTTCTGCGACGCTGTTCGAGCCAGTTCCAAAGTAGGCCGAAACTGAGTCAATTGCTTCGACATCATACGCAGCAGCAAGCCCATCGCTCAGTGTTGTTGTGTCTGACCACACGCCTTTGCCCTCACGTGCGTACTGCGATACTGTCACGAACCCGGTCTGGGCAAAACCAAATGTAGCCCACGCTGCCGTGTTCGAAACCCGTTTAATACTCTGACCGAACGGAGCGGGGCGTTCCAACACGAAGCCCGGAGTCCTCTTTAGTGGAAGCAGCAGGTCGAGTGTGTCTGAATAATTTGCACCATCGGTTACATAAAAGCGAACCGGCATATTCCCTTCGCTGTAGGTACCCGTGCGAGTGATCTGGAAATCCGCCTGGAAACTTGCATCGACGACCATCGAACCGATCGTAACGGTCGGTGTTGCGCCGGCAGTGTAGCCTGTCCTCGTGAGGATCGTCGCAGTCAGGTTTGATCCGGTCGAGACAACATTCTTGAACGTCACCTTCAAGTCGGATACCTTACCAACAGCGCCAAGAGAATCGGAGGCCACGCCATCCAACGTGTAGCTCATGATCATAAGCCCAGGCCCACTTGGGGAAGTGAGAGCACTACCGGCATTTACACGGCCCCAATAGTTGTATTGGTCGCCCGGTCTGACAACGTTGTCGCACGTCTGAATAATTTGTCTGGCAACGAACCGTGGCGGCCACGTCGGATGCATCGAGACCACCAGCGCGGCGACGCCAGCCGTGAGCGGCGAGGAGAAGCTCGTCCCATCTTCGGCGTTGTACGAGGTATTGCCTGGATAACTGCAACTCAGGATTCCTGTACCCGGAGCCCACACGCTAACCGGATGCCCGAAGTAGGAGAAGGACGCTGGACCGTCCGATTGATCTGATGCTCCGACGGAAAGCACGCCCGGGCCAGTTGCGGGGTACTGAGGATTCTTGGCCAGATCCAGCCCGGTTGGAGTGCCATTGCCCGCCGAAGCAACAACCAGCACATTGCGGGCAGTCGCCTCTGCAAGTACCGTGTTTGCAAAACCTGCACTACTTCCAGAGATCGGTCCACCCCATGAGCAGTTGATCACCTTTGCTCCGTGCGTCGTTGCGTAGTGGATGCCTTCGTATCCTGCGGAAATGCCGCCCGTGTTGTCAGCATCGCTGCCGGCCGCCTTGATCGCCAAAATCTTACAACCATAGGCGACGCCAGCGATTCCAAGATTGTTATCTCCAGTGGCAGCAATGCAGCCTGCCGTGTGGGAACCGTGGCTATTCTGTGTATTGTCCGGAGTCGGATCGTTATCGGGTTGGAACGCTGCGCCGCTTGCCGTGCTCACAGCACCAACCAGATCCCAACCTGCAGTGATGGCATTCTTCAGATCTTCATGCTTCGTGTTAAAGCCGTCATCCACGTCGGCAACGATCACCGATGGATCTCCTGTCGTGACATCCCATGCGCTAAAGACATTTATGTTCGTCAGACCCCATTGTGAATTCAGTTGCGGGTCGTTCGTCTTCTTCGAAAGTGGGAACAGATACCGAGGCGAACCACACTCGACCTCCCCGGTTGCCAGCAGCATTTGTAAAGCGGCATGTGGGTCGACGCTGCGATTGTCATAATAGATGCAGAACATCCGGTCGATTCCATACTCTCTCGTGATCTCATCCTTCGGGGCGTCCGCGTCAAATGGAACGACCAACCTCATCTTCAGCGCCTTTAGTGTTCTGTCGAACTTCCCCGTCCCGGTCGATTGAATCTGGGACCCCTTAGTAGCTGCGGCTCCGAACACGGTCGATCCAGCTCTTAACTTTACATAGACTACACCGGGTGCAGAGGGAGTCAGCGAGGACGAGGTTCCGGGCTGAGACGGAGTCGAAGGCGTACCTGCTACAGACACTACCGGAAACGAGAAGACCAACGCCAAAACGAGGAGGCGAATACAGCTTTGCATGATGAATCCTAAATCAAAAAGAATGAGCGGACGCAAACCCTCACGGCTTGGCCAGCACTACGTAATGAATTACCACGAATAATGTGACAACACTCGCAACTACCCACGCAAGATACGTTTGAATGCGGCCGGTCTGGAGCGATCGGGTCATCAGACCCAGAAACTGCACCGTTGCTCCGACAAGAGTAACAATGCCATCCACAATATAGCGATCGAACCAACCGACAACACGCGAAAGAAGAACAGTCGTCCGGGCGGTTGCATTCACTAACCCGTCGACCACTCTATCGTCAACCCATGCCAGTCCGCGCGCCACGAACAGGAATGGAGCTACTACTGCAATCTCATAGATCTCGTCAATATACCACCCTCTCAAGCTGAATCGGTAGAGCGGCCCGAGCTTTCGCCCGATCGTTGAAGCGACGCCTGGACGAAGCATGTACAATAACCAGGCGAGCAACAATCCGAAGAGCGCAGATCCTATTGCGACCTCTCCGACTATCGGCGCTACCGTATGCCTCTCCGCCTCCAGGGCAAGTTGATGCGGCATTTGTGGTAACCGGTCCAGCGTGCTGGTTGTCTGTGATGAGGGAATCGGGGAAGACGCGGGTGATACCTCGGGTTCCTCGTGCGTAGCATCATCGGTGGCAAGCACCTGCGGCACGATGGCGTAGGTAGGCGCAGTTTGTGGCGGAATGACTTGCGCCGAAGTCCTCACCCACTTTTTCAAGAACCAGCCACTCTCCGGTGCAAGCGGATTTGGGCCATACCATATCCATAAGCAGAGCGCTGCGAGAACAACGATCGGAACCGTCATCACCCGCGATGATTCTCTGATCCTTTCGAAGAGAGATACCTCCCTCGGCACGCCAAAGAACACGAGGAACACCTGCCGCCACATGTAGAATGCGGTTAGGATCGTTACGATGCCTCCAACGAAGGGAAGTAGTATCGCGATGGCATTATGGTCAATGTAAAACGGCTGCGATTCCACCGAGTGCTGCATCGTAGATTGCAGTTTCCCATACGCCGTCACTCCCGCAAGGATCTCGTCCTTCGACATGAACCCCGCTAAAAGAGGAAGGCCTGATATGGCAAGCGTCGCCACGATAAACGACCATCCTGTGATCGGCATCTTCTTCAGTAGCCCCCCCATGTTCCGCATATCCTGCGCATCCAATTCGCTATCCGCCGTGCCATGCTGGGCGCGATGAATCGCATGAATAACCGATCCAGCACCAAGGAAGAGACATGCCTTAAATGCCGCGTGCGTTACCAGATGGAATAGGCCGGCCGCGACAGCGCCTGCACCGATGGACATTATCATCAACCCAAGCTGGGAGACTGTCGAGTAAGCGAGCACGCGCTTGATGTCGGTTTGCGTGATTGCGATTGTTGCGGCAAGCAACGCCGTGAAGCCGCCGATGCACGAGACGATGAGCATCGCGTCCCCAGTCAAGAGCGGGAAGATTCGTGCAGTGAAATAGACGCCAGCGGCAACCATCGTAGCTGCGTGAATGAGTGCGGAGACGGGTGTTGGACCTTCCATCGCATCGGGAAGCCACACATGGAGTGGGAATTGTGCACTCTTGGCAATGGCTCCGGAGAAGAGTAGTAATCCCGCAACGGTCAAGGTCGTCTCGGGTGAAAGCCCAAATATGCTAAATGTGATCGGTAATCCTTGATAGATCAGCGCAAATATCTCGCGGTAGTTGAATGTGTGGAATTCCGTGAAAAGAAGCAGGATACCCATCCACATCACCGCATCGCCGATGCGGTTCGTGATGAATGCCTTCTTCGATGCAAGCTGCGGCCCCGTTTGTTCATACCAGTGACCAATGAGTAGGTAGCTGGTGAAGCCGACCAACTCCCAGCACATGTAGAGACCGAAGAAGTTATTGACGAGTATTACGCCCATCATCGCCGCGGTGAAGAGCCCCAGATAGGCGAAGTAGCGAGCGTACCTCGAATCGAGCTTCATATACTCGCTTGAGAAAATGTGGACGAGGAAACTGACGCTCGTAACGACCACCATAAGTATTGCCGTGATGTTATCGAGCAACACACCAACCGTTATTTTCAGCGGACCATAGCCTGGCAGCGTTCCGAACTGAATCCAATCCATGCTCCACTCGAAAGTCGTGAGCGGCAAGCCTTTCAACTTCATCCATGCAACATAGAGCGAGAGCACCAGCGAGAAGGCTATCGCCGGAGTAGAAATGAGATGTGCTCTATCTGCAAGTGCCTTTTGATTAAAGATAACAAGAACAAAGGCCACCAGCGGTAGTCCAAGCGCGACGAGCGATATGAGAATGAGATCGTTCATCGTGCGTCAGTCCCGCAGTTTGTTTGCATCGACAACGGAGACGGTCTGGGAGCGGCGATACAGATTTAACACGATCGCAAGCGCCACCGCCGCCTCGCACGCCGCCATGACGATCACGAAGATCGCCGTCATCTGTCCACCGAGATTCACGCCGCCATATCGCGTGAACGCGACGAAGTTGATATTCGCCGCATTGAGAATAAGCTCGATGCCCATCAGCACCGCGATGGCGTTCTTCCGCGTAAGCATTGTAAAGAGGCCGAGCACGAAGAGGACAGCGGCGAGAATGAGGAAGTGATACAATCCAACCGGGAAAAGACTCATGCTCCCCCCTCCTGTTTTGCTGGCACGGGGTCTTGGCGTGCAATACTAGCCGCGCCGAGAAGGGCAACGAGCAACACGACTGACACAAGTTCGAACGGGAGCAGATAATCAGTGAGCATCAGCTTCCCGATTTCCGGTGCTGTACCATGGCTACCAGACTTATCGTGTTTCTCCTGCTCCGTCCCTTGGTCTGGCGCAAGTGCTTGCTCTACTGCATTCTTATTCCAGGGAGTATTCGTCCATGGTTGATCTTTGTAAGAGATCCAATGGCCCGTTGTAAGAAGCAAGATCAGCACGGTCAATAAACCCGAGCATAAAACGAACGCGGGAATCCGCGCACGCACGGCAGCACGAATATCAATATTCGTCACACGGTTCGTCAGCATCACACCAAAGACCAACAGCACTAGTATGCCACCGACATAAATCAAGATTTGACTAACCGCGAGAAAGTCCGCTCCGAGCAACACGTACACACCCGCAACGGCCATGAACGTAAACAGCAGCGAGAACGCCGCGTGAACAATGTTGTGCGAGAAGCAGACGAGCACCGCCGAGACGACAATCGTCGCCGCGAAAAGATAGAAGAATATGTCGAAGAGCGTTGGCATTAGGCAGCCCCCTCCGTTTTTGGTGGAGGTGGCGGCATCTTGAATGGCGGTGGTTTGATCGCTCCCGGTGGTGGTTTGATCGCTCCCGGTGGTGGTGGAATTGCGCCCGATTGCTTAACCATAAACGGCGGTGGCTTCATCGTTGCCTCAGCCGTCGGTGCGGCGGACTGCTGCTCCGCCACTTTCGCAGAGCGTTCAGCGGCTTGCTTAGCGCGTTGTGCATTTGCTTCAACTTCCCACACTTTCCAATTATCAACATGCGTTTGCGCCTCAGTCTCATCCATCGTGGCATAGTGATAAATGAGGTTCTCGCGCTTGGTCTCGGAGAACTCGAACACTTCCGTCATGACGATACACTCCGTAGGGCACGGCCAGACGCAGAGCGAGCAATAGCAGCACTTCGCCATGTCGATGTCGAACTTCGTCACCCAGAGCGCCTTCTTCTTCGCGTTCTTCGTCGTGATGCCGAGGTCTTCACCAGGGACGGCCTTCACGGTGTCAATCGTGATACAATCGACCGGGCATGCGCGGGCGCACTTGTCGCACCCGATGCAGTCGTCCATGTTGACATATAGCCGATTGCGCGCTCGCTCAGGGAGAATGTACTCGTTCTTCAGCTCTGGATACTGCCGCGTCACCTTCTTTCGGACGAGATGGCGCATGACGATCCGCAGCCCCTGTGCGGCTGAACTGACTGCGCGTCCAATATCCGAGAAGTATCTACCCACGTTTAGAAAAAATGGCAACCCCTGCTAACACAAGTTAGCAGGGGTTGCTTCCCGGAAGGTGATTTTATTGCCCCCACTGACTGCACCGCGCGCGCGACGTTCCCTGTCTCGGCGTTGGCATGGGAAGTGAGTCTATCTTCATCATGTAGCAAAACGGGGACAGGATGAAACACACGATCTCACTCACGCTCTTCTTACTCGCGGTTATCGCCTCTGGAGCGACCGCGCAATGGGTTCACACTCACGGCTACCAACGCCGCAGTACGGGGGTTTACGTCTTACCTTATTTTCGCACCGCCCCCGATCACTCGCGCGCTAATAACTGGAGTTCACGGGGCAATAGCAATCCATACACCGGTAAACGCGGATCGACTGATCCATACCGAACACGAATTAGAAGACACTAATAACAATCGAAAACAGAACAGGAGGGCAAGATGAAACGAGCAACTATTCTACTCACGCTATTCTTCATTGCCGGATGTGTCAGCGAAAAACAGACGTGGTATGATCGCCTCAAAGCCGTTGAGGGAGGACACATCAATGACAGCACCATTCGGGTGTTGTCAGCGGACACGAACTTTGTCCGCTACATCGAACAACTGGATTCCATGAACCGGGCCAGCGCACAAGCTAACGTCGAGAGGATGCGTCGGCAGGATTCAATGAGAACCTATTATCTCTCTCACAACTAAGTACAATGAAAGGAGTGTGACATGAACAAATCAATGATTCTGCTCGCCCTATTACTTCTAACCGGATGTGTAAGCGAGCAGCGCAAATGGTACGAACGCCTTCGCGCAGTGGATGCAGGCTGGATCAGCGATAGTGCAATCTGGGCTATTTCGCATGATCATAACATGGTTATCGAGATCGAGCGGTCGGACGCGGCAACAAAGACCCATAATCTCATCGCGGCCTTGCGTTACCAACGCACAATTCGCGACTCCATCGAAGGCGTTCGAGAGTTCCCATTCGGTGGTCGGCGACTGCTTCCAGACACGTTTTGGGATGACGAAACAGGCAAACGCATTATCGTTGACACAACCAACTGACAACGCGGGAGAATTCGGTTTCCTGCATCCGAGGGAAAATGCAGGGGGTGGGTTGCCATTCGCAGGGCAGTAACTTCGCTCGAAGGTCCACTCAATGTCTGTAGACTCGCATATTCCTCGTAGCCATAGGAACAACGCTAATTGTCATCCTCCTCGGCATCAGGATCATCGATTTTCCAATGTTCATCCCGTTCGCGATTTGCCGAGTCAGGCGTGCAAAGCCGACACTCTGTCAATCCTCGATAACGTGCACCGGCTATTGTTGTTTTTTTGTTGAGATTGCCGTATACACGGAGAGAATCAGCAGGAAACACTTTACAGGTAGCACGGTGGTAATCATGTGAACCATCCTTCAAGTATACTACCCTCTCGCCGAGCGCAAATGTATCCAAGCGATAAATCGAATCTTCCGCGCGCTGCTCCGCGCGCTGCAATGAATCATACCGCCGTTCACCAGCAAGGCTGTCCTTCGAAGACCGCACCTGTTCATGTTTGTTGCATCCGCAGCAATTAAATAGTACCGGAGCCAGAATCATGGCTCGCAAAATTTGTTTTGAATTGAAGCAGTCTAAAAACATCACCATGAAAACACAACTTTACACGAATATAATTCTCACACTTATCGCGGTCATTCTTGCTGGAATCGCCGCTGAAGGTTACATTTTTCAGCAGGACGCTCGTAATGTCCGCATTGTGTCAATTGTTAAACCTCCAAGCGATGAGTTCATAAAGGCAGACCGAGAACACCGTACAATCTGGGATCCAATTCGTCTCGAAGGGGAAGTGAGCATTTCGAACGAGCCTCTGGACGTCAATGTAGCTAATACTCCCCTCGAAGTCGAGCACTTTTAGCAGTGCACGTTTATACTCTCCATTCGCGTCACAAAGGACTTTCAGTCATCGACATTCTGCCAAGTCTACTGCTGCTATTCTTAATTTTGCAATATGATAATCACACTGATTTTGCTCGCAATTCCATTCTTCGCTTCCGGTTTCGAAAAATATAAGAAATCGAGCAGAGGGACATTAAATGTGATTTCCTGGATACTGTTCATCGCTTTTGCGGTTGGTACATTAAATCGGATTACTGAAAGTGGCAATCACCCACCAGACGTTCTGTTCATGCTCTCCGTTCTATTGCTCGCTGCAATTTTTAAGTGGCGTGTAATAGACTTAGGTACGGTCAATCCGTGGACGTACCATCGGATTCGGAATAGTATGCGTGAAACTAAAATGTGAATTTGAATTCGTCGTTCAGCTTCACATTCATTCGCTGAGTCCAGCAGAGGTCGCTCTACGAAGTTTAATTAAATAACTCTCAACATCCTCTAGTTTACCGTCTGATAGTTCGAAGTCGAACGGAGTATTGCCAAATAGTGATTGCAGTTCCAGCGTGAGTGCTCTCACCGGATCAACGTCCTGACGAAGAGTCATGGAATTGTACCATTGTGTAATCAGCGGTTCATTCCGCTTGAGTTGCCATGACCCAGCATCGTTCAGCCTTACACTACCTACCGCGATTCGTGATCCATTATCCGCGACTTGAAATACGATCCAAGTATTTTCAATCTCGGATTCTATCAAGACATGATGTTCCATTTTATCAATTAGATTTACCAAATCAAGGATGGTGGTTCGCCGCCCCCCCCCCCGCTCGTGAATCTCGCGGCCTCATTCCGTTAGTGCGAGGCGAGGCCGTGCTTTTCATACGCTTTCGCGTCGTGGCTCATGGTAGCCTCGCGGCACCCCATCACTTTTCCAATCGTAAAGGAAAAGAGCACAGTCGCAGAGCACAGAATTGGGATGAGCACAAAATAGATTACGTATGGGTTCGTCATAATGATTTCCTTGCCGAAACGAACATGAAGTACTTCAAAAGCATTGCGGCGAACCCTACTCTGCCTCCTCCTCCACCCAATCCGGCAATAACAGAAAACCCAACAGCGCGACAACCTGCACCGCATGTCCGATGGCTGCGATGATCGCGGCGTGTTTGAAAAGGAATGGAAGGCGTTCGAGATGCTTCAGATCGACGAACCAGCCGACGAACGCGACGAGTGAGCCGACGAAGAATAGCAGCGCGTAAAGGAAGCGTTGCTTATCGTACCGGCTGGTGGTGTCGGGCGGGGTGGAGATGTCTTGCACGATGAGCGATTAGGAGTATAGAGCGACGGCGATAACGCTTGCCGCTGCGACGGCGGCGAGTCCGAATGGAATGAGCACTTTCCAGCATACGTACATCACCTGATCGACGCGGAGGCGCGGAAGTGTCCAACGAATCCAGATCTGTACAAAGACGAACGACAGTCCTTTGAGGATGAACCAGACGAAACCCATCGCGGGTCCATTGAGCGTATCACCCAGCGGCGATTGCCAGCCACCGAGGAACAGCACCGTCGCAACGGCTCCGACCGAGAACATGCTAGCATATTCTGCGAGGAAGAACAGCGCGAATTTCATGCCGCTGTACTCCGTGTGGTAACCGCCGACAAGTTCGGACTCCGCTTCCGGTACATCGAACGGCACACGGTTCGTCTCGGCAAGAGAGCCGACGAAGTAGATCGCGAAGGCGACAAACATGACGGGTATCAGGATGACATTCATCGTGCCACCAAACCCGGCGAGGTGTTTCGGTCCGCCGAACAGAAACCAGTTTTCGATACCGCCCGACTGCATGTTCGTGATGGACTGCAAGTCCATCGAACCCGCGACGACAACGACGGTAAGTATCGCCAGCGCGACAGGCACCTCATACGAAATGATCTGTGCGACCGACCGCATCGCGCCGATCATCGAATACTTATTATTCGACCCCCAACCCGCTAGTAGTATCGAAACGACGACGAGCGAACCGATACTGATAATATAGAAGATGCCAGTATTCAACCGCGCTCCGATATAGATCGCCGAAAATGGCAGCGCGGCAAAGACAGCATAACTACCGGCGAAGACCATCCACGGTGCGAGGCGATAGAGCCATTTGTCCGCAGCGCGCGGGGTGGTGTCCTCCTTCTGCATAAGCTTCATGATGTCCGCGATGGGTTGCAGCAAACCGACGGGGCCAGTTCGCATTGGGCCGAGCCGATCCTGTAACCACGCGGAAATCTTCATCTCTCCGAGTATGGCGACGAGGCCATACAGGATGATGAAGAGAAGCGGAATCGCGGCATAGACCAGCGTTGTCGCTATCAGCGAGAGCGTGCCGGAGCCGAGAAGGCTGACGAGGAATTCGTGGAGGGTGTCGAACACGGTTGTCATTATCTATCCACCTCCCCCAAAACTATATCAATAGACCCCAAGATCACCACAAGATCAGCAATCAAATACCCGCGCGAGATCAGCGGCAGAATGCTCAGATTCGAAAACGCTGGTGAGCGGACTTTGACGCGCCAGGGTTTCACATCTCCGCGAGAGACGATGTAATAACCAAGCTCTCCGCGAGGCGTTTCGGTGCGGGAGTAGATTTCTCCAGCGGGTGCTTTCAGTCGTCGTGGGATGGCGGATTGCACATCCGTCATATCATTCCTCGGATACTGTTCCAAAATTTGTTCGATGATGTTGAGCGATTGCTCCCATTCCAGCATTCGCACCCAATGCCGATTGAAGGCATCGCCGAGCGTGCCGAGATCGTTCGAACCAACGGCAACATCGAAATCAAATCGGTCGTAGATGGAATACGGATCGTTCTTGCGAATGTCCCACTTCACGCCGCAGCCGCGAAGCATCGGGCCGGAGGCGCCGCAGTTCACTGCAACGAGTGGATCGAGAATGCCGATATTCGCCGTGCGCTCGACGAAGATATGATTGAAGGTAAGGAGATTGTTGACCTCCGTGTGCGTCTCGCGATTGACCTTCACAAACGCCCGGCACATCCCGAGCACATCAGGATGCAGATCGTGCGAGAGCCCGCCGACCCACATGTAATTGTATAAGAATCGCGCGCCGCATGTCTTCTCGAACATTTCGAGAATGGATTCGCGGTCGCGGAGGCAGTAGAGGAAGGGAGTGAATGCTCCGGCATCCAATCCGTAGGTGCCGATAGCGATAAGATGCGATGCAATGCGCTGCAACTCCGCGAAGAGTACGCGGATGTACTCCACCTTCTCCGGCACTTCGACATTCATCATGCGCTCGACCGCCGTGACATACCCATGCTCGCCCGACATCGCCGAGATGTAATCCATACGATCCACGTATGGGATGATCTGCGGATAGGTTAGCGCCTCTGCGTGCTTCTCGAAGCAGCGATGCAGATAACCGATATGTGGGATGACATCGACGACTATCTCGCCATCGAGCACAACTTCCAACCGTAGCACGCCGTGCGTCGATGGGTGCTGCGGCCCCATATTGAGCACCATCTCCTCCGTTCGCAACCGTCCGCGCTCGACTTCTTCCGGCGCGTGAACGTGCGTCGTTGTTGCGAGCGTGCTGTGCTTGATTGTGCGGCGTTCGAGAATTTCTGGCATGGTATCGTATCGTGTGGGACATGCTTTAGCTTGTCCCCAAATGGTGCAAGCTATAGCATGCACCACACCACTGGTTAATATGGTACTTTCATTCCATGGTAAAAAGCGGGCTCTTTGAAATCTTTGCGAAGAGGGTGTCCCGGCCAATCTTCATCGAGCAATATGCGACGATGATCGGGATGACCGTCGAAATGGACCCCCATCATATCCCACGCTTCGCGCTCATGCCAATTCGCGTGCGCCCACACACTTGTTACGGACGGAAGGTGCGCATCATCCGCTGGCAGCGTCACCTTAAACGCAAGATGATTTCCGAGAATTGTTGACTCTATATGATAGACGACCGAGAGCGTGCTGTCGGCGTTATCGACCGAGGATATCAGCAGCAGCGAATCGAATTGCAATTCGGATTCATCACGAAGGAAGAAGCAGATGTCGAGGAGCGATTGCGGTGCAAGGATTTCGAGGTAGGATCCCATCCGGCGCTGATACTCGCTTCCCTCCGCCATCTCGCGCCATGCGCCAATGGCGTCACCGAATTTGCCGCGCAGTCGTTCAATAATGGAGTGCTGACTCATGCGTACTCGTTCTTTGCAAAGCTCTGCTCGCGCACCTTCTCCTGCAACTTCATCAAGCCTTCGAGCAGTGCTTCTGGTCGTGGTGGGCAGCCGGGAATATAGACATCGACGGGAATGATCCTATCGACTCCCTTCAATACATGATACCCATGCTCCCAATACGGCCCGCCGCAATTGGAACAATTTCCCATCGAGATGACATACTTCGGATCGGCCATTTGCTCATAGAGCATCTTGATGCGCGTCGCCATCTTTAGCGTGACGGTGCCGGAGACGATGATGATATCCGATTGCCGCGGACTCGGACGCGGAATAACACCGAAGCGCATCATGTCGTAATGCGACGCACTTGCGGCGAACATCTCGATCGCGCAACAGGCGAGGCCGAAACTCATCTGCCACAAGCTCGAAAGCCGCGCCCAGTTGAAGAGCGTCTCTGTGCTCGTGACGAGGATGTTACCCGATTCCATCGGGTAGTCGAGTTTGTCGAGAAGTCCCAAAGTTAATCCAAGTTGTGAATTGCGACAACGTCCTTCATACTTGCCACGAACGGTTTCGGTCGCGCCCAGTCGAGATCGCCTTTGCCCCAGACGTAGATGTAGCCCACAAGTAGAATTCCGAGGAAGCTGAACATCTCGCCTATTGCGAACCAGCCCATTGGCTTTAGCACGAGGGCCCACGGAAACAGAAAAAGAATTTCGACATCGAACAAAATGAAGATCAAGGCGACAACGTAATAGCGAATGTTGAATTTGATCCACGGCCCGCCTATCGGGTCTTCGCCGCACTCGTATGCAGAAAGCTTGAACCGATTCGGATTGCGCGGACGCAATACCCAGCTGGTGACAAGCCCGCCCGCGACGAAAATGATCGCGAGTATCAAAAAGGCGAAAACGTGGCTGAATTCCGTGAGCATGCTTTTTGGATGACGCGGGCAAAAACAGTCACCGGGTTTAGATAATGCCGAGCACTGCTATTTTCACTCTTGCCGCGCAGTTGCCGCTGTCCGCAATTTCAACGAAAGAAATCCGACGGCGGCGACCAATCCCGCCGTGACAAAGAAGATTCCGCCGTGCAGTTGGGTATAGATGATTCCTCCCGCAAACAGACCCGCGATACTTGCAAGGCTTCCGACGCTCGTTCCGATCCCCTGAATGTACCCCTGATTTTCTTCGCCCGCTCGGTCCGACAAAAGCGACAAGAACGATGGCCACATCAGTCCATTCCCAAGCGCATACAGTGCCGCGCCGAGATATGCACCGAAGAAGCTCGCCGTGGTGAGCGACAGATAGCCACCCGCAACGATAAAGCAGCCCCAGATTGTGAGTGACTCCGCGCTGAACCGCTTTGAAGCAAGCGTGAGGATCGGTCCTTCCGTGAGTACGATTACAACGCTCAAGAACGAAAAGAACAACCCAAGCTGCGTGACGCTCCATCCAAGAACTTGCGTTGCAAATAGCGGCACCGAGGCAACGAAGAGACTGAACGCTATGAAGAATACGAAGTAGATCAACATCAGGAGAGGAATTCCCTCCAGTGCAAGAGCTTTGAAGAATGTTATCCGCTTGGCATCTTTGGCCTCAGGGCTTGCGACAAGGGAGGGAGATTTTGGATGCGACTCCGGGAGAAAGAACGTGATTAGAATTAACCCGAGGACGGAAGTTGCCAATGCCACACCGATTGGCAGAGAGAGTCCCATCGAAGTATCCGCGAGAACCCCGGCAAGAACAGGCCCGAGGATAAAACCGAGATTTCCCGCAACGCCCATTCTCCCGAATATCGCTTTGCGCTCTTCGTGGGTCGTGACATCCGCCACATACGCATTCGCGACGGAGACATCTCCAGCGGTCAGCCCATCAATGCTTCGCGCGAGGAAGAGGCAGAGCATCGGAAGCGTAATGACGACGGCGCCGGTTACACCCGTGGTGAACTCTCCCAGCAAGGAGAGCGGTAGTTTAAGTGCGACCAGGAAAAGAGCCCAGCCTATGGCTGACCCAAGTACACTTAAAAATAGTAACCGCTTGCGGCCAAAGCGGTCGGAGAGCCTCCCGAGCAGCGGCGCACCGACGAGCTGGAACGTGGAATACGACGCACCAAGCACACCATAGACGAAATTCCCCCCGTGGAATGTCTTCACCAAATACACCAGCGATGGCAGCACAATGCCAAAACCGAGTGTGCTGATGAAGCTCACCGTGAGCAGGGGAAGGATGGAAATCTTGTTGGTTGCCACAATTCAATACTCTGTTTTCAAGACTTGCCCCTTCGGTTTCAATTATACATTCGTGCCTGGCAATTGGCTGACATGGATCACATGGTGTTGATGAAAATCGAGCGCCCTCTCCACGAGAGCTTCTTTCAACGTGTCCAGGAATCCCATGCCATACTTATTGAGGAAATAGACCAGGTTAAGTTCGCGTTCCTGCAATCCACCAGCTGGCAGCAGCCCAGCAAGAAGTTTATCCAGCTGTGCCTTCGTGGTTGCGTGCTGTTTTCTTTCGGCAGCGAGAGTCTTATTTTGGAAGTCTCGAACTGTCGTGAGTACTTTCCCTTTGATAGAAGTCAACGCACCGTCGAGCGTTGCATCCACCCCGACGACAGATTCCCGCAGCCCTTCAAGCCTCTGCTCGATCTCTATCAACGCAGATTCGAACGTCCCCGTCAGTGGTGAGTCGATCATTGAATCGAAGAGCGCCTTGTTGCTACCTCGACCTTCAAGCAGTATCTGCTCAGGTGTCAATTGGAATTTCGCGAAGGTGCGCTCAAAGCGCTCTTCCACGATCGTCGCGCTCATTCGCGGCTGAATGAGTGGCATTGGCAGATCTGCCCACTCATATCCAGAGCGAAACTGTGCAAAATAAGCTATCTCTCCGGGGCCCGCAACGTAGGAAATAGTAGGTAGGAAAACGTCCTGCATCAAGGGCCTCATCACAACATTAGGGCTGAATCTCTCAGGACGCGCTTCAATTTCCTTCAAAATCTCATCATAACCGAACGTCTTGCGTGATCCTTTCAAAAAGAACGACCTCTCTGTTTGGCCGGTAAAGCGCTCATGCTCCAAGAGTAGAAGCCTCTCTCCATCATCCGTAATGTAGAAGAGATTGAGCGCGCGCGGTTTGACTTGTGCATGGTAACTCTCTTCCAGCGCGACGGACTGAAGAATGATCTTCTCTGAAAGCGCCGGGGAAGTTTCGATCTCCTTCTTCACCAACTCCCGCCCGAGTGCTTTCACCTCGCGGGAATTCGCATCAAACAGAAGCAACCCTTCTTTGCCGAAGCAGCGCGAGAGTAGAAGGGCAAAGGCATCTACGAATGTCTTTCCCGTTGCATAACATCGCTCGTATTCTGCCAGCACTTCCTCGGTGAAGGCAGTCTGCGGCAAGCCCGCGCGCAATTCTGCGAAGAACTTCGCCCTCGGCTCCTCCTCCAGTACGATGGGCCCAACTTGTTTGCGCCACTTGTCAGCGCCAACACCATCCACCAACTCGCTGGGGACGTAGCGGATCGTCTCCACCTCGGAATTCCGATTGACGATATGTATCTGCGCGACCTCGTCCAGATCATGATCTTCGGATTCCAGCCAAAAGACGGGGACAAATTTCACGCTCGGAAACTCTGTGGAGAGTTTCTTTGCCAGTTGTATGGCAGAGAATGCTTTGTAGAACGCATACATCGGCCCGCCGAGAATGCCAAGCTGCTGTCCGGTAACAACCGCAACGCAGTCCGCGGAAGCCAACAACTCCAGATTCTGTAGAACCGCCGCTGAACTCTCCCCGATCTCCGAGTGTGTTTGGGTGATCGAAGCGACGATCGTCTCTCTATGTTGCTTCGGGAGCATCCGCTCGTGAGCGAGACGAGCGTCTATCAATTTAGATAGATCCTCTGGAGAAGGATCGGGGGAAACGGCAAAGAACCTACCTACCGGCGACGATTCAAACCGAGAGATATAGTCCTTGACAAGCGGGGTAAAGAAAGGCAGCGAGGCGATATCCATTCAATTGGCGATCAGAAATATCTTCAACGGCCATCAACAGTTACACCTCTCGAAAGACTTCTTCTTAAGAAGTCGTGCTGGTTTGACCTAACGCTGACACAGGCATTGTGCCGCTTATCTTCTCTCGTTAGGATATTGCCTCGCTAACTCCTCCACCCTTCGGGCAGAGGGATAGGTCATTCGAGCTGTCATAATTAGCAGGATTGCTGGAATTAGATGTAGATAATAGGTAGGATCACCAGCAATTTGGCCGCCGGTCGAGCCGATCAGAGCGATGACCAATCCGAACAGGGCCGCCCCCTCGACAATCGCTAGCCGCATAATAGAGGCAGAAAGATAGGTTTTTGAGAACGACGTTGGCCCAACCGTGCCGCGTGGTCGTATTTTCCCCGACATCACTCTCTCAAAAAGAATCTTTTGCAGCACGATCGCGCCAAGCGTCACCACGAGGTGAATTACTCGGAGCATGCCCATAGCGGAGTCACGTGCCGAGCCCGGGCTCGGCTCCTCTGAAGCGAGAAAAATAGCGATTACAGCAAATAAAGCAACGCCGACCGAAAGCGCGATGCAGATGACCTTTAAGGTCCGAATTTCAGAATCCTGGAAAAGCGGTTGTTCATTCATACTGCAAAGATACGAACGGAATTCCGACTGCACAAATCCGGGAATGCTGTTGTTGTCAGAAAGTAATATGCCAGCAACCTACTTCTGTGCCGTTTGTGGAGAAGAGATCGAGACGATCGTCGATCCTTCGCAAGGATATCAGCAGCAATACATCGAAGATTGCCAGGTTTGCTGTCGGCCCAATGTGCTGAACGTGACCGTTGACCCAGAAACCGGAGAGATCGAGATCTGGAGCGAATTCGAGGAATAGAGCAAACTTTAGGATAATAATAGTAGAAGCAATATGGCAGAAGACATGAGTGAAGTCCTGGGACGCCTGCAAGGCTTGCAGGAACAAATGGCGAAGGCTCAGGATGAAGTAGCGACGATCCAGGTCACCGGTGAGTCTGGCGGAGGGGTTGTCAAAGTGACCGCGAGCGGCAATCAGCAGATCCTCAAGATTGAGATCGCAAAGGAGATCGTCGATCCGAATGATATTGAGATGCTCGAAGACCTCGTTCTGGGAGCTGTGAATCGCGCGCTCGAACGCGCAAGTGAAGTCGCATCGGAAACCATGTCTGCTGCCGCACGCTCCCTCCTTCCGCCTGGGTTTCCGATGTAATCACTTCCTGAGCGCTCAATAGCTATCCGTACAGCTGATCGCCTCGAATCAACTTGTCGTATAATTTCATCCATCACGTTTCAGTTGCTCTATACATCTCCGGCATTAGAAACCCTGATCGAACGGCTCTCACGTCTGCCAACCATTGGACGTAAGACGGCGCAGCGCCTTGCGCTCTACTTATTAAAGCGACCAGCTGAAGAAGTCTCCGCCCTGGCGAGTGCGATCGGTGAACTACAGCTTCGCGTGCGTGCCTGCAGCGTATGTGCAAACATCACCGAGGAGGACCCGTGTCCGATCTGCTGCGACCTGCGCCGAGACCGAACCGTAATTTGTGTGGTGGAGGAGCCCAATGATGTCATGGTAATCGAACGCACAAATGAATTTAAAGGGCTATACCACGTTTTGGGCGGTTCACTCTCCCCGATGGATGGCGTAGGCCCTGAAGACCTTAAGGTACGCGAACTCCTCGCTCGATTGCAGGGGGAACAAGGCGAACTCGTCCGGGAGATCATTCTCGCAATGGATCCGAACGTTGAAGGTGAGGCAACTACGCTCTATCTTGCGCGGCTGCTACATCCTATCGTCGAGCGCGTTACCCGCATTGCGCGGGGAATCCCGATCGGCAGCGATTTGGAATATGCAGACGAAGCTACGTTATCGAGGGCAATAGAGGGTCGAACCACGGTCTGATCTGGATAATCCACCGGACAACTAAAGTCTCCATTTCATCATTCATAATTTCCTCCGTGGCCTGGTACAAGGACTGGTTTCGCGATTCTAACTATAGCACGGTCTATGAGCATCGCGACGAAAGCGAAGCCGAGCAGATGATCGACCTCATCGAGCGGACCGTCGGCCACGACACCTCGCGCCGTGTGCTCGATCTCGCATGTGGTTCGGGCCGACACGCCTTATCCTTTGCGCGCAGGGGGTATCTGGATGTAACTGGCGTGGATCTTTCTCCAACCTTATTAGCGGAAGGTGCTGCGCTCGCAGCGGAATTGGGCTACTCCATTCGCCTTTTGGAGCGGGATATGCGCGATCTTCCCGAAGGCCCATTCGACCTCACGGTGAATTTGTTCACGAGCTTCGGCTATTTTGACAAGGACGAAGAGAATGCCAGCGTTATTGCGAGCGTTGCAAGTCATCTCGCCGCCGGTGGATATTTGGTCATAGATTTTTTCAACAGCCACTGGGTGCGCGAACACTTCGTCGCACACGATGAGCGCGTTCTTAGTGGGGGACGTCGTTTGGAGCAATCCCGTTGGTTGCAGAATGGCAGAGTCGAGAAACGACTCCTAATTCGCGACGCGTTGGATGCAACGGAATACATTGAGTCGGTCCGCCTCTTCGAACTGCAGGATTTCCAACGGATGTTCGATGCGTGCGGACTGAGAGTCTCCCATATTTTTGGAAGCTACATCGGGGAGGCCTTCGATGCGCGCAAATCCTCACGGCTGATCATGTTCGCGCAAAAGTGAAACGGCTTGTTGTTCTCGCGCTTCTGACACTACCGATCGCCGGGTGCGACCTATTCTCCACGCGTACACCTGAGCCTCCAACATCCGGCAACACCTTCATCTGGACACCTGCGACGACGGTGAGTTATTTGCTCGATAATTTTACCGGCACGCTTCAGGCGCTGGATGCATCGAATTATGCACGCGTATTTATTGCCTCGTCGGACTCCACTGGATCCGGATCAAAAGCCTTCACCTTCACGCCTTCTCCAAACCTGGACCAGGGATCTCGGAATGTCTTCTTGGTTTGGATCCCGGAGTCCGAGCGTCAATGGCTCTCTAAACTACAATCGCTCCTTGTCAAGGGCAGCCAACTAACGGTCATACTCTCGAATCCGGTCATCGACCAGACCGCCAGTTCATCCGCGAGTTTCTCTGCAGATTATACGATCTCGATTCCCGTCGCCTCTTCCACAACGGCACTACCGAGCGTCGTTCAAGGTTCGCTTCAAATGCAGCTTGTGAATGTGACTACCGAGCAGGGCTCTAAGGAGTGGAGAATCTCGTCCTGGTCTGATTTTCAGCCCAAGACCGGCTCTGCTCCCACGTGGACCGATCTCAAAGTGAAGCTCTCCTCATGATGCAGAAGACCGTGATCGGATGCTGCGTTATTGCTGCGCTTTCCTGCGCCTTTTTTGGCTGCAATCCCTTTGCACCGAAACTGGACGAGAACGCCGCCAGCGCTCAGTTCGGCGATCCGCATACCATTGATGGCTACTTCCAGTCCTTTAAGTATGCCTACGCCTTTAAGGACACCACACTGTACGGTACGCTGCTTTCACCGAACTTCACCTTTAGCTACCGCAATTACGACCGAGGCGTTGACATTGAGTGGGGCCGCGACGACGACATGCGGCACACCTCCGGGCTTTTCGACGCCGCACAGGACCTAAGCTTACTGTGGGGAAGCGCGCTGGATTCCTCCGGCACTGCAACATCCTTCAACATAACCCGTACGTTTTCGCTTGACGTCACCTTCAACTCCGCCGACATCGAGCACATTGATGGCCGCGCCGTCTTCCATCTCGAACGCGCTTCGCCGTCGGATCCGTGGCGGGCGGTTCGATGGCAGGATGAATCCAGTTTGTAATCCTTTCCAATAGTGAGTCAATATATCGCTCTTCGCCAAGTGCTTGCTCGACTCGGTCCACGCGGTGTCGCAGACCTCGCACTGCGAAAGTACCGCCGCCGAACCCGCTACAAGCGCATGATGCGTTATGTACCCTTATCGCGCTCCTTTGCGACACTTCACTCCAACTGCGATGAGATCACATCCGAGCATAGCGCTATCATTCTCGCCAAAGCCGAAGCTATGCTGCGCGATGAGAATCTCTTTTTCACTTATCCGTACCTGACACGTGAAATCGAGCGCCCATGGGACTACGATCCCGTGGAACAGAAGCTGTGGCCGAAGCGGCATTATACGGAAACGAAGCTTCATGCCGAAGACACCCCGCGCGACGTAAAGATCATTTGGGAGATCAATCGATTCAAAGATCTGCCGACGCTCGGTCAAGCGGCGCTGCTGACCAAAGACAAGCGTTATGCGGATGAAGTCGAGAGAAGGCTCCTATCGTGGATCGAAGAAAATCCATTCGCAAAGACGATCAATTGGGCCAGCGCATTAGAGATCTCCATTCGCCTTCTTTCCTGGACATCGACACTTTCACTTCTTCGTGCTGCTGGGTTTGAAACCGATACTCATCAGAAGGTAGCGCGATCCATATTTGTCCAGTCATCCTATCTTGCTGGCGATCTCTCCACAGACAAGGTCGTGCCAACGAACCATCTGGTCGGAGAAGCGGCGGGATTATTTGTGGTATCGCAGCTCTGGGACTACTTGGGCTGTAAGCAACATGCAGAACTTTCGCGTACCCTCTTAGAATCTGAAATTCTCCGCCAGACCTATCCCGATGGCGCAACCCGCGAAGCGACGAGTTGGTATCATCAGTTCGTTACACATTTCTTCGATCTGGCAGAACGAGTTGCTCTACGCGCGGGCGCACCAATGTCATCGCAATTCACAGATAGGCTCGGAAAGATGAAATCCTACCTAGAGGCGGTGACATTGAACGGAGAAGTTGTTCGATACGGCGATGCTGACGATGGGTGGGCCCTCTTCTTTGAGGGTGACATGGCCAAATGGAAGACGGCGCTGTTCGGGCCATCAATTGCAACGTCACAGGGAGAACTGAACTTCTTCCCTGAAGCAAAACACGTTACCTTGCGCCTTGACGAATCCTTTCTCTTCCTTCGAGCGGGTGAATTCGGAATGGGGGGAGCTGGCTACAGCTCTCACGCGCACGACGACTATCTTAGTCCGGTCCTGTTTTTGGACGGGTTACCCGTGCTTACAGACCCTGGCACCTTCGTCTATAATGGCAACCGGGAAGGCCGCGCAAAGTATCGCACCGCGGAGGCCCATAACGGGATAATATTTCGATCCTCGACGGCACCCGTTCAGCGAATGAACTTCGGATGGCACACCGTGCGCCCCAGTGCCAGCATCCTGAGTACCTCCAGGGAAATGGACTTCGCCAACACCAGTGCGGAGTATGGAGAACACCCGGAACATACGCGGAGGATAGAGATCCGCAAAAATAGCGCGACGCTCGTTGATCACTTCGACCGCTCTCCAAGAATCGGATGTGAGTGGCGCTTTCACCTTCATCCAATGTGGTCGGCGGATCCATCGTCCCCAGCGGAGAACTTGCAACTCTTTAACACGGAAAGAGACTCTTTGACGATTCAGTTCTCGCGAACGATGGATTCCTATGCCGTCGAGCCCTATGACTTTTCGCCTTCTTATGGTGTTGAGAAGACGGGCACACTCATCCGATTTACGGCAACTGAACCGACGGGAGACTATTCAATCACACTCAATCTCAAGCGACACATTTCGTGAAATTATCCGAACATCTCGACAAGGGAATCTGGACGGTTGCCGATAAATCGCTGCTGCTGATTTACGGCCTCGGCGTGATCGTGCTTGTCGTGAATGTTCTGCCGCTGGATGAGTGGGGTGCCTTTACGTTGTTCCAAAGTCTCTTCTTGATCCTCTGTGTGCTCTCGGATTCGATCTTTCTCCAGCCAATGGTGAAGTTCGCGAGCGAACACGAAGCGGAAGTCCCTCAGGTGCTCGCGGGTAGCTTCAATCTTTATACGCTGGGGATGTTCATCTCCGGCTTTGCCGTAGCCGCGCTTTCGGGTGTTCTTACCTCTACATTTAAAAGTCCGGAATTGGGACAGATGCTTCCCTGGCTGCCAGCGCTCATTGCGCTAAGTATTTTTCGAAACGTTGGCATCCGGTATCTCCAGATCTTCCTTCGTATCAACGCTATCTTTTGGGTTGACCTTGCTTTTTTCGGCTCGATCCTGATCCTAACCGTTCTTGCCAATGCTTTCGGCCTCTTCAGGACTGCTATGGACTTTCTGTATCTCAACATGATCGGGGCAGCGCTATCGAGTCTTGTAGCACTGGTCTTTTGCTCCCGCGCGTTCTTCTCGATGAAGCTTTTCAGTGTTCCCCGTGATGAGTATGTCAGAATGCTCTCTTTCGCTAAATTCCAGGCTGGAACAAGCGCGCTACTGACACTCCAACAATGGTCCGATGCGCTGATCGTTGGCTTCTATTACACACCTCGCGAAGTTGCGGTCTATGGTGCCGCAAAGAATATCTATCGCTTTCTCGATGCGATTCGCGAAGGGGCTACATTGCTCGTCGTGCCGATCACTTCGCGCATGCACACTCAACGAGATTTTGATGGTCTGTCCGCTTTGCTGGAACAGATGCTCTTCGTGGCCTTCCTAATTCTGGTGCCTGTCTCGTTCATCCTGGCGATTGCTGCCAAGCCCCTGTTCCACATCATCTATCATGGTCAGTATGATGCTGGTGCGATCGTATTTCAGATTCTGATTCTCTCCGGTTTTACACTTCCCCTCTCCCTCATCGGTACCAACGCGCTGATCGGGATGGGCAAAGCCAAGAGCCTATTCCTCGCGACGCTTGGTGCAGTTGCCACATTCTTCGCCGCGAGCTACATCCTTGCGCCGCTCATGGCTTCTCGTGGGGAGGCACTTGCTGTGCTAATCTCCATGACCGTCCTTGCTTTCCTACAGTTCTTCGCTATGCGGGGCGAGATCACATTATCCGCACGCGGCATTCTTGGCCGTGCGGGGGATGCGAAGCGATTCATCGCTCAGCGGAGAAAGGACTTCAGGGAGTAGCCCCGTTTGCCTGCAACCAGAGGTCGAGATTGAAAAAGGATCAGAACGTAAAAGACCAATGGCGCATAGATGAGATTTAGGTGACGCGGCTCATATTGTATCAATGCAACCGTCGCAAGACGATACAGGATGAGTGAAAGAAGTATCGGGTAGACTCCATCTCCAGCCCCGTGGCCTGGCCGCTTCAACCGAACAAAAAGCAGCATTAAGAGCAGCAGAAGCGGCATCGAGAGAATGCGCAAAGCTTTTTCAGCTGCGAAGATAGCAACCGAGGAAAACGGGATGCCTTTTACCGAGTGCGCCTGCTCTAACTGTGTTCTCTGTGGATCGGTCAGCAGTAGATTTGCGTACTCCCCAGTATAGAGCCCGCCAACCAATGCCATCCCGAGATTCCGCCCTACCTTCATCGCAAAGGCTGCGGGATGGGCCGCTACTGCGCTATCGACTGCCTCCGTCAGTGCATGCTCCCCTGCTTCTGAGTAGGGATCGGCGATTCCCCGCTGGTTTGCTTTCTTGAATGCATCACTGTCGAGATGACGGATTCCCCAGGGGTTGCCCGGAAGCTGCCCGAGCGAGATATAGGCGACGCCGGCACCATTTGATGTGGTAAGTCTGGCGTGGGACGCAGAGCCAGCAGTATACAAATACCACGGTAGAATTCCAAGCGCGCAAGCGAGGGCCGATGCGGCAGCCACCATGAGTAATGGTTTGCTGCGCCTCCGAACGAAATAGGCGCCAGCGACGCCAATTTCAGCAAGTGGGAATAGGAAATACTCTGTTCGGAAATTGACGATAAGCGCCAGTACAAATCCGGCTGCGGTGAGGTAGATCCATCGCCCTCTCGTCGATGCGGTTGATTGAATGAATTTGGCCGACAGCGCAACGTGCAACAAGAAGAGAATCGCCACGAATGCATCCGGCCACTTCACCGAGCATAGCGCGAAATACGGAAGGAAAAGCGGAATATCACGGAGCCGCTTCTGGAGATCCAGTAACCAGTAGGCCGCAACCAGCGAAAGTAGTGCACTCACAAGTTGCAGCATCTCAATCACAAACGTAGGGTGCCCAAGGGCAAGACCGAGAGCGACGGTAACCGGATATCCCCACATTGGATAGAACACGTGAGTTACCGAGTACGGAAGCACCCCGTGAAGAACGGCCTCAGCAACCGAAATGTAGCGAGTGATGAAGATCTGCTGTTGGTTCGAGTGCGACCAGTTTCCCCCAAAGACGAGCAACGCAAATGCGACGAGCGCCCAATGGAATCCAACTCGACTCTCTGCTGTGCCGTGTCTCGTGGGTTCTATCATTTTTGTGTGGGTTGTACGTTCCGTTGCTTATATTTGAAGTAAGGGATTGTGGGTTCGCCGCCCTTTCGGGGTGTTGAACACCAATTCTAGCGGCGATGTCACGCGTCGATTGGAGAATTGAAAATGAAGTTGAGAAGCCGAATTGTTCGGCAAACTGTGTGGAGTATAATTGTGGATTGAACAATGAATAACAGAACCGTTCTATTTGTACTACTGATTTTCGGCGCGTTCTTCGTAGCGCGGCCTGCCGTGGCGCAAGATAAAGCAGCTACTTCGGGAAAGACTACTGGTTCCGGCCACAAGAAAGTCAATACGCCGGAGGAGCGAATGGATAATCGCTTGAAGCTCGCAAAGAGTCATTTGGGATTGACAGACGAGCAGGTGTCCCAACTACGTTCCGTTCTTGCGCAGAACCAAGACAAGCTACAAGCCGATCGGAAGAAGTTTGAGGCGGCGGATTCTGGTTCAACCGAGCGCAAGGCCGCTCGGAAGCAACTTAAGGCCGATCGTACTGCAATGATGGATCAGCTCAAAGGCGTGCTAAATGAGGAGCAAATGGCAAAGTTCAAGAAGATGAAACTCGCGAAGATCGACGATGACGAGGAGCGCGTCGCAACCAAGGGCGAGCGAAAAGCCAAGAGCGAGCCCAAAAAGAAGACCCCAAAAGCTAAGTAGAATAATCCAATCGTATTTGGCACACCGATGCTCCGGTCATAAAGACCGGAGCATCGCTATTTCACCTGAGTAATAATTGAGTAGTGGCTTACGGTACTTTCCTCTACCTGCCTTAGTTATTTGCTTCAAGAATAGCAGCCCGAGCAACAATTCGCAACCTGAGATGCACATAGCTCATTTACTCTGACAGCTGGGCGCCACGCTTTTCGGTCACATCACGCATGAAGCTCGAACTCGAACAAGCCAGGCAGGAAATCGCACAAGCCGCGTTAGATGACGCACGGCTTGCTGTGCTGTTGGCGAAAAGTCTCGAGCTCTACCGCAACCACCCGCTTGAAGCCCGCAAGTGGGCCGAAGAAGCGCGGAAGATCGCGAAGAAGGCGAAGCGGGTGGAGGACGAGGCGAGGGCCTACGTGCGGCTTGGCAGCGCAAGTTTCCAAATCTCCGAGTTTGATCGCGCGGAAAAGGAATTGAAGAATGCGCTTAGCTTATTCGAAAACCTAGGCTCCACAAGTAAAAAACGCGGCGGGGCTCATCTCTGCCTGGGGCTCGTATTTCAGAAAAAGGGAGATGGTAAGTCTGCGCTCGCAAACTTTGAAGCCGCGCTGTCCTCGTTCAAAGATGATCCATCCCGACAAGTGGGCACACTAACCGCGATGGGAAATCTTGCTCTCGATAAGGCCGATTATCCGCAAGCGCTAGAATATCAATACCAAGCTCTCGCAATCCTCGACGTTCATGAGTCGATTCTTGAACGCTCGATCGTACTTTCCAATATTGCGCTTATTTATCAATACGTACACGATCTCTCTCGGGCCGCCTATTTCTTTGAACGATCCGCTGTACTGAACAAAGAAGCTGGAGATCTTGCCGGCTTGGTGACAGTGACATACAACCTAGGGGGGCTCGCACAGATGAATGGCGATCTTGCAAGCGCCCGAGGATATTATGAAGAAGCACTCGAATTGGCTCAACGCGTCGGTCGGCAGGACACTGAAGCGTATGTATCAGACTCTATTGGTCTAATCGAAATTGAAGCAGGTCGGTTCAGCGCAGCCAAGAAGTTGTTTGGTCGAGCGCAGACAATTTCGAGCTCGATAAACTTAAAGAGCATACAATGTTCAAGTCTGCTTGGGCTTGGAAAGGCAGAACTGGGATTAGGCAACTCGGCCAAAGGAATTCTGCATTTACGGGAAGCGCTCCGAATGAGCGAGGAAGCGGATCTCCCAGAAATCGTTTGCGAGGTATGCAACGCACTCGCGAAAGGTTACGAGGGTTCGGGAAAACTGAAAGATGCAATTCGGTACTTCAATCGATTCATCGAACTCAACGCCACGCTCCACAATCAGCAGCAGCAACGTGCTCTCGTAGAACTACAGGCGCGCATTGAGATAGGGAAAGCCGATAGAGAACGAGAGAGGATGGAACACCTCGTTAAGGATGCTACCGAACGGGCGGAAATTCTGCGCACAGAGACCCAGCGCCAATCACAGCAACTTACAGCGTTAGCACTTCAACTCGTCGAGAAGAACGAGTTTCTGGGCACCTTGCGAGAAGAGCTCGAATCCAGCTTAAAGAACTCGCGCGGTTCAAGAGGAATTGTCGAACGCATCGACACCCATATTCACAGCGACCGGGATTGGGAGACGTTCGAGCATCAATTCAATCAGATCCACCGTGATTTCCTCATTAAGCTCTCGACGACCTATCCTTCGTTGACTCCGACTGAAGTGAAGATCGCTGTACTCATCAAACTCAATCTAACGAGCAAGGAGATTGCTAATCTATTGTGCCTATCTGCGCGAACCGTCGAGAACCATCGCCAAAGCGTTCGGCGAAAACTGAAGCTACGCGCGGACGACAATCTCGTTTCCTTCCTAACCTCATTCGGAGAAGCAAGATGAGAGCCGCCCCGTTATTCATGCGTAAATTTGCGGTAATGATATGTAGCGCCATCCGCCTTCGATCGAATTCGCTCCGGTTAACCGAAAAGACAGCCAGAGGTCTCGCTGTTCTTCTATTCCTATTACTTACTTCGAGCAAAGGAAATGCGACGCTCCATCCTTTCACCCTTAGGTGCGACTCTGTGGGGACCTTTGTTTTGGACTCTGCAATGGCAGGCGTCACGGTCGACGATACGCTTCAAATACTCGGAACATCAAAAAGCGGGACGCAGGTCGGTATCAAGCTGACTGATAGTTTAGGGGTTTTCTCCCTTTCCTATAAGGCCCCGTTTGTCGAGCAAGTCGATAGCCCTCAACTTGTCATTGTGCACTTCACTCCGCACACTCAACAAGGCTACACTGGCTCCATCGAATTTGCCTACGGCGCATGTCGATTCATATTGCAACTCTATGGCTCCGGAATACGTCCGACAGTAAATAACACCGTTTTCTCGCTTGCGAACGCTTCGCAGGAAGTCATTGGATTCGAATATCAGAATACGGACAGCGCAACGTTGCGACTATCCTTTAGGAATGATATTGCCGACTCGATCCATATCCATTCGATTGCCTTTTCGAGTGACGACACTGTCTTTCGAGTTGATAGCGCAGGAGCGGACTTTAAGGTGCTTCGCAATGGGATATTCTCTGTTTGGGTCCACTCGTTTCTCAGGGCTCCTGGAAGCAAACTTAGTTCGCTGATCATTGGGATGCCAAATGATCCAATTATTGTGGAAGCATTCCATGTGCAAAGCCTCCGATTGGCAAATTCTGACGTCGCCGAGAAACTGGTTTCCTCAGCCCACCTCTCACTTTCCCCCAATCCGTCGCGGGGTGCGGTCCTGCTCGGCTTTAGAGATCTTGCACATGCGCGCGTTGTTATCACAAACATCCTCGGTCAAATCATTCGAGAAGAGAACGTGAATGGTGACTGGCTGTGGGATGGTCGGACTACCGAAGGTAGCACTGTTCCTGCTGGGACTTATTATGTTATCGCCTCGGGCGTCTCGCTGAACGGGAAGCCTATTGAGTTGATGTTACCCTTATCGCTAATGCGGTAAATCAGGACTTATATTTCCCCGGCCACAGTGCCCGGAGCCGCTCCAGAATGGACTTCTCCCTCCCTTGCTCGGTGGGTTTGTAATACACTTTGTCCTCGTAGCCCTCGGGCAGATACGTCATTCCGCGCGCGAAATGCCCCTCCTCTGAATGTGCATAGCGGTAGCCTGCGTGATAACCTAGCTCTTTCATGAGCTTTGTCGGGGCATTGCGAATGTGCAATGGTACGGGGCGGTTGGGGTCATTTCTCGTATCCTCCATTGCAGCGGAGATACCCATGTAGGTCGCGTTCGATTTGCTCGCGGTAGCAAGATAACTGACGACGTGTCCGAAGATGATCGTTGCCTCGGGATAACCAACCGCACGAACCGCATCCCAGCATGCGGTGGCGAGGAGCAAGGCATTCGGATCGGCATTGCCAATGTCTTCGCTCGCGAAGATGATCATCCGGCGTGCGATGAACTCGATGTCTTCGCCGGACTCGATCATCCTTGCGCACCAGTAGAGCGCCGCATTCGGGTCACTGCCACGCATCGACTTGATGAAGGCACTGATGATATTGTAATGCTCCTCGCCTGCTTTGTCATACCGCGAGGCCTTACGTCCATAGGCAGCTTCAATAGTCTCCGGCGAGAGTACTACCCGCACGCGTAGGTCAGTACTTCCAGCCCGGCCTCCCCGTTCGCCCAGTTGCACTGCAAGTTCAAGAGCATTCAACATCTTCCTGGCATCACCACCGGAGAGAGCCATCAGTGTTCTTCGGGCATCCTCTGGAAGTTCAATCCCAAGCGGGGCAAGTTCAACATCTTCATTGAGAGCCCGATCTAGAAGTGTCTCCAGATCTTCACGGGAGAGATTCTCGAGGACGAAGACTCGAGCGCGACTCAGCAGCGGAGAAATTACTTCGAACGAAGGATTCTCCGTTGTTGCACCAATCAGCGTAACAACACCATGCTCCACGGCACCGAGCAGTGCATCCTGCTGCGCTTTTGTGAAACGGTGAACTTCATCTATGAAGAGGACACTTCGATCATGCGAGCTTTCATTGGCGAGCCGAGCGGCTTCGATCGCCTCGCGCAAGTCCTTCACCCCTGCACTGATGGCGGACAGAGAAAAGAAGGGGGCATTGACTCTCCTGGCGAGAATATTCGCCATCGTGGTTTTCCCTGACCCGGGCGGCCCCCAGAAGATCATTGAATGCAGCTTCCCGCGCTCTGCCATCATTCTGAGTGGCTTGCCTTCGCCGAGCAGCGCCCTCTGCCCCACCACATCTTCGATCTTGGTGGGCCGCATTCGCTCGGCAAGAGGCGCGAAGGAGGAAGCTCCGCTCTCCGCCACGTGGGGCGTTTCGATGGGTAATACGTCGCTGAGTACCTTGCCTTTTTTCATCTGAAAAGCCCCTTCCTGCTCAAAAATCGTTCATAATCGGCCCATCGAAACTGAACCTGTGTTGCATGCTTTATAGTTATGGGTTATAACAGTGTAACGCTCCTAAATCATCCGAACCGAATGACGTCAAATCTCCGTCAGTTAGCTACAACGCCCTCCCTGATTTCTCTTTTTTCGCTGGTTCTGACCATTTTCGATCCCGGAATAGGGTTTTCCCAAACTGAGGGCACGTCCGAGAAAGGCGAGTATCTTAGCAAAGCGCAGGCATTGCCAGGCCCGATTGGTCTGTATCAAGATCTGCAATCCGTGCCTGATGCAATTCGGCGCTCTGCACCTTTCGCTCGAATGCTCGATGAGATGACGCGCAAGGCCGGAGTCGACGGGACATACGATTTCGAAGCTCGATACCGTGCCTTCGAGCAATCGAGACAGGATATGCTCCGTAGCAGCATTGCGGAAAAGGGTGTCGTAGGAAATAACTTACCGCTGTCTGACGCATGGACGAACATTGGGTTGCAGGGCACTGCCAACAACGGAGTCTTCTCCTCAGGCTGCGTGGCGGCGATTGCGATCGATCCGATAAATCCGCAGACATTGTACGCAGGCGCAACGAGCGGCGGTGTTTGGAAATCCACTGATGGAGGGGCTCACTGGGTGGTACTTACCGATCTCTTTTTACCAAATTTGACCGTTGCATCGATCGCAATCGATCCCAAACATACAAACACCATTTACGTCGGTACTGGGAATGGCTATGCTAGCATTGACGAACTCTCCGGCACTGGGCTCTACAAATCCACCGACGGCGGCGGCACCTGGAATCGCATTGGCGGAGCAACACTGACGGGCACTATCAGCAAAGTCCTCGTTGATCCTGTTCATAGCAATATCCTCTTCGCGAGCCGGTACACGAGCAATAAGGGTGTCTATCGTTCGTCCGATTCCGGTGTTACCTGGTCGAAGGTCTATCCAGCAACGGGCAACGCCGCTGGTGTCGTGTGGGATATTGTCTCTGGCTCGGTCGTCGGGGGAATTCCGCTGTTGTTTTTCGTCGAAGGAAATAACGCAGGAAGCGTTTCGCAAGAGTGCGGCGTCTGGGAGTCCGTTAACGAAGGAACAAGTTGGTCGAAGATCACCACAACAGCTTTACCTCGTGGAGATAGTGTTGGACGCTGCGCCATCGCAGCATCAACGGCTGATCCAAAACGTATTTTCGTGCTCATGTCGGATCGCGGTGGAGACGAAATTCAATCGAACCGTGCTCTCTTCAGATCAACAGATAACGGCGTAAGTTGGAATTCGATTACCATCCCACCGACGCTCTTTCGCCCTGCTGCATCACCAGGAGCGCAGGGTTGGTATGATTGCGTTCTGGGCGTCGCGCCGAACTCTGGAGCCGGACACGATACCATTTGGATCGGTGGTATTGAAGGCTACACCAACTATAATGACGCAAGTGGTTGGGTTCAGTGGAGCGGCTATCCGCAGAACATCGCCGACTGGCAGTCCCAGCCGCATGTCGATCAGCATTGCGTGGCCTTTGATCCTCAGGATCCATCGAACGTTTACATTGGGGGCGACGGTGGCATCTACCTTTCGCAGGATGCAGGTTATAACTGGGTGTATCGCTCCAACCAGATGGTGACGAATAGATTCTATCACATCGGACTCAGCCCTACCACTTCGGACACCAAGACAACCCTTGGCGGCGCGCAGGACCAAGGAGTGTGGAAGATCGTCAACGGCGGAGCAGCGACACTCGTGGAAGGTGGTGATGGAATGCAACCGATCGCGAACCCGCTCAGCACGTCCTATCCATATTATTCAGAGCAGCCTAATGGCCAGATCGAACGCTACCACGCTGGCGTGAACCAATGGGAGGCGATCGATGGAAGCCTGACCGATAATGCCGACTGGGCGACGCCCTTCACAATGTCTGTCACTCCGATCAATGGAGTTGCCGCGTATCATATTCTGTATACTGGAAGAGAGTATCTTTGGCGCAGCACCAACGATGGCACCAATTGGACGCAACTCGGCACCGGTGCTTTTGCCGATTACGTGAGCGCGATCGGTCTCTCGCAAGTGGACTCTCGCAATATCTACGTTGGGCTTAAGACCGGTTCGATTCAGCTCACTACGAATTCAGGTACCACGTTTGCTTCTAAATCAACGGGACTTCCGTCAGCGATCGTGACATCCATCGTCACTAATGGGCACGACACGAATTTCGTGCTTGCAAGCTTCTACACCGCGCCCGGCAGCAGCGCGCCTCGCGTGATGCGCTCGATGAACAAAGGCACCAAATGGACAGATGCTTCCGGCGCAACAGGTGCGGCTCTGCCTCTGGTTGGCGTCAACAGCATTGCATTGGACTCCGCAAATCCACTGCGGGTGTGGTACGCAGGAACAGACAATGGAATGTACTACACGATCGACTCCGGCGGCCACTGGTCTATCGCTGGTTCCGGGATCGGCCTAGCCCCTTGTCGCGATGTGCAAGTTCAGAAGAACGGCGTCATCATCCGCGTAGCCACCTTCGGGCGCGGGATCTGGGAGGGCTCTACGAATGCATTGCCTGTCGAGCTTTCCTCGTTATCCTATACGAAGATCCAAACGGGAACAGTGCTTTCCTGGCATACGGATAGTGAGCGAGGTGATGCGGGATTCTATGTTCAGCGCAGCATAGATGGCGGGACATTCGAAGATATATCTTTCGTACCCAGCCTCGCCAGCGGCGGGACATCGAATGTTCAACTGAAGTACGGATTCACCGATACCGTCCGACATGCTGGAACATACATCTATCAACTTAAGCAGGTTGATCTGGACGGCACGCTTCACTATTCAAACCATGTAGAAGTGCACTGGGGTGCGAATCAGATGATCGTATATCAGAACTACCCCAACCCCCTGCTCATTGGTAGCCCGAGCACGCCCGGTTCCGGTTCTGGCTTTAACCTTTTCGGTGATCCTGGGCTGACTCCGCTCGTGGTGCCCGCGTTAAGCACCCGCTTTAGCTACGAGTTACCGGATGAAGACGTTGTTTCCATTAAGATCTATAACTCACTGGGCAAGTTTGTTGCCTACGCGCACACGAGCACGGATGGTGGTCCGAGCGTAAACGGATTGACACAGGAGCCAGGAACACAGGACGCATTCTGGGATGGCCGCGCGGAAGACGGTGCGATCGCACCGAGCGGTGCCTACTTCTACATTATTGAATCACAGAAGTTCGGGTCGTTCATCAACAAGATGATGCTGTTGACAAATTAACGTAAACCCCAAAGCTTCACTCTCGGCCAAACCTGCAAGGCCGGGAGTGGAAGACGAACATAGCTCAATACCGAAGCCAAAGTTTTCCAGAATGCACCCTCGATCGGTAGTCCCTTTAGATTGATGTCGGGTGCAACGTACAGGTCTGTGTATGGTGCTCCGCCGGGCGAGGGAATCGCGTATGCCTGCCGCATTAGATTCTCACACCCGAATCCGACCGCAACATTGATCCACTGCGGCAGCGGTGTTGCTCCGTGTACGTCGCAAGAGAGCCAATATATCTGGCTTTCATAATCATCCGCAATCGTCTTGTATGCTCCGGCTTTAAGCGCATCGGATGGCCACAAGCTAATCTTGGTATCGAGTCGATCGAATATGGGATAGTAATGCCGTAGCACCGGAAGCGATACTCCAATCAGGTCTCCTGCGGCATCTCCTGGTGAGAAGCCATATTGCGGATCGTTGCCATGCCGAGCGTCCTCCAGCTCAATTGCGACACCGGCTGCCAAGGAGAGTCCAGCAGCTAGCCATGCTGATGCCCCGTCCGATAAGCCCGAAAGTTTGTATGCCTCCCGCATCCCTGCGGCACCAATTGCCGAAACGTACATGTGTGAGAATTTATCAATGTGCATCGCATACGGCGGATCATTGCTAATGTGGAATGGCACTTCTGTAGCATACCGCCAGAAAGCGCGTTGGTTCAACACAACGATCCCTGCGATGAGACCTGCCGGGACAGCTGAGGCCGCAGCAACTGAGACCACGGTCGCCGAATCCTTCTCCTGCGCACGGACAGAAGGAGCGATGAGAGCGAGACTTGCAAGGGAACAGACGGCGATAGCGAGTTTGGTCACACACAAATATACGATGAATCGGACTGATGCACGAACTACCGGATCACAAAGTTTCCCGATAATGGCTCCCCGTAATTGCGCGTCGTGATGGAATAGTGATAAACGCCCGCTGGAAGATTACCTCGATCGAAGCTGAGCAATCCATGATCGATCATAGCATCGCTCCGATAGATTTCCTTGCCCTGGTTATCCGTGACCGCAATACTTGCAATACCATCGAGCCCGCTACCAATATCAATGGTGGTTGCTTTGTGGAAGGGATTCGGAAAATTATTCACCCTTCCCGTTATCAACCGAATTGCGACAACATCTCCTCCTGCTGATGGTGGCGGGTATGCACCGACATGGAGCGGGAACAAGGGGACAACGAGACTATCAATGGGATCCTTGTATGCGCTAGCCGGCAAAAGACGAAAACCATGCACACTTCCAGGATCTGTACCGCTTCGCATTCCTGGAAACGACGAGGAAATTCTGTAGTCGTAATTTTTCGAATCGACAAACTGAAAGTAGGAAACGTCAGACGAGATGATGTTCGAAATGGTATCCGCCGTCGGATTTAGCGGGTGCATCACCCCCGCAAGTATATTGTTTATCAGCTTCGCCTTCGCACCAGGCTTGATGGTATCTAATCGCGTTGGGTTGCGGTCTGTTACAACGGTGTTATTAACGAAGTAGAATTCTGAATCTGGGTTGATGATCCCCTCTTCGCCATATCCGATGATCGTTGAGTTTGCCGTCATTGGCCCCTTTTCGATAGAGTTACCGATCACATAGCAGAGCCCACCATTCGGCATATCAATCGAGATGCTCCCGTCGCCAGTCGGGCCATCCACGATGTGGTTATAGAGGATGTAGTTAACGTTGGCTCTCGTCTTCAACTCGTGACCAATGATCGAGCGATGAAAATAGCAGAACTTGATCGTCGCAACCCGGCTGTGGCCAGCATAGATATTATGTTGAAACCCTGCATTTGCGCCGGTCTCGACACCATTGTGATCGAACTCGCACGCCTCGATCAGCACTTCGTTCGTAGTGTCGTTACCCGTGAGAATCCCCTCCTGGTTATCGTGGAAGTAGCAGCGGC
>CAIUMP010000039.1 GCA_903900335.1 uncultured Ignavibacteriota bacterium | reverse complement strand
GCGACACACGTTTTGCAGCTATGCGGTGTGTCTTCGCGGCGAAGGTCGCACGATGGGGTGATCGCGCAGATGGTGTTGTTTTGATTCGCGACGATCGCCATTTCGGATGGGAAATCATAGACATACGTGCCGAAGCCTTCGTACAGAGCATTGTACGCTGCTACGACATACTGCAAACCCCATCCGATCGTCGGGATGATGAACATTCCGTCCGAGGTATAGGGGTTGTGCGACATGAGGTAAGCGGAAATGTCCGCGTCGTTGGACCAGACATGGATCGCTTTATTCTCAACAATGCCGCTCGTCTTCATTTCCCATGCGAGAGGGATGTTGAAGGTTGCAACGGTACCCGCTTGGATGGTCAACGCTTTCGAACTACCGCCGGTAAGGGAAACGTAGGCGATAGTATTGTTTGGAGAAGTAACGTACAGATTGTAATACTTGCCAGCCTGATCATCATAATTTTTGATCATGGTGAACCAGAGATCTCGCCCGAGTTGGGGTGAGGAATGATGGTCATTCGTAAAAGAGTGAACGATGGTATTGTTTTGCGAGCTTGACTGAGCCGCGACCGGGATCGAAAGAACGAGTAGGATAGCTACAATGATGTACTTCATGGTGCTGCGAATGGGATGTGGTAGAAGATGTGAACGAAAGAAGTCGAGAATACCCTTTGACGGAATGAGCCAATCTAACGCTCGATCGATCACGATGGGAACGTCAAGCTCTTGTATAAAAGTTGACTCAATGTGACCAACCGATCCTCCGATGCTGTTCTCCGTGCAATGCACGAGGCACGCTTTGTAAAACGAATAAAACATCGCGCCCCTGACACAGAACGCCTCGCGTTTTTGGCTCGAACTGAAGGGTCTTTTCCCGATTGCAGGAATAACTTCGGAAAACCGGTAAAGTTACACCCTTGGTGAAAGATTAATTACGTCAATTTTCATTGCATGGCCTGGAATAGCTACAAATTAGGGCATAGCACACTGCCCGGACTCCAGAGAACAGATTCTGCAAGCGCAGACTCTGGCACGTTGAGTGTTGGCGGATTAACGAAGGCCATCCGGACAATGCTGGAATCGGCGTTTACCGAGGTTGTGGTGGAGGGGGAGCTTTCCAACTTTGTGAACCATCGTTCGGGGCATCGCTATTTCACGCTGAAGGATGCGGATGCGCAGATCGGCGGGGTGTTCTGGAAGTCCCGCTCGCTAAATTTTACACCCAAGGACGGGATGAAAGTTGTCTGTCGCGGACGGATAACCGTGTATCCACCTCAGGGGAAGTATCAACTCGATGTCTTCCAGATGCGGCCCTCGGGAATTGGCGACCTGCAGCAGGCATACGAGGAATTGTATGCACGGTTGGAAGCCGAAGGGTTGTTCGACGAAAGCCGCAAACGGCCAATCCCGAGATTCCCGAAGACGATCGGGATCGTCACCAGCGCGGATGGTGCGGCGTTGCAGGATATTCTCTCTGTGCTTCGGAGGCGGTATCCAGTTGTGCGCGTTGTGGTGCGTGCGGCGGCGGTGCAGGGAGTGGGGGCGGAGTTGGATGTTGCTCGCGCGATACGGGAGTTCAATCTGGTCGGGATGTCCACCCCCCAGCCCCCTCCTCGTACCGAGGTGGGGGAGTACGTTGGGCTTGCGCCCAACGTAGCGCCTGACGTGTTAATAGTCGGGCGAGGCGGTGGTTCGCTTGAAGATCTGTGGGCGTTCAATGAGGAAGCGGTTGCACGGGCGATCTATGCGTCGAAGATACCGGTCATTAGTGCGGTGGGGCACGAGGTGGATTTCACTATTGCCGATTTCGTCGCCGATCTTCGGGCACCAACGCCAACTGCCGCTGCGGAGCTAGCCACGCCGGATGCGGGGGAGCTTATCTCCGTTCTCGATTCGGTTCGTTCAGGGATTACGCGATTGATGCGACAAGAGATTCGACAACTGCAACGCGACGTGGTGTCATCCTCCGATCCACGTTCACTTGCATCGGCAATATCGAATGCGATTGACACACGGCGCGAGCGTATGAACGCGGAGATACTCAGCGCGACGCGCTCGGTCGTTCACAATCTCGAACGCAAACGGCTGCTCCTCGAACGCGACTCCGCCAAGCTCTCCGCGATGAATCCCGACCGCGTGCTTGAGCGTGGTTTCACCGCACTGGAGACGCCCGAAGGAGAAGTCATTCCGCGTCTCAATCAACTCTTAGAGCGCGGCGAGAAGGCGGGGATATTGGTGTTCGCGGATGGGAGGATAACGGTGAGGTTTGATTGAGGGATGAGAGCGGCTTGGAAACCTTGCCACCCCAGGATTGTTGTTTTGAGTACTATGCTAAATAGCTACGTTATTAACTCCGACCCGGATATTATGAGCGGCACTCCCGTCTTCCGAGGAAGCCGAGTGCCCATCAAGAATCTATTCGATTATCTGGAGACCGGTGAGACGATTGAGGCATTTCTTCATTCTTTTCCAACCGTTACCCGCGAACAGGTAATGAGTGTGTTGGAGCTTTCCGAACAGCTTGTAACAGAACTCGATCTGTCGTCCCATGAAGTTGCTGCTTGATGAGTGCATTCCCGAAGACCTTGCGGAATACATTGAGGGTCACGAAGTCCATTCTGTCAGTAGCATGGGATGGAAGGGAGTGAAGAATGGCGAGTTGATGCGGCGGACGAATCAGTCAGGATTCGACGCATTTCTAACGGTTGATCAAAATCTTGAGTATCAACAGAACATCAAGAAATACTCGATGGCGATTGTTGTTTTCGATGTGCGACGAAATGCCTTGTCTGAACTGAAACTGAAATTGCCTGCTCTCTACGAACTGCTTCTGCGCGTGGAGAAATCGAGTGTGCATCATTGTTGATGCAGTTCCGATTGGAATAGCGCTTATGCGATAATCCTATCCATCCCAAACTCGTGCGACTCCTCAAACCCGAGCATCGCATTGATAAGCTTGAACGAAGTATAATGGCTTAAGTCCGATGGTGTGATGGTCGCGAGAGAGAGTTGTTCAGTCTTCAATAGGTGCTCTCGCATACGACCCTTGAGAAGTGGAGTGTCCGGTGTGAACCAGCGCGCACCATCGAAGAAGGCGAGATTCGCGTGAAAGGCGTCAGTGACAAAGCCGTTGCGGACGATGATAATGCCATCGGGCTTTGCGGATTCCATGAGAGCGAGTAGGCGGCTTCGGTCTGAATATTTGTGGTAGTAGTTGATGTCGTTGTCCACGATAAGACGAAATCGTTCAGGCAATGCGACGACGTAGGTTTCGAACGTAACACGCTCTATCACTGCGCCATACTCGACACGGCACCTGATACGTCCGTTACGGTACTGTTCTGGAATACCGATACCGCTAAGGCTGATAGGATCATCGAGCCCGAGCAGGGCATTGCGAGATGCGTTCATCCGCTCTTCGTGAAGATCGAGCAAACGAAAGTCGCCATCCTCCACGCGAATGCTTTCAAACAAAAGGGACATACACCTTGTCGATCATTTCCTGATATTCGGATTGGCCATCGCTATACATCGTGAGGCCACCGCCACTTTTGAATAGATACCCGTTGCCATCACGCTCGATGAAGCGGATCATTACCGCGCTATCAACGGACGTACCATCGAAGACGCCGAAGACGCCGGAGTAGTAGCCGCGATCATATCCCTCGATGTCTTGAATGATCTCGCACGTCTTCTGCTTTGGCGCGCCGGTGACAGAGCCGGCGGGTAGAAGAGCGCGGAATATGTCACCGAGATGTGCGGGCCAATCCGCCGGCAGTGTGCCGCTGATGGTCGAACTGACTTGCAGCAGATCCTTCTGATTTGTTTGCAGCCGCAACACATGTCGAAAGGAGTCCACTCGAACGCAGCTTGCTACCTGACTCAGGTCGTTGCGAATGAGATCGACGATCGTATAGTGTTCCGCGGTCTCCTTGGGGTTGGTCAGGATGAGTGTTTCTGCCTCTGGTATTGCAGCGTCGATGGTGCCCTTCATTGGAAAGGATGAAATGCTGCCATTCGCGATCTTGACAAAACACTCCGGGGAGAATACGAGGAGATCGTTATCGAGCAGCAGTTTGTATGTTGCGCGTGTGCGCGAGAAGAGGGAGCGCAAGTCGCAGTTGAGCGTGATCGGCGTCCGGCAAGTGAGGTTCAGCAAGTATGTATCACCACGCTGAATGTGCGCCATTGCGCGAGCGAACTTTGATTCGTACACGGCATAAGGCTCCGGCGATTTGGTGAAAGCAAGATCCTGATCGGGTGGGGCTACGGAAGAAGCGCGAGCGTTCCCTGGTATCTCGAAGCGCACCCGTGTGGGGTTGAGTTCAGAGAGCGGGATGAGGATAGGCTCGCGAATGGCGTAATCTATGATGAAAAGAAAGGGGACTCCACCCACGCCGTATTCGTTCATACGAGCGAAGAGATCGCTCGCATCAATGCGCCACTTCGAAAGTCCGGATGAGAACGTCACAGATACTGATAATAGATAATCGCGATTCGTTTACGCACAATCTCGCACAGATCGTCCGCGAGACGGATGGGTACGCGTGCACGGTAATTGCGCACAACAACATTCCGGGTGTGGAGATTAGTGGCTTTGATAAGATCATCTTCTCTCCGGGGCCGGGTCTGCCGAGTGAATTCCCGGAGATGTTCGAGGTGCTTCGAGAACATGCGGGGAGCATTCCCATCCTCGGTGTTTGCCTGGGCCAGCAGGCGATAGCGGAGTTCTTCGGCGGCAGGATATACAATCTTCCGAGGCCGAATCATGGTCAGCGCGTGGCCATCACTATTGAACGAAAGGACGTGGTGTTCCGAGATGTACCGAGTGGGACATACGTAGGATTGTATCACTCGTGGGCAGTTGATCGCGCATCATTACCAGAGGAGATCGAGGTCACCGCCAGCGGACCAGATGGCGTGGTGATGGCACTGCGGCATCGTGTGCTTGACGTATGCGGTGTGCAGTTTCATCCGGAGTCCTACATGACGGAGTATGGGGTCAGGATGGTGCAGAATTGGCTGGAGGGCTGAGCGCTGAATTAACTTTTACATTTCCGTGACACGTAGCTCGCTCCTGTTCGATATATTTGCGCGTGATACAAACTATTCGAACCACGTTCTAACGAATTCTATGAAGCAGCAAGTCAAATTCCGCTTTCGTCTGTTTTCCGCGATGCTCTCTCTGGGAGCGGCTTTGCAATTGATCACCGGCTGTTCGAGCGCGACGTCCCCTGGGCCGAATGCGCCGCTCACGCCGAACGTCTGGTCTTCTATTTCTTCTGTAGGTTTTACGCCACGAGCGGCGCTGAGTTCGTGCGTGGTGGGCGGTAAGATCTATGCTCTTGGCGGGACACCAAGCGGGGACTTTAACCGAGAAGTGAATACCGTCGAAGTCTATGATCCGCTCACGAACACCTGGAGCACACCTGTGACGACAGGCAACTTCGCGGCGCGCCGAAGCCACACCTCTTCGGCAGTCAATGGAAAGATCTACGTCATTGGCGGTGTCTTGGATGACTCAATGGGGAAAGTCGTGACCACCGTGCAGATGTTTGATCCGTCAACGTCGGTTTGGAGTACGCTTAATACGACGGGATCATTTACGCCGCGTTTCGGGCATGTCGCAGTGGTGGTCGGCAGCAAGATCTATTGCATCGGTGGCGAGACAAGCGGACCAGTGCTCACGACCAATGATGTGTTTGATGTATCCACAAACACGTGGAGTACACTCCTGACGAGTGGGACATATTCTCCGAATGAATTTCACACCGGCGATCTTATTGGTGGGAAGATCTACACAATTGGTGGAATGGATGGTCATGCCGATTCTCTCGAACAGTTGGAGGTTTCCGCGAATGCCTGGAGTGTACCGAGTTGGAGTGGCCCAATGCTAAATCGTTATGGTCATACGACGGGGGTTGTCAATGGAAAGATATTCGCATCGGGCGGGATATCACGAGGCAAAGGCGTGCTAACGCAGATGTTCGATCCTGCATCGGGTGTGTGGAGCACCTTGACCACTGCGGGGACGCCTCTGCTGCGCGCGTTCGGGACGTCAAGCACGATCGACGGCAAGATATACGTGATTGGTGGGATGGATACCGTTGGGATGTTGCATGCGTGCGAAGTTTTTACACCGTGATCGAACGCAGCCATCCCGGTGTAGCGCGGACCTTAGTCTGCTCATCGTGCCGGGGTTGCAGACTAAAGTCTGCGCTACACGGGGAGGGTTGCAGACTAAAGTCTGCGCTACACGGGGAGGGTCGCAGACTACATGGATCTACAATTGCGCAGCAATTACTTCTGAAACAAAGAACCCTCGCTCCATATCCCGGAGGGGTCTGAAGCGAGGGTGAAGCGAGACCGTTTGTGTTTACTGCGTGATCACGGCGGAGTCGAAGCTGCCGTTGGTCACGACGACAGAATCGCTCGATGAAGCCAGACTGGTCGCGTGGAAATTGAAGGTGCCGGTGATATGGGTCGTGCTTGCAGCGCTAACGATCACGGTTCCACTTGTGATAACATACTGGGTCTTTGTGGTGCCCTTCACAAACTGGCCCGTAAACGGATTACCTGTTGTAGCACCGACGGTAAACGTCCCGGTCTTCGGAGCGCCGGGCAGGACAAGTTGGAGCATCTGACTCTTGGAATCGAACAAGCCGACTTGCGTCATGGCGCCAGCGGTAAAATAGGCGGCAGTGGTTGGGACGTCTGGCGTCCATACTGTTCCATTGATGGTCGCAGCGTTGGTTGCGGCTGGAGTGCTGCCACCATTAGAAGATGTGGTGCTCGAACAGCCAGCGAAAACACTAACTCCAAAAAGCGCAACAAAAAGAAGGGATCTGGTTGATCTCATAATTAGAAATGATCTATGTTATTGGACAGTGGCGACTCACACCCCGCACTGACAAGGTGGATAGTATTGTTAACGAATGAGATATGTTCGACCTGACAGGCTACCTATGGCCTTTCCAGGAAGGCGGGGGGACGAGTTTGAATGGAAGAATGTCCCTTCACTCTTCGGATGGGAGCGATGCTTGCTTGATGACACTAAGAGATACCGTCGAATTCTACGAGAGTAGTTCGGTCAGCAGATCTGCCTGTTCGCGGTCTTTGCGGGAATAGGAGATGAAGATGTCAGGCATTTGCATTTGCCTCCTGTTCTATCTCCTCCACCATCCGCTTCACCTCCTCATATTCCTGTGTACCTACAAGTGAGACGATGCCCTCCGTTATTTCGGTCAGAAATTCCTTAAGATGGCGGGTATTTCTAAATCCCGCCTCGATCGCCTTGCGGAATGTCGCGAGCGCTTCCGCCCTCTCGCCAAGTTTGCCGAACAGGCATGCTGTATTATAGAGCGAATTGCCATCCTTGAGATTCGTAAGCTTCACCGCGGCGGCATGAGCATCGTCGGCTCTGCCACTCATTAGGAGCAGGTTCGCATGACTCACATGCCTGCCTTCGTCATCGGGATGGAGCTTTAGATAGCGCTCGTACGCCGGAAGTGCGACCCGCGCCCACTTTTCGCATTTCTCCATTTCTCCCGCTGCCGCACAGTTCGAAGCAAGATTCCTTAAGATCGTGAGATCATCCGGCTTCAGACGGACCGCTTCCTCATAAGGAGTGATTGACTTGGCCGGTTGCCCGATACTGCCATAGAAATAGCCGAGAGTGAAATGGCTGTGGTAATTCTGCGGGTCTTTCGCAACGAATTCCTTTGCGACCTCCTCCGCCTCAGTGTGCATCCCTCGAAGCGTGTAGATATGGGAAAGGGGGCTACCGACCGCGAATAAGTCGGGTTTCAACCTGAGGGCCTCTTTGCAAAGTGCTTCTGCTTCATCCAAAAGCGCGGGATCAAGCTTGTAATTGCGGTAAAGTGCTGTCAGCCCAACCGCCTTGAACCGACATGCCTCAGCGAAGTTTGGATCAAGACGAATCGCTTCAGCAAATAGCTGGGTGGAGAGTCTATAACCTTCCATCGTACCGCGGGAGAAATACTCTCTTGCTTTCATGTATAGTTCATACGCCTCCGAATTCTCCGTCCCACGCTCGGCGAGCTTGTTCTTTTCATCAGCGGCGAGATGTACTTTCAGCCCTTCGACAACCTTCTCCGCCACCTTCTCCTGAATATCAAAAATGTCCTCCATCGTCCCTTTCATCGAGTCCTGCCAGAGGTGGTCGCCGGTTTCGATGTCGAGCAGGCGGGAAGTGATATTGATGTTGTCGCCGAACTTTCGGACATCGCCTTGCACGAAGTAGCGGATGTCCATCTCGCGGGCGTAGGTGGTTAGCTGGCCTTTAAAGCTCTTGAATTCCTTTGTGGCTTGGTTATCAGAGATGCGCAATGCTTTTACATTCGAGAGCGCGGAGATCATCTCGCTGACGATGCCATCGGCGAACCATTGGTTATCGCCGGTTGGAGATAGATCTTCGAAGGGGAGAATCATTAAGGTCTTCCGCGCGTCGGGGGAGTCGGGCGGGGACGCCCGACCTACGCGATCTACGACCACAGTCTCGCGGGTGATGCCGAAGCTTTCGAGGGCTTGCGTGATCGCATCGAACTGCGTGTAGGCTACGCGCTGAATGCCGGAGAGATGGTAGCGCAGTTCGTCGGAGAGCTTGATGTCTTCGAGCGCGACGGGGAGCATCGGCTTCTTCGATTCGCTGGCAATCCCGACCTCGCGCGAGACATTTACCGACTCCTGGGAGGCCTGCGAGATCAACACGAGGAAAGCCTTGCACTCGTCAATCGCGCGGACGATCTCCTTCGACCACGATTTCGCGGCCTCGATACCGGAGGTGTCGATCCACACATCCACCCCACGCGCGCGCAGCCGCTCCGCGAGTTCTAACGCGCGCTCGGAGTCTTTGCGGGAATAGGAGATGAAGATGTCAGACATGCAGTCAGTAGCGAATGGATGAGTAACGGGTAACGAGCGGAAAATGTCTCTTGCTGTTACGGGCTATCCATCACTCGTTACTTCGAGGGCCTCCACCATCCTTCGTACTTCTTCGTATTCTGGTGTACCCGCAAGCAAACCAACACCCTCCTCTTGATTCGTCATAAATTTCTTCATTAGAGGAGTATTGCCAAATCCGGCCTCAATTGCTTTGCGAAATGTTCGAAGAGCTTCGAGAGGGTCGCCGAGTGCGCCAAAAAGGCTGGCCGTGTTGTAGAGCGAACTGCCGTCCCTCAAATTGGTAAGCTGCATCGCCGCATCACGGACGGCCGTGGTTTTGCCACTTTGATAATAGAGGAGGAGCGCCCGGAAGACCCGCTGGCTTTCATCGTCGGGATGGAGCTTTAAATGACGCTCGATGTGCGGAAGAGCGACCGCCGCCCAATGTGAACATTTCTCTCGTTCTGCGGCCGCGTCGCAGGCGAGAACCAGATTAAACAAGATCGGCACATGATCGGGCTTCAGTGTTGCTGCTTCCTCATACGCAGTGATCGCTTTGAGATCTTGGCCCGTCTCCATATAAAAAAAGCCAAGCGCAAAATGACTGTAGAAATCTTGTGGTTCTTTTCGGATCTGTTCCAGTAGGGCTTCCTCTGCTTCTGCAAGCTGACCACGGTGCATATAGAGGATCGAGAGTGGGTAGCAGATGGCCAACCCATCAAGCTTAAGCCGAATCGCTTCTTTGCAGAGTGTCTCCGCTTCATCTAAAAGGGCGGGTGACCGGTCGTACATGCGGTAGAGTGCTGTCAGCGAGTTTGCCTTGAACGTATAGGCTCGCGCAAAGCTGGGATCGAGCCTGATTGCTTCGGAAATGAGTTGAACGGAAAGCTGGATGCCCTCCTTCGTTTGGCGACCAAAATACTCGTACGCCTTCATCAGGAGTTCGTAGGCCTCGGCACTTTCCGTCCCGCGCGTCGTAAGCTTTTTCTTTTCATCGGACGCGAGGTGTACTTTCAGTGCCTCTACAACTTTCTCCGCCACCTTCTCCTGGATATCGAAGATGTCGTCCATTGTGCCCTTCATGGAGTCTTGCCACAAATGATCGCCGGTTTCGATGTCGAGGAGGCGGGAGGTGATCTTGATGTTGTCGCCGAACTTGCGGACGTCGCCGGAAACGAAGTAGCGGATACTCATCTCCTTCGCGTAGTTTGGCAATGAGCCTTGATACCGCTTAAAGTCCTTCGTCGTCGCCGTATCCGTAACGCGTAATGCTTTAATGTTCGAGAGTGCGGAGATCATCTCGCTCACGATCCCATCGGCGAACCAGCCGTTATCGCCCGTCGGCGAAAGATCTTCGAAGGGGAGGATCATGAGGGACTTCCGCGCATCGGTCTCTTTGACGAGCGTGATGCTCGGCGCCTGTGTTGCTTCTAAACCCAGCTTACCGAGTGCGCGAATGACAGAATCGATGTTCGTCATGGGTGTGCGCTGAATCCCGGCGAGATGATACGCAAGATCGCGCGAAAGTGTAACGGGTTCGAGATCAAGCGGCAGCACCTTCTTATCGCGCTCGGTAGCAAGCGCAACCTCACGAACGACATTCTTCGATGCTACCGAATTCGGCGAGAGCATCACGATCAGCGCCTTGCACGCATCGATCGCATCGACGATCTCACCCGACCAGCTTGACGCCGCCTCAATGCTTGAGCGGTCGATCCACACGGAAAGTCCGGCAGAGGCGAGCAGCTCTGTTAGCAGATTTGCTTGTTCGGAGTCTTTGCGGGAATAGGAGATGAAGATGTCAGCCATTTTTTCGGTAGCGAGTGGATGGGTAACGGGTAACGGGAGGGAAATGTTGCTACTCGCCCGTTCGATTTTCGTCACTCGCTACATGTTTGCCAGCGTCTTATGCGAAGTTGCAATTGACGTTGATCGTGCAATTTACTGCGTCAGAGGCAAATCAGTGAACGAGCCATTGGTGACCACAACCGTCGTGTTGTCATGCGTCGAGTTCGGTGCGTTCTCGACGCCTGTAAAGCTGAAGGTGCCGGAGATGAGATTGGCGGTCTGGTCGAATTTTGTGAGCGTGACCGTCCCGGAGCTTCCTGTGTTACTCGTGCTGGCTCTCCAATCGTAGAAGACAAGATCGGTCGCATCGAACTTGTAGTAATCGAATTCCAGACCGACCATCGCATTGCCAACCGCGTAGGCCGTGCCGATAGTTGGCGTTGAGTTCGAAATGATCCTGATTTCAATGCTCTGCTGGGGGTGGGGTGCCTTCTGTCCATAGACCGTACAAACGAAGGGGAAGCTTGTTGTGAGCTTGTTCAGACTCGCGAAGGAGCCCGATGTTTTTGCCTGCGTATAGTCGCCTGTCGCATTATATGTTTCGGCGACATAGCTCGCGCCACCGACCGTCGCGCAGAGGATGCCCGTGCCGCAGCCGGTGTTGGCGGGAGGTGTGGTCGTCGAAGTGGTTGATGCGCACGAAGAACAGATAGTGATGAGCAGAGCACATGCGAAAGATGCGCCCGTTCGGGGGCGTGTTAGGAACGGATGTTTCATGTTGATCTAGGGATAAGGTTGAATGAACAGTACGACAACAGCGAAGACAGCATAACAAAGATACGACATTATTCGAAGGTGTTCCTCGCTCGGTGTGAACCCCTCTGTTCAACGCAACTGTTAATCTCCCCAAGCTACTCCGCAAAGCAATGCGAACAGCTGAAACCCGCATGTCCGAACTGACCATTGTATCGTTCGAGACAGAGTTCGAGCGTTTGTTGATTCCGTTAGAGAAGATTTCATAATAAATAACAGTATGCGTTTGAGTGTGATCATCGCTGTTCTGCTGATTGGTTGGAGTGGTAGTCCTTTCGTTTGCGATTCCATCATGCCTTCCGCATCAGCTCAACCACATGGCTGGGTGCAAGAGCGTCCGCTACTGGCTTCCCGCAGCGCGGTTCCGAAATATGTAAATGCAGTCGTGGCGATGAACGACTCCGTGATGATCCTTGGCGGTGAGGGTGGGCAGATCTATCGCACGCAAGACATGGCAAGGACATGGCAACAGATTCAGACACCCTTCGACCACAAGATATATTTCTTGCGGCGGTTGACAGGTTCAGCATGTTTAGCTTTAGTGGATTCCGGTACGGTCCTGCGTAGTACCGATGCAGGTCTTACCTGGAGCGCGACGTGGGTACACAAGTGGTTCAAGCCGGTCGATGTATCATTCTGCGATTCACTCCATGGCGTACTTTCGGTTAACATGAGTTCGGGCTTTGACTCATTGTTTCTTACTTCCGATGGTGGAATCTCGTGGACGCTGAGACCGGCTACTTTTGCAGATCAACCCACAATCGTTTGCAGGATTTCGCCAACGAGTTTGATCGCTGGAGAAACTGGTTTGCACGTTTCACATGACAATGGAGTAACATGGTCAAAAGCGATCAGGCCTCCGGTTGATCCGTACGACATAAGCTTTTTCGATGACTCGGTTGGATTGATGGCAGGATATAATGCAATTACGGGACCCATTCTTCGCACCACGGATGGTGGCAGCACCTGGAATACGGTCTTCGATGATTCGACGTATGGCGCGATGGATCGGATCGTTGCGATGCCTAATGGAACAGCCGTCGCAACAGGTGCACGTGGAGTGCTTGCCCGATCCACCGACCGAGGGTTGACATGGACTCTTCAGCCGCCGACCGATTATGATGCGCTGACTGACATATCGATATCGCCTTCCGGGTTCGGATGCGCGATCGACTTCTATGCGAGTACTGTATTTACTTTCGATGGTGGTAGGACGTGGGAGAACAGAGAGATCTTCGTGCAGAAGTATTTGACAGCTATTAGTTTTTCCGATACGCTCCATGGCGCGTTGCTGACGGGCTCTCCGAATATGTATCTCACGGAGGATGGTGGCAAGAACTGGTTGAGCACCTATAGTCCACATCACAGCTTTCGCGATGTGTTGCGTATTGGGCCCAACACCATTCTCCTGCTTGGGGATTCAATGAAAGGGCCGTTGGCGCGAAGTCTTGATGCCGGCAAGACGTGGTTCGAACTCCAGGTTGATACAATGTTCTATCAATTCCGGCAAAGCAACGGCCGGATATATGTTGTGGGTCCGCAGCACTACATGGTGTCTCCGGATAGCGGTAGAACGTGGCACCCGTACCGATTTCCCACGTTGGCCAATATCACAGATGTCTCATTCTTACCCAACGGGATGGATGGATATCTTGTCGCCGGGAGTGAGGCTGTCTTCGTCACACACGATGGTGGCAAGGTGTGGAATGAAAAGCTAACGAATCATCTGGCACTTACCCGAATCATAGCTTTGGATGACACAACCGTTCTTGCTTCGGAGGGCCATGGGATATTCCTAAGCAAGGATTCGGGATGGACATGGAAGGGTGTTGCAGGCGGGAACACCTTTTCGTTTTGCGATAGGATGAACGGAATTGCGGTAGGTGGCAACGAGCAAGTGTACAGGACGACCGATGGAGGCAATAAGTGGAAACTGCAACAGTCGGGGTACTATCCTGGATACGGCCACAGCTCGATCTCTCCCGACTTCTACTCCGTTTCGATGATCGATTCGATGAATGCCTACATTGTAGGCGATTATGGGATCGTGCTTCACACGCAGAATGGTGGCAATCTCCCCGATGTAGTTATTGGTGGTAAGAGCTATGACTTCCACAATGTTGCTATCAACACGACGAGGGATTCACTAATTGTATTTTCGAATCCATGGGCGGATACCTTGTACATACATCAGGAGCTTGTCAATGGCTTTGGGTGGAAGATCGGGCTTTCCGACACAGTGCTGCTTCCCGGGGCTTACGCGACGGACACCATTCATTTTCACGCGACGGATACGCTAGCCCATATTGCACGCATCGCGTTGTCGTGTGATTCCATCCCTCGGGACAGCCTCACACTCCTGGCGCACGGGGTAAAGAAGTTTGGCGGAGTGATAAGCGAACAGGTGAGCGCGATTGATGACATCGCGCTAGAGTGCTTGCCGAATCCTGTCGTCTCCCGCGCTAATATTGAATTAGCTATGAAGGGGGCGGGGCTTGTTCAGGTCACGATCAAAGATGTGAGAGGAGCCATCGTTGCGCGAGTGTTCGAGGGTCCACTCGGATCCGGTTCGCATGAAATTAATTGGGATGCCTCGGAGCTTCCGTCGGGGAGGTACGAATGTACTGTGGAGTCGAGCGGGAGACGAGCATCTCTGCCCGTGATCGTCGTGAAATAGAAACTTCGTCCGAGTAAATATGCTGAATCCCTAAGCTCACCTAACGTGTTACCCTCCCCATGCCACCACGCAAAGAAAAACCAGCAGCGGATACCCGCGCATCCGAAACCGCAATTGCATCGTTCGAATCAGAATTCGAGCGATTGAACGCCATCGTTGATAAACTCGAACGCGGGAATGTGCCGCTCGGGGAGATGATCGCGCTCTATGAAGAGGCGATGACGCTCTCGGCGCGGCTGAAGTCGGTGCTTACGGATGCGGAGTTGCGGGTCGAGCGGCTGGCGGCGGTTCATGAGGAGAATGTCAGCTCGGCCGGGGCGAATGATATTCTTGAGAGCGAGGATTTGTTCTGAGGTTCGTGTGGCAAATCCCTTTGCGTCATCGCGAGGAAACCCCGGAGGGGTAACGAAGCGATCCGTTGTTGAGGGATTGCTTCGTTACCCCTCCGGGGTTTCCTCGCAATGACATGACCCAATATTTTTCCAAAATACGAGTATTGTAATACTCATATTTTGGAAAGCTATCGTAATTGGTTGATTCTAAAAGAGTTAGCATTCACAAGAATTATCCACATCGTAGTTTTCAGGAGCAAAATCGGAACAAGCTGCGGAACTACCTTTCCAAAATAAGAGTATTATAGTACTCATATTCTGGAAAGCTAATCTAAGTGCTTGATTTACAAAGACTTTTACCTCCGTTCAATCCGTGGTGGGGGGATACAAACAGGAGTTTTGCCGAACTCTCGGGTTTCCGGCGGCCGCTATTCGATGACCTGAAACGGGACATCGAATCGCTTCCGCAGATCATATCGCTGATGGGTCCCAGGCGAGTTGGGAAGACCACGTTACTGCATCAACTCATCCAGGATTTGATCGAGCAAGGCGTGAACCCGCGGCACATCGTCTATTATTCGATGGACGATCCAGCGCTGATGATGAACACGAACGAGGAAATCAACAGCTTCATTGAGGAGGCAATGCAACTTACTCGGCAATCCTCCGAGCCGTTCTATTTCTTCCTCGACGAGATTCAGCGGTTGGATCGGTGGGAGCTTTATCTCAAAAAATACTACGATCTCAAGTACCCGGTAAGGTTTGTAATTTCCGGCTCAGCCAGCTCGCCGATTTTCAAAAAAAGCCGGGAGAGCCTTTTGGGGAGAGTGAAGGATTATCATCTCCTTCCTTTTTCCTTTAAGGAGTATGCGCTGTATCAACTTAGAGATTCCAGCTTGACTGCGGAAATTCAAACGATGAGCGGAGCGGCAACCGAAATGCTCCAACAAGTGATCGAGCCTTCCATCGCACCTGATGCGGTGCTCATTCCGGATGTGTCCATTGAACTGCAACATCGGCTGGACGAGCTATTGAGCGTTTATATGCACGAAGGAGGCTTCCCGGAGGTGTGGAGTCTTCCAACGCTTGTCTCGAAACTGGACTACTTGTTCGACAATCAAATTCGAAAGGTCATCGACGAGGATCTGGTGCTTGCGGTAGAACTTCGAAAACCCGAGTTGCTGAAAAGATTTTATCTCTCACTTCTGGAGATTCCTGGTGTTGAAAAGAATCTGTCAGAAATATCTGAGACTACGGGGATTAATAAGCAACAGGTGGAGAAGTACCTACCTCTACTCGAAATGACCGATCTTCTCTTTCATGTTTCGAAATTTCGGAAGGGGGGATTGAGTGTCCGAATGGGCAACGTGAAGTTTTACCTTGTTGATCTCGCGCTGCGAAATGCGGTACTTCGAATCTCGCCCCAAGAATTGGCACAGGACTCTGCGACGCTGGGCCGCTATGCTGAAAATCTGGTTTTTCTTGCTCTCCAAAAAATGCTCGGCAGAGGTTTAATGGGAATTGATTTTTTTCGGGAGCGGGAAGAAAAGATAGACTTTATTGCTCACGTCGGTTCGGGTCGATATTTGCCAATTGAGGTGAAATACCGGAAGAATATCGGACCAAAGGACCTGAAAATGCTTCACAAATTTGTCAAGCTGTATCCAAATTCCGCGCAGCCCGTAGTAGTGACAAAGAGCTGGGATCAATTTGGATATATCAACGGGGTTTTTCATTGGCCTCTGTCGTTATATCTAATCCTCTGGAGTTAGTTTTTTGCCATTTCCACGGAACTACAAAACCGGCTTCGTACTTCGCACTCTAGCATGAATACATCCTTCGACCAATACCCCTTCCTCAAGAACATCGATACTCCCGAAGACCTTCGGAAGTATCCGGTGAGCGATCTGCGTGCGATCTCGGCGGATGTGCGAGAGTATCTCATTGATACCATTTCGCAGATCGGCGGGCATTTCGGCGCGGGCTTGGGCGTCGTGGAGTTATCGGTGGCGCTGCACTACGCGCTGGACACGCCGCGCGATAAGGTGATCTGGGATGTGGGGCATCAGGCGTATCCGCATAAGATCTTGACGGGTCGCAAGGAGCGGATGAATACCATTCGTCAGAAGGATGGACTTGCGCCGTTCCTGAAGCGCGAGGAGAGCGAGTATGATGTCTTCGGCGCTGGTCACGCTTCGACATCCATTAGCGCGGCGCTGGGTATTGCGACGGCGCGCGATTTCAACGGCGAGGATTACAAGGTTGCGGCCGTCATCGGTGATGGCTCGATGACGGGCGGCATTGCATACGAGGCGCTGAACAACTGCGGGATGCTGAAGAAGGACGTGCTGGTCATCTTGAATGACAACCGCATGTCCATTGCGCCGAATGTGTGGGCGCTCCATGAATATTTCAATACACTGATCACCAACCCAACCGTTCGGAAGTTCAAGGACTCCGTCTGGGATGTTGCGGGTAAGATCGACAAGCACGACCGCCTCCGCTTCGCTGGTTCCAAGCTCGTTGATGGCATGAAGGCGGTGATGACGCCGGGGATGATGTTCGAGGCATTAGGCTTCAAATACTTCGGGCCGTTCAACGCACACAATGTTGTCAAACTCGTTGAGATGCTGGAGTTCTTGAAGACGCAGAGCGGTCCGCTGCTGCTGCATGTTATCTCCGAAAAGGGGAAGGGATATGCACCAGCGGAGTCGCATGTTCAGCGGTATCATGCTGCTGGTGGTGCGTTTGATAAGATCACTGGTGCTGCAATCGCGAAGCCAGTTGCAAAGCCACAGCCGCCGGAGTACACAAAGGTTTTCGGAAATGCACTGGTGGAGATTTGCAAAGCGAATCCAAAGGTTGTTGGCATTACCGCCGCTATGCCAGATGGCACGGGACTCAACATTCTCCAGAAGGAAATGCCGGAGCGATTCTTCGATGTGGGAATTGCAGAGCAACACGCGGTCACGTTCGCCGCAGGGATGGCAACAGAAGGCTTTACTCCAGTCTGTGCGATCTACTCCACCTTCCTTCAACGCGCATTCGATCAGATCATCCACGATTGTGCAATTCAGAATTTGCCGGTCATCTTCGCGATGGATCGCGCGGGACTTGTCGGTGCGGATGGCCCGACGCATCACGGCGCATTTGATCTGTCGTACCTGCGTCTCATCCCGAACATGACGATCATGGTGCCGAAGGACGAGCAGGAGCTCAGGGATATGCTGTTTACAGCAACAAATCGGGTAGGGGTTAATGGCATTAACCCGAATCTCGTTACAGATGATCGGAATCTCGGGGACGGGTTAACGCCGTTAACCCCTACGGCATCATCACCGATAACTACAGGGCCGGTTGCTATTCGTTACCCACGCGGGGTAGGGATCGGTGTGCCTCTGGCCGCCGAAGGATTCACCGCGCTGCCTATCGGTGTCGGTGAGATGATGCGCGATGGGACGGATGTTGCCATCGTTGGTGTGGGGCCGATCTTGTATGAAGCCGTGAAGGCCGCAGAAGATCTGGAGCGTCAGGGGATCTCCGTTGCTGTGGCAAACGCGCGGTTTGCGAAGCCGCTGGACACAGCGCTGCTCGACGGACTGGGTGCACGTTTTAAGCATATCCTCACATTGGAAGAGAACACTATCCTCGGCGGGTTCGGAAGCGCAGTGGTGGAGCACTTCGCGAAGTCTGCGGTGCATCCGCACATTAGCGTCATGGGATTGCCGGATCGGTTCATTGAACACGGCTCACCGCAATCGCTGATGACCGAGGTTGGGCTCACCCGCGAGGGCATTCGAGCGCGGGTTTTGGAGATGGTCGGGGCGAAGAAGGAGCAGGTGACGGTTTGAACGGGGTTAATTTATCTAAGCCGAGGCGGAATTCTACCTTCCGGCTTTTGCAAACTCGTCGACGAGCGCTTTGATGTCGAGGAACATGCTCCGATACCGCGTTTTGGGAGTTGGCAGTTTTTCTGGATTCACAAACTGGAATCCAAACCGTTCGTAGAACTTCGAAATGTCATACTCGTTGTCAGGGTCATCCGCGTCATAGAGTGCGTCCACGGTCACAAATCGAACACCGACTTTGGGAGCCAACTCTTTAGCGATGCACACTAAGGCCCAATCCATCAAACAATGTCCTGCACCAAGCGCTTCCGTACTTCGTGCAAGCCTTCCGATTTTGATGGCTGGGATCGCACCATACTCAATCCCTTCCACTTCCAGGAATCGCTTTTGTTGTCCGCGGACCTTCTTCGTCAGAGCATCCGTGAGTAGTGTAATATAGCCCGCCAATTGACCGGCCTCCCGGATGATCCAGGCTCTTCCTACGTGGGCGCGCACGTCGTTGGCCAGATTCTCATTCCAATACTCCACAAATTCATCTCTTTCACACGCAAAACCCCGACCATATTCGACATGATCGGGGCTCCAGATCTCGACATTCTCGGTCGAGAATCTAACCTTTTGCTTCGCGTTTTCTGGCATTGGTTTCAACGCTCTTGACATTGGTACCATGCACGAGCCTCTGAATCGTCAGCGCATACTGCTCATTGACGATCGGTGTCCCACTGCGGATCGCATTATCGACGAGCTTCGCCTGCTTAGGAGAAAGCACTTGCGTGATGGTGTGTTTAGGGTATTTCATCGTAATAATCCTAGATTGCGGGGTGATGTAGTACCGCGTTGAGCTGTCAACACGCGTCCGGGCGAAAGTGTTTTGGGTTGGGCCAGCCTGGGTGGGGTGGGGTTGTGGCCGATATTGCCGTACGGGAATTCTCGCAGTGTTGGCTTTGCAAGTGGACGAAACTCGCCCCTCCCACCCCTTTTTCATCCCTGCGGCTTCTTTTTGTGGTATCTTCGTAGTAGGGCGGTGAATACTACCACGGCCCGACGTGTTACAATTACGGCTGTTCAGACTCAAGCTTCGCGTGTTGATCCATTCGGGGTGGCATCGTTGCGCTGTGCAGTTGTGCGCTCATTCGTCATGATTTTTCTACCTTTTAAACAAATCTTTATCTCGTCCCATGAGTAAAGTTTTACGACCTTCCAAAATCACAACCCTCGTTCTCCTCGTGCTGGCCGCACTAATCGGCACGACCACCCGGTCGTTCGCGCAGACCTGGACGCAGAACGTGGTGGCTCCGTTCGTCATTTCTGATGTGACCTTCCTCGATGCGCAGAGCGCGCCATTGCGCGGCTTCATCGGTGGAGATCTTTCTGGTGGCGTTACGGGCGGTATTTCCATTACCACCGATGGCGGTGCGACCTGGAATGCGTGCTCGTGCGACATCTTCACTGGCTTTATCACCGACTTCGCCTTCCGTGATTCCGTCGTGGGATATGCGAGTATCCGTGGTAATGGAACCGGTAGTGGATTCACCTTCTCGGGAATCCTGAAGACGATCGACACAGGCCACACATGGAAGCTCCTTGCGAACGCACCCCATGAGGTCAATGGGTTGTATTTCAACAAGGTCACCGGCACGCTCTTCGCAGCGACTCAGGCCGAAGGCGGTGTGCAGTCCACCGATGGTGGGCAGACGTGGACGGTCTTCGAAAAGGACTCCGCCACGATTTGGACGGGGTTTGCTATTAGCGGCAACTCCGGTGTCATGACGACCGGGATGTGCCCTATCAATTTCAGTGGTAATCTTCCGTATTGGGATCGCACGCTCGATGGAGGTAAGACGTGGCATCGTTTGCCGGATCCGCAGGGTTCGCACATGTATCTCTCGACCTGGCAGGCGCTGGCTATTCCGGGCACGAATACTATCTATGCCACAAGCGATTGCGACGGTGCACTCTACCGCTCGGATGACAATGGTTACAATTTCGCAACGGTAAATGGGCCAGTCAACAACGGTAACACGAATGTCGCGACAGGCGTGATGGGTGGTGACGGTTGCTCGATGTTCATTCCGTACAACGCGAACCAGACGGGCGTTGCCTATTCGACCAATGATGGCATCGTGTGGATGCAGCTTGGTCAGATCAGCCCGCCAATGCGCGCGCGCTTCTATGTCGGGCCGAACAAGATCTGGGAATACCAGGGCAAGGCACTCAGCTACGCGCCACGTCCGTCGAACCCGATCATCCATATTATTTCGGGTACGCACATCGATTTTTCAAAAGCGAAGTGTCAGGATAACGACACCATTCTTCGCATGGTCAGTTGTATCGCTTGCGGATCGAACCCGCGCATTACCGGCGACACTATCGGCTGGCCCCCGAACTCGACGCAACGCAATTTCTCCATTGTAGGGCTCGGCGCTCACAACCTCTGCGGACCCGATTCCTCTGTGACGATCCGCTACCATCCGACAAGTGCCATTCCGGACACAGCCTACATCCATTTGCAATTCACCAATGCGAATGGGCTTGTGGATACGACCATCATGGTGACAGGACCGGGCGTGAAGCCATCTCTGTATGTGCAGAACAAGCACGCCGTGATCTACCGAAAGGCGTGCGATCCATTTGACACGGCTTTGATCATTGGAAATCACTCCTGCAGCAATCTCACTGTTAAGATCAATCCGGCCACAGGTGCAACGAATCAGATCCAGAATACGGACGGTGTCGCACCGTTCAGCTTTAGCCTTCCGCAAGGTGTGGATCAGCCGCTGAATTTCCACATGGTGTGGAATGCTACTGGTACCTATGACCTCTATGAGGATATCACTGTTAGCGCACCAGGCGCGCCGGACACGATCATCCACATGTGGGTGACGCTTATCGTTACGACGACAGCGACACCGGATTATCGCAGCATTACGAAGACCTTCAATGATCCTTGCTCTATCAGGGACTCGTTCATTGTTTTCGGTAATAGTCTCTGCGACACGGTTACGCTCGAGCGTCCGAATATCACCAATCTCGGAATGGACATCGATTCTTCCGGCCCACCACCGATCCACTTCCCTGTGAAGCTCGCTCCAGGAAGCATCGTACGATTGCTCGTGCACTTGCGGGATCAAAAGAAGAACAGCTATCCTGGTACCGTGACGTGGCAGTACTATGTTGGGCATGATAGTTTAAATCCATCGCAAAACAAGCTGGATCTAAGTTATAAGATACTCAATGATATAAACCTTACTGGGACCGCTACGCCGACTTCATTCTCCTTCGGGAATGTGCCGAACTGTCAGTGTAAGACACAGAAGATCACGATCATTAATCGAGCGTGTTTGCCCATAACGGTGGCAAGCATTGCGCCGAAGAACTTCCCGGCCAATGGCGCCTTCACGATCCTCTCCGGCGGCTTGCATGTTGGTGAGACGATCCCACCGAATGGATTCGACACGATGGTCGTGCAGTATTGTGCCACTATGGATACAGACTGGACCTCATCCAGACCGTCGGGTAGTGTAATCGTCAAGTACTACAACGGTGTAGATACAGGCACAGGCACATACCTTGTCAGCGGTGCGCCTATCGCGCAGGTGCAGACCACGATGCAGATCAGCACGATCGACTTCGGTACGTTCCACATGGGCTGTGACAGTGCTATCTGGAAAGTTGACTCGATCGTGAACTCGCCTTGTTCGCCAGCACATGTGTATGGCATCACGGGTGAGGGACAAGGATGGACGGTCGTATCGCCAGCATTGCATACGCTCATTCCGGCAGGTGGCTCCATTCCAGTGCTGCTTCGTTTCGCTCCAACGAGTGCGACGCCAGCGCTTCCTTCCACTTCGATCATTATCGAAACCCGTGATGTGAGCGAGAACCAACAGGGTTCGATGAATCAGGTTGATATTCACGCGGTCGTTGTGCCTGCGGTCCGCAGCTACACTCTGAGCCAGATCGCTTCGAGGTCCGTGAAGAACTGCGAGACGTTCGACACGACGATCACGATCCAGAATAATGGAACATGCTCCGACATGTCGATCAGCGGCATCGACTTCTCGGACACCCATGCCTCGCTTGGCGCACCGGCTCCGACCTTCCCAGTGACGGTCCCGACCGGTGGCAGCCTGAGCTTCAAGGTGCATGTGGATCCTGCCGGTATGGCAGCTCCGGGCCCATTAACGGGTACGATCACGGTTCACGCTGGACCGGACACGACGCTTGCCTATAGCTTACCGATCGTTTCCTGCTCGGCACCGTTTGTGACCTTGATGGCGAAGGACAGCGTCTATAAGAGCGCGAACTGCACGCCGCTCGGCATGGACTACACGGTCACTGCAAGCGATGCGACAACGGTTACCTCGACGCTCGCCGGTGGCGGAACAGCATTCACGCAGACGCTCAAGGTCAACGGAACGGCACTCCCCGGCAACACAGCGAACCTGAGCAAGGGCGATGTGCTGACGGTCACGGTCGTCTTCCAGGATGCGAACAAGACGGACAACGCTACGCTGACGATCAGCTCGACGACGATCCCGTACTCGCGCAGCATTCCGCTGAGCGGCACGGCAAGCGGCGCTCCGGGCAGCGCGCGCGTCTGCGTACGGATTCAGGGTGGCGCAACATCGGCATCCATGAAGCCGAACGATGTGCAGACGCTGGAGCTGGTATTGCTCGATCCAGTGGCAAGCACCACGGGTGTAACGACGCTCAAGGTGCCGCTTGTCTTCAACGACAACGTGCTCACACCAAGTGCGATGCAGAGTGCGGGCGCAGTCTGGACACCAGGCGCGGCAGTGAACTCTTCGATCCACGGACCGAACGCGACCTACATCTACAACTTCACGAAGGCAGCGAACTCTGGCTCTGCGGCTGGTGATGTGATCGGTACACTCAAGATGACGGCATCACTTGCTGCCGAAGTCATGAGCACGATCTCGGTCTCGAATCCGAAGTTCGATTCGGCAAGTGAGGTCTGTCAGATCGCGGCCGTCTCGGGTGCGTGTACGATCACGGACAATCTCATTCTGAATTGTTCTGATTCGATCATCGTCATCAACTTCAACAATCAGCTTGATTCGTTGTCGAAGACGTTCATGATCATTCCGAATCCGGTATCGAAGGGTGGCAGCACGGCGAATGTTCACTTCACCACGCATTTCGAAGGCGATGTGACGGTGGATGTTCTGGATTTGAACGGCAATTCCGTTTCGACCCTCACCAGCGCCAACCCGGCGCACGGCGAGTACACGCTGCCGATACCGACAGAGCATTTAGCCGAAGGCACCTACTTCGCGCGCGTACGCGTAGGCCGCATGATAGCGGTGAAGAAGTTTGTCGTCCAAAAGAATTGATTCGGTTGTAGTGTATCTTCATACACAGCCGGGGCCCTTTGGGCCCCGGTTTTTTTTGTGCTTGCTCCTCGCAACGCTCCCACACTGTCATTCCCGCGAACGCGGGAATCCAGTCCCTTCCATCCCGGCTATAATGAAGGATGAATTCTCGCGTTCGCGGGAATGACAACACAAGGACACAGCTATCACAACTTCGTCAGCACAAACCACGCGACAACAGCGGCGATACCAAGCAACACGTCATCATACCACCGCCGCTCGGTACCTCGGGTGATAATGACAGAGTCTATCCGTGAGTAGAGGGAGTCCCGAGCAAGATAGGGAATGCGAAGGTCGCGGCGTCTGGCGGCGAAGCGGAGTTGGAGATCGAAGCTGTCGGTGCGGGGAGTGAAGGAGACGGAGAGCGTGTCGGGGTATTGGGCGGTGGTGTCGGTGACGAAAATGGTGTCGAGTGTGAAGCGCTCACGGCGCCTGTCGTGTGTGCTATGTCCGCCGATATGTATGTGGGTGGGTGTGACTATCACGGAGACTCGCGCTGTGTCCCAGCGATTGCGAACACTGTGGGATTCGTGTATGATGTGCTCGGTGGTTGTATGCGGGGATGTAGTGTAAAGTATATATCCCAGGGCAAAAGCCAACACTACAAGGAGGAGCACAACGCGCCAGTTCGGTCGCATGGCCTATCCTCCGCGTTCGTGAAAGAGCCGCTCATAGGCACGCCACGCAAGTGTCACACGATAGACATAGCGTGCATTGACGAACACACCACGATGCTTGCGTGCAGTGCCCTGATTATATGCGCTGATGGCAGCGAGTGTGTCATCGTGATAACGGACAAGCAACCGATGCAGCAAGAGCGCGCCATGCTCCAGCGCGTTGCGCGGCAGATAGAGCTCAGCGAGATAGGTGTTGGCAAATCCCTGCTCCCGCGCGGTCTCACCCATGATCTGGGTGAGACCGTACGAACGAGATCGATCGAGCAACTCGGTGAAGACGCTCGCAGAGGTGCGATGCGTAGCGCACCATCGTGCGGCCGCACGGCGGACACGTTTGCTTCTCATGTATCGTGCTTCGGCGCGAGTAGCGAACGGCTCAAAGCGAGACTCTTCCTGAATAACGCCAGCGAGCAACGCGGCAGGAAGATGAGCGCTGGCAGCAGCAGCTTCGATCTCTGCTTGATACGGCACCAGAACTGTGCGAGTCGCTCGGAGGGAATCAACGAGCAGCGTGTGGTCGAGAGTATCGGATAGGAGAGTTGGGATGGATGCAGTGGCATGAAGTAGTAGTAGAGTGATGAGTGTGGACATGAATGCACAGTGTGATTATGTATTGGTCAACGAGTCAGCAAGCGCGGCGGCGAGACGGAATCCAAGATGCAGCATCCCGTTCTTCTCTTCGGCATTGATCTGGGAAAGCGTCGCGGTGATGTATCCGCCTTGCCCATAGCGCGTCATCTTCGCTTCGAAGTATGTTGCCGTTTTGTAGGCGATGAGGAAGGAGAGAATGGCGGGTTGCGATGCAAGCGGTATCAGTGCGCATTCAACGCGGAGGATGAGATAGGAATCATCCGTGCTATCGCCAGAGCAGCCGCACGGTGTCACAGCCTGCGGGCCAGACTCGATGACAACGGATGATACCGGCAGCGTACCGACAGGTGAATTGGGGAAGACCGTGACGAGCGATGGGACGGCGGTCCAGGCGTCGGAGGGGGAGTTGCGGTGGTGTAAGTATAAGTTAGTCATAGGGGAATGTCTGAACCATGATTTTAGGAGATGTTGGAGATTAGGTAGATCGGGGAAGAATCCTATCTCGAAAATCTTCTTCATCTCTTAAAATCAAGGTTCAGATTAGAGAAGTGTAAAGTGGTATGCACCATGCGCCGCGATCACCGAGCGCGTGTCGTTCTTGTTGAGCGTGGCGGGGTCGATCTTTTCGAGAATGATGCTATCAATGCGGACGGGATCGCCGGTGGTGATGGCAGGCGGTGTGTAACCGCCGGAGAAGAATGCTTCGATGAGTCCGACGTAATCGGAGCGCGTTGTTCGCGCGGCGCTAAGCGCAAGTTGCGGATGATTGACGAGCACACGCAACGTGAAGTGTTGCAGTCCGGCAGTTGGATGTCCGCCGCTATCGTATGCTGTGTACATTGCTTCACCAGGCAGGATGACGAAGCCGGGGAAGTCCGATGGAGCGAGTGCATGCGTTGGAGATGTGCCAACAGATGTATCAAGGTTGTTCCAACCAGTTGTTGTTGCGAGTTGGGATTCGAAGGAGGATGTGAAGAGGAGCTCTCGTGTCATCGGGAATTATGAATTATGAATGATGAATTATGAAAGGGGAGGGGAAAGGGAAATTATGGAAGTGGTGAGCGGTGTTTACGAATCATGAAGGCTGACGACCTACGACAGAGGACGAAGAATTATGCGTTAAGAATTATTCGGCTGTACCGCAAGCTGCCGCGTTCGAAAGAGTCGGAGGTGGTTGGTGTGCAGTTGCTTCGTTCTGGTACATCCGTTGGCGCGCAGTTTCGGGAAGGGTATCGCGCGAAATCCAAGGCAGATTTCATTAGTAAGATAACAGGCTCTGTTCAAGAGCTCGATGAGAGCCTCTATTGGTTGGAGTTGCTCGGCGAAGCAGAGATCGTCCCGATAGAGCGACTTGAGCCGCTAATGCAAGAGACAAATGAACTCATCGCCATTCTAACGACAATACTGAAAGGCCAGCGCGATTACAAATGAGCCCCTTCATAATTCATCATTCATAATTCATAATTGCCCTACACCGGATACCGCTTATACGGCCGCAGCATCTCCTTATGCCGATCTGTTAAATCCAGGAAACGCTCGCGGTCGGTCGCACCGCCGGGGCCGGTGTCGCGGGAGGAGGTGGTGAGGAGTCCGAGCGTGCCAGCGCCTTGATTGCTTGCGGCGAAGAACGTCGTTGCAAGTTCGGTGATGACTTGCTTTACCGTTTCGGGACACGTCAGCGTGCTTGGCTGAGTATAGACGATACGATGCTCATACTGCGACGCAAACATCTTCGTGCCGCCAGCTTGAATGAGATAGCCATTGGCCCGCAGCATGAGATCGCTTGTGCCAACGTTCGTGTCGGTGCCGGACGAATCAATGGTGTGCCACGATGTAAGCGCGCCAACCTGATGACGCGGCGCATAGAACTGCGTGTCGTCGCCGAAGAAGATGTCGGTCTTGGACGCGCTCGCGGTGTAATCGCGGTCGAGCCAGTTATAGACATATTCCGTTGCGGCGTCCAACAGCGATTGATAGAAGCCGGTCAGCGTTGTGTCGGTGGATGTATCGTGGAGATATGTTTGGAAGGATGCGAGGGAGACGGGGGATGTAAAAGTTGCCAATTTGGAATTAGAAATTAAGAATGGAGGGGATTGGGTTGCCTTCGCGGCAAAGCCGTTGCGTTGAGTAGCCCGGTGCTGGAACGCCGGGAACATCGAGCTTTCCAACTCCCCCTTCTCCCAACGGGAGAAGGGGGCCGGGGGGATGAGGCAGAACGCGCGTTGGCGCGGGGGCTGCCTCTCCCCAACCCCTCTCCCGCTGGGAGAGGGGCTTTTGTTTTGTTGGTATTCGGTTCACGCCACGGCGCTGCCGCGACCGTGTTACACAACGCTGCCTCTCCGAGGCGAAGAGCTTACGATGCTGACGTTGACAACACCGCCAAATACCCCGGCTGACCAACACCGAACGCAATGCGCTCCGTCATGCGCAGGAGTTGCAGATCATTGGAGAATGCGTTGACGTTCTCGACGGTGGCGTCGCTACTGATGCGCATTTCCATTGCGCCGTGTGTGCCGATCCACGCGCCAGCGTTCTTGAGATTACCGAAGACTGCGAACGGCGTGCTCGCGTGCGACGACCCATCATATCCATTGATGATGACGCCGTTCGGAAGCGCGACGACAGGGAAGCCACGGAAGCTCAGTCCGGTGCCGTTGAATCCAACCGCGCCAGCGATCTGTGGATCGTTGGACTGCGCCAAGTCCCACAGGTAGCGGCTCTGCGAGTCCTTCTTTTTCAGCAGATCGGTGAGCGTGTTCTGCTCGATGAAGAGGCACGCGCCGCGCTGTTGTGCTGGGCCGATGGACTGCACGAGATTGATGAGATCATCCAGCGTGATGTCCGTGTACTTCGTTTTGCCGGACGTGCTGCTCGCGCCGAGATACGTTGTGACAACGCCGCTCGTATTCAGAATGCCGGTGAACGGCGAACCCGTGCCGCGAAAAACCTGCGTGTCCTCTTCTTGTCCGAAGACCTCGACGAAGATGCGGAGGATGGTATTATACACGTCAATGTTCGCGTCGGCGAGCAGTTCGTTGGAGATGGGATAGATCGCGGCGAGCTTTTGCGCAGTGAGCGTCAGGCGTCCGAACGTGCCTTTGGACGACGGGATGGTGCCGTTCTCGCTCGTCCATGCAACGCTGGGTTTGCCGGAGAGCGTGGAGACGTTCATCACGTTCGTGTTCATCTGAATCATCGCGCAGTATTTGCGCGCGAAGCCGAACTCGTTGAGCAGGAAGAGCACGTCCGCGTAGAACTCGGGCGGCACGAGATAGCCGCCGTTGGAGCCAGTCGCTTCAAGCTGCGGCGCAAGCGAGCGGATGTACTCCGGCTCATACGTCTGCATGATCGAGCGCAAGTCCTGATGATCGTTGCGCGAGACGGCGTTGAAGAAACGGAACGTCTTCGTGATCTTTCCACGAATAGCAGGCGATGCGAGAAGCTGCGTGTTCGCGCCTTTGGTGAAAGTGTTGCCGGGTGTGTTGGTCATGTCGGTGGTGGTTGTGGAGAGTGTGCCCTCGCGAGTAAGCGCGGAGAGTGCGCTGCGGTCGGGCAGCGATTTGATCTTGCGCTCAATGGACTTGTCAATGATCTGCGTGAGTTCGTCGCGGGTGGCGGTGAGGGTGTTGGTTTCTGGGTTGATGCTTATCATAGTTGTTTGGGAAGTAAGAAGTAAGAATGCGGATGAGGATTGTATGTGTAGGGGTCAACGGCGTTGACCCGAATGGGTATGCATTGTAAACCGGGGCGGGTTAACGCCGTTAACCCCTACCGTTACGATGGACGTTGGTGTAGCCAATCCGCTGCATCATCTACGGAGAACAGTGCGCGCTGATCGGGATCGATAAACTGTCCCTTCGTCTCCACACTTTCCTCTATACACTTTCCACTATCCACCGCGCTCGGATTCATCGGCAGTTCGACTTTGGAGCATTCGATCAGCTCCCATTTGGTGAAGGTGTTGCCGCCGAAGTCGTTGGCGTGCCACTCGATGGGACGGAAGCCGATGGAGTTGGCGGGGAGGAGTCCGAGGAGATCGAGTTGATATATCTGCTCGGCGAGCGGGTTGATGTCGGCGGGGGCGTATTCGACCAAGGCTTGGAGGGATTGGGTGGCAAGGGTGCCACCCACCACGCGGAGTTGGAGCACTTTGCCGATGGTGTTTACTTGCGCTCCGCTCTTGCCGTGCTGCCAGAGGAACTGCGGGTTCTTGAGGAAGTTGGTGGCGTCCATGCCGGAGAGATCGAGGATGTCCCCGGCTCTATCGACATCGTTGGTTGCCATGGTGAGCCAGCGGGTGCGGGGAGAGTCCTGAGTGCTACGTGGTGAGTCCTGCGTATTGGGGAGTGCGCGTTCGTGTGTTGCGGCGGACTCTCTGGGTGGTTCGATGATTCGTTTTGTGATGATGTTGGAAGTGTTCATTTGTTAAAGAATTGGGAGAATTAATTGAAAGTAATCTCTGTCTTATCTGTGGCGTGGATGTAAGTCGCTATACATCTTCACCGCATTTCTTACTGTCGGCGTGGTTGCTGACACATCATCGTATGAGCACACGTACATCTTCGCCACTTCCCGCGACATCGTCGCCCTCGCGTTCGGAGGCACAGTTCGATCTACAATCTATTTTCGATAATAGCGAGAGCAGCGTTATTGCCATTGATCCCGATGGCAAGATACTCATGTTCAATCGTGCGCTCGATGCTGCGTTTACCGGTAAGGGTGTCACGGCCCGCATCGGCGCAAATCTGTTTGAGATATTACCCGCGGAGTCCGCCGCATTCTGGCGTACCTGGACTCAGAAGGCACTTGCTGGTGAGCATGTTAAGACGGAGCGGTTGTATCATAGTCCAGTTGGGGACTACTGGTTGGAGTATCGCATGTTCCCGCTGTATGAAGCGGGGAAGACGCTGGGTGTCTTCGTCTCCTCGGATGATATGACGAAGGAATGGAAGACAGCGCTCGCCTTGGAGCATTCGGAGGAGGATCATCGTCGGTTGTTCAATGAGAATCCGTTGCCGATCTGGGTAGTGGATCGGGAGACGTTTCAGATCCTTCATGTCAATCGTGCGATCTGCGACCTGCTGGGATATAGCGAGGCGGAGCTTCTGCAGAAGAAGGTCATGGACTTGCGATTGGAGGAAGACCTTCCTCACTTTCACCGCGAGCACGCGCATCTCATAGCAAGTGAGGGTGATGCGACGGTACAAACGCGGCACCGGACGAAGCGAGGGGAGTTGATCGATGTGCGTCTGTTCTCCCATGCTGTTACCTTCAACGGCAGACCAGCGCGCGTCTCACTCGTGCAAGATATTACAGAGCAGCTGCGTGCCGAGCGCGAGCTTGCGCGTGCGAACGAGCGCTTTCGTTTAGCGTCCGAAGCGATCACGTCGGTTGTGTATGAGATGGATAGGCCAACGGGTCGCTTTGTTGCATCCTCTTCATTCTATTTGCTCACAGGGTTCGATCCCGTAGAAGAGCCGGAGATACTAACGCTCTCGTGGTGGGCGAGCCGCATACATGCTGATGACTTTGAGCATATACGTGAATCAATTGACACCGCCTATCGCACCGCCGACCGGTATGATGCAGAGTATCGCATCCAACATAAAGATGGTCATTATCTCTATGTGTGGCATCGGGGAATACTGGTCAAAGATGAGAGCGGCGAGGTGATCCGCGTCACTGGCACGGTACAGGACATCACGCAGCGCAAGGAGATGGAAGCGCAGGTCATCCGCGAGCGTAACAATGCGCTGACGGCGATGATGGCCGCCGAAGAGATGAACCGGCTCAAGAGCAACTTCCTTGCGAACATGAGTCACGAGATACGCACACCGCTCACAGGGATCCTTGGCTTCTCGCAACTGCTTTCCGAGAGCATCAGCGATCCTGTCTTGCGAGGATTTGCTGAGAGTATCGAGACGAGCGCGAAGCGTCTGGAGGAGACGCTGCACTCGATACTCGATCTGGCAATACTAGAGTCGAAGAAGCTTGTTCTCTCACCGTCGGAGACCGACATCAACGTGGAGATCGAACGTATTTGCGCGTCGATGCAGCCGCTTGTTGCGCACGGAGGGGTGGAGTTACGCTTCATGCCGACGCAGGACATCTTCGCGCAACTTGACCGAGAATATTTCGAGAAGGTGATCTCGCAGTTGGTACACAACGCGATCAAGTTCACACCGGAAGGTACGGTTGTTGTTCGGACGGAGACGGGCGAATCGGCGCAGCAGGATGTCACGACGGTCGCGGGGTTTGAGCGTTACACCGTAGGCGAGCATCCGGTAGGGGAGCGGCTTCGCGTCATCATTGAGGATACGGGCGTTGGTATTCCAGAGGAGGCGTTGGCAATGATCTTCGAGGAGTTCAAGCAAGTATCCACGGGATATAGCCGGACATACGAGGGCGCAGGGCTCGGACTTGCTATCAGCAGCCGCATTGTGATGGCAATGGGTGGTTCGATCGAGGTGTGCAGCGCACAGGGCGTCGGGAGCACGTTCATCGTGCGGTTACCGATGGTGGCGGTGGGGTAGTGTCCGTTCAAGAAGTTGATACTATAAGCCCTGTTCCGCAGACGCTAGTGTGCTTAGACAATTGCACAAACAACTAAGGTTGGCAATTACCCCGTCATAGGCGGATGATGCGGACCGGGTTCTCCACCGCTCCCGCACCAGACAGCTCCCCGCACCAGAGCACACCCCGCACCAGACCGCTCCGAAGTTGTGTTCTATACAACGCTCTTTACAACCACAATTAACTATGGCAATTATGAATGAAGAAGCCGTCACTTCTTCCGAGTTTAATGCCGCGATAAGGTCGAACCATTCGGGTGGTTCGCAGCAACGCGAATGGAAATATCTTGATGCGTGGGATTCCAATCCATATACGCTCAACAAGGAGGAATATAAGTGGCTCGTCGAGAAGGTTACGAGTCTCGGTATCAAAAGCGTTCTGGAGTTTGGTCCGGGTTCATCTACGTGGGCATTCCTGGAGCAGGAGTGTAGCGTGTGGACGTTGGAGAATGATCCTGAGTGGCATGATCTTGCCGTCGAGCGCTCTCGGGAGCACTGGGATGTGCATCCGCTGCTCTATAAAGTCACGGCTGATCTCGTTGTGCCCGAACTGCGTGACGGCCCGTTCGATTGTGCGATTGTCGATGGACCCAATGGAGGAGATTATTTCAAGCGATACTCCAGGCTTTGTTCGTTCGAACTTGCGCGTAGCCGCACAGGCCTGATCTTTGCTCACGACGCCAACCGCAAGAAGGAAATGAATTCCATACTGTATTTGGAAGACAAGGGTTGGCGGGTCGTAGATAAATGTCCGGTTTCGGAGCGGGGCTTCCTTCTGTTGCAAAAGCAGGATAGCTGGTCTCCGTGGAGACCCGCCTGAGCCTCGCCGGTCTGTTGAAAGCGGCACGATACGGGGGGCAAACGGACCTTCCAAGACGTGGTCATCCCTTACCGGAACGAAGTGCCGCCGCTGGCGATTGTCAAGAGTGATTGAAATTGTGGAGATCATCATCATGAAACGACTCATCGCCTTACTCATCATACCCACGATGCTTGCATCCTGCCAGCGGCAGCCTCGCACAGCTAGCCAGACGCTCGTTGCCTATTTCGATGCGATCGCGAAGCAGGACACCGTGGCGACTTATGCGCTGTCGGCGAAGCAGCGGCTGGTCTATCTGCGTCCGCAGGCGAAGGATTACTTTCAGATGTGCTATCTCTACCCAGCAAGTGTAAGCGTTGTGCGGGAGACGCCCGTTATAAAAGGCACGGACACGATGCAGGTTGTCCGCTTCATCGAGGCTGTGCACCAACGCTCCGGCGGCGGACTTGTGGACTCCTGCATGATCGACTGTCAAATGGTGCGAGAGAATGGCGAGTGGAAGGTGCTGGAGTGTCTTTCGCCGCCGGTTGAACGGTACAATCCGAAAGGTGGGAATCCTACATGATCAGACGAAGTGCGTTTCTCTTGCTGACGGTCGTTGCTATTGCAGGCTGCCATAAGAAGGAGCCGCCGGTAGCGCAAAAACCATCGGAGGCGGTGCTGCTGTACTATGCAGCGCTCAACGCGCGTGACAGCGTGGCATATAAGGCGGTCATCTCTCAAACGCGGACGGAATCACTGCAGGCCCATCCCGATATTTTGCCACGAGTGATGGAGCATTGGAATGGCCGACACGCAGAGGTGAAGATCCTCAGCGAGCGAGAGAATGGTGTCGTTGGCTTTGTGCAATACCACGTGAAGATCAGCGGTAAAGATCCGGGTGACACCACGCTGACGCTTCAGGTGTACAAGGAGGATGGCAGCTGGAAGTTTGGGTTCTAAGCGAGGTGCTTTTCCCACCCAATGCTCCCAGCCGCTTTGAGCGACTAGCGCGGAGTCGCGATGACCGTTAAGTGCATTCCGAGCAGCGAATGGCCGAGCATCGGGCAGCTCACTTCGTACGTGCCTGCAACGAGCGTTGCGGTAAGCTCACCCGATTCCATCGAGGCCAGACCAGAGGTCAATTCCTGTTCAATACCATTGCCTTTGATCTTAAAGCCGTGTTTGTGTTCGCCGGTGTTGGTAATGTTAAATGTTGTCTGACCAGCCGGGAAGGTCGTCGGCATACTGATCTTATACTCATCCAAGATGACTTGTACGGACTCGCCCCCGCCTGTCTTTGAGTGGGAGCTTGAGCAGCCAATGGAAAGTACAGATGCGAGGAAAAGAGCGGCAAATATATGTATGCGCGGGATACTGCGTGTTGTTCGTTGCATGTCAAAGAGAGGATAGACAGCAATGACCGTGCCGGGTGGTATAGATGAGTTGGAGCGCTATTCGACGATCATCCCATTCTCATCCCGCGGAATGAAGAAGCCTTTGATGCAATCTGAGTTGCGAACGCACACCTGAATGTGGTTCCTATCGCGGAAGCCGGCTTTATCGTAGAGTGGCTCGCCTTCGGGGAACATGGCGCGCACGGAATCGAAGGGAGGTTGGCCTAATTCAGCGAGATACTTGTGGAGGAAGTTAATCACCGCACAATCGAGATACCGGAGACTGTGATCGGGGCCTAAGCGATTCTCAGGGAGGGCCGCAGACGTTCTCGTGCCAAACCTTTGAAGGAATTCCGCATGTGCTTCACTTACTAGCGCAATCCCCTCGCCGTCCAATAGGTCGAGACAATTGCCAAGGGATATCACCGCACCAAGGACAGCAGGCTCCTTCACTCTTCGATCTGAGTGCTCAGGATGTTGCGTCAACAAATTAGCCCAGTCGAGACCGCGATGCTTGTTGTTCTCCCAAAAGTACATGCCCCACCCAAGCCAATCATAGTCGTTCTGACTGGCTTCCGGTTGAATCTTTCCTAAAACAAGACCATCACGTACTTCACGGTCGCACCCATGAAACGCGAGGAGTAGGTTCGGGCGATGTGTGTACATTGCGGGGACGATAATGCTCAGTCAAATTGCCGTTCTCATCCAAAATACCGGATTCTATGAACACCCTTCGCGCGTAGGCCTCATCGCGCTCCATTCTCTCCCCGACGGATTTGATCGCCGCCATGTATTCCCTGAATTGCTTTTCACTCATGCTGCCTCCCTTTCAAACTTTGTCAGCTATCAAACCCCATTTTACGCCCCTTGGTTTTTCCGGTTTCAGGGCCGTACTTAGTGAACGATCATCACCTTCGCGGTAGCGACAACTCCCCCAGCAGAGATCGCGCGAAGAAAGTAGTCACCGCTCGGAAGCGAGGTGGATGATAATGGCAGCGAGTATTCACCAGACGCAAGCTTCACATGCTCATAGGCATGAACCTGCTTGCCGGAAGCATCGAAGAGAGCGAGCTTGAGATCGCGGGGTTTGTCTGATGTGAGGAAGATGGTTGCAGCTCCATTGCTTGGGGAGGGATTGACCGTCATGGAGAGACCGGACGTTTGCGCTGTGGATTGAACGGCGGCGGCATCAGGTGCGGTGGCTGTGATAGTCCCATTAAAGGTGGCGGTCCCATTGCGGAGGACATAGCTATACGTACCCGGTAGAGGTACAGTGATTGGCGTTGTTTCACACAAGAGCCCTGCGTCCGTGATGGAATTGAACGTGCCGCTCGGATCGGAAGTCCAGTGGATCCCGGTGTATTCCCATATATCGCTCGTGCCACAACCAAAAGAAACAACATCGCCGACTTTCACATTGAGCGATGTCGGGGTAACGCCGAAGCTGCCGAAGCTTACCCCGAAGGTGTGATTTACGGCACAGACGGCGGTGCCAGAGTATATCGCACCACCATAAGCAACCGTAAATTTATACGTCCCCGCGACGTCCGGTGTGAATCCGAATTCCAGACATCCCGCAAGCCATTGATCGTTACCACCAACCTTCACCTTCGATCCAGCCGGAGCGGATGTAACGGCTCCTCCGTAGAAGCTACCATTGCTTAGGCCCGTGAAGCCGACGACATCTCCGACGTAAAGAGAGAGATACGTTGAGTTCGGACCAGTGTTGGTAAGGAGTACCGTATAAGTTGCTGCAGCGGCTTGAGTGGAGATACCAACAACCAGCAAGCAGATCAACGCGACCGAGGAGAGTATGCTGTTACGTTTCATCGTCGTATGTAGTGAAGGTTTTGACCGCAAGAAAAAACGGTTTTGTGGTATGATAGGGAACCGCGCGGGGGGGAGTACGGTGCCCTGTGGGGGGGAGCGGGGGTGTTTTGCGGCTTACGCGGTCGCTCTGTCCGCAGGTTATTGAAGGGGAGGGGGTGATGAGAGAGGAGATTGGGAATTTCGTGAATTCAAGAGGGGCATAGAAATGTTCTATGGGCGTTCTTAAAGTGAGTGAAGGATACCCAATACTACAAGCGATGGCAAAATTTAAGAGAGGAACAATAGTCTGGTTAACGGCAGGGGGGCCACAAATGACCGCAGGCGGCAGCGCCGAATCAGGCTACGTGGAGTGTACTTGGTTCACGAACGGGAAGCTGGAACAGCATACATTCCACGAGGACGATCTTCAAGATTCGGATCCACGACCACCATCTGGCCCTATTAGCATTTCTCTTATCTAATGGATACCGTTGTAATTACCCACCCTATCCAAACGATCACACAGCAAGATTTGCTGGGGCAGATCGTCGGTATTTCAACCCTTGTTCTGGGCGTCGTTGCCATTGTCGGTCTTGGCCTTACGACGTACCAAACGATTCTCTCACGTAGAAGCCTGAATGCCGCACTCGAGGTTTTCAAAGCCCAGAAGTTGGATTTAGACGAACAGCATACTCTCCGTCTGAAGGATGCAACGCCCTGGTTTCGCGGGGGTGCTTTTGTGTACAGCGGCGCGGCAATAAGGCTAAGTAATACAGGAGGGAAAGCATTCAAGATTGAAGTTGTAGTTGATATGCTTCAAGGCCGAAATGATACTATTGATGTGAGGGGCGACTATAGCTTTAATCTGCAACCAACGTTCGCTCTGTTTTCTGAACATATTGAAATTACACCCATTCGTAAGAATGGGCAGACGCTTGGTCCGACCGCAAAAAACCTTAAAGGGTCGTTTGTTCTCCGGTATGAAGACACCTTTAGTAACCGTTATTATCAGCGGTGCCGCTTTGCCTCGATCTCGGGGAGCGATGGGGGTATAGAAGTGGACGACCCAGTGGCCTTCCCCTTGTCATAATTACAACAACTCCTCCCTACCCTCCTTTATGGTTACAAGACTGTGCGAGTGTATTAAGCTAGAAATGCCAATTGGCTTCCCTTGCGAGGAGTGGACCTCCTTCTCACAATCCATTTCCCCGAAGATGGACGCATCAGGAATTGACCGGCTCCTGAGCTACGTTGCTAATGGATGGAATGCGATCCCGTGGCGATACCGTGCGTTTGCGGAAGCCGACGAATCATTCCGTGTGAATCTTCATGCAAATGATACGTTCGAGGAAAGGTATGCTCAGGAAAACGCGCTCTTTGCCTTTCATGCGGCCGGTGTTTCTATTGTTGAATGCTATGCGTTTGCGCTATCAGCGGTCACAGAATTCATGTCCGGCAGAGGGCATAAATTTTCTCAACCGGGATTTGTCACAAATATGGGAATGAGGAGCCTTCGTGAGCGAGTTGATGCTCGTTTTGGGAGTGACCCATTTAAAGAGATTCTCGACCTGTTCTTTAATGACCCAATGTGGAAAAAGCTCTTTGAGCGTCGTCACATCTTTACGCACAGGGGAGCGCCCCCGAGAGGGTATTGGGTTGGTGGCCCTAAGCACGGTACCGCCGAACTCAAACTTGCTGCGCACGATCAACCGGAGGACGTGCTAGTATCCGACGCCCTTACTGCTGATATTTTTGCTTGGTTGACGCGAGAGCTTGGTGTGCTTGTCAAAGAAGGGGAGTCGTTCGCTTTACGTCATCTATCATAGATTATTGCTTTCTTCATTTTCCCCTCAAACAGCAGCGTTTCTTTCATTTGTAGCTTCGTTTCTTTTTTCTCCGTATCGGGTTAGCTGTCTCGTTCATCATTCATTCTGTTAATTAATTCGGAATATTACGTTCGCGGTGTGAATATTGCTCTGTGTTCATCCATGCAAAATGCGACGACGTATGTTATTTCTCAAAACAGCACATGTTGGAGTGTACACCGTCTCGGTGAGCAGGTTAGCCGTGTAGCGTCTGGGGTTGGCTCAGAGGAAGATGCGCTCGCAATTGCTATGAGCAAGGCGAAAGAAGATACCCCATCTCAAATTCTTCGCGTCTCCCTTACTGCTGAGCATCGGGTCATTGCTACATACGACGATACATGCGACGCTACCGACGACGCGTTGCTTCAGCCAGCGTGGTAGTTGTCTTGTTTTAGTTTGTTGGTATCTTCCTCCAATCCTCCCCAACAACCTCCCCGCCAATCACAAACACCTTGCCCTTGTTGCCAGGCAGCGGTGGGAGATTCACCAGCGCGCGCTGCTCGTCGATTGTCATGGATTGCTTGAGTTCGGAGACGCGGGACATGAAGTTGGCTTCGCTTTCGGGGATGATGGGGTCGTGTTCTACGAGCAGGGTATGGGGTGCGGGGTATGGGGTATGTTGAGAAGCAGAGAACTCTGGTGCCAAGGCCCGCGTGAAGGCTCTGGCGTGCTTTGCCAACGTGTAGTCCACGACATCGCGCATGAAGACGTGATAGCTTGTTTCGGCGTTGGCGAGATTGACTTGCTCGACATCGCCTAGCACGATCTGCGGGACTTTGAACGCGGCGCGAATTGCATCGCGCAGCTCGCGTTTGGATTTGGAGAAGTCGAGTTCTTTCGCGCCGTTGCTGAGCAGTTGCACTTCGCCGCCATCGGGGAGTATGCCGATGCGTCCCGCGTTTGTGGGCGAGCCGTATTTCGATTCCCACGCTTTGCGGAGTTGGTCCATCTGATCTTGCGTCATCATCGAACCTGCGGGCCAGCGCAGGACTGCGCGCGGCGTTGCGTCGTTATCGAAGAAGCGCGATTGGAATAGGCGCACGGCGGTGTCGGCCTTCGCGGTGTCGAGCATGTCGGAGAGGACGGCGTGACCTAAGAACGGCGCGGTGCGAATATCTGCGCGGCGAATGTGGATGATGTCGCTCGCGGGAATGCTGATGTTGGACTGCGTGAAGCGATACGTGCTCGGAAGTTGATCGGTACCGCGCTCGATGTAAAACGACACCGCCGCGACAGGCCAAAGCTCTATCGGCATTCCGTTGCCATCGCGCACCTTCAGCCACAGCGCGTTGCCGGTTGCATCGAGCCACTGACAGGAAAGCTCCAGCAGGTCGCTGAGATCGAAGAGCGGGTTGGGATATTGGAGTAGGCGTTCGAGGGGATGATCGTGGGGCAGAGGCGAAGTACCACTTCGCCCCACACCAACTAAGTTTTGTGCAGAGCGATTTTGCAAATCGCTTCTCATGGTGTAAGCGTGGAATCTGCCGCGACTAACGGCTTCGCTGCGGGCGTGCATACAGGATGCAACGGTCTCGCGGATGAGCGAGAGGTTTTGTCGCGGGTTGTCGGCGGTGTTGAAGATGTAGGGCTGGCGCGGTTGGTCCATGCTGATGAGGACGGGGGCGTTGGGGGGCGGGGCGGGAGCAGAGCGCGCGAGGGAGAGCGTGTAGTTGCCGAGGGAGAGGTTCATGGGCAATGATAAATTAGGAATGATGAATTGTGAAGGGCGAGGCGCATGATGCGTATCGTAGGGGTTAACGGCGTTAACCCGATGGGTTGTGACTAACCTTGGGGCTGTCGGCGTTAACCCTATCCGGTGTAAAGATCAAATGACGTTTGGGCGAACGGCGTAACCCGCTGGGTGTGGTGATTATACAGGCGATCGGGTCAACGCCGTTGACCCCTACATCTGTTTGATACGAAAAACGAACTACGGGCGGGGGCTGTTGTTTCTCCACTAACCAGATACCACTATGACAGATCTATTGTCGTTGTTTGTAGAGGCAGTGGCAGATTGGACGGGCGGAGATGGCCGCGGCGCGCGCTACCTTTTTATGGTCGTGCTCCTTGTGTGGGCCGTGATCGCGTTGTTCAACGGCAGCACCACGTCTGCTATTGTTGCATTTGCAATTGACTTCGTCTTCCTGCTGGTTGAGTTACGATTGCGACGCAATGCTCGTGCGAGAAAGAGCGCGATTTGAGTGAGATGGCATTGTTACGCGATTCTTCGTCTCCGCTACGCTACGGCTCAGAATGACGTTACGCAAGAAACTCAATTCACGTCCTGAACTCCTGATCGCGCTCATTGGAGTAGTGATCGCCGCCGCGTGGTTGCCGCTGCGGACGCGCTTCCCGTTCGATGACACGTACATCACGTTTCGGTATGCGCAGAATGTGGCGCATGGGTTTGGCATTGTGTGGAATCCGGGTGGCGCGCATACGGAGGGATATACGAACTTCCTCTATATGCTGCTACTCGTCCCGTTCTCGTGGATGGGCTCGGACCTGGTGAACGTCGCGCAGCTACGCAATGTGATCGTTGTTATTATCACAGCGATAGCGATTTGGAAAATTACGAATCACGAATCGCGGGTTGCGAGTGAGGGGCGGGGGCCGGCAGGGACGCCGGGGCTACAAAGCGCGGGAGTCTTGGCCGTTGCGTTGTTCTATCTCAGTCCGTTCACATGGATGAACGCGTATAGCGGGATGGAGACGAGCCTCTTCACGATGTTCATCGTGCTCGCAATTGGGTATCTGAATCACAGTTTGGACAAGATTCGTCGTCGGGGCGGCGAGCCGTCGCGCTGGTCTCTCATTACACCGTTCTGGATCGCCACGCTTGCAACGCTCACACGTCCGGAGGGCGCGCTGCTTGGGCCGATACTGTTGCTCGTGATACTTCTGACTCAGCGTGACAAAGCGCATCGCGTTGCAGCTATCACAGGTTTCGCAACGATGTTCGTCGCGCCGCTTGTGATGTATGCAGCGTGGAAGTGGTGGTACTTTGGTGATCTGTTGCCGAACTCGTTCTATGTTAAGGTTGCGCAGAGTGGTGTCTTCCTTCCGGGTCGTGGGACGGTGCGGATATTTTACACGGGTGTTTGGTATCTTGTGCTTCCGGCGCTGTTCGCGATCAGGGAGTGGAAGAAGAGCGCGGGTGTGAAAACGATGATCGTGTGGTGTGTTGCACTGAGCACGTTCTATCTCTTCTCGCAATTGATACAGCCGCAGTACGATAGGTTTATGTATTCGATCGAGGTGATGCTGATAATGCTGGCGGCAATAGGTCTTGCTCGAATCAACATGCGGGGAGTTGCGGCGACAGTTGCAGTCGTTGTGGCGCTGCTGGTTGTTGCGGCGCGGATGACGCTCATTGAACGCGGAGCATTGGGATACATACAAGACGCAACGCAGGAGCACAGTTGTTACCGGCGCGTGGCGAAGGTCTTTAGTACGATACCAGATCGCGAGCACATCCTGCTATGCTGGAGTGATGCTGGCATTCTGCCATACTACGCTGGGATGAACCACCTCGATCCGGTCGGACTCAACACGAACGAGATCGCACATGCCGCGTCGGGCGAGCAGGTCGCGCGATACATTGCGCAGGCTCGACCCGATATTCTCTTCATCCCGCGCGATCTGAAGACGCACGACATCATCACCTGGGGGCATGGGCTGATCGGCCATGCATATCCACTATTATTGCAGCAACCGGAGCTACGCACCTACCGCGCTATCGCGACGATCCCGCAGACAGTGTATGATCTGGATGTGTTGGTAGATACGACGTCAGTGCATTATAGGGATATTGTGAGGACGATCATCCCGAGGATTGGGAAAGACTTGGATTTTAGCACTCCAACACACAGATGACTCGGTGCGATTAAAAGACGGTTAGACTGCTGTCAATCCAAGACAAAGTACAACCGCCTTTCGAATTTCCAAAAGCTGATCGTCAGTGATGGAGCCAACCTTGAACACGAACCGTTCGAGCGAAAAGGACTTACACTGAAATGCGTCGGCTTCGCTGTCCATCGTTAGGCCATTCGTTTTATTCGCAGGGATAGGTACAAACCAAAAGTGTTTATCCGAGCGATTCTGACTGTGAGTGATCGGAACGATCATCCGAAGTGGTAGCTTCCCTGCGCGATCAACGTTCACCACAACTCCCGGACGCTTCTTACCTTGCTCCGCGCCTCTTTTCGGTTCGAAGTCGATGACCCATATCTCACCGGGTTGTGGATCAGAGGGCATTTAGTACGGAATGATATCCTCAGCGCCGTCGAAGATTAACTTTGGATCGCTTCCATATAGCGATGCTCCGCTCTCGAACTGCTCATCCATGATCTTATTCCGTTTGACTTTGGACATCGCGTTGAGTTGTGATGCAGAGATACGTTGGGATAATTTCCGCACGGGAGATTTGCGGGGACGCGCAACTGCCGCTCCGGTAGGTACGGTAGCAGCTCGTGGATCACGTGCAATGACGGTTTTGTTTCTATCCATGCTTGTTGAACGGTGACGTATTTGGTTTTGTGCCGGAAGGGGAAGCGCCAAGACTCGCTAAGCGTAGGGGAGGTGGTCGCTCCGCACCATCGGACGTCTTCCCTCGCTGCTTCGGGACCGCTCTTCAAGAGTCCTCGCAATGACGGCTTAGATGAGGTAGTCTTTCTTGTAGGCTTCCAACCTCAGCGCATACCTTGCAAGCGCCGTGGCATCGGCTTTATCGGGTGAGCGACCGAGACGTTTGCGCGTGAGCTCTTTGTCTTCGAGTTTGTAGGCGGTGGAGTTTGCTACTGTCGTGAGGCGCACGGCTGTGATCTCCTGATGGAGCCGTTTGTCGTCGAGTAGTTGTATCTCACATTCGCGAATGTCCTCTTCCAACGTGAAGTACATCTCGGCTCGCGCGTTTGCCAGCTCTTTGCGATTGTGCAACACTCCGCGTGGCTTTTGATTGAAGTTGACGGCATGGTGCGGGACGCCGATCTGATTCAATCTATCGCTAACACCGCCACCGAGACCGGAATCGTCGATTGCGATAATGTGATAACCGAGGTCATACTGGTCCTTGATGCGCTGCGCGGTGGTCATGAGGTCCTGATGATAGAACTCGATGAGCGGTAGTTGTGTAGCACCATCGAAGCGTGCGAGAACGGTTGCGTCGGGGCCGGAGCGGGCGATGTCCACGCCAAGGATCTTCGGCGCGTTCGGAAGAACGTATTCGGAATCACGATGCGAATCCATACAACGCTGCACGAGATCCATTGTGATGTAGCCGTTCGCTTCGTTATCCGCCCACTCGCCTAGGATGCGGCTCGCAACAATGGAAGATTTCTGAAACCACTTGTTCAGCCAGTGGATATAGAGCGCATTGCCAATGGCGTAAGAAGAGGAGGTAGTGGGATGTGGGGAGTGGAAAAGTGAGTCGACTGATTCATCCGGAGGTTCTCCATTGTCTACCACCCGCTTTCCACTATCTTCTGGCGCCTCGATCTCATGCGACCAACTTTTGAGGCGGTCTTCGATCCATTTGCGGGTGACTGCTCCTCGGATCTCCTCGTTGCCGGAAGTAACATTCGGATGTTCGAGCGCGGAGATCGTGATCAGATGCCAATCACCGGACTCCTCCGCCTCGTAGGGATAGGACTTGGTGTTGATCGGATTGCAGATGAGTATGATCTGCGCATCCTCGCCGGTGAGATTGCCGCTTAATGCGTCAATGATCTCGCGGTCAACGCCTGTTGCTTCATCAACGACGATGAGCATGTGTGGAGAGTGAAAGCCCTGAGCGTTCTCCGGGATCGATGGCGAGATGCCAAGCGCGTAGAGCTTCTCATCGAGCGGAATGCTGGTTTTCGTGATGCGCGTATTCGGATAGAGCTGCGCGACGCGCGCTTGCCGGCGGATCTCTCCCCAGAGTGTGCGGCGCACTTGCGTCCAGGAAGAGGCGGTCGTTAATACGATGGCTTCGTTGAACTGTGTTAACTTCCAGTTACAGAGCGCGGCAATGGCGGTGGTCTTGCCGGCACCGTTACAGCTTCGGACGAGGATCTTTCGTTTGCCGTCCTGCACTGCTTGAAAGATCTCCAACATTTTTGGCCAGAGCTGAACACCGACTTTTTCTGCGAAGTGGATTGGGGAGAGGGATTGAACTGGTTCATGCGGCATTGGGGATAAGGGAGATGGCGGGGGCGTGCTGGTTGCAGAGAGATTCTTCGTGGTTCTTGTTCTGGTGGTCAGAGCTTTCGCGCTACGGGTGCTACACTACGACACGGAATGACATGGGTTCGTGAGTGTATCGCGAAGGCGGGAGCTTGTACGAAGGATTAATTTCTGGTGAACTTAGCTGGGATCGCGGGAAAGTTTATTATATTTGTGCGTTCACTATTTCCTTAGCGGCCCAGGGGGGTCGTGTTCGTGTAGGTGTGGCTCGGTCCTTCGAGCCTTGTCTTTAACCCCACTACTATCTTTGTATGAAAAGAACTCATCTATTTAGGGCATTGCTAATTGCTGTCCTTCTCATTTCGTTTGGCTCCCTCCGAGCGCAGCAATCATCGCCGGCTTCATCGGATGTTCCGAAGACGATCAGCTATCAAGCTGCGCTCTCGGATGCCTCTGGTAAGCCTCTTCCTGATGGCGATTACATCATTGGCGCGGCTCTGTATACGGAGAATGGCGCTCATGCCATCTGGCATGATAACTACCGTGTGCATGTAACTGGCGGCATCGTCAATCTTGCACTTGGTTCAGGCGCGATCGAGCTTCCGGACCTTTCGCAGAACGGCGGACTCTCGCTTGGTATCCGCATCAACGGAAGTGAAGAGCTTCCGCTATCGAAGTTCACTGCCGCGCCCTACGCGCTGACGGTACCGAACGGTGCGATCACATCGAACAAACTCGCGGACAACGCCGTGACGGCTTCAAAGATGGGGACTGAGTATGTTGGATCACTCTCGGTCAATGGAGAGAAGGTTTCTGCAAAGGGCAGCAACATTAACATTGTGACGGATGGCATTCAAGCGAGCGTAGATCCCGGTACGAACACGCTGATGCTGAAGGGGACTGGTAATGGGGTCGATGGCATTTCCACCGTCAAGGGATCGACAGCGCAAACGGGCACGACGATCATAGCGGGTAACCTGCAAGTCAATGGTAACACGGAGATGCGTGGCGCTTCCGGACTCAGCATGTTTGGAAATCAGATTCACAATCTTGCCGATCCGACATCCGATCAAGATGGCGCGACGAAGGCATTCGTAGATGCCGCCGGAGCAAACTACATACACAACAGCACGTCCCCGCAGGCAGGCGCGAACTTTAATATCTGTGGCAGCGGGACGATCGGCGGAACGAACGGTGGGACGCTGAACATCGGCAATACGAATGGCTCCGGTACAACCAGCGCTGGGCATTGGTCAACACTGAATCTTGATGGCGGCGAGCACGGTGGCAACGGTCCGGTGATCCATATGGTTGGGGGCGGGAGCAACGGCTCCACGCCGAACCATGTACACATTGACATGGCAACGACAAGCGCGGTCAACGCCAATGCCTCTATTGTTGGCAGCGACGACGGTAATTACAGTGCGAATCTGGATTTCCAAACGCTGGTGCCCGGCTCTTCCAGTAACTCACTGGCCTCGCGCTTGTTCATTGAGAGCGATGGAAAGATCGGGATCGGATCGACGTCACCAGCACAGAAGTTGGATGTCTGCGGTAATGTTAAATTTACCGGCGCGTTAATGCCATCGGGCTGCGCGGGTGCAACGGGTCAGGTGCTCAGTTCCAATGGCGCGAATGCCGCGCCGACTTGGGTTAGCCCGCAGTCGGGTCCGACGGGAGCAACCGGTTCAGCAGGACCAACAGGTGTGGACGGCTCGAATGGAGTCACCGGCGCAACGGGAGCAACGGGCGCTACCGGGGCAACCGGAGTGACAGGCGCAACCGGAGCAACGGGTACGAACGGTACAGACGGAGCCACCGGTGCTACAGGCCCCGCAGGCCCCAACACACCAGCGACAGACAATGCCACCGACCTGGGAGATGGCACGCACAACTGGCGGACACTCTATCTTGGAACGGACGTCAAGTTGAGCGATGCATCGCACAACATCAACTATAACGCGGCGGCGGCTTCCGGAACTGGGCACACGCTGGCAATCACCGGTCAATCGGGCGCGGCAGGAGCAACCGGGGGGGCTGTAACAATCACAGGTGGGTCAGCGGGCGCGACAAATGCCAATGGCGGTGATGTCACGATCACTGGTGGAACCGGCGCTGGGACTGGTACAAAGGGCAGCGTCAACGTTACGGCGCAAAATATTGACTTAGAAGATCTTCCTGCTGCATCCACCGGACACATTTACCTCAACCACAACTCACTTGCGGGTTCGACGAATATTGGAAGCTCTGGAACAAGTGGAAGTGGGACGGTAACGATTGATACGAAGTCAGCGGACTCCATCGTGGTCGGCAACGGCGCGAACGCGAACACGAGCGTTCGGCTCGGTTCGCCTTCGTTGGGAAGTGTGTGGATTCGGACTGCGGGAACAGGCGGCCTTGTGCAGTCTGCCGCAACGACGGGTGCGATCACGAACGGTAATCTCTCCGGCGCAGTAACGACGAGCGGTTCGCTTGTTACAGTGCTCGCAACGGGTGCGGTTGGTATTTCCAATCTTTCGGCAACGGGCACTGCGAGCAGCACGACGTTCTTACGTGGTGATAATACGTGGGCGACGCCATCCGTATCTCATATTACCACTTCGGCGAGCGCTCCAGGCTCGCCTGTCGCGGGAGATATATACTTTAACACCACTGATCACAATTTCTATGGCTACAACGGCACCGCATGGGTTCAATTGGGCGTGCCGGGATAAGCTGTACGCATTTGGCGCTTGATGTAGGAATTTAACACATGCGCGAGAGCGAGTTCACGTGGGCCGGAAGCAAATCCGGCCCATTTTTTTGTGTAACTCAGGAGTGTTGTAGGGGCGTCATCCTGAGTTTGCGCGGGAGTTGGTGCTCCTTGTCGACGGGTCTCTCGTAAGTACGGATGAGATAGGTGGGGCGATCGTCCATAGGTCCAGCGTCATTGACCGCCAGCGGGGGAGATTCGGATTGCCAATGGTTGTTGCAAGGCGGAGCCTCTAAAGTGAAGGCCTGGTTTGATCTCATGATGGCCAGTGCGTGCTCCGTACCAACGCAAAAAGAAGACAGTTGCAAATGTTCGATTTGTGTATTATATTTGCAACGTGTTCTTTTTCTTAATACATATTACCCGTATGATTCGTCATCGATACTATTACGTTTTCACGCTGTTCCTTCTTCTATCTTCTCAATTTGGATGCAAGAGTAGCACCGCGCCGGAGTCGGGGACCAATGGTGCTTCTGGGACCATCACTTTTGGCGACCCATTTGATGTGGACATGACCACACTGGGCAGCAACACGAGCAAGGTGCTTTTCGCTGGCTTTGATCCGGCATGGACGCCTTCAGGACAGATCATCTACGCTGTTACGCGAGGCACGAGCAGCGATGGCAATAATCAAATTCTTGTTTCAAATTCCGACGGTACGAATACCTCGTTTCTCCTAAACTTTCAGGAGTGGCTCACCACTGTGGACGAGCATCCGCATATGTCACCGGATGGCAAATACATCTCTTTCAACTATTTTTCGGAAGGGGGTACGTTCAGTCCGTATTATGGCACCTGGATCTACACACGGAGTGGGACTCCGGTCATTCGGGTCGATAGCATGTGGGATGCGAGTTGGGCGCCGGATGGTAGTTTTGTGGTCGCAGGGACTGTCAATGCAAATGGTTTTTTCACCTCGGATGTCACACTGTATGCACCAGGTCTGTATAGAGTGGATAACCAATTCAAAACGATCACGCCGATCGGCTCAGGGCTGACGCGTCCCAAATTGCCAAGCGTGAGCCCGAATGGGAAGACCGTTGCCTTCGAAATGAACAGCCACATTTGGACCATCAACATGGATGGAACAGGGCTGAAGCAAGTAACCTCAGGCGCGAACGAGGAGACCTACTCGGCATGGTCCCCGGATGGCAATTCCATTGCCGTGGAAAGCCTTGGGACCATCGGCTTCACGAGCGGAACGCGCCTTGCGATAGTCTCCGCAAATTCAAACACAGCGCTCTCGGATGCCTATACCGGTTGGGTTAAAGATAACAGCGCCCAGCTGGGATATCTCAATCCAACGAGGAGTATCTCCTGGAGATAGATCCGGCTATGCTGCGACAGCCACCGCCACGAACTCGCGAGAGATCGCGCGGGGGGGTTGCACATTTGGGACTTCTTCTTCCAGCTCTTTAAAAACCAGGTACCTGACCAAGTACCGGATTTCCAGATTTTGACTGTATCTTTGATGTCTGGAATGGGTGGCCGAATGTCTCAGAGGGAAATTCCTTCACCAGCGGTAGCCCGATTCCTTGTCCTGCTACTCTTGGACGGGTAGGATTCTCTTCTATAGTCATCGAAAAAACCTATGAAACAACTTCGCAATCTTCTTGTGCTGGCGTGTATGCTTGCATGCCTGCCTTCAGCGGGCGTCCGAGCGCAATCGGTGCGCGCCACGACGTCCGAACTCAAACGCGTCATCAGCTATCAGGCCGCACTGTCCGACATGCATGGCGTGCCGGTTGCCGACGGGCAGTATTCGATAGAAGCTACCCTGTATAGTGGCGACCGGCCGCTCTGGCATGACACGTTCACCCAGCAGGTCACAAACGGAGTCGTCAATCTGCTGCTTGGCTCCGGTGCAGCGCTGCCGGATGTGTCGAATGCCGGTGCGCTCTCGCTCGGTATCGCTATTAACGGCGGCGAAGAACTCCCACACACGGATATCGCCGCCGCGCCGTATGCGCTTACGGTCCCGAACGGTGCGATCGGCACAAATAAGCTTGCCGATAATGCCGTAACCGCAGAGAAGCTTGGAACCGAGTACGTTGGATCGCTCTCGGTCAATGGAGAGAAGGTCTCGGCAAAGGGCAGCAACATCAACATTGTAACAGACGGCATTCAAGCGAGCGTAGATCCCGGCACGAACACGCTGATGCTGAAGGGTCTCACGATGGAGGCAATCTCGCATGTGAAGGGTAGTGATATTCAGACGGGCACGACGATCATTGCCGGTAACTTGCAGGTCAATGGCAACGTGGATTTCAAGGGATCGGGAGGTCTGAACATGGAGGGCAATGCGATACATAATCTTGCTGACCCGACAACGGCCGGTGATCCAGTCACGCTTAGTTATCTGGCCTCGCACCCTGGCCCGACAGGCGCAACAGGTGCCACCGGAGCCGAAGGCCCAACGGGTGCGACTGGTGCAACTGGCGCAACAGGGGCGACCGGTTCAATCGATCCAACGGCGGTGATTCAGAACCGAACCTCACAGCAATCGAGCGCCGATTTCAATATCAGCGGAACAGGGAGTGCGGCGAATTTTAATGCGACAACTGGGTATCAGGTCGGTGGAGCGGCTGCGTCAGGGCATTTCCTCCGTGGTAACGGCTCGAACTACGTCGATGGTACAATTCACTCCGGCGATGTGCCGGTGTTCGTAGCCTCGGGAGCGAGCCATGCTGCTGGTGCAGTTCCGGATCCAGGTTCGACGACTGGCACGGCAAAATTCTTGCGTGAAGATGCAACGTGGGCAACTCCAGGAGCAGGCTGGTCACTGACGGGTAATTCCGGAACGAGTCCGGGTACGAATTTTATTGGCACGACCGACGCTCATGACTTTGTCCTAAAGACCAATGGCACGGAACAAGTGCGAGTCACCTCCGGTGGCAATACGGGCATTGGCACCACGAGCCCGATCACCCAGCTCCATGTCGCGGGAAATATTCCATCCTCGTATGCAGGGTCAGTTTCCGTCGCAACGTCCGGCAATACCTTCGGAAATATTGTTGTGGTTGGGAAATATGCGTATGCCACCGACATCAATGGAAATAAACTCGATATTGCCGACGTGTCGAATCCTGCCTCGCCCGTAAGCATCTCTTCCGTTACAACGGATAACTCGCCGACGGGTGTGTATGTCAGTGGCAAGTATGCCTATGTCACGACCTTCGTAAATTATCCGGGAAGTTATCTTGATGTGTTCGATATATCAGACCCTACGAGTCCTACGAAAGTTGCGGGGGTTTCGATTCCGGGCATTACGCCTAGCGTCTATGTGAGTGGCAAGTATGCTTATCTCGCAGCGTATGGCAATCAGGCAGTGAAGATCCTCGACATCTCAAACCCGAGCGGTCCTGTAGAAGTTGGAGCGGTGAGTTTTCCGCCGAGCCCCCAAACGATTCCCTGGGGCATTTTTGTCAGTGGCCGCTATGCATACACAGCGAATTATTATGGGGTTTCTCTGTCGGTCATCGATGTATCCGATCCGAGCAACCCGACGATCGTTGGGAATTCCACCACAGGCAGTACCAGTGATCGAGCGCTTAGTGTGTATGTCAGCGGGAGGTATGCCTACACGGTAAGCCAGTTAAGTAATAAGTTCGACGTATTCGATGTCTCGGACCCGACAACGCCGACGAGAGTTGGGGAAGTGGTCCTAAGCCTAAGTGCTGGTCCACATAGCGTTTTTGTTAGTGGACGGTATGCCTACACTGCGAATGACAACGGTAGACTGACGGTTGTTGACATCTCCAATCCTGCCTCGCCGACCGAGTTGGGTTCTGTTTCACTTGGTGCCGATCCACTCGGTCTTTTTGTGGAGGGACGCTATGCCTATACTGTGAACAGTAATGGTGCCATTCGCACCATTGATCTTGGTGGCGTTTACACGCAGTCTCTGGAGACGGGCAGCGAAGAGACCGGCCAACTTCAAGTGCATAACGATGTGGTTGCTGGCGGTGAGATTGTTACCAAAGGTGGCATTTCCGCTTCGACCGGTAAGTTCAGCAGTGGGCTTTCTGTTGGCGGCGGTGTCGCAATCGGAAATGTCCAGTCGAAGAGCGGGGCCTATACGCTCGGTGCAGACGATTATTGTATCATTGAAACAATGAGCAGTTCAACGATCACCCTTCCATCGACAATAACGATTGGAAGGCAAATTGTCATCATCGACGAAAGCAAGACCGCGACGCTCTCGGGTAATGGTCATAACATCATCACTTCTGCTGGCTCGGCATCGTCGTTAAGTTTTGCCACCGCTTCTGTGCCTACGGTGACGTTACTCGGAACATCGAGTGGCTGGTATGTGATCGGCTATGGGAAGTAGGATAGCAAGCCCGTCTATTTGACGGTGTCTTTCATACCTCACGCATAACTTTTATCATTGATTCGAGAGTGTTTCAAAGGGGGGCGGGCAACCGCTCCCTTTTTTTGCTGGTCGTTCGAAGTCGCCTAGTTATAAGTCCGTTTGCCGGACTGAGCATTAATGGATTGCTGGCCAGCAAGAGCAATTCAATTGTCATTCCGAGCTTGGGAGGAATCGAGTGGGGTGGTGCTTCTCCCCACGGGATTCCTCGCAGGCTCGGAATGACGGTATGACGAGTTGGGATGATGATCGATGCGTGATTCATTGGAGATGCTGTTCGTCTCATTAATTGAGTGATATCACCGGTTGTGAATTTCATTCTTCGACGCAAGGCAGTGCTTTTGGGTGTGGGTAAAAATTAATGTGTTATATTTATGGCGTGAACCACTAAAAGTCCCTCTTCGCACCCGGCGAAGGATGGTCAGTGTCGCCACAGGGATAACCCTCATCATTGGTAGGGGAATGTCCCCTTCCCACCAATGATAGGCATGTCGGCGGATCGCCCGTTTGACATGCAGCTACCTGTTACCTGTTTCCTCTGCTCGCGAAATGTTTTGCGTGCAGATCCCTTCTACCTTCCCATGAACAAGACCGTGCTGACGCTATGCGCCGGAGCTGTCGCTCTTGCGTCCATATTTCTTGCTCCCTGCGGAGCGATCGCACAATCAACGCAACCCTCATCGGCGGCCACGGCGGATGTTCCGCGTGTCATCAGCTACCAGGCTGCGCTTGCGGATGCCAACGGCAAACCGTTACCCGACGGCAATTATGTGATCGGTGCCGCACTCTATACAGAGAACGGTGCTCATGCTATTTGGCATGATAACTACCGCGTGCAGGTGGAGCGTGGCGTAGTCAATCTCATGCTTGGTTCTGGGGCGATACCGTTTCCAGATATTTCGTCCGTGGGTGCTGTCTGGCTTGGGCTGCGCATTAATGGAAGTGAAGAGCTTCCACTCTCGCAGTTCACCGCATCGCCGTATGCTCTGACTGTTGCCAACAATGCGATCACCACGAACAAGCTTGCCGACAACGCTGTGACGGCTTCGAAGATGGGGACTGAGTATGTTGGATCACTCTCGGTCAATGGAGAGAAGGTCTCTGCAAAGGGTAGCAATATCAACATCGTGACGGACGGTATTCAGGCGACGGTGGACCCTGGCACGAACACGCTGATGCTCAAGAGCACAACGGGAGTGGTGGAGGGTGTCTCGCATGTCAAAGGTGCAAACGCGCAAACGGGCACGACGATCATTTCGGGTAACCTGCAAGTCAATGGAAACACGGAGATGCGCGGCTCAGGCGGCCTCAGCATGTATGGTAATCCTATTCACAACGTTGCGGATCCGACGTCCGACCAGGACGCGGTCACGAAAGCATACTTTTACGCTAATGGTGGTGCCGTCGGTGCAACTGGTGCAACGGGTGCAGTTGGCGCAACGGGAGCAGTTGGTGCAACGGGAGCAGTTGGTGCAACGGGAGCAGTTGGTGCAACGGGAGCAGTTGGCGCAACGGGTGCAGTTGGTGCAACGGGCGCAGTTGGTGCAACGGGCGCAGTTGGCGCAACGGGTGCAGTTGGCGCAACGGGTGCAGTTGGCGCAACGGGTGCAGTTGGCGCAACGGGCGCAACGGGTTCAACGGGCGCAACAGGTTCGACGGGCGCAACTGGCTCAAAGGGCGCTACGGGTGCAGACGGTGCTGCAAATGCGTGGGGGCTTTTGGGGACTGCTGGG
>CAIUMP010000038.1 GCA_903900335.1 uncultured Ignavibacteriota bacterium | reverse complement strand
TGTCATTCCCGCGGATGCGGGAATCCAGCTCGTTGTGATGGCGATAGGTCTGGGCTATGGATTCCCGCGTGCGCGGGAATGACATCCAACGCTATCCTTTCCGTCATCCTGAGAGGAGTTCGTGCGACCCGAGAGCACGAAAGGAGGGAAGGATCCCTTGGTAGTGTCGCACCAAGGTCGTCGTAACCCAACACAGGAAGGGCGATGGCCTTAGCAGGGGTATCAGACAACCCCCTCGGTAAAAATGGTAATAGCAGCGCGAAGCGCCAACTGTCGTATTTTTGTGGCAATGAAAAAACTCTACTTCGGCGACAACCTCTACATTCTCCGCGAGCACATCGCGTCGGAGTCGGTCAACGGTACAGTCGCGTAGCGACGGCGCACCCTGGGTAAGGAGATCAATAAGAATATTGAGCCCTGTAAGGGCGTTGTTAGAATGTTCGAATGAGGAAACATCGCCCTTTCAGGGCTTATTGCTTCTTACTACCAGTCAACCCAGGGTTCCGCTACGCTCCACCCTTGGCTGCGGGTACTTCGTGGCTCCGCCACTGGGAGCCACGGACACCGTATTGCACCGGACCTTCAGGTCCGGTGTGGGCTTCGCCGGACCTGAAGGTTCGGCGGTACACGGGCTGCATGAATGCTGGGTATTGGATGCGAAACGGGGTGGTGTGCGTATGGCGCACGGGGATGTCGGGCCGGATGCCACGAATTGGGTGAGGATGTAGTCTTGCGTGTGTAACAATTATTTCGGCATTTTAGTTCCCGATGTAGGCATATTTATCCTGCTTTTGTGCCGCCAAATGCTTGTTATCGAATTGGATGCATTCGATCAAGATGTAAGAATTCCTGTCCATGGGCAAGATTTCTTTACCAGCACGGTCTGATTCGAGCAAGCCCAACGACAATGAATCTACCCATGGCTGTGTTTGTGGCCGCGTGGAAATAAATAACGAATCCTCAGAAATGCAAACCGCCCTTCACACCGGAAGAGTAGTCCTCGTCACAGGTGCAGCCATCGGAAACGGCATGGCATTCGCCGCCGAATTCGCTCGTCAGGGCGCCCAGGTTGTTCTCGGTGACATCGTCGAACCTACAGAAGCGCTCGCCTTACTGCGATCCATCCCAAACGCTCTCGACCCTGTCGCCATCGAGCTCGATGTCACCAGCGAGGATTCGACCCGCGCCATGTCCAGCGAGATCAAGTCCCGCTTCGGCCGGCTCGACGTGCTTGTCAACAACGCGGGTATCTATGATGAAGAACCGTTCGAACTGCTCTCGCTCGACACCTGGAAGAAGGTGATGGATGTGAACCTCAATGGCCTATTCCTCGCGACGAAGGCTGTTCTACCCCTGATGAAGCAGCAGCAGTATGGCCGCATCATCAATCTTTCGAGCGACACCGTCTTTCTGGGAACGCCCTACCTCGTGCACTACGTGACGAGCAAGATGGGGGTTATCGGTTTCACACGCGCATTAGCGACCGAAGTAGGGAAGTATGGGATCACCGTAAATGCCATAACTATTGGACTTACGGCCACACAGCGGCCACCTGGAACGCGCCTGACGCAGGGCAATATTCTGGAGCATGTCCTTGGTACTCAGGCCATTGGCCGCTCGGAAACGCCGGAGGACATTGCGCGTATTGTCTCCTTCCTTGCCTGCGATGCATCCGGCATTATTACGGGGCAGACGATCAATGTTGATGGCGGAATCGCCAGACATTGAGCATCGAATTGAGCGGATTTTGGAAAAAGTTGTTCAAACACGGAACAATACATCCGCTTGACATGTAAAGTGAAATTGAATAGACAGTATATGCTGCAGCTTGTACCTCGGCCGCGTATTACTAGTTTTTGCATGTTCTTCTACTATCTTTCTGAACGTCCGACCTCATTACAGATTAGGGTTCGAGACGAAAAAGCTGATTTCTGCTTCCAAAGGAGTCAGGCCGTTTGTATCTTTTGCAAATGAGTATCAAGAATTTGTAGCGAACAACCACGGTTTCCTTGCGGTGACAATGCACATCGCAAGTGCGAACGTGATTATCCCGATCCCAATCCGAGCTGCATACAGTGCTGTTTAAGCGCAAGCATCATAGATGCGGCACAGTTTTTATACACATACATGGTTGTCGGGTGCAATGTGCTCCCGAAAACTGCACCCAAGCCCTCTTCTGTGGATGGCCCTCGGGTTGTTTTCTCAAACTAGATCGATTCCCTTTTACCCTTTTCGATATCATCAATGAACTACAGAAGCAAAGCAGACGGACTCTCCGAAGCGATTGACAGACTCCGCTCCGAACTCGGTGTGATTAAAGAGGAACTGCGCGTGATCGACCTGCGCAAGCCAGCCCTCGAATCCCGCGCAACCAGGATCGCAGAAGCACTTTCCACACTAATGGGTGATGGCTCCACCGGCGACCCACGCTGGATGCAACTCCCGCGCATTACCGAGGGCGGACTTCAAACCTCCGATGATCTCGCGATCAGTCCGGCAGCTTACGCGCCACGCATTCCGCGCAGTCCGAAGCAGAAGGCTGGGCCACTCGTCAAGCCAGAGATTTCCGAGGAGGCCATCGAAGCCATGGCGGAGTTCATCCAGAGCACTGGTCATTCCGTCAAATCCAGCGAATTGTACGAACACTTGCTGAAGGTAGGTAAGATGGCACCGATCGAGACAGAGATGCCATATAAGTCTTTTGCGATCACACTTCGTAATATCCATCAGGATTTGATCGAGTACAGCCGCGCAACCAAGACCTGGTCACTCCGCGATCTTCCACCCAAGGCCAAGCTCCGTGAAGCGCTGGAAAAGGGTGACGGCAGCACGCGCGTGGTCTCTTCCTACTCTGCTCCGCAAAATCGTGACGAGCACATGTTCGTCAAGACGGTCATGGGCATCTTCAAGGAGAATCGCTATGAGGCACTCGCTGGTAACAGGATCTTCGATGAGCTGACCGACAAGCGCGAGTTTGGTCTCATCCCAGGTGTCAGCACGCTCGCAGAGTTTAGTGCGACACTCGGCTCCTACCGCGATTTCTTCCCGCAGGACCCCAACACCGGACTCTTCCGCGCCATCCGCCCGGAGATCCCTGCGACACGCTCCGAGACACCTGTCGGCGCACCGGGCCTCTACACCGTCAAGCCAAATGGTGGTGTGACGGTATAAGCATCAATCTTGCGAAATGCAAAATCCCCGAGCGTGCTTTGCAAACTCGGGGATTTTCTTTTGACAACGTTGAAGATCCAGAAGAATCTCCTTTAGAGGCGCCGCCCGGATTTGCACCGGGGAATGGAGCTTTTGCAGAGCTCTGCCTTACTACTTGGCCACGGCGCCGTGGATGCCGTCTTGAAATCACGTACTTCGCAGTGCGAAAATTTCAGAGACGTGTTTTACGATGAAAGCGCTTGTTCGGTTCCCTCTTTGCTGTCGAAGCAATAAAATGCTTGGATATTCATCGTAATTTCTGTTGAACACGCCATCTCCCGGAACGCACATGCGCTCGTCGCTGTACTTTCCTCGAACAAAAATACTACACCTCGTTTGCGTCGCCAGGCATTTCTCAATCTCCATACACGGAGCGCCATTGCTATGGTGCTGATGTTGCCCTATGCTGCACTCGCGCAATCGACTGCCACACTCCATCCAGTAGAGCGACCGGTCAAGATCAAGAAGACCAATCTCGGCTCAGAGATCAACTCCACCTATTCTGAGCTCGCACCGATCATCTCGCCCGATGGCAACTTGCTCTTCTTCACAATGGGTGCGGGACATCCGGATAACCTCGGAGAAGATCGCTTACAGGATTGCTATGTGTCCCGGAAGATGTCCGATGGCCACTGGGCTGCACCGCGCAATCTCGGAGCGCCGATCAACTCCACTGGCAACGATGCCATCTCGGGTGTATCACCGGACGGAAGCGTGCTCTTCATCAAGAACTTCGGATACAACCGCCTCAACGGCCTCTGCTTCGCACGCTTTGCCGGACGTGGTCAATGGAAGATCGACTCGATCACGATCGAGAAATACTCCAATGAAAGCCAGCTTGCAACACAGTGCATTACCGGCGACGGGAGCACGATCATCTTCTCCGCTCAGCGTCCGGATGGGGCAGGGGGGACTGACCTCTACGTCAGTACCGTGACAGATGCGGCGACGAATCGTTTCGGTCCGCCAAGAAATCTGGGCGCACAGATCAACTCCTCCGGCGACGAGTTCGCACCGTTCCTCGCTGCCGATGGACGCACACTCTATTTCTCCAGCAATCGCCCCGGCGGTTTCGGCGATGCCGATGTCTATGTTGCAAAACGTCTCGACGATACCTGGACCAACTGGTCCGCCCCGAAGAACCTTGGCCCGGAGATCAATACCGCCGGGATGGACGCGTACTACAGCGTGCCTGCTTCCGGTGATGTAGCCTACTACAGCTCCTCGAACGGCACCAACCACATGGATCTCTTCATGGTCACGCTTGCGAACGAGATGCGCCCAAACCCCGTCGTGCTTATCTCCGGCAAAGTGGTGAACCAGAAAGGGCAGCCGCTGGCAGCAGCGGTTGCCTGTCGCGATCTTCTTTCTGACAGCCTCTGCGCCGCAACAACCTCAAATCTCTTCACGGGAAACTTCGCACTCGTCGTCCCAATTGGACGAGAGTATGCTGTCACCGCAGACTTCGCAAAATATCTTCCCTATGCCGGACATCTCGATCTCACTCCACCCGACATTGCGCGCGAGCTGGCCATGCAGATCATGCTCGACACGGCAGTCCAGGGAGCGAAGACCACGCTGGCCAATATCTTCTTCGGACTCGACAGCGCACTTCTAAAACCAGAATCCCGTTTCGAACTCGATCGACTTGCGAGAATACTCCATCAAAACCCAAACTGGAGCGTCACCATTGAAGGTTTTACCGATAGCACAGGAACATCCGAGCACAACCTCCAACTCTCAAAAGAGAGGGCGACCGCAGTTGTGTCGTATCTTAGTGCTCAGGGTATCGACGCATCAAGGCTCGTCGCTGAAGGACTCGGGCCAAACGGACCCATCGCATCGAACGCAACTGAGGCTGGACGAAGCCAAAACCGTCGCGTTGTCTTTCTGCTTCGCGATACCGGACACTGATTCTCGCGCGCACCATCCGTCAGCACGCATCACATCGGAACTGCCACACTAAAATTAATCTCCCGTAGTATGGAAATCGCCTTCAAGAACAAGATCACCGAAGCAATCCACGACAAGGCCGCTCGCTTTGCCGAGGACCGCGGACTACACCTCCTCCGAATCCAGGTTCGCGGCACCCCCGAGTACCCCGTCCTCGAAATCCTTCTCGACGGAGAACGAAGCGTCATGGTCGAAGACTGCGAAGCTGTCAGCCGCGATCTCACCGCTGCAATTGACACCAACGGACTCGTCAAAGGCAACTACCGCCTCGATGTCATGTCGCCGGGACTCGAAGAGCCGCTCGCGCACGACTGGCAGTTCCACCGTAGCCTCAACCGCCTCGTAGAAGTCCACTACGAAGACTCTGGCGAGCATCACACTCTCCATGGAAGACTCCGAGAGTACAGCGAGATGGAGATCGTCATTGAACCTATCCACGTAAAGGGCAAAAAGCCAACAGCACCAAAGCCTGTCGCGACAGCCGACGGCACCGTCACGCTCCAACCCGACGAACAGCTGTACGTCAACCCTGTTGCCCTCGTAAAGATCGAGCGGGCCCACCTGACCAAAGTCATGGTACAGACAGAGATGCGATAAAGGCTGTTCGTATCCGATTCATTCGATACCACATCCTGAGACTTCCCGGATAGTTCGACTATGCGCATCGGAATCATCGGAGCACCTTGCATTGACGAAATCGTCCACTTAGACGACGGCACACCAGACCATCCTGCGCGACACGCCGTTGGGGGAATTCTCTATGCGCATTGCGCCACGGAACGATTGATGCGAGAAGCTGGCAACGGTGATCGCTTCGTGCCACTCACATGGTTATCCGAACGGGACAGGCATCACCTCGACCCTACACTCGCGAGCTTTCGGCATATAGAACCGGGCGCAGGTCTATGGCCTACCGACGCGCCAACCAACCGCGTCTTCCTCCTCTATGATGAGCGCGGCGAGCGCACCGCGAATTGCCCCAACGTGCTTCCGGCGCTGACCGAACATGAACTCACGCCGGAGTTGCTGAGTGGGCTCGATGCGCTCCTCATCAACATGATCTCTGGTCATGACGTCTCGATCGACACGCTCGAATTCGTCCTTGACCGCGCACAGCAGATGCCGGATGGGCGCCGACCTTATGTGCATCTCGACCTTCATGCGCTGGTGCAGGCCGATCTATCGGATGAGGTCACGAGCGATGCTGAGTTCTCTGGATATGGCCGCGAACCGCGCGGAGTACGTGAATGGAAACGCTGGCTGGCGATGGCCGATTCGATTCAGGTTAACGAAGTTGAAGCGCGCTGGTTTGGCGATCCGGAGGTGACGTCTGAAGAGGGGTTGCTGGACTATGTTCGGAAAAATCGCGGCGCGCTTCGCTTGCAATCGCTCATCATCACGCGCGCCGAGAAGGGAGCGACACTCTACGACACCCGCCGCGACGAGACCCACCACGTGCCGATTCCCCCGCTCGACATCGTAGAACCGACCGGCTCCGGCGATGTCTTTGGCGCTGCCTATACGTATGCTATCGCGATGGGCACTCCGCCAGCGGCTGCACTTCGGGAGGCCGTGGAGTGGGCTACATGGAATGCTACGTTGGTGGGGATTGGGGAATTGCTTACTGCGCCGAGGATTTAATTTGGCAAACCACTTTTTCCGTAATTTTGCAGTGTGATACAACTTCCCTGGCCACCGGTATTCAATTGGGATGATGGGAATCGCGACAAGAACCGTCGCGAGCATGGGATTTCGTGCGAAGAGTGCGAAGAGGTCTTCTGGGATCCCGAACTCCGCCTATATCCGGATGACATACACTCCGAGATGGAGGAACGCTATTACGCATATGGTAAAAACAATTTGGAAAAATATTTGTTAGTCAGTTTTACGATGCGCACCGGTGAGATCAGGCCGCTCTCTGCCCGCAGAGCGAATGAACGAGAACGGAAAAAGTATGGGAAAGCGAACAACTAAACGAGTGCCAGTTGGTCAGAGCGAAGAAGAAGTAGCGCAGTGGCTGCTCACGCATGACACGACGGATTACGTGGATGTGAGCAAAATGGAAATGCCCAATCTCCACCGCGCGGGACACATCGTACCGGTTGCCATTCGTGACGACGAATTTTCGCAACTAAGCGAACTCGCCGCAACGCGAAAGAAATCGCTCGCGGAGACAATTGGCCTGATCGTTCACCAGAGCCTTCGGGAGCTTCGCGCAAATCCTTCGGCTCATTTATAATATACGGCAATGTCTTAGGCGCTGCCTATACAAATGCCGTTGCGAAGGGCACTCCGCCAGCGGCGGCACTTCGGGAGGCCGTGGAGTGGGCTACGTGGAATGCAACGTTGGGGGGGATTGAGAAGCTACTGACTGCACCAAGAATTCCCTTGTAGGTTCACACCCTTTTCTTCCAATACCCGGTTCGCTGCCTGTCATGTGGGACGGCATCAATCTGAACAATATCATCTAAGATGCGATAGACTAAGGAGTATGGGAAAGAGTGGAATTCCTTTTGGTGAGTAGTGTTCCATATCGTGCGGTAGCGATGTGGGTGTACGCCGATCTCACGTGCTGCTTCTTCGAACTCCGCAATGAATCGCTCGGGTGCCGACGTGCTTTCGTTGGCGTAGTATTCGACAGCCTCGAAAAACTCGGCCCGAGCCTGTGCATGAAGACGAACCTTCACTTTGCGATTCGCGCCCGTGCTTCTTTCAGGACATCCTCAAGGTCAAAGCCTTGATCGAGACCCGCGTCCGACTCTGCTTGTCGGCGCTCAAGTTCCACGCGCCACGCATCAGCAAACTCGGCTTCTGGCAGACTTTCATAGAGTCGATCTGCAAGCCGATGACGGTCCGCGATCGGGAGTTCTAATGCCTGTTGAAATACCTGTTCCGTTTCGCTATACATAGCAGAAAAACTTTTGCACGAATGGATAAGTGCCGTCATGTCTGAACCGGAATTCCCGAATTACCGGGACGCATTGGGCTTGCAGACCATCCCCTCCACCCCCTCCACAAACGTATCCCACGAATACATCTTCTTCGCGTCCGTTACGCCGGGGGCGAGACGGGCTTCCATCTGCTCATCGAAGAAGCGCAGCACTTTTTCGGCGATTGCTTCCGGCGTTGCTTCGGGGGCAATGAGGCCGCTCACGCCGTCGGTGACGCTCTCGCGGAGTCCGCCAACATCCGTGACGATGACGGGGCGATCGAACTGATACGCGATCGGCACAATGCCGGATTGGGTCGCGCTGCGATACGGCAGCACCACGACATTCGCGGCCGCAAAATATTTCGACACCTCCTCGTTGGGAATGTAATCCGTCGCAAGCAGAAGATTGCGTTCCGGAATCTTGAGTTCGGCAATGAGCGACTTGTATTCTGCTTCGTTGCTGTAGAACTCGCCGGCGACGACGACGCGAAGCTCCGGCAGACGCTCCAACAGTTTCGGCACAGCACGGAGCAGAATATCCAGGCCCTTATACTTGCGGATATACCCGAAGAACAGGATGACCGGCGCATCGTCGGGAATGGCGAGCATCGTGCGTGCATCGCCGCGTGTGACTGCATCGCCGAAGAGTCCGAAGATACCGTGAGGGAGCTTGACAAACTTCGCGCTCGGATACACGCGCATAAGCTCGCGCTCGACCGCATCCGAATGCACGATGAAGTTATCGACCGCGCGGAAAGCAAAGCGCGTGAGCTGCATGTCACCAAAGCGCGGCTCGTGCGGCGCGACATTATCGGCGACAAACACAACGCGTGGCTGGTGGCGCCCCCGCCACCTGCTTATCCACTTCGCGACGCGGGCGATCACACCATACGCCGGAGCAAAAAACGGCATCCAATATTTGAAGAGGATGAGGTCGGGATGAAACGCGGCGGCGGCGGCTCCGGCTTTGATCCAGGTGAGCGGATTGATCGAGTCGATGACAATATCGGTCTGCGCGAGCGCGTCGCGGCGCTGGGCGAGCGTTCCGTCCATCGTGCTCCCAGCCTCCTCTTGCGACTTCCCCGGAAACAGCAGCTTCGGATACTGCCGCTTGAACGTAAGAATGCGCACCTCATGACCGCGCCGCACCAGCGCCTCCCGCACGTGCTCAATGTAATGCGCAATGCCCCCGCGAAGCGGAAAGGCTGTGCCGACTATGACGATTCTCATGGGCGAAAAGATAATATCTTCAACCAAAAACGAAGTGCGACGCAAAAACAATCAGAGACCGAAGAAAAAGCATTGGATGAATGCCAGCCGTGCGTAGGTTTGCGTCCCTGGCCCAAGGCCTAAGTGCCGAAGGCACGGAATGTCAATAGCCGCTGGTTTCTGTCACCGGTTGAGCTCGCCAGCATTCTTCCCGGACCCCGATACCCGATCTAATAGCCCTGTGGTCACTTCCCCCGAAATTTTCTTGCAACCATCCGTGTTTCCCTGCCCGTCTGGATGATTCGTCATCTGTTTAAGTGCCCGCTTCTGGACCCCGGAGCGGGCCTTTTCGTAATAGAAGGGGCTGTGGAAAACCAGTTTTCCGCCCATTACAGTTGTTTTTCGAAGTTTTTAGCAACGCATGAATCCACTGATCGTTGAGTCGTTTGCGGACATGGTCCGCGAGAAGGGGATCGACCGTGACATCCTGATGTCCGTGATCGAAGAGACCTTCGCGATGATGATCCGCAAGAAATACGGTTTGGACTCGAAGTTCGACCTTGTCATGAACATGGACAAGGGCGACATCGAGATCTATCTGGAAAAGACGGTCGTGGAAGAAGTCACGAATCCGGCGCTGGAGATCACCCCGGACGAAGCTCTGAAGAAATCCGGCGAAGAGCTGGAAGTTGGCGACGAGTATGTAGAGATCGTCAACATGGGACGAGATTTTGGCCGACGCCTGATCGTCACCGCCAAGCAGAACCTCAATCAGCGCATTCGCGAGATCGAGAAGGACAATGTCTATAATGAGTATTCTCAATTAGTTGGCGAGATCATCGTAGGTGAAGTCTATCAGATCCGACACGGCGATCTGTTCATCATCCATAACCGCCGCGAGTTGCTTCTGCCGAAGTCGGAGCAGATCATGCGCGAGCGCTGGCGCAAAGGTGATAACATCCGCGCTATCGTCAAGGAAGTCCGCCGCGGCGGCCCGACGGCCACGCCAGTCGTCGTTCTCTCTCGTACAGACACGCGCTTCCTAGAGCGCCTGATGGAGATCGAGATCCCTGAAATTTTCGACGGTATCATTCTCATCAAGGGCGTTGCCCGTGAACCTGGCGAGCGTGCCAAAGTTGCCGTGGAAACGACCGACGACCGTGTCGATCCAGTCGGTGCGTGCGTTGGAATGAAGGGCGTTCGTATTCACTCGATCGTGCGCGAACTCGCCAACGAGAATATCGACATCATTCCGTGGTCACCCGACCCGGCGCAGTTTTTGGCGCGCGCTCTTTCGCCGGCCAAGCTGCTCGAAGTAGAATTGAATCAGGAAGATCATACGGCAACCGTGCTCGTGAGCGACGATCAGGTTTCTCTTGCAATTGGCAAGCAAGGGCAGAACGTGCGTTTGGCTTCGAGACTTACCGGATTCCAGATCAACCTTGTCAAGGAAGCGCGTGACGAAGAGGACATCGAACTCATCGAATTCCGCGATGACATCGGTGCCGAGCTCTATTCCGAGCTTATCCGCGCTCGTATTGATACGGGTAAGGAATTCCTTTCGACCACCCGCGAGACACTACTCCGCATCACCGGCATGACGCCCGAGAAGCTGGAGGACATCCGCCGCATGATCGAAGGGGAGTTCGCGCAGGCTGATCAGTTGATCGAAAGCACCGCCGAAAAGGCCGGCGTTTCGCTCACAACGCAGCGCACCATGATGGCGGAAGAACAGCCAGCATCAGAAGCTGCCTCTGAGGCAAGTCCATCGGAAGCCGCGCCGGAAACGGCACCAGTTGCTGAGGCAACACCCAACACAGAAGTAGAAGTGGAAACAACCGAACCAAGTGTGAACCATGAATAAGACAGTACGTAGATGAGCCGCGTGAGTATGCGGTTCACATATAGCGACCACGCGTGTGGTCGCAGCGGATGGTTGGTATCGTGATGAATAGCAGCATTATGATATATATCCGCTACTGTCGGAGTAGTTAGCTCATCCCGCGATGGATGGGTTAACGGTTTTCGACCTATCACATCGCGACGCGGTAAAAGAGCTGCTGCGCAATTTTGCGCGGCCTTTCCGCTTCAAGGAGAGCAATGACAGAAACCGAATCAGTTGTAGCCGAGCAATCGTCTGCCGTGGATGAGCGATCATCCGCTGCCGCTTCCAGCGCGGCGAAAAAGATCACAGTCCGAACCTTAGCGACCGAGATCAACGTCTCGCATGAGACGCTCATCGAATTCCTGCATAAGAAGGGATTCTCCGGCGTGAAGACCATCATGTCGAAGATCGAGCCTGATATGCTCGAAGTCGTCATGAAGCAGTTCGGCAAGGAAAAGGACGTTGCAGAAAAGCGCCAGAAGAAGGTAGCCGCCTTCAAAGCCAAGCGCGCTGAAAACCGCGACGAGTTTCTCGCCGAGCATCCAGAAATGCGCGGACGCGAGGATCTCATTCCAGCGGAGTTCCAGATCCCCCCAACCGCCGCACCTGCTGTCGCGCCCGTTGTTGCTCCACCGACTCCACCTGTTGAAGTTCAGGTGCCAGAAGTTCAGACTGTTGTTGCTGCTGAGCCACCAGTCGATGTAATCGCTCCGACAGAAATTGTCGCCACAGCGGAGATCGCAGCGCCCATAGTCGAGACCCATGAGCCTGAGGTAACGCCACCAATCGCGACGCCGCAGGAAGAGCATCCGACGGCGGAAACAATTGTCGCAGAAGCAACTGCACCGACAGAGGTATCGGCCGTCGAACCGGTTGGCTCCGATGAGGAGCACGGTGATGAGCATGCCGAAGGCGGACCAAAGGATCGCCCAGGTCTTAAGCATAAGCGTCGCCGTAAGACAGTCGTCGCCACGGGTGACCCAACCGATCTGCGTGTCTCACTCCCCGGTCTGAAGATCAAGGGCAAGATCGACCTTGCACCAATTAACAAGGCATCCGCCGCAACGCCACAGCTTAAGACGAAGAGCGAAGCGAAGCTCATTCCAAAGCTTGTCGGACTTGTTACCAAGCACGCAAAAGCGCAAAAAGAGGGAGCCAAGGAGGAAGAGGGCGAACTCAAGAAACGCAGCAGAGGGAAAAATGTCGATGCACGCGATGTCAAAGACGCCGTGCGCCGCACACTGGCTGGTATCGAGGAGACGTCTGCTAGTTCGAAGCGTGCGAAGGCCCGTCGTCTGAGACGCTCGGAGCGTGCCGAGGAACAGGAGAAACGCACGGCGGAGGAGATCGAGCGCGACCAGTCCGTCCTTAAAGCGACGGAATTCCTCACCGCCAACGAGCTCGCGAACCTGATGAAGGCCGATGTTGGAGACATTATCTCCAAGTGTATCGGGCTGGGTTTGATGGTCTCCATCAATCAGCGTCTCGACAAGGACACCATCCAACTTGTCGCGGACGAGTTCGGATACACTGTCGAATTCCAGGAGGAGTTCACCACAGACGCGCTCGAAGATATTCCCGACGAGCCCGAGACGCTCAAGCCACGTCCGCCAGTGGTTACCATCATGGGTCACGTCGATCACGGAAAGACATCGCTTCTGGATTACATCCGCAAAGCGAACGTGGTAGCAGGGGAGTCCGGTGGTATTACGCAGCACATCGGTGCGTATGAAGTAACGACCGCACTCGGTCATCGCATCTCCTTCCTTGATACACCCGGTCACGAGGCCTTCACGGCCATGCGTGCACGCGGTGCGCAGGTAACGGACATCGTCGTCCTCGTTGTCGCAGCTGATGATAGCGTCATGCCGCAGACGTTGGAGGCTATCTCCCACGCGCTCGCCGCGAACGTGCCGATCATCATCGCCCTCAACAAGGTGGACCGTCCCGACGCAAACCCCGAGCGCATCCGCCAGCAACTCGCCGATCGCAACGTGCTCGTCGAACAATGGGGTGGTAAGTATGGCTGCGTAGAGCTTTCGGCGAAGACCGGAATGAATGTGGACGCGCTTCTTGAACGTATCTCGCTCGAAGCCGACCTGCTCGACCTAAAGGCGAATCCCGACCGAATGGCACGCGGTGTCATCATCGAAGCCGAAGTTGATAAGGGACGCGGTATTCAGGCGACGGTACTCGTTCAGAAGGGCACGCTCAAGATGGGCGATCCATTCCTGGCGGGTGTCTATTCCGGTCGCGTTCGTGCCATGTTCGATGAGCGTGGGAAGAAAGTGGAAATCGCCGGGCCATCAGCGCCTGTCCAGATCCTTGGGTTCGACGGTATCCCAGGCGCAGGCGATCAATTCATCGTTCTTGAGTCCGACTCCGAAGCGAAGGAAATCTCTTCACTTCGTCAGCAACTCAAGCGCGAGCAGGACTTCAAACAGGTTCGCTTCATCACGCTCGACGACATCTCCGCGCAGATCAAGCAGGGTGGTGTGCAGCATCTTCGTCTCATCCTCAAGGGAGACGTGGATGGCTCGGTCGAAGCGTTGGCCGATTCGCTTCTGCGTCTTTCCACGCCGGAAGTGCAGGTCGAAATGGTCCATCGCGGTGTCGGTGCCATTTCCGAGAACGACGTTACGCTTGCGGCAGCATCCGGCGCGATCATCCTCGGATTCCATGTGCGTCCGAACCTGGATGCCCGCAGACTTGCTGCAAGCGAGCATGTCGAGATCCGTTTGTACAGCGTTATCTACGACTGTATCAACGAGGTCCGCGATGCGCTCGAGGGACTTCTCGCTCCAGAGGAGAAAGAGGAAGTCACAGCGACAGTCGAAGTACGCGACATCTTCAAGGTGCCAAAAGCTGGCACTGTTGCAGGCTGCCACGTCTCCGACGGCAAGATCTTCCGCAACAACAAGGTCCGTTTGCTCCGCGATGGCATGGAGATCTGGACCGGCGGTCTCGCATCGCTCAAGCGCTTCAAGGACGACGTCCGCGAAGTCGATGCCGGATACGAGTGCGGTATCTCGCTCGAGAACTACAATGATGTCAAGGTCGGTGATGTGATCGAGGCGTATAAGATCGTCGAGATCAAGCGCAAGCTTGAGCGCGCTTCGACAAGGTAAGCCGTCTTCTCGTGGCGAATATCTCATACGCAGGCGAGGCGGACAATCTGTTCGAGGCTATGCGCAAGCGTCTCTCGAATTTGCCTGACGGTGTGCGCATCTGCGATGTTCGCGGCGGCGCACACCCATTCCTGTCGTTAGAGGAAATCCGCGAGCGCAGATTCGACTAAACCGTCCTCGACATCTCGGGTGACGAACTTTCAAAAGCACCCGCCGAACTTCGGCGGGTGCTCTGCGATGTTCAGGCCAATTGAGCACCGCGACCTTGTACCCAAGCGGGGAGCGCGTCGATTTGCGATCGCAATTCGATGTGATCATTAACGTGATGGCCGCAGAGCACATCGCTGATCCTTTGGCGTTTCGCAAGAACGTACACGCGATGTTGGTAGATGAAGGCACAGCTTTTCATCTTTTCCCCACACTGTTTTCTCTTCCGTTCTTGGTCAATATGTTACTGCCGGAAAGGATATCAGCCGTGCTGAACTCTGCCTTGTCCCCAGCGGAGCGACAGACGCGAGACAAATTTCCGGCGTACTATCCCTAGTGTCGCGGGCAGATGCAATCAGCCATTCGCAGATTTGATGGGATAGGGTGGGAGGTCATGGGGTACAGGGGATACTTCGGCCATGGGTATTACGGTCGGATTCCATGGCTCAACCGATTGCACAAATGGAAGTCGAACTTCCTTAATAGTCATCCAGTCCCGTTGTTTACAAATAATGCGCTTGTGACGCTTCGGAAGTTAAACAATCCCTATTCTGACGGTTGATCAGCTGAATAAATCTGATCAGATTGTTTAAACCTTTGGTTAAAAAGAGCCATCGGACTGCAACTATGACTCTACGATCTTCCAAATTCCGAACATTGACAATATGCGTATTGTCATGTATCATTCTCGTATTTTTGCTGTCGCAAGGTTGCGACTCCAAGCCGCCTGGGGACTCGGTGGGGCTGTCGGAAAAAGCAAGCTTCGTCTTCAAGGCCTTTGGCGCGACAGCTCCCTCAACGATAGAACCGAATCGGCGGATCGACATCAATCCTGCTCGTTTCCTGGGTGCTGATGGCTACTGCACCGTTCAATTTGACTCTAACCTGACACTCAAGTCCTTTCACTTCCGGACTCCTATAGAGAACTGGCCCAAGCTGCTTGCTGCAATCACTGGGCAATATGGGACTTACAGCCAATTGACCGACCAGAAATCACCGATTAAGACTTCCATGTACAAATGGGAGGGAATGATCGGTTATTACATTCTATCGGACGCTGATTTTCACGTCTCGTTTTCGGGATACCGAACGCAGTAGAGATTAGGAATGCATCGAATCTTGCAGACGAACTTGACACTCTTAAGCAGCTTTCTTAATATTGGGTCCAGTGGATCTTGTCGAGCCCACCCTCCCTCGGTCGACACGTGAAGTTGCATTCAGCAGAGTCGCGCGCTTTTCCTTTGCGAGTCGCGATTCCTTGCGCTTTAGTAGAAACGCGCTGAACTCCTCAGCTTCCCCAGGTCCCCAGGGCATGTCCACGACGACTATGTCCATGTGATCTAATGCGTCAAAGTCGATTTTCTTGCTCATTTTTGAAATATCGATCAACTAATTTCCGTGCAGCATCTGTCTCGATAAACATCCGTTGCCCACGGAATCGTTTAGCTTCGAGGGTGCTCTCATAGTGCTCGATTAACTGTGTTTTTGCATTAAAAACGACATTCCCATCAAATCCGAGTTCGAACGAGCGCAAACAGGCGAATGCAAACAGATTCCCACCAACACCTGCGTATTGCCTGTTTCTTCCTCGATTGAATAAGGCATTCTCGAGGAGATGTATGAAGACATGATCTGCCTCGATGCTTAAACTGACAAGCCCATGGAGAATGTCTGGATTTTCAAAGGTTCTTAGCCCATAAATCTCTCGCCCATCCATGCTCAATTGTTTCAGCCAATCGAATAGCCAATTCGTGTTTGCAAGCATTGTGCTATCGGTCAGAGATAGTCGCACAAGCTCTGTCGAAAATCTTTCGTGCGTGTGAGCATTCTCGATCGACCGCGTAAGTTTGTCAATTACAATTCCGACGGACCGCCCTCGTGTTCTCTTCATCCAACAAATATACAATAAGATCGGACGCATCCCGCACCCCCGGAACGTCCCACGAAATTGCCTGTTACGGAATTCACTATGTCAATTCGCACCGAACGAGTCGCTGGGGAGATCCAGCAGGCGCTCGCCCATCTGTTTCAGGCTGATTTCGCGCACGTTACCGATGGCCTTATCACTGTGACCAAGGTCCGCATGTCCGCGGATCTTGGTAGCGCCCGTGTATATGTCAGCCTGCTGGGTGGCACGCTTCCACACGAGAAAACGCTGGAGACGCTCAAGAAGGAGGTACCGCACATCCGCGCAGCTGTTGCACGCCGAGTCCGATTGAAATTCGTCCCCGACCTGAATTTCTATCTCGATGACACACAAGAGGAAGTCGCTCATTTAGAGGACATCTTCAACCTCATCCGCGCAGAGAACGCTGCACGAACTCCACAGTCGGAGCCAACCCAAGAGCCACTTTCCGAACTGGAGAATTGACTCCAATCATCTTGGGCCGCGACGCGCTCGCTCAGCCGGAAGCCGCACGGGAAGCCATCATCAGCGAGGACGGAGCTCTCCTGCTCGTCAATAAACCGTACGGGGAAACATCGTTCCACGTCGTCAATTTCATACGCCATCCAATTCGTGTAGCGACTGGAATCAAGGGCGTGAAGGTTGGTCACGCCGGCACGCTTGATCCGCTCGCCACTGGACTGCTCATCATCGCCACGCGCCGCAAGACAAAGCAGTTAGCGCATCTGCTCGGTCTCGAAAAGACGTATCTGCTCAGAATGCGATTCGGCATTACGTCGCCGAGCTTCGACTTGGAGCGTCCCATCGAGATCATCGGTGGGGAAGCGGGGCTAACGCCGGAAGCCGTCCGTGCCGCTATCGAAGCATTGCCTGGCGAACACGATCAAATGCCACCGATCTTCAGCGCTATCAAGCAGCACGGCCATGCCGTCTATCTCCGCGCAAGAAAAGGCAAGGAAGTAATTCTCGCCACTCGACCTGTTGTGATACATACGTCGGAGGTTGTCTCCATTGACTTACCCTTCGCCACCTTTCGTGTGCGTGTCTCGAAAGGAACCTATATTCGCAGCATTGTTCGCGATGTTGCTGAGTCGCTTGGTACTGGCGGCGTGCTGGTCGATCTCGTTCGCGAGTCTATCGCCGAATGGCGGCTGGAGGATGCGCTGACGTTGGACGAAGCTATCAATCTGCTTAAGACATAAGATTTACCTTGAAAGTAACCTGGGGCCTCGAAAACGCCACGCACAACCCGAAGACCGTCACAACGCTCGGCAGCTATGACGGCATCCATCGTGGACATCAGCACATCCTGCGACGACTCGTCGAGACGAAGCAGGAGCGTGGCCTCGATCGCGCAGTGCTGCTCACATTCCACCCGCATCCGCAGGAGGTGCTGCAACGCAACAACAGCAGCATTGAGCTTCTAACCAGCATTGAAGAACGCCTCGATCTTATTTCAGATCAAGGCATTGACGAAGCCGTCGTCATTCGATTCTCACGCGAGTTCGCGCAGACATCCTACATTGATTTCTTCCGCGAGATCATCGCAAATCGGCTTGGTACAAAAGCGATGGTCGTTGGTTTCAACCATGCTTTCGGGAAGAATCGCGAGGGGGATGCCGCGCATCTCAAGTCGCTTGCGCCGGAGTTGGGAATATCCATCGAAGAGGTTGCGCCTGTTATTTATGAAGGCACGTCTATCAGCTCGACGAAGATCCGTAATGCGCTCAAATCTGCCGAACTTGCCAATGCCAACGCGTGGCTTGGCTACAACTACGCTTTTTCGGGCCGCGTCATTCATGGTGACGCCATCGGCCGCACGCTCGGCTACCCTACGGCAAATTTGGAAGTCAATCCGCACAAGCTGATTCCGGCGGACGGAGTATATTCCGCAACTGTGCGCGTACTCAGTGCCATTCACGGCACGCTTGGGCCTGCATACCGGGCTGCCCTCAGCATCGGCACGCGCCCAACCACCCACGACAACGGCGCCCGCGCCATCGAAGCACTCCTCCTCGATTTCGACGGCAATCTCTACGACAAAACCATCACCGTCGAGTGCCTCCGTTATCTCCGCCCGCAGGAGAAATACACCTCGCTTGATGCACTAAAGGCTGCTATTGCCAGAGATGTGGCGGCATTGTAAACAGAAGACCTGACTCACCCTCGGCCCATTTCTCCCTTGTCATCCCGTGAATGCGAGGATACATCACCTCGTAGTGGCACCAGCTCAGCGGAAAAGACATGGGTGCCCCACCCCGCAAACGGTCTCGTGGAGCAGACTTAGCCCGTGCCCTCGCAGTTCAACTCTCGTCTCTCGTTTGCCAATGGAGAGGCTGCGCGTATGGTTGCCAAAAAGCTCGCACAAAAGTACGAACGGAAACTGTTCACCCGATACCAAACGGAAGTGCAACTGGTTTAGGACTGACCGTGGACGAAATAGAATTTCAACTTAAACTCGAGGAAGGCTCCTTCTACAACCGCCGCTCGCAACTGCGAAAGAAGTTTGGGTTGAAGGAAGGGGAGAAACTTGCGTTGTTTTTGATGGCGCTGTGAAAAGAATTTATTGCTACATTTTTCTATCGCTCCTTGCCTTGACCACTCACGCAAGAGGAGCCGATGCGCAGCTACGCTTAACCTCTGAAGACTCCACGGCAATCTTGCAGGTTTGCCGGGATTATCTGACAGGCGTTTCCACCTTGATGCGAGCTGGAGGGGACACGGCTGAAGAGAATGTAGTCTACCCTATCGACTTTGTTGAAGGTGACCAGGCTCCGCTTTGGAGTACGCGATATAGAACCACGCCTGACAAGTCCCTCAAGAGTCTTTATAGGATTGAGCCAAACGCCTTTGCGGGAAGCGCATTTTGGCAAGTGAAGATGGATGTCCGAGCAATGGACCGATTCCCTTCCGTCATCGCTACGCTACGGGGACTTGAACGGACATATTCTATCCGACTCTTTCTGAATCTAGAGGATAGTTCATGGCAGTCACCGCGTAAGGGAAGGCGAGGAGGGCCCAAGATAATATTTCTGCCTAATTGGAAGTTAGTTGCTCCCTGGGATGCCCTCACAACTGGGTGGCTCCGGAAGGTGGTAGATGGGGATACAATTCTCTGGTCTGGCAAGCTCCACCTCGGCAAAGATTTCTTCAAAAGGCGCAGAGCGGTCATTGATACCGTCAGGAGACTGCTTAGATATTATGACGCTTTTCCATTTAAGGAGATCATCGCCGCTAATCAATGTGAATTTGACCAACTTCTTGGTTGCGAGGATTTTCCAGCACACAGTGACGGGCTGGCAATTCCGCCTGTATTCATTGCGTGCGGGCCGAACGCGGAGCCGTTTGAAGTTGCGCGGATTCTCATGTGGGATGCGGGTTCGGTACCGCGAATGATACGGGAAGGATTTGCACGGATGATTGAAGACAACCCGAAAATCCTCAGTAAATTTCTCGACAGTCTCCAATCCCGTTATCAAGCTGAGGAATCAATCCCGGTTGCGGAGTACCTTGTATGTTTGAGCGGGTACAGGCAGGAGTGGTCATGCAAGGAGGAGGGAGGTGCAGTCGGCTACCTTCTTTGTCGGTTGACGCGAGCACTCAAGGGGGATGAGGGACTTCGTCAGCTCGTGATGAAAACTGGAGGTGACACGTATCTTTCGGGGCAGAACATTCGCTTGTTGGAAATGATAAATAGCATCCTCGGGATGTCGTGGGAACAGATAAGCAAAGCCCTATTCCATCAGATGATGGTTGAGCGGTCACGTTTGGCTAGGATTAGACGCAATCACGCGGGCATGCGAGAGCAATGATGCTTCAATATGCCCGCATGTGATTGTTGTAATGTGAGCTGACAGTGCAGCTACTATCATCTCGGGTGGTTCATAGTGCCATATTTTTTTTCTAAGTCTTTCCCGCGTGTAGGTTGAGCGTCCTCGCTCGACACCCGAAGGGCGAGATAAGAGCGATAGCCAGCAGCACCCACCGAGTCGAGCGAGGATGCTCGACCTACGCACTTGGGTTGAAGGAAGGGGAGAAACTTGCGTTGTTTTTGATTGCGCTGTGAAGAGGACAGCGATGAATGAGTCTTGTGCTCAGCCTATAACGCAACTTACTTCCTCAAAGGATGAGAGACATACATCCCAATCGTCGAGTCATCCCAAAGTGACACCGCACCGTTATTCCAAATAGTAATATTGTTAAAACTGCGGTTTGGAATAGCATAGTGACGGTGCAGACGCGCGATGAGAGAATCGAAAATCCGTTCATGAGACCACTTGGTCAAATTTGACGCTATGTTCCCGGATTCTGCGATAGTGTCCGCTACTATGGCGAAGATCGAATCTGTTGCTACCCAGCGGAACGCATAATAAGATTTGCTGTCTCTTTTGCTCCTAAAGGTGTCGACCGCCGCGAGACCCGGAACGCCGCAGAGGAAGACTGGGTAGAAAATGTATTGCTGAGAAGCAGTATCGGACGGTACTTCTTGCCTTTCAACAAGAGATCTTTTCTCAAAGTAACTACGGATTTGAGTGAGCGAAAGTGACTTTCCTGCGAGAGTATCAAGGTCAACCTCATCAAGAAAATATCGCACAGAAGCATTGCGATTGACACAGCCACCTTCGAAGAGGAGTAAAGCGCACATTAGGATCCAAACGAAGGGGGCGTCACGGATAGTATTTATGATGCTTTTTATAATATTTTGCCTCCAAGTCGTTATAGGCTTTGAGTAGCTTGTCGTAATCTGCTTGATCACTCGGAGGCACATAGGACCCAGGCTTGAATATCGTGAAGAAGCTGTCGAGCGCACCGAGGGTCTGTTCAAGTTGAGCATCGTCCTCCCCCATTAGAGCATCGAGAGCGTCTGTTGCAACGTTCGGATCGTTGCTGAGCATCGCCGCAATAACTGCTATTCTGTTGAAGAAGCTAATGATTTGGTTTGGCACATTAGGCTGAAGTGCCTGCAATGCATCATCAATTGCCCCGCTGATATCAATTGGCAGCGGAGTAATGACAGGCAGGGTGAATTGATTCCCAACAACCATCGACGCATCCCGATCCGATGGCGAAGGAATTCTCGGAGGCGGAAGCGGACCATGCAGCAAGTTACCAGGATGAAACCAATCCAAAGTTATTGGCGAAATAAGGGGGTTAATAGGTCCGGGGCCCGGAGCTGGGTAAGGAATGACCGGAGTACGGAGTCCGTCCCCAACATCAATGTATTCTTGCATGACCACGGTAGTTGCATCTACTTCTCTGGCAAGCTTCGTTCTTCCTGAACCGCGCGTGATTCGTCCACCACCGCCAAGAAGTTGCTTCGACTTCTTCAATGTATCTGCACGAGCTGGCTTATCCTTGCTCGTAAGAGCGTTGTATTTGTCTTGATCGTCTGGGCATGGAAATCCCAAACCACTCATGATCTTGATTGTCGGGGCTTTTCCTGATGCTATCTTTGGCTGACCTGGCCTATCGTTCAGCAACTTTAGCATCATTTCCATTTGGAGCTGCGTCGCATCTTGGTTTGCAAGTGCATCCAAAAAGTCCGGCAGCGATCCCCAATCAATGGAAGGGTCATCGGGATTGGCGATGAGGCTCTCCAGTACCTGCTTCAGCTCATCCGACACGCTGAAGTCGGAGTTGTGATAAGGCTGAAGTTCCCGTTGAATGAGCTGCTGAATCTTTTGCTCCGGCGTAAGCGGCTTTGCTGGCGGCGGAGGGTCTTCCGTATCGCTCTTAAACTGATTTTTGATGTCCTCCGCCGACTCGCCCGCAAACGCATCCCGCAGCCCCCACTCCGTTTTTACCTGCTTCCATTGCTTATCCAGCTCCGGGTCTTTCGACATTTTGTCGTCGAATGTGTGGTCGCTGTAGAGATCGTTATTGGCTCCGCCGGTGGGCGATGGCTGGGGCAGCTTCACCTTATCGGAAATCTTGTTTTTGGAGGAGCACGGGTCGTTATCCCCCTGTCCCGAGGGTTGATGCTGGTGCCAGAGATCACCCTTGACGATAGGATCGATTGGGGGCGGAATTTTCGTCGTGGTATCGAATTTTGGAGTGATGGGCCGCGGCCCGTTATCCTCGAACACCTTGGATGAGGCATTCCAAAAATCACGAGACCGCTGAAGGAACTGATCGACATCTAAGGAAACGCCGTCATCGGAGAAGCCATACGCACTGCCTGGTGGAGGGACGCGCGGTGGAGGAAGACCGGGATTGCGCGGATCTACCGGGGTAATCTCTGGCACCGGGATGTCCCAGAAGCCCGGAGGGCCAACGAGCGTGATGCCCCGTGAGTCTCCTCCGGTTGGGTCTGAGCCACCCGTTCCTGTTCCTCCAACTGGGTCCGGTGGTGGCGGCGTTGGAGTGTCATTGAGGCCACCCAAACCGGAAAGCCGGATTCCTTGATCGGTCGGTCCAAACGTGTAATACGGCCAGTCTGCTGTTTTGCTCATAATGGACTTCGGTTATTGACTTGTTCAGAAAGCGGCAGTTCGGGTAAAACTCAAGTCAATCCTCATGGCATC
>CAIUMP010000037.1 GCA_903900335.1 uncultured Ignavibacteriota bacterium | reverse complement strand
CACCCTGGGCTGCGGGTACTGCGTCGCTCCGCGACTATCTCCCGTAGAGCCTGCACCGAGCTTGTCGAAGGGTCGGCGCCTCCGGCCTGACATCCCAAGTGCCGTAGGCACGAAGTACCCGCAGCCCAGGGTGAAGCGTAGCGGAACCCTGGGTGGGGATCGCCACCAAAATCAAAAGCCCTGAAAGGGCGCTGTACCCATTCGCGACGGTGGGTACTCCGTCCTTTCAGGACTCGCACTTCCAAACGCGCATCGAACCCAGGGTTCCGCTCGCAAGCTCGCTCCACCCTGGGCTGCGGGTACACCGTCGCTCCGCGACTATTCACTCATCAGTGCATCCATAATCGGAGTATTCCTCCGCCGAGAATTATCGTGCAGACAGCAAGTCACGAGATTGTCATACGAATTGTCTCCGTCTTTTGAAACCGGCTGAATGTGATCGAGTGTCGCGCTGAATCGCGTTAGCTGCTTTCCACATTTATAACACTTGTAGCTATCACGCTCAAAAATCTTTAAGCGGTTCTCAGCAACGTTATAATAATCAAGCTCCTTTTTTTCATCAATAGCCTTTGGAACTTCAACGACTGTCGCAGCTTGAATCGCTTCCAAACACCAAGAAATTTCCTCCGGTAACGCGACGAAATATGGTGTGCCATCTCCGGTCGTATCGCCATTCTTGCGGATTGCAGCTTTATTTTCCAAGCCAGCTAATGCTTCAGTTACTGCACCATATGAAATCGACGCATTAGAAGAATCTGCTCGCAGCGATGAGACTACTTTTTTGGCGAGCCCTCGCGTGCTTACTCTCACATTTTGTGATCCGGTGGAGACAACTGAGTGCCGAAACATATACCAATAGATTGCAGCTTCATAAGGTTTTAATCCTGGTTGGAGAAAGTCAACAATTTGACAAAAAATGTTCGGAAGTTCGAGCGCATCGAAGTTTCGTTCAAACGAATCGGGAGCAGCGGCTTCTGAGTCCGACTCGATTTCAGTTAGTAATTCTCGAATTCTTCCTATTTGTTCTTTCATATCGTTTTAGCAATAATGACTCGCGGTCGGATCGCAATGGAGATAGAGCGAGCCGGCGGGTTTTAGCACGCGGTGGAGCTCGAAGAGCGCGTAATCATCCTCGGGGACATTCCTGATCTCGCGTCCGATCATCGTGACCCACTTATCGAAAACCTGTTTCAGGTTGTCGGGCGTGATCTGGATGCGAATGATCTCGCCCTTTTGTATGGCGTCCTTGAAGGTCTTGAGAAACTCCTCTTCATGGGTCTCGATCCTGAACGACACAAGGTACGTCCCGATGAAGGCGGAGACAACCTCCAACGCTTCCGGTGTAATGTCGCTCGCTCGTTTCCCCCACTTGATATTCTTCTTCGCGAGTAACGGAATGACATCCTCCGTCTTCATGATCGCCGCTTTCTGCGTATCCGCGACCGCAAGAAATGGCGGAATAAACTCGCCCTTTTCGTGTGCCCGATACACGTAATGTAGCAGTTGCGTGAACATGGCGTAGGTGGAGTGCTTGTACCCATCCTTCGTCTCGAACCAAATGTCCTTGGTCTGAATGTCGATCAGGTTCAGCGAATACTCCTTGAGTCCCAGGGCCTTGATGTAGGTAGCTTTTACATCCTCCTCGGTTTTGGCGAGCTTTAGTTTTTCGAAGAGGGTCATGGTTAGAGATGGTACAACAGCAACAGCATGAGCGGTGTAACGACCTATACGGTTTCGAGCGAAACCTTCGAGATGTCACCCATCGCAACGCGCTTGGAAAGGCGGAGAATTTCCACGCCGACCACTTCATCCAGTTCGTTAAAATCGAGCACAACGCCAGGTGAGACCTCTTCCGAATCGACGATCCGCGATTCGTCGAGGCGAAGATACAGCGCGTCCGATTCCCGATCCACTTTTAGTTTCATAGCTTGTTCTTGAGCCTCCGGTCGAAAAAGACAGATACGACGCGCGGAGGAGCGACCGTATTATTAAGTACAACCCTAAGAACGCGGTTTCCGTTTTCGGGAACACGGGCCAGATAATGGGTTGCGTCCGGATCCTCTCGGTCTGGCTCCGTCCGAACCGGATTTTCAATTGTCCGCACGATCCAATCCGGATCGATCATCCGTTCGATTACGACATCACGAGCATGAATGGAATACTCTAATTCCATTCCACCATCCTCCACTGCCCCCTCGCCCCATCCCCCGCAACCGAGAGCAGCAGCAGCGCGATCCACAACAACCTGCGAGAGTACCCGCCGAATGACCTAAACCTCATCCCGAAATTTACGCATCTTTCCCTCCCCCCACCTGAATTCGGAAACCACCTCGCCCCGCCGTTGTTCTTTTCCGAAGCCACTGCTCGCGGGAACGCCGCTGGCAATGGTGGTCGTTGAAGAAGGTAGAAAATCCATTCGTGGATTCGGTCAAGACCGGCACCCTACTATGAGCACAATTGCATTGAAGTCTGTAGCCGCAAAACAGGCGGCTGCAAAGCGCGTTGAGACAAAGGAAGATCGGACACACCTCCTAACCGAGCGGCTTCGCAGAGCTTTGGAAGATGTGGAGGAGGGGCGCGTCCACACAATTGAATCAGAGAATCACCGCGAAGGATTCAAGAAGCTCATTGCCAGCAAACGAGCGGTATCGAAGCACGCTAAGTAGCCTTCCCTCTTCGCTCCGCATCTCGTTTTATTCTGTCGATAATCGCACACATAAACTTCTCCTGTTAAGTCGTCAAGTTCACTTGATCGGACTTCGCGAACATGGCGAGAAAATGCACCTCGCCGGGAATGTGTGGATAGTAGATGATTCTATATCCATCACGCGCCCCTTTGTTTTGCCGCCCAATGTCGTGCTTGTGCGCTCCGCATGTCCTCTGCAAGTTCGAACCTCGGTTGCCCGCCCGGACGAATTGTAATTTCTCTTGAAGCACGAGAAATCGCTCCATCAAGCGCGGGTCGCTGTCCCCGTAGTCCGTGAATGTTTCGATAAAACTATCGAGATAAAAGACTCGATAATTCAAATCCGGCTGCGCGGAAATCCTAACCCGAGCTTCCGCCAGCGCCAGTTCGAAAATCCCACGAAGTGTACTCCCCATTATTCTCTGCTCAACATCACGAAAGGCGACAAGAAAGATCCGACAGCAAAGTCCTGCAAATTACTAAACATCCATCGCCAAGCGATGAATTCGGAAACCACCTCGCCCCGCTGTTGTTCTGCGTCCGTGATTAATTATCTGACTCGAAAACCCTCTGGACTGGCCGGAGGCGCGCCCCACAAAATGCCCGTCCTCGTTGTGCTCCACGGCTATGGTGCCGATGAGCAGGACTTGCTCCCCATTGCGGAGGAGTTAGGCACAGAGCGGCTTATCATCAGCTTGCAGGCTCCCATCCCGCTTGGGGGCGGCGGCTATGCGTGGTATTACCTCGAAGAAACGGCGGGCGGCATCATCCCCGATGAACTCAGCCGACACGAGAGCGAGGACATGCTTGTCCACACGCTGGCCTCGATCATCGAGCGCGAAGGCGGCGACCCGAACGACATTCTGCTGATGGGATTCAGTCAGGGCTCGGCGGTGTGTTACTCGCTCGTTACGCTCTACAATTTTCAGAACTACGGCCTCACCGTTCGCGGCGTCATTGCGATGTCCGGCTACCTTCCGCGCGATATTCTCGGCCCCCTGACGCAGAAGGATTTCGCCAGACTGCCGATGTTCCTCGCGCACGGCGAGGACGATCCGCTCATCCCCTCCATCGCGCTCGAAGAAGCCGAAGACCTCCTCTCCGCCCACGGCGCGAACGTGACGGCGAAGCTCTATCCGACCGTGCATGCCGTGCATCCGGATACGGTCGGGGACGTGGTGGAGTGGCTTGGGCAAATTATGAATGATGAAGGATGAATTATGAAACGCACTCTGGCGTTTTAGGTGAAGCAATGGAATGGCATAATTACATACACTCCGATCCGGGCATCTTAGCGGGCAAGCCAGTCATCAAAGGGACGCGGCTATCCGTCGAATTCCTTCTTGGACTCTTCGCGTCCGGCTGGACAGAAGCGCAGATCTTCGAGAGCTACCCGCACGTGACGCCAGAGGCGTTGCAGGCGGTATTTGCGTATGCCGTCGAAAACATTCAGGACGTGAATCTTGTCGAGTCGTACTGAGTGAGTGCACCTCCTCTTCTTGCTGACGAGAACATTCCGTTACCGAGCGTGAAGATGCTCCGAGAGGTTGGCTACGATGTTCTCTCTATACAAGAGTCGTTTGCGGGTACTCCCGATGTCGGAGTGCTCGAACTTGCGGCAAGTTATGGAAGGTTGCTCTTGACATTCGACAGGGATTTCGGCGACCAGATTTTTCGAAAGGGAGTTCAATGTCCGAATGGAGTAGTCTATTTGAGACTGAAACCAAGCTACCCACGCGAGCCTGCAGAGATTCTATTGCCAGTTCTTGACGAATTTACACTCCTCCAAAAATTCACTGTAATTACTCGCCACTCCATTCGACAGCGAGAAATTCCAAACGTATTTAACTAACTCTTACCCGATGGCAGCAACGATGATGGCACTCCGCAAGACGCAGCGCGCGCGCGGTGCCGAGATGCAGGAAATTCCGATTCCCGATTTTAAGCACAACGAAGTTCTCATCAAGGTGCTCGCCAGCAGCCTCTGCGGCACCGACGTTCACATCTATCAGTGGGATTCGTGGGCGCAGTCGCGGATCAAGAATATCCCCTACACCGTCGGGCACGAGACGACCGGCATCGTGATGAAGAAGGGCAGCGGCGTCACGCGCGTTGAAGAGGGCGATGTCGTTTCCGTTGAGACGCACATCCCGTGCATGCATTGCAAGCAGTGCATGACAGGACAAACGCACATCTGCCACAATCTGAAAATTCTCGGCGTTGATCGCGATGGCGCGTTCGCGGAGTACCTCGTCGTGCCGGAGATCGTGCTGTGGAAGAACGATCCGAAAATTCCGCCGGAGTATCAGTGCATTCAGGAGCCGCTCGGCAACGCGGTTCATGCCACGCTCATCGAGCCTGTGCATGGCAAGAGCGTCGCGATCTTAGGCGATGGGCCTATAGGTCTCTTCTCCGTCGGCGTTGCGCGCGCGACGGGTGCCACGCAGATTTTCCTCACGGGTATCGATCCGTTCCGTCTCAACATCGGCGAGCAGATGGGCGCGGATCAGGTGATTAATGTATCGAAGGAGAACGCTGTCGAGATCATCAAGGAAAAGACCGGCGGACTCGGTGCGGATGTCGTGATCGAAATGTCCGGCGTCGAGAGCGCCATGCAGGAAGGCATCGCAATGCTCCGCCGCGGCGGACGCTACTGCTGGTTCGGTATCTTCAAGGAGAACCTCGTGCCCACGCCGCTCAACGACATCATCTTCAACGGCGGTCGTTTCTATGGCATCAATGGTCGCCTGATGATGGACACATGGTTCACCGTTTCGAACTTGCTCTCATCGGGTCGGCTCGATGTTCGCCCGGTCGTCACGCACAAAATGCCTCTCGCGAATTTCGCGGAGGCCTTCGAGCTGATGATCGAGACTCCGAAGAAGGTGGGGAAGATCGTGCTGTTTCCGTAGCGCCTATTTTGTGATTCGGGCCGCACCACTCCAGCAGGCGTTCTCAACTAAATGTGGGTGCCCACGGTTTGCAACTATAGGAGGACTTATGCTAGACTTTCGATTTGAAGCAGAAGTGGATGAGAGGCACAGGATAGCCATCCCGCCCGAAGTGGCGCGGGATATTCCGCCCCACACTCGGATACGTGTGGCGCTGCACATCCCACAGGGTAGCAACGGCGCTCTCAGCCATTACATGCAGCATCCGCTCAAGATGCCCGGAGTGCTGCCGTTTGATCGCGACGAAATATACCGCGATAGAACGTGACATTCGTCGATACGAATATCCTGGTCTATAGCCTTTTGGCAGAACAGGCACCGGCTAAACATGCAATTGCGGTTTCGCTGCTGGCCGAAGGCGGATTTCTCATCAGCACGCAGGTCGTCAATGAGATGGCTTCCGTGCTGAGGAGTAAGGCGAAGATCTCAGAACGGGAGCTGCTGCGTATTGTCGAGGATCTCTTTTCGTTGTTCGATGTCGTAGAATCTAACTCGGATGATATCCTTACGGCATTCGATTTGCGAGCGCGATACAACTTCTCATATTGGGACAGCCTTATGGTGGCAACAGCACTCCGATCTGGTGCAGATGACTTCTTGACCGAAGACCTTCAGGATGGGCTAGTGATCGATGACCCTTTAATGATTCGAAATCCGTTCGCTTAATGCAAGATGCTCCTCTTCACTCTCATCGAACCCCTCGAGTATATTCTCGAGACACCGAATAGGGTGGAGAAGATCGTGCTGTTTCCGTAGGCTCAGTCACATTCACTTGAATATACCTTACCCAGATCGGAGATGGACGGCACCAGTATCATTCTTTCAATTTTGACGGTGGGACTCTTCGTAGTGTTTGGAATGCGCTTCCGTACCATCTGGCGGCAACGCAATACTGGAACAGGCACCGATGTTGACCTCTCAAAAGTCGGACGACGTAGCGTAAGAGGGGGGGCGAATATGAAACCGGGTACCATAAACCGCGTTGAACGGCTGTTACGTCAGGAAGTCGAGAACCGAAAGGGCGAAACCTGCTGAGTCAATATCTTCAATGAGCACAGGCAATATCATCTTCTTCTCACTTGCCTTCGGGGCGACCTTCATCCTTTGGAGACTTCTGGTGAAGTCTCAACGGAATGATTGGGAGCGATTCAAGGACTCAAGACTTGATGTCGATGACTCTGTACATGGAGTCAGCAATGGTTTTAACGGAGTTAACATGTACGGGGGCGATCCCGAACTAGTAGGCCGCGTGGAGCGGAAACTGAGGGACGCTTCGAATAGCGAGTAAATCGACCGGCTCCGAATCCAAGAATATAAAGTAACATTCATCCTCTTAAAAGAAAGCAATTTTGGTAAACTTACAAATCGGCCACTCCCCTGACCCTGATGACGCCTTCATGTTTTACGGCTTTGCCTCCAAGAAGGTGACCATTCCTGGTTTCGAAATCGATCACGTCCTCGACGATATTCAGTCGCTGAATGTCCGAGCGATGACCGGCGAAATGCCGGTGACAGCCATCAGCGCGCACGCGTATCCATACGTCTCAGATAAATACTGGATCATGAAGACCGGCGCGTCGATGGGTGAGGGCTATGGTCCTATCATCGTCTCGAAAAAGTATAAGACCATCGAAGAGCTGGAGGCCAATCCGGGTGCCGTCATTGCACAGCCGGGAAAGCTCACGACTGCAAACCTTCTTCTTCGCTCGTGGTTCGGCCATATCAAATCGGTGGAGATGTCCTTCGATGCGATCATTGACGCCGTCCTCGAAGGCGATGTGGATGCGGGCCTGCTGATTCACGAAGGACAGATCACCTGGCAAGAATACGGTCTCAATTTGCTTGCGGATTTCGGTCTGATCTGGCAGGAAAAGACCGGTGGACTTCCTCTCCCACTTGGCCTCGATTGTGTCCGTAAGGATATGGGCGAAGAGACCGCCCGCGTTATCTCTCAAGCACTTCGCGATTCCATCAAGGCCGCATATGACAACGAGAAGGACTCCGTCGAATACGCTCTTCAGTGGGGCCGCGGAATTGACGCAGAGACTGGTGCGCGCTTCGTAAAGATGTACGTCAATGACGTAACGATCGACATGGGCGAGCGCGGCAAAAAGGCGCTGGAGTATCTTTTCAACTTAGGGGCAGAGCACAACATCATCCCTCCAGTCGGAGAAATCACTCTCTACTAGAAGTAATCGTAGATACCGTCGGCTCGCTTCCTGCGGGCCGCGAGAATATCCTCGGGGGCGTTCGGGATACCGGCGCCCACTGTTTTATTGGTGTCGAGCAAGATGGGATGGCCGTTGTGTAGGACGTAATCGAATTTTCCATAGTCGAAATACATCCGCTTCCTTGCCGCGAGCATCTCTGGATGTGGCTCCACTAACCCGGTGAGGGTCCCAGTTGAGCCGTTGACGATCGGCGTGTCGGACACAAATTGCACGCAGTCAACCTGATTGCCAAGGAACTGCATCGCGCGCATAACGTACTTCCCATCTTCCGTAATCTCCGGCATAAAACGCTCCACGATCATGAGCGGATCGGTAAAAACCGACTCCGGCACGTCCCGGATGGATTCAAACACTCGATATTCCATGGGCGAAGTGAACATGATACCGTGTTCTCGAATCTGATGGGACGCTCCTACAAATCGCTCTGGTTTACCTGCATAGTTCAGATCCGACTTTACGATCACTTTGCCATCGTAGATGTCACCGAGTTGCAGCCGGATCTTGCTAAAACTGGATTTACGAATGTCACGCAGTCTGCCGTTGAGAACGATCGGGTATCGTCGTCCGAATCGAAGGTATTCCTCGGGTACCACCGAAAGATCAACGTGGACAAAAAGCAGATCAGCCGGGACAAACTCATTCACACCGAATAGCTCAACAACCTCGTGCCCCTCTTCTCGCCAGATCTGTGCAAATTCCTGAACGTGATAGTTTAGTGTGAAGCCCCGGTGACGCTCGTGAAACAGGATCGCTATCTTTCTTGGGGTCACAAGCTGATCGAGATACTACTTTTTGAGTACTGCTGCGGAGACAGCAGGAGTCTTGGCTGAATCCAGGGAGTGCCGAGGGTATTCAGACAACTTGGTGAGGTTCGATGCAAACATCTCCTCGCGGGTCTTGTCCGACCACGAATGAAATTTACCACTCTCGATGATCCTGCCAGACTTATCACGCAGGAAGCCCTGGTCCGTCTCAATAAAGGCATTGATGTTCGGATCCCACTGACGCACACGCAGCTTCTCATAGGAGACGAAGAAGCCCTCGAAGTGCGCATCCTGATAGGCGATCGAATAGATCGCTCCTATCTCCGGATTAATGCCAGCCAGAGGATAGCGCCCACTGATGACCTCATCCGAATGTGCGTGTTGCACAGCCTCATCCACGACAACTTGCTGACCGATCAGCGCACCACTCGGAGAGACCTGATAGCTCAGTGTGCGGGATTCCGTAATGCGATCCGGATCACTCACAGCGAAGATCAGAAGAGGCATTTTGGAGTAGCCAAACCGTCCGAAGAAGAAATTCTGCTTGTGTCCGTTGACGAGCACTGGAAAGATCTCATGCCCGCGAACCGTATCTCGCGTAGTGCGCCACGTCCGGATCTTCACCTCGATCTTATCACCGGGGAGCTGATGCAGAGCAATGCGTCCCTTAAATCCCTTGATGGAAAGGCTTCGCTCGATGCCATTTTTTGCGGGGGAAGCCAGCAGCGAACAGGCGGAAAGCGCCAGAACGGCAGCAGAAGTAGTAAGTATTCTCATGGGTGTCTGTATTATTGCCCACTAATATCGCACATTCTCGAGACAAAGTCAAGTCCCAAGATTCCTCAATGCTTTGGAAAGCCTAAATCGGCCCAATATCGCCGATAATAATTTTAGTTACGCCAATACGGCAGCTTGAATGATCGGCAGGGAGTGCATGATCGCGCCAGCATCCGTATGTACGCTAAGCCGAGCGGAGTTCAACACGGCCGCTGGATATTCTTCAGGCCCGTACTCTGCAATGATGTCATAAAGTGTTGTTCGCTCCGCCGGTGTGTAACCCGCGCTGCGAATGAGATCCACAGTCTCTTTCACCGATGTTGTATGCACGAAATTCGCGGAGGCATGAACATTCTCCTCTTCGAGAACGCCACCGAAATCATCCGCGCCGAAGCTCAGCGCGATCTGCCCGATCTTCTTCCCTTCCGAGAACCAGCTCGCCTGAATGTGTGGGAAGTTATCCAAGAAGATGCGCGCGATGGCGATCATCTGTAAGTATCGCGTGCCCGTTGCGTACGTCGGAATAATTTTTTCGAGCGGCGTATTTCCCGGCTTGAAACTCCACGGAATATACGCTGTGAAGCCATGGTACTCATCCTGCAGATCGCGAATGACAGAGAGATGCTCGATGATGTCCTCGTCTTTTTCAAGATGACCGTACATCATCGTCGCCGTCGTCTTGTATCCGAGCTTGTGTGCCTCTCGCATTACGCCGAGCCAATCGGCGCTCGTGCCCTTCTTGTTCGAGATTTTCTTCTTCACGCGATCGCTTAGAATTTCCGCGCCGCCGCCCGGGATGGAGTTCAACCCAACCTCTTTAAGCTGACGCAGAACCTCGGGAATAGAAAATCCGGACACATCGCTCATACCGATGATCTCGCTCGTCGAGAAAAAGTGCGGATGGATCTCCGGCACTTCCTCGCGCGTGCGGCGAACCATCTCCTTGTAATACTCGAACGGGATCGCCGCGTTGACGCCGCCTTGCAACAGCACCGTTCTGATGCCGCGCTTGGCCGAAGCCTTGAAGCGCGTGATCATCTCATCGACCGTGTAAGTATAAGTATCCGCATCGCCCTCGTGCCGATAGAACGCACAGAAGATGCAGTCGATGTTGCAGATGTTCGTGTAATTCGGATTGGAGTCGATGACGAACGTGACGCGGCGCTCCGGGTTCAACCGATAGCGCACCGTCTCCGCAAGCTCCGCGAGATCTAAGAGCGAAGCGTTCTGCAAAAGCCAGCGGCCCTCTTCGCGTGAAAGGCGGTCGCCGTTGTTAACTCGGGTTCTGATTGATTCAAGCATGATGTCTTAAGCGGCAATACTATGTCCGACCGGTACCGTACGATTATTTCTCTTCAAGCTCTCCCACTCCATCTCGAACTCCGCCATAGCAGCGTGTTCGTCGATGCCGAAGCGGTAGCGGAATGTCTGCAAGTAGGCATCGACCGCGGCGTCATCCATGCCGAGGCGCTTGCCGTGCTCGCGCCCGATCTCGGCGTAGTGACCTGCGGAGCTTACGAGGGAGTTCTCCAGAGAATGTGTGATCTGCGTCTTCGCCTCAGCAGGCACATCTTTGGCAATGGCCCACACTGCAAACACGAACGGCAGTTCCTTCCACGAGCACCACTCGCCAGCAAGATCATACATCTGGTCGAAGCCAGGAATGCCGCCCAGTTCACCATTTCGCAGGGCCTCGTCCCCGATCAGTAGGACCGCATCATAGTCTGATAGATTGTTTTGAATTTGCGCGGGATGGAGTTTGACAAACTCGTACTCATGTACGCCGTGCCGTTTCTCAAGAAGAATTCGCAACAGCTCGATACTTGTCGAAGACTCTGAAGTGATTCCGATCCTCTTACCCTTGAGATCGCTCCACCCATATTTGCTGAATAGCAGAACAGAATGTGCATTGCCCTTGACCGCAATTCCATACTCGAGACGATCAAAACGATCACTCACAGACATGAAATCACGTAGCGAAAGCGGTCCCGCCGAAACGGTCCCGAGTCGCGCAAAGCGCCCGAGCACACTTGGCATCAGCGGCGCAACTTCAATGTTCTTTAGCGCTGGTGCGAACTCGTGATAGAACGGCACGCTGTTCAAGTACGGCATCTTGCTCACGACCGTTGTGCCCTTGGCCGGATAGATCTCGATCGGGTTGTACCATACATCGCGCTCGACCGGCAGTTTCCCCGCCTCATGAATGATAGAGATCAACTTACCCTTTGCAAGCTCCATCGGACTGATCGCGCCAGCGTCATGCGCAATACGCTCTTCACCAACCGTGCCGTCCATATCATCCGCGCCAAAGTTCAGCGCGATAGTTGCAACTTCCGCTGTGAGCATCACCCAATATGCTTTGATATGCGGGACGTTATCCAACATCAAACGCGACACGGCGATGGTCTTAAGATCATCTATCGCGCTCGTAAAATCGTTGCGCGTCTTGATGCCGGTATTCCCCGGTTGAAACGCGAGCGGAATGAACGAGAGAAATCCGTTCGTCTCATCCTGACACTCACGAACGCGCAACATGTGCTCGATGCGCTCTTCGATCGTTTCGATGTGACCATAGAGCATCGTCACATTAGAATTGATGCCCATTTTGTGCGCGGTCTTGTGAACATCGAACCACGTCTTCGCACCGATCTTCTGCTTAAATAACTCCTTACGTACGCGCTCAGAGAAGACTTCTGCGCCCCCACCCGGCATTGTTCGAAGTCCGGCGGCATACAGCTCCCGCAACACCTGCTCGTGGCTCTTCTTGAACTTCTTGGAGAAGTAGTCGATCTCGACTGCCGTGAACGCCTTCACATCGACGTTCGGAAATTGCGTCTTGATCTCGCGCACCATGTCTATGTAGAACTCCCAAGGCCAGCTCGGGTGGAGTCCAGCAGTAATGTGCACCTCATGAAGATCCGGACGTAGCTTGGAGAGCATCTCATCCAGCGTCATTTCGTAAGCCTCTTTCGAGCCCGCCTTCACTGCAAAATCACAGAATTTACAGGAAAGCACACAAACGTTCGTCGGCTCAAGCTTGCGATTGAGCACGAAATAAACACTGTCCCCGGACTTCGAACGTGCCACTTCATTGGCCATACGCCCCAGGCCGATCAGGTCATCGGAAGCATAGAGAGCAAGACCGTCCTCTTTGGTCAGGCGAACGCCATTTCGGACTTTATCCCAGATGGGTGAGAGCGAGTTATCGCGAAAAGTAAAGGCTTTGGATGAGATCATTCGTTAGCTGTCAAACTATCAGGCATCGTTAACGGCTGCCTAACATATCCAACGGACATTGGACTCCCAATTCCTCGAATATCCCAACCCCTTATCGGAAACCAAATTCTCCCCAACGTGCGTCCACCCTCTTAACGATCTCTTCCGACATAACGCACGGATTCGGATATCCCACCTTCCACGTCGCGTCGATCCCCATTACTCCCTCGTAGACAGGCGAGGAGCCGATCAGTGCGGACCGAGTGAAAATGACATCGCGGGCGGCATCGAATCGCGTGAAGATACCCCAGATGACCTCCATGTCGCTCATGAGATCCACGTCCTCACTCACTACCGCGACGATCTTCACTCCCTTTGGTAACCGCTCGATGTTGGCATCGGCCACGAGCTTCTCGACAACATCCCTGCCCTCCTTCTCCACTTTCACGACCAACAAAACATCCTCGAAGACCTTGCTTTCCCGGATTCGGAGATCCATGTTCTTCGGATCGTCCGCCAGGCGTCCGGTCCGCTGAAAGTACGCGCTCGGTGCTCTCGGTGGATACTTGCCTCCGCTCGCGGAGTCTGGCATCTTCACCGTAGCATCGAGGATCATCTTGCTTCCCAGGTTCATCGTGTAGCTCGTGAAATCGAGCGTATCCATAGCGACGTTGGGAATCAGCAGCCAATCATAGTGCGGATCGAAGTTGTCGCGGATAGCGCGGAGTATCGCGCGGAAGTCCCGGTTGTTCACCTTCTCGCTGACCGTAACAGCACACTTGGTGAGCGAAAGCTGACTGTCCGAGACAAGCGAGAGTGCGGTCTTCATCGCCTCTTTGCCATACCGCTGCTTCGTCGCGATACCCAAGAGATTATGAAAGCCAGATTCGTAGAAGGCCCAGATGTCCCTGACCTCCGGGTGCATCAACTTCGCAAGCGGCCCAAGGATCAATTGATTGACGTCGCCGAGCCACTTGTCCTCCATGGGCGGTTTACCGACAACGGTCGCGGCAAACACCGGCTTCGATAAATGCGTGATCGCCCGAACATGAAAGACCGGAAACGGTGCCGCATTCGAATAGTGGCCGAAGTGATCTCCGAACGGCCCTTCCACCCTTCTATCATGCGGTGGGACGATCCCTTCGAGAATAAACTCTGCGTTGGTTGGCACATCTATCGAAATTGATTTGCCTCGCGTCATCTCCGTTGGTCGGCCACGCAGGAAACCGGCGAACATTACCTCGTCAATGCCTTCGGGCAGCGGAGCGATCGTGGCGAGCAGCAGTGCAGGGTCAGTGCCAATAGCTACCGCCACTTCCAGCGGACGATTCATCATTTCCGCTTGATAGTAGTGGAAACCTCCGCCCTTCTGAATCTGCCAGTGCATCCCCGTCTCGTTCGGACCGAAGATGTGAACCCGATACATGCCCAGATTGCGCTTGCCCGTGATCGGATCGTAGGTGAAGACCTGTGGCAATGTGATGAACTTACCTCCGTCTTCCGGCCAGGTTTGGAGGATCGGAAGCTCACCAAGATCGGGCTGATCGAAGGCCCGCCGCGGCTCTAGCGGGTTGGTCCGGCGCACACGGGCCGACATCAAGCGAGGAATGAGCGGACGAGCAGCGTTCCATATTCGACGCGGCTTGGGCGGCATCGCCTGCTCGACCACATTGAGCAACTGATGCCCGATGGTGGCGGGGTCGCCATCGAGGGCGATCTCGATGCGCCGATCACTTGCCAGCACATTCATCACCAGCGGATACTGGGAGCCCTTGACGCGTTCAAATAAAAGCGCTTTGCCTCCCTCGCGCATCGAACGGACCGCGATCTCGGCTGCTTCCAGATGAGGATCGACTTCTGCCGTTATGCGATGCATTTCGCCCTCACGTTCAAGTCGAGTGAGGAATTGGGATAACGTGTTGAATCCGCGTTCTTTCGTTGCCATGCTACTCTAATTCCTCCGCACGCCATCCACCGCCAACTTCCACTCCAACATGCGCCAGCACTTTATTCACAAATCCCTGAACATACTCCTCGACCGTCTTCGGTACAAAGTATAATGGCGGGGAGATCGGCATGATGAGCGCCCCCTCTGCAGAGAGATCCGCACACTGGCGCAGAGTAATTGTCGATAGCGGTGTCTCCCGAACGCAAATTATGAGCTTCGTACGCTCCTTCAAACAGACCGCTGCCGTTCGCGTCAGCAGCGTGTCACCAATACCAGAAGCTATTTTACCGATGGTGCTGGTCGAAGCTGGAAGAATCACGAACGCATCAATGTGATTCGTACCAGAGGCAAGCGGAGCTGTCATATCCGAGTCAAGAAAATTCCGCTTATAGTATGGTGCGAGATCCGCAATGGGGTCGGCAAGGCCGAGCTCGTCCTTTAGAATGGCCTTCCCCCACTTCGAAACAACCAGGTATTTATCGTACGGGCATCGCTTCAAAAAATCCAGCGCATAGACTGCGCCACTCGAACCCGTTATACCTACGGCAATTCGTTTCGGGCGTTCGCTCATGAAGTTAATCCTCCTAACAAAACAAAAAGCATGACGACGAAGCCAAGCACCGCATTGATCTTAAAGAAGGCAAGCTCCACATCGGATGCCTTTTTTTGTTCAAGGTAAAGTAATATTCCTGCTTCTACTAATAGCAAGAGCGCCACTACACTGCCTGTGAATGTTGTCAAATACACTCCGATCAGCACAATGAATGCTGCAACGTGTATTCCAGCTGATATTTGAAGCGCCTTCTTTGTACCAAACTTTGAAGGCAACGAGTAAAGCCCTTGCCGCTTGTCAAACTCTTCATCGGATGTGGAATAGATTATGTCAAAGCCGGAAGCCCACAGCCAGGTGAAGAGCGATAACAGTGCTGCCGGAAAAACGCCATCCAGCGATGGCCTTACTGCAAAGTAACCGCCCAGCGGTCCCAGCGCGAGCGAAGCACCAAGCCCGAAATGCGCCAGCGAAGTGAAGCGCTTCATGAATGGATAAATGCAAAAAATAGCAACGGGTATCGGCGACAACATCAGGCACAGACTATTCAAGGAAGCAGCACACGCAAGATAGAGTATCACCGCACCGGCGATCACCACGTAGGCCTGTGCAAGTGTCATCTTGCCGGATGGCAACTCGCGGTTTGCTGTGCGTGGATTCTTTGCGTCGATGTGACGATCAACGATTCGATTCACCGCAAAGCCGATCGTCCGCGCGCCTGTTGCGGCGCCGAGTATCAGTAATCCCTTCGATACCAACGTCATTGCGTCCGGTTTTGGTGTGCCCGAAAGCCAATCCGCATGAAGAGCAAGCCCCATACCGGAGTAGATCATCGGCAGGGAAAAGAGCGTGTGCTCGATCTTTACAAAGGAGAGTAGCTTCTTCATGCTGCGGTAGAGCCCTCCGGGTTGACCAGCATTCGCAGCGCATCCACATACCCTTGCGCGCCGCGCCCCATGATGCGGCGTACATTGGTCGCACCTTCGAAGACACTGAATTTACGGAACTCCTCCCGTTTCGTAAGATCCGTCAAATGCACTTCCACCATCGGTTTATTGATCGCTGCCACTGCATCCCTAAGTGAATAGGAGTAATGTGTAAGCGCACCAGGGTTCATGAGAATACCATTTGCCCAGTGGCGCTCCTCATGGAGCTTGTCGATAAGCACCCCCTCGTGGTTGGACTGCAGGAAGTGCAAGCTGGCACCGTGAATCGCGGCCTCGTCCTTCAGCATTTTCTCGACATCACGTAGCGTCGCCGTTCCATAAAGCGCAGGCTCGCGCTCGCCAAGTAGGTTTAGACTGGGTCCGTTGAGTACTAAGATATTCATGTAAGTGAGAGCATAAATTCAATTGCACGGGTAGCGTCCTCATCCAAAATTTCCCGGACGAACGCTTCGCCGATCGCGCGAAGCAAAATAACACGGTTCACGCCTTGACGCTTCTTGTCGTGCTTGAATGCGTTCAATACGGCTGATGCTTCGCACTGAACACGTACTTCGATTGGAATTCTCCCGAGCGTCTGTTCAATCTCCTGCCATGTCTCGATCGAAATGTAACCCATTTCCTTCGACAACCACGCAGCCGCTCGCATTCCCAGCAGCACGGCCTCCCCGTGCAACACGGTGTGGAATCCCGTTGCAGATTCCAACGCATGTCCAAAAGTGTGGCCAAAGTTTAACAACTCGCGAACCCCACTCGCCCGTTCAAACTCATCCGCCTCGACATACCGAAGCTTCTGAATAATGGATTCGTGTATGATCTCTGCGTATGCGCCATCTACACCACGCACAAGCCGGCCGACCTTACTCGAAAGCTCCTCCCACAGTGTCCGCGACCCGATGAGCGCATACTTGAAGACTTCACCAAGAGCCGCGTGCAATTCTCTCTGTGGCAGGGTCTTCAGAAAGAGCGGATCCACGAGAACTTGAGTAGGTGGATAGAATGTCCCGACCAGATTCTTCTTGCCGTCAAAATCAATTCCTGTCTTCCCACCGATCGCTGCGTCCGCTTGCGCAAGTAGCGTAGTTGGAATATGAATGACTTTCACTCCTCGATTGTAAATGCTCGCAGCAAACCCGGCAAGATCGGTCACGACTCCACCGCCCATGGCGACGATCAGGATGTCCTTTCGTCCAGCATTAAGTGTCGAAAGTGTGCTGAGCAGATCGAACAGTGTTTCACGGTTCTTGCTGCCTTCTCCTGCTCGAATGGTCAGCGTGTGGAATGAATAGCCGCTTGGAAATGCGGTCGTTAGCTTTGCATGCAACTCCTCTCCGTGCAGCGCGCCTACATTCGTATCCGTAATCGTTACGATCGTCTTGGCGGAGGTTTCCCGAATACTATGCACCAACTCTCGGAGCGCACACCCACTACCAACGAGTATCGGATAATCGCGTAGAGCACTCTTTGCAACGATTGTTTTAAATCGGGGAGTCAGCAGCACTTTGAAAGACATTTCATCAAGTGCCATTAACAATTCCATTGCTAATTCGGATGGGGTACGGATGTCGCCTCGCGGGCTGCGTGAGACGAAGTGGAGCGTTGCCTCTTCGTAGTATGGCCGACGAATTTCCAGAAGCGCCCGCATCGTTGCTTCCAATTCGTCGTGCGAGGCCGCCCGTAGAAGTGGACGGTCAATACCGTTTGCGAAATCCGCCAATACGTTTTTCACAGCCTCTCGCACAGTAACGTCTATCCAGATCGGGATGCCGCTTCCCCGCATGATCGAGCGGTTCAATGGGTTCATCACGATCCCACCGCCTGTTGCAACCACATAGTGACGGCTCTTATCATCCGCAGCATTCTTCAACGCGGCGGTTTCGAAATTACGAAATGCAGCTTCGCCTAACGTTGAGAAAATAGATGGTATGGATCGGCAAGCGATCCGCTCGATCTCCGAATCAAGATCAAGAAAAGAATAGGAGTGCTCTCGTAGTAGCGAAGCAAGTTCACCGCCTATTGCAGACTTCCCTGCTCCGGGAAGCCCGATAAGATATAGATTACGATTGCGCCACGTCATGCTCGCGAGAGAATCCTATCAATACGGAGCGCGCCGCGTCGCTCGGAGACCCGGGCGCGAAGCTCGTCAACCGTATCGCCACCAAACGTCTCCAATAACGCCGATGCGATAGTCAAAGCTACAACCTGTTCGACGATGACGGCTAATGCTGGCACGGCGCAGACATCGCTTCGCTCAATGTGGGCGTCCGTCGGCTGTCCTGTTTTTAGATCGACCGATTCAAGCGGACGCATCAGTGTGGAGATGGGCTTCATCGCAGCGCGAACGACAATGGGTTCGCCGTTCGACATCCCACCCTCTATTCCGCCAGCATTGTTCTTGCTCCGTGCTATTGTGCCATCTCGAAGCACGATGGGATCGTGAGTTTCTGAACCGTTTTGCAACGCGGCACTCCGACCAGCGCCGATCTCCACCGCTTTTACGGCCTGAATACTCATAACAGCTTGTGCGATAGCGGCATCGAGTTTGCGATCCCACTGGACGTGACTTCCAACGCCGACTGGCACGCCACGAACCACACACTCTACAATGCCACCCAGTGTATCGCCCCGTTCTTTCGCCTTGTCAATAGCGAGGATAGCCGCCGCCTCGGCCGTGGAATCCATCATTCGAACAACACTAGACGCGATTTGCACTCGATTCTCGAAGGGATCGGACAATGGCCCCGCTACAACACCACCTATGGATTGCACATATGAAATAGACTCGAAATCAAGACAATGTAGTAGTGTGCTCGCTACTGCTCCGATCGCGACACGCATGGCCGTCTCCCGCGCGCTTGCTCGTTCGAGCACGTTACGCATATCCTGCTCGTGACCATACTTGATCCCACCGGCGAGATCGGCATGGCCAGGACGCGGAATCGTTACTCGTGATCCCTGATTTTCACCGGGCGTGACCGACATTCTCTCTGTCCAGCGAACCCAATCGTTGTTCTCAATGGTAATAGCTATTGGAGCACCAGTGGTGACGCCGAAGCGGACACCAGAAACGATCGTTGCACGATCGCTCTCGATCTTCTGCCGATGTGAACGGCCGTATCCTTGCTGTCGCTCACGTAAGATCGGATCAATGTCGCGCTCAGCAATGAGTGATAACCCCGCTGGCACACCCTCAAGAATTCCAACGAGCATCGCTCCATGCGATTCACCCGCTGTTAGGTAGCGAAGGCGTCCCATCGTGCTGTGAGGATTTTTGACATCGACTCTTTGAGCTCATTGTACTCCGTCGGGGTTAGCATCGAATCTTTCGCTTCTCTTCCTGTCAACCAGAGGTGCTGCGAAAGTGCGGCTTGCTCCAAGAGCATTCCAAGTCCGGAGATCGCGGTAGCCCCTTGCTCGGAAGCACTGTCTAAAAAGCGGGTCCTAATCGGATTATAGACAAGATCGACAGCGATGTCACCAGCGTTCCATGCGAAATTCTCCGCTATGAGCTCACTTGATTTCAATCCTACCGGGGTTGCCTGCACAACTAATTGTGCGCCGTCGTCGCGAGTCACCTCGGCAAGTGAGATAACCTGAACGTCTGGCGCATCTGAATAGGCTTCTTTCGCGGCCGGTACGTTCCTGGCTGCAACAGTAACATTTCGCCAACCCATGCTTTTTGTAGCATGGAAAACCGCACGCGATGCGCCGCCGGCACCTAAAATCAGCAAACGATAATTGCTTGCATCGAGACCCGGGAATTCCTTAGCAATGGAAAGGCAGAATCCCGGTCCATCCGTAGAGGCAACAGTGAAGGACAATCCAAATCGGATCGTGTTCGCTGAGCCCATATCACGGACAACTGCGTCCTTGTCGCGCGCCATGCCGGCGGCGGTGTGTTTGTAGGGGTTGGTTACGTTAATACCTGTGAAGCCCCACTCGGTACCGCGTTGAACTTGAAAGCGAAACTCCTTCTCATCGTCGCACTCTACTTTGCCATACTGAATAGCGTGGTACTCCGACGGAATCCGCTGACACATGATCTTAAAAATCTCGCTATGCACCTCAGGAGAAATGCTGTGATCCAGCGAGCGGCCAAAGACGGCCGCCTTTAATGTCTTCATGGCTCAATAGTCTCCACATGCTTACGGCCACAGAGCGCCCGCAAATGTTCAAAAAAATCTGGGTAGGAAACGCAGACGGCCTCCGCTTCGTCGAGCTCGACCTCTGTTGTGCAAAATAATGCAGCAATGCTAAAAGCCATAGCCAATCGATGATCCCCGTCGTGAATGATCGTGCATGGCTGCAGCCGCCGCTCCAGAATGCCCACGATGGACAAGCCGTCTTCATACTCCATCACCTCAACACCAAAACGGCGGAGTTGCTCCACGGAAACCGCAATTCGATCGCTCTCCTTTTTCCGCAATTCCCCGGCGCCACGAATTTCACTTACTCCTTCTGAAAACATCGCGAGGATGAACAGGATCGGTAGTTCGTCAATTAGTAAGGGAATGTCTTCATCGGAAAGCTCCAGTGGCAGAAGCGCCCCTTCGATCTGATCCGCGAAAACGGTAAGGTCTCCGCGAGGTTCTCCGAAGGAGTCCAACACATTCTGCGCCTCCATCTCCACACCCATTACTGCCAGCACATCGAGGAATCTGGTGCGAGTTGGGTTAAGTCCTACTCCCAACAAAGTGATCCGACGGCGTAGCAAGATCGCGGCTACAACGAGAAATGCAGCACTCGATGCGTCTCCCGGAACCTCGTACACAATCTCATCTACAATGCTTGGGTTTGTCACTGGGTTCAGCCGAATCTCATCGTCGATCTCGATGTCGTACCCAAAGGAGGCAAGCATTCTCTCCGTATGATCGCGGCTTTGGCTGGGTTCGCGCACGGCGGTGATCCCCTCCGCGAAAAGGCCTGCAAGCAGAACCGCGCTCTTCATTTGTGCAGATGCAACGGGAAGGGATAGGCTTGCACCATGCAAGCGTCTCCCGTTTATCATTATGGGCAGCGTACCCTCGGGTCCAGTGATGACGTTCGCTCCTAATGCCTCCAGAAGGGTGGCCACCCTGCGCATCGGACGCGCACTAAGCGAGACATCTCCGCTCAGGGCTGATCCAAAGCTTTGGCCGGCAAGCACACCCATCAACAAGCGAGCTGTCGTTCCAGAGTTTGCACAGTTAATGACGTGTGTTGGCGCGCGGTAGCCTTTTCTGCCGACGCCGTGAAGCTCAATATGGTCATCGAATATCTCCACCGGAACTCCGAGAGATTCAAGCGCTAGCACGGTGGCGATCACGTCGTGCGAGATGGAGTAAATTCCAGAGATCGGAATGCGGATCGCAGACTGCGTCAGCGATCCGATCAGCAAAATTCTGTGGAGAATGGATTTGTCCGGCGGCGGAGTAATGAGGACTGGTCTTGAGTCTGAGGCAACGCCGGAAATGGGATGTATTCTAATTTCCATGCTGTCTCATCCTAGATCGGCAGCGTGCGTTTGATCGACGGACGTAGCCGTTCGTGGCAGTACCCCCAGAAACTCCAGCGCTTCCTGAGCCGCATTCTGCTCTGCTTCCTTCTTCGATTTTCCTCCGCCAGCGCCGTGCTTCACACCACCAACGATCACTTCGACAAGGAACGTACGGGCATGATTCGGCCCGGCCTCGCTCACGGTGACATAGCGCGGAGATGGAAGCTTCTTTGCCTGTACAAACTCCAACAGCATGGACTTATAATTCTTGTCGGAGAGCATCAGCTCATCGCGCCGCGTATGCGTAATGATATTGCGATAGATGAAATCACGCGCGGCAGACATCCCGCCGTCAAGATAGATCGCTGCGATAAGTGCCTCATAGGCATCGGCAAGAAGCGTCGCGGAACCGCGTTTTAACGCGGCATCCGCAGATGTGGAGAGCAGCAGGAATTCGCCGAGTTGAATATCATTCCCATGCTCGACAAGCGCCGCACCAGAAACCAACCGCGAGCGAAGCTTTGTCAATTCACCCTCGGCCAATGCTTCGAATTCTCCGTACAAATATTCCGCGATGATCAGGTTGAGAATGGAATCGCCTAAAAATTCGAGGCGCTCATTCGATCGCAACGACGGAAGTTGGACAAACTGAAGATAGGAACGGTGGGTAAGCGCTTGAAGGAAGTAGGCCCGATGTTTTATCGTGTAGCCAATGCGTTTTTCCAACTCATCAAAATCTCGACCGGAAAGCAGCGGGCGGGCTGTACCCGCAACGTGCTCAAAACTTGTTGCAGGTTCGGAGGCTGTAGCCGTAGCCTGTGGGATCGAGCGCGACTTCAACCTCGACTCCATCCGCTCTCGGCGAGCTTTTCCTAACTCGCGGTAGTGGTCGATCCGGGTGCGGAGCCGGTCCAGTATCCCACGTTGCGGCGACTGACTATCGTTGCTTTTCGGGTTTGGGGAGTCGGTTGAATCTGAATTCACAGAGTTGAAACTGAGGAGAACGGGAGCCAGCTAATCGGGTGTCGCCTATTCCTGATACCGGGTAAAGAGCAGCGTAGCATTATGACCACCGAATCCAAATCCATTGCTCATGGCCGCCCCAATGTGCATTGGTCGGGCGACATTCGGAACATAGTCCAGATCGCAAGCCGGATCAGGGAATTCGTAGTTGATGGTTGGCGGTGCAGTCTGGTGATGGAGAGCCAACACCGACGCGATGGCTTCGATCGCACCGGCCGCGCCCAGTAAATGGCCAGTCATAGACTTCGTCGAACTGATCGCTACCTTGCGCGCGTGATCGCCGAAGACATCCTTGATCGCGTTCGACTCACTGATGTCACCGAGCGGCGTAGAGGTACCGTGAACATTCACGTAATCCACTTGCTCGGGTCGAAGTCCCGAGGACTCCACAGCCATCTTCATCGAACGCACTGCGCCTTCACCTCCAGGAGCTGGCTGCGTGATATGGTAGGCGTCCGCGGACAAGCCAAAGCCGGAAAGCTCCGCGTAGATCCTCGCGCCGCGGTTCATCGCGTGTTCGAGCTCTTCCAAGATCAGGGTTGCGCCACCCTCGCCCATGACAAAGCCATCCCGCTTTATGTCGAACGGACGGCTTGCCTTGGTTGGGTCATCATTGCGCGTCGAAAGCGCCTTCATCGCATTAAACCCGCCGACACCCATCGGACAGATCACAGCTTCGGCACCACCAGCAACGATCGCATCCGCTGTGCCACGTTCAATGAGCATGACTGCGTCAATGATCGCGTTGTTGCTCGTTGCGCACGCGCTAGTGGTTGCATAATTCGGTCCCTTCAGACCGAAGCGCATCGAGATGTATCCGGCGCAGATATCGCTGATAAGCATTGGCACGAAGAACGGAGAGATCCGGTGAGGGCCGCCCGTCTCATACAGCGTTTCCTGCTGTTTTTGATAGGTCCACATCCCACCGATACCGCTTCCATAGACGACGCCGATCCGCGTTCTGTCCAGCGATTCGAGATTCCAGCCGGCGTCCTTGACGGCCATGTCTGTTGCAGCCACGCCAAATTGCGTGAACAGATCCATACGGTTCGAGAGCTTGCGATCGATGAAATCGAGAACATTGAAGTTCTTGACCTCGCACGCAAACTTCGTATCATAATCTGTCGCGTCAAAACGTGTAATGGGCGCAGCACCGGAACGCCCATTCGAAAGACCATCCCAGTAGGACTGGAGATCATTTCCGATCGGGGTCATGGCACCCATACCTGTGACGACTACTCTTCGGCGCTTATTCTGCATAGACGTTTAGGCTCTGACAAGAGCCTCCAATTGGATGGAGGCCCTACGGAAGCAACAATTACTTCTTCGAACTCACATAGGAGACCGCATCACCGACGGTCTGGATCTTCTCCGCATCTTCATCGGGGATCTGAAGGTTGAACGCCTTCTCGAACTCCATAACGAGTTCGACGGTGTCGAGCGAATCCGCTCCGAGATCGTTCGTGAACGATGCGGCGGTCGTCACTTGTGACTCTTCTACGCCGAGCTTGCTGACGATGATCTCTCTGATTTTTGATTCTACTGTCGCGTCTGCCATTGGTTATCCTGATTCCTAAGAAATAAAAATGAATGCTAAAACCTGAATTAAAAAAGCTTATTGCTCAACCATCTACATCGCCATTCCGCCGTCAACGACAAGCGTTTGGCCTGTGACGTAATCGGCAGATGGCGAAGCGAGGAAGCTGACGACACGCGCGATATCCTCGGGCTGTCCAGCTCGCTTAAGCGGCACTAGGGCGAGCATTGCCTCTCGCTGTGTGTCGCTCAATTTACGAGTCATGTCCGTCTCGATGAATCCCGGCGCAACCGCATTCACGGTGATCCCGCGGACTGCGATCTCCTTGGCGATGGACTTCGTAAATCCGATCACACCTGCCTTCGAAGCGCAATAATTCGCCTGCCCGGGATTCCCGGTCAGGGCCACAACACTGGCGATGTTAATTATCTTCCCGCGTTTTTGTGACATCATGGGCCGAATTGCGGCTTTTGTCACATTATAGACTCCCTTTAAATTAGTGTCTATGACAAAATCCCAATCCGCTTCGGACATACGCATGAGAAGCCCGTCCTTCGTTACGCCAGCGTTGTTCACGAGAACGTCAAGCTGGCCATGCTCTGCAATGATCTTTTCGACCAATGCTACTGCCGCGGCTCCGTCTGTTACATCGAGCTTTTCACACTTTACGAAACGATGTTCCGGCGTTATGGACTGCTTGTTAAGCTCGGCGACGAACTCTTCGGCCGCCGCATCTATGGAATAATCAGCGATAATGACCGAGTAGCCCTTTTGAAACAGCTCCTCGACGATCGCTCTGCCAATGCCGCGGCCGCCACCAGTGACCATTGCGACCATCTTTTGAAATGGCCAAGCTGGCTGATTAAACTTATTGACGATCTCTCTCGATTGTTCGGCGCTCATAACGTAACCTGAATTAGTCCTGGTGTCAGTCTTGATTTTTCAAACCGCTCGCGGTTCGAAAGGTAATAATCATTCAGCTTCCCAAACTCTTCCATTCCAAGGAAATCCTGAAGTTCTTCGCGCATCGCCTCATAGACGCTGTGCACGTAATTCGAGGTTCCCTTGGGTCCGCAATAGTGTAGATCAGCAGAGTGCGAGTCGTCGTAGGTGATCGTCCCTTCGACAACGGTCACTGGAAAGAGGATGCAATACTTCGGTTTCCACGCCCAGCGGTGAAGCCCCGCCTTTGCGGCCGCGACTTGGATCGAACAGAAATGGCGCTTGTCCAAAAAGACACAGCCCTCAGTAAACCCTGAAATGCCACCATCGCGTTCATGAACCTGCGTCCCGATCGCCTGACCTGATGGGAAATCTGCATCATCAATGATCTCGCCATCGAACCATGTCTCTGGATTGGTGTCCTGCGTATCGTCCATGGCGAGGGCGATCTCGTTAGCGTGCTCCAGGATGACAGCTTGCTCGCCGAGATCAGCATAGACCCCGGAGTGGCAGCAGCCCCCGCCGCAGCGGTCGATGTTGCAATAGTCTACAAAACCTTGCGTGAAGATCAGCTCGTCCACCGCGAGGCCGCGCACCTTTATGGATGCAAGCCGCTCGGAAGGAATATCATCCCGCGTGGAAAGTTGTTCGTCCAGTTCTGCGTCTGCCATAGCTTATGCTGCAACCTGTTTTGGTTTCTCGACTCCGCTTGTCTTGACATCGTTCAACGTACGTGAGATCAGCCCCTGCAACACCTTCCCAGGACCATACTCGACGAACTCCCGGACGCCAAACTCATACATGTTCTTTACAGACTGTTCCCATCGCACCGGCGCGGTCAACTGCTCGATGAGCAACCGGCGTATGTCGCTCGGGCTTTCCACGGGCTCGGCCGTCACGTTGCTGAAGACGGGCACACTCGGCTGTAAAATGTTGGTGGAAGCCAAGCGCTCACTCAGTCCATCCGCAGCGTACTGCATCAGCGGCGAATGAAATGCTCCGGAAACTGGAAGCTCCTTCGCAATGCGGACTCCCTCCAACTTTGCACGGCGCATCACCTCTTGTACTCCGAACGTCGCGCCAGAGATGACGATCTGTCCGGGCGAATTCAGGTTCGCTGGACGAACGATGCTGTCGTGGTTCGCTTCAACATCCTTGCAAAGCGCCGATAGCTTCTGCTCATCCATACCAATGATCGCAGCCATCGTGCCCGTCGAGCGCCGACCCGCTTCGGCCATCAGCAGTCCACGCGTGTGAACGAGTGTTAGTGCATCACGAAACGTGATCGCACCCGCGACACATAACGCCGTATACTCACCAAGGGAGTGCCCAGCCAATGCTTGTGCACTGTTCCGCTCCTCGTCGCACTCAATAGCAATGATGGAATGAAGAAATATCGCCGGTTGTGTGTAATCCGTTTGTCGCAGCACCTCCTCGGGGCCTTCGAACATCGTGCGCGAAAGGTGGACATGCAGAAGTTCGTCGGCCTCTTGCATCTTCGCTTTTGCAGCAGGGAATGCCTCGGCAAATTCCTTCGCCATGCCGACATATTGCGATCCCTGTCCCGGAAATACGTGTGCTATCATATCCTTAAAACGCCCAGCGGACAAGTATTGCACCCCATGTGTAACCAGCACCGAAGCTGGAAAGAATGAGGTTATCGCCTTTCTTTAACTTACCTGCAGCCCACCACTCGCTGAGGCAGATCGGGATCGTGCCGGCAGTCGTGTTGCCGTATTTCTGAATATTGATCATCACCTTCTCTTCCGGCAATCCCATGCGCTGACGCGTTGCATCAATGATTCGGAGATTTGCCTGATGCGGAACAAGGAATGCGACGTCATCTGCCGTAAGGCCGTTCCGCTCCATCACGAGCGCGGAGGACTCGGCCATTTCCACGACCGCAGACTTAAATACTTGTTTCCCTTCCTGATAGACGTAGTGCATCCGCTTCTCCACGGTCTCGACAGTCGCTGGATTAAGACTTCCACCAGCCTTCATGTGCAGATGCGCGCCGCCGGAGCCATCGATTTTCAAATAGGAATCGCGTATACCATTCTCATCCGTCGAACGCTCAAGAATGACAGCGCCTGCCCCATCGCCGAACAACACACAGGTATTGCGATCGTTGTAATCAAGGATCGAACTCATCTTATCCGCGCCGATGAGCAGGATGCGTTGATACGCACCTGACTCGATGAAGCGCCGCGCTGTCTCTAATCCAAACAGGAATGCCGAGCATGCCGCGTTGATGTCAAATCCCCAGCAGTTCTTTGCGCCAAGTTTGTTCTGCACCACGCACGCTGTGGCCGGGAAGAACATGTCCGGTGTCACCGTGCAGCAGATGATAAGCTCAAGATCGTCGGGCGTCCAGCCACGGCGTTCGAGCGCGACCCGCGCAGCTCCAACGGCGAGATCGCTCGTCGCGCCATTGCGAAGTATGCGGCGCTCGCGGATACCCGTGCGTGTCATGATCCACTCATCGGTGGTATCCAAGTAGGATGCGAAGTACTTGTTGTCGAGCACATCGTCTGGCACCCAGTGTCCGACCGCAGTTATTGCGGCGCGATACTGTGGCTCCGAGTCGGTTCTGGTTGTTGTATTCAATTTCTCTTTGTCTCAGGCAGAAACACTATTGGCAGCGACAGCCGTGGCGATCTTCTTGACGATCTCCTTACTCACCATTTCTTCCGCCTTCAGTAACATGTTCTTGATCGCTTTCGGTGTCGAGCGTCCGTGACCAATGATCGTCACCCCACGTACACCCAGGAGCGGCACACCACCATACTCCTGATAATCAAAATCCTTCAAGGACTCGCGCAAGACAGAGGCGGTAATACCCGCCTTGATCTTATTGATCAGGCCCTTTGCAGCGTAGTTCTTAATTCTGGTTCGTAGCGCCGGCAGGACACTCTCGCCAAGCTTGAGCGCTACATTACCAACAAAGCCATCGCAGACGATCACATCAACAGTTGATTTGAGAATATCCCTTCCCTCTACGTTGCCCGCGAAATTGATCTTTGCCTTCTCCAGCAGCTCTGTGGCCTCGAAGACGAGTTCGTTGCCTTTGGAGCGCTCCTCACCAACACTCAGCAATCCCACGCGCGGATTGACGATGCCAAGAATGTGCTCCGCATAGATCGAACCCATGATCGCATACTCTCGCAGGTGGATCGCTTTCGAGTCGACCGTAGCACCAACATCAAACAGTAGTGTGTGGCCCCCTTCTGGTCGAGGAAACGCCGAACCGATCGTTGGGCGACTGATCCCTGGAATGCGGCCAAGCAACAGCGTTGCGCCGCTCATCACTGCTCCGGTGTTCCCCCCGCTGACAAAGGCGGAGGCTGCACCATCGCGCAACAGATCGAACCCGCGCACTATCGAGGAATCTCGTTTCTGCCGAAGAGCAGCGACTGGCTCATCATGCATATTGATGACTTCCGAGGCGCCAACAACCTCGATTCCAGGATTCTCAGAAGCTCCGAGACGTGCCAGCTCCTTGGCGATCTCGTCCCGCATTCCGACAAGGATCACTTTCAAACGCCCACCGCTCTCCTGAAGAGCGAGTAGCGCACCCTCAACTTCGTTCTTAGGTGCGAAATCGCCGCCCATCGCATCGAGTACGATGGCGAGCGGTTTCTTTGGATCCCCTCCCGAAATTGCCACTATGCGTTCTAAAGAGGTAGTTAGGCGTTCAACAACCTGCTACGAACAAAACGCGGCGCAGTGCGCCGCTTTCTACGATCTCGTGCCGTGCTTCGTGTCAGCAGGCGATTATGCCTGAACCTTCGGCTGGAACATGGAGCGGCCCTTGTAAAAGCCGCAACTTGCGCAGGCCGTGTGCTGGAGCTTTGGCGAACCACAGTTTGGGCAGGAGCCGAACGACGGCGTTTCCAGCTTGTAATGTGTACGGCGCTTATCGCGACGGGTACGGGAGTTTCTATGTGTTGGATTTGGCATGGTGTCTCCTAAAAATTCTGTTGTGGGCCTGGAAATTCGGCTCTTACAGGACGCTCATTCGCCCTCCATTATACCATGCCCATTTTCTTCTTCGGCTCGCAAACGCTCCTGAAGCCCTTTCAGTGCCGACCATTGCTGGGTTCCTTCTGACGATTCTTCGGGCTCCGTCACACCCGACTGGTGCGGACAGGTTCCGCGGTTCAAATCTGCCCCGCAGACCAGGCATAGCCCCTTGCAGTTTGGGCGGCACAAATGACGCATTGGGATGGACAGCGCGAGCGCATCGCGAACATCCTGAGTGATGTCGATATACGGGGTGGTTAGCGGCTCGAAGACGTGGATATTAGGGTCTTCCGGATCTCGCTCCAGACGAGGTGGTACGAACTCCAGCTCCATTTCAGCCTTGATCTCCCTCTCGAACGGATCAGCACAGCGAGTACACTCGAAATTGCCCTTGCTTGAGGCAAAAGCTCGTACGGCGATCCGTTCACCACTTCGCGTGAGAGTCCCATCAACCCTGACTTTTCCCTCAAATTCATGATAATCTAGCAATTTCGCATCATGTTCAAGAGCAATGGGGTGTTCCCCATCAGCGAGCCCCCGAACTCGGATCGTGATACCTGAAAGCGGCTCGGGCACAGCGATAGGACTGACCATCGCGAATGGGACTCCACCAACTGCCACTCTATCCTTCAGCGTATCCTTGCTCATCGTACTACCCTTCCTAACATTCAAAAGCCCACCGCCAAAGAGCAGTGGGCTTCGAAAAATCAACAAGAAGTACTGATGAGGAGTGCCGGATAATCCCCGAAAGTAGTACTTAGAAGTGCCAGCCTACCTCGATCGAGGGGCCGATGAATCCTACCCATTCTGAGGTCGGGGTACCAGCCGCGAAGCCAGGATTACCGTAATCAGCGAAGATCGCGTGCATATCCTGCAAGGTCTGCGTCACGTCATGCTTGTAGGCGATCGCCTCGATACCAGCCGAAACGCTGCACATATCGAAGGGCTCGAAATGCGCGAAAAGCCCACCACGTAGGTAGGAGCGGCCACCGCCATCGAGCATCGCGCCGACGGAAGTTTCCAGCGGAATTCCCACGGGATCGAGCGTCACGCCAAGCTCACCGCCGAAGATCGGGTTCGTAGCTGGGGTCAGGGATGTGGTCACAGCCCACTTATTCACACCTACCGAGATCGGAGTCTTATCCGGTGTGCGTTCGAAAGCCGTCAGCATTCCCATTGAAGCACGAGCTGTCACGAACTTCCACAGATGCCAGGTGAACTTCATCTCGCTCAGTGAACTGCTCGGCACATTCGGCGCAGAGTTTTGAACCACACTTTGCAAGTTCAGCGCAGAGCCAGAGCCATACCGCACGCTGATCGTACCCTGCTCGTTCTGGAGCGGAGACGGTGTTGCAATGTACCAATCTGGAAGTATCTGTGCCACCTCGGCCTGCGGTGTGCGACTCGGGATGCTATACTCATGCTGCCGAAGATCCGACGTGATGGCAATCGACGGCTCATACGCTGGGCCGGCTGCTACCGGTACGGGAGGAACAACGGCGATGCTTTGCTGCCCTGCCGTTGAAGCCGCCACCGGCTGATTCACATAGACCACTGTCGGCGTGGATGGTGTCATCCTCGCCAGAACAGAGCTAAATTGGGTTCGAACCGGGTGCGTAGAAGCTTGCGAATTGCTGTTCGCGGCGAGATCGCTCTTGCCCGTCAACGCGCCAATTCCGAGACTTGAACCAAAAACATAGAGCGCACCGGCGCCCAGAATAAAAGATACGACAGAGGCGGTTGCGATGGAGGTCAAACCGACACGCCACGCCGATTTCGCGGCGAGCATGGTACGCTCTGCCGCATTGGAACGAACGAGTTGGGGCGCTCGGGTCAAAATTGTTTCTGTGGAAGCCGGGGCGTTGAAGCCCATCGTTGCAAGCGTGGCAAAGAGGCCGCTGGTGACGTGCGCAGGAACACTAAAGCGCTCGTGGCCGCTGAGCGTTGTGGTGATCTCGCGGATCCGCAAATGCTCGCGCAACAGCTGCCGTCGCTCGGGTGATACGGCTAACGTGTGCAACAGTTCTTCCTCATCCCCCGAGGCCAAACGGCCATCGAGAAAATCAAGGATCCGGTCCTCACTGATTGATGCCATACGATTTCTCTCTAATGCTTGGCTCTCTCCTGCTTCTGTAAGCCACGGTGAAGCCAATTCGACCACTGCTGGCGATGCGTACGCCGCCAGAAGAAGTCACATCTATAAATTCTCGATCGTGGATACATCCAGTACTTTGCTCATGCGCTCACGTATTACGCGGCGCGCGCGGAAGAGCCGCACTTTTGCATTCGTTCTGGATATTCCCAACGTCTCCCCGATCTGATCTAACGTCAAACGATCAAATTCGGAAAGCACAAAAACTTCTCGCAGTAACAGAGGCAATTCCTCCACGGCCTGCACCACGTGCAGTAAGATCTGGTCCATCGAAGGACGCTCGAAATCCTCCTGGGTGGCCTGTACGACGAATCCCTCGATAAGCTCCGTGTCGATGGTCAGGTCTTCCAGTGATATGGTCTGGTACTGATCTTTACGGAGCAAACTGATCGCCAAATTATGAACGACCCGGAAAAGCCAACCGCCAAACGAGCCTCTGCCGCTGACGAAAAATTTGCTGCGCTCTTTGAAGATCAGAATCCAGGCTTCCTGGTAGAGATCGTCGAGCTGCTGGGGGGCGGTGGTGAGGAGGAGTTTGAGATAGCCATACAACCGGTCTGCGTACCGGACATAGAGCATGTTGAAGGCGGCGTCTTCTCCGTTTTGGAACGAGATCCACAAGTCCTCGTCACTTACGACGCGGCTCGCTGCCCCAATCTCTTCCGGCTTGACGTTTAACTGCATTTGACTATTAGAGAAACGCGAGAAAACTATGCCGGTTACAAAAATTAATCAAAATACTTTCGACTTAGCATTCCAAAAGACACCTACAACGACAACTCCTTCATCCTCGCCACCTTCTCCGGCTCATTCTGCCTTGCCCAGGAGTCTTTCGATAACAGCTCAAATGCCTTAGAGAAGTGCGGTTTTGCCTCATCTTGATGACCCGTAGCATACAACCCCTCGGCTAACTCCTGCCGAATATAACCGTCATCTTGCTTTTCCTTAAGCAGCTTATCCAGGATCGGCTGCATCAGCTCGACCGATTTCTTCGGATTGCCTCCGAGTCGGCTGGCCTTCGCCAAGTCCTTCACGGTGAACATGTCGGCCACGCCCGATCGCTGCACCTGAATCTCTGAGAGCCGCTGGAATGTGGCGGCGGCGTTATCGTACTCCTCCAAAAGCAAATAACTCTCCCCGATGTTATTCAGCAGCGCATTCAGCCATCCCTTCTGATTGGGCTCCGCTTCACACAATGCGATTCCTCGCAGATTCCACTCCACCTGCCTGCGTGGGTCGCGCTCGGCAATGGCGATCATGTGGACAGCATCTATGGCATAGCGCAACTCATGCTGTTCGGTTGCAAGTTCGTACGCCGAGTGAAACAGAGGAATTGCCTTGTCCTGCTTGCCGGAGGAGTTGAACGCGCGGCCACTCTCAAGAAAGTAGCGGACATGGGCCAACTTCAAATCGTGCTCCGCAATCACCTTCTCTGCTGAGTCCAGCGTTGCGTGGCTGGCATCGAATCGCCCTTGCAGTCCCTCGCACCGAGCGATCTGGGTCAGTAACTGACCGAGATACTCGAAGTTGCCAGTAGCTTCCGCCTGCGGAAGAATCTCGCGAAATTCCTTTTCGGTTGCCGCAGGGTCACCGTAATTCCAACGCGCATCGAAGTTCGGAAGCGTGGCGGTTGCGGGGGCTGATAGTTCTGTTGTCATATCAATTGTGACAGCAAAGCCGGAAGCTGTTTGGTTTCGAGTAATACCCTGTTCAATTCTTCACCTCGATCATCACCCTCCTGTTCAGCGCTTTGCCTTGCGGGGAGTCGTTCGGAGCAATGGGGCGAGAAGGGCCGTAGCCCTTGGCGGAGAGACGGTCGCGAGCAATGCCGAGCGCCTCCAGGTAGTTGCAGACAGACTCCGCTCGGTTTTGGGAGAGGGTGACGTTGCGGTCGTAATCGCCGTCGGAATCGGTGTGCCCTTGCACCTCCAGTCGCAGCCCCGGCAACCGCTTCATTGCTTCCACCACTTTGTCTAACGAGTGCCGCGACTCCGTTGTGATGGTGCTCTTGCCTACGTCGAAGTGTACGTCGTCCAATCGGAAGACTGCTCCCTGCAGATCTTTCTCGGTAAGTTTGTTGTCCCACGGCGTGCCATGAGGCATAGTAAAACCCGGCCGCAGTTCAGCTTTCACACCAAGCTTCCAAATATCACTCTTTCCAAACCCTCGGCTCGCGCTCTCATGCGAACTTGAAAAATAAGCCGTGTCTCCCGAGGCGCCGATCATGAAATAGGCATCGAAGGAAGGTGTGTTGATCGGCTCCCCGAGATTTTTCGGCTCTGTCCAATGCATCCAGGTATCATCGAGCCGGTGTGTGACGAAAATATCGTAGCCACCGAGCCCTCCCCTGCCGTCCGTCGAAAAATAGAGAGTGTGGTCTTCGTACGCGATGAATGGTGAGATGTCGTCGTCGGCAGTACTCAGTTGGGAAATGAGTTCGGGCCGTGACCATTTCAAGTCACCAAGAGAATGTGAAAGGTAGAGGTCATGCCTGCCTTTTCCGTCCTTTCGCTGCAACGAAAAGATCATGGTCTTCTCATCGCTCGAGACGGCCATCATCGCTGTGTTGGTATCATTGTAGTAGTCATCAATGACCAACGGTTCGGGAAATCCCCAGGAGCCGTCGGCGAGCTTCGTACTCATGGAGAAGCCCTTTTGCCCGGTGCCATCGGAGCGATAAATGTTCTGCAAATAGAGATGCGTCCCCGAGCTATTGATCGCCCGCACACCATCATAGTTCTCCGTATTGAGTGGCCCCTCCATTCTCACCGCCTTGGACCATGAGCCATCACTCTGACGAAGCGAATACCAAATGTCCTCGTCATTCTTGTTTGTCGCGTAACCGGCATTCGTGGGGTCACCTTTGCGGGAGAAGAACATGACGGATTCGTCCGGTGTGAGCACGGGGAACAACTCACTGTATTCCGAATTGATATTCGGTCCAAGATTTATTCTCGCGAATTGGATGGAGGTTGCGCTGTCATGAGGAGCAACAACGACATCGGTCCCGATCTTCGGGCGAGGCGCAAACCTCGGTGCAACACCAGGTTTCATTTGGGCCCAGAGCGGGGCGCAACACAGGAAGACAAGCGTGATGGCGATCGTAACTTCTCTCTTCATTGGATGATCGGGCAAAATCATGCAGAGATAAGCGGTAGCCGGTTCTGACGGTTCCCAGTGCAGAAAAACAGAGCGAGGTCCCGAATGTCGGGACCTCGCTTTCTAAGCTTCTCTAAGGTACGGTTTTACTCTACGGACATGGGGTGCATCGCCGAGCCATCCGCCGTGTGAATCACGTAGAAATATGTCCCCTTCGCAAGTGAATGCGTCTCAAACGTTACGAAGTGATCACCAGCGGACTCGAAGCCATCTGCCAGCACGGCGACTTCATTCCCGCGAAGATCGACGATGGTGAGTCGCACGGTACCCGCACTCTTGATGGTGTACGGGATCATCGTGCTAGCGGTAAGTGGATTTGGATAACAGTTACCAAGCGAAAGTACTGTAGCTGCCGTTGCACCAACTGCCGCTGGCGAGGCAAACCACTTCAACACCGCTGTGATGATGTTCTGTCGTGCAACGGCCGGGAGATTCTGAAGTCCAAACGCCAAGTATGCAAGGCGTGCGGTTGAGTTCTCCCAACGGATAGCTGCCACATCTGTGGTGCCTGTGCCATAGTAGAAGATCGGCGTGGAGCCATTGGCCGGCTTGATTACGTCAGGCTGCACGGTAACGTCCACATTGGAGGAGGTAACGTTAATGTTAGTCGCAGCGAAGGTGGTAGTAACCGGATCACCTGCTACACCATGGACTGTTTTTGAGGTCGCCACGTCTTGAATATAATCTGCATGTAAGACATTCTCCAGGAATGGAATGTCTCGGTCTGAGGCAGTAGAAGCTGTATCGGCCAGGCCGAATGCGATCTCACCGCCATGCGCGAGGAGATGCCCGCCGCCCTGCAGATAACTTTCGACAGCGGCCTTATTACTGCCAGTGATGATCCACTTATTGGCCTGAAGGATCACTTGCGGAAATACTTTCGCATCCCATCCACCCATGGTATTGGCTTCGATGTCTGTCAGGGGCACGTAGCGCAGTCCAAGCGTTGTCAGGCTCTTGATGGTCGAAACTGATTTGGCGGAGTCACCACTGACATCAATGAACGCGATCTTAGTAGAAGGCGAAATGAACTTCACAGGATATGTGGTGACGATAGTGTCACCACGCGCGGTTATCGCAGAGACTACAACAATGCCGGCCGTGTAAGCGCTGGTATCTTCCGTGACGCCAAGTTGCATGGTGCCCAGTCCACCGGCCTTGAGAGACATAGTTGTAGTACCCTGACCATTCAGTGTCACCGTCCAGTCCTTACCAACGACTGGAAGATACGCACAGGTGAAGGTTAGATCCTCAGGCGTCGTATTGCTTATCTGCATATCGAGATTGCCGCTCTTCGCTGGTAGTACCTGGACCGGTTTCTCCGAATTCTTCGCCCACACTCCAAAGCTCTCCTTCGTAGAAGCGGCCTGCAAAACCTCCTTCGTGTCATCATTTTGAACGAATGCTACCTCGTACATCTTCTCAGGACGATAGGAGTCGCCGATGTCATACGAGAAGGTGAAGGTCTGTGGCGTACCCTTTACCAGCGTGATCGGGGTACCATTCATGTCTGGCATCATCTGCCGCATCGGATTCATGTAGCGCTTCTCACCATTGGGTCCAGTGGTATCAACAAATCGCTCAACTGCCGCTACGCGAAGCATCAGATTGGAGTAGTTACTCACATCGCCAACAGCAGTAACAGTTACCTTGACGTTCACTGTAAGGGCGGTCTGCGTTCGTTCGATCGCAACGGAAACCGGGGACAGTGTCGTAAGTCGCTTCTGGTACGCCTGCTCGAAGGAGATCACTGAGCTGGTCTGGGCTGCCCCGTCGATTTCAACCGTTGGAACACCTGAAATGCCATAATATGCAACGACGCGATTCTGGTTGTCCGTGACATCGTTCAAATACATGGGGTCCGTATTGCCAGGCCAGTTCGGGTGATACGCGATCTGGATGATCGAATCACCTTTTGTCTCCAGCCAGGCTTCGAGTCCGGGGTTCAACTGCGCGCAGGGTGGGCAGGCCCAATTGGTCCCCTCTTCGAGAAGGACAGTGCGGCGAACGAGTTGTGCTGACGCGCTGGAAGTTAGTAGCGCAATCACAACGATGAGCGACGCAATACTCAGAATTTTCTTCATACTTTTTAGTAATTCACAATAAGGTCAATCGAAACAAATACTCAAATCTTAATACTCGCCGAGTATATCGATCCATGAAGTTTTCCAACTAATGTGCGCCACCGTTGATTCTGGTCACGCACCGAAAAGGCTCCATTATGACAACTATTTCCCGACAATTACTCCCGGATTCCAGTCAAAATACCCCGGAGGCTCCGCTCCATAAAATCCGAGTCCGACGGGAATGGTATTAGGTTTTCGTAACTTTGCATGAAATACTACGGCTCCCCTTCGAAGGGGGCCGGTCGGCATCCGGAATAATCTTGGTTGGAAATAGCCCTCAAGCGCGCCTCCTCCCCGGGTTTCTCTCGTGCCTCGCCACCATGGATGTCATTCATCCTCTTCTTTGCAAACTCGATTACAACATTACATGAAATTTACGCTTCAAGCTACAAATTGGAACAAGGTTCGTGCAAACTCTCTCGCGTTCTTCACCCGCGAAGATAAGGGCATTCTTCAGGATTATGCAAAAATGTATGGCGGAGGCTCCCTCACATCCTCTGTTTCTGCGCTGATCGAATCTGGGGACATGAAAGGTAAGACAGATGAGCTATTTACACTCTATCCAACGAAATCCGAGACCTCGGCAAGCCGCGTGTTTCTCGTTGGAATTGGTAAGCCCGAAAAGCTGACGCTTGAAGTCGTTCGCCGCGCCGCCGCTCGTGCAGCAAAGAAGGCGGAAGCGATGAAGTCCAAGACGCTTGCTATGTATTTGCCGCAAGTAAATGGTTGCTCCGGAGCGGAAATCGCCTTCGCGTGCGTCGAAGGTATCATGCTCGGACTCTACAAATTCGACAAGTTCTTCAAGAAGGAAGAAGTCAGCACACCACTCGAAACGGTGACCTTCATGGAGGGCGACCATGGGATGTATGGCTCAACCTCCGCCGAGGTCAAGGCTGCAATCGCAGAGGCAGAGACGATCTGCAACGCAACGATCTTCGCTCGCGAGATGGAGAATGAGCCATCGAACAACAAATTTCCGGAGACGATGGCCGCTTGGGCAAAGACACTTGCCAAGGGGAGCAAAGTAAAGGTTACCGTCTTTGGCCCCAAAGAGCTAAAGGCCCACAAGATGGAAGGCACCCTGAACGTCAACAAGGGTAGCGTAAAGGAAGCGCGATTCATCATCATGGAGTATCGCGGTGCGAAAAACGCAAAGGCCCAGCCGGTCGTGTTAGTTGGTAAGGGCATCACGTTCGATACGGGTGGAATCTCCATTAAGCCAGCCGCCGGTATGGGCGATATGAAGAGCGATATGTCGGGCGCGGCGGCCGTAATCGCAACGATGAAAGCCGCTTCTGACCTGAAGTTAAATGTCAACGTCATTGGCCTCGTCGCTAGTGCGGAGAACATGCCTTCCGGCAGCGCGATGCGTCCGGGTGACATCATCACCTACGCAAACGGCCTTTCTGTTGAGGTTGACAATACAGACGCCGAGGGCCGCCTGGTCCTCGCGGATGCCTTGATCTGGGCAGATCGCTACAAGCCAAAGTCGGTTATCGATCTGGCAACCCTTACAGGAGCCTGCGTCGTAGCCCTTGGCCACACAACCACCGGTATGATGGGCACGGACACCGCGATGATGCAGCAACTTAGCCGTTCTGGCAATGCGACCTACGAGCGCGTGTGTGAACTGCCGATCTATGATGAGTACGATGAGCTGATCAAGTCCGACGTGGCCGACATCAAGAATGCTGGTGGCCGCTGGGCAGGCGCGATCAGCGCTGCGATGTTCCTCAAGCGCTTCACCACCTACCCGTGGGTGCACTTGGACATCGCTGGCACAGCACGCAGCGAAGCAGCAACGGATTACATCCCCAAGGGTGGAACCGGCGTGGCCGTGCGCTTGCTTACGCACATGCTAAAAGAAGAGTCCAAGGCCTAACGCTGACATCCGACTCCCGATCTGTTCGGGAGTCGGATACTTTCGCTGGATGTTTGGTTTTCCCCGGATCCAAATTTTTTGACGACACTCTTTATGAAGACTACCTACAGAACCCTACTCTACTCCCTCCTCCTGACCTTTGCCGTCCAATTCGTCGGCTGCGGTGCCGCTGATGTGCAGAGCGCAAAACTCTACCGCCAACGCAGAGACTACACGACTGCGGACAAGATGCTTCAAAAAGCGATCACAGAAGATCCGACCAACGACGAAGGCTGGTTCCTCTATATCGAGAATCTCTACGATCTGAAGCAGTTCGAGAAGATCGCCGCGAATATCGACACGGCCATGCTTTACTCGACAACTCACCGTGGCGAGCTTCAGCAGTACAAGCATAACACGTGGATCCAGCTCTATATGGGTGGCTACGGTGCCTACAACGCGAACCCGGATTCGAAGGAGGCTCAGAAAACCGCCATCGCGTATTTGGAAGATGCCCGCAAACTCGAACCAGAACAGCCCCAAACCTACGAACTCCTCGGTAATATCTATTACTCGTCGGGCGACACAGCCAAGGGTATCGAGAATTACGTCGCTGAGATCAATCAGGTGAGCGCCTCCTACGATCAGGGTGTGTCGCTCGGATTGATGGTGAAAATGACAACAGAATCAGCGGAGCGCGCCATCGGTGGTGCGCCGGCACGCAAATTCGTAGCGCCACTCGGCAACGACAGTGCTCTCGTGTATGTCTATCCCAGCAAGCAGGCGTACATCTACTTCGAAAAAGCCACAAAACCGCCGTATGCATGGCAGCTCTCCGGTTGGAGGATCGGTGCCACCGAAGCCGAAGGCAATCAACCTCTGATGGTCTCGACCGCTCCGTATGAGGTGGTCGCGAACGACTATTATCAAAAGGGACTTGCGCTGTTAGCCCACGGTAACAAATCCGCAGCAACCGCACAGTTCGACAAGGCAGTGCCGCTGCTCATGACGCTTCAGCAGCTCGATCCGACGGACGAGTTCGCAGCACAGGCCATCCCGGACATTTACACACGTTTAGAGCGCACGGACAAAGCCAAGCAGGAGTATGATCGTATTCTCGCGGAGCATCCATCCCGTGCGATGTATATCTCCTATGGCACACTCCTCATGAAGGCACAGGATTATTCTGCTGCAATCAATGCCTATGAGAAGGCACTCGCGCTTAAGCCAGATGATGAAGCAGCTCTCTTTGATATCGCGGCAGCTTACAAGAACTGGGCCGCCGCCGATCAGAAGGCTGGCAAGAAGACCGAGTATAAGAACGAACTTGATAAGTCCAGCGAATATTTCGAGAAGCTACACGCGATCAACAAGAACGACGCTGCAGTGCTCGAAAACCTTGCAGAGAATTATGACATTCTCGGCAAGAAGGACAAGTCCCTTTCTCTGATCGCGGAGTTCGAAGCGCTAAAGTCAACAGACATTGCGAACTCTGCGGATTACTGGGAGTGGCTGGCTAAGCTGTACGCTCGCGCAAATCGCTCGGAGGATTCCAGCGCCGCTTACAAGAAGGCAGACGCTCTTAAGCAAGCACACAAGTAGTAAAGAATTCCTAAGCGATGCGTGCTCAGAGCTTAGGAATAGCATCAGGAATTTTAAGTCGAACACTGGGCGCTAAGCACGTAGCGCTCAGCAGGATAAACAACATGGCAGATCTTACAAACGAACAGCCTCCGATGACGCAGCAGCTCCAGATCGAACTTGGAGAAAAAGAGGCGGAAGGTATTTACTCGAATCTCGCGATCATCACGCACTCCCCTGCGGAGTTCATTCTGGATTTTACTCGTGTAACCCCCGGCGTACCGCGCGCGCGCGTTCACGCACGCATCATCATGACCCCGCAGCATTTCAAGCTGCTCATGAATGCGATGAACGAGAACATGGACCGCTTCGAACAACAATATGGCGAAGTTCGCACCGATAGTCAAGGCGAACATCCATTCGGGTTCCGAACAAGCGGCCCGACGGTTGGCGGAGGAGATAAGGTGCACTAACCACAACGAAGCTCCGAGAGCGCACAACGATGAAACCACGACGATTGAGTGTGATCCCGATGCTGCTGTGGCTCCTTAGCACTGCAGCGTCGGCGCAGGTGCGGTGGGTCACTGTTTCTCACGTGCCGTTCGTCCCAAATAATTCTGAGGTTACGATATCCTGGCCCACTCAGTATGTAATTTCCGATCCGGTCACGATAGAGATCTCTGTTGACCCAAAACAGAAATGGCAGTTGCTCTCGACTGGCCCGTTCTCCTACAACGGATGGTATAACTGGACCTCCTTCGATCACCCATGGGCTTCCTGTATGATTCGTGTTCGCGGTGCCGCCGGTGACACCCTCTACTCCCCGCCATTCGAATTGGGCTTGCCAGAAAAGATCGGGGTGAAAGAGCATGCGCCCACGCCTTTATCACTCCAGCCATACCCTAATCCCACGCATGGAACCTTGCATATTCCTCATCCTGATGGCGAAGGTTGGAAACTATTGATCTTTGATCAACAAGGTGTTCGCGTTCCAATAGCAGCGGTATTCAGCCAGGGTGGGATCGACTTGCCATGTGATCGGCTGGCTTCGGGCAGTTACCGATACGAACTTCGTCGTGGGACCGAGCTTTTCATTAAAAGCTTTCAGGTTGTGAAATGAACAAAAATAAAAGTGTGCACGAAAAAGCCCCGGCAGAATCTGCCGGGGCTTTTCACACTTACGCTGTAAGTTCGGAGCTTATTTAAGCTCGACCTTCGCGCCAGCTTCCTCAAGCTTCTTCTTGAGAGCCTCTGCATCTGCCTTCGGCATTGCTTCCTTGACGACCTTGGGGGCGCCGTCAACGAGGTCCTTTGCTTCCTTGAGGCCAAGACCCGTCGCCTCACGAACCGCCTTGATGACGTTGATCTTCTGCGCACCGCCATCGGCGAGTACGACATCAAACTCCGTCTTCTCTTCGGCCGCTGGTGCTGCTGCGCCGCCTGCTGCCGGCATCATGCCCATCATCATTGGGGCCTGTGCCGTTACGCCAAACTTCTCTTCGAGCGCCTTCTTCAGGTCGGCGGCTTCGCCGAGCGTCAGTGCGCTGATCTGATCTACGATTGAATTAATATCTGCCATGATCTTCTAATGTTTTGAAATTTCGGTTGCTTAAAACTGATGGATGATCGTGCCCAAAGGGCGCAATCTTATGCGGCGGCTTCCGCCTTCTTCTTCTCGATCGCATCGACAAGATAGACGATGTCGCGTTGCAGAGCGCCGAGTGCGCCAACGATGCCCCGCATGGGGGATTCGAGGCTTCCGACGATGCTTGCCATAACGTCCTTCTTGGTCGGCAGCGCAGCGACTTGCTTGAGCGCAGAGCCGGGATACGTCACGCCTTCGAGATACGCGATCTTCAGAGATGGCTTATCTTCGGAGGTCGGGGTCGCCCGATTCTTGTCAATAAAATCGCGGAGCACACGGGCTGGAGCAACCGGATCGTCAAATCCGAACGCGACACCCGTCTGATTGACAAGCGCCTTTCGGAGATCTTCCGTCAGCTTTCCCGAGTCCTCGAGTGCGCGGCGAATAAGTGTGTTCTTCGCGACCTTGTAGGTCAATCCGGCCTTGCGCAATTCATTACGCAGACTTGTCGTCTGTGCAAGGTTCATGCCCTCAAAGTCGGTGAAGTACATACCACTCGCGCGGTCGATGACTTCCTTCAGTTCAGCAACGACTTGCGCTTTTTCTTCGCGTGTCATTGATTGTTGTTACTAATGGATTGATGTGTATCAGTAGGTGCATCAAGCTGCGCAGACCTCCCGGCCTTCCGCTTTCGCTCCCTATTGTTTTGCCGAAGATAGTTGCCCGGATCTTCTGAATGAGCCAAAGACCGAAATCTTCACCTTCATTCATAATTCACCCCAGGCCGCAAGTTGCCATGATCGAAGTTAGAAGCTCTCCAATCAAGACCATTTCGTAAGGCGAAGTCTTTGCCCGTAATGGCCAGTGCTCCCCAGTGCCTCACCGTGGACCGCAGCACGTCATTCCATACGACGCACCCGCCCCTACCTAACAGCGGGGCGGTAAACCACCCAGACCCCCGAATAGTTCGATCTTTTGGCCTGTTTCAGCAATCCTGCGGGGCACTCTATTTCATAGGAAAATGGAATTAGATAGGGCAGTTTTGTGTCCCTGACATCGCTACATTTTGATAGAACATATGAAACAGCTTTCTCTGCGCTTGATCCTGGCGTTGCTATTGGCCACTCCCGGAATCGCATCCGTCTCCCGCGCGCAGGACACCACCCGCAAACCCACCACCCACAAAGTCCACGTCATCGACATCGCCGACGAAGTTGATCTCGGAATGGTCTCGTACGTCACCCGCGCTGTAGCGGATGCGGAGAAGGACAACGCCGTCATCCTCCTCCACGTCAACACGCTCGGCGGACGCATCGACGCAGCGATCAAGATTCGCGACGCCATCATGAACGCCAAGGTGCCGCTCACTATCGCCTTCATCGATAAGCGCGCTATCTCCGCTGGCTCGCTCATTTCGCTGGCGGCAAAGAAGATCGTCATGTCCAGCGGCTCGACGATGGGCGCGGCAACGCCGATCTACTCCACCGGCGAGAAGGCTTCGGAAAAAGTCAACTCCTTCATGCGCGCCGAAATGCGAGCGACTGCGGAGAAGAATCACCGCGACCCGAAATACGCCGAAGCAATGGTGGATGAATCGCGCGGCCTCGATTCAACCGACCAACCCACTCCACTTTCAAAGAACGATACAGGCCTCGCAAAGATCGGCTTTTCCCTCGCCCAGGGCAAGCTCCTCACCCTCACCACCGACGACGCCCTCAAAGTCCACTACTGCGACACCACCGCTGAGACGATCTCCGCCGCGCTGGAAGCGGTTGGCGTGAACTCCGCCGAGATCATCAACGCCGAAGAAGGCTTTGGCGATAAACTCGTCCGCTTCCTCACGACCGGCATCGTCAGCTCGCTGCTCATCATGATCGGCATGGCGGGCGCGTTTTACACGATCAAGACCGGTCACTTCGGCGCGGTCACGCTCGCCGCGGTGGCCGCGTTCGCGCTGTTCTTCGGCGGACAATTCATCACCGAAGTCGCGCCGATGCTGGCGATCATCCTCTTCATGGCGGGCCTCACGCTGCTTCTCATCGAGGTCTCCCCGGTCCCGACGTTCGGCCTCGCGGGCGTGCTCGGAATTCTCGGCATCACCATCGGACTCTTCCTCGCGCTCGCCGGCGATCTCCGAACCCTCACGCCCGAACGCACCACGCAGACATTCGTCACGCTCGCCATTTCGCTCACCGGCGTGATCGTACTCGGATACCTCATCATCAAGTACGGGCCGAAATCCACGTGGTTACAGAAATTCCGCAACAACGCGACCACCGCCGACACCGCATTCTACGCCACCGACTCCGCCCTCATCATTGGCCGACAAGGCATCACCCAAACGATGCTCCGACCCGCCGGTATCGTGCTTCTTGGCGACCGAAAGGTTGACGCCGTTACCAACGGCGAGTTCCTCTCGCCCGGAACACCCGTCAGCGTCATCCGCATGAGCGGCAGCCGCGCCGTCGTGCAGGCCGTGGACGAAGACGCCGTCATGCAGCACGACGACCAGTCACCTGAGAACGGGGATTCGTTCGGGGGGCGCTTGCCGAGGACTACCTGAGCGATTCTCCTCCCAGCAATTATCTTTTCCAATGAACGACTAAACCCAATTACCGCTCCCGAAGCGCAATCGCCATTTTTTTTTGCGTTTGTTTTTAATAAAGGCACCCATTTTCTTGAAAACGGGTGCCAGTGTTCTCTCAATTGAGTGTTCATTTAATGAACGCCCTCTCCTCTCTGTCATTTCCGCGGATGCGGGAATCCAGATCCCCGGTGGGTGTGTGCGGAATTGAAAAGGTGCCCGTCTCATTACCTGTAACATAACACATCCTAAACCCGAAGTCAAGAGCTTTCCTAATATTCTTCAGAAAACTTTTTCCCGGAGTGCCTGCCCTGATCTTGCCGAAGGGTCGGGCATCCTTGCCCGACAGCCTGGTTTGTGAGATGAGGACGGGGATGTCGGGCTGGGATGCCCGACCCACTGGCTAAAATCGATAATAATGTAAGTACGAACACCCCTAACAAATTCACGGGAACAAACCGCAAAAAAGTTACCTTTCCTGACGGAATCTGGTGTATAGGGTGAATTGAAACCAATAAGCGCATCAAGGAAACGAATGGTTGTGAAAACGAAGCCACTGACTATCGATGATTTGAAGGTTCAGGTTCGAGATATCGGACTCCGACATCCAAAATTGAGCGAAGACGACCTCTTTATTCTCTGGTTTGTACGGGCATACATATCTGAAAGCGAGCATGCTGCCCTTGAGGCCTTGTGCGGGGGAAGTCACGATAATGACGTCGACGCTATTTACATCGACGGAGCATCAAAATATGTGGCAATCATACAGGCCAAGTATCGGCAAAAATTGTCTCAGAAGACTGAGAATCGGCATGACGTTTCGACCTTCGCTCAGTTGGCTGGCCTGCTCACAATGGAAGATCATGACGAGTTCAATAAATTTGTCGTTAGTTGTAACGACGCTACTCGGACCCGATTAAAAGATGCCAGACGGAGAATCCAGAACGATCATTACCGGCTCGTTTTGTTCTATGTAACACCTGGCAAGATCACCAGTTCAGTAATAGATCGAGCAAAGCAGATAGTCCGCGAAAGCCGTTACCCAACTGCGGAGATTACATTCTTTGATGGTAAGCGCCTAATGACACTCCTTCAAGATTATCTTGACGGCGTTGCGCCTCCAATCCCGACTCTCGATCTTGAGATGGAGCAGGGCAAAGGAGTCAAGGTAACGGGAATTCTCCAAAGATATGACACTGATAGTAATATTGAATCGTGGGTGTTTTCGATGAAGGGAGACCATGTCGGCCAGCTATTTGAACTCGCAGGCCTACGGCTTTTTGCTCGCAATATCCGCGGTTTCCTTGGAGATGGCGGACTCATCAACAAGGGAATCAGCAATACGATAGTCAAGGAGCCAGAGCATTTCTTCTACTACAACAACGGTATCACTATTCTCTGCGAGAGAGCCGAGAAGACGAGTAGGAATGGACGCGATATTCTACGAGTGGACAATCCGCAAGTAATCAACGGCCAGCAGACGACAAGGATGCTTGCGAACAACCTTGCTGGCGCTCGCAAGGCAAGTGTACTCGTGAAGGTCATTCAGGTCCCGCCTGAATCGAAACAACGGGACGGGTTCGACGATCTGCTTTCTCAAGTTGTTGCAGGTACGAATCGGCAGAATGCAGTGACACCATCAGATTTGATGTCCAATGATCGACAATAGATTGAAATAGAAAGAAGTCTTCGCAAGCAGGGTTACCTCTATTTACGCAAACGACAGAAAAAGGGCGAGGCGAGAGCGGCAGCGGATAACCGGAAATACATCGTAATTGGCAAGACCGAACTAGCGTTGGCGATTGCAGGATGCGAGCTCGATCCTGCTGTGCCTCGCGAGGGAAAAGATAATCTTTTTCAGGAAGAGTGGTACGCACTGGTTTTTCCTAATTCGGATCCTCATTTCTACCTTCCTCGGTATTGGCTCTTCAAGGCTGTTAGTTCAAAGAGCCACGGCTTCCCAGAGCGGGGATATGCGAAATGGATGGTCCTTGGATTCGCGTGGGCTCAGGTCTATCCTCTGCTAAAGACCAAATCAAAATCTGAAAAGTTTTGGAAACTATGCGAGGAGGACAGCGTTGCACCCCTACTCCTAATGATTGAGAAACTTTACGTAGGGGCACTACGGTATTACCGAGAGAATCGCGGCGCAGGCGCAGATCGCAAAGACATTTCAACGTTCTTCAAAAACACGCGAGGGCGCCATAAAGAGTTCGCAGCCTTCTGGGAGCAGAAGGGGCCTGATATCTCGAGCTATCTCAAGAAACTCGATTCGGTGCTCTTATCTGCCGATTGAGTCTTGAACGCGGCCTCGATACATCAAGGCAATGCTTGGTGGTGTATCTGCGCTAAGGTTCAAAGTGACGCATCACTTCTAAAACTAAACAACTCTCCCCCTCCTCGACACCGGGGGACCCACTGTCTTCTCATGCAGCCGCTCGCGGAGTTGGGCTTCCCATCTGGGGGATACCCTACGTGCCCCTAGCGCACTTTATTTGTGGCGGCCGGTGTTCTAATCTCGAACAATTCTTTCTGAAGAAGCCATGGATTTCATCGTAAATGTCGAAGATAGTAAAGCACCGTTCTTTCTTGAATTGATGAAGAACCTTCGCTCCGTCAAGGTCGAACCGATTTCGCCTGAACGGAAAAAGCTCCTCCGTGAGATACGGCAATCGGTCGCACAACTCAAAGCTGCAGATCGCGGTGAGACTCAGTTACGCCCAGTCCGAGAGTTTCTCCGTGAGTTATAAGGTCTCATCCATCATCCGCGTAATCCCAGTTCTGCCTTTAGTGCGCCGCCCGTTCAATTGACTTCACATATATCCCCGCCTTCGCCATCTCGTACAGCGGCGACATCTCGCCCAAATGCTTCACTGCCCCCGTCCTGGGCTTGCGGGAAGAGTAACCGAGTATTTCTTTCCTGAATCTTTTCTGAGAAGCCTCGTTGTTTCGGATAGTATGATTACTGCCACCATTGCACCGCACGACCCAATCCTTTCCGATCCAGAGATCATGAGCGGCACACCTTGCTTTGCCGGTACGCGTGTGCCCGCCAAGACGCTGTTCGATTACCTGGAATCTGGTGAAGACCTCGACTCCTTCCTCTCCGACTTCCCGACCGTTATGCGCGAACAGGCGCTCGAACTATTGAAGTATTCGGAAGAGCTTGTCCTTGCCGCGCACGCGCTCTAATGAAAGTTCTTCTCGATGAGTGTGTTCCCCGGAAGCTCGGCAGAGAGCTGACGGGCCACGAAGCAATCACCATCGCTGCGATGGGTTGGCGCGGTGTAAAGAATGGCGAGTTGTTGCGACGAATGTCCGCCGAGGGATTTGGCGCGATGTTAACAGCAGATAAGAATTTGCCTTATCAACAAAACGCATCGAAGCTGCCATTTGCTATCATTGTCTTGGATGCCTACAATAATTCTCTTGTGTCACTTCGACCTTGCATTCCATCGGCACTTAGGGCGTTGGCAGTGGCGAAGCCGGGAGAGGTGCACGTTTGTAAGGCGGAGTGAGCGCAGCCGGGATCTGGATTCCCTTCCCCCGCTCAGGTCGAGAGCCAGCAATTCGCGGGAATGAAAGGCCGAACACTTCCCAAACATCCGCATCCGCTTGATCCCGGTTCAGGATTTCAAATACCGCTCCTCCCACAACACCAGGTTCAGCAGCGTCCAGAGGAGCTGGCCGTTGTTGCGGGTGTTGGTGGTGTGCTCGACAAAGAGGCGGCGGACGTAGCCCAAATCGGTGTGGGTCTTCAGCAACTCGCTTTGGAAGAGATGGTCTTCGACGAATCCGCGCAGCTCCGTCTTCAGCCACTCGTTGACCGGCGCGGCGAAGCCCATCTTCTTGCGGTAAATGTATTCGTGCGGTAAAATCCCTTCCGCCGCTTTTTTCAGAATGTGCTTCGGCTCGTAGTTGGGTCCGAGCTTGATGCGCGAGGGCAATCGGAACGCGTACTCCACAATGCGATGATCCAAAAACGGCACGCGCGCCTCGATGCTCGTCGCCATCGAGACTTTATCCACGCGCATCAGCAATAGCTCCGGCAGTCGCTGCTGGAACTCCAGATACATCATTCGCCGCGTGTACTCCGATTTCGGATACGCATCGCGCACTTGCTTGTGCCACTGCTCCGCGAATTTGTTGGAGGAATCGTCGTCGTTGTAATTGGTGAGAAGTTCGCGCTTGTGCTCTTCGGTAAAAGCGAGAGCGCCACCCCAGAACAGCTCCTCGCCTTTTGCAAAGCGCCGCATGTACTCGCGGATGAGCGGGTTCTTCACGAGCGGCGAACCCGCCATATACGCCGCGCGCCGCATGATCTTCGGCGAGAGTTTGCCAAGCGGCTTCCAGAGTCTATCGTACAATTTAATATCGCGCACAAGCCACGGATAACCCGCAAACTCCTCGTCCGAACCTTCACCCACTTGCACAACAATAGTCCCCGCATCGCGCGCGAGCTTGCTAACGAAGTAGAGCGGAATGCAGACCGGGTCGCCGTTGGGTTCGTCCTCGTGCCATGCGAGATCCGAGATAACGCGCTCGGCGTCGCTTGAATCTATCAGCACTTCGTGATGGTTCGTGCCGAACTTCTCCGCAATACCACGAGCATATTTCATCTCGTTGTACTTCTCCAAATCCTTGAAGCCCACGGAGAATGTCTGCACGGGCCGGTCCATCAGTTCGGACATCAGCGCAACGTTCAAGCTCGAATCAATCCCACCGGAGAGGAACACGCCGAACGGCACGTCCGACATCATCCGATCTTTGATCGCCCTTCGCAGCAATCTGCGAATCTCTTCTATCGCTTCCTCTTCCTTAATGCCCGCGAGTGGTTCACCAGCATCAAGCAACGACCACCATCTCTTCTTGGTTATCTTCCCATCGGATGTGATACGAAGCGAGTGCCCAGCTTCCAACTTGTGAATGCCTTCGAACATCGTGTCCGGCGCGGGGGGCATCATGAGCGAGAGATAGTGCGGCAGAGCATCTTCGTTCAGCTTCGCTCGCTGCGAGGGATGTTGGAGGATGACCTTCATCTCGCTTCCGAAAATGAAGCGGCCATCGGGGTTAGAATAGTAGAACGGCTTTATGCCGATGCGGTCGCGGATGCAGAATAGCTCTTGCTTCTCTTCATCCCATATCGCAATAGCAAACATGCCGAGGAATTTCGAGAAGCATGCTTCTCCCCACTCCTGATAGGCGTAGAGAATCGTCTCCGTGTCGCTGTGCGATTTATAGCGATAGCCTTTCGCTTCAAGCTCTTCACGAATGAGAAGATGGTTGTAGATCTCGCCGTTGAATACAAGTGTGTATCGCCCATCGGGTGTGGACATAGGCTGATGTCCGGCGGGAGAAAGATCGACGATAGCGAGCCGGCGGAAGGTGAGTCCGCACACGCCTTTTGCACTGACATGATAGCCCGAATCATCCGGCCCACGATGCACCATCGCGTCCGACATGCGTACGAGTAGCTCCGGGGTTACCTCGGGCTGTCGTCTATATCCGTAATCGAAAACTCCGCCAATTCCACACATGGTGGCATACTACGAAATTGGGTGGAGTAAGATTCGCCAATGGGACGAGCTAATTGCGAGCATCGAGATTGGCGCGGCCTATAAGTCACGCTCACAATGTTGCTTCTTCCAACTTAGGTTGTTCGAGCCTTTGACGAAGCGCCTCGAAATGACCACGGAATGCGGAGATCTCAAACTCATGCTGGCGCTCGCGTGCGGCAATGGAGGCCTCCAAGTGTTCGAACGCTTCCTCCATACGTCCAAGGCGGCGGCAGAGCGAAGCGAGGCGCTGGTGAGCAAGTTCGAGCGGCTTGAATGCGGTCGTGTCTTCGGCGCGTGTGATCGCTACATTGTAGTATGTCTCTGCCATCGCGAAACTACCATTTGCTTCATAGATTTCTGCGACAGAGAGATTTACGGCAGCTTCGAACTGCTTCATCCCGCACTCTTCGGCGATTTGTCGAGCCATTCCGGCATAACTGATCGCAAGATCGCCACGTCCCATCTTGAGGTAGATCTCCGCCAGATTATTTCGAACGATGGCCTCGTTCGGCTTTAGATCCTCTCGTTCGAATTCTTCATAAGCAAGAAGCGTCTGGGTCAATGCATCCTCAAGTTCACCGAGCTGAAGATGGATAAGACCGAGCGTACCCCGGGCAAGCGCGATATACTGTGGGTTGCCGAGAGAAGAGAAAAGCTCGATGGTGTTCTGAGCAAATTCCTTTGCGTGCTCGTAATCTCCCGCGTCGTTGAGGACATTCGTAAGCAGGAAGAGCGCCTTCGCCTGGTCGGCGGTATTGTTGGAACGTTCGTAAAAGTGAGAAGCCCGCAGAGCCGCTTCAACGGAGGCCATCGGCAGGCTCGCCGCCTGATAGAGTGCCGCAAGCTGTAATAACGCGCGGGCCAGAAGCGCATCCTGATGCTCGCGCTCGTAGTAGGCGATCGCCTCAGAAAGATGGAAGAGGGATTTTTCGAACGTGCCCTGAAGGCGATACACCTGGCCGAGCTGCCGATTGATATTGGCCACTCCAAGAGCGTAGCCGATCTCTGTCGCACCGCGCAAGAGCGGTTCCAGCGCACGAAGCTGGAAATCGAACGGCTCTTCTGTTTTTGCTTCTAAGGAAGCTAAGGAGCCGTCAATTGTCTGGGGGCTAACTAACGAGCGGAGATCCATCGAAAAGCATTACTGAGTCAAACATACCTACTGCCAAGTTTGAGGGAAAAGTCACTCAAATGCGACTGAATCCTCGGCAGGTACTAAAAGCAGACGGAAGAATCTTCGTTCCAAATCTCCGGACCAGAAGGGTCAACAACCGTAATTTAGCGGGAGCGCGAAGGGCTTTGCGCTGTGTTGGCAGTCTTTGCAGAATTTTCGGCGACACCAAAACTCAAGTACAATTCAAACCTATGAAGAAACGGGTCTTTAGCGGAATCCAGCCATCGGAAGTCATCCACATCGGTAACTACATCGGTGCGGTCCGCCGTTGGGTGGAGTTGCAAAACGATCCGGAAAAGGAGAATATCTTCTGCGTGGTCGATCTCCATGCTCTGACGGTGCGGCAGGAACCTGAGAAACTCCGGGAGCGGACGATGGAACTGATGGCCCTCTTTATTGCCGTCGGACTGGACCCGGAAAAGAGCCTGCTCTTCTTGCAAAGCCATGTAAGCGTGAATGCCGAAGGTGCGTGGTTACTCAACTGCGTCACACCGGAAGCTTGGTTGAAGAAGATGACGCAGTACAAGGATAAGTCGGCCAAGCAGGAGATCGTACTGACGGGCCTTTTCGACTACCCTGTGCTCATGGCTGCGGATATCCTCTTTTACGATACTGACGAAGTCCCAGTTGGCGAAGATCAGAAACAGCACGTCGAACTCGCGCGCAACATCGCCGAGCGTTTCAATCACCATTACGGCGAGACGTTCATCGTGCCGGAACCCGTCATTGGCAAAGTGGGTGCGCGCATCATGGGGCTCGACGACCCCACAGCGAAGATGTCCAAAAGTTCAGCGCACATCAAAGGTCACGCGATTCGATTGCTCGATGAACCCAAGGACATCGAGAAGTCAATCATGCGTGCCGTAACGGATTCGGGTTCGGATATTCGTTTTTCGAAAGAGCCGGAGAAAGCCGGGGTGAACAATCTACTTTCGATCTATCAAGCATTGACAAAGAAATCCGCCGAGGAAGTCGAGCGGGACTTCGCAAATGCGCGTGGGTATGGTGATCTAAAGAAAGCAGTTGCGCAAGTTGTCATCGCGGAAACAGCACCGATTCGCGAGCGTCATGCCGAGCTGATGAAGGATCGGGGCGAACTGACACGGATAATCAACATGGGTACCGAAAAGGCACGTGCCATTTCGGAACCACGGCTCACCGATGTGAAGCGCAAGATGGGACTCATTGTGTAGCTCTGATCCCACAGCATACCGTCATTGAGAGGAAACCCCATAGGGGTGACGAAGCAATCCGTTGTTGGAGATTTACTCCTTCTTCAACAACGGATTGCTTCGCTTCACTGCGTTACGCTCGCAACGACGAACTAAGTCGTGGCGATGAACTCAATTGTTCAAATGCTTCTCAAAAAAGGTCTCCATCGCTTCATACACATCAAAGCGATTCTCCTCGTTGCGGAAGCCGTGCCCTTCGTTCTCTTTCACAAGGTATGGCACATCCACTCCGCGAGCATGAAGCGCTTTAACGATTTGATCTGACTCGTCGATATTCACACGCGGGTCCTTCGCTCCCTGCACAACCATGAGCGGTGTCTTGATCTTATCGACATGAAAGACCGGGCTTGCGGCTTCCAACTCTACTCGGTCTGTCACGGGATTGCCGACCATCTCGTACATCGTCTCACGATGTGGCATCCAGTAAGGTGGCATCGTATTTAGGAACGTGAGAAGATTGGAGACGCCAACATAATCAACAGCACAAGCATAGAGATCAGGCGTGAACGTAACGCCAGCTAGCGTTGCGTATCCACCATAGCTGGCACCATAAATGGCGACGCGCTTCGGGTCAGCAATGCCTTCGTTGATAAGCCAGTTGACACCATCGGTAATGTCATCCTGCATCGTCCTTCCCCACTGTTTAAACGATGCCTCCCAAAATTTGCGGCCAAAGCCCGTAGAGCCGCGGTAATTCATTTGAAGCACGGCATATCCCCGGTTAGCGAGAAATTGTACTTCTGGATTGAATGTCCAGCGGTCGCGCACCCACGGGCCTCCATGCGGATTGACGATCACCGGCAGTCCTTTGGGCTCCCTACCAACGGGTAGCGTCAAATATCCATTGATCGTCAGGCCATCTCGTGAGCGATACACGATGGGCTTCATTTCGGCGAGATCCTCCTCCTTTAGCCACGGGCTGACCGCCGCAAGAAGCGTTAGGGTGTCGGAGGCTAGTTCATAGAGGTAGAACGCTCCCATCGAACGGTCGCTATAAGCGCGAACGATGAACGTCTCCTCGTCCCTTGTGTAATCCGAAATTCCGAGCTCATATCCCGGAAGCTTCTGCGCGAGCTTGTCATATAACTCGCGGGTACGCTCGTCCAAATACTCCCGTTGTTGCTTCCAGGTTGTATAGGCGATCGTGGTAAGCACCTTGCGAAACCTGGAATACGCCAAGCCGTCAGCGTCAACTTCAGGATGTTCGAAGATCACCTCCAACTCGCGCCCGTTGGCAATATCAAATTTTACGATGGCAGCGCGATCACGACCCAGATTGCTCAGGGCGTACAGATATTTGTTGTCGAAGGAAAAGAAGAACGGTTCTAATTGCTCTTTGAAATTTGTGTGTAGCACCTCCCGGAATTCCTCCGTGTCGCGGTCGCGATAGAGCAGCGTATTCTCCAACCCGTTGGCAGTGATCGCGACTCGAATGCACCCATCGTGATCCGTCACCCACCGGGTGACAGATCCGGGATTTTCGGCAACCAAATGCATTTCCCCCGTAACGATGTTCAATCGGTACACATCGAAGACCTCGGGGTCGCGTTGGTTCATGCCGATCAATACTTCGTTGGGAATTTCTTCCAACTCATCGACCATGTCGATCTTCACCCCATCAAAGGGCGTGAGGTCGAGCAGATTAGAGCCGTCCTTGTCCACGGCGAAGAGATGGAAGTTCTCGTCTCCGGCGAAATCCTTTACATAGACAATTCGGTCATTGTTCTTCCACCAGTACCCGCCAATGTCTCGCGCGGTCTCGGAGGTTACACGCACGGCGGCACCTAGCTTACCAATTGCCTCTCTCGGTTCGACGAAGACATTCATTCGCCGCTCGTAGGGCTCCATATGAGAAACGAACTTTCCATCTGGGGAAATGCGGTATCCCGTTTTTTCCGGATTGCGGAAGAAATCGCGAATGGGAATTTGTGGAGCACGGTTGGCAGGGCCTGCGCTAACTAAAGAATGATTGTCTATCATCGAAAATCGATACAAAAGAGAAATACAGGAAGAGCTTCCGGCCTCGTGGGGAAGCCAGCGGCTTCAAAAATACGACAATTCTGAAATTGTTACGAAGAAATGGCATTTCAATGAATCTAAAACGGCCCTCCGACGCTTAGAGGATGTTGCTAATCCAACGCCGGTACATGGAAGTTCTCGAATATACGCCCACAGACGCGCCCGCCTTCGAAGTGGAGCCCCCTGCCCCACCCAGAGCCGGGGCAAGTGCGGCACCCTATAAAGTTCGTCTCCACGATTTCGAGGGGCCGCTCGATTTGCTCCTGTTCTTCATAAAACGGGACGAATTGGACATCTACAACATCCCGATCACGCTGATTACCCAGGAATTCCTGGAATATCTGCACCTGATGAAGGCGCTCGATCTGGAGTTTGCTGGTGAATTTATCGTCGTTGCGGCAGAACTTTGCCAGATCAAGGCAAAGATGCTACTGCCACGCGAGGAGCGAGTGGACGGTGTGGAAGAAGAAGATCCTCGGACCGACCTTGTCCGAAGACTGATCGAATACCGCCGTTTCAAGGAAATGGCTGAGGGACTCTCCGTCATGAGCGAGGAGCAGCGCAAAGTTTACTTCCGACAGTACTTTGCGCAGGACGAAAAGACGGAAGTTGCCCCGACAGAAGAAGATCTGCTCAAAAATGTGACGATCTTCCACCTGATGAACGCTTTCCGCCGCGCAATGGAGCGCGCACCAAAGATCAAGCGAACACATGACGTGGACATGATCCCGGTGACCGTTGAGGAGCAATCGGAGTTGATCCTGACAGCCGTATCGCTCAAGGGCGAGATGAGCCTGAGCGAATTGTTTATCGAAAATCTACCAAGCGGAGATATTCAGGAGTACTCCCCTGCTGCTCGGCTCTGGATCGCGGTAACGTTCATAGCTATTCTGGATCTTGTGCGAACCAGGCTCGTGGCGCTTCGTCAGCATGGAGTATTCGACGAGATCATTTTGTTTAAGCCATAACGGTTTGCTGCTTTTTCCCCGATTATTCGTTACCATCCAACTTTCATCTTTTTCCCGGAATGCGTCTCGATTACCATTCATCTGAATCCCTGGCACCCGTCATCGAAGCATTGCTCTTTGCGAGCGATGATCCGTTGGATGCCCAAACTCTCCGTGCCCTCATTCTCGGAGAGGAGACGCCAACCTCAGAAGCCACGCCAGCAGTTGTCGAAGAAGCCCCAAAGCCGACCGAGGCCCAGGCACCAGATTCCGAGGACACCGATGCGGCCACTGTGATCGATGCACCGGATGGGCCCGTAGAAATTGTCCCTCAAGTTCCTGAGAAAAAACGCAAGAAGAGACAACTCATCGAGCTTCCGACGATACATGCCGCGGTCGAGCATCTCAATGTCTTTTACGAAGGCAACGGGCGCGCGTATAGGATTGTAGAGATCGCTGGTGGCTATCAATTCGCTACTCGCTCCGAATTCGGGGAATACGTAGCTCGCTTATTTAAGGAAAAGTCCCGACGTCGGCTTTCCGGTGCGGCGCTGGAATCTCTTGCGATCATTGCCTACAAGCAACCAGTGTCTAAAAACGACATCGAGAACATTCGCGGTGTGAACTGCGACGAAGTCTTGAAATCACTGCTGGAAAAGAACCTAATAACCATCACAGGACGCGCGGACTCTGTTGGACGCCCGTTGCTCTATGGCACTACGGTGGACTTCCTCCGCCACTTTGGCCTCCATTCCATTGCCGATCTGCCGCGCGCACGGGAGATCGATGAACTGATGAAGGAAGAATCTGTTCGAGCGACGACTCTGGAGGAAGCAGCAAACGAATTTGTAGATCCGGAATTCGCATCATCAGAAATGGACCTAACGGTCGATGAAGCTATTGCCGTCGCCAAGGAGCTTGCAGAGCTTGAAGAGGCCACATATCCTCGTGATGAGGAGAATGTCGAGGAAGAACTCGGCGTGGCACTCGAAATAACACAATTTGAACATGCATCTCCGGGACATCCGGAGATAGATGGTGAAGCGTCGAATGACGTATCGCCGAGCAACTAACACACTATAACATGCCAACCGCACCACGTAAAGGCCCACGCAAACTGGGTTCTTTGTCAACCAAACGAACCTCCTCGACCAGATCAACTTCAGCGCGACCATCTGCACCAAGATCCTCATCGGCGCGCCCATCATCCGGTCGCCCATCGACGGGAAGAGTATTTTCACCTCGGCCACCCGCGGCTAGAACCTCTGCGACAAGGCCAGCAGTGCTTCGCCCAACGCTTCGAACGAAGAGCGCCAGTGGGGATGCTCCAGCCAAGCCAACGCTTCGCACAAAGAGCGCAGGTGATGCGGCACCAATTCGCCGCGTGACCCGAACGGCGATCCCGATCATCAAGAAGGCCGACCGCGATCCATCTGCCCCTCGCACAGCGCCCGTGCGCCGCGCACCAATGCGTGACGGCGCTCCGCCGCGCTCACCACGCTCATCCGCGCCGATACTCCGTCCGCGCACAGCGGGTGACAGACCTGTTGGGCCGCGCGCCCCGCGCGCCTATGGAGACAAGCCTAGCGCACCGCGCTCTAGCTCCGCAGGACCGCGCAAAAGCTTCGGAGACAGACCAACTTCCGCAGGACCGCGAAAGAGCTTCGGTGACAGACCAACTTCCGCAGGACCGCGAAAGAGTTTCGGTGACAGACCAACTTCCGCAGGTCCCCGCAAGAGCTTCGGGGACAGACCGACTTCCGCAGGACCGCGAAAGAGTTTCGGTGACAGACCAACTTCCGCAGGTCCCCGCAAGAGCTTCGGGGACAGACCGACTTCCGCAGGACCCCGCAAGAGCTTCGGCGACAGACCGAGTGCCCCACGGCTTCGCACTGGTGCGGCCCGTCCGGCAGGCGGACTGGTAAAGAAGAGTTTCGGTGCCAGCGCTGGCCCACTCAAACTGGCGAAGAAGCCAGGTGTTAAGTCCACGCCGCCACGCTCAACCGAGCCAAGAACGCTCGAAGGCAAGATGGGGCCAGGCGAGGTGCGTTTGAACAAGTTCATCGCGGACGCTGGCATTACCTCCCGCCGCAAAGCGGATATGCTTATCACGGATGGCTCGGTCTCGATAAATGGTAAGGTCGTTACAGAACTCGGCACGAAGATCAAGCCGTATGAGGATCAGATCACCGTCAACGGAGCCACGGTGACGATGCTCCCGAAGCTGGTCTATTATCTACTGAACAAGCCGAAAGATACCATCGCCACGACAAGCGATGAAAAGGATCGCACGACCGTGCTCGACTACGTGGATACCAAGGAGCGCATCTACCCTGTGGGTCGTCTCGACCGCAACACGACCGGAGTACTGCTGCTCACGAACGACGGTGAGCTAACCAACCGGCTAACCCACCCTTCCTTCGAGATCGAGCGCGAATATCACGTGACGATCGACCACCCACTTACGCATGAACATGCGCGTATCATTGCCGAAGGCGGACTCGACATCGGCGACGGCGACATCACAGGCGCCGCTGAACTCTCTGTTAGCGAGAAAGACCCGAAGGATATCATCCTGAAACTGCGCGAGGGAAAGAATCGCGAAGTGCGAAGGATATTCGAGGCGATGGGATACGAAGTGGAGAAGCTGGACCGCACAAATTTCGCGGGAATCAGCCACCGTGGAATGAGCCGAGGCGAATCACGCCATCTCTCTCCGCCGGAAGTACGAGCACTCAAAAAGCTCGCCGGTATCGAGTAACGGGCACAGAGCAGGACCAAAGGGTAGGTGGCGCGGGGATGAAATCTCCGCGCCACTTCGATTTTGTACGATCAAACAGAGCGCGAAGGATTACTCCCCGATCAACGCCTTGTACTCCTCAACGCTCATCAGTGCATCCGCCTCGGCGGAGTTCGACATGCTGATCTTGACCAGCCAGCCCGCGCCGTAGGGATCCTTATTAACGGTTTCTGGGGAGTCGTTAAGGCCAGAGTTCACTTCGAGAACGGTGCCGCTCACGGGAGAGTAGAGATCGCTTACCGTCTTTACTGCCTCGATATTACCAAGCGATTCGTGCGCCTGCACGGTGATGCCGTCCTTGAGATCGAGATAGATCACATCGCCAAGCTCGCCCTGCGCGTAATCCGTGACGCCGATGGTGCCGGTAGTGCCCTCAATGAGAAGCCACTCGTGATCTTTCGTGTATTTGAGTTCGGAAGGAAAATTCATGTGTTGTTCTGCGATGTTAATTTCAGAGGCGCCTTAACGAAATTGTTCTGCTTAGAATTCTTCCCACCAAAACTCACCTTGAGTTTGCCCTCCTCACTTCGGCTCCCACAATTCGATCTTATTCCCTTCAGGGTCCATGACGTGGACAAACTTTCCGTACTCAACCGTCTCGACCGAGTCGCAGATGGTGACGCCTTCTTTCTTCATCGCTTCGAGCATCCCGTCAAGATCATCCACGCGATAGTTGATCATGAAGTCCTTTGTCGATGGTTCAAAATGAGTGGTGGTCTCTTTGAATGGAGTCCACATCGTGACGCCCTTCTTGGTGGAATCGGGCTCGGTGTACCACTCGAGCTTCGCACCATATGGGCCAGCTTCCATCCCGAGATGCTTGTTATACCACTCCTTCATCGCGTGAGGATCTTTACACTTAAAAAAGATACCGCCGATACCTGTAACTTTCATGCTGTGTGCTGGTTTGATTGGATGACTAAAGATACTGCTCGCTGCAAACCCGACGACGAAGGCGAGCAGCGCGACAAAACTCAAGATGTATTTTCTCATGGAATTCAACTTATGATCCGAACGCCTTTGCTGAAGCGTTTGTCGCCCAAACGATAGATACACTCACGCAGCCCAAATTGTTTGAGTTGCTTCTTGTCGGACATTCCAGCGCTCTCCTTCGCGGATCGGCTCCAGATAAGTCTCTGGAACGGTTAGGACATCAATCGTATGCCCGAGCGCATCAAATACTTCCAATCCATACCCAGGCTCCGGTCGATCGTAATAGTCGATCACCGTCGCGACGTCGCCCTTCTTAATCCCGCGCTCTGGCAAGTCGCGCGCGAAAACCGCTTCTTTGTATAGTTCAAATTTCATGGCAGTCCTCCTAATCTGGAAAGAGCGTTACAAATCGTATCGTTCCATCGAGTTCGTGTTTCCATATAGTCCTCACACCAAGCAACCTGCCATTCGGACATTGGAGGTGGCCGTTGATCTCAAAGTATTCACCATATTGATCTTGCCGTTGGTAGACAGCCTCACATGGCAATAACTGGTCGCGAATGTCCCGGATCAATTCCCAAAAATCATCTCTCGTGTACCCTCCTAATGTTAAATATCCAAGCTTATCGCTCTTGCGTTGCGGGACGAGCAGATAGTCCCGTATCTTCTCTACGGCTATGACTGCGTCTTTCGGGATAATCATCGCGATGGTTCGGTAACGAACTCGGAAGAACCTACGCGTGCGCCTTCCAATCAAACGTTTCCAAGAAGTGCGTATCGAACTCGCCTTTGCGGAAGCGTTCGTCGCGCATGAGGGCGCGGTGGAATGGGATCGTCGTCTTCACACCTTCGACGATCATCTCGTCCAGGCTGGACTGCATCCGGTCTATCGCCTCTGCTCTATCCGCGCCAAAGGTGATGAGCTTGCCGATCATGGAATCGTAATAGGGCGGGATGTGGTACCCGGAATAGGCGTGAGAATCGAGACGTACGCCGTATCCTCCGGGTGCGTGGAAACTGGTGATCTGTCCCGGTGACGGACGAAAATCCTTCTCCGGGTCTTCGGCATTGATGCGGCACTCGATCGCGTGGCCTTCCGGCTTGCGCGGACGCTT
>CAIUMP010000036.1 GCA_903900335.1 uncultured Ignavibacteriota bacterium | reverse complement strand
TTTCCGGAGTCGGTGGAAACAGTCCGAATCCCATTTGGAACACAGTCACACCTGCCACACCATCAGTAGCTTGCAGCATTATTCCTTGCTCGTCGAGCAATAAGATTGCGGTATCCATGAATGAGAGTCCAAAGGGTAACGCCTCCCCGTGTCGTTCTACTCCTTCACAAACTTCGTGCGGTTGCGGCCATCGGTGATGAAATAAACACCGGACGCAAGTTTGCTTACATCAAGTACGTTCGCAACCTTTGGGGTATCGTATGTTCGACCGAGCGCGTCCATTATTATCAGTTGCCCATTTGCTGACTCGACGGTAATTCGGTCGTCCGCTGGATTCGGGCGGATGGATAGTTGGGAGGCTACAAGCATAACTCTATCGGAGACGCTACCAACTCCTTCCGGGATATAACGATATGCCCACAAGGTGTCGTGCCGCTGAGCCAGGATGAAGCCATGCGAAGAGTCGGGCCATGCCATGGACAGTATGGTGTCCCCGATAAATGTGGTAGAATCCACACTCCAACTTTTCCCATTATCGGACGAATAATATAGGGAGTCAGCCGGACCATGAGGTGAGTTCGCAACGCACGCCCAAAGTTTGCCGCGAGCAGGCGAAGCCATGTGTTGGATTCGTGGTTTGTAAATCGCCGAGTCCGTCACCCACAATTGACCTCCATTCGTTGTTTTAAGCATCGACGCAGGCCCATTTGAATAGTTCAGCAGGAGTGCATACGCAAACAAGGAATCCTGGGACGCCACAATCTGCGAGATAACAGTAGCAAAGCTGGATGCGTAGGAGGTCTTCCAGGTTCGTGCTCCGTCCTCCGACTTCCATATTTGGTCATGAACCCCTACCCTTAGTGCGACATAGCATCTGTTTGAATCGAGCCAGACCGCGTCAGTAATAGAGGCCAGGGGCGGAGCAGTGGTCGAAGCTCTATAGCCAAAGGAATTGGTTGAGTCGGTTGTCATGAAGGTGTAGATGTCATTCGGTATCGAGAGGCCGATTCCATAAGCCGGAGTGAACATTCTACTTGCTTTTAGGGGATGCTGCCCACCAGGCAACGATGAAACCGCCCATGTCTTTCCCGCATCATGGGAAACCCAATAATTTCCCTGATCCATGTAATAGTAATCAGTGAGAGTTGGAATATCGAAGCCGTGAGGCACGGTTGTGCCCATCGAGTAAATCGTAGTCTCCCGACCACGATAATTCCACGTCTTTCCTGTATCGGTTGTTTGAAAGCACGATGTTGGACGCACAAATTCGCCAGTGTCGAGTAAGAGTATTCCGAATCTGGTGTCATAGAATTGAATTTTTACGCCAGTTACCGGAGCGGAAATAAACACGCGCTCCCATCGGCCAGGCATCTGTGCGATGCCTGGCGATGAGAGTGCGCTGAGGATGCAGATAAGTACTGCAATCCTCGGCGCGGAAAGATTAACCATCTATATCGTTATGGTCGTGGTGCAGGGGCCACCTGTGGTGTTAAGCGTAATAGTGTAAGTGTTGCCGCTTGTGCCCGCGCAAATCTTGAAGATCATGTTAGCGTTTGCTCCAAACGTCGTACCGGATGGTGGCGTAAGAGTTGGATTACCTGCGTCACAGGTTTCTTGCGTTGAAGTCCAACTCGCGTGTGTCGGGGAATCCGTCACACCGCATGCCCTGCAGCAGAGGCCAGGTGGTGGAATGATGTCGATACTGATGACATTGCAAGCGTTTGGCCCCATGTTAAGGGTGAAGGTCGCGCAGTTATCACACCATATCGTTGTGTCAATACCGCATTTGTCAGTGTCAGGACACCCAAGCCAATTTGTGTGGGTGTTAATCGTGAAGTCGCAGGGATTGCATAACGCGTTTGCTCTTTGTGGCAACGTGAGTGCCACGCAAGCAAGAAGTGCTAAAAAGAATGCTTTCATAAGAATACCTAAGTATGATTCGAGTTGAAAAAATCCCGTTCTTCGAATGATTGCTCATTCGAAGGCAGGGCGTGAAAAACACCAAACTTTTTACCTCTCAGTTGTAATATCTCGTGATCGAGGATAGTGATGATACCCGGAGCCGTCCAGTACACGAAGACGACAGCGCTCGACGGGAGTGTCACGGAAGCGTTGACGCCTTGCAGAACCTGTTGCCCGTTGATCGTCACGGACATTGCTGTCGATGGAATATCAACCGAAGTATTTGTCTCGGCGGGGACATTGACGTACGCATCACCATCGAGCGTACTTACGGTAACAGAGCCGAGAGGCTCGGATTGTTGGTTGTTGATCGCGAATGAAATGGCTGCTTTGTGCGCGCTTGTGGGGCTGCTAACGAGAGCTACGACTACGAGTGTTATGACGAGAATAAGTTTTTTCATGGGAGTTTTTGGGGCTAATTGTAAAATCAGCCTCAAAAATCGTCATAAAAGTGACCCTTTTCAAAACGGAACAGCAGTTTTTATCTATCTTTGTTCGGTCCTAATTGCCAGTATTAGCTCATGCTAAACGATATGGGTTCAATGAAGGCATTATTTTAGGTTGAACAACTCTTTAGAATAGATGGATAATCCACTACATCTAAGTGATATTATACGCGTTATCAAGCGATTCGGCAATAAGAGAGCGAGAAATCTCTTCCGGATGCGTACGAAACAAAATTCCGTCACACGGTTGGCCAGGAAGTTCGCCGATTCGGAACAACGTGAGGAGGAGACATGGGCAAGGGATATTTTCGGGGAAGGGAGCAGTTCTCGTTCATACGTTCGGCTTCGGAGCAAACTGAAGCTGAAAACACTCTCGCTTCTCTTCGATCTCGATCTCCAGAAAGGCTCCGAGCTTCGAAGAATGATGTATGCGAATATGCGGCGGGTCTTTATGGTCCGAGTTCTCATAATGCTCGGGGCACGCCGTGCCGCGATGAGTTTGGTACCAGCGGCGCTGGCACGCGCGCGGAAGTATGAGCTTACCTCGGATACGATTGAGTTGTTGCGTCTTGCTCGCACCCACGCCGCATTCGAGGGTAATCGCCTCGCATTCAAAAAGATCGATCACGAGTTGTCCGCCGCGCTTCGGTTGCGGGTGGCGGAGAATCAGATCGCTTCCATCCTGGAGCGGTTCTACGTGGAGAGTGTTGGCAGAAGTACGGTGAGGCCAAGCCTTAAGCGATTGACAGGTGCCTCGCTCGATGAAGCAACGGCAGTATTCGAGGAATTTCCTACCTTTAATATTGGCATTAACTATTTTCGAATTGCTACGACTGTTGCGGAAGTTGAAAGTAACTTTGCCCTTTCGATTACGCTCTGTAAGCGGGCTTCGATGTTCCTCAAGTTGCATCCGCACATGCAGAACAAAGCGTTCGCAGGGGAATTTGCTCTTAAGCGCCTGACCGCCGCACTCTCCGCGAATGATCTTGTGCAAGGGAAATCGGCGGTGCTGGAGTGCAAACAGTATTTTGAACCGGGCGGCAACAACTGGTTTGTCATGATGGAGTACGAATTCCTCCTCTACATGCACACCCAGCAGTTCGCTTCTGCATCGGTTTGTTTGGAGGCGGTAATCGCACACGGTCGCTTCGAATCACAAGCAGAACAAGTGCGCCAGAAGTGGGCCATCTTCCAGCAATACATTGTCTTCATGCTTCTCGCGAAACAATCGACAAAGCGGAAAACCTTAGCGAAACTTATTCGAGAGGTTCCGATCTACTCAAAAGATAAGGCGGGATACAATATCTCCCTGATCATTCTGCAATATCTCGTTCTCGTCGAACTTGGGAAATTCGATGAAGTAATAGTTCGGTCTGAAGCCCTCAATCAGTATCTCATGCGTCACTTACGCACTCGGAAATCAGGCCCACTCTATGCATTCCTAAAAAGCCTCGTGCTTCTTCAGCGGCATGATTTCAATGTTCAACGGGCCAGTGTCTATACTAAGCGGTACGTTCAACGGTTCTGTACGGGCTATCACAGCGTTGAGGAGTCTCAGGTTCTTCCGTATCCCCAAATGTGGGATCATATCATTACTGGGATTGAGCGAGCGACTGTAGCACATTCGAAAGTACGTCGTAAGAAGGGTACTGCGAAGCGCAGCAAAGTGGGTGATTGTGGGGAAAGCGTTCATTAATCGCCATTATTTTCGTGCTTTTTCCGAGTTGCTATTAAGAATTAGTTATTTTCGCTGTGAGTTATCATGCGTAACCACTTTGTGCGGCTTACTTCTGCCTCGTGCTCGTACTCTGAATTCTTTTTCAGTGGGGCGGACAGTTGTTGAACCAATCGAACGCGTTTGCGTTGATAACACGCTGTTTCTTTTTGAGGGGCGTTATTTTATGCGTGAGCTGAGCGCTGGATGATCGTCACTCCTGAGTCATGCTGTGCCTCTGGTGAGATGTGCGCAGAGTTGTTTGTGGATGATCGGTCATCCACTCTGAGTGATCGGTCGTTCATGAGAAGCGATCATTCCTATTGACATTCAAGTTGCGGGTGACCGAACATTCGCGTCGGAGAAGTGATGAGCTGGGTCATTCGGATCCACGCATCCCCCCTCTATTTTCCTTCGGGTGCTGATCCTTTCGACGATGACCGCTCATCCAGGATCGCATTCTGTTTCCGTTTTTTTGTGACTGTGTGGATTTTATGGATCGCCCCAGCGGTCCGGATCATCGACAGAACCATCAATTATCTTATGAGACTTCGTTCGATCGTTAGAGCTATCTTCGTTCTTACCCTCGTTCTGGCCGCAGGGCTCCTCGCTTCTGCGTCCGCGAACCGTTCCTCCTCCAAGCATGGCGCAACTGCCGGTCACCGCCCCGCGCGGCATGCCGCAGCGCACACCGCTGTGCTTCCGACCCCGCCCCCGCCGCCTCCGGTTGACAGCGGCGGTGGTGCGAGCGCATTCGGGAAACTTGTCGTGAGAAATTTGGGGCCGTGCGTGAAGGATAATTCCCAGTGCCTTCAAAACCCTTTCAATGGCAAGTATAATGACTTTGCCCCGACAGTGACGGCTGATGGTCGCACACTCTTCTTCGTTTCTAACCGTTCTGGTGGCAAGGGCCTCGAAGACTTTTGGATGTCCACCAGCCCAGAGAATGACGATACCACATGGTCGGCTCCGTTGGATGTAACGGAAATCAATTCTGACCAAGCCGACGGTGCCGCATCGATTGCAGCAGACGGCCAGACGATCTACTTCGCGACGAATCGTAATACCACCGTAAACGGCGACGTAAATATTTGGGTCGCAACACTGGACGGTACTCACTGGAAAAATGTGCGCGAGGTGGGATCGCCTATCAACACAGTTGCGTGGGAATCACAGCCTTCGATTTCTCCTGATGGCAAGAAGTTGTTCTTCGCCTCCAACCGTACGGATCCGCCGAAGATCGGTAGCCAGGGAAAGGAAAATGTTGACATCTACGTCAGTCATCAGCTCTCAGACGGACGTTGGAGTGACCCGGTTAATCTTGGTTCGAAGATCAACACGGGTGTCTATGACGGGTCTCCATTCATGGCTGCCGACGGTACGACACTCTATTTCGCATCAGCCGGCCACAACAGCATGGGCGGTCTTGATCTGTTCCAGTCTGAGTGGAAGGGGCCGAGTGACACGGATTGGACCGAGCCAACCCCGCTCCCCGCTCCGATCAATTCTAAGTCGAACGACATGTTCTTGACAGTCCCGGCATCCGGAAACGTGCTCTTCTTCACGAGCGACCGTGATGGCGGTAGTGGACAATACGACATCTGGATCGCAAGCAATCCACCGAAGCCAAAGCCTACTCTTGTGCTCAAAGGCAAATGCTTTGACGTTAACACGAACGAGAATTTGGGCGCACATGTCAAAGTTGTTGACGAGCGTACCGGTGAAACCGTCTACGACAAGGACGCCAACAGCGCAACAGGCGAATACCTCGTGGTGCTTTCAAGCGACAAGGACGGAAAGCTCGGCGGTCCATATATGATCTCCGCCACGGAAGCAAATCACTTTCCGTATGGCCCTTCCCGCGAGGTCATCCCGCTACGCGACGATACATCGCGTATCGTCGTGCATGACATTCCGATGAATAACGAGAATCCGCCGGTGGTTTCGTGGGTAACGCAGACGCCTGCACTCGTCACGGAGAAGCCAGCGCTCTTCCCGAATTTCAAGGGTGTTATCATCCGCGAACAGCAGACGATCGAGCTCTTCACGCTGCTCCCAATGGTCTTCTTCGATCTGGGTAGCGGTGCACTGCCAGGCCGTTACGTCAAGTACACGAGCCCAGCGCAAACAGCAGGATTCTCCGAAGATACCCTGAGTGCAACGCTGAACGCGTACTATAACTACCTCAACATTCTCGGCCAGCGTCTGCGCGCCAACCCGAATACCTCGATCACGTTGACGGGCACAAATTCTCAGGACGTAGATCAGGAGAAGTCGCTCGATCTATCCAGAGAGCGTGCCGAAGGCGTGAAGAAGTACCTCGTAGAGATCTGGGGTATCAGCCCGGAGCGCATCAAGCTTGAGGCGCGTAAGCTGCCTGAGAATCCAACACTTCCGACAACACCTGAGGGTATTGCAGAGAACCGCCGCGTTGAGATCGGCAGCGACTCATGGGAGATCGTGCACCCAGTGCTCTTCAAGCAATTGGTGAAACGCCCCGATATGCCAACAGGCGGATTCAAGTGGGTGAACGGCCTGCGAGACGCACAGATCGATAAGCGCGAGTTGATGGTCGGTTATCAGGGCAAGCCGTGGGCATCGTTCTCGATCACTGATCCGCTTTCGACCGTCACGCGAGATGGATTTAACTGGCGCTCGATGGATGGCAATAAGCTACCTTCCGGCGAAGGGAAGATGAGTGTGCAGTTGAAGGTTACGGACAAGAAGGGCCGCGAAGTGCTGTCGAACGTCGATCAGATCGATGTGAAGCAGTTCTCCGTTAGCGATGTCGTTGCTCAGCATTTGGGTGATAAGACCCGCGAGACCTACAACCTGATCCTCTTCAAGTACAACAAGTCCGACATGGGCGTGTGGAATCATAAGATCCTTGATTCTTACGTTTACAGCCGCATTCAGGCTAACTCGGACGCGACAGTCAATGGCTACACCGATATTCTCGGTACAGACGACTACAACGAGAAGCTTTCGACGAACCGCGCCAAGGCGGTACAAGGCGACATCGCTGGCCACATCAAGGGTCGCGTGAAGTCTTTGACCTCGCATGGCTATGGAAAGTCCGCTCCGCTCTACGATAACCAGCTGCCGGAAGGCCGCTACTACAATCGTACAGTGCAGGTTCTTGTCGAGACTCCGATCGGCTCTGCTCAGTAACCAGCATTTTTTGCGGGCCACCACGATTCGGGAGGGTGGCCCTATCGATCGAAAATGTAATTGTCGGGCCTCATCATAGGCCCGGCAATCTATTTAGAGACGTCAGCATTGCCCTCGGGCATCCCAAATCGCTCGTAAGTTGGCTGCAAGTAGCCAAAGGATGAGGCCTAAGTGTACACAATCCTGTACGGCCTTGGCTCTTGAAGTTTTATGGTGTGGTTCAATGGCTCATTGCTAAACAGGCGAGATTTCTGAGATTGTCGTTTTTGGTCGAAAAACGGTGTCTTTGTAATGGGTGGATTTCCGAAATTCATTTTTTTGGAAATATTTTTGTAACCGGAGCGACTTTTCGCGTTTCTATTATAGCGCCGCTCGCGAAGTTGGTTGTCCCGCGAAAGGGGATGACTTCCAAAAACGAGGAACTATGTGGTCGAAAAATCACATGTTAATCGCAGTCCGTCGCGGCAAGATAGATTTTACGTTCATCGGAATTACGATCATACGGCGCATGCTCTGCACCGAACGGGGCTTCCGAGAGACTGTTCTGCTTGATTTTCAGATTTTTTTAAATGAGCGGTATCCAAGCGTGTTGCTTGCGCGCAGGGATGCCGGATTGGATGAGCCAGCGATCAACTGCCAACCGCAGTCGGCCGCTGGTAGGGTCCGAAGGTAGTGTCGTATTTTTAACTGCTTCTAATTGCTGTATTCGCCTCTTCTTGCGAAGGGGCTCTTAACTGGGAAATGGAAACCATGAAACATAGTTACACGAATCGAATGACCGCCACAAGGGTCACGGGTCGGGATGAGGGATCATCCTCCCGCACCACGTGGGTTTATTCTCTTCTTATCGCGCTTGCGGTACTGGTGGGTGGCATCTCGTCCGCTCACGCAGGCGGAAATGCGCGTATTGTTCACACGATCGTCAAGAAAAAGATGGTGCCGCCCCAGATGGGACGTGATCTCTGGTTCACGATGATCAAGAACTACGATGATCAGTCGGGTAAGTACTACAACCTGTACGTCACCTCCCCGAACCAGACGAACATTTATGTCAACATGGCGAACCAGGCCACAAAGGTGCTGCCCGTGCAGCCCTACAGTGTGGCTTCGTTCAACATCCCGCTCGGTTGGGAGATCAAGACCAGCGCGATCCTTGAGCACAAGGCCATCCACGTCTGGTCGAATGACGGTGATATCTGCGCCTATCTCATGTCGCATAACCCATACACGTCAGACGGTATGTACATCATTCCGGCTATCGGCTGGGGTACAGAGAACGTCGTAGCTGCCTACAATGCCTTGTTCGAGGGCTTTGGAACGTACGTCTATGACTTCCCGTCGGAAATGGCTATCATTGCCAACCAGGACAACACGATCTGCACGATCACTCCGTCCACCGACATCCGCGTTGAGTCCGCTCCGCACGCGTGTAAGACCTGCGTTGCTCACCCGAAGGGCATTCCGTTCGTTGAGATCCTCAATAAGGGAGACGCGATCCAGTACCTTTCGCTCACAGCAGCCGATGCTGAAAACTTTGACATGACGGGTACGGTCGTGAAGTCGAACGTTCCAGTCGGAATCGTTGGTGGTTCGATGTGCCCGAATATCCCGATGGGATATCCCTATTGCGATCACGTCTGTGAAATGATCCCGCCTGTTCGTACATGGGCTACGACCTACATTTCCGCTCCGTTCTACCCAGCAAATCCTGGCAAACAGTGGAGCAGCTTCCTGGTCATTGGTACCAAGCCAAACCAGATCATTTACCGCGAAGACCCGACCTATCCGAAGTCGGTCTATTGTATCCTCGGTTCTCAGTACAGCACGTATCTTCGTGATGACATTGACCAGGCCAGCAGCTGGACGAGCGACGATCCGTTCTTGCTTGTGCAGTACATCAACTCCTCCACCTACCCAGATGGTGCGAACGCACAGGGCGATCCGGCGGAGGTCGTGATCAACCCAGTCGAGCAGTGGACGAAGACGGTCGTCTTCCAGACGCCGGTCAGTATCGGCAACCAATCGCCGTACAAGAACTACGTCAATATTCTTGTTGACAATAATGCCATCAAATCGACGAAATTCGATGACCAGGGCATTGCAAACTACACACACTTGCCAGTCAATTCTCAGTATTCGGTCTATCGCGTTTCCGGTGTGAAGGCAGGCGCTCACAAGGTCATTTCTGACTCTGGCGTTGGCGTCTATATCTACGGTTACGGTTATGACGAGTCCTATGGTTGGGCAGGTTCATTCGGCACGGGTACATTCCGCTCGCCTGATACCATTCCTCCGGCTGTGATCCCGAACGGTGAGTGCTTCGCTGCGCATGTCGATCTTTCTGACTCCGGTTTGAACCAGAGCAAGTTAGGCTACATCCGCCTCGACACGATCTACAACATGGCCTACAGCAAGGACGACCCGAATTGGGCAGAAGGCGTTGGAAAGAACTCCTCGTTCTATGACATGTATGTGCTTGATAGCACGAAGGAAGCCATTCTCGAGATCGCGATCTTCGACATTGCTGGAAACGAGTCTATCATCACGAGCACCTACCAGCCGCAGTTCGCAGCCATTGTGCCGCCAGCTCGCGATTTCGGTATCGGAAATCTTGGAGGCGCGCCGGTCTATCAGTATGATACGATCATCAATTTGGGTAAGAAGCAATTTTCCTTCACGGACCTCAAGCTTCTCAACCCAGGCTATGGCAATGGTAAGTCTGGATTCATGATCGATAGCGCTGTGGTGACGCCGCTCGCAGTTGGCGAGACACGCATCATCAAGCTTTCCTTCATCCCACAGCAGTCCTCGACATCGTTTGACACGGTTGTCTTCGGTGACCCATGCTTGCAGCAGAAGGTTATCGTTTATGGTACAGGCGGCGGCGGAGACTTCCGCATCACCGATTATGATTTCGGTACCGTGCCGATTGTCGATCCGACAAACACAGCGGGAGCGAGCCACAAGAGTGATCCGGCGGCCAAGCCAGGAACACCAGGTACGCACATCGTCAACATGTCAAAGTTGTTGCCGCTTGTAATTGATAGCGTTTGGACGGACGATCCTCATTTCGTAGCTGACCCAACTTTGTCAATGCCGCTCACCATACCTGCCGCAGGTGATCTTGCGATCGAGTGCACTTTCACCCCAACTGCTGTTGGTCAGGTGAAGGCACCGTGGCATGCACGAGCGACCTCGGTTGGTGACGACGGAAAGCCGCTTGGGGTGCGTAACGCTACGTTGAAGGGTAATGCCGCAATGGCGGGCCAACAGTTGTTCCGTGATACGGAAATTGTCATGCTATGCGTTGCTGCTGGTGACTCTGCTCATATTGTGGACACGCTTCTCGCGACGGGCACACTTGGCTCCGATGTGACGAGCATCGTGCACACGGCTGCTACCGATCCAATGTGGTCAGGCTTCGAAGTGTTCACACAGAATGGAAGCATCGCGGATTTCACGAAGAATCCAGAGCATCTTTCGACGAACGAATTGCTCATCGTCGTGGAAGACTTCCACCCGGTTCCGGGCGTCACGAAGGCCTACTATGATACGATCACGGCGACGACCGCGACAGGCGAGATCATGAGAGTTCGTGCGAAGATCCAGACGATCTTCCGCCAAGCGACGGTGAATCCGGCCGCGATCGAATTCCCAGCAGTTCCATACAAGGGAACAGCACCTGCGACGAGCAGCTTCTCCATCCAGAACACTGCTGATACGGATCTGACCGTTACGACCGTTGCATTCCCGACACCGGCATCGAAGTATGACGCGGCTTTCAAGCTGACGCCATCTCAGCCGCTGCCAGTGACCTTGCAGCCAGGCCAGTCACTCAAGGTGAACGTGGATTTCGATCCAAGCTTCAGCTACGATTCAGCTCAGCACACACAGATTCTGATCGAGTCGAATGAGTGCGGTACACAGGGCCCGATCGGTATCCTCGCTCACGCCACCGTTGGTGGAGCAACGATCTCCGGTTATGCAGCTACGCCGATCCTCTCCTGCAGCCAGCAGAATGGAATCGTACCTGTAACGAACACGATGCCAAGCACGCCAGCTGGTCTTACTGAGACCATCACAAGCGTACAGATCGTCGGACCGGATGCAGCGCTCTTCTCATTGGCTTCGAATAACTACGTCGGTACGGTCATCCCAGCAGGTTCTGCGGCTCCGATCGGTGTTGTATTCAATCCATCGACAGCAGCGCCTTCGATCGCCTCGGCGCAGACGTACAATGCTTCGGTCAAGGTTCACTTGACGACGAATCGTCTCGCTCCTTCCATGACCGATACGGATATGACCCAGCAGATCCAGGGTATCGCTCAGGGTGTGATGGTTGCAGCGTCGTCGAACTTCGCGACCTCGGCCAACATCCAGAATGGTAACCAGGCTGCGGCAAGCAACACTGCGCTGGTCTCCATGCCAGTGAGCACGGTTGTGACCGGTCTCGGTGCGCAGCTTCCGACCCTCAATGTTGATGGTGTCCAGTTGACCTATCTGTTCAACACGGATCTCCTCGACATCATGGGTGGCATTGCAAACGCGTTCGTTGGCCAGAATGGCTGGACGATCGATGCGAGCAAGACGGTGGTTGCTAACGACGTCCGTCGTAAGAACCCAGCTCCGGGTATCGCGTATGTTGATACTCTATACCTTGTGCTCAAGGGCTCGAAGGTTCTCGACGTCACGATGCCGACACTCGGATCGCTGAACTTCCGCGTAACACTCGCGAATCAGAATGCGAACACCGACGTCACGCTTGCTTCAATGCAGCTGACCTCCACCGGTAACGCAGTTGGTCCGTGCGTCGGAACCCAGGTGGTTGGTGGTAACTTCAGCATCATCTATCGCTGCGGTAACCAGATCCTGATGGACTTCATGAATGGGAACAGCAACTTCCTCTTCTCGAAGCCAGCGGTACCGAATCCAGCAACCGGTGGTCACATCACGATTGCCTATGCAAACCGTGGTGAGACAGTGCTGACAATGACGTTCACCGACGAACTCGGTAACGAAGTGATGCGTCCGCTCGATAACGTACGCCACGAGGCTGGTTCCTGGCAGATCACAAGCGATGTGTCCAAGCTGCCAAGCGGCAACTACACCTATCGCTTGACCGATGGCCACCACACCATCTCGAAGCAGTTCGTGATCCAGAAGTAACTGATCGCGTGGATTTCCCCTCTTTGGCTTGTGTGCTGAAGAGGGGAATTCTACCGGCAACGAGCGAGGGTGGAACCTAAAGACATAGTATGTCATGTTTCAACACCGTTCGAAGCTCCCTGCGGGCCCCGGCTTAACGTGTCTCATCTCATGCCTCGGCCCTGCGTGCAGTTGCTCACTCTAAGTTTTCAAACTTTCTAATTCTTCGATTTTATGCGTAATCGTCTCCTGGCACTTTTGGCCCTTGCTGCTTTAGGGCTTGCTACGACTCAGGCCTCCGCTCAGACGAGCGTTCTCGTGCCGACCGTCCAGACAGGATTCCTTGTGGGACCCATCGGCGGTATCAACCTCGTAGCCTACAATACAGACGCCTTCCCGATCCTCAACTCGGAGAAGACATGCTTTACAGCACAGAACGGTTCGGACATTGCACCCTGGGGTGGACTCACGCTAGAGTACCCACTTGGCAATGCTAACGAGCTTCAGAACTTCATCGTCTTCGAAGCGATCTATGATTCGAAGTCTTCGAAGTTCACTTCGCAGAACGGTTCGAGCCCGGCAACTCCCACCAAAAAGAATGGTGTCGAGTATGATGGCTCTGTCACAACCGCACTCGATGCAAATCTCAGCTACTTGCTGATCAATCTGCATTACAAGTACAATTTTACACCTGGTCCGAGCCCGATCGGCCCTGGTATCCAGATCGGACCTTCGGTCGGTATCAAGATGACGGCAAATCTGAACAAGACGGTCACCGTGACAGCTTCCAGCGGTAACGCTGCCAGCCCGATGGCAACTGCGACAGTAACCGCCACTTCGGCTGCTCCGAACGCTTCCGGTATTCGCCTTGCGCTTCGTGCGGCGGCTACCTACGATGTGCCGTTCACGCAGGAGTGGATCGCCACGCCGATCGTTGGATATGATTTCCCGATCACCAAAGTCAATACCGATTACAACTGGAAGGCCTCTGCGGTCTTCGCCGGTATTGCCTTCCGCTACTTCATCCGTGGATAACGGTATGATGTAGCTGCCCAGGCCGTACGTTCGGTTTGCAGTTTTTTGAAAGCCCTCGCGGTCAGTAATGATCGCGAGGGCTTTTGGATTTGATAGGGGCTTGTTGAGCGGCTCCATGGCTCTCTATAGTCTCACTACTTGCTACATGTTGTATGAGTGATAAATGATTGAACGAACACCATGAATACGCTCACACTTACTCTCGTTACTCTTGCGCTCGTTCTCCTGAGCGGCACGGCTGCATCGCAAACGGTTGGTGAGGAGACGGCGGTGAGTCGTCGGGGATTTTGGATCGGAGTTGTTGGCGGAGGTAATTTCGTTAGTTATGCCTCCGACAAATACCCGATCATGGCAAGCAAGACGTGCGTCAATGCTTACGATGGATCGGGCAGAGACGGCTTCATCGGTTTGGCGATGGAATATCCGCTTGGACGTCACAACCAGAATGTCCTCACGGTTCAGGCATCGTACGATTCTCGATCTGCTGAATTCAGAACCACTGATTGTTACATCCCAGGGCTGGAGAGTGTGAAGAATGGGGTATCATTCGACAGCACCACCTATGCATCGCAAACAGCTAATCTTCATTATTGGTCGGTCAATCTGTCCTTCAAACATAACTTTATGGCTTCCGAGGCCCCATTGGGTTTTGGACTTCAACTCGGTCCTTCTATTGGCTACCAGCCGCAACCGACTCTGTTAAAGACGTTTACCACCTATCACTCAAGCGGCAATGCGGCAAGCCCTATGGAAGTCCTTTATGACGAGATTACGGCACCCGCACCAGAAGTGAACGCGATCCGGCTCGCGATTCGCGGTGCTCTGACGTGCGATGTGCCGTTCTCCAGGGTGATCAATGCAGAGCTCCTGCTGGGCTATGATTTGCCGCTGACGAAAGTGGATCGTTATAGCAATTGGTCAACGAGTGCCGTCTTCACGGGGCTGTCGCTCCGGTACTTCGTCGATAATTAGCCATCAATGATTGTCTTCATGCTCATAGCTACGAAGTGTCGAACTGCTACACTCTCAGTTCTTGCCATTATTCTCCTGAGCGGCACTGCTGCCTCGCAAACGGTCGGTGATGATACGACGGCGAGTCGTCGGGGGTTTTGGCTGGGGGTTGTTGGGGGAGGAAATATTGTTCTGTACGGACTTGATCCCGTCCTGCTTTGGCCGGGAAAGACGTGTGCAGGTGTTACGGGTGGCTCTGGGACAGACGGCTGGGGTGGTATTGCGATGGAATATTTCCTCGATTCAAACACTCGCAATCACTATTCACTCGTTGCGCACGTAGTGTACGATTCTCGATCCGCGTACTTCAGCCAATGGAACTGTGGCAATCCTTCCGCCAAGAGCGTGAAGAACGGCGTGGTGTATGACAGCTCCGTAGAAGCCAGTCAGTTGGCTAAATTGCATTACTGGTCTCTGGACGCCTTCATCAAGTACAACTTCTGGGCGGGGGAAAGGCCGGTTGGTCTGGGACTTATGGTAGGGCCTGAAATTTCCTACCTGCCTCATCCAACCCTCCTGAAGACAATCACTACTGTTCAATCCAGTGGGGATGTGTCAAATCCCCGGGCCGTGACGAATGACACGCTCACGGTGAATGCGCCCGAGGCGAATTCTCTTGTTCTGGGAGTCCGCTGTGCCTTGACGTGTGACATTCCCTTTTCGAAATCGCTTAACGCTGAGCTCTCCGCCGGTTTCGACGAGCCATTGACAATCGTTGACCACTATAGCAATTGGAATACGAGGGTTCTGTTCGCGGGGGTTTCACTACGCTATTTCATTGGCGAGTGAGGCAGGGGTGGGCGTTCATTTGTTGGTCAAGCTCGATAGTGGGTATGCTACCCGCCCCAGAAGTCGATGACCGTACGACCTCCCGTTGCCAGAGGGAGTGTATTATCTGCGGGTGAGTCCGGGTGGTTTTGTGGAGACTCGGCGGGTTGTGGTGGGGAGATGATGGTAGTGACGTGTAGCGCGGACTTCAGTCTGCGCATAGGGGGTCACAGACTAAAGTCTGTGCTACACGGGGAGGCGGGGAGAAATTCTGCGCTTTCTACCGAATTCCTGGTCGGTTCGGGAACCGCAAAAAATTTATGGAAAGCGCTTTCTGTCCTATAGACAAAAAGCTGTAAGTTGTTGATTTATATGAGAAGTTCATGAATCGCGAATTTACATCACACAACAAATGTGTCCGTGTTTTCCGTGTGGCAACAAAAATTAGCCCTGAATTTTTACGCCCTCGTCATCCAAAGGGATTCCGAGGGCTTGCTTTTTGCTTTTCTATCGTTCAGAGTTTACCGGGTGTGGGTGTGATACTTTCAAACATATTTTGAGTCAGAAGAATGGCAAATCGTTGGTTAGAGGTAGAGCAGTACGGTCAGAGCTTGTGGTATGATAACCTGAGCCGAGGGTTTATCGCGGGCGGGAAGCTCCAGAGTATGATCAAAGAGCTGGGATTGCGTGGAATTACGTCGAATCCGTCGATTTTCGAGAAGTCCATCTCGACTGGCAAGGAGTATGACGCTGACATTCAGGCTGCTATCCGCCAAGGTCTGACCACGGATGAGATCTACGAGCGGCTGACGACGGATGATGTCCGTGCTGCTGCGGATGTAATGCGGGAGGTGTATGACAGGACCGATGGTGTGGATGGCTATGTGTCGATCGAGGTGGATCCTCGGCTGGCAAAGGAGACCGAGGCTACGGTGGAGGCTGCGCGGCGGTTGTGGGCGACGATTGACCGCCCGAATGTGATGATCAAGATTCCGGGTACGCCGGAGTGTATTCCGGCTGTGAAGCAGTGTTTGTCGGAGGGGATTAATGTGAATATCACGCTGCTCTTCGGCATCGGGAATTACACGGAAGTGGCCCATGCCTACCTGCAAGCTCTGCGGGAGCGGCTGGGTCGGGGCGAGGATATTACCAAGATCGCGAGCGTGGCAAGTTTCTTCCTGTCTCGGGTCGATACGAATGTTGATAAGGAGTTGGATGCGAAGTTGGCAGCCAACCCGGGAGATGCCGCAGGGCTGAGAGCGCTTTATGGGAAGGCAGCGGTCGCGAATGCGAAGTTGGCGTACGAGCGTTATTTGGAGATTTTCCACGGCGACCCGTTCGCGGATCTGGCCAAGGATGGTGCCAGACCACAGCGTTGCCTTTGGGCAAGCGTTAGCACGAAGAATCCAAGTTATAGTGATGTTCTCTACATCGAGCCACTGATCGGACCGGAGACCGTCTCGACTGTGCCGGATGAGACCATTCTGGCCTTCTCAGACCACGGAGAGGCCTCTAGGAGCCTCGCTACAGGCCTAGCGGAGGCGCACGGGGTCATTGACGACCTACGCAAGCTAGGGATCGATACGGAGCGTGTAGCAGAGGAACTGCAGATCGACGGTGTGAAGAAATTCGAAGATGCCTTCGCTGCTCTGTCGAAAAACTTAGACAAGAAGCGACACTCGATGGAAGAGGCGATGGCATGACACTACCAAACGATGAGACGACGCTCTCTGAAATCGTAGTTCAGGACATTCGCGGGGCGATAGAGAAGAATCTGCCATCGCGCATTTGGCAGAAGGATGCAACCGTGTGGAAGTCCGACGCGGATGCGGCAAAGGTGATACTCAATCGCCTCGGTTGGCTTAGTGTGCCGGACGCGATGCTCGCACAGCACGATGCGATCACCGAGTTTGCCGAGCAAGTTCGCAAGGACGGCATCACGCACGTTGCGCTGCTCGGCATGGGCGGAAGCAGCTTGTGCGTCGAGGTGATTCGCGATACGTTTGGTGTGAAGGCGGGTTATCCGACGCTGTTGGTGCTGGATAGCACGCATCCCGATCAAGTGCACAATGTGGAGCGTGGGTGCGATCTCGATCACACGCTGTTCGTGGTTGCGAGTAAGTCCGGGACGACGCTGGAGCCAGAGTGCTTCTATGCTTACTTCTGGGATAAGCTCGCGCATCTCGGCGAAGCACGTGCTGCGCATTTTGTCGCGATCACGGATCCTGGCAGCGAGTTGGAGAAGCTCGCAAACGATCTGCACTTCCGACGCGTGTTCGCGAATCCTCCGGATATTGGTGGCCGCTATTCTGCGCTGTCGTATTTCGGCATGGTGCCCGCCGCGCTCATCGGCGTTGATATTCACGAAGTGCTATCGCTAGCAAGCTCTGCAGCTTCGATGAGCAAGACGGAGGATGACCGCAATCTTGCGCTCACGCTTGGCGTCTTCTTTGGTGAAGGCTGGTCGGCGGGACGCGACAAGCTGACGATCGTGACTGACCCAGCGATGCGCTCATTTGGCTATTGGGCTGAACAGCTCATCGCTGAGAGCACGGGCAAAGAGGGCAAGGGGATTCTACCGATCGAAGGCGAAAGCGAAGCGGCTCGTCGAGAGCAGGCCGCCAAGCGAACGACGGTTCACATCACCGTCGGTGACAATTCTCTCTCTGCAGAAGAGCGCACACAACCGCATGTCCTAGAGCTGCACATGCTGGACGTGCAAGCACTCGGCGCGCAGTTCTTCCGGTGGGAGTTCGCAACAGCTATTGCTGGTTCGATGATGGGTATCAATCCCTTCGATGAACCGAATGTGGCCGAAGCGAAGGCGAAGACGAACGAGGTTCTTTCGAAGTATGATGGCTCATCTCCGCTTGAGTTTCCAGATTTGCAATCATCGTTTGATCGCGCCGCGCTTGACACATTCCTCTCCGCGAATGTGAAGGCCGACGGCTACATTGCAATCATGGCGTATATCAATCGTAACGAAGCTTCCATTCAAGCATTGGCTGAGTTGCGCGAGAGTCTTTCGCTCGCGCATCATGTGCCAGTGACCGTCGGTTTCGGTCCACGCTTCCTGCATAGCACCGGACAGTTACACAAAGGCGGCGCGCCGAATGGGACGTTCATTCAGTTCGTAGATACACCGAAAGAGGACGCTGCGATACCAGGCAAGCCTTACACATTTGGTACTCTCGTTCGCGCGCAGGCGATCGGGGATGCGGGGACATTGCGGGCACACGGCCGGGCGGTGGTGAGTATTGATTTGGGGAGTGATAACATTGCTGGCACCAATGTATCGCATTAGTGCCGAAGGCACGGTGTACTCGGAGCCCAGGGTGTAGCGAGCGGAACCCTGGGCTGAATGTAACAAAAAACACGAAGCCCTGGAAGGGCGATGTCAGATGACCGAAAACATCGCCCTTCCAGGGCTCACAATTTCTTGGATTCGACCGACCCAGGGTTTCGCTGCGCTACACCCTGGGCTGCGAGTACTTCGCCACTCCGTGGCTATAATGTTTCCATCGCTCGTCTAAGTCTCGGCAACATCTCCCCAATCTCCTCCATCGTCACCGCGCCTACCGAGAGCCTAAACCACCCGGTATTCTCCTCCGAGCCAAATGCTTGGAATGGCACGATGGCGAGTTGAGCCGCTTCTAACAAGTATCGGCGGATGTCGTCATTCGTGCGAAGGATTGCGCCGGATGGCGTCGTTCTTCCGATGAGATTGAATTGTGCGGTGAGATAGATCGCTCCCATTGGCGGGATGGAATCGACGGGGAAGCCGTCGCGCTTTAGGCCGCGGATGCCGTTGTGCAGCGCGATGAGGCGCAGCTCGATCTCGGAGATCATGTGCGTGTGGAATTCGTCGATCGCGTCGTCGTTCATGAGCATTGTGGCCGTTGCTACTTGCTCTGCACGCGGTGCCCACGCGCCTATGTGACCGAGGATATTAGACATTCCAGCCGCAACATCCGGCGGTGCAACGCACCACCCGACGCGCACACCCGTCGCGGCAAACGCTTTGCTAATGCCATCAACGAAGATCGTGTTGTTCGCAAGTTCGGGCCGCAGCGAGACGGGATTGTGATGCACCGTGTCGCCAAACGTAAGCTGCCAATAGACTTGATCGTACATGATGAAGAGCGGCCGTTCGGATGAATCGCGACGAGCATTCTCCTCAAGAACGAGCTCGCAGATTCCTTCGAGTGCTTCAGCGGTGAACGCCGTGCCCGTTGGATTGAGCGGAGAGCACAGCGAGAGCAGCCGCGCATCTGTGAGCTTGCCTTCGAGATTCGAGCGCGTTGGGAGGAATGCATTCTCTGCGATGCAGATCGCGGTCTCGTAGGTCGCGCCGCTCAGGTGGCAGTAGTGGTTGTTGTTCCACGATGGAATCGGATAGACGACTTTGTCACCTTCGTCAATCAGCACATTGTATGACGCATAAATTGCCGGACGCGCGCCGCTCGTGATGATGAAGGATTCGAGTGGATAGTCCAGACCGAGGCGACGCTCGTAAAACGATTTCACTGCTTTGCGAAGTTGGAGCATTCCATCGGACGGCGGATAATTCGTTTCGCCCGCTTGCAGCGCGGCTTCTATGCCCTTACGGAAGACGGTCGGAATGGGAAAATACTTGGAGTTAAAATCGCCGACGGTGAGATTGCAGATGCTCTTTCCCTCGGCGATCATCCCGCGAATATCAGCGGCGATCTTCAGGATCTCCGAGCCCACCAGTCCCTGCGCCATGTGGGAAACAGCAGGCACTGAACGCTTGCTAAAAACGGGTTTCACAATTTGATCGACTTCGACTTCTGTTAGATCGTAATCCATACTGCTGTCTTATAAAGTAATTTGTGTGGCAAATTCCTGTGCAAATATTACACGGAAAAAAGGTGGAGGCTTGAAAAACCTCTTGGGCAAGTACTACCGATACGAAATTGTCTCATGAGCGAAGCGTCGAATGCCTTTGTTTGTCATTCCCGCGAAAGCGGGAATCCAGATCGTTTGGCGATCCGCCAGGGCCGGGATTCCCGCTTTCGCGGGAATGACAGGGAGGAGCGGCGTACTGTTGCAGTGAACTCGCTACGATCGGTTGGCGAACAGTGGAAGGAAGTCACTGATTGCGAATCCATCCGCCCATCCATATTCATCTTTCGTTAGTAAAAGAGAAGCCAGAAATCCATGGTCGGGATGAAACAGTAAGCGATGCAAGGCACGCTCCGTCCGTGTGCCGCCCTTCATGTCGAATATAGAGTCCGGGAGTTGAAAGAGCGTGTGCATTTGGAAGGAGGTTGCGCCGCGCTTGAGATATTCGAATGCGGTTTTGCCGGTGAGGATATTGCCGGTTGCAGATAGCGGGAGTGAGCGATTCCATTTCGAGAGAATGGATAGATTGCGGTCGCTCAAATCCGGGCCGCCGTATGCTGCTCCAAGAACGCCTTCGTAGGAGCGAGTCGGATCGAAGAGACGATTACCATAGATGAGATAATCCGCTTTCGATGTGCCGATAGCATCTTCGCACGCTTGCAACATCTCCGACTGAAATTCATCGGCGTGTGATGCGTTGAAGAGTTTCATCCCAAGTCTCACATCTTCTCCGACAGATGTTTCATGGATCAAACGCGGCACAGTGGTGAGCCATTTGAGAATCGTATCCCGAACGCTGGAGAAAGATTGATCGCCGGCGAGTGTGGGTGAGAAGTCTTTCTCCAATGGGATGTGCGTTGAGCGCAACGCTCTCCACACATGATGAAGCTGCGATGTGGTAAATTCATACTCGCTCGTCTTCCATTCGGATTCACCTGGTTTCGGAAGATGATACTTCACCGAAGGAACGACGAGCATGTCGTGCGGCATCGCAACATCAAGTGCTGCGCGGAAGAAATCGAGATACGATTTGAAGGTCTCCGCCCAACCGCGGCCTTTCCATGTAACGGTCCAGCCGTGCTCGCCGCGAACGTCCTCGCGAGTGCCGATGATCTCCTCAATAGTCATCTTCGCCGCCGGTATCGCCCATGCTTTCATGGATTGCTCGCCGGTTGCATTCTGTGCGATGAGTGTCTTCAGCACGAAAAAGCCCAAGCCCGCTTCCGCATCGCGTTCAACTTGATGAGCATTCAGTGAAAGTTGACCCGATGCTTTGCCGAATGGATTCTTAATGGGAAGTCCACCGTACTCACTCGCGAGAGAAATGCCGTAGGTGTTGAGCACATATTCTTCCAATGGCTTCGGAAGGCCGTTGGAGAAATGATTGTAGTCTTCGGCAAGCGTTGTGCGCCAGTTGGTCATCGTCGTAATTCCGGTGGGAGTGATGCGAGGAATGCATCGATGGCATCGAAGTCAGATTGCGGTAGAGGTGGTCCCCAGGGATCAAAGATCGCGTCTGGTGAGACAATGCCAAGGCGACTCATCACATAGAGCATACGTGCTATGTAGCCTTCCATTGGGGGAATGAACGTCGTATGCGAAAAGCGATCGACGAGGCGAGAGAGTTGGTGGAATGAGTCATGATGCTGATTGTAATATGCTCTCATCATGTCGGATTGCAGCTTGGTGAGCGCGCCGCCCATGCCGATGAGCGCAGCATCTGCACCAATCATGAGCGAGAAGCCGAGGAAGCGGTCTTCACCGGTGATCAGCATTTGCTCGGGAAACTCCGCATGTATGAACGCCGCAACATTCTGATACGTCATCACGGAATCGAGCGTCGCCATCTTAATTCCAATCACATTCGGTAATTGAAAGAGATCATTCAGAACATCGGTGGAATAGGAAATGCCACCCGCAGCTTCGTAGAGATAGAAGAGGATGATGGGTAGGCCTACAGCCGCGATCTCCTGATGATAGTGCACGATGGCTTCGCGCTGTTGATTGGTCGTGCGGTCTCGGAAGCGCGTTGGTGCATAGCAAAGTATCGCATCTGCGCCGAGGGACGTCGCATGTTCGGCCATCGTCTTGGCGCGATTGAAGTATGCGTCATCCGAGTCCTCCCCCGCGTGGCTGGTGCCGACCCCGCCACCAGCACCAGCGATGATCACGCCGTTGGGTAATGCTTCACGCCAGTGTACTAGAACTGCGGTGCGTTCGTCCTCTGTCAACAACAACCCTCGTCCCGTGTGCGCCCATACCGCGACGCCGGAAATATCGGACGCGGTGAGATACTTCGCCATGCTAACGTGCGACTCGTCATGGACGCTGCGATCCTGCGTGAACGGCACCGGCAGTGCGGGTATCAGGCGACGATGCAGACGTTCGCGAACTTCGTGGACGCTGAGTGACATGTTAACGCAGAAATTCTTTTGTCTCCGTGGTGTATCGTTCAAGCTTCTCTCTATCGACTTCGTAATTCATCGGGCCGAGCTTCGGATTTGCGATGAAGCCTTTGCGCGAAATCGTTATGCTGGGTTTAATGATGTCATCAACAAACCAACGGTTGCTTGCTTCGATGTCGGTGGGATATGCGAAGCCGGGAAGCGTTGCAATGCAGAGAGCTTGCGCACTTGCAATGCCAAGCTCAGGCATTGTCCCGAGCCAGCATTCAAGGCCGACATCTTTCGCTCGCTCCAACATGCGGGTGGCATTCCACAAGCCCCGAACGCGCTGTACTTTGATGTTGACGATGCGTGCGGCGTTCAGTCGAATAATGTCTTCAAGCTTCGCCAAACTCTCCGCAGATTCATCTACACACAGCGGTGTCTTGATGAGGCTTGCGAACTCTGCCATGTCATCAAGCGCATCGGCGAGCAGGGGTTGCTCTATCATCATGAGGTCGTAACGGTCAAGCGAGAGCAGGAAGTCCCTGTGTTCGGGCCACCGATAGGCCGCGTTAGCATCAACCATGAGCGAGATATTCGGGAATCTCTTGCGTACTGCGATGAGCGGCTCCTCATCCCATTCCGGCATGATCTTGATCTTCACACGCCGGTAGCCATCTTCGAGATAATGTGCAATGCGATTGACAAGTTGATCGACGGTATCGTAAATACCTACCGCAAGACCGGATGGTATGTTACCTTCAGGCGCGCCGAACAATTCTCCAATGGTGGTGTGAAGTCGCGCGGCCGAGAGATGCCAGACTGCTCCCTCAATGCCAGCGCGAGCGAAAGGCTCTTTCGCATACTCGTTCAGAATCTCCGCGTAGCCAACTGGGCTTTCGATTTCGCGCGATAGTATGTCTGGCACGAGATCGTTCGCGAGCGCATCCCACGTGGTCTGCGGCGTTTCGCTGGAGTAGAACGAGCCACTCATGGGCGATGCTTCGCCATATCCGACGAAGCCTTCGCTGTGCAGCTCGATCACAACGCTCTCCTTCTCCGCAACGCTGCCATTCGAAATACGAAACGGCTCGACGAGCGGCACGGTGACGCGTCGGAGAATTACCTTTTCGATTTCGAATGTGGTGCTTGTCATTTAATCACTTTGGTGTCATTGCGAGGAAACCCCGGAGGGGTGACGAAGCAATCCGTTATTGAGGTGCATGTCGTTCCTTAACAACGGATTGCTTCGTCGGCCTTCGGCCTCCTCGCAATGACAACATTGGAGAATCTCATCCCTTCACTCCCGCTCGCAAGAACGCATCGGTTACATAGCGTTGCGCAAACACATAGAGAAGAAGAATCGGCGCGACGCTTAGGAGCGTTCCGGCCATGAGAAGATCGTAGCGGAAATTGTGCTGCACGGTTTCGAGCACGGCGAGACCAAACGTAAGTGGCATCTTCTCTTCTGTGGAAAGGAAGAGGACCGGTGTAAGCAGGTCATTCCAAATGCCCATAAAGACGAAGAGCGAAAGCACAGCGAGTGCGGGCTTCGATAGCGGCAGAAGAATAGTAACGAAGAAGCGGAAGCGGCTTGCGCCATCAATGCGCGATGCATCTTCTAATTCCTTCGGAATAGATTCGAAAAACTGACGCAATAGAAATACTCCGAATGCACCGGATGCAAATGCGCCGCCGAAGAAATGCGGGATGATGAGCGAAGCGTGAGAATCCAGCCAGCCGAGCGAACGCATGATCATATAGACGGGGATCATCGTCACCTGAAATGGGATCATCATCGTTGCAAGCAGCAGACTGAATATCCACTTCTTTCCTTGAAACTCCATGCGCGCAAATGCGAAGGCGGCGAGTGAGGCGGCGATTACCTCGCCAATTGTGCCGAGGACAGAGATCTTAATCGAATTGAAGAAGAATGTTGCGATGGGTAGCTCGCCGAAGACTTCCGAGTAGTTCGAGAAGCGGGGATTTCGCGGGATGAACTGCGGCGGGAATTGCACGAGCACTTCGGGTGATTCGAGCGAGGTTACTATCATCCACAGGAACGGCCCGAGCATGATGAGTGCGAGAGTAACGAGTAACGAGTAACGAGCGACTTTGCGCCACCTCGTTCCACCAGCCAATATCGACTCGTTACTCATCACTCGTTACTCATTACTCGTTACTCATTACTCGTTACTCGTTACGATTGATACACCCATCGTTTGCGCACTTGGAATTGGATTGCTGTCATCACTAGCACAATAATGAAGAACAGATAGCCCAGCGCGCTCGCGGAGCCGAGATTGAAGAAGGAGAAGGCAGTTTGCCAGATGTAATAGCTGAGCGTGAGCGTGGATGTACCCGGTCCGCCATTCGTCATCACATACGTTTGTTCGAAAACCTGAAACGCGCCGATGGTGGTGACCACGAGCACAAAGAAGAGGACCGGAGAAATGAGCGGCAACGTGATCTCACGGAAGCGCGCGAACGAGGATGCGCCATCAAGCCGCGCAGCTTCGTGGTAGTCGGTGGGGATGTTTGCGAGTCCGGCGAGGAAGATCATCATGTTGTAACCGGCATTCTTCCACACGCTCATGAGCGCGATAGCCGGCAGTGCCCAGTGCGGGTTTTGCAGCCACTTGGGACCGTTGATGCCGAAGAGGGAGAGGAGATAATTCAGCAGGCCGATGTCGCCATTGTAAATCCACGTCCAAATGATTGCGGCAGCAACCATCGAAGTAACGACCGGCAGGAAATAGACTGTGCGAAAGAACGTGATGCCGCGTATTTTCTTCTCCAATAGTAACGCGAGAGCGAGCGACACACCGACACTAAGCGGCACATAAAGGAACGCGTAATAGAACGTATTGCCAACAACTTGCCAGAAGAGTTGTTCATTGAGAAGCTGCTTGTAGTTGAGGAGACCGACGAAGACAGGCGCGGCGGCGATCTCGTAATGTGTGAGTGATAGATAGAGGGATGCCATCACCGGCCCAAGCGTGAAGACCGTGAAGCCGATCAGCACCGGGAGCAAATACAGATAGGCGGAGCGAGACTTCACTATAATTATTGTGCTCGGCTTCGTGAAAGCACTTCGTTGATCTTCTCGTCAATCGCTTTGCAGCCATCGTGAACGGACTTACGGCCCGCGAGCATGTCCTGCATGTTGGGTGTGAAGCCGTGGTCGCGCCACTCCTGCCAGCCTGGTGTGATAAGGGTGAAGACATGACCGGAGTTATTGATGTCGAGCAGCGCACGTCTATCACACTTCTGCGCGCCTTCAAGAAACTCCGGCGAGTTTGCGAGTGCGCGATTGAGCGGCATCGCAGAATTGAATAGCTCATTGATCCCCTTCTTCCCGGGGACTGTGACGATCCACTTGATCAACTCCCACGCAGAATCGGGATGCTCGGAGGTCTTGGTGATTCCGAAGGCTTGTCCATACTGGCGATCGAAGAGGCCAGCGCTTCCTTTCGGCGGGGCGGCGACATTCCACTTGAATGTAGCATGTGCAAGCTCCGTCTTCGCGACATCCGCATGAAGCATCATCGCGGCGTGACCGAGCATGAACTTCTGCCCGAGCAGTTGCGATGGATCGGGGGCGGGCGCGACGTGCTCCTTTTGGATGAGATCGACATACGATTGCACAGCAGCGATTGTTGCTGGCTCCATCATTGCGCTGTGCGTTTTGTCATCGGACAAGATCTTACCGCCGTTGGAGTAGATGTAGGTGTCGATTCCAGTGAAGAGCCCGTCATCTAAGAGCACGCCCCAGTTCTTTTGATGAGGATCGGTGGCGTTGTTGGTGAGCTTTCGGGCGGCGGTGAGGAAGTCGGCGTACGTCCACGTTGAATCGGGGTAATTGACGCCAGCCTTATCGAAGAGGTCTTTGTTGTAGAACAACGCGGTTACGCCGCCGGATGCAGGCATTGCCATCAGCGGTGCGTTAGCAACGTTACCCATTCGCCAAACAGTAAAGAACTGCGAGTAGAAGTCGTCTTCTTTGAGATCGCGGTGGAAGAGGGAGTCGAGCGGAATGGTGTAATTGCGTTTGAACAACTCTTGACCAAACCAATCATCTATCACAACGACATCCCCGACGGAAGAGCCGCTCGCCGCAGCGGAGAGGATCTTCGTTGTGTAGAGCCCGAACGGAATGGCTTCGACTTCGACTTCAATGCCGGGATGTGCCGCCATGAATGGATCGACGACATCGTGCTGCCAGGTGTCCTTCTGATCGAGATAGAAATGGACGAGCTTGATGTGCGTTTTGCCGGAGGTGGCGGTGTCCTTCTTGCCGCAGCTTGAGGCGGTTGTGAGAAGGAGGAGGAGAAGCGAGAGTCTTCGAAGTAAGGTCATGTTATAATTTGGCACTCAGTAAGAAGATCAAGTCATTGCGAGGAAACCCCGGAGGGGTGACGAAGCAATCCGTTGTTGTGGAGTATGTCGTTCCTTGACAACGGATTGCTTCGTCGGCCTTCGGCCTCCTCGCAATGACGTATTGGTTGGGGAGTGTCACTTCGTTAGTGTGTCGTAATGTCGTGTCTGATTCTTCGCGATTGCCGCGTACTCCTTCGCGAACAGATCCATGCGGACGAGTGATTCGAGATCGGCTCGGGTGTCGTCGGGGGATTGAATGAGGAGAACATCCGAAGTCGTGCGGCGTTCGTCGAGATCGATATCGGCGATGGCGAGGCCTGCGCGGCGGCCTGTTTGTGCAATGATGTCGCCGCTATGATCCACAAGGCGCGCATTGCCGGGATAGAAGCGACCGTTGTACGGCGCGTACGGCGGATGTCCCGCAAGATTGGATTCGACGATGTACAACGAGTTATCCATGGCGCGCGAGCGGAGTTGCGCTTCGAGTCCGCTTTGCGTAGGGCCGTGCGTGGTCGTAGGCCAGAAGAGTATCTCTGCACCTTTCATCGCATAGATGCGTGCGATCTCCGGGAAGTAGATGTCCATGCAGATCATCACGGCGATCTTTGCAATACCAATATCAATGATGGGAAACTCATCGCCCGGAGTGACGAACTTCGCTTCCCAACCAGTTGGCTGCACCTTGCGATAGACACCGGCGATCGCACCGTTCGAATCGAAGACGGTTGCTTGATTGAAGCAGCGTGTGCCCTCCTTAACAAAAAACGGTGCGACGATAGCAATGGAATGGAGCTGTGCAAACGCGGCGAAGAAGGGATTCCACGCGTCTTCGATGCTATGTTGCGGTTGTGGAATGCCATTCGTCGTGACGGTCTCGGGCAGGCATACGATCTGGGCTCCAGCCTCGCTGGCCTGTTGAATGTAATGCGAGGCACGTTCGAGATTCGACTCGACGGTGTGCGGAGTGTCGTCCATCAGAAACGAGACGCTGGCGATGCGGATGTTGCGCACTTAGAATAGAATAATGAGTTGTTCTCTGCTGACAAGAGTATGTTCGAGCCCCGCGCGGAAGATGCCGAAGCGATTCTCCTGCCAGTCCGTGTCCATGACTTTCTTGTCAATGTGAACTGTGCGAGGAGAATCGGCAGTGAGAACAATGTGGACATTCAGAGGTTCGCCGGAATCGTGACGAACGGTGATTCGGTGCTTGCCGCGAGATTTCTCTTGCAGGAGCGAGAGCCGCGTATTGCCAACGCGGAATCGTTCTGCGGCGAAGGTCGTCCAACCCTTTGGCAGATAGGGTGCGAATGTGACACTCCGTTCGAAGGCGTTCGGTGCAAAGCCGGTAAGCGCGAAGATGATCGAATCCGCGTTAATGCCGGACTCCCACATACGGTTGCGATGCGCGAGATGCTCGTAACACTCCCACGGGCCATCCTTACTCTCTTGCAAATACTCGCCGAATGTGCCCGATGGATCCGCCCACTTCAAGACATCATTGAATACACGGTCGATCTCCGGATGCCCGATCTTCTTCATCGCGGAGAGAAGATAACCGATAGCCATCGTGACGGTTTGATCGTGCGTTGGGATGAGGCGAAGGAAGCCGTTCTTTCCGTGGAGATGCTTCAGTGTGTATAGCGCGCTCTTGATCGCGTGGTCATCATCGGGTGATGGGCCGGTCCAGAGCGGACGCATGAGGCCGATGGAGAGCGGTGTTTTGTCGAGCGAACCGTCGGGCTTGACACGCATGGCGTAGTAGCCCTCTTTTTCGAGCCAGAATGTTTTTTCAATTGCGGCGTGGATGGACTCCGCGTAGTTGTGCAGCCAGTCTGCGTCGTCGCGATGAAGCAGATTTGCAAAGTGTGCGAGCGTTCTCGCGGCAGAGAGCGCGATGAACGAGTTATCAGCGGAGAAGCCAACGCGCATGGGGCCAACTGGGCCGATGCCGTAGGTCTCATCGTAGCAGTACTCCGCGAGGAAGCCATGCTCGTGCAGCTTTTGCCTCATAAAGGCGCCCTTCATATAATTGAAGCGCTCGGCGATGTAACGAAGATCGCCCGTATGCTTGAAGTACCAGCCGTACCACAGCGTTCGGAAATTCGGAACATCACCGGTGATGAATCCTTCGATGGATTCCCAATCTGGCTCGGGTGGGAGCGGGTTGGCGGGTTGGATGTCGCTGGCATAGACGCTATAGAGCGAGCGGTTCGTGACATCGAGTCCGTAGTATCGATCCATCGAGGCGCGGACATGTTCGTGCTGCCCGAGATCCAACATGTGAAGATGCGAACCGTTGTGATCGCGGAGCCAGGTGCCGGTATAATCGTCGATGACGGTAAAGCCACCATTCGGAAGCTCGACAGACGTTTGAAGGACGGCGTTGTTTTCCAGAAGCTCTGTGAAACGTTGATTGCTTCCGGTAAAGAGCGTTCGTTCGTTCGCACGCTCGTCCCACCAACTCTTGATCTCTTGAAATAGCCGCGCGACGGATGTTGCTTCGATCTCGTGCCTAATGAGTTGTGCGGAATCTATCGCGGATGCTTCATCGTCACGAGGTCCCGGTGCGAGATAGTGCAGGGTATGCACGGCTTCACCTGCTGGCACCTCATCCCAATGCGCGAACAGATCCTGATAGCCACGCACCTTGCCACCGATGATGCCACGCACCATGTAGCGGTTGCGCTGCGTCTCGTTGGTGTAGTTGGGGCCATAGTCGCGGCCGGCGGGTTGCATCTCTTGGAGGCGCTCCATGATTTCCTCATCGTTCAGCGGAAGCACGAGCGAGCGATGACCTGCGGCGGGGAATGGCACATCCGGCGGGGCATCGAAGCTGAGGCCGATGTCGGTGATCGGCTTCTTCGAAATATTCCGAAGCGATGCATATCGCAGAAAGACATGCCGATAGGGATGCACCGCGTTCACGGTAACAACTTCATACGTATCATCGCGCTCCGCCGTGATAACAATACCAGAATTGCGGACGCGCCAGATGTGCTGTGAAGTGGGCGTGAAGATGAATGGAGGATAGAAGTCGCGCGAAGGGGTGACGACATCCATGCGGAAATTATTATTCTCCGCAAAGTTGTAGGAGCTGAGATGCGGCGCGAGAATGCGCTCCATGGTGCTAAAGCGCGGTTGCATACCGAGTCGTGCGGAGCAATGTCCGCCGCCACCCAATAGGAAGCCGTCTTTTACATCGGCGAGACGGATGTCGGGCGGCGCAGACCACACGCTCACGTTCCCAAGCCACGCGAGTTCATCGCGAAGGGGGAAGGGGGGGAGGGTGAGGTAGCTGGTGCCTTCTTGTGACAAACGTTATTTAATACTGTCATTGCGAGGAAACCCCGGAGGGGTGACGAAGCAATCCGTTGATGGGGAGCAAGTCGTTCCTTGACAACGGATTGCTTCGTCGGCCTGCGGCCTCCTCGCAATGACGATTGTACGAAGAGTGTGATCTATCCAAAACATCGCATCATCCCATCGGCGGAGACGACGTAGATTTCGGACGTGCCATCGCCGTTGAGATCGGCGGCGATGGGCGAACCCATGCCTGCGCCGATGAAATGTTCTGCTAAGATACTACACTTTTCGCCGTCATGTCCGATTGCGAGAAGTCGGCCATCGTTTGTGCCGAGGATGAACTCCATTTGCCCATCGGAATTGAAGTCGAGCGTGAGCACGTCGGTGGCGATGGAATGGAGCTCAAGCGAGTCCCGCAGAGCGCCGGTTTCGTAATCGTAGATGCCGAATGTACCGTCAGCGTGACCTTGTCCGAACTCGATGCGACCGTCGCCATCAATGTCGCCAATGCCGGGCATTCGGTAGAGGACATCGCCGAAGGATGCGACGTGCCACCAGAGGGGAAAGTATTGAGTATGAAGTATGAAGTATGAAGGGGAAGCATTGTCGGAGCTTTGGCGGATGATGCCGAAGCCGCCGAAGGAGCCGGCGATGATGATGTCGTTGTTGTGGATGATGGGTGTGCCGTAGGCGGTGAAGGGATCGTCGATAGAGGATTTCTTTGATAGCTCTTGCGTGACGAATCGGTCGTCGGCTTTCATGGCTTCGGCGGTGTAGTCGGTTAGGAGCTTCGGCTCGCACCAGAATGCACCGGTTTCGAGATCCACTTGGCAGAGCGTATCTTTTGCGCAGAATACGGCGATTTGTTTGTCGCCCGCAATTCTCAAGGCAGATGCGCCCCACGGGCCAATGCCGCGACCGTAATCTCCTTCGCCATATTGATTGACTCGCCAGAGTATCTCACCACTCTCCAACAAAAATGCAAGCGAGCACTCGCTATTCATGGATTGGGACTGATAGAAGCTCGCGAACATCGCTTCCCCGCGCGAATGCGGGAAGTAGAGCCAATCGTAGCATCCGATTCTATTGCCGGGGATGGAGGCGGGGAGATCGGGGAAGTTGTAGGAGCGATCATATTCACCATCAAGCGAGTAAAGGGAGAGACGCGAGTGATCGAGGCCTTCGTCATCGACAACAATGAGGCGCGAGCCGCTCGTTGTTTCGATGAAGGTTGAGGAGTGAAAGACGTTGTCGTATCCGAGACGCGAACGACCTTTGATTGTCTTGATGGGTGTGAGTGCGCCTTCGACATCTGCGCGGAAGAGATGAATGTTGTTGGCGAAGTCCGGGACGGCGAGGTAGCACGTGCTGTCGTTGTTAGGATCATCGTCTCCGGTCTTCGCATTGTCATTCCCGCGAATGCGGGAATCCAGGTCCGGGGGATGGATTCCCGCGTTCGCGGGAATGACAGTTTGATTACTCGCTGCTACTGGTTGTGACCAGAAGACCGAGGGCACTGGTGCTGGCCGAGCGGCGATGTGTGCTTCGGTTGTAAGGTGATAGCCTGAAGAGTGGTATGGTTTGATTGTTGCTGGTGCCCTCCAACTGTTCTCACCAACGACTTTGATAATATCTCCGTCGGCGCGACTGACATACAATTCTTCGTTGTCGATCTCCGAGATAATAAATCGCGTATCCGATTGGAAGCCCGTTTCGGTCATCGTGCAATCTCCGTGAAGCACGATGAGTTCGCCATGCGGTGATATGACAAACAATGACGGCCGCTCTTCATCCAATGATTGCCAAATCTCGTGCGAAGAGAAGGCATCGGGCTTGAATTGAGAGCGAATGGGATGTGCATGAATTGTTCTTTCCGCGAAGTGGCCGCTGGGGTAGGTCCATTGCGTTATGCCGTCGAAGGGATCGTAAATGGAGAGTTCGCTGAAATAGGATGGGGTACGACTGGTTTCCTTGCTGAGACAGAGTTGATAGAGGTCGTCCATCTTGAGGCTCTGAACACCGCGAAGATATTGGTCGGGAAGTTCATCCCTGATCGCTCCAGTCGTCGCAGATAGAATCTCTGTGTACCACCGATTATCTCCGCGCCCATTAAAGATGCTAACTGCAATTTCCATCTCACAGAGCCCGTCGTAGCACTTGATGGATTCCGCGGTGTAACGCAACTCCGTTGTGTCGTTCGGATAGATGTGCTCGATGAAGCGATCCCAGAGCGGTGCGAAGTTGCCCTTGCCGTCGTTATCGAGCACGGCGATGTGGCGCGTTACTTTGTCGCTGAGGATGATGGCTTCGAGATCGCCGTCGTCGTCAATGTCGGAAAGCTGGAATTGCCCGTAGTTCCGGCGGCGCTCGGCGTCGGAGTTCCAAAGCGTTTGGGAGATCATCTCGCCGGAATGCGGCGAGAATACATAGACGCCACCCAATCGCGCGATGACGATTTCATCAATCCCATCTTTGTTAACATCCCCAATCACAATAGAAGGATGGAAGCCGTCGTCCATCCAAAGCCGATGGAGGATGCGGGTGTTCTCAGCGCCGCCGGAGCAATCATACATCAACACTTCTTTGTGGGAGAAGCAGGGGACGAGGAATTGATACGGACTCGCCTTAGTAGTCCTCGTATCTCGGAAGAACGGATGCGATTGAATCATCCCCGCGTATGTGCCATAGGAGAATGGCGGGCCGATGGAATCGCGGAAGAGAAATGCGCCGTCTTCGGCGGAGAGGATGATTACTTCGCGTCCGTTGGTGGTGAGGATTTCGAGACGACCATCGGCATCGAGATCACCGACAAAGGAAATTCCATGCGCCCCGAAGGGTGGCGTCTTCCAGCGAAATTCTCCTTCGGGACTAACGCGCTGAACGCCGCCAGCATCGACCATCAGCAGATCATGATAGCGCGAAGGATTGGTGTGATCGTGAATGACCTGAATGGTTTGATAGCCGCCACCGAGTCGTGTGGACCAACGCTCGTTGAGTGGAGTGTTGGCGCGGGGCAGGGATTGAATGCCAGCGCGGTTGGTGTCGCGGCGGTAATCGCGCCAATCGGTGGTAGAGGCTATGGGCTTCATATGATGACGATTCTGCTTGAGCTGTCATTGCGAGGAAACCCCGGAGGGGTGACGAAGCAATCCGTTCATTGATGACAGATTGCTTCGTCAC
>CAIUMP010000035.1 GCA_903900335.1 uncultured Ignavibacteriota bacterium | reverse complement strand
TCGCGCTATCCTTCCAGACGAGAAACGAGGCGATGGTAGGGATGGTAGATTCGAGTTCTCTATCAAGTTGACTGAAGAGTGAAACTGGATTTCGATAATTGGCCTTGCGAGCACTCCAATCTGGAATCCCCGGGTGGCGCGTCGCGTCCGCACCCAAGCTCTCACTCTTTGAATTGAGCTTGAATTGACCTCTCGCTACGACTGAAGTAAAACTGCAAAGAACCACGAGAACCATAGCACAACTCTTCTCGACACTTGGATGCATGATAGATTTGAGAGTCGGAGCGTTGAGTCCAGCTATTGCGCCTTGCGTGTTACTTCCAGCATCCGCTCTAGCGCCACCCGCGCCCACTTCTTTTCAGACGCCTCCACGCTGATCTGATTCTTCACAACACCCCGCTTCAGATTCTCCAAAATATCCAGCAGCGATTCCGGCGATATGCGGAACATCGTTGAGCACTCGCAGGCATAAGGCGCGAGCGTCGTGATAAACTGCTCGGGATGCTCTTTCCTCAGGCGGTTGACCATGTGATGCTCCGTCCCGATTGCCCACATGCTTCCAGGCGGAGCCTGCTCGACCGTCTTAATAATGTAGGCGGTAGAACCAACCTTGTCGGCTTGGCGCACCACATCGAAATTGCACTCGGGATGCACAAGCACTTGGATGCCCGGATACAATGCTCGCATGATATTCGGATGCGACGACTGAAAATGCTGATGGACCGAGCAGTGTCCGCGCCACAGCAGAATTTTCGCGGATCGCAATTCTTCCGGCGTGAGACCACCAAGTGGCTTTGTTTGATCATACAGCCGTATCTGCTCCAGCGGAATTCCCATCTGATAAAACGCCGTGTTGCGCCCCAAGTGCTGATCGGGGAAGAACAAGATCTTTTCGAAGCCTTGAGAGAAAGCCCATTCGAAGAGCGCCTTGTTATTCGAACTTGTTGATACCGCGCCGCCATGTTCACCGCAGAACGCCTTGATCGCGGCACTGGAATTCATATACGTGATGGGGCAAAGCTTTGCAGTATCCAATTGCTCACCGATCTCATCCCATACATCATAGACCTGCTCGGCGCGCGCCATGTCGCTCATCGAGCAACCCGCCTTGAGATCGGGCAGTATTACCTTTTGATTATCGCCGCTCAGCACATCCGCCGTTTCGGCCATGAAATGGACACCACAGAAGATAATGAATTCGCGGTCGTATAGCTCGGATGCATACCGCGCGAGTTCGAATGAGTCCCCGGTGCGGTCGGCAAACTGGACGATATCGTCGCGCTGATAGTGGTGACCGAGGATGACGACCTTGTCGCGCAATTCTTCTTTCAGCGTATGAATACGGCGAACGACATCTTCCGAGGTTGTTTCTGCAACGAGCGACTCCTCCACCGTCTTCGGCGAAGGTAGAATATTCAGTTCAAGTAGTTCAGACATCGAATGATTTTAGGTCTCGAACGGAAGAGTTACGATGGTGGCAGAAATGGAATTGCCATTTGTATCCTTTACGGAAACAACTCCTCCGGGATTCGAATGTCTTGCGCGCACATATCCCAGTCCAATTGGCCCCAAGACCGGAGAGACTGCAACGCTGGTAACATCGCCGATCTCATCTCCAAGTGGAGACGCAGCCGTAAGCGACGGATCAGAAATACGATCCCCGACACTTGGCATTCCATCCGTAAACCGGAGCCCAACTAATTGCCGCTGCACCTTCCCTTGTGCATCGAGCCGTGCGATCACCTCCTGACCGATGTAGCAACCCTTGGTGAAACTCACTGCAGCTTGAGTAAGCACCATTTCCAGCGGATTGTGCTTGTCGTTCAACTCGTTCGGTGCCTTCGGAACGCCTGATTCGATCCGCAGAAGGTCATTCAGTTCATCCGTGACGACCGCACCGCCAATCGCAAGTGTTCGGGCTTCCAACTCTGTGCGTACGGCCTCCGCGTGTCCACTGCCGGTAAAAATCCACCATCCGCAACCCGCCACAGGCGAAGTCATCATGATAGTTGCCG
>CAIUMP010000034.1 GCA_903900335.1 uncultured Ignavibacteriota bacterium | reverse complement strand
GGAAACCCCGTAGGGGTGACGAAGCAATCCCTCGACAACGGATTGCTTCGTCACCCCTAAGGGGTTTCCTCGCAATGACGTTTACAACAATGAGTAACAATACCATCCTTTAGTATGAGGCTCTCCTTAGGTCTTGATTTCGGCACGGAGTCCGTGCGCGCGCTGCTCGTCGATGTGCAAACGGGCGAAGAATTAGCGAGCGCCGTTGCGCCGTATAAGCATGGTGTGGTTGACGAACGCATGCCGGAGTCGGAGACTCGTCTTCCATCTGACTGGGCGTTGCAGGATGCGGATGATTACAAGACTTCTACGCGTGAAGCGATTCGGCACTCGTTAGAGTTGGCGAACGCAGCGGCAAGTGATGTCATTGGTGTTGGCGTTGACTTTACTGCATGTACACTCGTTCCATCGCGGGGCGATGGTGTTGCATTGAGTTCCATTCCAGCGCATCGCAACAACCCACACGCCTGGACAAAGCTCTGGAAGCACCATGCGGCGCAACCGGAGGCGACGGAGATCACCGAGATTGCGCTCGCGCGGAAGGAAGAGTGGTTGAAACGCTGCGGCGGGAAAGTATCATCGGAGTGGCTGCATAGCAAGGCGTTGCAAGTGCTGCATGAGGCGCCGGAGATGTACGATGCGACTGACTACTATATCGAAGCCGGAGATTGGTTCGTATGGCAACTCACTGGCATGCTTCAGCGCAATGCGTGCGCGGCCGGGTACAAAGCATCGTGGAATAAAGCGACGGGCTATCCGGACGCGGAGTTTCTTGCCAATCTTGATCCGCACTTTGTAACGCTTCTCGACAAGCTCGAAGGCGATGTTAAACCACCGGGCACGCTTGCAGGTGTAATCACAGAAGCATCTGCCAAGTGGTCCGGGCTTTGCGCCGGAACACCTGTTGCGATGGCGACGATCGATGCACACGCCGCTGTGCCGGGAGCGGGTATCACAGAAGAAGGCACGCTTCTGATGGTGTTGGGCACATCAGCGTGTCACATGCTGCTCGGGAAAGAGGAACAACTCATTCCGGGTATCGCTGGCATAGTTGAAGATGGCATTCTTCCCGGCTTCTTTGGATATGAAGCGGGACAAGCGGGTGTAGGAGATTCGTTCGAGTGGTTTGTCGAGCAGTGTCTGCCCGCTTCTTATACGTCCCGAGCAGCATCGCTGAATCGTAATGTGTTTGAATTGCTCGAACGCGAAGCATCGCAACTGCGGCCGGGTGAATCGGGATTGCTTGCGCTCGATTGGTGGAATGGTAATCGCTCGGTGCTCTGCGATGCAGAGCTTAGCGGCGCGATCTTTGGAATGACACTTGGCACTCGTCCGCACCACATCTATCTCGCCCTCATCGAAGCAACGGCGTATGGTACGAACGTTATCATCGATCAATTCGAGGCGGGCGGTGTGCCGATCAAGCAGATTGTTGCCTGCGGCGGACTCGCGGTGAAGAACAGATTGCTATTGCAGATCTATGCAGATGTAACGGGACGCACGATCCAGCTGGCGCACTCGGATCTAACCTCCGCACTTTGTGCTGCAATGTTTGGCGCTGTCGCAGCGGGAGTGGGGACGCTGGATGAGGTGTCAGCGCGATATACGAAAAAGCCGCGCGCAGTGATCGAGCCTATTGCTGCGCATCGCGATACGTATGCGGCGCTCTTCGGCGCATACAAGGAATTGCATGATGCGTTTGGGTTGGGGGGGATGAAGACGTTGAAGCGGTTGAGAGCACTTCGAGGATAGCTACTCTATGAGTGTCATTGCGAGGAGGCCGAAGGCCGACGAAGCAATCCGTTGTTGAGGACGGGTTTGCTCATTAACAACGGATTGCTTCGTCACCCCTATGGGGTTTCCTCGCAATGACAGGAGGTGCTAAAAGGGGATACGGCGTGAAGAGTGGCACTCTCCACACCCCACTACACCCTACTTCTTCTGCATTAGCACTTCGACGGCTTTTTCCAATTGCAGATCGCGGCCTTGTGCGACGGACTCGGGGTCGTTGTTGACAATGTAGTCCGGCACAAGTTGCTGGTTCTCCAGGTACTTTCCGTTCATGTCAAGCATACCCACCTGCGGGATGCCGAAGTAGAGCGAATTATCCTGAAGCGTTTCCCACCAAACCGCTGTCGCAGTGCCCGGTACTGGCATTCCTACGATCTTGCCGATACCAAGCGTTTTGTATGTCCATGGGAAGAAATGTGCGTCACTATAATTGCTTTCGCTAACGATCAAGACGGATGGCTTGGTCCATTTCCCTGTCGGTTCGCTGCCTAGGTTCTGATGACGCGGGAAGAACTTGACATATTCTTTACCACTCAGCAAGGTTGCAAGCTCATCGTGAAGCCATCCGCCACCGTTGAAGCGGGTGTCCACAATCATTCCGTCCGTCTCATACTCGCGTCCGAGGATTTCCGAATAGGCATGACGATAGCTATCGTCACCCATACTACGAACGTGTACATATCCGATCCGGCCATGGGAAAGGCTATCGACTTCCTCGCGGCGCGATTTCACCCATCGCTGGTAAAGTAACTCATTCTCCCAATCGCGCGATGTGGGTTTCACGATTTCCTCCCAAGTCGAATCCTTTGCAGGATTGAACAACGAGAGCAGAACTGGCTTATCGATCTTCCTATCGAGGTAGAGCGCATAGTCCACAGCGGGTGTGATCTCCTGCCCATCAATTTTACGGATGACGGTGCCATTGGTGATCTTCGAACCGGAGCGATCCAGCGGCCCGCGTTCGATTATCTCCTGGATCTTGAGACCATTGCCGGAATAATTTGGATCGAAGAAGGCGCCGAGTGCGGCGGTGGAGTGTCCTTCCGGGTCGGACGGTCGGTAGCCAGAGCCCGTGTGTGAAGCGTTCAACTCGCCGAGCATTTCGCTCATCATTTCCGCGAAATCGTAGTTGTTATTGATGTATGGCAAGAACTTCTGATAGGCAGCTTTGTAGAATTTCCAATCAACACCCTGCATATCCTCTACATAAAATTTCTTGTAGGTCTGCCGCCACACGTGCTCGAAAAGATACTCCCGCTCCTCTGGAGTGTTAAGCTGCATCTCGGCATGGTAGCCCATACGACGTTCATTTCCAGAAGCAGTGTCCACCTTTGAAATGATGCCGTTGTTCAGCACATAGACTTCCTTACCTTCATCATCGAGCGCAAGCTGGCCGCCAGGCATCCAAAGGCGGACGAGGATCTTCGTTTCATCCTCACGGAATTTGTGTACCCACAGAGCCTCGCCCTTCGCAAATGGGGCCAGATAGTAGAGACGCTCTCCATCCTTCGAAAGTACCGCATCCGACAGGCGATTTGAATTGAGCGTTAACCGCGCAACACGATCTTCGATATTCTTAAGATCTATGGTGATCGGAGGAATCGCCTTTTTCTTCGCAGCGGCCGTATCCTTCTTTGGCTCCTCCTTCTTGGTGGTGTCCTTTGGCTTATCCTTCTCCTTTTCTTTCTCACGCTCCTTCGCCAGATCCAACTCTTGTCGTGTCTCCTTAAAATGATCGAAGGCGGCCTGTGTGAAGTACATGCCGAAGACATCCGACTCACTGAAGCCGCCTGCATGGCTGCGCAACCCCTGGCGATCGCTGAACCAGTACATCATCTTCCCATCCGCAGACCACTGCGGACGAACATCATCGTATCCACTGTTTGTTAAATTCACAATGGGCTTCTTACCTTCCGCATCCACCAAACCGACTTCGGACGACCAGCGATTATGATCTAAAAACGTGACGAGAAACCACTTGCCATCCGGCGACCACTCGTAGTATTGATCACCATCGGTGTAAGAGTAGTTGTGCGATCCATCCATGATGGTACGCGTCTCCTTGCTCTTGAGGTTGATCACCTTCAGGATCGTGCGCTCTTCAAGATAGGCTACTTCATCGCCATTGGGTGAATAGTGGGGCTGAAATGTTTCCTTCTCTGTTGCGACGACCGGCTCTTCCTTCAAGGTGGTTGCTGCGTAGAAGTAGGGCTCATCCTTGTGCTCGATCGTGGTCTGGTAGATCTTCCAGCTTCCGTCTCGCTCGCTAGAGTAGAGCAAGGAACGACCATCCGGACTGAAGCTAATATTCCTCTCCTGCTCTGGCGTTGAGGTGATGCGTTTGGTTGTCTCGTAATCCATGGATGCAACGAAAACATCACCGCGCACAATGAAGGCGAACTCCTTACCGTTTGGAGCCACAGCAAATTCGGTCGCACCCCAACTCATGTTCGTTAACTTATCCGAATTAGATTTTTCCGTTGGTGTGATCTCGATAGAAATCTTGCTAGGCTTTGCACCGTCGCCCTTTACCGTATAGATCTCTCCATCAAATCCAAAACAGAGGAGCCCAGTTGATCGCGCAATGGAGAGGAAGCGAACAGGGTGTTTTTCGAACGAAGTGATCTGTGTCGGCTTTTCGGGGTGCGCAAGAGGCATCGTCCACACATTGAATGATCCACTCTTCTCGCTGAGGTAATATACATCGGATTCGTCCGTGCTCCAAACGGGGTTACGATCTTCACCTTCGAAGGTCGTGAGTTTTGTGTGTTTCTTCGTCTTTGTGTCAAAGATCCAGACATCGCGAGCAACGGACGATTTGTGATGCTTACGCCAATCACTCTCATAACCCTTCAGGTCATGGTAGAGGATGCGCGAACCCGACCTGTCGAGTTGTGCATCAATCGCCGGAGTGGTTAGAATTTGCTTTGGCAACCCACCATCAATCGAAACTGAATAGAGCTCTGGCAAAAAGCCAGAGGGAAACTCTACGTTTTTCACGTCATCCATTCGAGAAGCCGTGAATAGAACAGACTTCCCATCTGGTGTAAAGCAGGTTGGTACTTCCTTTGCGGTATGCACTGTGAGCCGTTTTGCGATCCCACCAACTGAAGGCACGACATAAACATCGAAATTTCCATTGCGGTCGCTTGCGAAGGCGATCCATTTTCCGTCCGGCGACCAAACGGGGTGAAAATCATATGCATCATGCGTGACGATGGCCGTCGCATGCCCTCCGGCGCTTGGCACCGTGTAGATATCGCCTTGGTACTCAAAGGCGATTGTATTTCCATCGGGGGAGATTGCGGGATAGCGCATCCAAAGTGGATGATCGGTCATCCCTTGAGAATGATCCTGGGCGAAGAGATTTGTACTCGAAAGTAGAGCGAAGAGAAGAACGACGAACGATCGACGCATAGGAGCAGATAATAAAATCGACAAATACTGTTGAAATCGAGGCGCCAAAAAAGTAGAAGTGAGACAGACAAGCCCCCCCGTCTCTTAGAAATTGACGGCCCCAATGGATGAGTGATCCACAAACGACCTCTGTTTACAATTCGGCAGGCGGTTTAGTTTGATTCGGACGGCAAATCACCCGGATTCGACGACAATTTGCTTACCGCCATGGCATATTAGGATTGCCATACTTCGCGAGGGATGGCTCCGTGACAATCGCTGCGGATTTACTTAACGCAAGTCCCAGCACATAGGGCTTCCCCTGAATGTACTTGTGAATATATTCCGCAACATCCGCTTTGGTGATCTTGCTGAGATCGTCGAGGTAGTGTTCGTAGTAATCCAAACCGGCCGTGGACCACCAGAAGGCAATCTCATGGGTGAAGTTGCTAAGCTTCTCGCTCTCGAACAGGACGTAGTTTCGGACCGCACCTTTTGCCGTTTCAAATTCTTCGTCCGAGAAGTAATTGGGGTCATCAAACTTCGCGACCTGTGACCAAAAGAGATGCATTGCACTATCCAGCCGATCGGGCGAGGTCACGATTTGTGCTGTGATCGGACCAACGTATCGTTGGGTGTAGTATCCCAAGCCTGCTTCCTGAGCGATTCCACTCTCGCGAAGACACTTGGAGAACTCGTGATCGGGCTGGGTGACGATATAGCTGAAGACATCTGCAACGTATGTGGATTTGTCATCGAGACCAATGGAAGGGCCGTGCCACTTGACGTTACAAACCACTTGTGGGATATCAAGGGTATCCAATACTAATGAAGAGCGCGTGAGTTGTGGCACTCGAACGGGTGGAGTTGTTTTGAAAGGGTCAGGCCCTGCCTTCCAATCCTGGAAACATCGTGGTGCCAACTCCTTGATCATTCGAGTGTCCACATCACCCGAAACGATCAACAGCGAGTTATTGGGAAGATAGTATTTGTTCTTGATCGCGAGCATTTTTTCGTGCGTCGCGGTTCTGATGATGGCTCGGTCACCAAGTGGCTCCTTCCTTGAGAGCCACGCACCCCAGAGCGCCGCATCCATCTTACAATTGAATTTAAACAGCGGTTGGGCTTCGTCGCGATCAAATTCCCCGAGCACGATCTCTCGCTGTTTGCGCAAGTCATCTTCCTTGAATAATGGTGATGAGATAGCTCTACTCATGAAATCCATGCCCTCGACAAGATTTTGCTGGGGAAGCGTAAAATAGTAATAGACTAGCTCTTCTCTAGTGCGCCCGTTAAAGACAATACCTAGATCATCAACACGAGATAAGAATGCGTCCGTTGTGGTGTCCTTTGCATTCGACGTGAAGAACATATGCTCGTACAGATGGGACAGACCATTGTAATCAGGTGGCTCCGTAAACGAGCCATTACGGACGGCAATCTCGATCGTAACAATTGGAGTCAGGTGATTCTCAACAACGAGCACTTCAAGACCATTGGATAGTTTGAAGCGTGTCCACGGTGGAAGTTCGGCTCGAACGGAGCTGATTGCGACGCACAAGATAATGGTTAGCGAGGCAACAATATTTCGGAATAGGCTCTTCATCGGCTATGTCCTTACAAACTCAAAGAAACATCTAAGAAAAGTACAGATGTTACTGTACTCTCCATGGGCCAACACGCTCGCCGAAGTGTTCGCAACACTTCGGTGTCAGTGCCCTCGGCCGGAGTCGAACCGGCACGGTCTTGCGACCAACGGATTTTAAGTCCGTTGCGGCTACCAATTACGCCACGAGGGCCTCGCTCAATTCAGAGTGCAAGATCAAGAATTGGAGAAGCGACTTCACAACACCTCTAGAAATTGGGGGTTCCCCCGCCCTCCTCAAAACACGCAGGGCTCTCGGTTGGCGGGGCAAACAAACAAAAGAGCTTCCTAAATGCAGAATTGGGCGAACGAGCTGGTAGTTTACATAGGACTCGCATGCAAGAGCGCTACATTCCAAGCCCGAACAAGAAGAGTTGCTGGCCTTCCGGGGTCGTCAGCATACAGTTCGATGGGCTTTTGTCCACGAAATCCTTGAGTCCATGTACCTTAAGGTTCTCGATCCGATTCTTCATATCGCTGGCGAAGAATGTGATTGTCGGTTTCGTGAACTCGCGTGTTTGGTGAAGTCCCACGACGGCCAATCCATCGGTTGCAATGCACCAGGGATATGGATGGGTGAATCGGGAAACAGCTTTGAAACCGAGCTTCTCCCAAAACTCCAATGCTTTCGTTAGGTCGGCAACAGGATGTGCAAATTCTCCGAACATCCCACAAACCTGATTGGTGTACTTCTCTGGCCTACTGTAATCCGATTGTGCCATCGTCAGCATTGAAGGCCCAGCGGGTTGTGAGAATCCTTCGGTAATTCCTACCAAACTGATCTTCTGCCAATCTGGAGACTCCATCACAAAGCGTTGCAGCATCTCAGTTGGCCGGGTTCGTGAGACGAATGCAATCCCCGTCGCTTCGAGGTTTGTGACGACCTCGCCGAGCGTATCTGGTGGGACGTAGTACGTCAGGGCAATGTATGGATTTGGATCAAGACGAAACATGATAAGTATTTGGCCATCGGTCACTTGGACCCAGGGGAATGGCCAGTCAGCGCGAAATAGCTCTTTGAATCCGAGGCGCGACCAATACTCGACAGAGCGGTCAAGATCGGGCGAGGTGATAGTGATCGCAGTGATGGAGCCGAGTTTGGGTGTGGGTAGATCGAGCATAGTTAGGAGACGGGGTTAATGCACTCGAAAAGGCAATGCGCCGGATTTCGTTCCGATTGGAGCCGGGAGGGAAATGGTATATTTGTAGCATGTCAAAAGACGCACGTATCGATGCCGTTATCGCGAAGGCGCAGCCATTCGCTCAGCCAATTCTTGCCCATCTTCGTGAGCTCGTGCATAAAGCGTGTCCGAAGTGCGAGGAGACGATCAAGTGGGGTATGCCCAGCTTCGTCTATGAAGGCAAAATTCTCTGTGGGATCGCCGCATTCAAACAGCACGCGATCTTTGCATTGTGGCACAACGATCAACTCGAAGATCCGCACGGTATTCTCTCTGCTGCGAGGACAGCGATGGGGAGCCTCGGGCGCATTACATCCATGGAGGATCTTCCATCGGATAAGATCATCATCGCCTTCATCAAGCAGGCGATGAAGCTGATCGAGAATGGCGTCAAGCGTACGCCGAAGCATCCTCCAAAGCCAAAGGGCAAGCTTGAGCTCCCGGACTACTTCACCAAGGCTCTCAAAAAGAACACCGCTGCAAAGCAATGCTTTGATGCATTCAGCCCCTCTCAACAGCGGGAGTATATCGAATGGCTAACGGAAGCTAAGAGTGATGCAACCAGGGAGAAGCGTCTTGACACTGCCATCGAGTGGATAGCCGAAGGGAAAATTAGAAATTGGAAGTATGTTCGCAAGTAACGGGTGTAGAGAAGCAAAAACGAGTAACGAGGTTTGAGGCTCGTTACTCGTTTCTTATAGACTCGTTGTTTCTGAGTTAGTCGTTGGGCACTTTGAGTGCGAAGAAGTGCGAATCGCCCTTCGAGTCAACTACGGTGAGCCCGACAGCCTTCCCCTTGTTCCCATTGATGACTTTCTCGAAGTCACCAGCATTCTTGATCTTCTGATGACCGGCCTCTGTGATGACGAGGTTACGTCCTAGGCCGCGATCCATTGCTTCGGAGGCCATACCGACATCCGCAATCATGACGCCATTGGTGACATGATACTTGTCGCGATCATCTGACGTAAGATTACGCACGGTGATACCAACGTTGTCAAGCGTTGCCGTTGCCTTGCTTGCGGATTCTTCCTTTGCATCCTGCTCGTCGGCTTGCTCATCGTTCGCGTCGTTTTCCGCGAGGTCTGCACGCGGCTTCAAGGTGACGGACTTATCCATCTCCTTACCATCGCGCCAGATGTGCAGCGTTACCTTGTCACCGGCATGGTGCATGCCGATCAAGCTCTGAAGTTGATTGGCTTCGGCGACTTCGTGCCCATCGACGGCGAGGATGACATCCCTCTCCTTGAGACCCGCCTGTTCACCGGCCTGGCCCTTTGTCACGTTGTCAATTCTCACACCGCGAGCGCGGTCGAGTCCAAGTGCTTCGGCTTCCGTCTGATCGACAGCACCGATCTTCACACCAATGTAGCCGCGGTTAACCTTGCCATGCTTGATGAGGTCCATCGCAACCTGCTTGACCATGTTGACCGGAATGGCGAAACCGTAGCCGGTCCAGAAGCCATTCTGCGATGCGATGGCAGAGTTGATGCCGATCACTTCACCCTTGATATTGAAGAGCCCACCGCCGGAATTCCCGGGATTAATGGCGGCATCGGTCTGAATAAAATTCGCAATGCCGTAGCCCTTGTCCTTCGAATCAAAGATATTGATCGAGCGGCCAAGCGAGGAGATGATACCCTGCGTAACGGTAGAGGAAAGATTGAGCGGATTACCAACAGCCATCACGATCTGTCCGACGGCGATCTGGTCTGAATTGCCAAGCGCCGCAACGGGAAGATCTGTGGCGTCAATCTTGATGACAGCGAGATCTGTCACCGGATCGGTACCAATCACGCGAGCATCAAATACGCGCTTGTCAAGAAGTTGTACATGAACTCCACCCTTTTTCGCGGCATCCTTTACGACGTGGTTGTTCGTGACGATATATCCATCACTGGTGACGATCACTCCAGAACCAAGCCCTTCTTCGGGGCCTTGCTGCTGCGGCATTTGAAACGGGAATGGCATTTCGTCGCCACCACCATCACTATTCCCGTTGCCGCCAAAGCCAAAGAAATGCTGGAAGGGGTTCTCACCACCCTTGTTCTTGACGGGCTTCGGGGCTTCTGTCTTCACATTGACCTGAACCACGGAAGACTGTACGGCCTTAGCGATAGCAACGAACGAGTTATTCAAGCTCGAAAGAGCCGGATCCGCCGGCAAGCTCGGCAGCGGACCGCCGAGATAGGGGTCGCTCGCGCCAAAGGCGAGACTGACGCCCTTCCAACTCCCAAAGCCCGTGACAAGTGTTGCACCGAAGACAAGCCCGGTCACGACGAGCAAGGCGGCTGCTACAAATGGACGCTTCTTTAACATTATGCTACTCCTGAAAAAAATGGATGTGTGGATGACCTGTCATTCACAACGGGCATGATATGGTTGATGAGTTGAGCTCCATACCTGCCCAGGTAGATATTTCTAACGTAACGGTTAAATCCTTGTTTCACGGGACAGCCGCGAGCTCGGGTTAATCAGCAAGCGCCAAATCTTACCGGGAATACAGGCGTGCTAATTCTTTCAAAGCGAAAGATCACACGCTCGGTTTCAGGCCTCGCGAGTGGGAAGCTGTGCTGTGGGAGCGGCGCTCGGCACGGTGGTGTCGACGACAGCAGGTTCGCCAACCGGAGCCTCATCAGCCGACGCACTGGCGAGTGTGCCGCGCGGCAAAGTCTCCGCGACAAGTGGGCGAGCCGATGGAATTGCCGGCTCCTGGGGTGGCGGAATCTTCAACTCTGCGTGCAACGGCTCGGCTACTTCACGCAGTTTTGATTCGAAGCCTTGCTTGGCACTGTTTAGTGACTCGAGCGGCTCCTTCATGGCGGTCTTTACCTGCGTTTCCAACCCCTCCTTCGCCTCGTTGAATTTGCGAAGACCCTTTCCTAAACTCTGAGCGAGTTCGGGTATCTTCTTCGGTCCGAAGAAGATAAGTATGACAAGCATGATGAGCAGGATCTCCCCGCCGCCTACGTTCTCAAACATTGGAAGCCCTCCCCTGCTTAGGACTTCGGCGCTTCTGGGGTCTTGGCTGCATCTGGGCCATCCGGCTGCGATGCGCGCTTGAATTCGTTAATGCCCTTGCCGAGGCCGTGCATAAGCTCGGGGATCTTCTTGCCGCCAAAAAGTACCATAACGATCACAATGATCAGGAGAAGCTCGACCGGTCCTAAGTTCTTAAACATGATTTCGTCTTTCCAAGCCTAAAAATTACCGCGCTGCCATTCCTCTGGGGAGTGGTCCAGACGCATTTGGTGCTAATGGTTACCGAACTTGCCTTGGGATGAGAAGGTTCGTGAGGATACGCTCATATAACGGAGCTTCCCGCACAACTTACCCGAGGTAGTGTACCTTCACCATATTCGTGTGGCTCACCTGGAAGATGGGATGACCTGCGGTTAGGACGATCCAGCCGGAATTCCCAACGAGGCCCTTCTTCTGCACGTCCCGAACCATATTCTTGAGCGTCTCATCGAAAGAGTCTACCTGCTCAAGCTTTAGCGGCACGACCCCGTGGAAGAAGGCCATGCGGCGCAACGCCTTGTCGTCGGTTGACATGCCGATGACCAATTTCGAAAAGCGATATTTTGCGACAAAGCGTGCGCTCCGTCCAGAGAGCGTGGCACAAATAATCGCATGTGCGTGAACCTCCTCGGCAAGCACACACGCGGCGCGTGCGACGGAATCGGTAGCGAACTCCACCTCATCGTGCGGAAGAACGAAGTCCCGATCGGTGCGAACATAGCCGCTGCGCTCTGCGGCAAGAATGATCTCCCGCATTGTTGAGACGGCTTCTACAGGATAGGCTCCAGCGCCGGTTTCGGCAGAGAGCATGACGCAATCGGAGCCATCGAACACGGCGTTCGCAACATCGCTTGCCTCGGCGCGAGTCGGGCGCGAATGGGCGATCATGGATTCCAGCATCTGCGTTGCAGTAATAACTGGTACGCCACGCGCATTTGCAAGGTCGACGATGCGCTTCTGAATAGGTGGGACGCGTTCGAGCGGCATTTCCACGCCAAGGTCGCCACGGGCGACCATGATCATGTCCGTCTCAGCAAGAATATCCTTGATATTCTCGACGGCCTCAGGTTTTTCGATCTTGGCGATAATAGGTGTCGTCGTATCATTGAACTCCGTCTTCAGGAAGTGTCGGAGATCACGAATATCCTCTGCCTTGCGTACAAAGCTCATGGCGAAGGCATCCACACCGATCGTCTCTACCGCGAATCGGACAAGCTCTTTGTCGTGGTCGGTGAGGGTTGGGATGCGGAGAACAGTCGCGGGAAAATTGATGCCTTTATGGCTTTTCAGAATGCCGCCGGACTTCACCGTTGCGACGATCTCGGTCGTCGAGATGATCGACTTGACCACCAACTCCATCGCGCCATCATCCAGCAGCACCGGGTGACCGGGCTTGGTATCCATACCCAGAAAGGGGTAGGATGTCGTGATGCGGTCGGGGGTGGTGTGAACTTCCGTGTCATAGGCGAGGTGGACATCGGTGCCGACGATCAGCAGAACGCCGTTGGGATCGGCGACATCACCGGTGCGGATCTTGGGGCCGGGAAGATCGCCGAAAATTGCGACATGCTCGCCAAGTCGTGCTGCAACAGCACGGACTTTCTTCGCAACTTCATTGTGGATCTCGGGGGTGCCGTGGGAGAAATTCAGGCGGGCGATGTCCATCCCGGCGAGGATGAGCTTCTCGATGATTTCTTCCGTCGCGCTCGATGGACCCAGCGTCGCGATGATCTTCGTCTTTGTCTGAAGCACGGGTTGGAGTAACGAGTGGATGACTAACGGGTAACGAGTAATGGGAGTAGCTTTCTCGTTACTCGGTACTCGGTACTCGTTACGAAGAAAAAGTGGGCGATACGGGATTCGAACCTGTGACCTCATCCATGTCAAGGATGCGCGCTAACCAACTGCGCCAATCGCCCTTACCAATGCAAACGCTTTTTTTCGTTCGCGGACTGCCAACAGAACGGCCTCGAACGGGGTTCCGTCAGGGTGCGTTGGTGCTCAATGAAAAGCCCAGGGCTTTCCAACGGGGTGACAAAATATTGTATTATATTCGAAAGAAATGCCAGCCATGAAACGAGTGATTGTTTTGGGGTTCCTACTTCTTACTGCCAGATGCGCCAATGCACAGGGCATTGGCGATAGCTTAATCGTTAATTTAAAGAACGGGCAGCGCGTTGCCATTCCGCTCTCGGATATACGAAAGATCACCTTCGATACACTCACCGCAGCCGTGCCACAGACGGCCAGCCCAACGCATGGATTAGCTCTCTCCCCAAGTTTCCCGAATCCCTCCCGCGCCGGTACGAACATAGACTTCGACATTGCAACCGCCGGAAGCGTAACCATTGCCATTTACGACAACAAGGGAAACCTCATACGCCGTCTGCCCGCCCCGAACGCACAGATGGGGCACAACCGCATGGTGTGGGATGGGTTGGATGAGCAAGGTACAACGGTGGTGAGTGGTGCGTATTTTTATGAGGTGAGGTTTAAGGAGGAAGTGCTGACGCAGAAGACGGAGGTGGTGCGATGAAAGCAACCTCTATCCTTCTATTTGTAATAGCGAGCGTGGTAGGTGCCCATATAGCTTACGCTCAATCTGAGCAGATGCATATACTATTGAAGAATGGAAAGCACCTCGACTATTCCGTAAATAGTGTCGAACAGCTAACGCTCAGAGCCGACACATTTCCATATTACACTAAGACCCGTCTCTGGGGGCCAAGCCCCGCGGGGACCTTCCTACGCCACCTTGATATAGCGAATTGCGACAGTCTGACATTCGGATCAGATACGAACCATCAAGAAGCGTTGCTTTATCATCAATCGAACCGAGGAGGGTCAAATGCGCTGGACGAAGTCGATAGTGTGACGTTCGCAATTTATCAGACGAACACAAGCTTGGTAGCCCTGCCCAATACGTACATCAATCCCCAATTTCCTGAGTTCCCCCGCACAGGTCGATACAACTGTGCCGTCTGGTCAGGGAATCGAATTTACTGCTCTGAGCCCGGGCGCTGCTTCGAACTCGATTCTAACCTATCCGTCGTCCAAGATTCGTTGCTTGATTCACTGACGGGGCCATGGACCATTGGTGAATGGAGTTTGTCTATGAACAGCCGCGGCAATAAGTTGCTCTCGGTAAAGTCACGTTACCCAGATGTTTCTCTTGGTCACATCAAAGAGCATGACATGGCAACGGGCTCGAATAAACGACTTTTGGGAGACGCGGATAGCAATCTTTCGAGCGCAGTCTATTTTCCAGGATCGGATAGCATTGTTTATTATTCGTATGGCAGTTACTCACAGCTCAATCGTAAGCCTGTTGACGCTGGCTACTATTTGTTCGACCAGTTAACAGGTACAAAAACCCTAATTCTCCAATACATCTCGGATCTTGGTCCTGGCGAAATTGTAAATGGCTTCGACATAAGTCCTGATCGGAAGAAGCTCCTCGTGCCTGTCCTTCGTTCGGGTTTCGAGCCACTTATTGTCGAATTTGAGTTGGCCACCCATCTGCTTGACACACTCGCTGTGAACTTGAACACTTCTAATGTTGGCCGCTCCCTTTGGCTCCGCTACAGCCATGACGGGTCGAAATTATTGTATAGCAGTTATCCGCTCAGTTCATTTAGTGATGGTGTGGTGAATGACATAAGTGAAGTGGGAATAATAAACCGTGGCTCCCTTAGGAAGGACATTCTGATAGCGGCTCCCAATACTGAACCGACTTGGGTATCGGTCTTTCCGCAATGGTCACCAGACGACAATAAAATCGTCTTTAGTTGTGCAACACATGTCCCTGAGCCCCTGGACTATCTCGACAGTTACCAAGTGTACATTCTTAAGGCCCTACCGAAGTAGGAATTTCAAACTTAACCAAACCCAAGATGTCAAATCTCATCAGAAAATACTTCATTGTGGCTCTGCTTTCTTTGGGTGTCGCAGAACTTGGATACGCGCAGTGCCCACCTTTGCCTCGCGAAGCATTCGGCATGGCTGACCTTGCCGTCAATGCGGGTTTGCATCCGCTTGTTGGTGATACGATTCAAATCGTAGTTGCCTTTCAAGCTAACCTGACTGGGCAAGCCGTACTCCATCTACATTTCCCAGGGTACATAGCGCCGCCTAATCAAGAAATTGGCGAAACAGAACGGGACTCTATTGTTAGAGTCGATTCAGGTGCTATGTATTCCTACACGCTGCCTTTCAAACTCTTCCAGTACGGGGGATCTCTAGTCAGCATTTCGCTTCGCTGTCCGAGCGCGAATCCCGCATATAAGAGCGCTTCTTCTTCAAACGTCGAAATCATACATTCGCCGTCGACTTTTGCGATATTGAACTAGGGTACACCGCGTAACGATACAGGGACGATGCAAACAGATCCCGCTCAGTTTCCGGGAGGCGTTCGTTTTAAATTTAGTGGTAAGGTGCTCTATTCTAATGCCGACGAAGGCAATGTCATGAAGGGAGCGTATGGCGTTCGCGTTGCACTGCTCTTTCACGATCCTACTGTTACCGGCTCCCCCTCGCCGCAGTGGCCTCCTTTAGGACCTGTGAATTTGAACTTCTCGCATCCCGTACCGGGGTGCATTGGCGGGTTTGGGCTCACGACACACGGGACGCATTGGTGTACGGCGGATGTTGATGGAAATTTCAGTTTTGATTTCTATACCAATAATATTGGAATGTTGTGGTCTCACTACACCGATTTTGTCCTCCTGGTCACCACTTGGAACGATGCATGCTCACTCGGTAACGACTCCTACAATCCCTTTTCATGGTGGCCTTGTGTGGCAACCTCTCACTGCAATTTACTGAGCAGCTACACAATCAACGGTTTATGTTCTGCCATCTCACCTGCCAAGACTTTCCAAGAAGGTTCTTCATTCGCACAAGCCTGTCCGGCGGCTAATCTCATAGACTCCCACGGCAAAATCACCTTAAATCCGGTTTTTGGAGGCACCCTTCGATACATGCAGCTGAATTGGGAGTTTGATCATGCACGTCTCGGCTTGTATCCTGCACAGGCCCCGACAGTTATTTGCCCACGGGGCGGTTCTTGCAATGGTGGCGGTAAATGCGACGGCCCGAAGATTAATTTTACCGATAACAGCATAACCACACACGTCGTTAGCCATGAGTATGGACATCATCTCAACTATACAATCGCGCCTCAAACTTGGCTTGGCAGAGATTACGTAGAAGATTTTGGCGAATTGCACCAATTTGCCGCGCGGAATTGGATGAGTAAGGTGTATGATGAAGCCATTAATTGGAATGATGACAATCGGGAGGAATGCACCTACTCTGATGTCGCAAATACTTACTATCCGATCTATGGCTATGCGAGTTTTCTCTGGAATGTGTACGATAAATATGACGATGCGCCGTTCAGGGCGGATCGTTACGCTGGTCGCGACAACGATGATGTTGGTGAACCTCTCAAAATTTTTAGCACCGTGGCTACGACACTCTCTTCCACGCAACGTGAGTTTACAAACGACCTCGAACAAGCGGTTAGTCCTGGCTGGCCAACTCTATCAGACGAAGCCACATCGATTGAGGCAATCTATCAGTTCAATATGAACTCCTCACATCCTCCGATGCGGCCCGCGCAGGTGAAGAATCTCTCCGGTGGGTATACGACCAACATCGAGTGGGAAGTCTCGGAGTGGGTTGAGCACTTCATTGCCAGTCTTAGCTGGGATTTTCAGAACTACTCATCTTCCGCTTCTTATGAGAATCCGCCAACTGAAATCCATGTCTATCAAAAAGATTGGAGTGGGGTTTATCAGCTTGTGCAAACACTCGCTGGGACCGCAACCAGCACCGGTGCTGGCTACCCCGGCGGTGATTTGGTCTCGATGTCACCTGACTTCAAAGTCACTGCGTATAATGCTTCTGGCGAATCGTATGGTGCGCAGTTGATTACACTTCCGGCTTACAAGATCGCTTTGGGTGGTTCGGATAATACTCGCCGGGAGCCGCTGTCGCTGAGTGTCTTCCCAAATCCGTCGGCAGGTTTATCAACTGTTAACGTCACCGCCCTCTCCGGTGGTCTTCCGGCGTGGGTGCGGGTGTATGACCAGCTTGATAATGTGGTTGCCACGCTCTACGAAGGCACACCGGAGGCAGATATGGGGCTGCGGCTCACGTTCGATGGGTCGCGCTATCCGGCGGGCACGTATTACGTGAAGGCTCAGAATGCGATCATGGGTTGGATGGTGAAGCTACAGGTGGTGAAGTAGGTTCAGCTCCGTAAACTTCTTATGGCAAGCTCAGATTTGGTGAGGAAAAGTCGAAGGATCCCCGTGTAGAGCAGACTTTAGTCCGCGCATGGCTCCCAGACTAAAGTCTGGGCTACACGGGTAGAGCCGCATGGCTACAAATGTCCCGTGCCACCGCCATGGCAGTGTTGGGCAGAGACGCCCGACCTCAATAGAGTGGAGGGCAGCCTTTACGCGCTTTCCAGATTTCTGCCGGTATTTTGGAATTTCGGGAACAGCAAAAAATTTATGGAAAGCGCTTTCTGTCTTATAGACAAAACGCTGTAAGTTGTTGATTTATATGAGAAGTTCATGAACTATGAATTGACACACACAACAAAATGTGTTTACGCACGCCTTATGTGTCTTGCTGAAAGGCCTGAGTTACGCGAGCTTTAGCTGCGTCTCCGCAGTTTTGCAACGCACTCGATGTGATACGTTTGCGGAAACATATCGACGGGCTGGAGATCGAGCAGCTCGTAGCCAGCGGAGAGGAGCTCCACGTCGCGGGCCTGGGTTGCGGGGTTGCAGCTAATGTAGGCGATGCGCTCGGGTGCGAGTTTGAGTATCTCGCGGATGACATCAGGGTGCATTCCGCTGCGTGGTGGGTCGATGATCATGACGTCGGGGCGCTGATGTTCGGCGAGAAATTCTGGGGTGGTCAGGGCCTTGCGCAAATCGCTGGCGATGAAATCGGCGTTAGAGACGCCGTTGGAGAGCGCGTTGGAGCGGGCATCGGCGATGGCGGCTTCGACCAGTTCGACTCCGAGTACGCTTTGGACTCGGTCGGCGACGAAGAGCGAGATGGTGCCGGTGCCGCAATAGAGATCCCAGAGGGTGTCCGTCTTCTGAAGCTCGGCGAATTCCGCCGCGACTGCGTATAGGCGCTCCGCCTGTGGTGTGTTGGCCTGGAAGAAGCTGTTAGCGCTGATGCGGTATTCGGCGCGGCCGATAGTGTCGCGGATGGTGCCGTCGCCAAGATAGATCTTCTCAAAATCCCCGACTGCCACCTGTGCGCGGCGGGTGTTGACGTTGTTCACGACTGTTGTCACTGATGGGACAGAGGAGAGCAGGTCGGTGGTAAATCGCTGCATAGTTTCGGGCTCCTCGCGGCTGGTGACGAGATTGACCATGATCTCGCCCGTAGTGTGGCTGGTCTTGACGACCAGGAAGCGCATGAGGCCATCGGGGGTCGTGTCTGGCGAATAGACGCCGAGCTTGTGCTCGATGGTGAATCGGCGAGTGAAATCGAGAATGTCCGTGACGATCGGCTTTGGCAAGAAGCAGGTCTTGGCGTCAATGACGCGGTCAAAGCGGTTGCGGACGTGAAGTCCGAGTGCGAAGCGGTCTTGCGCCGAGTCGCTGCCGATCTCGTCGTCGGTCAGCCAGCGCTGATCTGAGAAGGAGAATTCCATCTTGTTGCGGTAGTGGAATTCCGCCTCCGAGCCTATCACATCGCGGACTGGCGGCTCTTCGATCTTGCCGATTTTTCTGAAGAGGTCGCGAACCTGCTCCTTTTTCCAGTAGAGCTGGGATTCGTAGGTCATGTGCTGCTGGGCGCAGCCGCCGCAAATGCCGAAATAAGGACAAAGCGGTGTTCGGCGCTCGGGGGATGGCTCCAGCACCTCGATGATCCTAGCGTCGGCGTAGGAGCCTTTGGCTTTGAAGACTTCCGCAATAACGCGCTCTTTTGCGAGGGCCCCTTCGACGAAAATGACGTAGCCGTCCTCGCGGCGCCCGACTGCTTTTCCTTCGAAAGCAAAAGAATCGGTAAAAATTTCCAAACGTTCGCCACGTTCCGGCTTGGGAAGGCGTTTAGGGGGAGTCGGGTCTGCCGCCGTCGGAAGGTCGATCGGTTGCTTTGGGATGGAATCTGTCGATTCTTGCATTCTATAAGCTTTGGAAGTCGAACGTTCGTAAATTTGCTAGATAATAGATGACGCTATACGCAATGAATCTCTCCAGACGTTCCATTTTTCTTTTTGTCGCCACGCTGCTGGCGCTTGTTCCGCGCATTTCGCAAGCTCAGATACAGAAGGATACGACTCACTGGAATGACGAGGATCTCTACGTCGAAGACAAGGGTGCTCCCTCCTTCTTCTCCGTCGGTGGTGGAATAATGGGCGCCTACTTTAAGCCGGATTTTTCGACCTTCAATCCGAATGTTGCTGTGCCCTTTACCAAGCAGACCTACCGTGAACAGGTTTGGATGGTTGGTGGCCAGGGATTTGTTACACTACCATGGGTGAAGAACTTGCGTGTTGGCGGAATGGCTTATAGCGGCGTGAGCACGGATTGCGGCTGCGGCACTGACACGGTGACGGATCCCCATACCGGTGCCAATGCCACCGTCAACCGGTTCATGGATTATGAGATCGGCTACGGCGCGATGACGATCGATTACGTATTGCCACTGCGAACTGGCCGCTTCCACATTGTGCCAGGCGTAGCGTTGGGATTCGGCTCCGTTAACATCTTCGCACGCCAGGCAGCGAATCGGTTGAACTTCACGCTGGATGATTTCAATGGATCATCCCTTTATACTACCCATACATACACTTCCCACTTCTTTCTGTACATGCCTCAGCTTCAGTTTGAGTGGGCTCCCCTTGGCTACATGATGTTCCGTTTGACGGCGGCGTATCAGGGGACTTCCATGGGTGCATGGTCGGTGGATCGGAATGTCGAATTAGGCAATACGGATCCACTCACAGGTATTAATGGCTCCGGGATCGTCGGGAGCCTTGGTGTTTTTGTCGGAATATTCCAATAATCTTTTCTATGACTGCTGAAAAAGTACAACTGCTATACGAGGGGAAGGCGAAGAAACTCTGGTCGGTGAAGGGATCAGACGACCTGGTCATTCAAGAATTCAAGGACGACGCAACTGCCTTTAATGGCGAGAAGCGCGGAAGCTGGGCTCACAAAGGCGAAGTGAACAACGCCATGTCCAGCGCGCTCTTCACGATGCTCGAAGGCAAAGGCATTCGCACGCATTTCGTCGAACAGCTTTCAAAGAGCGACATGCTCATCAAGAAGTTGCAGATCGTGCCACTCGAAGTGATTTGTCGCAATATTGCGGCTGGTTCGTTCGTGAAACGATACGGCGCAAAGGAGGGGCAAGAGTTTGCAACGCCTACGTTTGAATTCTCCTACAAGGATGATTCGCTCGGCGATCCGCTCATCAACGATAGCCATGCTCTCGCGCTCGGGCTTGCAACGCAAGCGGAGATAGACCACATTCGAAAGACCGCACTACAGGTCAACGAGATCCTGAAGGCGTTCTTCCGTGAGCGAAATATCCTGCTTGTAGATTTCAAGCTGGAGTTCGGGCGTCACAAGGGTGAGATCCTCCTCGGCGATGAAATATCCCCGGACACCTGCCGCTTCTGGGATGCGGCGACACGGCAGAAGCTGGACAAAGATCGCTTCCGCCAGGATCTGGGTGGAGTCGAGGAAGCCTATGCGGAGATGTTGAAGAGAGTCACGGAGCCCGTATAACAGATGAGTCTAACTCGTTACGGCACCGACGTTCTACTTGCGGTCCTCATCATCTCGATCGTCTTCGTGGGGCTTGCCGTTTGGACCGATGAAATCTGGCTGCGCTGTATCCTCATTGCAGTCGCGCTTTTTCTTTCGATCTTTTCGCTAAACTTCTTTCGCGATCCGGATAGAACCATTGCGGCAAACGGGAGACCCTTAGATAAGCTGGTGGTCTCCCCAGCCGATGGAAAGGTCGTGGTTGTGCGGGAGGATCAGGAGTCCGAATATATACGCGGGCCGGCAATGCTCGTCTCGATCTTCATGTCGCCGCTGGATGTGCATGTCAATCGAGCCCCCATTACTGGTGCAGTCGAGTATTCAAAGTACATCAAGGGGGAATTCCTGGTGGCAGATGACCCGGAATCCACGCGACGTAACGAGCGTGCGATGGTAGGTTTGAATAATGCCGGGAGGAAGGTTCTTTTTTCACAGGTAGCAGGTTATATCGCGCGGCGCATCGTGTGTCCGGTTAAGGTCGGGGACACGCTGCATCAGGGTATGCGATTTGGCATGATCAAGTTCGGATCACGAGTGGATATTTGGCTTCCAATGGATGCTAAACTCGCCGTGAAATTGGGCGACGTCGTACGATCTGGCGAGACAGTGCTCGCGGAATTCCAGTAAGCACGTATGAAAACTCGCCGCCGCGCACGATCCATTATTCCAAGCCTCTTTACGATCATGAACCTTTTTTCGGGGTTCGTGGCGATCAAGTGCGCGATGGTGGATGACGATTTCGCACGGGCCGGATGGTTCGTCATTATAGGTGGGCTCTTCGATATGTTCGACGGCATCATGGCGCGGCTCACGAATTCCTCCAGCGAGTTCGGTGTGGAGCTCGACTCCTTGGCCGACATAGTGACGTTTGGCGTGGCGCCCAGCGCCATATTGTACAAGCTTTTCTTTTACCAATACCCCGGCACCGGACTTCTTTTGGCTGCGCTCCCAGCGATGTGCGGCGCGATACGCCTGGCGCGGTTCAATGTGCAGCTTGTAGGATTTGATAAGGATTATTTTAGTGGCCTGCCTATTCCTTCGGCGGCGATACTCATCATTTCGTATGTGAGCTATCATCACTTGCAGCTCCCCTTAGCGGAGCGTATTAGTGATCCACTAATATTTGTCGTTACCGCCGCCGCCTCACTTTTAATGGTGAGCACGATTAAGTACGACACCATCCCGAAGCCTTCGAAAAAAAATATTCTGGCCCATCCCGTCAAGTTCGCAATATATTCCATAGGAGTAACTCTTGTGTTTGCGACGCGAGGGAGCGCGATCTTCCCGCTGTTTGTTCTCTTCGTTTCGTATGGCATTGTGCGTTCGGTGTACCAGCGGATCAGCCGATTGCTGAAAGAGCGCAATGCCTCGGCCCTGATGGATGAGGATGCTTTGGAGCACGAAGAAGAATCGACATTCGGGATTTAGGATAACGAAGAAATTAGACAGCGTGAAATATTTCGTTTATATTGCGATAGAACGCAAGGAGGCCATTCTTGACCCCCAAGGCAAGGCCGTAGAGCACTCGTTGGGTTCGCTTGGATTTCGGCAGATCGAGAATACCCGCATTGGCAAGCTCGTAAGGCTGACAGTCGAAGCTGCCTCACCTGCTGAGGCAAGTGTTGTAGCAGGACAAGCCGCGGAAAAGCTGCTTGCGAATCCGATCATGGAGACTTTCTCGGTTATTCAGATCACGGATAAGCCTCTCCTATCAACCTCCCGTCCGGCATGAGAACCAGAATCATTGTTTTCCCCGGCTCGAACTGCGATCACGACGCGATGCACGCCGTCAAGCACGTGCTTGGCGAGATGGACACTGAGTTCGTCTGGCATAAGGAGGATTCGATCGGACAAGACGTGGATCTGGTGATCCTCCCAGGTGGCTTCTCTTATGGAGATTATCTTCGAACAGGTGCCATCGCCCGCTTCTCCCCTGTCATGCAAGACGTTGTCCGCCACGCGAATGATGGCGGTAGGGTGTTAGGCATTTGTAATGGATTTCAGGTTCTATGCGAGAGCGGACTGCTCCCCGGGGTTCTGATTCGCAACGAGTCTTTGAAATTCGTTTGCAAAGAAGTATCGCTCCGCGTCGAAAGAGTCGATACAGAGTTCACCTCCTCGCTTACGAAAGGTAGCGTCATACGAATCCCGATAGCTCATGGTGAAGGCAACTATATCGCCGATGATGAAGTGATCGCAGAGCTCGAAGCAAACAACCAAGTAGTTTTTCGATATTGTGATGCCAGCGGCAATACCACACCGCAATCGAACCCAAATGGCGCACGAAATAATATCGCGGGCATTATCAACCGCACCGGTAATGTTTTGGGTCTAATGCCTCACCCGGAACGCGCCTGCGAATCCATCCTCGGTAGCGCCGACGGACTTAAGGTCTTCCAAAGCCTTCGCTCGGCAATTCATTCCGGGGCCAAACTCGAATTTGCATAAGTATACACAAACCGCTTACATCATGGACATCGGTCTTATCGTACAACTCGCAATGTTTGGCGTCCTCGCTCTTGCCGGCCTTGTAATCGTCGGTGGAGCGCTAAAGGCTGTCACCCGCTCGAAGAAGATCACCTCATACAGACACAGCAAAAAGGGTGACGGATGGATCCTGGATTACAAGAAGTAGATCTATTCTTTGGGGGAAATAAAAAAGGCTGACCATTTGGTCAGCCTTTTTTTATGAATCTTAAAGAAGATTACTTCTTCGAGGCTGGGGTGGCTTGGGCTCCGCCATGCGCGGGAATGATGTCGTGGCTCATCGTTGCTGTGCCAGAGTTTGCACCCGAGGAGCTTGAAGGCGACAACGACTTCAACATATTGTTTCTCTCAGCTTCCTTCTTGAAGGCACCCATGTACTCGACGAGCGACGCAATCTCTTCGTCACCGAGCGGGCCTTTGTTCTTCGTGTGGAAAGCAGGCATGCCCGTGTTCGGGATACCATTTTCGATTATGGACTTCCACTGCTTCGGCGTGTGCTTCATCATTGCCTCGCTGGCGAGTTCAGCGCCTGGCTTAGCATCGGCCTTTGTACCGTGGCAAATGGCGCAATCTGCTTCGTAGAGGCGAGCACCAAGTTCGCCCTTGCCCTTTGTGACGTGGCAGCTTGCGCAGTCACCCTGGAAGAGACCATCCAAGTGCATTGTCACCTTGTGTGCAAGTTTGGACTTCACGACGCGGCCCTGAATGCGAACCTGCGCATCCGAGCGATCTTTGGAGTTCGATGTAATTGTGACGGATTTGATAATCGGTCCTTCTGGCTTGTTGTTCGCGTCAAACGTTACGCGCAGCTGAACGGTCCTACCTGGGGCGATACGGGAATTGCCCTCGATCACCGCAGCGGTACAACCGCATGATGGGTGCGTGCCCATGATGACGAGGGTATCCGTACCGCTGTTGCCGATAATAAAATTATGCTCAGCCTTAGTGCCTTGCTCGATGTCGCGGAAATCGTAGGTGTCTTCCTTGAGGTCGATCTGGGCGCCCTTCTTAGTGCTATCGACGGGAATGGTACGCTCTGCGTGCAAACCACCGTCAAACCGCGAAGGAACAAGCGCATACGCCGCAACGAGAGCGACGATTACGATAGAAGGGAGTATGTAGGCGATGCGAGATTTCATAATGCTTTACAAAATTGCAATAAACTGATGTTGACCTGAACCTCGAACACAGTCCGTGATCCGAGTTTGACGCTTCGGAGCATCGGAATGGCTTTAGATTACAAAAAAAGTGCAGGTTTGGGTTCCGGCTTTGCGGATGTAAGTCATGACTTGCTTGTCATGATTGGTCGCCATTCGCTTTTCGGGGGAAACTCAATTGCATATCGAGTTAGCAGTTATAACCAGCCCTCTAGGAATACATTGAGCCCTTTACGGCACGTAAGTGAACCATCCGCGCGTCAGATAGTCTGTCATCGTAATGGATACGATAATGAAAAGCCAGATGAATCCAAGCGCAACACAGAGCTTGGTCAACCGTGAGGCGTACTTCACGTGCATGAAGAAATAGATGACGAGCGTTGCTTTCACAGCCGCAATGAGCAGCGCAACCACAATATTGAAATTGTGGAGATTGATGAAGGCTGCGCCGATCGTCAGCGCTGTGCCGATCAGCAGCGCTGCGAATATCGCGTAATAGACCTTTTTGGATACGATGTGTTCTGACATGCTACGCGAGAAATTATAGGTGTCGATCGACCAGATACAGTAGCGGGAAGAGGAAAATCCAGACAATATCGACAAAGTGCCAATACAGCCCGAACAGCTCAATGTAAGAGTGATACTCTTTTGAGAACTTCCCCTTCCATGATTGCCAAGCAAGCACCAGCAAGATTCCCATACCGATGATCATGTGCGTGGCATGGAAACCGGTAAGTACGAAGTAGAGGAAGAAGTAGATCTTCACGTGGCCGGTAAATACCGGGTCTGCTAATTGCTGCGTTTCTGCATGACCGGCAACGGGCTTTTCGTAGGGTGGCCACTGGAAGTTGCTTGCTGCGGGGAAGATGTGCTCGGTGAACTTCGCGCTATACTCAATGTACTTAACGCCCAAGAATACGCCGCCGAGCAGCACGGTCAGGAGCAAGAACATCGTCAGCTTCTTGTTATTCCCCATTTGCGCGTGATACACGCCAAGCGCCATCGTCAAGCTGCTTGTGATAAGGACGACCGTGTTAAAGGCACCCCAGCGAATATCGAGCGCGCCACTCGCTGCGGCAAACGCATCGAAATACATGTGGCGGTACACGGTATAGGCCGTAAACATACCACCGAAAAACATGATTTCGGTCAATAGGAACCACCACATCCCGAAGTTGCCAGCCTCGTTTTGCTGCTCCATACTATCAAAGTGATGGACCAGGCGCGGATGGCGGCCTCCGTGACCATGCGCGGACGAATGTTCGTCCGACTTCACTTTGTTCGACATCGCCTGTGTATCTACCGTTGCCAAGTTCGTCTTGCCTTAAACGTGATGAGTCGTGTGGTTATCCCAGTGTGCTGCTACTCTAACTTACTCAGCAGCCATCCCGGTCACATCCTCAGGTCGGACGACGGTAAAGTCGTACGCTTCCCAGGTTACCACCGGTGTCTCGTAAAAATTCTCCGTGGGTGGCGGCGAAGTTGTCATCCACTCCAGTCCAGCGGCTCCCCATGGATTCGGTGTTGCCCGCTGTCCCTTCTTTAACGACCAAATCAAATAGCAGATCGTGATCGCCATTCCGATAGCGAGAATCGTTGCGCCCGCCGTAGAGAAGATATGGAGAACCTGAAATTCTGGAGGGTAGGTCGCGTAGCGACGCGGCATTCCCAAATATCCGAGTATGAATTGGGGGAAGAAAGTCAGATTAAACCCGACAAACTGAATCACCATTGCTGCCCGGGCCCACGCCTCTGGATACATGCGACCGGTCATTTTCGGCCACCATAAATGCATGCCACCTAGGAAGCCCATGAGCGAGCCTCCGACCATAACGTAATGGAAGTGTGCAATGACGAAATAGGTGTCCGTCAAGTGGACGTCAAGTCCGACTGCGGCAACGAAGAGTCCGGTCATTCCACCGATGAGGAAGAGCCCGATGAAGCCGAGACCGTAGAGCATCGGTGCATCGTAAGAGATCGAACCCTTGAAGAGTGTCGCCGTCCAGTTAAATACCTTAATTGCGGATGGAATGGCAACCGCAAAGCTCAAAAACGAGAAGATGATGCCAAGATAGACAGACTGCGTGGAAACGAAAAGGTGATGTCCCCACACAAGGAAGCCGAACACGCCAATGGCTAGGCTAGACATTGCGACGAGTTTGTACCCGAACACATTCTTCTTCGACATGTTCGCGATCAGCTCACTGATCACACCCATCGCAGGGAGAACCATGATATAAACTGCCGGATGCGAGTAGAACCAGAACATATGCTGGAAGAGAACAGGGTCTCCACCGATAGCAGGGTCGAAGATGCCGACGTGTGCAACGCGTTCGATCGCCAGAAGCGATACCGTGATGGCCAGCACGGGAGTGCTGAGCATGATTACGAGCGATGTGGCGTAATTGGCCCACACAAAGAGCGGCAGTCGGAACCAGGTGAGGCCCGGAGCGCGCATGGTGTGAACGGTAACGATGAAATTCAGTCCGGTCAGAATGGACGAGAAGCCAACGATGAAGATACCGACCCCCGCAAGCAGAACATTCGAGTTGGAATAGGTAGAGCTATACGGCGTGTAGAAGGTCCAGCCGGTATCCACACCGCCTGCAATAACAGCGATAACAGTGAAGGCCGCGCCAAAAATGTACAGGTACCAGCTAAGGAGGTTAATCTTCGGGAAGGCAAGGTCTTTCGCGCCGATCATGATGGGCAACAAGAAATTCCCGAGTACCGCTGGAACAGCGGGTACCAGGAAGAAGAAGACCATGATAATCCCGTGCGTCGTGAAGATGCGATTGTAGGTATCCGACTCAAAAAGGCCGTTAGGTGCCAGCAAATTTATGCGGATCAGCAAGGCATAGATGCCGCCAACCGCGAAAAAGAAGGCCACCGATACGAGGTATAACATTGCGATCCGCTTATGATCCTTCGTAAGGAACCAGGAGCGGAGGCCATGTCCATTATTAAGGTACGTCTGCGGCTCCCCATCCCGATTGAATCGCTGTTGCGATATTGCGGATTTCATTGGTGCCGATTGTTGTGCGGTTAAGCTCATAAACTTTCTGTGCGCGCTGTAAATTACCGCTTTTGTACAGGCTGCGATGAGGCAGCGGGAGATGGTGTAGTGGCAGTCGTTGTCGGAGCAACGGGAGCCGGTTCCGGTGACCCTGACATCATGATCGGGGGTGCCTTTGCGGCAGGGGCAGCGGCCCCGGCCTTTGGAGCCGCAGCGGGTGTTTCGGCAGGTCCGATAGACTTAATGTATGCAACCAACTGCTGAAGTTGCTCCTCACTTACCTGTCCCTGGAAAGAAGGCATAAGCGGCTTGTAGCCCAGAACAATCTTGGCCATCGGGCTCAGAACCGACTCCCGGATGTAACTGTCATCTGCGACTGCCTTTTGCCCACCCTCAAGCAATACTTCAGTGCCGTAAATCCCCTCAAGTTTCGGACACTGACCTGTTGCGTCGGACTTGTGGCAGGTCACGCAGCCATACTGTGAAAAGAGTGCCGCTCCGCGCTCCGCCATCGTTCCCTGCTGTGCACCACCGGAGAGCCAGACCTGGTAATCTTTTTCGCTCATTACGGTGACAGTTCCGATCATCGCGGAGTGGCTTGTTCCACAATACTCTGCGCAGAATATATGGAATGTGCCAGTCATTGTGGGTTCGCACCAGACCGTCGAATAGCGGTTCGGACCTGGCACCACGTCCTCCTTCATGCGGAAAGCCGGAACGTAGAAGCTGTGAATGACATCTTCGGAAGCCATCACGAAGCGCACCTTCTTGCCGATCGGAATATGCACTTCGTTGATTTCCCTCTGCCCTTCGGGATGCTGAAATTTCCACATCCACTGTTTGCCGACGACGTAGATATCGGTAGCATCGTTCGGGATGGTGTATTGCTCTAAGTAGATCTTGGCACCCCACGCGAAAATGAAGAGGCTGATGATGAACGGAATGATCGACCAAATGCTCTCCAAGAGCACCGAACCCTCGATATGCGCGGGAATGGGGTCATTCGCGCGGCGGCGGAACTTCACGAAGAAATAGACGATTGCCGCCGTTATCAGCACGGTAAAAAATACCGTCAGACCCACCAGGAACAGATAGAGATTATCTACGTCCGCGGCGTACGACGACGCTTGCTCAGGCAGCAACATCGACATCCCCAGCAGAAATTTATGGATCATCATCTCAGGCGGTCTTTCCTATCTGTGGTTGCAACTTCATTTTGGCTTTGCGGTGGAATGAGTAAAACATCAGGCACATCGCGGCGAGCATTAAGCCTCCGCCAATGCGAAGAGCCATCTGAATGTCTGCGCCGTAGGTCCCGCCCGTTGGATCGTAGTGATAGCAGAACATCAACAGCTTATCTGCGACCGATCCTATCTTCCCACCGGAAGCGTCCATCAAACCGTATTTCAAATCTCGTGGCGAAAATTCAACGCCAAAAAAATATCTTGATAATCTGCCATCCGGCGTGAGCACCACAATCCCTGCTGCATGGGAGTACTGCTTCGTGACGGAGTCATAGGAGTATCGGAAGCCTGCTTGCTTCGTCAGCACATCGATCGACGACTGATCCGAAGTCAGGAAGTGATACCCATCCGCCTGGGATTCCTGGTGATAACCCGCGAGGTAGGAATCCTTTTTCTTTTTCGCAAGCGCCGAAGTTTCGTGAGGATTAATGCTCACCGAGACTACATCAAAATCTCTCCCTGCAACAAACGGTAGTGCTTTCATAGAACCGAAAACGCCGTTCATCACCATGGTGCACAAATTCGGACACTCGTAGTAAGCCATTACGAGGATGACCGGCCGCTTACCGAAGTAGCTGCCGAGCGTGGTTGCAGCGCCATTCTCATCGTGCATTGGAAGACTCAGGGTTACCTGATCACCCAAATGCTGATCGAAACCCACGTTGCGAACGCTCTTTGGCAACCCTTGCTCCACCTTCCTGCCCTGAACTTCGCCTTTGAAGAAAGGCGAATTCCCTGCCCACGTAGGTGTGGCAAGTATCAGTGAAAGGCCGATGAGGAGGAGCTTCTTCACTCAGCCGCGTTCTCCTTGGATTGCGGAGCCCCGCCTGTTACGGTGAAGGTCCCACCCGGAACTCGCTGATCACGGGCAATGGTCATTCTACCGGCGCTCGAAAACTCCGGCTGCATTAATGCAGGTATCGTGCTCGCGGCAGAAGCGCGAACGGCGACTCCATGTTGAAGAAATATCTCTTTTGCACGATCAATCGGGATGCGGACCGAGCCTGTGCTCTTGTTTAGATACGCGTAGCTTGCTAGGTATTGATAGACCGAATCGCGATACGCAATTCCTTCTGCGAGTGGGTGAATCGCGTGACCAGGAGCGAGTTGAAGTCGCGGCTCTGGTGGGAGCTGTTCGCTTTTTGATTTCGGCATGTGAGTTACGATGCCGTTCATCTTGTCCATACGAGCATCATTCCACTTAATGATACCATAGACGAGCACATAGGTAAAGACCATGAGAACGGCAAGCCATCCCAAAAACTTATAGACGGGAGTAGGATTAATGTCCCCCATCTCGTGGCCGACCGGTGCTTCGTGCAAATTGTTCGCGTTGTTCAAATGGCTATCGTTTTCTTTCATAACGAGTCGTCAGTGCGCTCCTTTTGGATGGAGTGCGGTCGCGAGATCGGGCTCTCCGGTTGGAATCATCGCCCGCTTCTTGTACTGCCACACGAATAGATACATGAAGAGTCCCGCAAATCCGATGGGGGCCGTTACATCTACCCAGCTAACGAAAAACTCTTCGCGATGCCAATTGGGCTCAAGGAGCCAGTATAGATCTACCACTCGCATCATCATGAGGAATCCTGCGACAAGGATCAGCCTGCGCCCGTTGCGCTTCAAATCGCGCGAAAGCAGAATTGCGAATGGCAACAAGAAGTGCAGTATGATTACGAAGTAGGCAACGTATTGCCAACCCCCGCGGATGCGATGATGATACCATACGATCTCCTCCGGCAGATTACCCGAGTAGGTAATGAGCCACTGCGAGAACATGAGATACCCCCATAAGAAGTTGAAAGCGAACAGTAGTTTGCCAAGATCGTGAATGTGGGATGGCTTCAGCACAGACTTCATCGGCTCATCACGTGAAAGCGTAACGAGTACGATTATCGTGAAGGCCATCGTCATGATCGCCTGGCCGACGGCAATGATGAGCGGATAGATCGTGGAGTACCATTCTGGCGCCAGCGACATCCACCAATCGATAACCGCTAGCGTCAAGGTGATAAAGTAGAATAGGAACGCTCCGCCTGAGAAATTCTCGATCTTCCGACTCCACTTGAACCCTGGCTGATTATCCAGGTTGAGTGAGTACTTATTGAGAATGGTTGCGATGAGTATCCAGTAGGCGAAGTAGATCACGGCACGAATCATCCAGAAGGATAAATTCAGCCACGGGGCCTTATCTGCGATCACTGCACTCGCTTTGAGTTCGGCTGGATCGGTCCAGCGGTAGATGTGCGTCGCCCCGAGAAGCACTGGAATGAACAGCACTGCCGCGAATGGCAGCAACCGAGTACCCGCCTCGAATACGCGGCGAGCGATAACACCCCATGCGCCACCAGATAGGTATTGCAACAAGAGCAGCCCGAGGCTACCCATACAGAGCCCGAAGAAGACGAAAAAGCCTAGCAGATAGGAATGATAGAACTGCGTCGGAGAGACGAGCACGATCGATGCCAGCGTAAGCGCGAGCCCGATGACGGCCGCGATCATGCCGATGCGCTGATGGCCATCTAAGGTGGCTGTGGGTGCGTAGGAGTTCGGTGCCAAAACTGTGATGCTACTTAATGTTCTGAACTTCCGCCGGCGTTAGGTCGGTGACCTGCGCGTTCTGACTGTATTGTAATGTCCGGATGTAGGCAATGATGGCCCATCGCTCGTGCGGCGGAACCTGCATTGCATAGTCCGGCATGACGCCAAATCCGTTTGTAATCACGTCGAAGAAATGTCCGAGTGGCGCGGTCCGTAAGCGGTCAATATGATACGACGGCGGTTGACGAAACCCACGAATGACGATCATTCCACGACCATCACCGACTACACCGTGGCATGGCGAGCAATAAATATTGTATCGCTCCTGGCCGCGATCGAGAATTTCTCGCGTAATTGGAAACGGAAATTCGTTGACATCGCCCGCCGTGGCCTTTGCTCCGGTGTCCTTCGATGCTGCACTTGCACCAGACTTCCCGGTATAGTAAGCCGGATCATCGCGCAGATACCCGCGCGGCACTGTACCTTCGATCAACGAGCGGGAGTACATGCTGTCCGGGAAATTCTCACTGCCGCGGTAGGCCTTACCTTTTGGCTGATCCTGCATGTCGTATCGGCACGCCGAAAACAGCAGCGCAACACCCAGCCCGAGCAGAAGTTTGGTTGGATTAGCCATCGACTCTTGTCACCTCCGTCGCGTCCGATTTCCGCAATAAGTCCATGACAGAAGATTCGTCGTACTTTGGATCGCGAGCCTCAATACAGAGGAAGAAGCGATCGTTGCTTGCACGACTAAAACTAGGTACATTAAAAACTGGGTGGTAAGGCTGCGGGAAGCCGTTCATTGCGAGCATTCCGAACGCGCAGCTAAGCCCCGCCAGCAAAATGGTGCACTCGAACGTCACTGGAATAAATGCAGGCCACGGAATGAGTGGACGTCCGGCGATATTCAGCGGATACCAAGACGATGACGCAAGGCTCGCTAAGGAGAATCCACCTATGCCGCCGAGGATTCCGCCGATAAGGGTTGCCAGAGGCACCTTGTTATCCTTGCGATGGAAGCCAATGACTTCAGAAACCTCTTCGATCGGGAACGGCGTGTAAGCGTCCATAACTCGATAACCTGCGCCATAGGCGGCCTTGGTCGCGAGGATGAGCGCGTGCGGGGTTTCGAACTCGGCCATTACGCCGTAAATGGGATATGTTTTCACTTCCTTCATACGGCGGCCTCCGCTTCTAAGCCAACAACTTCATCATGCCCTTCTGCCGTCTCGCCGTGCAGCATTGCCTTGAGTTCAAACATTGGGATCGACGGTAGCCCACGCAGGAATAGGAGCATCAACGTAAGGAATAACCCAAGCGTCCCGGTGAACGTCATGATGTCAAAGATGGTAGGCTTAAAGGCTCCCCACGATGATGGCAGGAAGTCGCGGGTAAGACTAATTGCGATAATGACGAATCGCTCCAACCACATACCAACATTGACGATAATAGCAATGATGAATAGCGCTACCGTATTGCTCCGAAGCTTTCTCGACCACAGGAATTGTGGCGTCACGACATTGCAGAGCACAAGCAGCCAGTAGAATGTCGCGTAGGGTCCGAACATACGGTTGTACATCAGGAAGCGTTCGTACTTGTTACCACTGTAAACGATGCCAAAGAACGGCTCGAATGCGTACGCATAGCCAACGATGAGCCCCGTTGCCAGCATAACCTTCGCCATATTGTCCAAGTGGCGTGTCGTAATGAAGTCTTCGAGATGAAACAGCTTTCGCGCTGGAATAGCGAGCGTCAGCACCATTGCAAAGCCGGAATAGACAGCACCTGCCACAAAATATGGCGGGAAGATCGTCGTGTGCCAGCCAGGGATAATACCGACGGCGAAGTCGAAACTAACAACTGTATGAACGGATACAACAAGCGGCGTGCAGAGTCCGGCGAGCAGCAGGCAAGCCGTTTCATATCGGCTCCAGTGCTTTGTCGAGCCACGCCACCCCATAGAGAGCGCACCGTAGATTTTCTTGACCAACGTGCTCTTTGCGCGATCGCGCATCGTGCCGAGATCTGGAATGAGCCCCACATACCAGAATACTATGGACATGGTCGCATACGTCGAGACGGCAAAAACGTCCCATACGAGTGGGCTGCGAAATTGAGGCCACACACCCATCGTGTTTGGAAGCGGGAAAAGCCAGTAGGCCAACCACGGACGACCAGTATGAAATACTGGAAAGATTCCTGCGCAAGCAACCGCGAAAATGGTCATTGCCTCTGAAAAGCGGCTGATCGAGGTGCGCCACTCTTGCTTGAGCAGCAAAAGAATGGCGGAGATGAGCGTTCCGGCGTGACCGATACCGATCCACCAAACGAAGTTGGTAATATCCCAAGCCCAACCAACCGGCTGATTGTTGCCCCAAATGCCAACGCCTTTGAAGACGAGGACGGTAAGGGCAAAAAGCAGACCCGTCAGAAGCGCACCGCCCACCAGGAAGGCACCAAACCACCATTTTGGAGTACCACTCTTGAGAACGATGTCGGATATCTTCTCTGTGACCGTGTCGAAAGTATGTCCGCGCGCAATGATCGGCACCTGGCCGAAATCCAGCTTGCGAGCGTCCATAACCCCTGCGTTGCTATTAGTAGAACTCATTGCTTAGGCGCTCTCCTCCAAAAGACTTTCTCTCGTTGCCGGAACACGCTTGATCTCGGGATTCGGGTTGCGAACGGCACCCAAATACGTGGTGCGTGGACGCGTGTTAAGATCGTCGAGCAGCGAGTAATTTCGGGTATCGGACTTCAACTTCGCGACGCGGCTGTTCGGATCGTTGATGTTACCGAAAACGATGGAATCGGTCGGGCATGCGGATTCGCACGCCGTAACGATCTCGCCATCGCGAACCTGACGGTTCTCCTTCTCAGAATCGATCTTCGCGTTCTGGATACGCTGCACACAGTAGGTGCACTTTTCCATGACGCCGCGGCTGCGAATCGAAACTTCGGGATTGCGCATCAGTTTGTACTGAGGCGTAGTCCAATCCTGATACAGAAGGAAGTTGAAGCGACGCACTTTGTACGGGCAGTTGTTGCCGCAATAGCGTGTTCCGACGCAGCGGTTGTAAACCATGTCGTTCAAACCTTCGGCAGAGTGCGATGTGGCATCAACCGGGCAGACGAGCTCGCACGGGGCGTCCTCGCATTGCATACACGGAACAGGCTGGAAGTATGTCTCCGGATCCTCAGCGGCACCTGTGTAATAACGATCTACGCGGATCCAGTGCATTTCGCGGCTCTTGAGCACTTGCTCTTTTCCAACGACCGGAATGTTGTTCTCCGCGACGCATGCAATCATGCAGGCATTGCAGCCAACACAGGAATTTAGGTCGATCGTCATTCCCCACGCGTACCCGTTGTACTCGTACTTCGGGAAGAGCGACATATCCTTGTTTGGACCTGGCCCCTCTTCGTTGACGAAATGCGGATTCTTCTTGTACTCCTCGAAGCTCGACTCCCGAACGGCATTGCGGCCTTCCATCGTGAAATGGACTTGCGTACCGGCAAGGGAGTAGGTCTTGCCGGTCTTCCGAACCTTTGCGCCACTTGCGAACCACATTGCATTCGAACTGCGAATACGTCCGGCATTGAACCCGAGGTCATTTCCAACGCGGCCCGCCTTCTTGCGTCCGTAGCCTAAGTGGAGAGTGATAGTAGCATCCGGATGACCGGGAGCGATCCAGACCGGCGCCTCAACATGTCGTCCATCAACTTCGATAAAAACGACGTCTGCTTCGTAGTCTCCACCCTTTGCGTTTAGCGACGCCGAAAGCCCCATGGACTTCGCCGTCTTCGCACTCATATATGCGGCGTTATCCCACGTCAGCTTGGATATCGGCTTTGGTAGCTCCTGCAACCAACCGTTGTTCGCGAACTGGCCATCGTAGACGTGAGGATCAGGGCGGAAGACAATGTCAATGCCATCGTTGGAAGCACCACCAGTCGCTGCGATCGCAACCATCGTTGGCGTTCCAGTTTCGGAAGTCGAGGAGTTAGCGAGTACACCGTTATGAAGTGACTCGCGCCACGTGCGTTCAACATCCGTGCTCTTGGAACTGCTTGTCCAATAACCCTTGATAATATCGTGTGCTTCGGCAGAGTTGTTCTTCGTGAATGTGGTTAGAACCTCGTGCGAAGTCTTGCCCTTATAAAGCGGCTCGATGAGCGGCTGGATGATCGAGACCGTTCCATCATGAGCACGAGCATCACTCCACGACTCCAAGAAGTGAGCTTCCGGAATGTGCCAGTGTGCGTGCTCCGCAGTTTCATCGCGATAGAGACCATGGTGCACGATGAACGGCACCTTCTGCATCGCATCGACAAAGTTCAGATCGACTGGCGCAGAATATACCGGATTAACACCGCCGAGCATGACGAGCGTCTCGACCTTGCCTTTGGCCATGTCGAGCGCCAAGTCGGTAATCGAGGCGAGGTGATCTGCCGGGCTTGCCTCGATGGGAGCGGAATAAAACACGGTTTGTCCGACATTGCCAAGAGCCGCGTTGATCTGATGCGCAACGCTTTGCACATACGCGCTTTGCCACTCACCGGCGATGACGATCGATCGGCCTCCCATTGCGCGCAGGTCCTTCGCGACCGCAAGCGCAAACTCTGCTTGCGCCTGGGTCAGACCACTGGAGGCACCACCAGAAATTCCGAATGCCGAAGCGAGCGCACCAACAAATGCTTCGAACTGGCTCGGACGGATGGCGATGCGATTATCGGCATTCGCGCCGGTCATCGTTATGGTCGTTTCTACGACGTAGAGACGACTCATTTCATCGCTCGAAGTGCTAACCTTGCGGCGCTGCGCCCAATCACGTGCGTAGCGCGTACCGGAGGCATAGTCCGCCATAAAATCGGAGTCGAGCGCGAGAACGCGGTCGGCCTTATCAAATCGGTAGCGAGTGGCAACAGAGGCTCCAGTAGCATCTTTCGAAGCACTAAATGCCCCACTACCCTTAGCTGGCTCCCACTGGTGCCACTTAGCCAGCGGCATGTCCGCCAGAATTCCCTGCATCATAGCCGCGAGGGATGGCGAATTGATGGACTCAGAGAGGAAACGCAGACCAGCGCCCCTTTGGCCGGAAGCTTGGCTGACCCGACCCATGATAGACGTCAGGAAATCGCCCCAGGTGCGAACGCCACCAAAATGCTCGATGGACTGAGAGCGGTCAGGATCATACAGACCGAGAAGCGCCGCTTGCGCAAACACATCGCTGGCACCAAGGCTGGCGGGATGATCCGGATTACCCTCGATCTTCGTCGGCCGCCCTTCGTTGCTACGCACCAGAAGCCCAACCGCGCCACCTGAACGTGGCATTGCCGTCGCGAAGTAGAGCGGCTTTCCGGGGACCATCTCCTCCGGCTGCTTGATATAAGGAATTACTTCTTCTTTCGGCTGAACAGTACACGCGGCAAGACCCGCGAGACCGACCGAGGCCCCCATCAGCTTTAAGAACGAGCGGCGACTAACAGGGTCGATCAGCACTTCTGTCTGCGAGGGATACTCACGGCGGACGAAAGCGTCGAACTCCTGGCTATCAGCGAGTTCGTCCATGGAGCGCCAATATTCTTTACCCTTGGCGTCAACATCTTTACGCACGGAGTCCGTCCTCAGCTTCGGTTGCTCGATAACCGGCAGGCTAAGCACGAGATCGCTCATGCTTACTTCGAGTCCGGATACGGCCTTGCTCCGATCGAAGGAGGAGCCAGCACCCGCGTATGTTTGATTCTCAGAGGTCATCAAAGGTAACTCTTAGCGGTGACAGGTCGAACAACTGGTTAACACATCGGAGCCGAGTATGTGATACTCTTTTTTGAGCTTCAAACCGACTTCTTCTTGATTATCCGGCGCGACGTAGGCCATGTTGAAGACCTGCGAGCGAGGACGAATAAACTGCTCCGGTGCGCGATGGCACTTGATGCACCACTCCATCTGAAGCGAAGACTTCTGCGTTACAAGCGGCATCTGATCGACACGGCCGTGGCACGTTTCGCAGCCGACACCCTTGTTGACGTGGATCGAGTGGTTGAAATAGACGTAATCCGGAAGGTCGTGAATGCGCGTCCACTTGATCGGCACTCCTGTTTTCCAGCTTTGACGCACCGGCTCAAGGTAGGTTGTTGTAGCCCAAAGTTGCGAGTGGCAGTTCATGCACGTCTTTGTCGGGGGCATACCGGCGGAGTTCGAACTCTCGACGGAGGTATGGCAGTAACGACAGTCAATGCCATCATCCGCAACGTGGTGCTTATGGCTGAACTGCACGGGCTGGGTCTTGACGATATCCGTCTGGTTCCAGTAGGACGAGCGCGGAATCCCCAGAAGCACCGCGTAGAGCGCAACAGCGACGATAATTCCGGTGAAAATAATAGATGCCCTTGCGAGCGCGTTTGCACTCCGCTTGAAAATTTGCCCCATTAAGCCATCAACTCGTGGTAACCTACATTGAGAACGGCGACCGGCCCTCCCTCAGATGGGGCCGTTACGAACACGAACGTTACAAAAATACGGTCAAAAAACTCGCTGCTTCCAAAAAACGGCAAGTCATATCCGACCTTGCCGGTCGTATATTACTTTTCAAAAAAGAAATGAACGAATTATTCCGAGGACCGCAAACACCTTCGTAACGGCATGATTCATGCATCGTTTACTCGATCATGTGATGCAAAAATAACAAATTATTGCGCGTCCCCCGCAAAATCGTATTTTTGTAAGAAGAACATTAACAACGAATCATGAAAGACCTCGATCTACTCGCTACCTACCAAACCGAATTCGAAGCTGAGTTTGTCCGCACCAAACTTGAACGCGAAGGCATTGAAGCAATGCTCGAAGCCGAGGATCTTTCGGCAATGATGCCCTCCCTCGATTACGCCGGAGGCTATCATCTTTATGTCGAGCCAGAAGACTTGAAGCGCGCACAAGAGCTCATCGCAACCGCCGACGACGATTTGCTGGAAGAGTTGGACGAGGCGTAAATGAGTTGGATCAGGCGTAGCCGAAGCTCCGCGTTCCTTATTGAGCGCCCCACTGCGAGCAAACGGTACTTCCTGCAACTGGCTAGATCCTGATCCGGCTTCGTCGAGAATCGAGCTAGAACGAGCCTAATTTGAATGGCATTACTCATCCAATGCTGGTCCTACTGGTGCGACCTTGCGGTTAAGATGGCGTGAAAATGCGGCGTCAGACGATCGAGTCAATCCTTTCTGAACCGCCCCCCGGCCTGCCGCCCACCAAACCATGGGTTCGGCTCTTTAGGAATTCAAGGCTGGAGTGGTTTTCTGCGCACCCGCGTGCGACCCCAAAGGCCAAGGCGCTCAAGCCCGCTGCGGTAAGGGTGTATTCCGTATTCCTACTGAAATTTTCCAATCCTGTAATACCATGCAAGTTCGGATCTTCGGTGGAGCTCGTGCTAACAGCTCCGATCAAGCCTCCCAGAGTAAGTCCAAGCAATGCACCGCCCCCCCGTACTAATGCCCGGACTCCCATTCTTAACGATTACGGCATTAACCCTCGAGCTCGGAACTGCTTTCTGGGCATGAGTGGTCACCGCTTGCCATCTGATGGAATCGTGCCGGATAATCACCGCATAGCAGACGACGGCGTCATCTCCGTCAAGGATCACTTGAGCAGGATTCGATTCGCTCGCGCGGAGTATCTTCTCTGCAGTCGCCGGATCAGTCGTGAAGGCAGCTTGAGTGTAGCAACCGGAAAGCAAAGCGACTAGGATTACCAAAGGAAACGTCGTGATCTGCTTGTGGTGTAATAGCATTTTGTCCCCTCCGTTTCAGGTTATCGGACAATATAGTCGCGGCCCGAGACGCCGTTGTCACGGAAATGTAAAATGGCGAAAATGCACTCAAGGGAGCGGAATATACTTGCTATTTTCGAGGTGCGCTCGTCAGCGAGTCCCGGCCGGAAGTCTTTTCCGGTTTTGGGGCCACCCAACACGAATGTGCGGCATCCCATACCAATCCCCATTTTGGCACGCTGCTGTTTTCGCCATTTTCCCCGCTATAAACGGTCTGGCTTGAACCGCCAACGATCATCCCTGTTAATCCACCAACAAGGGCACCCACCCCCGCGCCGATGAGCATCGTCTCATAGGCTTGTCCAGCTGATCCAATCGCTTGCCCGGTCGCAAGGAACGGATTGCTCGATGTTGGCGGAGTAGGTGCGCTGCCCGAGGCATTGCCAATCAATCCGCCTGCGAATGAGCCTACCGCCGCACCGATCAAGAAGCCGATCCCTGGCCTGGGTGTGCTGACGATTACGGCTTTTATTTTGGCCGTGGGTACCACCAATTCCGTCGCCTGATTTGAGGTTTTCCAATGAGGCCTCTTCGCTTCTTTCCATCGGGTCGAATCTTCACGAATAATCACGGAATAGCAAACCGCAGTGTCCCCACTGTCAAATATCACCCGCACCGGGTCCGATTCGCTTGCTCGAAGTATCTTCTCTGCCGTCTCAGGATCGGTGTTGAGTGGCAAATGAGAAGCACAGCCGGAGGGCAGCATCAGCACCATTGCGAATGCGATCTCGACGACTCTATTGTGGTGAAAAAGCATACTGTCCCCCTTGGTTTAGGATATGGGACAATATAGTCGAGGCCATCCGGAAGGTTGTCACCAAAATGTAAAGACTGAAGCGACATCGCCCAGGCGGTCAAACTAGTCTATTCCAAAGCCTTCACTTGATCCCAGATCTCGTCGAGTTCTGGCAAGGAGAATGACTGCAGCTCTCTGCCAGTAGCCTCGACCGACTGCTCCACTTTTCGGAAACGTCGCTCGAACTTCTCGGTGGCCCCACGCATGGCATGTTCGGGGTCTATGCCTTGGTGGCGGGCAAGGTTGACGAGGGAGAAGAGGAGATCACCGAATTCGTCGGTCTTTCGTTTGGCGGGACTGTCCACCCCCCGGCCCCCTCCTCCTCCTACGGAGGTGGGGGAGTCCGGAGCGGATGATGGGTGGAGCTCGGCTTCAAACTCCAGGATCTCCTCCCGTACTTTTTCCCATACACTTTTGGAATCGGTCCAATCGAAGCCAACTTTGGATGCTCGCTCCTGGATTCTGGCCGCCCGCTGCAACGCGGGAAGTTGCTTCGGAACGCCATCTAAAACGCTGGTTCTGCCCTTTTCACGTCGTTTTAGCTGTTCCCAGTTACGGCGGACATCCTCTGCCCCCTCTACTTTGACTTCGCCAAAGATGTGCGGATGGCGGTAAATCAGCTTTTCTGACTCGGTCTCGATCACCTCCTGAAGGGTAAAATGTCCCTCTTCCCTACCTAATTCGGAATGGAATAGGATGTGTAGGAGTACGTCACCGAGTTCTTTTTTTAGTTCAGTGTAGTCTCCAGTATCTAGTGCGTGGTCGATGGCCTCGATGGTTTCGTAGGTTTCTTCGATGAGCATAGGCCGGAGCGAATCGTGGGTTTGTTCGCGGTCCCACGGGCATTCTGTGCGCAAGCGCCGGAGAATGAGTATGAAATCGCGAAGCGCTCCGAGCGCCCCCTCGTCTTGACGTGCGAGTTCTGACGAATATCGAGCTTTTGGGTCGAGTTCTGAGGAAATTGAGGAGATAATAGAAGAGGAATTCATAGATTGTTGGCCGTCTTCGATGTGTGTTGGTCACGGATGACTTGCATACCGGTGGCGGAACAGCTAGGAGCTTTAAGGAGTGCGAATTGGTGCCCTAAATTGCTTTTAGCCTCGAAAAAGTGTTTGAAACGCAGATCCGGCGGGAGCAGGTCTCATCAAATCCCCTCTAACCAGGGCAGTGATCGGCCCCGCAGAGTTACAAGAAACTTCTAACGAGAAGGTAAACATCATCATGGCAACTCCAGAAGTCGCAGTCCGACCGGCCAAGCCGGGTACCAAGGCCGCCCCAGCAGGCAACAAGACCAAGAAGCCGAGCAGCATGCTCGTCACACTCCTGACGATCGCATTCGGAATCGGTGTTCATTTGTTATTCTGCATGGCACTGTCAAATCTCGGTGACGAGATCAAGTGGCATCCCTATGCGATCGACGCCAACGTCCGCTTCGGAGAGGCGCAGTTCATCATCAACCCGATTCTGAGCTTCCTGCCATTCGATCTCCTTTTCGGATTCGCCGCAGCAGTCGTCACTGGGTTCATCATTCGCACACCGTTCTTTAAGGATCGCGTGTACCACACGGTGGTCGATCTGAAGAAGCGACTCATGCTTCAGCTTTCTGCCTCGATGGAAGAGGTCGAGTCGATCCTTCGCAATGACCCGGAGAACAACGCGCGCCTCCTCGCACGCCGCGAAGACATCAATCTGGACAGCGTCCATGCGGAAATTTCGGCAGTCAATAGTTCGATGGCCTACCTCTCTGGTAAGGGCTCCTGGCTTTCCGGTATGAGCGCCTATATGCGCTTCCACTTCACGGAAGAGTACTCGAACGTCGTTACCGGTATGGCGTATGGCGGTGCCGCATTCCTTATCTTCGTCGTCGGTATCCGTGGATTGAAGTTCATTCCGGCTACGAAACCGTCGTTCATTCTCTTCGCGCTTGGTATCGAGTTCTCCATGCTTGTGCTCCTCGCTGCGACGATGTTCTTCACTATGGAAGAAGAGCGCACCGATCGTATCCTCAAGCAGATGGTCGATGCCGTCAAGGGTGGTAAGAAGCATGGTGGCGCACTGCACGAGCCAGAGGCCGTGCCGGAGCTTCAGCTTACACGTGGTGACTATGAGCGTATCGTTCGCGAGCAGATGGACAAGAAGATCCTCGAAGTCATGTCCGACAAGGACGACGACGCGCTTCGCCGCATCGCTCTCGACCTTGTGACGAAGGGATAACCCTTCGCTTGAATCTTAGACTAAAGGCCGGAAGCGATGAGCTTCCGGCCTTTCTTTTTGTCATGACGAATCCCCTTCGCTAATTTACGGCAGGTCGGCCTCAGGTACGGCACAATAAGCGGAACGCCCCTGTTTACCGCTAAGCCACGTAAGAAATAGCTCAGAATGATTATTGTAATGCATCGCGGCGCGACTGAGCCGGAAATTCAGCACATCACCAAGCATCTCACCAGCCGCGGCGTAAACGTCGAGCGAACGACTGGGAAGCAGCAGACAATTCTCACCGTCATCGGCGGAAGCAGTGGTAATGATATTGCCTCTATGGCCGCGATGCCTGGTGTCCAGGAGGTCGTCCGCGTGTCTTCGCCCTACCGCTTGAGCGCCAGAACTGGGCATCCGGAAGACACGGTCATCACGATGACGGACGGTACCAGCATTGGCGGCAAGGCCCCGGCAATCGTAATCGCGGGACCGTGTTCTGTTGAAAGCGAGGATCAGCTTCGTCGAACAGCAGAGTGCATCCGCAAAGCGGGTGTGCGCTTCATGCGCGGTGGAGCGTTCAAGCCACGTACGTCACCATACGCTTTTCAGGGCCTTGGCTTCGACGGTTTAGAATTGCTTAAGAAAGTCAGCGAAGAATTTGGGCTCTTCATCGTAACGGAAGTCATGGAGCCGGCTCATGTGCCCTCCATTGCGGAGTTTACCGACATTGTCCAGATCGGCTCCCGGAACATGCAAAATTACCCGCTTCTCCGGCAGATCGGGAACATCCGCAAGCCAGTGATGCTCAAGCGCGGCGCTTCTGCCACGGTCGAGGAGTGGCTGATGGCAGCGGAGTATATTCTTTCCGGCGGCAATGATAAAGTCATTTTGTGCGAGCGCGGGATTCGCACCTTCGAGCCCACTACCCGTTTCACGACTGACATCAGTGCTGTACCTGTCGTTAAGAAGCTTTCTCATCTACCGATCCTCGTTGATCCATCACATGGCACTGGCCACCGCGAGTATGTAGGCAGCCTCGCCCGTGCGGCGATTGCCTCCGGTGCCGATGGCATCATGATCGAGGTCCACCCGGATCCCGACCGTGCGCTTTCCGACGGTGCACAGAGCCTGACCTTCGAACAATTCGAAGAGCTGATGGGTGAACTCGTCCGAGTGGGTGATGCGGTCAATCGGCCAATACTTGTTGAGCCATATCACACGACCGCGCAGAAGACCGATCGCCCAGTCGCCGTAAAGTCTGTATAATTCTGGCTCACACTCTGAAGCCGTATGACAATCCCTGAACTGCTTCACAGTTCCAAGATCATTGCCATTGTTGGAATCAGCGATGACCTCAATCGACCAAGCGCTGAGGTTGCGGGCGCACTGATCCGTCGAGGGTTCACAATCATCCCAGTCAACCCACGGCTAAAGGAGTGGCAGGGGATCTCTGCGTACCCTTTTGTCTCGGCGATCCCCAATAATATTCAGATCGACATCGTAGATATTTTCCGCAAATCAGAATTCACCCCGGACACTGTTCGGGATGTCCTGAGGAGGAACGCCAAGCCGCGCTGCATCTGGTTGCAGCAGGATATTCTCAACGAAGAAGCTCGTCAACTCACTGAAAACGCTGGCATCTTTTATGTTGAGGATCGATGCACCGCTGTGGATGCCGCGCTCAACCGAGTGACCATCGCATAGATGGAGTGCTTCATCGTTCAGCCGGAGGATGTCGCTGGCGAGACGCTGCTGCTTCGGGATGAAGAGGCGCATCATGCAATCCGCTCGTTACGACTTCGAAGCGGCGACGCGCTGCTTGCCACCAACCTCATCGGCACTTGCTACCGATGCCTGCTATCCGACGATGATCGCGATGCTACATGGGCATCTTGCTCCATCCAAGAAATTCTTCCTGAGTTTGGCGAACCCGCGCGCGAAGTGCTGCTCATTCAAGGCTTCATTAGTCAACCCGCACGCTGGGAATTCCTGATCGAGAAGGCGACTGAGTTGGGCGTTCGCACGATCGCGCCAGTCATCACCGAGCACACGGAGCGTGCGCACTACAAAGCCGATCGCTCCGAGCGCATTCTTCGTGCCGCCGTCAAGCAAACCAAACGCGCACGTAAGCCGGGGATTCGCTTATCTGGTCTTGGCGAGTTTACAACGCTTGAGACGGCATTGGTTGAAGCAAGCAAGGAGGATCGAAGTATTTTTTTGCTCCACGAGGCAGCTCAGGGAAACTCTGTTGGCTTGACTGAACGGGTCGCAACGCTGCCTGATTCGAAAGCAATAGCGGTCGTTGTTGGACCCGAAGGGGGATTCAGTGATGAAGAAGTGGCGAGAGCAGCGGGAGAGTACGGTGCACAGATCATCTCGTTGGGGCCGCGGAGATTGAGGGCGGAGACGGCAGCGATAGCGGCACTGGCGATTGTGATAGAATGAGTAGTCTTACCCCACCCCCTGCACATCCACATCCACCGTCACGCGGACGTGCGGAGAGGCGAAGCGCATTTGATAGGCTTCGAGCGCGCCGGAGATGAGACGGCGTATCATTTCACCATTGGGGTCTTGCTTTTTGGAGTCTTTAATGAGTAGGTGCCAGCGGAATTCACCGCGCAGTTTTGAAATGAGTGGGGGCGTGGGGCCAAGTCGCTCGTAGAAGCTCCCCTTCTCGGGAAACAACGTCGCAAATTGTTCGGCGCGCTGCTTGACAACAGCCTCGTGCAATCCGCGAAATTCAATCAGAATTAGTCGGCTGTACGGCGGATAGAGTAATGGCTGACGATCCTTCAGCTCTTGTTCGTAGAACGCCTTGTAGTCATGCGCCACCGCCATCTCGATAGATGGATGCGTTGGCTGCAGTGTTTGAATCAACACTTCCCCCGCAAGTTCGAGGCTTCGTCCGGCACGACCCGAAACCTGTGTAAGCAATTGGAACGTCCTCTCCCCTGCTCGAAAATCCGGAATGCACAAGCTGGTGTCCGCACTCACCACTCCAACAAGCGATACGCGTGGGAAGTCCAGTCCCTTCGCGACCATCTGTGTACCGAGGAGAATGTCCGCTTCACCTGCTGCAAATGCCGAGAGGATTTTCTGATATGCCCCTTTCCGAGCTGTTGTGTCGAGATCCATGCGGAGGACTTTCGCTTCTGGAAAGGCCTTCGCGATGTCATCCTCCACGCGCTGTGTTCCCATGCCGCCCAATCGCAGCGAATCGCTTCCGCACGTTGAACAGGTCTTTTGCTTCTTCGCATAAGCCCCACAGTAGTGGCAGCGCATCTGATCGCTTGGACGGTGATACGTCATCGTCACTGCACAGTTCTTGCACATTTCCGGTTCGCCACATGCGAGGCATTCGAGATAGGTGGAGAACCCTCGCCGATTTTGGAAGAGCACTACGCCCTCTCTGCGGTCGATGCGCTGCTGGATCGCTGTTCGCAATTCGGGCGAGAGAGAGACCTTCACCTTCGCGAAGTCACGACGATTCTCCGCGGTACGCAAGTCAACGATCTTCACCTTTGGAAGCTGCGCCATCTTTGCGCGTTGTGTTAACTCGATTAGTTCGTATTTGCCTTCCTTCGCATTGTAATACGACTCCACGCTCGGCGTCGCACTACCCAACACTGTGACACCCTTCATCATCGATGCGCGAACGATCGCCATGTCACGTGCGTGATACCGAGGCGTTTTGTCGTATTGTTTATAGGTAGATTCGTGCTCTTCATCCACAATGATAAGCTTCAAGTTGTGGATGGGTGCGAAGACGGCACTGCGTGCACCAATGGCAAGCTTGGTCTCCCCTTTCACCAGTGAGCGCCACGCGGAATATCGTTCGTTGATCGTCATTCGCGAGTGGAGCACGGCGATGCGGTCGTCATGATCGAGGCTCAGTCGCCGTTTGAAGCGATCAATGAGCTGCGGCGTGAGAGCGATCTCTGGAACAAGAATGAGCACGCCACTACCTTCGGCCAACACTTGTCGTGCAAGCGAGATATACACTTCCGTCTTGCCAGACCCTGTTACGCCATGAAGAAGAAATGTCTTCGGTTTACCGCTCTTGAGCTGCGCAGCGATCCGATCCACGGCAACCATCTGCTCGGCAGAGAGAGAGACTTTCGTAATATCATCCTCACCAACATTTGCAACGACGCCACGGAAATCCCTTGGCGCTGGCTCTCTCTGTGATAAGACGACCAGGGCTTTCGCTTGCAGCGCTTTGAACGTTGTTGCATTGGCGCCCGACTTCTTCAATAGCAATGGCAGAGTGAGCGGATCGTCCGGTGCCATGTGCATCTGCTGGATGATGGTGAGCAGGATGTTCGCCTGACGCGGAGCATGCTTTTCGCGTTCGGTGAGTGCCATCGAAAGTGCTTCCGAACCAAGAGCCAACTCAGGGGAAAGTCCAACAATGGTCTCCATCTTGAGCTTTGGCCGTTTGGAGAGCGGGCGATCTACTTGAATTAGCATCTGCGCTTCGAGAGAATGCAGAGCGGCATAGAGGCTCTTCGTACCACACTCCTTCTGAAGTCTCTCTGTGGATATGCCGTCTGGATGCTTGAGAACAATTTCCAGAATCGCAGCACGAAGAGGCGCGCGTGCTTGCAACATAGCTTGCGTGTCCGGCATGATGGATTCCATCACAGGAAGGACGCGGCTCTTGGATTCCGGCTTCAATCCCTCTGGCAGCGCCGCGGCTAGGACCTCACCCCACGAGGTGAGATAGTACGTAGCAATCCATTTTGTCCAACGTAAGAACGCCTCGTCGAAGACGGGTTCAGGATCAAGGACGTCAATGATAGGGCGAGTTTTGCCAGTGATGGCCGGACTCTCTGTTGAAAGCTCAACAAGAACGCCCGTTCGTTCACGTTTGCCAAGTGGAACGAGCACGCGGGATCCTACGCGTGCCTGCGCTATCACTTCATCGGGTACGGAGTAGGTCAGTCCATCCGTGCCGCCGGAGTGGAACTTGAATGGAAGGGAAAGAGCGACGGTGGCGAAAAGAGATGGCTTCGCAGCGGCATTAGCTGCCGCTGGCTTGCGTCCCCTGGGATTTTTCGCGATCTCGCTTTGCGACATGTTCTGTGATCAGCTCCTGCATCTTCTGTTCTACCTGGACGTGGGCGGTGCCGCGCACGATCAGCTCTAACTGGGGGCAAAACGCGGAGTAACCGGTTTCACCTTGTCTTCTTACTAATATTTCGAATTCCTCGTCACCAATTCTCATGTGTCTCTGCTACAATAAAACTTCAGCATTTAGGATGGCCTCATTCCGTGCGATGATCTCGGATGCAATGCGTATTCCGTTCAGCACAAGTGTTGGGTCGAAATGATCGACTACGTTGGTCCGGCCTTCGAACAGCCCGGACAAGCCGCCCGTCGCACCAACGATGGGGTTCGCGTTAGGAAAGCGAAACTCCCTCAGGCGTTGAACAAGTCCTTCGATCATCCCAAGGCCTCCGTAAAGCACACCGGATTGCATGCTTTCGACCGTCGTTCGACCAATAACGCTTGAGGGAAACGATAACTCGATGGAGGGAAGTTGCGCGGCGCGATTGGCAAGGGCCTCGGCGCCCAGATCCAGCCCCGGTGCAATAGCTCCGCCTAAAAAGACTCCCTCTTCCGTTACGCAATCGAAAGTGGTGGCCGTTCCCAGATCCACCACGATGCATGGCCGCTTCGCCGCTTCACCCCATTGCTTGAACGCCCCTAGCGCGCCGAGCAAGCGATCGGTCCCCAACTCCTCTGGCTGGGGGTAGTCGATCTCCATCGGGATGTTCGCACTTGTGAGCACATAGCATTTCGCCTCGGGAAATCTTTCGCGAAGTACGGCAGTCAATTCGTCCGAAGCCCATGGCACCACGCTTGCGATACCAATAATGGTTGGCTCGGCCACACCCGCGAGCGGTGCATCGAGCAGCTCTCGCGTAGAATCACGATGCGTCAGTGTGCGCGTAGGAATATCGAAACGCGTTTCGATTCGGCCGTCTTCAGCGAAGAGTCCGATCGTAGTCGAGGTATTTCCTATATCAACAGCCAGTAGTGCCATGTTCTCATCCTAACCATCATTCCACCGTTAAAGGTGTCACCGCAATTCCGCGAACAGGTTCGTCCCACTCGATACTTCCGGCATGTAGCGTAACGATCTCTCCATGTGAGTTGCGGAGTAGCAACGTCCCTGCCTCTCCAATTCCCGCGTAGATCATGTCGTGCAATACTGGCCGACCGTGAACCGTCACGAAGAGCGGCGGAGTGTCGGACATCCACGCGAGCTCTTTGCGCAGTGCTTCCAGCAACCGCTCCTGTGCGTTTGGCATCCCCACTGCCTTATACCGCCTGACGTCCAGTTGCAGTCGGTGCAGTATAGCGTCACGTACTTCATTTACAGTGAGTTCGATTCCCAACTGATGAAACGAAGTGGCCGTCGCTTCCAATGCACCAAAAAACAATTTCTGATGTACGTTCACTCCGATACCAACCAAGCCTGCCCTCATCGCTGTGCCTTGCCAGATCGCTTCGGTCAGGATCCCGCACACCTTCTTACCGGACATGAGAATATCATTGGGCCACTTGAGAAAGACGGACGCTGCATCTCCGCCATTCTTGCGGACGAGCTCACGAATGGCAGTAAGCGTGGCCAGCGCTGCCATGTATTGCATGCACTCCGGTCGCACAGGAACGCGTTCGATCACAAGCGTCATGAGTACAGCATTCCCCGTTTCGTCCTGCCACTGACGGCCGGGAGCGCGTCCGCGTCCTGCAGTTTGATGGCGGGCCTGGATGACGTCACCGTGCCGAGCCTGACCAGCGAGGAGTAGCTCCTTCGCAAGAGTATTTGTCGAAGCAACTTCCGCTAATTCTGTGATCTTCCATCTGGTCATGCAGGGGGCTGTAACAGAATCCATGTGAATTGTACTTCCACAATCGGAACCTCTACAATTACATTGGTGTCATCGAGTCTCGATGATAGTCTATAAATTTGGTGGAGCGCTCGCTAGGACAAAGCGCGGGATGGATGCGTTGGTTCGGCTTACGCAGGAAGCGTACCGGAAGGAGCTCGCACGCGCAAAGCGGCAGAAGACCTCGGTGACGACGCACGGACTCGTGCTCGTTGTCAGCGCAATTGGTCACACTACGCGACATCTCTCACGTGCAGCAGAACTCGCGGAGCGTGGAGAGCTGTCTGAAGCGGAGCAGGCACTGGATCGTTCGCTGAGCCAGCATGAGATGCTTGCGGGGCAACTAGGCATTCTGGATACTGTCGCAGATTCCTTCTACACGATCACCACCGAAGTTCGCTCACTCCTGGAAGGCATAGCGATCGTACGGGAGCTTTCGCCACGCACCCGCGATGCGGTGCTTGCGGCAGGGGAAGAGCTTGCGGCCGCCTTGATCGTGGCACTGCTAGAGGTGCAGGAGTTGCCCGTGCGTTTCGTGGATGCACGACACCTCATCGTAACCGATGAATCGCACGGTAATGCGGCCGCACTTGCAGAAGAAACCGAGCACAACGTTCGGCAGCGCGTATTGCCCCGGCTGCATCGGCACGACATCGTGCTGACGCAAGGGTTCGTAGGAGCAACGCGCGATGGCATCACAACCACAATGGGCGCGGAAAGCTCGGATCTTACGGCAACGCTTTTGGCGGGTGCCCTGGCCGCTTCCGAAGTCGTGATCTGGAAATCCTTGCCGGGTCTCTACACTGCCGACCCTGAGCTGGTACCCACTGCAAGACTTATTCGCTCACTCAGCTTTGACGAGGCGGAAGAGCTGGGGCGACGTGGGGCGCGAATACTCTATCCATCGTTCGCGCATCCGCTGCTGAGCGCGGAGGCGAAAACATTGCTTCGCATCGCAACGCCCTTTGGCAAGGCCGGGCGACACACGATGCTACAGCGCACAATACAGAGCTCCCGCAACGCCACCTCGCAAAAGGCGCTTGCACTTGCCGTGCGGCAGCGACTGATCCTCTTACGAATGCGCCCGCTCAGCGAGGCAGACATCACCTGGCTTGGCAACATATTACCGAAGAATCCCGGCCGACCAACTGGCGGCAAACGGCAAAGCAGTTCGGTTACCCCGGTAATCCAGTGGTCCACGCCGCTGGAGCACTTCGTTCTTATTCAGAAGGAAGATCGAGCGGCATTTGTCCGCGAAGTGGAAGCGGCGAAAATGGAAGTGATCGGAAGTGAACGCGCAGTTGCCGTCATTTCGCTTATCCTACGCAAGCCTGCGGAGGAGGCAGCAGACCCTCGATTTGCCGCCGCACTCGGGCGAAGCCTGAGAGCGTTTCATACCCACGCGTTGCTGCCCGTGGAGCAAAGTGTCGTAGCTATCGTGGATGAGGCCGGTGCGGTCGCGGGACTGAAGAAGGCACATCACGACCTTATCGAGGTATGAGCGTGGACGCTCTCGAATTGCGGCTCAACCGCTTAGTTGGCATTGCGGATGAAAGAGTGAAATTGCGCTTTCGTTCGCGCGCCCTGTAATAGATACTTGATGTTCCCGTCCTTGCCGATCACGAACGTCTCCGGCGTGGCCCTCGAGCGATTTGCAGCGAAGAGGTAGCTCGTCCCAAGCGACGCCATCGAGTCCACGACCAGCTGATAGTTGATATTATTGGCACGTGCAAATCCGCAGACAGTCGTGAAGGGGTTGGCGTTCATGTCCGCAGAGACACCATTGACGACGACCGTACCACTCGAATTTGTTTGAATATCCTGCAACGCAGGCATCTCCTCGAGGCAATTCTCGCACCAGGTGGCCCAGAAGTTTAGCAGAACGCTCTTGCCCTTTAGCTCGGCGAGTGCGTGAACTTTGCCAACCGAATCCGCCACTTGAAATTCGTAGGAGACACGCCTGCCGAGGGAGCGCTGACAGAATAGAGGGACGAGACATTACCCGAGTTTGCAGCATTCGGGTATATCTGATCCGGCGTGCTGGTGGGCTCCGCGCAGCCAGCCAGCCGCGTGGTCAAGAGGAATCGTACTGTCGTTCGCATGGCATACTGATCCCGCAGAGGAGGATTTGTTACCCCTGATAATAGAGCTTCGGATGATGGAGTCTCAGGAAGGAAGTCAGCCTAGCAATTGTTCTTCCGATATCCATCACAATGACGACTATGACACGCGCAATTCGTATCGGGGTAACCGGGAAGATTGGCAGTGGGAAATCCACGCTGCTACGGATGATGACCGAGCGCGGGATCGAAGTCGTCAATACCGACCAGCTCGCTAAAGAGCTCATGCAAGGCGACCCCAGCCTCCAAGCGCGGATCGCGGAGCTAATCGGCGCGGCTGCATACCGAGATGGCAAGCTGGATCGCGGATTTGTCGCATCGCAGATCTTTCAGGATGCCGAGAAGCGCCAGATGCTGGAGGCGATCGTGCACCCAGCGGTGATGCAGGCAGTGGATGAGGTCTTTCGGAGGTCCCAACCGGGGAAGATGGTAGCGGTGGAGTCAGCAATACTGCTGCAACTGGATCTCGATACAGATTTCGACTACATCATCCTCGTCGATACCCCGGACGATGCAGTGATTGCTCGGCTTGCCGCCTCCGGGCGCGTGACTGAAGAGGACGCACGAAAGCGCTTAGCCGAACAGCATTGGGAGACCGTTCACCGCTCCGAAGCCGATTTTGTGGTGGAGAACTACGGCACCGAAGCCGAATTTGAAAAGCGCTGCGCGGCTCTGCTTGCCATGCTCAACGCTCTCGCGCTGCGGCCACTACCGGAAGAGCCGCTGAGAAGCATTGAAGAGGAAGAGTAATACGCGCATCTTTCTTTGTGACAATTTCCGTGGGGTAAATTAATTTGCCGCGATGCCCACCGCCTCACCGCTTCGGGCCCAGCCAGCCGCGTGCGTAAACACATTTTGTTGTGTGTGTCAATTCATAGTTCATGAACTTCTCATATGAATCAACAACTTACAGCTTTTTGTCTCTACGACAGAAAGCGCTTTCCATAAATTTTTTGCTGTTCCCGAAATTCCCAAATACCGGCAGAAATCTGGAAAGCGCGTAAAGCCTGCACTCAACTTTATTGAGGTCGGGCGTCTCTACCCAACACTGGAATGGCGGAGGCACGGCACATTTGTAGCCATGCGGCTCTACCCGTATAGCCCAGACTTTAGTCTGGAACCCCACCCCGGTCACAGACTAAAGCATGCCCTGAGCTTGTCGAATGGTCCGCGCTACACGAGTAGCTCATCCCTCCATTGCTCCGCGACAATGACCGTCCCTCCACGATCCCAATCGCCTCCTCCGTCAACCCATACAACGCATCAACCAAACGGTCTATCTCCCCATCCAAATAATCGCACTTCGCCTGAAGCAAGCATCGCCTACGATGCGGTTCGCGGTCAGAGTCACGCGTCGCGGCCCGCCGTGGCGGGCTTCTGCTTCGTGTCGAGCAGTGGATTGACGTTATAGTGCCGAAGGCACGGTATGTTAATAGCCGGTGACGTGAGTCACCGGATGCGAAAGAGGTGGAGCGAGTAGTCCCGAAGGGACGGCATGTCACAACGGTGGACATGTCGTCCCTTCGGGACTTTTTGGCGAGGTGGTGATTCGCCGACCGGGGATTCCGCTACGCTTCATCCCCGGCTATTAACAGGTCGTCCCTTCGGGACTACGGTGCTGCGTCCAAATAATCGCACTTCGCCTGAAGACGTTCGCGGTCAGAGTCCCACGTCGCGGCCCGCCGTGGCGGGCTTCCGCTTTGTGTCGAGCATTGTCCCCAGTCGCGGAGCGCCGATGTACCCTCAGCCCAAGGTGGAGTCCGAAGGACAAACCCAAGGTAACGGATTAATTTCGCGATAATCCATAATCATCCGGTGCGATATCGGAAAGGAACGCCTCATCCGGCACGGTTGGGATGCCAGAGAATTTTAGCTTCTTCGACTTGGCTAAGACGATACCGCGAGCCGTGTCATAGATCTCTCGCGCCATCGCTGCCCAAACCGGCTTGGGGAGTGCGACCATATCGCCGTGCAGCGCATCGCGAAGGACACGATCCACAACGAATTGGCCGATAAGCACAATGCGGATGAGTTCTTTTTTCGATGCAGCGTCGAAAAATTGCACGGTGAGCCGTCCGAAGAGTTGCTGCTTTGCTGCGCTGGTTTCCCAGTCTATCCGAACAGATTGCTGTACTTCCTGCCGCTCGCCGGGTTGGCCCATGGGTGCCGTATCAAGAAACTCCCGCACGTCCCAGGCTACGGACTCGTATGTTACACCTTCGATTGTTCGTGGCATCGTTTATTTTCCCTCCACTATTCTAATCTCCTCCTCCGTCAGCCCATACAACGAATAAACCAATCGATCAATCTCCCCATCCAAATAATCGCACTTGAGTTGAAGCCGCTCCCTGTCTCAAGTCACGTTGCGCCGTGGCTATGCGCTTCTTCGTGTCGAGCATTTGATCATTTCTTTTCCTCCCTCATCTCCCGATTCCATTTTTCGATCCGCCCCAGCAGAACGGAACGCTCATAGGTGCCATCGGGTGGCATCATAGAGAGCGCATTTTCGGACTCCGTAATTGCTGCCTCGGGAATGTGCAGGACATGACTATCATAGCACATTGCGAGATTCATACGCGCCGATACACACCACGGGGAGATAACCGTACATTCATGCAAATTCTCAATTGCGGTCTGGACCATGAGGATCGCAGCCGCTGTATCCCCGCTCAGAATTATCGTTCGAGCTTTGATAGACTGAAGCGTCCCAAGTTTTGATAACAAGTCCGCGCACCTCGGATGCTGTTCCACAGCATGTTCCGCGAATGGCAGTGCTTCGTCGAGAAAGAGATTACACTGGCGAAGGTATTTGGGAAGTTCAGGGTACGGATGGAAGGCACCCGTATCCTCCGGGCCGTTCACGAAGGGGTCCAATCGTTCGACCTGCCAGGAGTATGCTTCTACAACGCCTAACCAGTTTTGTGTCACGACGGAATCGGTAGCGGAAAATAGATATCCATCCGGGTATTTACTCATCACCTCCATTCGGGAATAGCTCCGGTATTTGGAATTCGAATCCGGAGCTTTCAGGACAGGCTCCGGTTCATAGTACCGTTCTCCAACGCGGACGATGACATGTCCTTCGATCGAGTGCATGTCTTCGATCGTCAGCAACCCCATGTCGTGCAACGGCACGCCAAGCGCATGCAGAAAATCCACAATGTAGAGGCACGCCATATCGCAGTCGATTTGACGCTCGGTAACGGTCTGAGAGATGAGATAGACGGTATTATGCACATATTTTCCGGCCTCGAATACATGCTGTTGAAAGAATCGCACCGCTTGCTTCTCCCCTTCCGTCGTTAGTGGGAGCCGCACGTCAGGTTGTCGGAGGTACGCTTGCAGCACATCCGACATCATCCGGGCATATTCTTTCTTCGTCTCCTCCCAATCGATAAGCTTGCCGGTTTTTTGGTCCAGCGATCTACCGAAGACATCGTGCTCGAATTCAATAATGTTAACGCCCAAAAAATCCGATTGCGCACGACAAGGCGCGCTCGGCAGCAGTAGAAAAGCACACAAGAGGTTAGTTATGAAAATATAATTCCGAAGCTTCACGATTCCCCCTCCACTATCCTGATCTCCTCCTCCGTCAACCCATACAACGAATAAACAAGCCGATCGATCTCCCCATCCAAATAATCGCATTTCGCCTGAAGACGTTCGCGGTCAGAGTCCCGCGTCGCGGCCCGCCGTGGCGGGCTTCTTCTTTGTGTCGAGCATCACCCCCCAGTCGCGGAGCGACGATGTACCCGCAGCCTGGGGTGAAGTCCGAGGGACGAAACCCCAGGGAACGAGTGGGAAATTGTATGGAGCCCTGAAAGGGCGGTGTGTGCGAACGTGACAGGAGTACTCCGTCCTTTCAGGACTCATAGCTTATCTGGCAATCCCTACCCCAGGGTTCCGCTACGCTTCACCCTGGGCTGCGAGTACGCCGTCGCTCCGCGACTAAGGCTTTTTGCAAATTGCCACGATAACTTGCGAGACGGTCGCCAGCGCCATTACAATGGTTGCCCACTTAATCCAAAAGGTAGCTCGCTTTTGATATAAAATAAGTGTGCGCTGTTCTTCGTAATTCTCAATACGTGTGGCAGTGTCTATCAGGTTGAGCCTACCAAGCGCAGGATCGCTCTCGGCATAGATATGATTGAAAGTAGAAGGTAGTCTCTTCCGAAGCCGTTCGGTTAGATTGCTCTCGAATTTCGCCAGCTCCGCTTGCTCGATCATATTCCCATTTTTCATTTCAGCTTCCCTCCACTATCCCAATCTCCTCCGCCGTTAACCCATAAAGCCCATAAACCAGCCTATCAATCTCCCCATCCAAATAATCGCACTTGAGTTGAAGGCGCTCCCTGTCTGAGTCACGTTGCGCCGTTGCTATGCGCTTCTTCGTGTCGAGCATTTGATCGACGAGGGCAACAAGTGCAGTGTGTCTCGTCTCATCGTTCAAGTTTGAAAAGTCAATGGAACGGAGCGGCAGGGCGCTAACCCCCTTGGTTCCTAGATGGGGCGTTGCAAGCTTTCCCTTTCGCAGGATGTTCTTCCCGATTGCGTAATAGCTAAGTAACCTTGAGTTAAAAAGTGCAAGTACATACTTCAGCGAATATCTAGAGTCAAGGAGTGTGGCAACGTGGAAACTATACGAAGCGTAGAAATTAGTATCATCATACGTTGCAGTCAGTACTTGAGAAGCTTCATTGATTAAGAGTTTTTCCTGGTTGAATCTTGCCTCCTGCCCCAAAGCGATGGTTGCACCTTTGCGCTTTAGATCTTTCTCTAATTCTGTGTCGAATAATACGTAACAATTCTCCTCATCAGGGCTCCAGTGAAGAGAATAGCGACTAACGTTTGGTGATTTCAATAAATACCTGTGAAAGTAATCGCTTTTTTTATTATTAGAGAGAAAGTACTCCGCTCTGCCTCCAATGTTCATTCCCCGATTAACCACAACAATTTTGTCCGCAAGAACGGAGACGGCCTCCATTTTTCGGAATAGGGAGCTCTCCCTCACTTGGACAAGTTCTGAGTAACGATTCTCAAGGAAGGAACTCTGTAGAATGGGTTCTGAATTGACAGCAGTCAACGCTTCTTCAGAGTTGCAATCCCAGAACACATTCGTAAAATTACCCTCCACCAAAGTTGAGGGCCGATAGATGAGAACGCAGGTGTCAACTACCACCTTGAAAACATTGAGGTTGAAGGTAATTATCTGATCAAGAAGTGTCTTTTTGATCAAATACTCCCTTGTCGATTGGTATGAGGGGAGTTCAAGAAGTGTCTTATTGACTATGTAACCAGTCCTACCATCAGGCTTAACAGTTTTAGAGGCTCTCTCAATAAAGAGACAGAATGAATTTATGCGATCGTTGACCTTTCTTACTACGTCGTAATTCTTGGAATAGTAAAGCCTCATACCATCAGACAATTCCATCGCATCTCCCCCGTAATAGGAAACGAACGGCGGATTCCCCACAATCGCATCGAACCCACCTCGCTGCATGACCTCCTTGAATGCTGACTGGAAGCTGAAGGGCTTGATGCGCTTTTCTTCGGCGTCGGTTAGCGGGAAGAGATCGGCAATATCGTACTCGACGAGGG
>CAIUMP010000033.1 GCA_903900335.1 uncultured Ignavibacteriota bacterium | reverse complement strand
GAACCGTCGTATCGTGCCGAACACCATCTTCGCCATGATAGAAGACGCGGATGAGGGATGTGCTCGCGCCCGTATCCGCAGATGTGGGATAGAACGAGACGATGATGCCGATGGAATCGTGATTGCCGATCTGGAAATCCAAGATCGAACTTGCGATGATTGGCAGGGTGAGAGTGCCGGGGGCGGCACTCTCCACGCGGGTGGAGTCGATGGTGAGTTTTTGGTCGGCGCAGAGGCTATCGAAGAGCCAGATGGTGTCGGAGGCGGCGGTGCATCCGGCAATGAGCTGCGGGAGCGTCACCCGTGTTGACGGCACAGAGAGCGCGGGTGTGGACGGGATGCCGGTGCCGGAAATGGTGATGGTGGTGTCGTGGCCCGGATCGTTGCCATGAAGATTCGCCGAGTGGAACGTGAGTGTACCCGAATGCACGCCAGCCGTGCGCGGTGCGAAGTAGAACGAGAATCGCTTCGACGAATCCGGCACAAGGAGCGTGTCGTTTGTGGAAGAGAGATACGAGAGCGTAGCATCTCCGGCAAAGCGGATATTCATAATGCGCAGCGTATCGCAGCCCGTGTTCGAGATGCTGGAGGAGAGCGTAGTGTCCCCCGCGCAGAGTTGCAGACTTCCTGCGCTTATGCTCTTGCTGGCAACGTTCAAGATTCCTTGTCCCTGCGCTCCTGTACCGTAAAGCGGGACAGACACAACAGTTGAATCCGACATTAGCAATTGGAGAGTAGCTGAAGTATTTCCCTTCCTCTTTGGCAGGAATTCAATAATTGCAGAATCCGGAAGTTGCTTCGGCGAGTATATAATTTTATACTCGTTGCTGTCTGCTCCGGTGATGCTACTGCCCAGTACGTTGTGCGTGACACATGCAGTATCACTAATCAGAAGGCTCCTCAAAACAGGTGGATCACACTTTGAGGCGGAATCGGTTGCGAATAAACTTGCAGGTCGCAATTCGATTAATGCTCCCGGGTCTTTTGCGGAGCCTCGCAGTGCAATATTGCGAATTGTTCCGTCGTCGAGTGTAACGTGGAGTATGGCTGTGTACGGGCGAATAGTATCTGGCTTGAAGAGTAGGTGAAGCGAATCACGACCCGTTAGAAGTATCGGCAAAGTTGTTCGAAGCTCGAAGTTTGAAGAGTCTGGGCCAGAGAGTGAAGCGGACGTTATTCGCCATGGCGAGCATGAACTGGAAAAGATGAAGGCGGCTGCAGGCTGTGTCGCGCAAGCACTTGTTGCAGAAAAGTCAAGGGCAGAGTCCTGAGATAGGAACCGAGTTTCCTGTCGACCGTGTCCAATTAGTGAGATGGTCAACGACGTTGTTCCGTCAATATCCAATTCATAGGTAGCATGATAGTCTCTGACAGAGTCCGCTTTGAAAGCAATGCCTACCGAATCATACCCTGAGAGATTGCTCGTCATTGGCTGAACCAGCCTAAAGTGATCCGCGTCTGGCCCTGTAATCGATTGAACAACATTGCCATTTTTACACGGAGGTGTTGCTAGCCACGCGAATCGAACGAGCGGACTGTCGCATCTGGAGAGAGAGTCTGAAGCAAACAAAGATGGCGGCTGCAGCTCATAGTTGCCGGAAGTTGAGAATCGGACGGGGTGCCCCCCCGAGTTTGTCGTGCGCCAGATGGTCCCGCCTGTGTCAAACGCTACTAAAGTATTATCGTCAATTGCGACGATACTCCGTGAGTCGCGCGCGGTATTGGGGCCACTGATGGATTGCCACGTAGCACCCAAATCCAATGAGCGCAGAATACCCTCGGACACAGTTGGACAATAGATGGCTCTTGCTCCGCATGCTAAACCTCCAGCCACATGAGGAGTGACAGAATTATGGTAGGCAATGATCCAACTGCTTCCAAAGTCAGTTGAGATCACGATATTGTTGGCATTATATGGTGCGGGCCCTTGAGTAGCAGATTCATTCACAAGTACTATCCTGTCATGACAGGCATTGTACATGATGGTATAACAATCCAACGGTGTTTCACCAGTGGTCTGGCTCCATGAGAAGCCTCCGTCATCCGACCGAAAGAGATGGTCAGGGAATGAGTTGTTGATCATTGACACCAAATACAATCCACCTCCTGTCCTACTCAGACCGAGCGCATTTGTGAGAGCACTTTGCGGTATCCAACTCATGCCGCCATCGCGACTGATCGAAACGGAAAAACCAGTCACGACTATTTCCGATGAGCCACCGCCGAAACAAGCACTGATAGCATACTGTCCAAATATTTTTGTCCAGGATGTCCCGCCATCCGATGTCTTGAAGACTGCACTTTGATTTGAACCATATGTTGTTACTAATCCGTTAAATTGGTCGAGAAATTCAATATCCATGATAGCCGACATTGGCGGCAATGGAAAAGCTTGGATGGACCACGAAGCACCTTGGTCGTTACTCTTCAAGAGTGAGTAGTTTCCTGCCCACAAAGTGCCATTCACTTTTGTGATCATCCCTTTCGCGCCATACCCAAGGTTTCCAAGCACATTTGGTGCGACCGCCTTCCATTGGGCTTCGCAATTCGCAGCCTGAAGGCCAAGAGTGACAACTAGGATCAGTCCGATTACCGCCGATTGCTTCATTTTCTAATCTCTCAGGAGTTTCCTCTGGTAAGAAGACCACCGAACCGGCAAAAGGTAACAGCTAACGGGCAAGAAAAATGAAAATAATTGGGGTGCGAGGGGGGCGGGGAGGTCGGGCTGGAAGCCACGACCTACGTTCACAACCCCGGCTGCACGCGCTGCTGCTGCAACCCTGCCGCGACGAGTTGCCGCACCATCTCCTCGATGCTCATTTTCTTTTCGCGGGAGAGGCGCTCTACTTCGGGAGTCATGTCTGCAAGCATGTTCATCAGCACCGATTCCTTTCGCGTCATCGGCGCGGGTACGAGATCGAACTTGTCGATGTCGTAGTAGTCGAGCAGGGAGTGGGTTGTCCAGAACTCTCTCTCGTCGTCCTCGCTCTTGAATTTAGGAAGCTCTTGTAGCGCCATCTTCATTTCGACCAATCGTACTGATACAAAGATACTACATCACCACTTCCTGACGACAAACTCCACGCGCCTATTTTCGGAGCGGCCTTCTTCGGTGTCGTTGGTGGCGATGGGGGAGTCTTCGCCGTAGCCACGGGCTTCTACGCGGTTTTGGGGGATGCCATGTTGGACAAGGAAATCGCGGACGGCATTTGCGCGGCGGCCCGCCAGGGCTTTGTTGTATTCCGCGGAGCCGGTGGCGTCTGTGTATCCTGCGATCTCCACTTCCATGCTGGGCATTGCCTTCATTAGTTCAACAGCACGGTTCAGCTCCGGCGCGGAGGAAGGTTGGAGATCAGCTTTGTTCACTTCGAAAAAGACGAGCAGCCGCGTTCGGCCATTGGCGGCTTCACTGAGCTTTATGTCCGGATGTGTTTTAAGAATCCGGCCCTGCGAATCCACTTCGAAGAGCGCAGTGCCGAACAGGTAGCCATCGGCGTTGGCCGTCACAGAATATTTGCCGGGTCCGGTGACGGGAACGCGGTAGAAGCCGTTGGAGTCGGTGGTGCTGGTAGAAACAACGTTGTTATTATTGAGATCCACCGTAGTCACATTTGCCACGACAGGCTTGCCGGTCTTGCTGTTCGTGACTCTGCCCGTAAGAATGATGTTGCCCTCCTTATCCTTAGTTGGTACTGCTGTGATGGTTATCGGAGCCGGTTGTGGGTCAGGCGTATGGTCTGGTGGGGGGAAAGAACCCGTAAGTGGAAGGCGGAAACCGAATGTCAGCGTGGCGTACCACAGATGCGGGTAGGTGATCTGTGCGGCGACGGGTGTCTCTACATTCAAGTAATTGGCGACGACCGAATCCAAGTGAGCTTTCCCTGCGCTGGACATCCAGGAGGTGAATGGAAGGCTCACGAGCAACTCCACGTCGAGCAGCATGTTATCCTTCCCAATCCTGAATGTCGATCCTACGCCGAGTTGGGCTTCCGCGCGAAGGGTTGCGAAAGCATCTACGGGCACGGCTCCGGATCGATCGAGATTGTCAACGTTGGAGTTGGTGTGGGTGTCGGTGCGGAAGTAATGCGGGTATTGCAGACCGGTGAGTTGCTGATCGCTTGAAAAGGAATTGGCGACATTGTCGGAAATACCAAAACCCGCGATTGCAACAAACTCGTTGGTAAGCCGGTAGCGACCAAGCAGGGCAAGGCTAATGTTCGATTGGGTCAAGGAGTAATCGCTCGTACCCTGACCGAGAACGTCGGTGTGATAAGGATCGAGGATAAGGTTATCAAAGTCCTGCGATTTTGCAGTGTGGGTGGTGAGGAAACGAAGCTTCGCTTCGAGATCCACTTTTTCATAGATGGGATAGCCGATCTTTGCCCCGAGGACGAATCCTGCACCCGATCCCAGCCCGGTAAAGGGCAAGTACGTGCGAAGCAGCTTATTTGAGCCCGACCCTTCGATATCCCAAATGAAATTTCTTTGCCCCAGAAGAGTGGAACCAGTGAGCCCAATATCCGCGCCATAGTAGGCCTGACCCGTCGCCACAGGCTGCGCCTGAAGGGCAGAATGCATAAACGAAAGCGCCAGGATCGTCAGAACCCGATGGCAAATGGCGCGATTTAGGTGCAGTGGCATTAGCACAATCGTCAAAAAGAGCGTGTCGGTTGGAACCGGGTGCGTCTGTTCCGTGTAATTAGTGCCGCTTCATACAAAGTATGGGGCGCGTTCATCAAGCGGCTAGGTATCTCCCAATTAGTGCGGACACCTAATCACCTGAGACGGCCAGATAAGTTCAAAATTAGGCGCGTTCATCTAGCGGCTAGGATACCGCCCTCTCAAGGCGGGTACACGGGTTCGATTCCCGTACGCGCTACAAAGATACTACACGGCGGCAGCAGCTCGCCGTATTATGCCCAGCCCGTTGCCAGTTCTGCCGCAAAGTCAGCGGTATTGTCCGACACTCCCATCGCCAGTTGAGGAGCCATCCCGTGAAGAATCCACCTGATCGAACCGGATCCCTAACCCCGACGGATGACTCTGCCATTTCAAGAACGCTCCGGGCAGCTATTTCCGCGCCCTCGGTTCTTGTTGGTTGCGGAGCCTTTCTTTCGCTGACTCTCCTCTTTCCATTCATCGAGGACAATATTCCGCAGGCCTACATTGCCCAAAGGCTCTTGCACGGCGAGTTACCTTATGTTGGGACGTGGGACCAAAATTATCCCGGGGTTCTTTTATTCCATTTGATCGCGCTGATCTTCAGTACGTCGGCGCTCGCGTTCCGATCGGTAGATCTTGTCTTTGAAGTCTGGATGGTCTGGGTACTCTTCGATCTTGGTCGAAGAGTGCACAGCAGCGCGGCGGGATTGTTTGCGGCGCTCTTGTATTCGCTGTATTATGTGCTCAATGGCATAGACGATCTCGCAGGGCAGAAGGATGTCTTCGCGTCGATAGCAGTGTTGACTGCGATGTGGCTGCTTGTGCGCTCGAATTATCGGTCGGTGGGTCTGGCTGGAGTGATGACGGGCATTGCCGTACTGATCCGTCCGACGTATGGGCTGCATCTGCTCGTCTTTGCGACGGCGGTGCTGATCATTTCGAGAGAGTCAAGGGGCAAGCAAACGCTCGCGTTCCTCTCCTTCGCTGCAGTGCCGATGCTCCTCTTCATCGCTGCGTACGCTGCTACAGGGCACCTCCACGATTTTTGGGAAGCGACATTTCTCTTCACCACGAACGTCTATAATCCACATCCCCGGCTGGGCATTCTAACCACTTCCGCTTTATATCGTGGACTCATCCCTCCGCTTACTGCCGGGGCCGTAACGGCCCTGATCACAAAGAGGGATAAACGGCGGGAGGGCGCGCTGCTCTTGGGATTGTTTGGAGCGAGCGCCATCACCTCGATGCTGTTGTGGGGATACCGGTACCATTACCAATCCTACATGACGATCGAGTTGCTGCTGGCCGGTGTCGCAATTGCGTATCTCTTATTGGACCTCCTTGCAAAGAAAGTGAAGTCGGGGCCGGTACGAAATGCATTGGTGATCTCGCTGGCGATTCTCATCGTTGTTTTTCAAATGCGGGGCTCGACGATGAGCAGCTTGATACGCGATAGCATCAAGCAGGGAGGTTTTACCCAAGCTTCTATAGATCGCCATTTTGCTGCAGGTGCGTATGATCCCCTCGGTGAGCAACAGCTTGCGGATTATGTTGTGAAGCGTGCGCGCAAAGGCGATAGGATGGAATCCTTCTATACAACGGTCTATCCGCAGTACGTGGCGGATCTGCAACCAGCGAATCGCTTTATTCTCACCATCCCCCTTCTGATGCGTACTGCCGCGGGTGGCTTCACCGACTTCCAGAAGCGGTGGCAACGGGAGTACTCGGACTCGATGCTGCGCGTTCAGCCGCGCTGGTTTCTCATCAGTGATCCGAAAGATACCGCGGGAATCGGGGAGCACGGTACACTGCCACGCGAGATGCTGCACGAGACGTTTCCGGAAATAGAGAGGATGATTCAGGCGCAGTACCACCGCGATACAACGATCGGTGTGTGGAGTTTGTATGCCAGGAATTAGGAGATGAATTTCGTGTCCAATCGGCGCAGTACTGAGGCGAAGCATTACCCCGCGCTTGACGGTCTGCGCGGCGTAGCGGTGCTGCTCGTGATGCTGCACCACTTCGTGCGCAGTTACGAGGCGGGTGGAGCGGTTCACACCTTCGCGTTACATCTGACCGAGTTCATGTGGACTGGCGTGGATCTGTTCTTCGTGCTCTCCGGCTTTTTGATCACAGGGATTCTGTTAGAGACTCGCGGCGATCGGCATTACTTCCGGAATTTCTATGCGCGAAGAATTCTGCGCATCTTCCCGCTCTATTACGGGCTCTTGGCTGTCGCATTTCTGTTGTTGCCGCTTGTTCAATTCGGCCCGAGCGCGGAGAGCAACGCGAATCTTCTTTACCTCCTCACCTTTACCTCCAACATACATTTTGCCTTCAGCGGATGGAGTATGCACGCCTTCGATGTGTACTGGTCGTTGGCAGTGGAGGAGCAGTTCTATCTCTTCTGGCCAGTCACCTTGTGGCTGCTACCTGAGCGCTTTTACAAGCCGCTGGTGATCGTGGGGCTTGCCGCATGTGTCGTGCTTCGGTATCTCGCAGTTCACGCGGGCACCAGTGCGATCTTCATCTTCACCATGCTACCGACGCACGCAGATGGGTTGCTCATCGGCGCGCTCATCGCAATTCTGCTCCATCAACGGAATAATCTTCCCGAGGCCAGTGGCGCTGTTGCCGTTGGTGTTACACTGTTCATTGCCGCGTTCTTCCTTTCCGGGACGTTCCACCTTCTGGGATTGAGTCTTTTTTACAACGAGTGGAATACGCGCGGCGCGATGTTCTACTATCTCGCCATCGCAACGGTATATGGGGCGCTGCTCTATCTTTCGATCGGTCCGCTCAATCCAATTCAACGAATGTTTAGCAGCAGAAGCTTGCGATTAGCTGGCAAATACAGCTACTGTCTGTATCTCATCCATCAGGCCGTAGCGCACATGCTGAATTTGGTGTATGCGAACTGGGGAATCACCGCTGCGCTTCAAAGCAAGGCGCACTTCATTTCAGACATTGCCCATCTCCTACCTTTGTTTGTCATCAGCTTCGCAGTGGCGGCGTTCAGTTGGCGCTTGGTGGAACGTCCCATACTCGGATGGAAGAAATACTTCACCTACTCCGGCGCGCCCGCCGCATAAAACAAAACTGCCGAAGTGGATGACCACTTCGGCAGTTGAACGTTCAGGATAGAACTGAATTTATGCAGTCGCGACAGCCTCTTCGACGCCCAATGCTTTCGCGGCGTAGTCCATGAGATCGCGCATTGTTGCGGGATCGAACGGAGAGCGGAGCCCGGCGTCCTTGAAGATATTGAGCACACTCTTCGTGCCACCGGTGACGCAGAGCTTGATGTAGGTGTCAAGCGCCTTGTCGTGATCTTCCATGTCCATCAGGCCAAGCTGCATGGCGCCGGTTTGCGCGATCGCGTAGTCGATGTAGTAGAACGGTGTACCAAAGATATGCGGCTGCATGTACCAGCGTGTGTGCGCGTACTGCTCAATGCCAGTGTAGTCCAGGCTTGGATTGTACACATCCGCGATGCGGACCCACGCGGCGTCACGCTCGGCGATGCTGCAATTGGGATTGTCATAGACCCAATGTTGGAATTCATCCACCGTGCAGATATAGCACATGAGCATCACAACATCCTGGAAATGATTGCGGCGATACTTGGTCACGTTGTCCGGCGAGAAGAACCAGGTCATCTGAGGCATAGAAAGGAACTCCATACCCATCGAGTGTACCTCGGCCATGTCGCTGGTTGGCCATTGCAGATCGACCGCTTCGATCTCCTGCGATTCCCACGCCTGAAACGCATGACCCATCTCGTGCATCAACGTGCCGACGTCATCCTGATCCCCAGTGGAGTTGCAGAAGATGGCGACGCGACCTTCGTCAGGATAGGATGTGCAGAATGCACCAGAGCGTTTGCCCTTGCGGTTCTCCAGATCGATCAGACCCTCTTTGCGCATACGCGAGAAGTGCTTGGCTAAGCGCGGCGAAATGGTGTCGAAAACTTGCTGTGCGCTGTCGAGTTGCTTCTCGACGGGTGCGATGCCGGTTGGAAGTGTCAGGTCTGGATGGTAACCGCTATCCCACGGACGAAGCGTCGGCGTGCCGAGTGCCTTTGCGTGCATCTTACGCAGCGTTACGGAAAGTGGCACAGCGTACTCGCGCACGGCGGCGCGGAACGCAGCAGCTTCCTTCGGACCGTAATCCGTGCGACGCATTTGCTCATACCCGAGTGGAATAAAATTCTCGTGGCCAAGATTTCGGCCCTGCTGATCGCGAATGTGAACTAGCTCATCGAAGATCTCGCCGATCTCATGATGGTGCTCCACGAACCAGCCGCGCGTCGCGACGAAGGCTTCCTTGCGCGTTGCCGGGTTCGCGTCGTTCTGCATGTTGCGTCCGACCTGAAGCGTGACCTTCTTGCCACCGATCTCGACTTCGCCGTCGCTGACGATCTTATCGTACTTGTCCACCAAGTCACGCTCTTTTACGCGAAGCTCGGAGTTGACAGGTGCCATCGGCTCGACTTGCGTCCGAAGCGCTTCGATAAGGTAGGAGCCATAGCGCTTGCCAATGGCCTCACAATGCCTGCTTTTGAGCACCGCTTCGAGCAGCACAGAACCACCGGCCTCGTAGGGCGGCAGAACGGATTGGCGGAAATAGGTATCAGCGGCATCCCACTCCTCGTTCTTCATGTCGCGAGCGTGGTTGTAGCTGATGCGGCTGCCTTCACCGGATACGTAGGCGCTGAGCGCGTTCCAATCACGGTAGAGATCGATCCACTCGTTCGGCGAATCGGACTTCTCCGCCGGCTCGACGCGGCCAATAAGCTTCGCAAATTCCTGTTCGACAAATTCGCTCGTCAGTTTTTCCGGACGATTCGGATAGTACTTGTAATTCATAGCAGTTCTGGGCATTGTTAACCTGGCAGGATAGCAAAATGTGGGGGAAGATTCCCCATCCAACCATCCAAAGGTGCACGTTTTGAGAATTGTTTGGTAACATGCTTTGGGGGAGGAATAGTTACGAGGGAGGCGGGTGCTGATGCCTGGTCCCGAGCGGCAGGATTCGCAAGATTTGACAGGGGCAAGAATCGTTGTGAATCAGACCCCGATCATGATACTATTGGAATGATCGGATGATGAAGCTTTTGTTCAGCCGACCTGCCCAAGTTTTCTCACTTCCAATTCATTGCCGTGGTGCCCGGCAACAAGGATGTGGTCCCCTGCCATGAGTTCATGATCCGCAGTAGCGATCGTCTCGTCACTTCCACGCCGAATACTGATGAAGACAGTGTTTGGCGGAATCGGAAGATCGCGGATGATTGCCCCGTCCATGCGCGAATGGGAGCCTACGGTCATGAGAAAAAGATGCGGCTCTGGTCTTCCTTCGGCCGGTCCAGTCTTGTCCTTTTCAAGATCGAGGTCGAGCAGTGCATCGTAGATCGGTGTCGAGTGGGCTTGTTCGGCTACCAGATAGGAAATAAGGCATACGAGAATCAGTGGAAATAGCTGCTCTTGATTGCCGGTCATTTCGAGAATGAGAACGATCCCGGTCAATGGTGCACGTACGATCGAGGTAAACATCGCCGCCATCCCGAGCACGGCATAGGCGGCAGGTGTCGCACCCACGCTTGGAAACAGAACAACGCTCAGCTGTCCGAAAAGCTGTCCAATAATTGCTCCGAGTACCAAGAGTGGCGCGAAGACTCCACCGGGAACCCCGGAGGAATATCCCAGCATCGTGAGCGCAAATTTGCCAATTAACAGAATCAACATGAACCATACGAAATCCGTATGAGCATAGTCGCCACGGAGAATGCTTTCGGCGATTCGGTGTCCGCCGCCAAGGGCTTCGGGCAGCCACCATCCAGCTAGACCGGTTATCCCCCCGGCAATCGCGGCTTTCTGCCACACCTTCAAGTTCAATTTTTGGGATGCGCGTACGGAAGAGACCAACGTTTTGTTGAAGAGTGCTCCAGCGTATCCGGCAACGAGTCCCATAACAGCAAACAGCGGCAATGCTGTAAGCGGGGGAAGCGGGTAATTGTGAATGTGGAACGAGGGTAGCTGCCCTGTGAAGATTCGGCTTATCGCTACAGCAGTAACGGATGCAATGAGCGCACTTACAAATGTAAGTGGTGACAGCTCGCGCTGCAGTTCTTCGATCACGAAGATAAATCCGGCCAAAGGTGCATTGAAAGCGGCGCCAAGCCCCGCTCCAGCAGCGGATGCGATGAGATTGCGTTTCGAACGCTCGTCAAGCTTCATTTTGTCGGAAACGCCGGCCCCGATCGCGGCTCCCATTTGAACCGTCGGACCTTCACGGCCTAAAGAGAGTCCCGCGCCAAGCGACAGTATTCCGCCGACGAATTTAACAGGCAGGAGTTTTCGCCAATCAATCGCGCGCTTCCGTGCCAGTACGGCTCGAATGTGCGGAATTCCACTCCCGCTGGCGGCGGGAGCAAAACGTTCGGTTAGGAATCCGGAGAGGGCGGCCAGTGTAGCAGCCACCACCGGCAAAATCAACCAACCCCAATGCGGGTAGGCTCTTAGAGTAGCCATTAGTTCGATCCTGTCGCGCTCAGCAAAGTCGAGGGATACTTGAAAAATGACCGCGCACGAGCCTGCAAGCGCGCCAATAAGTGCTGCTCTTGCAAAGTGTACTTTGCGATTGACTTGAAGAAGATAATTTCCTAATAGAGGCTTCGCAGGTGAGGCTTCTTCAGCAAACGCGGATAGTGAGTCGGGGTCTACTGCCCCGTCCTGTGTTGAATTAGGATTCAAGAATTGACGGTTCTAGAATTGACGGCTCAAAAATTGACGGCTATTGCAAGCAAGTTAACAAAGAATGTTAAAAAAGGCTCTTCGGATTATGAAAAAATCATCGCTGTTCCGAGGCTATGAGCCGCGCATTATACATAGCCCCATTCGGGGCTAATGTTGTTTTTGGAGTAATCGGAGGAAATGCTGAAAATGAAAAATGAGAAATGAAAACTGAAGGGGGTGCATGGTGGGGACGCACCGACCCACGCGAGAGATCTTTCGCAAAAATATTCGAGGAAGCTCTTGACTTCGGGTTTTGGATATGTTATGTTACAGGTAATGATACGGGCACCAATTTTCAATTGGGAATGCGTCCCCCTGTGGGCCAGGATTCACGCGTTCGTGAGAAGGACAGAGAGGAGGGAGTGTTCATTAAATGAACACTCAATTGAGAGAATAGGGGCACCTGTGTCAATTAGAAATGAAGAGCTAAGAGTTGAGAATTTTGAGAGGGGTAGTCGGGCGACAGAACCCGATACTTCCCAAGCGCAGGATGATGGGGCCAATCGGAGCCAGACACCCAGCTAGATACCCGACAAACAGGAGTGATGCCCGAAATTTCCGTATTTTTGCAGGAATGACTACTCACAATCCCCCAACCGGGCATCCAGAAGAGACGAAAGAGGCATTACGCCAGATCGCTGAGTCGGAGCGTCCCGACGCGCTGACCGACCAAGAGCGGGAGCGCCGACATTCGCTTTCGGAACTGCGTGCGCTTGGCATCGAGCCATACGCCTACTCCTTCGACCGCACCCATTATTCGGATGCGGCGATCACCATGTTCGATGAGTCCGCACCGGACGCCCATCCGAAGGCCGTCCTTGCCGGACGCATCATGGGTATCCGCCGAATGGGGAAGGCGTCGTTCATTCATATTCAGGATGAGGCTGGGAAGATACAGCTCTATTTCAAAACCAATGATCTGGGCGAGCGATATGAACTGCTTCGCTTCTTGGATATTGGTGACATCATTGGTGCCAGCGGATTTGTCTTTCGCACCCGGACTGGCGAGGTGTCGCTGCATACGGAGTCGTTCGAGATATTGGCGAAGGCGCTGCGTCCGTTGCCAGTTGTAAAGGAAGAAGTGGATGAGGTTACAGGCGAGAAGATCGTGCATGATGCGTTCTCGGATAAGGAGTTGCGTTATCGCCGCCGCTATGTTGACCTCGTCGTGAATCCGGAAATTCGGAAGACCTTCCGCACGCGTTCGAAGATCATCTCTACCATCCGCCGCTTCTTTGATGACCGCGGTTACATGGAGGTGGAGACGCCAGTGTTGCAGCCGATCTATGGTGGTGCGTATGCGCGGCCGTTCGTGACGCATCACAATGCGCTGGATTTCGATCTCTTCCTTCGCATTGCCGATGAGCTATACTTGAAGCGCCTGATCGTCGGTGGTGTAGCAGAAGGCGTGTATGAGATCTCGAAGGACTTCCGCAACGAGGGCATGGACAAGAACCACAGCCCGGAGTTCACGATGGCCGAGATCTACGTCGCCTACAAGGACTACGAATGGATGATGGCCTTCACCGAGGAGATGTTCGCGGAAGTAGCGCGACAGGTGACGGGAGGCTCGACGGTAGTGGAGCAGAAAGCATCCGGTGCTGAAACTGGCGCGCGCGTTGATTTCACTCCGCCCTATCGCAGACTTTCGATGTATGACTCGATCAAGGAATATGCGGATGTCGATGTCAGCACAATGAACGAGGATGAGCTGCGCATTACTGCGAAGAAGTTGGGAGTCGATGTTGCGCCGTCAGATGGCGCAGGTAAGATCATTGACGAGATCTTTTCGGAAAAGGTGGAGCATCACCTTATTCAGCCGACCTTCATCACGGATTATCCGCTATCCATGTCACCGCTGGCAAAGCAGCATCGCAGCAAGCCAGGGCTTGTCGAGCGATTCGAGCTGTATGTGAATGGTCAAGAGCTTGCCAATGCGTTCAGCGAATTGAACGATCCGATCGATCAGCGAGCCCGCTTTGAGGAGCAGGCGCGGCTGCGCGGCAAAGGTGATGAGGAAGCGATGGTTCTCGACGAGGACTTCCTCCGAGCGCTCGAAACCGGAATGCCGCCAACAGCCGGTCTCGGCTTCGGCATTGACCGCCTGACGATGACCATGACGGGTGAGGAGTCGATTCGTGATGTCGTCCTATTCCCAGCCATGCGGCCGGAGAAGATGAGGTCGTAACGACGAGCGTTACTTTGCAGCCAGCGCCCTGACGATCTTCGGCTTCATCATCTCTCCTTCGTTCTCGCTGCCGCCTTCGTCAAAGCCGAGGGTCTTGCCATTGCGTCCAATGACGATATGCGTTGGGTATCCCTGCACGCCGATCTTCGAGCAGATCTCCTCTCCATCCGGCACGATCTTGAATTTGGAAGGGGTGTGCTCTAGGAAGTGATTGACCGTCTTTGCATCATTGAGCGCAACGGACAAGAAGACGACGTTCGTATCTCCTGCAAAGGCCTCGACGAGTTTGTTTAGCGAAGGCTTTTCGATTACACATCCCGCGCAAGATGTGAACCAGCAATCAAGCACAACGACCTTACCTCGCAGCCCGGATAGTGAACCTTTCATACCATCAAGCGTGGTGAACGTGAAGTCCGGAACAGGTGGAAGATCGACGTCGTGACTGTAGGTGTCGATCAGGCGCTTGGCAAAATCGGGTTGGGTCTCATCACCCTGCTTCGCTTTCGCGTAGAGCAGATCGAGACCCTCCATGGAGTTGATGTTGCTGCTGGAGAGCGCCATACCGAAGGCGCGCTTTGCATCCTCTATGCGACCGGCGTCGAGATAAGCCTTTGCCAGCACCGCGGCGATCTCCTTCTTCACGTAGGGCTGCTTTGCCTGTGTCATAGCGGTTCGAGCCAGCGTGATCGCCTCGTCAGATCGTCCCAATGCAGCGAGCATGGCTGCCTTGCCTGACAATATGTGGCCAAGCCGCCCCATGCCACTCCAGATATTGTCTCCTGAATAGAAGCCGGAGAGCGTTCTGGCACTTTCCTCTGCTCGGGTGTACCAGACGAGAGCCGTCTTCGGATCGTAGAGCGGTCCTTTCGGAAATCCATATGCCTGCCCGATGGATTGCAGGACATCAACATCGTGTGAAGCTGCCCAGGCATCCGTCACCTTGCGGAAGCTGCTCGCGGGCAGCAGTGTGTCAAAGGCCATGTGGCGGATCCAATTCGCTGCAAGCACCGTGCGTGGGTTACGCTCGACAAGTGGAGCGAGTATCCTCCCTGGAATCATTGGGAATTCAAGACCGCTTTTCGTCATCGTTGGTGCGAAGAAGCTGCTCCAGAACTCCGCATCGTTGAAGAGAGGATCGAAGCCCTGTGACTTGGCAGCGTTCTCCAGCGAAATGCGTGAGAGCGAATCGCGGCCACGGCGTGCGTAAATGGATGCCAACGCAAGATGCCACGCAGCGGTGTTGTCGGGATGAGCAAGCAGTCTATCCATATAGCTGATGATCGTCACCTTCCGCAAGGAATCCGACATCGTGATCGCCCCGCTTTGGCGTAGCTCCTGGATCTTGTCATACGCTTTGAGGTAGGCCGTATAGTCCTTTGGATAGAGCGCAAGGTCTACAGCAAGCGCACTGTCTATGTTTGTCGAAGTTTCCAGGACCGCACCAGAAGTTGGCTTACCGTCTCGCGTTCTACACGTGAAGACGGTGATGCCGTTGGGAAGGCGATCAGAAGGAATGTCGATCTCGACCCACAGCGAGTGGGTAGAGTCGGGGACGGTCAATTCAGTTTGATATGTAGGGCCGCTCACGTGCCGCATTTGCTGGATAATGGCGTGCTCAAGATGGGCGCCTCGAACCATAGCGGCGCAGTACATCGTGTCGGCGCATTCCGGCGAAGCCCAGGCAGAGCCAGCGGCCGCTGTATATGTTACAGAGATCTTCTCTCCCCAACGAGGGTCATCATTCGACACTTTGACGCCGGGTAGTTCCTGGGCGTGCAAGCGCGGTGCGAAGAAGCATAGTCCAAGTATGACAAGACTGCGGCAGAGAGTTTTCATGACCGGAAGAATATTGTGCTCCGAAACAAAGGCGATATTTTGACTGACTAAGAAACGCCGTGGCACAATAATAATTCTGTATTTCGCAATATCTCGATCGGGATGGATATTCGGTTGACTGTGTTTGTCGCATTAGTCAATCACAGATCTAAACATTCGAAATTAATGACAACTCTTGTCGAGCGCGAAAAAAGTGCTTTCTTCGCTACTTACGAACGCCTTCCCATCGGTGCCGTCACAAGCGCCGAGGGTGTGCATATAAATACCGACATGGGGGCGACGTATCTGGATGCGATATCTGGCCTGGGTGTGAATGCCCTGGGTCACTCGCATCCGGCGATCGTTGCGGCCATTCGCGAGCAGGCAGGGAAATATTTGCATCTTTCGAATCTCTATCTTCAGGAGCCCCAGATCGCATTAGCGGAGAAGCTGAAGCAAGCCTCAGGGTGGGACAAGGTGTTCTTCTGTAATTCTGGCACGGAGGCCGTCGAGGGAGCGATCAAACTCGTGCGCAAATACTTCTCTGATCCAGCGAAGACCGAGGTGCTCGGTGTCGAAAATGGGTTTCACGGTAGAACGTACGGACCGCTCTCCGTGATGGACAAAGCAAAGTATCGCGATGACTTCGGACCGTTTGTCGGCGGTGCGGCTTGTCTGCATGGGTATGATGCCGCCACGCTGGAGGCCGCCGTGTCTGCTCGCACCGCAGCTGTTATCGTTGAGCCGATTCAGGGCGAGGGTGGCATCGTGGAAATGCCGCTTGCATTTATTGATGCATTGAACGCCTTGCGCACGAAGTTTGGGTTTCTGATCATTGCCGATGAGATACAGTCCGGTATTGGTCGCACCGGCCGCTTCTTCGCGTACGAACATACGACGCTGGTGCCCGATGTCGTCGTCTGTGCAAAGGCGATCGGTGGGGGATTGCCGTTGGGAGCAATACTCACGCGCACCGAGATCGCAGAAAAATTAAGAGCTGGTACGCATGGCACGACCTTCGGTGGCAATGTCCTTGCCTGCGCTGCCGGATGTGTGGTTATGGATCTTGTTGTCGGGCAGTACCAAAGCAATGCTGCTATCGAAGGGGGCTACCTGAAAAAGGGACTGTCGGCCTTGCAGCAAAACTATCCCGACTGGATCCGACAAGTGCGTGGCAAAGGGTTAATGCTGGGAGTGGAGTTCACAGCCAAAGCAAAGGACGTGCAGAATCATTTGTTCGAACGTCAGATCATCACGAATGTGACCGCTGGTGAAGTACTTCGATTGCTTCCGCCACTGACCTTCGAGCGGAAGCACTCGGAGGAGTTGCTTCAGGGGATAACGGAGGCTGTGCACTCGCTGGCCGCAGCCCCCTCTCTCGTAGCGTAGCCTGACAACGGGCGGTTACTTCAGATTGTGATAGACCGCCTGCACGTCATCGTCCTCTTCGAGCTTCTCAATGAGTTCGAGGACGGCTTCTTCAAGTTCTTCCGATAGCTCTTTGAAGACCGTGGGGATGCGCTGAAGTTCTGCGCTTGACACGGCAACTTTGCGCTCTTCGAGTGCTTTCTGCATACCTGCAAAATTGGCGAAGGAGGTTAAGAGGGTAACCTGCTTGGCTGGCGGTTCATCCGTTGTATCCTCGACAGTTAGCTCCTCGGCGCCGAAGTCAATGAGTTCGAGTTCGAGATCGTCAAGGTTCAATCCTTCTGGCGGAAACTTGAAGACGCCTTTTCGCTCGAAGAGGAAATCGAGCGAGCCGCTGTTTGCCATCATTCCACCGGCTCGGGAGAACGCGCTGCGAACGTTTGCGACGGTGCGCGTCGGGTTATCCGTCGCGCATTCCACAACGATCGGTACGCCTGACGGCCCATACCCTTCATAGACGATCTCCTCGAAGTTCGCCTCTTCTTTCGACGAAGCACGCTTGATCGCACCTTCGACGCGGTCCTTCGGCATGTTCACCCCTTTGGCGTTGGTGATGGCCATGCGCAGACGCGGATTGGTGTGTGGATCGGGGCCGCCTAAACGGACCGCGATCGCGATCTCACGACCAATTTTCGTGAACGCCTTGGACATCTTGTCCCAGCGCTTGAATTTGCGTACTTTTCTGAATTCGAAAGCTCTTCCCATGGCGGAGTGTATGAGTAACGGGTGGTGAGTAACGAGTGCCCTAAATGCAAGAGCGGGGGAAAAAGCTCCGCCCATGCGCCGCGAACTATTTCGCGGCTGAACTCCTTGGCAGACAATGACACGAAAAGACGAATTACTTATCGCATTCGATGATGCCCAAACCCACGCTTGGGAGTCTATCGAATACGCTATTAAGGACCTTACCGACGAGGAGGCGCTGTACCAGCATCCTGCTTATGGTGACGTCACTCCCGAAGGTGGTCATCCTCCTGCAGGCACCGCGCTGTGGCACCTGGTCCACTTGCAAAATTGCTATGATTATTACAACCTTGGCATCCGCTCCCGCCCGAACAAGCCTGAAGAGATAGGTACGACCGGAGCGGCAACGGTCGCGGAAGCCGTTGCCAAGATGAAGTGGTCACGGAATGAGCTTCGCCGCAGTGTTGCAGCGCTTTCGGAGGAGCAGTTGGACGAAGCCCTTGGAAGTGGTAGAACAGTCATCGAACTTGTGCGAGCATCCATTCGGCATGATGCATGGCATTCGGGGCAGGTCGTGATGTCGAGGCGTTTGTGGCAGAATAGAGGCTAGATCACGGTGTGTAGGATAGCTCCCCCACTTAGATCACATGGCTATCCGCCAACTCACAAGAAATCGCACCACGCTCCACTTGGATCGTCGTATGCTCGATACCATGATGATCGTGAAGCTCTCGCGAAATCTCGAACAGCAAGGCATCCTCGATCGCACGATCAGGAATGACAAGGTGAGCGGTCAGCACGACATGGGTGGTGCTCATACCCCAAATGTGCAGATCGTGAACCTCGAGCACACCATCCACGCTTCGAAGGTACGATTCGATCGCCGCAGGATCGATCTGCTCCGGCACCGCATCGGATGCAAGGTTGAACGACTCACGAAGTAACTTCCATGTACTAATGGCGATCACGATGGATATGACAATGCTCATTGCCGGATCGATCCAGAGAAGTCCGGTCCCGACGATAAGCAATCCCGCGACGACGACACCTGCCGAGACAGCGGCGTCTCCGGCCATGTGAAGAAAGGCCCCTCGAACGTTGATGTCGCCCTTTCTTCCGTCCAGGAATAACATCGCGGCGAACGCATTGAGCACGATTCCAATCGTGGCGACGATTGAGACAGTCGCCCCATCGACGGCCACGGGGTGCGCCCATCGTTCAATAGCACCGTAGAGAATTGCGCCCGTGGTGATAAGGAGAATGACAGCGTTGAAAAGGGCGGCGAGTATGGTGGTGCGGCGAAAGCCGTACGTGCGGGTCTTTGTTGGTGGGCGCGCAGCGAGGAAATTCGCTCCCATCGCGAAAAGCAGGCTGAGCACGTCGGTCAGATTGTGCCCCGCATCGGCAATGAGTGCAATGGAATGGCTTACGAAGCCGTATGTCGCCTGGATCACGACGATCAAGACGTTCAATCCAACCGCGATCTTGAAATTGCGGTTGAGCGCGGTCGCTGCGTGATCGTGTGAATGGGAGTGGTGGTGGTGGCCTGACATGCGATCTATCCTATGCTTTCTGGCGGCTGTAGGTTCCATCAATTTGCTTCTGACCGTTCGAAATTCTCGTAAATTGCAACACTTATGAGCCAATCACCTCTCGCGATCAAGACCGACAATGTCGGACGCATCTACAAAAAGAAAGCCGCAAAGCGCGTGAGTCGGGCGTCCTCGCCGGACTCCTCACGCCAACTCGTCGCGCTTGATGGGGTGACATTGGAGGTTGAGAAAGGTGAGTTATTCGGTCTTCTCGGTCCGAACGGCGCTGGAAAGACGACGCTCATCAAAGTGTTGACCACCTTGCTGACACCATCGTTCGGTAGTGCCGAAGTCCTGGGCTATGATGTCGTGCGAGAACCGAAGGCCATCCGCGAACGCATTAATATGGTGAGCGGTGGAGAGACCAGTGGATATGGAATTCTCACAGTGAAAGAGAATCTCTGGATGTTCAGTCAATTCTATGGCGTCCCGACCAAAGAGGCACACCGGCGCTCGGATGAATTGCTTGCGCGGTTGGAGCTTACCGGCATGAAGGATACCCGCGTCTCCGGACTTTCGACTGGCGAACGGCAGCGGATGAACTTCTGCCGAGGGTTCATCACTGATCCCGAAGTGCTCTTCCTGGATGAACCTACGCTCGGTCTTGATGTTCACATTGCCCGCGTAACCCGAGAGTTCACACGCGAGTGGATGCGAAAGAATCCGGAGCGCACGGTCCTATTGACCACGCATTACATGGCGGAGGCAGATGAACTTTGCGATCGCATCGCTATTATTGACAAAGGCAGAGTCTTGGCCTGTGATACGCCGGAGAATCTGAAACGAATGCTTCAAGCGCAGCCGGTCTTTCAGATCCGGGCAGGTGGGCTTTCTGAATCTGGCATAGATGGAATCCGATCCACCACGGGTGTCATCGGGCTTACACAAGAGTTTGACTTGGAAACTTCGCATCACTCCCTGAATCTCATTCTTCAGGAGGAGTCGGTTATTTCTGACGTTGTCGGGGCGATCGGTGCAGCAGGAGGGAAGCTCGTGGGACTGGAGAAGCACGAGCCAACGCTGGAAGATGTGTTCGTAAAGTTGGTGGGGCGAAGCTTGAAGGAGGATGTAACGGAATGAGAAGTATCAGCCCTGTTCGACTTTTTTTCAAAACGGTTCACGCCCGAGCGGTGCCACGCATGATCGGGATGAAGCGCGAACCCTCGTGGATCTTCCTTGAAATACTCGTGCCGCTCGTCAACACCACGGCATTCGTCTATTTGTATCGTGCTCTTCACGCGCCGGAAGCCTATGTTGGGTTTGTTATACTTGGCTCGGTGCTCTCGGCCTACTGGATGAATGTTGTCTGGGCCATGGCGATGCAACTGCATTGGGAGAAGAAGGAAGGGATGCTGCAACTCTATGTGCTATCGCCTTCTTCACTCATGGCAATTCTCGTCGGCATGAGTTACGGTGGCATTGTGATGGCCTCCTGGCGCGCAGCTCTGACGTTGATCGTGGGGCTGCTACTCTTCAACGTTCACTTCGCGACCGACCAGTTGCCATTGGTCTTTTTGGTGTTCGGAGTAACACTCATCGCGCTCTACGGACTTGGTATGACATTGAGTTCGCTCTTCATTCGTTGGGGCCGCGAGCCGTGGCACCTCGCGCTGGCCTTCCATGAACCAGCGTTCTTCCTGACAGGGATGAATTTCCCATTGAGCGCACTCTTCGCATCCGTGCCTGGCGTTATCTCGTTGATCTCCGCGCTGCTTCCTATTAGCTTCGGACTTGACGCGCTGCGGCAACTTCTGCTTCCGGGCACCATCGTCGGGGTGTTTCCACCGATGACCGAATTGTGGTTGATCGCAGGACTCGCGGTGCTCTTCCTCACCACTTCCTACATATCACTGAAATTCATGGAGCGTCAAGCCCGCGTGGAAGGCACACTTGCTCTTCGCTTGTCATGACTTCACTTCCGAAATTGCACAGGTTTAACTCGACGTCGCTTGAGCATGAGTGGCGCACGTTCCGGATTGCGGCATGGCTTGGATGGCAAGTCGAGAGCAACTGGACGGTGCCGATCGTATTCTTCATCTATGCGATATTGCGGCCGATCTCGACGGCGCTGATTCTGCTGCTCATGTATATAGTAATCGCCGGCAATCATCGCGGCGAGTATTTTGACTATCTCTACATCAGTAACGCGTTGTACTTGATCGTCATGCAGTCCATCGCTAACATGTCCTGGACCGTGCTGGAAGACCGGGAGCATTACCGGATGCTGAAGTATATCTACACCGCTCCGGTAAGTCTATTCGCGTATTTGATCGGACGTGCTGTTGCGCGGCTTTCTATCGGCATTTCGACAAGTGTGTTGCTCTTGACTGTTGGCGCCCTATGGATGGGGCTGCACTTGTCACTGCTGTCAGTGCAATGGGGCTGGCTGGTGACGTATTTCGCGCTCGGAATTCCTGTGCTGCTCTCCTTCGGGATAGTCATCGCGGGACTGGCGCTCGTCATCACACGCAATGGTGAGTTCATGGGGGAGATCATCGCAAGTATGCTGCTGCTTGTCTGTTCCGTGTATTTCCCACCGGATATTTTGCCGGTAATACTTCGCAAGTTAAGCCTCGCGATGCCCGTGACCTACTGGCTGGAAGGGATGCGCCGTGCACTTGCAGGTGGGCTGTTGCGCTATTCGGCGGCAATGGGTGGACGACCCATCAGCCCGCGACTGGCGCTCTACTCAAATTCCGATCTCGCGATGATCCTTGCTTGTTTCTCTGTTGTCGGTGTTACGATCTCCTTCTTCTTCTATCGCTGGATCGAAGGCGTCGCGAAGGCACGTGGGATGATCGATCGGATCACGGGATTCTGAGGCGTTCCAATTTCTGCGTTCTGGGTGTTAGGTTGATTCATGTACAGCATTAGAATTTTCTGGTTAGCTTCCCTTCTCCTTCTCTCCTCGTGTGCGGAGTTGCGGAAGAGTGCTACCAAGCGCACAGGGATAGTCACGCCGCCGCCACACGTTGTTGTGCCCGTTGTGGAGATACCTTCAACTCCATTGGGTGCACCACTGCGCATCAACGTCGTTTATCCATTGCAAGGGCAAGCGCGTCCGGCTGTCGATTCCAATTTTATCTTTGGATCAGTCGGCAATGGGAATGCTACGCTTACGATCAACGGATACGCGGTGCCGGTTGCGAGGAATGGGGCATTTCTTGCGTACCTACCGATGCCATCGATGAAGGAAGCTTACCAAATTGTAACGCATAGGGGGGATGCTGCTGATTCTCTCATCGTGGCTTATCATCCCGAAGATGCTAAGGCAAGATCAAAGGTCGAAGAGAGTCGGAAGGCCCGATATGAAGCCTTCACCCTACCCAGAACGCTCCAGGTTGTAAAGTGCAGCGACACTCTCCAAACGGGCAATGATGTTGCACCTGGCGCAACGACGCCGGATGGTACCAGGGAATGGTTTTTTCCACGTCGAACGATCGTTCAAGCGGTAGGGCGCGAGGGGAAATACTACAAGTTGGAGCTCGATAAAGATGAGTACGCGTGGGTGGCAGATTCCAGTTTCATCGCAAGTGACAACTTCACAGCCAAACCGAGGCCAGGTGGCGTCTTGCAATTTGCTGGTTACATCGATCTACTGTTACCCTGCTGCTTTGGTCCATTTAGAATTACGGTGGAAGGTAGGAAGTTGCGCGTCCATGTATATCGGAATGTAATGCACGCAACATTCGCATATCCGGATACTTCCGTCAAGCTGGTGACCGATGTGGGAATTGGGGCGGCAGGACAGGGTAGCGAATACGAATTCAGTTGCAGCGCGCCGATCTGGGGATACAAGGCATTTTACGATTCCCTCGGTTCGCTTGTCGTTCGGCTTCGACGTCCGCCAAACATTGACAAAGACGATCCCTTGCGCGGTCTTCGTATCATGATCGACCCTGGTCACCCACCTGGGGGTGCGACGGGGCCGTTGGGACTTATGGAGCGTGAAGCAAACCTTGCGATAGCGACCCGACTGCGGGATCAATTGGCAGCTCGGGGCGTGAAGGTTCTGATAACACACACCGATCTTCACGGCATGGTGAGCGATGTGAATCAGGTTGAAGAGCTGGATGCACGCGCGGCGCTTGCTGTGAGGGAGAATGTTGATCTGATGGTGAGTGTGCACAACAACGCTTTCCCCGATGGCACGAATCCGTTTTTGAATTACGGCACATCAACCTTCTACTTTCATCCTCAGTCGGCAGATCTCGCGGGATGTTTGGATAGAGAAATTGCACAGGTTACGGGCGTTCCGAATCTGGGCCCGATGAAAAAGAGCCTCGCAGTTTGTCGCCCAACGTGGATGCCCTGCGCGCTTACCGAGTCGCTTCACATGATGTTCCCTGAACAAGAGCAAGCTTTACGCGATCCGGAATTCTTGGATGCGTTAGCAGCAGCGCATGTGCGGGGGATAGAGGATTTTGTGAGGGAGCGGGCGCAGTAGGTGGTATAGGATACTCGATAGTAGAGAGTGGATGCGGTCGTGCATCTACAACTCTATCACGAGCATTACTCCCGCCGAAACGTCTGCCGCAAGAATTGGGGAAAAATCATTTCCGTACGGTCCTAGCGCCGCGCGCAAGTGAGATAACAGATCGAGGTGTCGAGCAGTTGTTCTGCCTACGTCCGACTCGAGTATCGTGATCTGCACCCCAGGAGCAAGCAACTCCTTTATTCGACGAAGAAGCAGTTCAAGCGCCTCGGTGCCGTGTTCGTATTGCTGGAAATTGTCGGACAGGAAGAACCGAAATTGCTTGCGGACGATCGTGGTTATCGTGCGGCTGGTGTCCACACGAGGCAGGAGTAGCGTGTCGCGGGCGGTATCTTGTTGCCACGGGATTCCGCGTACCGAATCGGGCGGATGGTGGCTAATGAGTTCCGCCACGATCATGTTTGCATCGCTTGAGTTGAGGTGCTGCACGTCATCAACCCAGTCGCGATCCTGCTCAAGGTTGATCGTAGTATCGTAGGTTAGTCCCGCGCGATGTGGGTTGTTGAGGAAGATGCGGTGATATACTGGAGCGTCACAGGGATCGCCGGTGACCGAATGATTGCCCGGCGTGGTACGTGGCGACACCTGAATAACCGCCCAGGCATCCCGGTCTACTTCACACGAGAGCGCGAGATGCGGTAGGTGATACGATTGCAGTATCCACTGCGTAACAAGAGGTGCCGAGATGGAGGGATCGTTGCTGGAGAGCGCGACATACGCTGTGTCGGGGCCGATATGATCCTCCACGACTGCACTCCGAATCCGCACCTGCTTCCCCACACCCCACAACGTATCAAACAGCCAGTGGAGCGCCTGCTCACACTCCAGGCCCTGACTGAGAGCGATGACGCGCGCATCCAACCGCGCGGCAGGATCTTGTCGTACACGAGAGGCATAGAGCCCCAAGATGTTCTGTCGAATGTCTGGCAGCAGATTGTCGGCAAGCGAAAAGTGTGCGGTATCACGGTATAGCGGCCCAGCGAAGTACTCCTTTAAGGGTCCTCTTCTCGAAAAGAATTCATTTGCATCCGAGTCTATCCGTATCACCGGATCGAGCATCGTGTACTGCTTCACGCGAACCTCCTCGCGCTCCAATGGCACAGTCCGAGCAAGCTCCGAGCGATTGACAAGAAAGCGGATACGCGAAGGAACGGGGCGAGCAGAGCTACGTGACTCGATCGCGTGATCGTTTGTATCATGTTCGGAGGAGGATTGCAATGGGATAGTCAGTGAAAGTCCGAGGCTCATGGCGTTGAAACCTGCGCGACCAACCTCTGTCAGATCCAGCGAAGCGTGGAGTTCCGGTTCTATCGGGAAGTTGCCGAATCGCCAACCGACCCCGCCAAGCAAGCCCACGTGCGTACGAGAGGATAGGGTCCCAGAATCCGCAACATCAATGTTATCTTCCAGAACAAGCCCGGAGAGGCGTGTCGATAGCCACGGACCGAGGCGCACATCGAGAGGCCCAGATGTCCAGGCAGGACAGACTTCGAGCGCTGCCTTCCACTCATTGCCCGCGATATTTCGTCCGCCGCCGACAAATTTACCGACTGAATATCGTGCGCTCAGATTCGTTTGCAGAGACCACTGCGACGAGAAGAAGGATGGGATCTCCCAGGAAAGTCCGATGCCATAGGTTTCTCCAGAACTCGTGCCAGTGAGTGTCGTGTCCGATGCGTTCAGCGTGCTCGGATTCCGATTGAGGAACAGCGGTGAACCGAAATCGAACGAGAGGACTGGTGAGAACGCCGGACGCTCCTGCGCCGCTGCGCTGAGCGTGAGGAGCAGGAGGAGCAGGAGGAGTATTGCTGGAAGGCGTTTCACTTCTGCAATATACCACTTTAGAATCGACGAGCAAAAAAAGCCTGCACGAGCGATCGTGCAGGCCTTAGAAATCCCGTTGTTACTTTCTCAATGTGACAACCAATAGAGCGATCCATTTGCGCCTACCAACGCCATGTGATGCGCGTCCCGAGCGACGATGTCGTTCCATTGAACGGAGACTCCGCTCAAGTCGGCGCGTGTCCATGAGGAGCCATTTTGCATGGAATGAAGGATCACACCATTGTCGCCCGCCGCCCACACTTCGTCAGAGTTGTTAACGAGATACACCGTACGGATCGAAGAGCTGACTCCGGAGCTCTGTGCATTCCAATGACTGCCAGCATCACTCGTGAAATAGATCCCTCCGCTGGCGCTGACAGCCGCGCCCAAGACTTGGCTACCAAAGTCGCAGCCTAAGAAATCCTGTCCAGCGACCGACTCGTCCTTCCAGTTAGCTCCGCCATCACCCGTAATGTAGATCTGTCCCTGCGCGCCAACGACATGAAAACTACTCCATGTATAACCCGGCGCGTAACGACCATAGGCCGTCCCGATAGAATATAAACTGATAGGACACTCCTTCACACGGTTCCAGGAATCACCTGCGTCCGATGACACCATGACGAATCCTTGCATCGAAGGCGTTGAGAGATTTCCCACCCCGCCGACCATCACGACGTGAGTTTGATCCACAAATCGGACGTCGCGAATATTCTCGATCTCTCCATTGACAGTCTGAAATGGGGCACTTACTTTGGTCCACGTTGCTCCGCCATCCGTTGTTTTAAGAAGAGTACCGTGATTACCACCAGCAATTCCGTTGTCAATATCGTAGAAGGTGATGCGGTACAGATTCTCTGTTGTTCCGCTCGGTAGGGAATTCCATGTCGTACCACTGTCGGTTGAGCGGAGAAGGGTGCCACCCATACCACAGGCGTATCCCCTGTCGCCCCTCATGTAATAGCGGCTTTGAATCCACGAACCCGGGAAAGTGACACCTTGAATCGCGTCCGAAGTTCCGAAATCGCCCTTGCTCCAAGCACTCGGTGGTGGCGGAGGAGGAACAACGACAGTGTCATGATGCGCATACCATCCGCCTTCGTGGAAGCGAGCGCTTACTTCTGCCGCACTCATGTCTCGGTGAAGGAAGAGAATGTCGTCCAATTTGGTAGAATCGCCGAATGGCCCAAACGTGAGTGGAACAGTATTATTCGCATGCTTGTATCCAATCTCGACCGCTTGTGTCTCCCCTAAGACGCTATCAATATATACTGAAATATTTCGATGTGCGGAGACAACGAGTGTGATCATGTGCCACTCGTTTCCAGCAATCTGATACGTGGGTGTGAGTTGTGCGGTTGCAATATTTCCATTGTTAATTCCGAGTACGGATGCACCCACAGTTATTATTCCGCTAGTTCCAATCGCCCCGAGTGCATATCCAGACTCTTCCGCGTAGGAATTTGGTGGCATCTTCGAAACGATGGTGCCACTTGTGGATTTTCCTAAATAGAACCACGAGGAAATTGAATATGAATTGTCCGTAAGAAGATTTAGGTCCTCGGCGCTGGTTACCGATACCATGGCGTTGCTGCCAAGCGTCAGTGCTCCCGGATTCCCAAACCGGTCGGTTGCGTAGCTCGAGGCACCTGAGATAATACCATTGTGTCCATGATTGGAAACATCGGTGGTATTGCCATCGAAAGAATAACGGGCGATGGTGTCGGGGATAGCCACCGTCGGTGGCTGCGAAGGAAGCCGGTCCTTGCAGCTTGCAAGCCCGAGAAGAGATAGTGAAGTAAGAAGCGCGAGTAGTCGTAGTTTCATGGTGGTTTCAGAAGAAAAATTCAGACAGTGCAGGAGAGACGCAGCCCACAACTAAATCCTGACATGAGCGAATCCCTTTTTTTCGAATGTCAGGATTTGCCCAAATCCGCGTCTCCCACATTAACCCAACGGTGTGGCGTCGGGAATATATTCCCGACGAAGCCCGGTTAAGCATTCGACCGGGTGCATACACCACCAATTATCAATGGATCAACCGGACATCCAAACACTCTTCCAGCAATTCCTTTCGGGCGACGATCGAGCTTTCGCGGAGATATACCGCGAGTTCAATCCGCGCCTGTCTGCCTATTGCTAGAAGGTGGTACCGGAGCAGTGGGAGGATGTAATGCAGGAATTGTGGGAGCGGGTGATCGCGCTTCGTGCAAAGCGGGGGAGGGGAGGTCGGGCTGGAGGCACGGACCCTTCGACAAGCTCAGGGCAGGCTCTACGCGAGTCAGCGATTGATTCTCCGCTCGCATTTCTCTTTCGCATGGTGAAGAATTTGATCATAGACAATCATCGCCGGAGCATCGAGACGAGGGAGATCGTGGAGGATGACATGCAAACAACTTCTCACGCAAATTCCGACATCGAGTGCATCATCCTCGAAGCATTCGAGAAGCTCCCTTTCGAAGACCGCGAGGTGCTGGTGCTGAATATCTATAGTGGGTATAAGTTCGGCGAGATCGCGGAGATGCAGGGAAAGTCGGTGGACGCAGTGTGGGCAAGAGCTTCGCGCGCACGAAAGCAACTGCGCCAGATCGTGATGGATGATGCGAAACGACTCGGCCTCACTCTACCAGGTGTGAATATTGAACGGAAAACGGCGAAGCGCACAAAGGAGATGGTATGATGGAAAAAGAAATACTTATCGAAAAGTACTTGAACGGCGAGCTGGATGCGAATGAGAGCAATGATCTGATCGCAAAACTCCAAAAGGATACTTCCGCAGTCGGACTTCGTGATGAGCTCGCATGGGAAAGCACGATCCGCACAGGGCTCGCACGTGACGTCGAAGCGCTCCCCTCGTTCGCGACAGTGCCGAATGCGCAACTCATGTCGGGTCTTGCCACGCACGCCATGACCAGAGGGCTTCTCAGCACGCTTGGTGGTAAGGCAGCGCTCTATCTTGGAGGTGTTCTCGCTGTTGGTGCGGTTGCCTATCTCGCGCCTAAGCTGTCATCCACTGCCCCGATCTCTCCATCGGCGGCAACTCCTAACGCAGTGAATGCACCGGTACAGCTATCGTCACCGCCAGCAACGCGCCCGCAGGTTACGGCGAAGCCAGTTCAAGTTGCTAGCGCACCGGTTGCAAGGCATACACGGGAAGTAACAAAGAAGTCAACCACCGAACCCGCGCGGCCGATGAAGCTTGACGACGCCGATGACAAGAATGTGCCAGTGAAGACAGATAAAGGGTATCAGCCCGCGGTGCAGTAGGGCGGCGCTATCGCTCTACGACAAACTTCACCATCGACACCTGTCCTCCTGCGACAAGCCGCGCCGTGTAGACTCCCGGTGAAAGACTTCGCGCATCCACTGTGATCATGTGCTCGCCAGCTTCTTGCGTTTCACCAGCAACGGGAAGGGCGACTGTGCGGCCGAGGGGGTCGAAGATGGTCAGCAACGTTTTCGATGAATACTTCAAAGAATAATCAACGTGGACCGCGCCAGGAGCAGGGTTGGGGTTTACTCGGAGAATGCCTTTCATCAGCGCCTTTGATTCCGAAACAGTTTCTGGCAGCAGCGACGCATGATAGATTTGATTGTTGTTGATTCCAAGATAGAGATCAGTCATGGTTAACGATACTGGTCCCGATCGCAGATTTGGCAGATCGCCGCTTACATGCTTCCATGTAGCACCCGCGTCCGTTGAAAGAAAGTAGTTCGTGTCCGCAAGCGAGACAGAGTAATCACCATCCGAGGAGATGGATCTTACACGTCCCTGATTCGATTCGAGGTGCCACGTCAACCCTGTATCCGTGGATAAATACACGCCAGCAGAACCACCCATAAGGATATTGCCATGACATATGCTGATCGCCGTTGGCGAGAGGTCCGGCGGATTCTGGTATGTCCACGAATCTCCGAAGTCGGTGGAGACAAGAAGTCCATCCTGATTACTCCAACGGGCTAAGATTGATTGGTAACCAGCCATAAGGATGGGCCCCGTCGAGGAAAAGAACTGACCGACGCTATCCCAGGCGACGCCGCCGTTTCGCGAACGATACAGCGTCTTGTTGGACGAGGCAAGAATCCCCCTCGGCGTGATGATGGGGGAGCCCGTTACGGCACACTTACTCCAGGTTGTACCCTGGTCCGATGATCGGTAGAGCGCCGTAAGAGTCTGGACGAACCAGAGAAGTTGAGTGACAGCGATCGCTTGAATTTGGTCATTGGAAAAGGGACCTGTCACGGGTCCCCATGACGCTCCCTTGTCTGTTGATTTGTAGATCCCTCGCTCAGTCCCAGCGATTAGTGCTATCCCACTGTTCACCAACGCGCCGATATATTGTGCAGTGAGGCCCGCCTGCGAAGTATGCCAAGCACTTCCACTGTCTTCCGAGCGATAGAGCCCGCTGGAAGTGCCAACAAGCAGCGAGGAGCCACCTGTCATCACATAGATAGGAGGCAGAGGGTTTGTTACGGATGTTCGTTGCCAGGTTAAGCCATCATCTGTGGAGCTGACCGCTCCGCTGTCCGTGCAGCCGAATAGCATTCCCTTGAAATAGACAATGGAGTAAATAAAGCCGGCAATACCCGGCACAACCGTCCATGTGAGCCCTGTGTCCGTTGAACGAAGGAGAACTGGGGTGTCTCTGCTGACAGCAAAGTTAGCGTTGGGGGTAAAGTAAAATCCATAGTAGCCTTCAACTGGCAGGACGCTTGTGGATCGCTGCCATGAATCGCCGTTATTGGTAGACCTATAAATGCCGGGACTTAGTCCACCCAAGGTGATATTTCCCGTCAATATGATTTGTCCTTTCGCCCCACAGAGAACCTGAGATGAGGAAGTTGGCAGAAGCAGGGTCCACGTTCTACCCACATCTGTCGAACGGTAGAGCTTTCCAGAGCTAACAGGCGCAGCAAAAAAGCAAGAATCGGTACACGCCACATTGCTCGCCCCACTGTTCCAAGGGGGGCCTGCGGTGGTCCATGTCAGGCCTGAATCGTTTGAGCAGAATATTCCCGATCGGCATTTACAATGAAGTGTGATCCTGAGGCAGCCACTTGCCGTGGGCTTAGCGTTGTAGAAAGTCCTTTACACTTCTCCCACGTCTTTCCGCTATCATTAGATCGAAAGAACCCGTAGTATGTGCCAACAACAACCACGGGTCCACTGCTCGCCATGGCCTCGATCAGCCCTCCATCAGGACTCTTCACTTGAATCCATTGGAGCAATTGTGCTCGGCCCGGTGAGGCCCAAACAACGAGCAGGATTAGGAGGAAAAGCGGTTTCCGCATTGACCGTGCTGTAAGGAGGATTCGTCAAGACGTCAATAAGGCAAATTTCTCCCCTCATTCGTTCCACGCGCCTTTACTCTTGTGCTTCTCGCAAACTTCTGAACCTTCCTGCTCTGCTTCTCGTACTGTGGGCGCATGGATCCCGTATTGTCACTTTTCAAGTTCTTGCACGATTCCTTCATGTACGCCGGAGGCTTCTGGTGGATGGTCTGGAATGGTATTCTCGCGCTGGTACCTGCGATTCTGGCAGTCGTGCTTTTCCGTCGGCAGGATCAGCCTCGACGCGGACTCCGGAATTTCACCTTTTTCTTCGAGGTGGGGCTGGTCATGCTGATCCTTCCCAATGCGCCTTATGTGGCCACGGATCTGATCCACTTCCTGCAGAATGTTCGCCTGAGTGAGACCTCCTTATGGAGATTACTCGGCACCGAATTCCCAATCTACAGCACACTGGTGCTCTTTGGGTTGCTGTGCTACTCGTTCACCGTGGATCGTTTGCTCCATGCACTTGGGATGCGTCTGGGGAAGTCGTGGCGCTGGGCGGGGTTGCTTGCGATTCCGCTGCTTTCGGCGATCGGTATCTACCTCGGTCGCGTAGCGCGCTTCAATAGCTGGGATATTTTGAGCGATCCTCGCGCGATACTTCATTCCAGCCGGACAGTGATCGACCAGCTCCGAGTGATCAAAGTCGTCGGTTTCATGTGGGTTTTGCTCATTATCGTGCACCAGGTGTATAAGGTGTTCCACGATGGCGTGCGCTACCGGATGGAGCAGCATAAACGCAGACAAATTAAGCAGGGCACCCTTTCTCCGCAAAGAGCGGGAACCGCGCCAGTGCGCTAAACATTTGTAGCTCGCGAGGACAGCCGAGGACGGCTGTCCAGCTGCAGGCGAGACGCCCGCTCCACCTGGAGCAACGTGAGACGCCTGCTCCTCATAGAATGTTCGATATTTTACCGAAACAGCCGTGGCCAAACCGATTCTTCTTCAGCTCGTTACTCCCGATCGCTCGATCTTCGATGGTGAAGTCGAAGAATTCACGGCTCCGGGTGTGATGGGACCCTTCACCATCCTCTCGAATCACTCACCGATCGTTTCGGCCTTGGGCCCAGGACTTCTCCGCTACCGCTTTGGCGGCAGGGAGGAGCGGTTACTCATTGGTGGCGGCTTTCTCGAATTCCACGAAAACCACGGCACCGTGCTGGCGAGCTCGGCTGAAGACATTGCAAGCATCGACGTTGCGCGCGCCGAGCGTTCCAGGGAGCGCGCGGAAGAACGGCTCCAGCATCCTGTCGATGGCACGATCGACTATGTCCGCGCTCGCGCTTCGCGTGATCGCGCGAAGGCCAGGATCGCGGCTGTCAAGCCCATCCGCGGATAATCCCTATTCGCTGGGCTCGTTCAGCTAGAAGAAACTAATACCCTTGTCCCGCTTGTAGCAATTGTGGGTGAACGGATGCTGTCCGTGCATCAGGAATGCATTTCCATCGCTCCGCACAAAGTTGCAAGATCTATTCGAAGTACTCGGCCTTCGTCGCACCGCTTCCGATCGCGAGATCCGAGAGGCATACCGGCGGCTGGCAAAGATCTATCACCCCGACTCGAATCCCGATCCCGAAGCTGGGCGAAGGATGCAGGCGATCAACCAGGCGAAGGCCGTGTTGTTCGATCCCGTAAAGCGAGAGGAGCATCGTGCGAAGCTGGGTTTGCGCGAGAAGCTAACGGCTCAGCGGCTATCGGAGATTCGGAGACGAGATCAGCAATTCGAAAAATCCCGATCTTCAGCACTGCCAATTGCAAAGTATCCGGCAAGCAAGCAGGGAGTAGGCAGAATCTTCATCTTCACTGGGGTCGTAGTATTGTTGCTGGTACCGATAGCGGTCATCGTATCGACAATGACTGCTCGCCCACCAATGCCGAGCGACCCCATTGCTGCCATTATCGCGCGCTACCACCAGCTTGACAATCTGCCGATGGACACGCTCTTCGACTTTCGTCCGACCAACCGCGAGATGGATGTTATGCCATTTGCGCAGGAGAGTTTGGATCAGCTACGACTCCACGGCGATACCTACTTTAGCAACGGGGAATGGCGAATGGCCTCGGACTATTATGAGTTGTATCTTCGCACTCAGCATGATGAAGCGATCGCCACAAGGCTATCGCATTGTTATTTCAAACGAAATCGGTATGCCGAGGCAATGGAGCTGATTCGAGATAACATGAAGAATGACTCGACTCGCGTGGAAGCGTTGTATGAGACCGGCACATTATTTATCCATGCAGAGAAACCCTTCGATGCGCGAGATGCTTTTGCCGCTGCAACGCAGGTCGCTGACAAGATGAAGCGGAATGGACGGACACCGCCCGAAGCTGCGAAGCAAGCCAAACGCGAATTAGCCAAACTGGAATAGTGCGACCAACACGAGCTGAGATCCACGTCGATCATTTTCTCTCCAATCTGAAGTTTGTTCGCAAACAGATCGGGGAGCGGCCGCGCATTATGGCGATCATCAAGGCGAATGCGTATGGGCATGGGCTTGACATCATCGCACACGCTGCGATGCGAAGCGAGGAGATCGACGCCTTCGGTGTTGCCACCGAAGAAGAAGGTGTGCGATTGCGACGGATGACGTCACTTCCCATTCTCGTCCTTACCGGTACACTCTTCAATGAGATTGACGAATTCCTCGAACACGATCTGGAGTTCACACTCACCGACATCAAGACACTTCATGCGATAGGAGACCGTGCGAGAGCGCTCGGTAAGCGAGCACGAGTACACCTGAAGGTTGATACAGGGATGCGGCGCATGGGTGTCGAGCCGGAAGAGGCGTTGCCGTTCTTGCGGGAGATCGAGAGTTTGCATGAGCACGTTGAACTCGTTGGACTTTGTACACACTTTGCAACGAGTGATGAATTGGATCAAACATTCTTTCGTCGTCAGCTTGCAATGTTTGAAGGAGTGGTTCGCGAGGCAAAGGATGCCGGTATTGTGATCCCAATCGTTCATGCGGCGAACAGCGGCGCGATTCTTCAGGCACCGAAGGAATCGGCATTTGATATGGTGCGACCCGGCATGGCGCTGTATGGATATGCACCGAGCATGGAGCTGCAGCAGCGATTTGCAAATGATCTACAACCTCCGCTTGCACTAACGAGCAGCATCGTCTTCAAGAAGTGTGTAAAAAAAGGGGAGGGGGTAAGTTACAATCTTCGTTGGATCGCTCCTCGCGATACCAATATCGTTACTGTTCCCATCGGTTATGGCGATGGTTACCCGCGCTTGCTCACGAACCGTGTGAACGCCATCATTCGTGGCAAAGCATATCCTGTTGTTGGTACCATCTGTATGGACCAGATACTACTCGATGTTGGCGACGACGAAGTGAAGGTGGGCGACCGTATCGAATTCATTTCGCCCACGAGCGATGGAATCAATGCGTGGACGCTGGCCGAGACGATAGGGACGATTCCGTATGAGATATTGACTGGGATTGCGGCACGGGTGCCGAGGGTGCAGGTGTGAAAGTAGAATAATGTCCGTTTTTGAGACGTCGTCTCAAAATCGGACGCATTGGGTCGTACGAAAACCACTCGGATTATCCAAATATCAGGGTTTGCGAGTTGGCACGTCGTTGGTTTTTTTTTAGAAAACGTTATTCGTGTTGGGTTTCAACAGTCAATTACTTGAACTTATGAAAAAGATCGCCAGTCCCTTACTGCTTGTGCTTAGCCTTTTTTCATTCTCAAACGCAAGAGCACTAACCGATTCGACTTACCACTTAAAGAGCAAGGTGATAACTACAACGGGCATACAGTATTTCCAGCTTACTGTGGTTGTTAGCGGCGGGAGCGTCACTGCAACGACCCAGTTATTACTCCCAGATACGAGCGTTTACCCTTCGCTTTATGGGATAGGAGCAATTACGTTTACGGATACGGGCTTTGTATTTCCATCCGCTTCCGGCAAGTGGATTTGGGTTCCGTTTGATAGTTCCCTTTCCTGTAAGACAGTATTGAATCCATCGAGCGGAGGAGGTGGATCTTGCGATTGCAAAAAGGCGAACGATGGAGATGCCAAGCCGACGGGTACCTGCGAGGTCTATACATTCGGAATTGGTGGCGAGGACTGCAAAACAACCAATTGTTCAGGGTGCTGCGAGTATACAGCGTTAATTTTGGCACTGTACGGAATTGAGGTTGGTTCGGGGGTGCTAATTCAGGCAGATAGCATAACTTTCAACGGATCGACCATTAATTGAAATGTGAGCGAGTGGGCCTTGATGTGAGATTGACCTTCTTTCTTGCCGCTCTCTGGTTCGTTGCAGGGGCGCCATGCGTTAGTGGGCAGATTATCGCACCGCTTAGTATGGAAAAAGCTTTCAAGAAATTGGAGCTAACATCCAGCGGTGCGATGAGGGTCTATACTACTGAAAAAAGACCCTTCCATACTGAAGGGATCCACGACACTTTCGAACTTGCGTTTTCGTGGAATGAGGGACATCTTTTTTTTCGACTCCAATCGGAAGGCGCAACTTGGTACTACGCTGACAGCGTTTTGTGCGAAGTTGATTTGGAAGCGAACAACGTCAAAACGAGGCGGGTTAGCCACCAAGAAATTTGGTTGGCTTTCGGCGACAAAGTATTCTCCCCAATAGTATCTCGGGGGTTTGGTATCAAAAAGTGGCTCGCGAATCCCAAGACGCGGTTTTCGACGTGCATGTCACCTACCTCAGGATTTGATTTAAGTCTGAGAAATTCTGCTCCACTACTCCCGGATACTGCGATATCTGATCTGAGAATTACCTACCACATTGATTCCAATTCAACGATAACCTCGTTCACTCAGCGATTCTCAGTTTTTGGTGATAGCGCTATCAAGGAGGCGAGGATTGATCACTATTTTCTTCACGAATTTCCCGATTCAAATCTCGAACAGAGGCTGCGTGTGCTGGGAACGTTCTGGAAGGATTTCCCTGATGCACCTAGGACACCTCTGAGACTAAGCGCCTTCGACTCTTTAGAATTCATTTCGCCTGCAACGGCCACCTCAATTTCAGGAGTGAAAATCCCCCTCCCTGATACCGCTTCCCAATACACCCTCATTGCTTTCTGGTTTACTGCTTGCCCCGGTTGTCAGAAAGAATTCAGTTATTTGAATTCTCTTCCCTTACGCTTTCGCAAAGGGCAACTGACAACCGTCGGCCTAAACCCTATCGATCCTGCCACCACCATTCAGCGTGTAATTAGCGCCCAGCATTTGGACTATGAGCAGATTCAAGCTATCCCAAGCTTCGATGAACGGCAGGTTGAAATCTACCCTTCATTGCTCTTATTGAATCGAAAAGGCAGAGTGATCTTTCGTGGGATAGGAAGTAGTGACACTGTCCAGAACCAGCTCGACTCATTGCTGAAAGCTTCTGATCAGGATCGTTGAGCGTGGTCTTAATTTGCTATGGAATGAGGAGAAGAGTGACGGGAAGGATCTGGGAGGACACGAATAATACTCACACTCATGGTAAGTGCATCATATACCAACAACCGTCCCTTCAGCGGCTCTCCGATGCCCGTGATGAGCTTAATCGTTTCCGTGGCTTGCAACATACCGATCACACCAGGCAGAACGCCAAGCACACCAATCTCTGCGCACGATGGCACTTCGGATGGATCGGGAGCTTCTGGGAAGAGGCAGCGATAGCAGGGACCACCTGGTAAGCCGAAGACGCTGACTTGTCCTGCAAATCGGAAGATCGCACCGAAGACAACCGGCTTACCCAATTCAACGGCAGTATCGTTAACGAGATAGCGTGTGGTGAAATTGTCACTGCCGTCGAGGATGATGTCGTACTGCGAGAAGATATGCTTCGCGTTTGTCTCATCCAGTTTTGTTGGATGGGTTGCAATTGACACATTTGGATTGCTCGCTCGCAGTCTTTCCGAGGCGGCATCGACTTTCAATCGTCCGACATCGGCCGTTGTGTAGAGCACTTGCCGATGAAGATTAGAAATATCAACGGTGTCGAAATCCACCAGACCGAGCGTGCCAACACCCGCAGCGGCCAGGTACAGCGCGGCTGGCGAGCCAAGTCCGCCAGCGCCGATGATGCAAACACGTGCGTTCTTCAGCTTCTGCTGTCCATCGAAGCCGATCTCGCTGAGCATGAGTTGGCGCGAGTATCTTCCGAATTCGTCGCCAGTGAGTTCAGGTGCGTGTCGGTGCTGCACTGCTTGCACAAACTGCTTCGTCATCTCCGAAGGGTCATCCGCGTTGGCAATTGCACCAATAACAGCAATACCAGATGCTCCCGTCTCGAGAACCTCTGGCACCTTATCGAGCGTGATACCGCCGATGGCAATGACAGGTATATCCACAGCGCGCGCGACCTCTCCCAATTCATCGAGCGTTCGTTGTGGAGTCAGCTTCACCTTTGACTGAGTCGGATACATGTGCCCGAACCCGATGTAGTCTGCTCCATCGCTCTCGGCTTGAAGCGCCTGTCCAACGGTACCGCACGACACACCAATAATTGCCTTCGGCCAAATACGTCGCACTTCACTCGCTGGGAGATCATCCTGTCCCAGGTGTACACCGTCTGCACCGACAGTCATCGCGATATCCACGCGATCATTCATGATGAATGTTGCGCCGTGTTGCGACGTGAGTGCACGAATCGCTTGCGCAAGTTGGAGAAGTTTATCGGTGGGTAGCGACTTCTCGCGAAGCTGAATGATCTTCGCGCCACCTTCAAGCGCCATGCGGACAATCTCCTCATGTGAGTGCTTGCCCGAAGATGTAATGACGTGAAGACCGCTTAATTCAACCATTGCCTATAATTCTCCCAGTGCGGATTCGAAGCCGTTGAGGTTATCCCAAAACTTGTCATTGTCCGTTAGCGCGCTCATTACAGCAACGCCGTGCGCTCCAGCATTCAGGCATTCCTCGGCGCGTATAGGATCAATGCCACCGACCGCAAAGACTGGCACCTTCACTTTCTTACACACGTCTCTAAACATTTCGATACCAAGCGGTGGGCCGTATTGTTTCTTACTCTCGGTTTCATAGACGGGCCCGAAGATGATGTAATCCGTGCCATCCTTCTTTGCTTTCACTGCCGCTTCAATGGAATGACAGCTTTTCCCTATAAGTCCATTGGTGTATATCCTTCGTGCGTCGGACAGGGGTAAGCCATGTTCGGGAAGATGGAGACCGTCGGCCAACGTGAGCTGTGCAATGTCCGCACGCTCATTAACGAGAACGGCAAGATCGAAATCACTGGCCTCTCGGCTAAGCGCATTCACCGCTCGAAATATAGCACGATCACTCCACGACTTCTTTCGAAGCTGGAATGCGCGAATGCCGCTAGCCGCGTACGCCACCGCAAGTTCAATCGTATCTTCGACCAGCGACGCCTCCGAGTCTCCTGGAGTGCGAATGTCGTCGCTAATGGCGATCAGCCTGAAATCCGGTTTAGGCAAGGCGTACGATCCCTTCACTTGGTGAGGAGCGTTCTGCGAAGAGCGTCTCCGGGATGCGACCAGCGAGATATGCGAGCCGTCCTGCCTCGACCCCATGCCGCATCGCGTTTGCCATCATCACGGGGTGCTCCGCTCGCGAGATTGCAGTGTTGAGGAGAATTGCATCCGCTCCGAGCTCCATCGCGAGAGCAGCGTCTGAAGCAGTGCCAATGCCTGCGTCAATGATAACGGGGATTGTGACTAGCTCACGGATGATCTGAATGTTAAATGGATTGCGAATTCCAGCACCGCTACCAATAGGTGCTGCGAGTGGCATCACTGCAGCGCAGCCGATATCAGCTAGTTTGCGGCATGTGATGGGGTCGTCGTTGCAGTATGGGAGCACGGTAAAGCCGAGGCGAACAAGCTCTTCCGCGCCTTTGAGTAACTCCACTACATCAGGCATGAGTGTCTCATCATCACCGATGACTTCGAGCTTGATCCAATTCGTTTCCAAAGCCTCGCGCGCAAGTTCTGCGGTGAAGATCGCTTCTTTTGCGGTGTAGCAACCGGCGGTGTTTGGTAATAGCGCGAACTCGTTCTTGATCCAATCGAGAACGTCATTCGACTTCTCTTTGAGATTGAAACGACGGATTGCAACCGTGACGAGTTCAGTGCCGCTTGCACGAAGCGAATCCATCATCACCTGAGGATTAGGATAACGCGCGGTGCCGAGAATCAAACGAGAAGTAAACTCTTTGTCGCCAAGTCGAAACAGGTCAGCCATTGTCATCCTCCTTGTGAAGCGCGGACGATCTCGATCGAATCGCCATCGGCAAGCGGCTCGGTTTGCCACTTCGCTTTTGGTATGACCACACCGTTGCGTGCGATCGCAATGCCATTCTTTGTCGCATCAATGTTAATCAGCGAAAGGAATGCGTTGATGCTGTGAGCCTCATCGAACTCGCGGAGTTCACCTGCTAATCGAATTCTCATTTCTTGTGAAGTGATGGTTGGACTTTGTGCAAAACATGAGAGGCGTGAGGATGCTTCTCAACGAGATCCGCAATGTGATAGGCCGTGTAAGGAGCAAGCAAGATACCGTGCCGATAATGTCCAATAGCGTTATAGACATTGCCGTGCGCGGAGTATCCGATCTCGGGGAGGTGACTCCGGGTTGCGGGACGAAGTCCCGCACACAGCTCGGTGATCTCCAACTCGTAGGTCATCGGGAGGATCTCATACGCATTGCGCAGCATGTCGAAGACCGCACCAGCGGTACTGCTTGTGTCGAATCCCTTTTCTTCTGCGGTTGCACCGACCGCCACGCGCCCGTCATCCTTATGCAAAATGTAACCACGCGGACTGCGAATCATGTGGCGTAGTTGGAAGTGCTCGGTACTGCGCAGCATAATGATCTGGCCTTTTACCGGACGAATAGGATTGGATTCCCGCACATCGCTGGATGCGGCATTTGCATGAGCGCCTGCTGCGAGGATCACGGCTGCTGCAGTTGATTCGACGTTCTGCACATCTATAGTCGTGTGCTCCAGCAATTCGCCACCAAGCTTCGTGAATGCTTGAGCAAGTGCGAGCACGAGCGTGCGATTGTTGATCTGCTTGTCTGCTTCAAGAAACAATGCGCTCTTCGTTCGAGGCGAGAGCAAGGGCTCTTGCTCGCGGGCCTCCGCGCTGCTGAGTTTGGTAGAGCGCAATCCGATGCGAAGTTGGAAGTCGTGGAAGCGCTTGAGGTAGGCTTCATCGTCTGCTGTCATCGCGACGAGAAGCGTACCGCAGGAGTCGAGCATTGGTACTTCGAACGATCCAGCAACGTCAGCAGTCAACTCTTCCAGAAGGCGCGGATAGAGATCGAGGCTCTCGCGGCACATGCGGAAGAACTCCACTTCTTCGAAGCCGATCTCTGCGTAGGGCGCGAGCATCCCCGCTGCAACCCAGCTTGCGCCTTGTCCTACAGCGCCTTTCTCGATGATGGTAACAGCGTGTCCACGACGTGCAAGCTGCCAGCCGATGGATAGACCGATGATGCCGCCACCGATGATGACGTGTCTGCCCGACCAATTGCGATCCGCGAGAGGCGCTGTGCGTTCCGTCGGCTCTGGTGTGGGGATGATCGCGTTCATACCGTAGGTTCGATAGCGATGGAATACAGTTGGCTGCCTGCGCTTGCGAACTCTTTGCTCTTCTCTTTCAAGCCAAGCGTGATCGCCTCGTCTTCTGCGACAGCATGTTCCGCCGCGTACTTGCGAACATCTTCTGTTATCTTCATCGAGCAGAAGTGAGGGCCACACATGGAGCAGAAGTGCGCGGTCTTTGCGCCCTCTTGGGGGAGTGTTTCATCGTGGAAATCTTTAGCTGTCTCCGGATCGAGTGAAAGATTGAACTGATCTTCCCATCGGAATTCAAAGCGCGCTTGCGAGAGCGCATTGTCACGAAGTTGCGCGCCTGGATGACCTTTCGCGAGATCGGCGGCGTGTGCTGCGATCTTATATGCGATGACGCCATCCTTCACATCTTTCTTATCGGGCAAGCCGAGATGTTCTTTCGGAGTTACATAGCAGAGCATCGCGCATCCGAACCATCCGATCATCGCGGCACCGATGGCGCTGGTGATGTGATCGTAACCCGGCGCAATGTCTGTCGTTAGTGGTCCGAGCGTGTAGAACGGCGCTTCATCGCAATGCTCCAATTGCAAGTCCATGTTCTCCTTGATGAGATGCATCGGAACGTGACCGGGGCCTTCGATCATCACCTGGCAATCGTATTCCCATGCGATCTTCGTTAGCTCGCCGAGCGTCTCAAGCTCTGCGAATTGTGCTTCGTCGTTTGCGTCTGCTATGGAGCCAGGACGGAGGCCATCGCCAAGTGAGAAGGAGACATCGTAGGCACGCATGATCTCGCAGATGTCGCGGAAGTGCGTGTAGAGGAAGCTCTCCTGATGATGCGAAAGACACCACTTCGCCATGATGCTTCCGCCGCGAGAGACAATGCCCGTCATGCGTTTGGCGGTCATCGGAACATAGCGCAGCCGCACGCCGGCGTGAATGGTGAAGTAATCCACGCCTTGCTCTGCTTGCTCGATAAGCGTTTCGCGAAAGACATCCCAGGTAAGTTCTTCTGCTTTGCCACCGACCTTTTCTAATGCTTGATAGATCGGCACAGTACCAATCGGCACAGCGGAGTTGCGAATGATCCACTCGCGCGTTTCGTGAATGTTCTTTCCGGTGGAGAGATCCATCACCGTATCTGCGCCCCACTTCGTCGCCCAAAGCATCTTCTCAACTTCCTCTTCGATGGAAGAAGCGACAGCAGAGTTGCCGATGTTGCCGTTGATCTTCACGAGGAAGTTGCGACCAATTGCCATCGGTTCGCTCTCGGGATGATTGATGTTCGCGGGAATGATCGCACGCCCCCGCGCAACTTCATCGCGAACGAACTCGGGCGTGATGATACGCGGAATTGCAGCACCGAATGAATGCCCTGCGTGCTGTTGATTGCGATTGTTCCGGGCCGGGTGTGATTCGAACGCCGCAGTGCGACCAAGGTTCTCGCGGATGGCAACGAACTCCATCTCCGGCGTGATGATACCGCGCTTCGCGTAATGCATCTGCGATACATTCGCGCCAGCAATTGCGCGCAACGGCTTTCGGCGCAGGCCGGGATAGTATTCGAGCTTGCCCTTCTCCTTGCGTGTTGCGTACTCCTCGTGATCGCGCGTGAGGTAGCCGTTATCCTGCGGCATGATCGCGCGGCCTTCGTATTCTTCAACATCGCCGCGACCGAGAATCCAATCTCGGCGCAGCGGTGCAATGCCCTTGGCTGGATCGTGTTCGTGGATCGCGCCATCTGCTCCGACAGTCACCTCGGAGGATGGGCCGCTCGTGTCATAGACGCGAACCGGTTCGTTCGGCGAGGTGAGATCTATCTCGCGGAATGGCACACGAATGTTCGGGTGAATGACACCGTTTGCATACACCTTGCGGCTCTTCGGAAGCGGCTTGCTCGATGAGAGTTCGACGACGTTAGGCTTGTTCATGAGATGATTCGATACTTCTATACAATTGGTATGGTGTGTCCGCGTGTGCGAAATGTTCTAGCGGCCCGTTGCCGTGTCCGATACGTTGATCACGTGCGGAGAAGATAGCGTTGCTCACGTATGCCTTCGCGATGCGAACTGCTTCTTTCAATGTTTCGCCGTGAGCCAGCATGGCAGCGATGGCGCTAGAGAGTGTGCATCCGGTACCGTGAAGATTCTTGCTTTTAAAGGTTTGTACACTAAACGAGTTAACCTGTTCCGCAGTCACGAGAATATCTGTCATATCGCTCGATTGCGTCTCCAGAATGTGACCACTCTTAATGAGAACATTTTGGGCTCCCATTGTGAGCAGCATTTCGCCAGCGAGTTGCATGGCGTCGGTGGAGTCGATGACGAATCCCGTCAATGCTTCGGCTTCTGGAATATTCGGAGTGATCAGAAATGAGAGCGGAATTAACGACCCAAGAAACGTCAGGAGATCTTGACCGTCGTTGAAGCCGGCTCCACTCGTTGATTGCGAGATCGGATCCAAGATAATCGGACACTCAACGTTGCTCAGTTCATGCGATAGCATCAATGCCGTTTCGTGGCTTCCGATCATGCCGATCTTTATCGCAGCGATGTCGAAGTCATTAAGCACAGCGCGAAGTTGATCGCGAACTACATCAGTCGGAAGCGGATGAATGCTCTGAACGCCATGCGTGTTCTGCGCGGTGATGGCAGTGATAACGGTCAAGCCATAGACGCTGAGAGCGGAGAATGTCTTGAGATCGGCCTGAATGCCTGCGCCCGCCGAGGAGTCGGAGCCGGCGATAGTGAGAACGATGGGAGGTGTTGTGTCGGTGGTCATTTCCGTTTTGCCTACGCTGGTATTAGCCAGATCAGGTCCTAAGGGTATCATCTCAGCCGTTGGAATTTCCTCGGGCACCCCTATCGGAGAATTGCGACGGTGAAAAGAAATGTGGGCGAGAAATGATTCCGGCGAAAGCCCATTCTCACAATTGTAACTTTCTGTGAAGCGTCGTGTTCTCTTTCACGATCAATGTTCCCGTTTTAAGATGCGGTGTTCTACACACTAATTGAGACAACAATGAAGACACGTTACCTTTGGCTGGTTGCAATTGTGATTCTCCTCGGTGCGGCTAAGGCAGACGCACAAGTACGCCAGTTCAGCTATCAGGGGTTGGCGACCACTACAGCAGGCATCCCTCTGACTGGTAAACATGAGATGATGATCAACTATTACAATCACGTGGGATCACTCATCGGAACCGAGTCATTGAATGAGGTCTCATTCCGAAATGGCGTGTTTGACTTGGCATTAGGAGGCAACTTACCGGGCGGGGGTTTTCCATCTACAATTGATTTTTCCCAGGGATGGTCGATTGGTGTATCGGTTGACAACGGCACGGAAGTGAAATCGTTGATTCTCGGAGCACCGTATGCTCTCAGCGGCGGAGGAGGTTCAGCTCCGGCCGGTGATATTGTCATTTCGGATGGGCATCTCATCTCAAAGCAAACAACCCCACCGACAACCAGCGTTAGCAATTCTGTAAAGATAACCGCATGCTCAGTTTCGAATGCGACAGATATTGCCGGTAGAGTGTCCTTTACCTCGTCCGCATCTCTAAACTCGGCTGATTACGTAACGGTCAAATTCAATAAGCCTTACACCACCGCACCGATTGTCATGATTACCCCTGCCGACGGTGGAACTCTTAGTTATATGCTCGATTTTTATGCGACCTCAACTACTTCGGATTTTAGCATCAAGATAGGGATTTTACCACCGAGCGGCACGTTCACTTTTAATTATATGGTGGTGGAGACGCAGTGATCGTGCTCTGATTCTCTCTGAACTACGGGAAGTTGCTCGCTTCTCGTAACTCTCCGTTGTCGTTGCCGTATTTTTGCAGTCATGAGAATAAGCGTAGTTATCATGGCTGGCGGGGTGGGGTCTAGGTTCTGGCCCGAGTCCCGCGAGAAACGGCCGAAACAGTTGCTCGATGTTATCACCCCCGGCACGTCGCTCGTTCAAGCGACGATAGCTCGGACGAAACACTTTGCATCCATCGAAGACACCATCGTCGTCACCGGCGAGATGCAGCGCGAAGAGCTTCAGCGGCAAATCCCCGATCTTCCCGCAGAGAATATCATCAGTGAGCCGTTTGGTCGCAACACAGCGCCGTGTATCGCCCTCGGTGCGCGGATATTGCGTGAGCGGAGCGACGGTGAGTCTATTATGGTGGTATTGCCAGCAGATCACATCATTCGCAACGATCAGGAATTTGCGCGATTGATGCAGCTCGGAGCACGGCTGGCACACCAGACGAATACACTGGTCACGGTAGGTATCCATCCATCCAGACCCGAAACGGGCTTCGGCTATATCCAGCTTGATGATGAGCACTTGCCATCACAGAAGGACTTGGTGGGTTTCACCGAGTTCGAACTTCGCGAGGTCGTACGTGTAAAGCGATTCGCGGAAAAGCCGGACATCGATACTGCAAAACGATTCGTCGAGAGCGGCGACTTCCTATGGAATAGCGGCATGTTCATCTGGCGGATAGACGCTGTTGAGGCCGCTCTTCGAGAGTTCACGCCGGAAATCATGGAGCAGATTGAAACGCTGCCGAGCCTAAACTCGCCGGACTTCACAGCGAAGCTTCGTGAGGCGTACAGCACGATACGTGGTGTCTCGATTGACTATGGAGTAATGGAGCGCGCGCCTAACGTTTATGTGTTGCGGGCAGGGGCTCTCGGTTGGAGTGATGTTGGGAGCTGGGATGAGGTCTATCGCCTCAGCGAGAAAGATCTAGAGAATAATGTGCTCACGGGCAGTCATGTGATCGCCCGGAATTCGAAGGGATCGCTGGTTATCTCTCGCAGCGACAGGCTCATCGCGCTTTATGGCGTATCCGATATGGTGGTGATTGACACCGGGGATGCAATCCTTGTAACGAAGCGGGACCAAGCGCAGGGAGTTCGGGATATTGTCGACTATTTGAAGCGTCACCAGATGACTGAGTTTCTGTGAGTCGGCAGTAGGCGGCCAACTTGTGGATAACTTTGTAGTTTTCACACAGCTTTTTTTTCTTCGAAATTGTGTCAAATTGTGGGGAAACGTGCACACTTAAGAATTTACTTTAAGTGATCTCTTGACATCTCATATTTTTCATTGTATCTTCGCACCTGAAATTCGATTAGAAGGCCCAGAACATGTCAATGTTCTGTGGATAAGTTGTTCTGATCAGGTTGACAACGAAGAACAAAAGCTTGAAGCAGACGCTGTCGGGAAAATCGTTCGGATTATCCGTTTTGGTGGCAATAGCCGCCACGGCGCTTTCCGTGACGCTCAATTCCTGCTCAGTGAAACCGGTTATTACGGCCGCGGCAACGCAACAGGGGCTTGCTTCCTACTATTCGAATGATTTTCAAGGTCGTAAGACCTCGAATGGCGAGATATTTGACAATAGAAAGCTAACTGCAGCACATCGTAGTTATCCATTTGGGACCATTGTTCGGGTGACAAACCTAGCCACCGATGCCGCCGTTACCGTGCGCATCAACGACCGAGGGCCAGTAAAGCCAGAGCGGGTCATCGACCTGACCTTCGCAGCCGCGAAGGCAATCGGCATCGATCGCCAGGGTTTGGGGAGGGTTCGTTTGGAAGTAATTGAGTGGGGAAGGTCCACTAAAAGCGGCTAAAGGTCCACCAAGAGCGGCTAGCTGAAGATTTTGAGGGAGCCAGGTTTAGCCCGGTTCTCAGTTTTGAAAAAAGAGTGGGCATGCGGATGTCGAACAGGGTTTAGCTGGCAGTCGCCTTCGGTCCCTATAGTGGGATCGGGTTTGGGGGCAATCCTTTCAGTTGAAGGGGGTGGCTGCCAGACGGACTTTGTTCGCTCCGCTCAATGGCTTTCTTGCAATTCATCAAGAAAGCCATTGAGCGGTGCAATTCGGCCGATTTTCGTCATTGCGGTTAGCACAGAAATGCGCTAGCCGTGCAGGAATCGGCATTTTCGAAGAATTTGCAATTTTCTTTAAAAAACGTTCGATCAGGGTGTAACAAAAACAGATTTCGGAAGTTATTCGGGTACTTCGGAGCACCCGGCCCTACAAGGTGGAGAATTTTGTGGGGCCAGATAGCCGAAATGGAGTATTTCACGTGCGGCTCAAATTTTCGTCGTATATTCGCAGGAATATATTCGACGGGGCTTCCATGCCAGTGGTTTTGGAGGTGAAAATTGGTGTATTTACGAGACCGCGCAAAGGCGGGTCGCTCTGCCGGTGTATTAAGTAAGAAGAGCGCCCGTAGTTCAACTGGATAGAACGTTGGATTCCGGTTCCAAAGGTTGAGGGTTCAAGTCCTTCCGGGCGCACTGAGAATTTGAAGAGTAGCAAAGTAGAACAACGACATTAGACGAGGGTTTTTAGAAACAACGAATGATTCGATCGCAAAAAGATCTAGCTGAAGTTCAGCAGCCGACGGTAGAGCGCTTAACGCAGACGGAGAAGCTCCTTCTGCGTTATGAGGGCATCCGCGATTGGACCATGGGCAATCAGCGCACGGTCGGAATGATCGGTCTTGGCGTTGTTGCCATCGTCGTAGGCATTTTGTGGTATGTCGGTCAGCGTAAGACCAATAGCGAGCACGCTGCTACGTATCTCTCTCGAGTGCTTCCTTATAGTATTCAGGGTGAGTATCGCCGGGCCATTGATGGCGACATGACGCGCCGGGTGCAGGGCGACCCCGTTTACGGGCTGAGCTATATCGTCCGCGAATTTGGATCGACAGAGGCTGGTAGCCAAGCCGCTCTCGCTCTTGGCAATGCGTATTACGCGCTTGGCAATTATGACAGTGCTGGCATTGCCTTTGATAAGGCTTCCAGTGATTACCCGCTCGTCCTTGCTTCTATTGAGGCGGGACGTGCAGCTATTTTAGAACATAGCGGTAACAAAATCGAAGCAGCGAAGTTATTAGAGTCAGCCGCACGCCGGGACAAGGGCAATCCGTTGAATGCCGATTACCTTTTGGCTGCGGCTCGGGACTACGATCAGCCGCAGGGCGGCAAGCGTGACGATGCCATTCGCATCTATCGCGAAATAGCAGAAGTGTATCCATCGACGCAATTCGATGACGCGGCACGACGTGAGCTGTTGAAGCTTAACGTCGAGCTGTAGAGACAGAGAGCGAAATATTTTTAGAGTGTATTGAAAACAGATTTGCAGAGATGCACCAGGCGTGATCGCAAAAGCGGGCGCGACTATGCTTCGAAGCAATCGTAGCGAATTAGTAGCCATAACTCGATTCCATACGAAACTGGATATGCAATTTTTTGACACGACCGTTTTGCCGAGTGACTCGCGATCTGCGAGAAGTTCAGCGGGTGGCGACGAGACAAGTTATTTAACGATTAGGGACGGACGCGCAAGTAAAGCGAGCGCGAAGCCGTCACATTTCCTTCGCACTAATGGAGGTACTATGCGACGTTTCTTGACCGTGTTTATTGTGCTCTTAGGCCTTGCGGGTCTTACGAGCCAGGCGGGGGCCCAGTGGCTTCCGCATATCAGTGGATATCTTAATGCCGGACAGACCAAGGTGTTCTACCCCAGGGTTCCCGGTAATTCTGCTCTGGATACCATCTATAAGATCGACGGTGACTACCATGTCGCCGGTACACTGATCATTATGGAAGGTGCCGAAGTCCACTTCCTGCCAAACAGCCGAATCATTGATTCGACCGGCGGCAAGATCATCGCAAACGGGTTTACAGGCCTGAATCGCCGAATTCAATTTCGTGGCGAGTCGGTCAACCCAAATTCGTACGAGTGGGGTCATTTCCTGATCCTTCCTGGTGCGGATTCGTGCTTCTTTGCGAATGTTCGTTTTGCGCTTTTCAAGAAGCGCACATCCGTTGACGTGACCTTCCTTTATGGTACGGTCGGCCAGCAGGCTGCAAACGGACAGGCGATCAACAATGCTGCGAATGGTAATGGCGCTGTCATTACTACCTTCTCGGCGAAGACCTGGATCGAGGATGCTATCGTTGATAGCTGCCAGACTTCTTATCGCGGTGGTGCCTTTGCATTCTTACAGGCTCCCGTCAATTCGTACTTCCCGAACGACGATGGTCGTCTAGCTTTGGCTAACAGCCAGGTGCGTCGCCTTACCATTCGCGACACTCGTTGCTACAACGGTGAGTCCGGCGGTGGCGCGTATCCAGACGTCAATGCCTTGGGTGGCGCTATCTACATGGCATCCAATGGTGGTGCGAGCGCTACCTATCTTACGGCTTTCCTCGGAAACCAGAAGGGACCATTCTTCGCAGACAGCCAGGACGTGATGCTCTTCGAGCGTTGCTCGGCAAACAACACGGGCGGCGCAAGCAATTTCGCTAAGGGCGGTGCGATCTACGTCGGTACTAAGACCGGTCTTGTCATCGAGCGCGCGACGTTCAACAATGACTCGGCGATCATGGCGCATCCGTCGCTTGACCTCAATACATGGGGTGGTGCTATCGCGCTCAGTTCCACTTCGGCTCAGCCAGGCTTCAATCTTCCTCCGCCAGTCGGTGGTGTGTTGCCGCAGCCAACGCCGGGTACGATCACGGCGGGTTTGACGATTCTCAAGACCGCTAGCTTTAACGGTTGCGTCGCCGGTCTCGGCGGTGCAATTCAGATCGACTTCGTTGGTGGCGTTTCCTATCCTTACCTTAATATCGACGCAGAGAACATTATGTCTGGCACGGGTATCCGTGATTCTGGCATGATCTCGTTCAACGGTAACGTCGGTTACTATAAGGGCGGCGCTATCTATACGAGCTCCCCAATTTTCGTAAAGGGCTACCTTGCTCCTCAGAATTTCCCGTGGCCAGGTGGCGCTTACCCGGTTGAAATGCGCGTTAAGTACTTCAACAACGTCGCCGGTGTCGGCGGTGGTGCGGTTTACTTGAGCACAGCCGGAAGTGGTTACCCAGCGATCGTTAATCGTCGCGTGTGGTATCTGCAGAACAGCGTGAATTGCGCGGACCCGCGTATTAATGCACACGCAACCTATGGCCTGATGGTTGAGGGCGGCGGCGCAGAATACGTTGGTCGCGACGACTCCACGTTCGCTACTGAGTACACGGGCAACTTTGTACAGGGTGGTAACGGTGGTGCGGTTTTGGATTATGCGCCGACAACTTCAGGTAATGCCAATGCGGTCAGCCGTTATTGGGCAGAAGACGGTTTTAATGCTCAGAACATCACGGCTACGCCGTATCCGTTCGACCCACGCCAGCTCACGCGCTTCTTGAACAACCATTGCTATCTCGGCACAGCTGCTGACTCAGCGGTACTGTTCACGAACGTTGGTGGCAACCCACATGGTCGCGGTGGTGCGATGTACATCAGCAATGGTGGTACAACATCTGCCGACTCCACGATTCTCAGCCGTGTCCGTATGGAGCAGAATTATGCTTACTCCGGTTCGGCACTGTGGTGCGCGACTTACGACATGAGAATTCTTTCGAATCTCTGCTTGATCGCGAATAACCACACGACGGGTAACTCGATCCTTTCCGCAGCAGTTGACCTCAATACATCGGGTGCCCTCAAGGGTATCTCGAATCCTGAGGATGTCAACGCAAGTGCAACGATCTGGGGTGACTTCGAAGGCGGGCTTCCGTCCTATGAGTCTAACTCACGCGGCGATGCTATCTACGACAACACCGCTCGTTATATTCTCCGCTTACCAAGCGCAGCTCCGCTCTCTGGACGTAGTGGTGCAGATACCCTTCGTGGCCTCTTCTGGGGTGAGACGGGTCCTGGCATCCTTACTCAGATCAATCCTCCGACGGGTTCCGAGCAGGCGACATTCTTCCTGGACTTCTACAAGGGCTGCTTCGGCAACGTTTATGAGCCGAACCGCAATCCGCCGTCGTCCTACACGCCGGCTCCGATCGGACAGATTCCAGATACGCTTCTCATGGAAGGTCGTGTGTATGACCTCTATGATCAGGGTACCGACATGAAGGTCGCTGACTACGCGAACCGCCGTATGGCTCCGGCCGAAGCATTCTCGCTTGGTTTGCCAAGTGATGTGGTTCGCCTGCATCGCTGGACTCGCGACATCTTCAATACAGATCCGACGTATGTTAGCAAGATCGATCTATACCAGACAGATATGACTGGTCCGCATCCGATCGGCTATCCGCTCTTCCTGCAGGCTGACGTTTCGACGGTTGACAGCAATCGCGACAACTACGCACGTAACTTCTCGGTGCTCATCGTACAGAATACGACCACCGGCGAGTTCGTCCGCGTCAATGCTAAGGAGACGGTTCAGGACGAGGGTCTTGGTCCGCAGCAGATCTATCAGGGACGTCTTGACTTCGTACCGGATTCAACGATCGCAAAGCGTACATTCTTCTCTCGTCAGAAGGCACTGTACACGCTTTCGCTCCTCCGTCCAGCGACGATGTCCTATTTCGAGATCCAGCGTGCTTCGAAGCTTGAGGATTCTGCGGCTCTTGACGGCCGTCAGTACTCACTCGCGCCTTCGGACATGATGGGAACGACAGCAGGTGACACGATTTGCAATCAGGGTGTCCTCGGCACGAGCACATGGTATGCAGGCGAGCGTTATCATACGCTTCCAGTGCGCCCAGGCGACAAGATCCTTGTCATTAGCCGTACGCTTCTTTGGAAGTATGGTGCACAGTATGCCACATCGCATGGTCTTCAGTTCGTGATCGGTGACGTATCTGCGCCGCAGTTCACCAACGACATCCCGAACCTTGCGACGGATCAGTATCAGCCAAATCGTCGCTTCATCCACGAGGATGTCAACTACGATGCAAGTGATCTCGCGCACACGCTCTTCCGCGTTGGTGGCTATGATCCGAACAATTTCTACGATCCACGCTTCCTGTTCAATCAGGGAATGTACACCCAGTTGGCGTACAACGTATCGTATGACTTGCTCCCGGGCGACCCAGATACGAACCACGTTCGTCTCTACAAGTGGCTCAAGCAGTCAACGGTGTTCAACCAGAACGTTATCGGCTCTAATGGTTATGTCTTATTGACTGGCCAGCCGCACAACGCTGACGTAGTACCTTCGGGCGAAGGCGTCACTGCAACAGTGACAAACTTCCCACCGAACTCCGCTTCCGAAATGGCATTGCGTAATGCCGGTTTTGGTGCCGCACTCGGTGCAGACAGCCTTCAGCTGAGCCTTTGGTCATTCCCGCCGTACATGAACTGGAATACGCCAGGTTGTGCACAGCCAGGTTTTGAGCCAGATACGCTTTGTGTACGCTCTACAGCAACGACATACCACTTCCGTATTTTCGTTATGGATAGTCTTCCACGCTTCACGAGCACGGCCCCTCCGGCTTGCTGGGCGAGCTTGACAGACTCCCTGCGCTATACGTATGACATCAATACGGACGACGAAGCTGAGGACGCTGCTGCAGCCGCAGAGACTCCAGAGGCATGGGACTTCCGTTATGGTCGCACGAGCTATCGCTTCCTTACGCGTCCGTCTTGGATGAAGTTTGATGCTGGTTCGGGTAAGTATGGTCAGATCGACACGCTTAGCCCAGCTTCGCGCGCCGCGAACTTTACGCAGAAGGGTATTATCAATGTCCGCATTGACTCTGCCTATGCAGTAAAGAACCTCCTCACGCCAACGCCTCAGGTAAATGGCGAGTTGAACTTCGATACGATCATCGCAGTCGAGGCGCATGACGGTCACACCGGCAAGTCCGTGTCCCGTTGGAATGTTCAGGTCAACATCGCCCCTGCGATAACGACCGACACGCTTCCGGACGCGAAGGAAGGTTTCGATTATAGCTTGAACTTCGAAGATACCACGAAGGTAACGAAGATCAATATCTACGATCCTAACTACGCCGACTATCACACGTATCAGCTCGTTTACGAGGGTGACACGCAGACGGTCTACCGTGATCCTAACTACGGAGTGGGTAAGACCCTCCTGACTGGTACGACGCCACGTTGGTTGCACATTGATCCTTACTCAGGAGTACTCACGGGTACACCGTTGATCTCTGACGCTCCTCGCACCGCGACGACGAATTGCGGTTCACAGGACACGGTCATGATCGTTGTTCAGGATCAGTGCCATCTTACGACGTGGAAGACGCTTCTTCTTAGCGTGGACAGCGTGCAGCATCCGCCGTCATTCGTGAAGGGACCGCATGACATTTGCGTAACCAATCACATTGCATTCTGCGATAGCGTAAAGGTTCAGGATAAGGACCTCCTCCGCCCAGGTTGCATTGAGACGATCACGATCACGTCCCTGGATACAGCCTATAAGGTTACCCCAGGCACGGCCGTTGGTACATTGAGCAATGACACGGTAACCATCCATGTATGCTCGACGCCGAACAAGGATGATTCTTACTTCAGCACGAATCCTCCGCCAGCCGACTCTGTACATCTCTTGGTGACAGACGCAGCGGGTAACACGAACGAGATCGTGTACGCAATTCACATCGGTGATGCGCCTACCTTCTCTTGCTTCGTTGATGTCTATAACGTCATCACGGCCACGCATCCTTTACAGGATGTCCAGCGCCTCTGCTTCGGAGCAGGCCGCTTTGGAACGGACTCGCTTGACATTCGCTATTGCGAAATGGAAGTGCCGCCGTCTCCGTACGCTGGTGTCTTCGATGCACGTTGGGAATTGCCGATCGGTGGTCAGATCGAAGGTACGTACATTGACATTCGTCGTGACGTAACGACGGGCAATGCGCCGATCACCTGGCAGGTCAAGTTCCAATCCGGTAACGAAGGTGGCCAGTCTGGCAACCTGTTCCCGATGGACATCTGCTGGAGACCGTCCTGCATGGATCCTGCGAAGCTTCCAGCCGGTACGTTCAAGACGGGTCACTTCTATCTCCGTCATCCGCAGAACCCACAGGAATTCTCTGTGAACATGTTTAACGGTGGTGGCCCAGTTGATCCGAGCTTGTACACGCTTCTTCGCGTAGGCTCCGACTCCATGGTCATGCGAGTTCGTGACTCGAAGCTTGCTAATGCGCTCATCGTATTCGTACCTGCGAATAGCGGTGTCGAGCAGACGGCAGCTCCAGTAAGCAAGTTCGCTCTTGAGCCAAGCCATCCGAATCCGTTCTCGTCGGCAACGACGATCGACTTCTCGGTTGCCGAGCGCTCGACAGTTCGTATCGCGATCTACGACGTGAAGGGTACGCTGGTCCGTACGCTCGTCGGAGAGCAGCTTGATCCAGGCACCTACCCAGTAACGTGGGATGGTACGGATGCGAACGGCCAGGAAATGGCAAACGGCTCGTACATCGTACAGATGACCGCCGGCAGCTTCACTTCTTCGCAGAAGATGATCTTAAATCGTCAGTAAAGTTAAAGAACAAGCCACCTGCAATTCACAAGTGTTGCGGGTGGCGAGTTCAACGAAACGATTTACAAAGTTTAATACGTCAACTTTCTAGGAGTATCAGACCCATGAAACTTTATCAACGGTTACTCGTCGCCAGTGCCGCACTCTTTTTGGGAGTGGCCGGCGGGGCTACCAAGAGCGAAGCGCAGCAGGCTGGCGTTGCGCCTCTTTGGGCTAATTACGCGGTGCAGTACGTGAATCAGTTCTATAACCCGCTCGCGGGTGCGAATCTGCTTCCGGCTGACTCGTTCTTCAATTTCAGTCAGGTGGCCGATCATGATGACGGAACCTACACCGGGCCAAATAGTCAGGGCCTGCCAACTGGCTTTGTCTTTGACTATAATGGTAACCTTTACAGCACGGTCAACGTGAACGTGAATGGATGGGTCGGCGTCGGTAATCATGCGATTGCCGTCACACCGAATAACAACAACAACCTATTCACCTCTACCTCGCCGAACGCAACACTTGCGCCGTTCTGGGGTGACCATTACTATCGCACACTCGAGCCGGGTTTTCGTCCGACAAGGATCTCTTATTCAACGACGGCCGTGCCGGATACGAACAAGAATTCTTTGCCAGGTTCGATGATCCACACATTCACGATTGAGTGGAAGGATCTGAACATTCTGGACAAGACGAATCCGAATTCGATAGCTTCTTTCCAGCTCCGTATTCTGGAGAACCCCCTCGCAAACGATGTGGCGATTCCAGACAAGCGTGCTACCTTTGAATTTCAGTACGGTCCGATCGGTTTCGGCTCGACTGTACAAACGGTTGGTGCAGCAGTTGGTGCAGATGACTCCGCGGGATTCACGCACATGAATGCACTGTTTGCTTCAACAACGTTCAATGGCGACTCTACCCGCTTGAACACGACGGCGCGTTCGTCCTGCTGGCCACCAGCGACGTGCCTTCCTGGTCGCGCGATCCAGATCGTTCCGCAGGGTCGCGGTAACTTCGCTCAATGGGGCGATGGTGATGTGAACCTCGATCAGATCTACAACCCAAGTGCGACGGTTCGTAATAACCAGAATCGCTTCGTGACATTAACGGATGCGGACCTCATTTTGAAGTCGCGTGCCAACAATGTTCCTTTGGATTCGGTTGAAGGACACGCTGCCTTCCATGGCGACGCGAATCACACAGGTCGCGTCTATAATCCAACATACGGCGCGTACTTCTATTATTGCACCTCGTACGATGCGGCTTACATCATGATGTATCTCGCAGCGAAGTTGCCAGTGCTTCCTTGGCCAGCAGGTCTGCCGGTGCCAGGATACAAGTCGTCGGACATTAAGTCCACTGACGTATCGGGTATCGTGGCGGATGCGGCCAATGTGGTAATGAACGGCAATACCCTCCTCGTACCAGTAACTGTTCGTGGCAACGTGAATGGTCCACTCTCCTTGGAGATGAATGTCAAGGGTATCAATAGCAATGATCTTCAATTTGTCGGCACACGCGCAACGAACGGAAGCCGTATCTTTGCGAATGCATCTACCGGTAAGGTTACTCTTGCAACAAGCGGTAACTACGAGGATGGCGCTACGGTCGGCTACTTGGAGTTCAACGTGGCGAACAAGAGCAACGCAGCTTTCGAACTGAGTGGTGTCCAGGTCAACGACCGTGACATGCCGGGCTCGACAGTCGCACTCAAGCTTTCGGGTGTTGGCGGTAACAACGTTACTGTGAACTCACTCGATCAGAACGTACCGAATCCTTTCCTGGCGAGTGTTTCTGGACATACGACGATCGGATTCCAGCTTGCGAATTCAGAGAACGTGACTCTTCGCGTGTTTGACATGCTCGGTCATGAAGTTCGTAACCTGGTAGGTAATGAGTACCGCGCTGCTGGCTACAACACCGTTGAGTGGGATGGCCGCGATGCCAATGGAAATGTAGTTGCCAATGGGCTCTACTATTATCAGATCGTAACGCCGGACTTCACGCAGAGCGTGAAGATGCAGGTAGTACGCTAAGCCAAGCTTCGTTATATCCGGCGCACGGTTCGCGCGCCGGATATAATAGCAAATCGTTCTTTGACAATCTATGGCTAAGAGGATATTGCGATTCCTGATCGGAGCAGTAGTAGTCCTCTCGGTTATCTCTTTTTCAAGCGATTCCGAGGCACAGGGACTTAACATCTTCCGTGCTTCAGTGGATAGGATCTCAGGTAATGCAGGTGACTCGGTAACGATCGGTGTGCGATATGATTTGAGCGGCTCAAAGCCGCACAATCTTAGAAGTCTAATCGCTCGTCTGATATACGATTCCAGCCTAATTCACGTAGTGAGTATTGAGACCTCGGGTACGGCAACATCGTTGCTATACATCTTGGACACGATTTCTCCCTCTGTGATCGGCTTCTTGGCTGCGGGCCAGTCGAATCAGGAAATCGACCTTGCAAACCCGGTTCTATTTAGACTCAAGGCGGTTCTGAATTCCAAATTGAGTGACACCGCATGGCTTCGTTGGGATCAATCAGTGGCAATGTTTGGTGATTCGTCCTACGGCATCGATAGCATCGAGGAAGTGGACGGTTGGGCGAGGACGCCGCAGGCTTCTGGGCATGTGGCTGTTACGATTCCAAGAGTCATCATTTATGGACAAAGCGATGGTTACACGGCCGACTCTGTGAAGACCGTCGTGCCTGTGATGCTTTCAGACATTTCAAGGGCAGGCACACAGTCCGCAAGGTTTAGCTTTTCGTATGATGTACAAAGACTTTTGTTCACGGGAGCTTCCACGAAGGAGTCTTCGGATGTGGGCATCGGTTCCTTGTCGAGTACGTCGGGCAACGTAGACGTCAATTTATTGGCGAAGGGTCAGCGAATAATGGGGTCAGATACAGTTCTCTGGCTTTCATTCACCGCCCTTGTTGGTACGGATACAGAATCCACCGTATTCCAATCCGCTCACTGGATTGCTACAAATAGTAGCTCTTTGCGTGGAAGCATCGATTACCTGATCGACTCAATTACGCTTTATGGAGCTTTTAGAAAGCTAAGCGTCAACGAGTTTTATGGTTCGGGAAGCTTCGAGGTGTTTCCAAACCCGACAAGTGCAAGATTTACAATCGTGCCTCCTGATGAGGCAGAGTATTCAGTCAAAATTTACGACCCTTTAGGTGCAGTGTGCTTCGAAAGCGCGCGGTTGCTGAAGGAGATAGAGATTCCGAGAGGCACCACAGCTGGGCTCTACAGGGTAGTTCTGCGTAAGCGCGGAAGCAGTTTTCAGATCGTCCGTACGCTGGTCGTCGGACCGTAGCCATAGAAAAATTGAAGAAAACACCATTTGGTGTGTAACAAAGTGTAATTAGAACAATTAGTTGTCAGGTATGATGAACCCTAACAATTTTACAATCAAGGAGAAAATGGCCATGCGCAAGCGTTACGGCTCATGGACAGCAGCAACGATGCTCGCGGTCCTGGTAGTCCTGCTCGGTATTTCGTCGGTTTTTGCTCAGACCCCTCAGGGTATTAGGTATTATCCGACGTTATCCCTTCGGAACTTCCATTGCTACCCGGACGGCATTCAGAGAATTCCTTATCCCGCAGCTGGCGGCGAGCGGTATTTTCTGGTACCCGTTTGGTGCTACAATGAGGTTGACACAACATTCAACCCGAACACGAACGGGCAGTACTTCGGGCAGCACCTGGAGCCTATTCGTAGTTTCGAATTTCAGTTCACATACCTGACGCAGGCGATGGTTCTGGATATCAATCCAGCACACGGCAGCCCCGTGGTTATGATCGGTCCTGGACCGACAGATACCGCAATGGCAAAGTCGTTCTTCGTTAACTTCAGCGATCAGCCTGATGTATCGACGGGTAATCCATACCTGCATCGCATTCGCTTGTCGGGAGCTAGCTCGACGCCGCTTCCGCTTTCGAATACATCAGATTCTGGTTGTACCGAAAACAACGGTGTATTGCTCTGGCTTCGTTTTAAGGTTAACGTGAGCCCGGTCAACGCGGGAGAGATCAGCCTTGATTCTTCTCGTTTCAATGATCACCTTGGTGATTCATTGATCAACGCGATTGGTGGTTTTTCGTACGACTATCGTCATGGAAACTTTGGCGGTGGTATCGGCTTGAACGGTCAGAACAAGAAGGGCTTTGGCCTCGTCCAGTTGACAGCGCAGCCGACGTTCGACCTTCGTCCGCTTTCGCAGATCTACGCCATTGATAATGCAAATTATCAGTTGACGGCGGATCTTGTGTACGATCCTACAACAGGAGCTACTTCGATCTCTCGCTTGATGGGCATCCGCGACGGAGTCGGTGGTACAGAGCTGGATAATGTGAACATCTGCTCGAACGTCTCTTGGCTGGTACTCAGTCAGAACTCGGCAGTGGGTGGCACGCAGTGCCAGTACATCAAGAAGATCGACTTTACGTCGGCTTTTGGTTCACAAGAACCACCACTCTACCTCAACATTCCGAATCCGGCAAGCCTCGCACCGGGAATCTACTACGCTACGGTTACTTTCACCAGCGATGGTGCTCTTAATAACCCAGCTAAGTTGCTTGTTCGCTTCATTCGCCTCGCGAATCCAAGTGAGCCAGCCCCAGGCGGTAAGGGAACGGGCGTACGTCTGAACATTTCCAATAGCTGCAATCCGGTTTGCACGAACACGATTGCCTTCGGTACCGGTGCCGGTGCAACAGAGGGTATCGATCTCCTCTATGGTGAGAAGCCAGTTACAATTGCAGACACTATCGCCTACGATTCGAACGTGGTAGTTAGCCAGCGTTGCTATGCATACTTCAAGCCACTTAACAACACGGTCGATCCGCGCTTCCTCGATCCGAACTTTGTGGGTATTACCCGCGATATTCGCTCGGATCTGACGGATACCACCCTGATCTATCAGGTTGTATTCAGCCCAGGTGATCCGAATTGCTACCCTGTGAAGGTTTGCGTGAACACGCAGGACTTCCCAGACGGCTCGCGCATCATGATGAAGTTTACGCTCAATGGCTCGGAGCAAGGTATCGACCTTCGTAATGCCACGCTCGATCAGAACGGTAACCGTTGCGTCACGATCTCCGATCACCGCATCAATTCGTTCTACATTGAGTACACGCCAGCAACGATCGTGAACATCACTGCCTTCATCAAGAAGTACAGCTGGACGTTGATCTCTTTGCCAGTCATGCCTCCGAATCCGAACGCTCAGGTGATCTTCCCGAACGCAGTCGGTGTGCCGTGGTCATACAGCACGAACAGCGGTTGGAACCAGGCTCCTGGTGATAACCTCCAGTTTGGCCGTGGTTACATGATCCGCTATGGCGATTACATCGGACCGGATGGAACGGTCGCGGGTGTCAAGTCCTACTCAGTTGACAATGTGCACATTGATCATGGTTGGAATACCATCGGTGGCGTCACAGGTCCAGCGACGATGGACAACATCCTCCTCACCCCGAACCAGGGTGTTCCGACGGTGCCTCAGTTGCTTTCCTCGATTTGGGAGTTCACACCACAGACAGGCTATGATGTGAGCAATTTCATCATCCCAGGTCGCGGTTACTTCATCAAGGTTGATGCATCAGGCTTCTATAGCTTGCACGCACCGGTTCCGCCAAGCGGACGTATCGCGACCGAGAAGCATGACGGTCCTGCCGGTAAGGCAGCGGTCGGTATGGCTCTCGAAGGTCAGCTTGCTCGCATTACCGTAACGGACGCCGATCAGAATGGTCAGCGCCTCTATTGCGGTGCGGCTTCCACTTCGCAGGCAGAGAATTTCTTCGAGATGCCGGCTCCGTTCCGTGATTTCGATGCACGCTTTGCAGCGACCAATGGAAACATCAGCTACAATCACTCGACATACACTGTCAACCTCAAGTCGGCCAGCTACCCAGTGTCGATGTCGTTCTCGAATCTTCAGGGAACAGCAGAGGTTCGCGACCTTCGCGGCAACGTTATCGGTACTGCCACCAACGGTGGTGTCGTAACGATCAGTGATGCTACGCTCGGTTCGGTTGTCGTTGCTCTGAAGTCCGCCGATGGCGTACCGACGAATGGCGCCACCTATGCACTCGAGCAGAATGTACCGAATCCGTTCGGTGCTCAGATGACGACGATCCGCTACACGGTGCCGCAGGAGGTTCCAGTATCGCTCGTAGTCTATAATGCACTCGGTCAGGTTGTTTCGACTCTCGTTAACGAGGTCGTCTCCGCCGGCGCACACGAGGCAGTGTTCAACGGAACAGAGCTTCCGGCTGGCACGTACTACTACACAATGAAGGCTGGCAATTTTGTTCAGACTCAGCACATGACCCTCACGAAATAAGTGAGGTTCGGCCCTGATCAAAAAGGGGCGCTGATCTGTAACAAACCAGGTCATAGGGAGTTATTCAAGGCGGAAGCTGCTTATCAACAAGCGGCTTCCGCTTTGAGCATCTAGACGTTTCTTCAGGAGGATATAATGAATCGGTGGATCGTTGGATTAATACTTTTGGCAGTTTCTCCGTTGCTCGCGCAGGCGCAGTCTGCGGAGTTTGGCTTTGTGCTGCATTACTCGGAGACGAGCGACTTTGTGCAGACCCTGACTTTTGGCTATGACTCGCGAGCTACCTACGGGAAGGATGCGCTCTTTGGTGAAGAAGACTTTCCCGCGTTCGGGGGGCCGCCGGGTGCTGGGGCAGTGTATTTTACGTATGACGATAGCGTCATAGCTCAGCAGAGCACCGGTACGCGAATCGACATACTGCCAAAGCCACAGAATGACGGGGCCCTGCAGTATCAATTTCATTTGTACGGAGGTACGTACCCGGCGCACTTGGTGTGGGATAGAACGAAGATCCCATCCATCGTGCGTTCCATACAGGTAACTCCCGCCAGCGCGACGAACATGGTCATGTTGGACATGACGAAGGCTTCCTCCTTCGACATCGACATCATGCACAATACGATGGACATACACGACTACTCGAACTGGAAGGATGCCGTGATCACCATTTATTACAACATGGATCCCGGGCAGCAGGGCGGCGTGGCAGATGCCGGACAAACCACGGCTCTGCTCGGTACCGTTACGCCATATCCGAATCCGATTGGGGTGAGCGGTGCGCTGTTGGTTAATACGAATGACATGGCGAGTCTTACCGTCACCGGATTTGATGCGGCGGGCCGTGAATGTTTTCGTGCATTCAAGCAAGTCAGTGCGGGCAGCAACAGTTTGGATCTTAAGGGCCTAATGAATTGCGCAGGAGCGATCATGCTGCACGTCGAGGCGACGAGTGGCTCGCGGCATGAGACGAGGAACGTGATGGTTGTTAAGGACTGATCTGTATTAGCAAAGAAGCGTGACGGGCGAGGCCTGTCCGTGAGACTAAGGTCGCTAAGTTTATCAAAGCTCCGTCAGAGAGGCACGTGGGGAGACTCACAGCCAAGCTGACGGAGCTTCGTTGCTTAGCGTGCTGTCGTGTCATAGGAAACCCGATCACCCGTAGTTGCGGTGTTTCAGGTATCGGTGGTTCTGCTTGCAGCTCCAGCCTGGATTCCCGCGTTCGCGGAGATGGCAGGGCACCGACATGCAATCTGACTTCATAACGAGTCCCGTCTTAAGACCAGTTGTTTGGCCCAGTCGCAGGATCACGAATGGAAGCTGCAGGTCCTCTTGAATCAGCATCCAATCTTGATCACCGCCTTGTGATTGATCATTTCTGTATCACTACCTTCCCACTGCCAACATTGCTGCCGCAGGTAAGTCGGTAGAAATAGACGCCGCTTGCAAGCCCGTGGACATCGAATTGGGTGGCTCCGCCGGTAGTTTCTATACCGAGTGCGCTTAGCACATGCACACCGAGAAGATTATCGAGATCGAGGTGTGCTGGGCCGCTCCAAGAGGATGGGAGCGAGGCGCGAAGCAGCCGGCCACCATCTGCGCTTTCCACACGGATGTTCGGGCTTTCATCCACCGCGGCAACACCTGCGGCATTCGACTGCGAGAGCAGTGTGACTGACTCCGGAGAGTTGCAGGCGTCGGTGTAGACCTCAATTTGAGAAGTCTGATCGGAGTCCGGGCTGAAACTCGGGTCAAATGTGATATCCACGCGTACTGATTGGCCTGGACGTAGCGTCGCAGGAAGCGGAGGAGTGATAGAGGCGATCTTGTAGGCAGCGTCATACTTACTTCCGGGTCCAGGAGTCCAAATCGATCCGACGTTCAAATCAGTATCCGCACTGTTGATGACGTACAGGCTCTGCGCGGGTGGCGCGGGGTCCTTGTAGGGCACCTTGGGAAAGCGCACGGTCTTCGGGGTGACGATGGTGCCGTGGAAGACGGTCTGTATGGTGGTGTGGACGTGCAGAACCTCACCAGTGGCGGTTGTGGCGGTGATGGTGTCGTAGTACGCCTTGGTGACCCCGACTGGCGGGTGGAAGTTCTCGACAACGACAAGGAATTCATCAGTGGAAATATGCTCTGGATTTCTCTTGAAGTCCGCGATGCTTCCGTTCTGAGTGAACACTTCGAAGCCCGTCCAACGTGGGTCGTTTGCGGCAGAGTGCGTGATATTCACGATATCCGCGCCGAGCGCGCCGGTGGCCAAAAGGGTGTCCAGGATATGGACAGAATCGTTACCAGTGGGGCAGGTCTCTACAACCAGCGTGTCGCGGAAGAATTGCTGACCAAAGGTTGCGGCAGCGCCGGTAAGAATGGCATTGCGGGTGCCGAGAGATGCTCCGTTCTGGTCAATGGAGGTCGAATGAGCGTGCCAAGGTGCCCGTACCTTGCCACTACTTGTTGGGGTGAAAATGCATTCAATCGCAAGATCGCCGCCGGCTGGGATGTTGAGCGGTAGTGTAAGCGTAGGATCCATCACAAAGTGGGGATCGTCAGTCCAGATACTATCTATCACAATCGCAAGAAGCTTCGAGAGGTTCACGATGTGTGTGCCTGGTTGTGTTGATCTTGCTGCGGGGTCACTCTTGTGGTTGTTCCCCGCTGTATTTGAGGCATCGAGGATGGGAACAATGCCAAAATCGTAATCCGTGATGCGGAAATCGCCACCCCCTCCGCTACCATAGACGATCACCTTCTGCTGGACGCAGGCATCGCCGAAGACGATGGTATCAAAGGAAGTTGCTCCAGTTTGTGGTATAAATGCCAGCTTGATAATTCGAGTCTCACCTACAGACAGAGGTGACTTGACGGCACTATCTACCGTGAATCCAGACTTCCCTACGCCATCCCCCGCGTTTAACAGTCGAAGATCCGTGAACGAGAATGGCACCGTGCCGATGTTGATGATCGTATCATAGGCATACACCGGTCTTCCTCCCAGGTTGCCAATTCCAAAATCCTGCGCGGGCGGCCGAATGACCGCCATCTGCGGCGCATAGCTGCTCCTGATCGTCGTTCGGTTGCCCGCGGCATCGAAGACGGAGATGCCCAGGAAGGCAGGCTTGCTGCTATCGAGGACATACATGTCGTAATAGGAGGAGGTGCGACCGGGCCCCTCGGCCCAGTTTGGGTCGTCGCGATTGTAGGCCATGTTGTAGATGGTGTCCAACCGGATGAAGGCGAGTTTGCTCTGGTTCACTCCGCTGTCCAGCAGGGAAACGTGGGCTGCGAAGCACTGCCCGGTCGCGGTGACGCGTGGTGCGCTGGTATCCGGTGACATGAACGTCCCCGTGCTCATCGGGGCGCTCCAGGCATAGGATTCGTCGTAGCCGTAGCCGTAGGTATAGACTCCAACGCCGGAGTCGGAGGTAACCATATGTGCCCCCGCCTTCGACCCGCTGACTCGATAGACCGAGTAGTCGTTGTCGACCGGTAGGTGTGTGTAATTCGCTATGCCTTGATCGTCATACTTCGTTGACTTGATCGCTCCGTTGTGAACTAGGATGTTCACGTAATTCTTATAGGGCGACTGGTTGCCAATGCTGATCGGAGCCTGAGTAACAACGAATGTTGGCCACTGCTCCACCGCGGGTACCACAACTTCCGCTGGGTCTCCTTGCGCCGTGGTGTTATCGGGGTAGGTGGAGCTGTTGATATATTGCACGAGTAGGAAAGGGGCATCGCTCGTCCAAATGCTCGCCTGATCGATGTCCGGCCGCAGGTAGCTGCTAAACTTCGTGCTCAAGATGCAGTACTGACTCTTCGCGAGTGTGGGGTCCGCGCGGAAGATTACTTGATTTGCTTTCGTACCGATGACAAGGAAGCTGCTCCACTGCTTGCCGGGATTTGCCGGGTAGAACGGCGCGGAGATGTAGGTCTTTCCCCACAGGCGCACCGGCGGTATCATCTCGCAGACGTGGTCACAATAGGGGTAGCCCATAGGGATATTCGGACACATCGAGCCCGCGACGATGCCAACCGGGTGGTTCGCGGTGACCACGGTGCCGGTCACGTCATAGTTCTCCGCATCTTGAGCTTCCAGGCACAAGTACTGAATTGCGTCGCCTCTGTTCAGGACTTCCGTGAACGGTACTCCCTTTGGATGGGCAATGCAGGTCTTACAGGCATGTGGCGAAGATTCAATGCGGAGATCTGTCGAGGGGGTGATGGTGCAGACGGTGTTGTCTTGGTTTGAGACGACGCAGAATTCCGATGGGAAGTCGTACTGGTACGTCCCAAAGCCTTCATAGAGCGCTCCATAAGCCGCCACGACATTTGTGTCTCCCCATGCAATGGATGGCAAGATGTACATCCCGTCCGAGGTGTAGGGGTTGTGGGACATCAGATATGCGCAGACATCCCCGTCATTCGACCAGATATGGATAGCCTTGTGATCGAGGATCGAGCTGGTTTTGATCTCCCATCCAAGTGGGATATTGAACGAAGCGATGCTGTACGGCTGAACAGGCAGCACCTTCGTCGCCTGATTGGCACAATTCACGTAGATATTCGTCTGCTGCGGCGAAGTTACATAGAGGTTGTAATACTTCCCCGCCTGATCGTCGTAATTCTTGACCATCGTGAACCACAGGTCGCGGCCGAGCGTGGCGGGTGCGTGGGTTTGGCGCGTGATGGTGTGGGTGACGCGGGCGTTCTGTCCGAAAGCAGAAGTGGCACAACATAGTAGGAGAGCCAGAGCGGAAAACAGCTTGCTGAAAGTCATGTTCGAGTTGTGTAGGGATGGGAATACTCTACAAGAACGCGAAAGTCGTCTCCGGTTACAAAAATTAATAAAGAAAGTTTTGGAAGTGGGGAAACTGGGTTGGATTTGGCGGTCGGAACGGTGCCACGCGTGGCAAGGAGCGTCCTCGCCCCAGTGTCAATTTTTCTGTTAGGCCAATTGCTGCGAAAGCCAAAGGGTCAGATTAGAAATTACTTGTGCGAACCGTTCCTTCGAGACCGTACCGATACGGCCCCTCATTTGGTCTTCCGCAATGACCATTAGCCGCGTTACGCGGATGAGGCTCGACGCTTTCAGTGATGAGTCGTTGAAATCAGGATCCGACTCGCGAATGGTGATATCAATGCCTTCAGTGAAATGATGCATCTACGAGGTGATCAGGCAACCGAGCCAGTCGCCTTCGTAGTGGGGGAGCCGCGCCAAAAGAAGGACGGGACGGTTCTTGCCTTCGGTTAGGTCGGTGTGAGTGAATGGTGCAATGACAATATCGCCGGGACTATAAGCCATTTCCCTTCACGTCGCTATTGGAATATGTAACCGGATCGTCTTCGAAACCGCGGACAGCATTCGACATCGAAGCCGCAGACCACTGCCGATCGGCCAGCGAAGTATGTTGCTCGAATTTGTGCAAAAGGTAATCGGTGAAATCCGCAACTTCCTCCTGCAACGCTTGGGGAAGACGCCGTGCTTTTCCGGAAATCAATTCAAGGGTGCTCATACCGAATGAAAGAATATTTGGAAATGATTAGTTCGGTAAGCCTGTGTGCGCAGGAACGGCTCGTCCTAGCCCGTGCCCCCCCTCAGGAGGTGCGGTCTCAAACCGTCATTCCCGCATTCGCGGGAATGACAACATGCATTTGGGTGACCGATCGACGACCTATCTTGCCGTGATCACGATCTTCCCGCTCGACGACTCCTTGCCATTCGTCAAACGATAGAAATAGACACCGGAGGCCACGTCACCCAGCTCGAAGGAGGGCGGTGCGCCAGCATCGAATGAGGTGGAATAGACTGCCTTGCCGAGCAAATCGGTGACTTCAAGCGAGACTGGGCCGCTCCAACGAGTGGGCAGCACAGCGTGGAAGCCGCGGCCACCCTTTATGCTGACAAGTCCGGCGGAATAGATCTGCTGTGAGTCGGCCTCAACACTAAGCGGGACGAGCACGCCGTAGCCTGTGAGAATGGTGCTGCGATCGCCGAGGGGTAGGCCGTCCCAGCCGAGTGTGTGGCTGCGTGCGTGCCAGAGCGAGATGACCTGCGCTGGATAGCGAGGTGTGAAACTGAAGTGCTGAATGATATCGCCCATTGGTGGAACGGTGAAGGGTACTTTATCGAGATAGCGGAATTCGGTGCTATCCACCCAGATGCTGTCAATGGTGACTGCAAGCGCCTCGGATAAGTTAAAGACTTCGAGATTCATGATGCTGCGGTTGTCGGGGTTCACCGCAGAGTCACCAATGGGTACGCCAGTGAAATCGTACCGGCCCAGCCGGTAATTCGTCGTGTTGGCGTGTCCGGAGACGAACGCAAATTGCATTGCACACGCGGTGCCGAAGAGGATGGTGTCGTTGAACGTCCCCGGCTTCGTTGGTGCGAAGGAGATCTTTATCAATCGGCGTTCACCGACGGCAAGCGGAGTTGTGATCGCGCTGTCGATCTGGAAGCCGGTTTCAGATTTGCCGTGCAACAAGCGAAGGAAGTCGATTGTGAATGGTGCTGCGCCAAGGTTTGCGATAGTGTCATACAGGATGGTAGGAGTAGTGTCCGGAAGTGGTGCGAGCCCAAAGAGCTGATTGCGCGGCCCGATGCCAGCTGATTGCGCGGCATAGTTGCTGACGATGGTCGTCAGGTTGCCGGTGAGATCGAACACAGAGACCTTCAGATATGCGGTGCGTGTGCTGTCAATGACGTGCATATCGTAGAAGGATGTAGGCACTCCCTTGCCTTCCATCCAATTCTGATCGACACTGTAGCTCATATTATAGATCGAGTCCAACCGAATGAACGCGAGTTGGCTATCTGTCTTGCCTCGGTCGGTAAGCTCCACATGCGCAGAGTAGCACTGCCCCGAAGTGACAGCGACAGGCGACACGGTATCCGGCGAGTTGAACGTCCCCGTACCCAGCGTGCCCGCCCATGCATAGGACTCATCGAAGCCATACCCGTACACATAGGCGCTTACATTGGAATCCGATGTCACGGTATGCGCACCAGCTTTTACTCCGCTAATGCGATAGACGGAATAGTCGGCGTCGATTGGGAGGTGGGTTTGCAACTTGATGGGTTGTCCATCGAAAAGCGTTGAGTTGACGGCTTGATTCTGGACAAGGATATTGACGTAATTCTTGTATGGCGATTGGTTGCCAATGCTGATTGGTGTCTGCGTGATGACGCTCTTCGTCCATTGCTCGACGGGGCAGAGTACTACTTCCGCTGGGTCGCCGTCTGCGTTTACGCCATCGGGGTAGGTCGCACTATTGATGTATTGCACGAGAAGAAACGGATCATCGCTTGTCCATCTGCTTGGCTGATCGATGTCGTCACGCAAGTAACAGCCGTATTGTGCCCCGAGTATGGTGTACACTGATTTAGGGTATGTGGGATCAGATCTATAAATGATCTGATTTGCCTTTGTGCCTATCACCAGGAAGCTACTCCACTGCTTGCCGGGATTTCCTGGGTAGAATGGCGCGGAGATATAGGTCTTCCCCCACGTGCGGATGGGCGGGATCATCTCGCAGACGTGGTCGCAGTATGGATAACCCATGGGAATGTTCGGGCACATCGAACCGCCAACCACGCCGACTGGCTTGTTGGCGTGAATGACAGTGCCGGTCATATCGAAACTCTCGGCATCTTGCGCGAGGAGAGATTCGTACTGAATGCACTGTCCTCTGTTAAGAGTCTCGAAAAACGGCATTCCCTTAGGATGCGCAACGCACGTTTTGCAGGCATGTGGCGCAGACTCCAAACGGATGTCACACGATGGTGTGATGATCACAACGGTGTTATCCTGATTGGCGATGATCGCCATTTCTGAGGGGAAGTCATAGGTGTAGGTTCCGAAGCCCTCGAAGAGCGCATTGTATGCCGCGACGACGTTGTCTTTGCCCCACCCGATATTGGGGATGATGTACATGCCGTCGGAGGTGTAGGGGTTGTGGGACATCAGGTAGGCGCAGATGTCGCCGTCATTCGACCAAACGTGGATGGCTTTGTTCTCGACGATCGCGCTGGTCTTCATTTCCCATCCGAGCGGGATATTAAACGAAGCAACGGTGAACGGCTGGACGGGTAAGACCTTCGTCACCATGCCGATCATGTTGACGTAGATGTTCGTCTGCTGTGGCGATGTGACGTAGAGGTTGTAGTATTTGCCGCCCTGATCGTCGTAGTTCTTTATCATCGTGAACCAGAGGTCTCGCCCCAATTGCGGCGGGACGTGTCTCTGTGTTGTGATGGTGTGCGTGATAAGCGCGCTCTGCGCACAGACGGAGGCAGCGAGCGATGCAACGAGAGCGAACGTAAGGAGAAACCGGTGAATCAAGCGCATGGTGTTGGTATGAAGAAGAGTCTATCCATATAGTAAAACGCGAAAGTCGGCTCCGGTTACAAAAATTAATGTAGAAAGATTGGGAAGGGGCGAAAGGAGGGTGGATTGGGCAAATCCTTGAAGAAAATGTTGGTCATGTCATTCCCGCGAACGCGCGAATCCAGGCCAGGCAATACTCGAATCTGGATTCCCGCCATCGCGGAAATGACAGAGTGAGAAGTCGGTATTAACGGGGGCCTACTTTGCCGTTATCACGATCTTCCCGCTCGCCGACTCCTTGCCGTTTGTTAAGCGATAGAAAAAGACGCCGCTTTGCAGGGAACGGGTGTCAATCTCCTGCGAGGTGGAAGAGAGCGAAAAGCGCAGGATTGATTTGCCGAGAATATCGGAAAGTTCGAGAGTAGCAGGGAGCTGAATATTCGAAGGCAAGGCGACACGCAGTGATCCGGTAGAGGTGATGTTAAGAGGAGGTTGTGTACCACCAAGCTGCTGGGATCGTACGTCCGCACAATCGCCGACGCCTTTAAGCGTTGCGCTCCGCACGTCTCCTTCGATACTCGTGACATGAATGCGAGAGGCAACGGGAGCACAATCGCTCGGTGTGAAAGCGATATAGACTTTCTTTCGCCCAAGCGGTGGGACGACGATCGGAAGTGCGTTGGGAAGAAGTGTGAAAACGCTGCTATCCATTGCGATGTTTGCAACGGTCACGGGAATGAGCGCGGAGGCGTTGATGACATAGACTGAATCATTGCGCCGCGATTGCACATGCACGGCGCCGAAGTCAGCGTCTGTGACGGAGAAATCGGCAGCTGCGCCAGCGCCACGCAGCAGCACCTCCTGCTGAATACATTCATCGCCGAAGAGCAGCGTTGCCCACGTTGCGATTGTTGTCTTCGGCCAAAAGCCGATCTTGATCGCGCGCCTTTCCTGCGGAGCAAGCGGCGTTAGCGAGAGACTGTCAATCGTAAAGACGGAAGTGTCACCGGTGCCGAATTGAAATGTACGAATCGGGAAGGAGACATCCCCTTGATTGATGAGGGTGTCGTACAAGAACGCGGGGCTTTTTGCCTTGACATTTACCGATCCAAAATCCTGGATGAGCGGTGCGATGAGCGCGGCTTGCGGAATGTACTCGCTAAAGATCGCAGTCTTGTTGCCAGCGTAATCGTAGATCGAAATGCGAAGCTGCGCAGGCTTCGTGCTGTCGTGCACGTGAATGTCGTAATAGGTGGTGCCGCGCTCAGTGCCTTCGATCCAGGTGGAGTCGATGCGATAGTCGAAGTTGAACTGTGTGTCAAGCGCGATGTAGAGGATGCCGGTTTGAGCAATGCCCGTGTCGGAGAGCATCATGCGTGTGCCATAGCATTGATCTTGAGGCACGGCTATCGGCGGCGTCTGATCGGGGGAGTTGTACACGCTTGTGCCCAACGCTCCCGTTCGTGCATAGAACTCGTTCGTTGTGTAGCCGCCGAGATAGACATCCGCACCAGAGTCAGAGTATAGCAGGTGGACGCCCGGCTTGACGGAGCCGGTGTACACGTAGTACTTGCCATCAATGCCAGCACGAGCAAATCCTTTGAGTTGAAGGCCATCCAATGTTGTCGAACCGATGGCATTTGCATTGACGACGATGTTCGCGAAGTTGGAAAAGACCGAATTGCTAATAGAGGAATCAACCTGGAAGATCGTCCTACTCTGGTACTGCTCTACAGGCTTGAGCACAACGCTTGCAGGATTGGCACTGGAGATGAGATACTGCACGGCGAGGAAAGCCGTGTCGCTTTCATAGCGCGTTGCGCGGTTGTTGTTTGGTATGGTGAAATGATCGAAGGGCCTTGCGAGCGTGCAGACGGTTGTCAGCGTGTGGCTTATCGAGTCATACTTGCGGATGATCTGGTTTGCTTTCGTGCCGATGACGATCGTGCTCAGTTGATTCGTGCCGGATGCGTAGTATGTCTTACCCCACGATTGCGTGGGTGGCAACATTTCGGCAACATAATCGCCGATGCCTGCAGTGCAGGTTTGCTCGGCGTCCACGCAGCCAGCGGTGAGCCCGATGGGATGATTGGCGCGGATGATCGTGCCGGTGACATCGTAGTTTGTACAATCGGTGGCAAGCACATTCTCATACTGCACCGTTTGGCCGCGACGAAGTGTGTCACTGAAGACAACACCCTTTGCATGTGCGATCACAGTGCTCGAGGCGTGTGGCGTCACCTCGCGACGAATATCGCAGGATGGTGTGATAGTAACGATCGTGTTGTCCTGATTGGCGACGATGGCGAACTCCGAAGGGCGGTCGTGACGGAGACTATCCGACATAGCAGGATAGGCAACTACGCCGTACTCACGTCCCCAGCCGATAACAGGGTTGACATAGAAGCCTTCGGACGAACCGCTGATGAAGGAAAGCAGCGTGCAGGATAGATCCGCATCATTCGACCACACGCGTATCCCCTTGTTCTCAATGATGCTGCTTGAATTGATCTCCGAGGTGACGGGTATGGAGTAGGTGGTCTTCTTATAGGGGTTAACCTTGAGGGGAACCGTCGCGTTGCCGAAGTACTGAATGTAAGCTGTAGTTGGTTTGGCAGATGTGATGCTTAGCGTAATGACCTTTCCCGTTTGAACATCGCCGATCATCATCACTGGAATCCAGAACTCCCGGCCCAACTGCGGCGAAGCGCTGTGTGTACCGACAAAGCTGTGGGAGATGCGGGAGGTTTGCCCCACTACGGGCGAGGCATAGGAGAAGATGCCACACGCAAGGGCAAGTGCTACTCCGGCAAAAAAGAGTTGCTTTCTCATTCCTCCCCTAAACGCATTCTGCACTGATAACCATTCACCGTGCAATGGAAAGTTTACCCGAAGTCACCTCACCTGCGCAGTCAAAACGGTAAATGTAGCTGCCTTCTACAAGTGTGCTGACATCAAACGTTTCGCGCTGCTGCCCGGCTGCATCTGCGCCTCCGTGCCACCGGAAGACGGAGGTGCCGAGGAGGGTGAAGACTTCGAAGGCGGTGGGGGAGGGGTGATTCGAACTGTAGCTGAGGGTCAGAGATTTTCCGGCGGGGTTTGGAGAAATCGAGACCAGACTCGCGTAGCCAGTAGTCGTGGGTGTCTCATGAACCTCGGCTGGCGTAACGCCAGTACCTGTAAGCGCCACTTGAAGAACCTGTCCATCCGATTGAGCGAGAGCAAGGACTCCGAACAAACGAGTCGCAACCCACGGAGTAAATGTTAGTGCAATATTTCGAGAGGCACCCGGCGGAAGGCTATACGGTAACGGGTTAGCTGCGAGGAATTGGGAGTCGATTTCAAAGCTATTTTGGTAAGCGGTCTGGGGAAAGGGAAGCCATAGAGCAGTAACTGTGTCCGGGCAGGATGAATTATTAGAAACTGTCACGGAATCATGTTTGACCGATCCAACTAAAACACTATCAAAGTCCATGTTCTTCGGAACACTTAGAGGCAAAGCTGTACTGGTAACCTCAATCTCCGAACGATTGGCATGAATGTCAGTGACAACGAACCGAGCCGTGTCGCGGCATAACTTACCAGTTGTGCAAAGTTGTGCGTAAGTTGCCAAGCTTACCCCGGCTGTGAAATTGGGGTCTGCTTCGAACGAGAAGCCAATTAGAGTGTCGAGCCTGATTGAGGCGATGCGCGACAGGCTATCGGCAATAGCAACTCGCAAGCAATTTCCCTCTTCAATAAAGGCAAAGCTCATCGTCGCGCCGAGGCCAGGATTTACACCGTAAGCCATGCTCTCGTCATAGCCGTATCCATAGCCGACTACACCGACACCGGAATCTGCGAGGACAGTGTGCGCACCTGGCAAAACGTGGGGAATGATGCAGGCGGAATATGAGCTGTCGATGGCGTACCACCCATATAGTCGTAGGTCATGACCATCGAAGGTAGGGGAGTTTGAGTGGCGGTTGACTATTGCGGTGACGTACCAATCATAGGAGTTAGGCGTTTGATACAAACTCTGGTTCGTGTCTGGCACGACAAACATAGCCGAGTCTGAGAATCGCTCGACAGGCGGAACCACCGCCATACAGGGAGCGCCGATTCCTTCGACCCCGTCGGGATAGGTCGAACTGTTCATGTATTGCACGAGGAGGAAAGGCGCATCGCTTTCCCATTTGGAAGGCAGTTTGATGTCGTAATTCAAGGAGGTATCGAACTGAGGGCCGAGTTTGCAAAAGAGTGTTTTGCCATCTGCGGTGTCCGTGCGGTAGATCAACTGATTCGGCACCGATCCGATTGTTAGGTAAGTGCTGCCTCCCTGCGCTCCCTTGAAAGGGGCGGTGTAGTAGAGCTTTCCCCAACCGTCCAATGGCGGCAGCATTTCACATAAGAAATCTTCGTACGGCCAATTCACCGGAACGCCACCGATTTGGTTTGCGCCAATGACGGCAACATTGTAATTGGAGTGAATGTAGGTTCCTGTCACATCCGTATTGTTCCAATTCTCGGAGGACTCATACTGAATCGCTTGCCCTCTCTCAAGCAACTCCGTGAACGGGAATCCACGCGGGTGGAAGACCCACTTGCCACTTCCCGGTGTCAGTTCTTTTCGGAGGTCGGCGTTCGGGGTGATCGACACAATGGTTGAATCATGCGTGGCCACGACGACGAACTCCGATGGAATATCATCGTATCCGCCGAACTGATTGATGAAGCCCGCAGATGCGGCGACGACGTAGTCCGTCCCAAGCTCATTGGTGGGGATAAGGTGCATCGCGTCGCCGGAGTATGGCTCATGGCAGACCACTATTGCATTCAGATCGGCATCGTTCGACCAGAGATGAATACCCTTATTTTCTACGACGGAACTACTGAGAATTACCCAGGAAGAAGGAATTTGGAAGGAAGTCATCGAGCTGCCAAGGATCGGGAGTTGCCTTACGGATGAATCCGCTATTTGGATATATGCAGTGGTGTTGTGCTTGGCTGTCACACAAATTAACAGCGTGGTTCTCTCAAACGCTTGGTCATACAGCATCGCCGGTGCAAACCAAAAATCCCTACTTGGCGTCGGGGTGCGGTCGTGGTAGAAGTGGGTGACCTTCTCGTGAAACGCGGAGGACGACTGCGCGAGCGAACCGGGTGCGCACGCGAGGATGAGCAGCAATCCTGCGAAGGAGAGGCGAAGGACGAGACGCGGGTTGAAGTTCATCCGTGATTGTATACTAACACTATCAAGAGAACACCCAATCTCACCTTTGAATCACAAGTTTCCCCACGGCGCTCTCGGTGCCGCAGGTCAGGCGATAGAAATACGCGCCATTGGGGAGGGTGGAAATGTCGAAGTCGAGTGGAACTGGTGCGATGGATGCGTCTGTAGCGGATAGCACACGAATGCCGAGGACGTTTTCGATCAGGAGCGAAACGGGGTTTGTCCAATTGGGTGGGAGGATTGCGCGGGCGGTGCGTCCGTCGTCGCGAAGTAGTATGCGCGCGGGGTTCTTCTGGCTTGTCAGCGAAGTAACCCCTTCGCAGAATGCGAAGCCCGCGAGCGTGCTGTTGCGAACGCCGAGAGGCAGGCCGTCCGCAGCAAGCGTATGACTCATCGCATGCCAAGGCGTGGAGCGGGCGCCACAATCCGAGGGTTTGAAGAGAACGGATACAACGATGTCGGAGCCTGGTTTTAGAAACAACTGCACCGGCGAGAGAAGCTTGAACTCTTTGCTATCCGTCCAAATGGTATCTATGGCAATTCCAAATGTCTTGGAGAGATTCCTAATCTTAATGGTCTTCTCACCCGTGGATGTCGGGTTCGAGACGGAATCGCCAAGTTTAATACTGTCGAATACGAAAGGGGTTATCAGGAAATCTGCGTCCGAAATGCTTGAGCCGCGGATAAGCGCGTCCTGAAAAGAACCATCTGTTTCACGAGCGACCAGACGCGCAGAGTCAAGGCCGGGAAATTGTTCATAGAACGTGATATTAAAAGTGTGGGAGCCATACGGGGGAATCGTAATCGGGGGGCGGTTGGCTGAAGAATCGGCAGCGTTCAACGTGAAGACAGGAGCCCAGCCAGTGTACGTGTTGAGCATGAATATCGAATCAAGCGTTATGGGGCATGGTCCGGGATTCGTGAAGGTAACAGCGGCCTTCGTCGTGGTAGAGCCAATCTTCACGGGAGCGAAGTCATGTGTCTGCACATCGAGCCTGTTGGCGTTGAATGCGATTTCCACCTGCGTTCGTTTTCCGACGCTGTCATAGACGGAGAACGTTGCGCTGCCGGTGCAGTCCTTATTATTGGAGCAGAGCTGTACGGAGGTGGCCTGAGAAAGCCCGGGTTTGAAGTTCTGATCGAGAGCGAAGGAAAGATGGCTGGCACTGTCCAGCACGACACTCGCAATGCGAGAAAGGCTATCCGAAATTAGTGCGCGGAGACACGAGCCTTCTTCGCGGAAAACAACGTTCATCGTTGGTTGCAAACCCGCGCGTGTGCCGTAAGCCATGCTTTCGTAGTAGCCGATGCCATACACGTCCACACCAACGCCAGAGTCTGCAAGGATGACATGGGCACCAGGCTTCGCGTGAGGGATCGTGTATATGTCATACAGGCTGTCAACGGCGTGTTTCGGAAACGTGCGAAGGCTTTTGCCGTCGTATGTCATGCTGCTGGACCGATGATTGACCATGGCATTGATGTACCAATCGTAAGCGTTTGTTCCATTCTGTGGCGGCCGTGGTCTGCCGGTGGTATCAGGGACGATGAATGAGGATGATGCTGCGAAATGATCGACCGAGGGGATGACCATCATACAGGGATCGCCAATCCCATTCAGATCGTCGGGAAAGGAAGCGCTGTTCATATATTGCACCAGAAGGAATGGCGCGTCACTTTCCCACATGCTCGGAAGTGAGATCGCATAATTCCAAGCCATATCGGAGACCTTCCCCAGTTGGCAAAAGACTGTCTTGCCGAGTGTTGTGTCAGTTCGATAGATAGTTTGATTTGCAATGGATCCAATAACGAGGAACGAGCTCCCTCCCTTCGCGCTATCGAATGGTACGGTGTAGTAGGAGCTTCCCCAACCCACGATTGGCGGTATCATTTCACAGAGATGATCGCAATAGTTGTAGTTGCCGGGGACATTCGAGCATTGGGCCGCGCCAACTACTCCGACTGGCCAATTGGAACGAATGATTGTACCGCTTGCGTCACGGTTTCCTTGGTACACAATGGTTACTTTGTATTGCGCAGTCTGGCCCCGTGACAAGGATTCCGCGAATGGAATTCCAGCAGGGTGAATGGTGCAAACGCCGCAAGAGCCTTCGGAATCCTCCATGCAAAAATCTGCCGACGGAGTGATGTTGACAATCGTGGAGTCGTGGGTGGCAATGATAACAATCTCACTCGGAATATCGGAGAATTCGTTTGTCTCTTCATTCTCATTGAAGGCAGAAGCGACGACGTAATCCGTTCCACATTCATTCGTTGGAATGAGGTGCATAGCGTCACTGGAGTACGGAGCATGTGACACGACAACAGCACTGAGATCGGGGCCGTCGGACCAGAGATGAATACCTTTATTTTCGACAATCGAGCTCGACTTGATCTCCCAAGAAAGCGGTATTCGGAACGCTGTCATCGAGTCGGCGGAAACAGAAATGCTGTGAATGGCCGAATCCGCAAGTTGAATATGAGCGAGGGTCTTTTTACGGGAAGTTACGAAGAGGGTGTACGACTCGCCTGACCACTCTGCGTAATTCAAAGCTGGCGCAAACCAGAAGTCGCGGCTCGTGGCAGGCGCAAGGTCGTTCGCGGCATGGGTGACTTTCTCGTGAAACGCGGAGGACGGCTGCGCGCGTGAACAGGTTGTGCATGCAAGCATGAGCAGCATCCCTGCGAAAAAGTGAAGAAGGACGAGACGCGCGTTGAGGTTCATCCGAAGAGGTACGTTTACTATCAGGAGAACACCGTTTCTCACCGTTGAATCACAAGTTTCCCCACGGCGCTTTCGGTGCCGGAGGAAAGGCGATAGATGTAGGCTCCGTTCGGCAGCGCGCGGAGATCGAAGTCGTGCGGGACTGAGGCGCCAGAGAGGGAAAGCACCTTGGTGCCGAGCAGATTCTCGATCACCAACGCGAAGGGTTGCGTCCAGTCGGGCGGTATGTTTGCGTGGGCGGTTCGACCGTCGGCGGAGAGGGTAAGCGTTGCGTGGGCAGTTGGTGTTTGTGCATGTGGTGGCGCGACATCTGCCGTAACGGTGTCCGCTGGCAGTGTTGCTGTATCAGGCGGCACACTTAATGCGCTGATCGGCTCGCCCCAGGCGTAGGCCTCGTCTTGTCCGTAGCCATAGATATAGACGCCCACGTTCGAGTCTGAAACAACGCTGTGAGCGCCAGCTTTTACTCCGGAGACGCGGTAAACAGAATAGAGGCTATCAATCTGCAGGTGCGTGAAGTTTGCGATCCCTTGATTTTCAAACTTTGTTGAGTTCATCGCAGAGTTCCTTACAAGGATATTCACGTAATTCCTATATGGAGACACACTGCCGATGCTCACCGGCGTTTGGAACACTACCCGTTTCGACCATTGCTCGACCGGCGAGACGATCACTTCGGACGGAGCGCCTTCTCCATTGATGCTATCGGGATACGTCGAGCCAACGACGTACTGCACGAGCAGGAACGGCGCATCGCTTGTCCAGCGGCTGCACTGGTCGATGCTATCGCTGTAGTGATGGTCGTACTTTTTGGAGAAAACACACTCGACGTGCTCCGGCCCAGAGGGGTCAAGCCGGCGAATGATCTGATTGGGCTGTGTGCCAATAACGAGGAACGTGCTCCATTGTTTACCAGGATTCGCTGGATAGAATGGCACGGAGTAGTATTGCTTCGACCATAACCGCACGGGCGGTATCATCTCGCACAAGTGGCTCGGAGTTGTGAAGTTGCTCGGTACATTCGTGCATTGTGCGCCAGCCAACAGGCCGATAGCATAATTGGAGCGGATGTAGGTGCCGGTGAGATCGTAATCGGTAGCATTCTTCACGAGCGTCGTTTTGTATTGAATGACATCGCCTTTGTTCAGTATTTCCACGAATGGGACGCCTTTTCGGTGAAGTACAATATTCGGTGATAAGTGCGGCGCGGACTCCTGTCGAATATCTGCTGTTGGTGTGATCGTGCATACTGTGTTATCCTGATCAGCGACGATCAGAAATTCCGATGGGTAATCCCGTTTCGAGGTGTCTCCGTAGAGTCCGTTGTACGCGGCAACGACATACTCTCTGCCCCACGCCCGTGGCGGAATGATCGCCGTGCCGTCAGAGGTATAGGGGTTGTGGGACATCACGTATGCCGAGATAGTCCCTTCCGTACTCCAAATGTGCAGGCCTTTGTGCTCCAGGATTCCGCTTGTCTTCACCTCCCATGAGATTGGGATATTGAAAGCTGCAACGCTATAGGGCTGAACTGGCAATACTTTGGTTGCCTGGTTGACCATATCCACATAGATG
>CAIUMP010000032.1 GCA_903900335.1 uncultured Ignavibacteriota bacterium | reverse complement strand
TCCCGGAGGGACGGAATATTCCCAGTCCCTTTCATCTGCTCAATCCAGCGCCAACCCCTCGATATCCCGCACAATCCTCACCGTCTCCACGCTCACATGCGTAACCCGCTTGATGAGGCGGAGAATGTAGTCCGGCTCATCCGCGCGGTTCGGGTCGTTCGTAATTCCCGACCGCTTATCCGTCGAGGCCTGATATTGGTCCACGATCCAATCAAGCGCCGAGCGGTTGCCGAGACGGTAATCGAATGCCTCCGCCGGAATGCCGGTGAGCGTGAGGTGATCGTTATAGATCAGAAATGTTTTATCTTTCGTCAGCTTCATTTTCTCCACCCGCAAATCGAAACTATCGTCCCACTGCTCCTTGAGATCGTACTCCGGTGCCGACTCATAACCGACATGCAAATCCGCCAGACGCTTACCCGCATCCGAGAACGCCCAGAACTGCGCTGCGTCCTTTGGCAACGGAATGCGCGGTAGTTCCCGACGCAAATTCGCCGCGTATTTCGTTCGGTAGCCGGGATGATGCAGCAGGCCATAGACGTAGTAGAAGATGTCCCACTTCTCAATGTGCCTCTCACGCTCTGTGTGGGTCGAAGTGGTACTTCGACCCGAGGGAAGCGAAGTGCCACTTCGCTCCACACCGGATTGTTTTTTGGATTTGGATTTGGTTTCGGGGGCGGGCCCGGGAAGGAGGCCCTTCCCTCCCACACGGACGGCCGCACGGAATTCCCCCAGCGCCCAGTCCGTGATGTTCTCCCGACGCGTGCTGCCGTCTTCCGTGTAGGTGTAGAACGGGAAGCATTGGGAATCGCCGGTGAAATGTAAATCTGCTAATTGAGCTACGGCCAAAAGATAAAAGGGGCGTGCTGCTGCTGCTGTATTCACGCAGATGACTCGGTTGTCGAGAGTATCCTTCGGCAAAAACGACGCCCATTTTCCCCGCCGATGAGTAAGAAGTTCATCGTAGTATAGAAACTCCTTTGTGAAGGGACGGTAATTAGCATAACGGATCGCAAAATCGTTAAACTCGCCTTTTATACCCCGTGCGGCCTTATCGATTAAGCTACTACTCCACTTAACCTTTGTATCATCAAATGTAAGACCCTCTCCTTGAAATTTCTGTTTTGCTTTTCCCGTGAGTGGTGCGCCAATTTTGCTAATGTCACTGTTGTATGTCGTTAGAAGTGTGTTGATGTTTACACGCAGGGCTTCCTCTGAATGATTCCAAACCCAGTCATCCCGATTCGTGTTTACGCCGAGACCGGATGATTCAAAAACTGCCTTCGGATTCTTCTCGCCTCCATCAAGGCGGAGAAAATTAGCAAAGCCCTCTTCTTCACCCTCGGTTAGCCAGTTCCCTTTTGCGTCAGGCTCTATTTGAAGCAGCGTCGTCTGCAAAATGTCAATATCATTTCGTAGTTGTTTGAACTTCTCCGTCCTCTTCGCCTTCCAATCAACCGCCTTGTAATATATCCCTTGTTTCTTCGCGTTGCCGCCCTTCACGAAGAAGCTAATTGAAATCCCGACCATTGCGGCAAGGCCAAAAACCGTGTTAGCCTCACCAATCGGAATGCCCTCTCTCATTGAGTCTTTTCTAACATCACCCTTCAAATCGTAAATGTAGATGCGATCAAAGTCCTTTGCGAGGTGCTTGCGCATTCCGTCGAAAGATCTTTGATCAAGAAAGCTGCTGTTAGACACAACAGCAACCATTCCTTCGCTGCCGATTCGATTTGTCGCCCACTTGATAGCTAAGACGTAAGGATCGTAGAGCGAATTCTTATTCACAGCAACTGAATCCTTGGAGTATGTACTCGATATTTGGTCATCAAGCGCCTTATATTTTCGATTTTTGTTTTTGTCGTTCTCGCTTACTTGCTTACTATTATATGGCGGATTTCCGATGACTACAAAAATCGGCGACCTCTTCTGCCGCTCCACGCGCTCGGTATTCTCCGTGCTGAAGAGCGATGTCTGCGCTGGCTCCGCGAGTTCGAACGTATCGACCAAGCAAATGCCATCGAAGGGTTCGTGCTGTCCGAGCTGCCGGTAATATTCGTGCTCGATGTTCATCGAGGCGATGTAGTAGGGGAGCAGCATCACTTCGTTGCAGTGGAGTTCGCTCTTGTACTTTCGCGGCAAGGCCGATTTTTGGGTGGCGCCGATCTCGCGAATGATGCGCATGATGAAGTTGCCGGTGCCGACGAAGGGATCGAGAATGTGAACGCCCTCGCTCGCGAGCGTGCGGTTAAACTCCGTCTTCAAAATATGCTGCACGCTTCGGACCAT
>CAIUMP010000031.1 GCA_903900335.1 uncultured Ignavibacteriota bacterium | reverse complement strand
GAACCGTCGTATCGTGCCGAACACCATCTTCGCCATGATAGAAGACGCGGATGAGGGATGTGCTCGCGCCCGTATCCGCAGATGTGGGATAGAACGAGACGATGATGCCGATGGAATCGTGATTGCCGATCTGGAAATCCAGGATCGAACTTGCGATGATGGGCAGGGTGAGAGTGCCGGGGGCGGCACTCTCCACGCGGGTGGAGTCGATGGTGAGTTTTTGGTCGGCGCAGAGACTATCGAAGAGCCAGATGGTGTCTGAGGCGGTGGTGCATCCGGCGATGAGTTGTGGAAGCGCGAGCACGCGCGTTGGCACCGAGAGCGCGGGCTTGGAGGGGATGCCCGTGCCGGAAATGGTGATGGTGGTGTCGTGCCCCGCATCGTTGCCATGCAAATTCGCCGAGTGGAACGTGAGCGTACCGGAATGCGCGCCCGCACTGCGCGGCGCGAAGTAGAACGTGAATGTCTTCCGACCAGAATCTGGCACAAGGAGTGTATCGTTTGTGGAAGAGAGATACGCGAGCGCCACATCTCCGGCAAAGCGGATATTCGTAATGCGCAACGTATCGCAGCCGGTGTTCGAGATGCTGGTGGAGAGCGTGGTGTCCCCCGCGCAGAAGGAGAAGCTCCCCGCTTGTAGGGACGTGCTGCGCACGTCCAACACACCGATACCCTGCACACCCGAGCCATTGAACAGAATAGACGGCGATTGCGTAAGCCCCATAGATGTAACGCGCAGATCATCCTGCCCATTAAACGCGCCCTCACCCGGCGGCATAAAGTGAAAACGGAACGAGACCGAGTCTCCCGGCTGAACGACGATAGGCAGGGAATCGCGAAGCCAGGTGAAGCCTAAGCCCGTAAGATCGAGGGCCGTGATAGTATCGGGTTCGCAGCCTTTGTTGATGAAGAAGACCGATGTATCGCGGCCCGTGTTGCAGGTGCCGATGGGGCCGAAATCGAACGACTGCGGAAACGAATAGAGCTGTGGCGGCTCCGGAGTGGAGAAGGCCGAGATGTCTATCGTCGTGTCATACGGGAATGACGTATCCGGCAACATGGTGGTGCCGAGGATATGCAGTTTTGTCGTGAACTTCCCCGCTTGTTTATGCGGATCGAAGCGCACATAGAATGAATCGCTCGCGCCGCCGCCTAATGACTCCGGCAAATGCGGAAGCGAATCGAGCGAGAAGTGGGTGGTGTCACCAAGGAGCGAGGCAGTGGTAATGGTGAGGCCTCGCGGGCACGCATTGCTGAATATTTTAATGAGCGCGTGGCTGAAGGAGCACGCACGAACGGAGGGAATAGAATTCACTTGCATGGTAGTCTGGTCATCCTCACGTAGGCTGCCATCGCCGCCGTCTGTAGTTTCCCAGATCCCGCCATTCTGATCAAATGCTATAACAGTACCGCCCTTACAAGTTGGGGGTACACAGAAGCGGGTATCAAAGTGATTCCAGGGTCCGCCAATGAATTTCCAGTTCTTACCTCCATCCATCGAGCGGAATACCCCATCTCCTAAGCCGAACCCGGTGCCCTGAACATAGACTACGCCGGCCGTTCCCTCCACGTCACCAGTGACCGCATTATTTACCGCTGGAGGAAGGATTGAGCCCCCAACGAGCCACGTTTTTCCAGTGTCTGGGGAATAATACGCGTGCTTGCTATGATCTGCGTCAGCATACGCAACAAGATTGTGCGTTGTAGAGGAATATGCCAATCCAAAACACTCGCCTTGATCGCTCAGACCTGGTGACCAATTTAAGTCTCGCCAGGTGAACCCTGCATCGGTTGTCAAGTAATTGTGGTAGTCATGAAATTGGTGATTGTTAATAACATTCGGAACTGCCGTGCTTACGATGCAGAGGCTATCGCTAAGGGTGACAATTCCTCCATCGCTCATGTATATCTTCCCATTTCTCGAAGCCTTAAGATTATGCCATTGAGAAGAATTTGCGACTGCCTCCCAAGTCATACCTCCATCAGTGGTGGAATATACACCTGGAATCTGTGCATTGAGACCTCCTCCACCTGTATCAATTGCGGCCCAACCTAATGTGAACCACCCGTTCAACGAGTCCTTCATAAAGATCGAACTGACAATCGCTGTTAATCTGAGACTCAACACCGCTGGCAGAGTTGATTGATACCAGCTCAACCCACCGTCATTTGTTCTAAAAATGCTAACCCCGAGATCCATCGCATCCCAGCCACCGAACCTGCATCCAACCAAACCAGATTTCGCATTAAAGAAGTATCCGCTCGTCGGAGCGGCAGGCAGACTTCCAATCTGGTGCCAGTTCTGGGAGCGTGCGGCTTCAGCCATCCAGGTGAAGAGCAGCATAGCCAGCAAGAACCGGCTTATTCGCATAGCGCGTAGCTCGAACGTCCTCGCTCGCCTCGGTGGGGTTTGCGAAGTGGGCATACCTTCACCGCACAGCACCCCCAGCGCCGCAAGCAGAACGCTCCTGCGCATCAAAATCCCAATCAGACGAATTCCCATATAATAAAGACCACCAAACCGGCAAAAAGGTAACAGCTAAGGGGGCAAGAAAAATGAAAATAATTGGGCGCGGGGTCGGGGAGGTCGTGGCTTCCAGCCCGACCCCGCAGTTACTAACTGCGTCCAGTCTCCGCAAATAGTTGTCTCGCCGCCCCCTCCCCATCATTCCAATTTGCAATGACGTGAAGTTCACGTGCCCGCTTATGGCACGGTGTGTTCTGTTTTGAGACAAGCATTTCTGTGCGGTGGTTGTAAGTCTCGGCGCGTGCGCGATTTTCGAAGAATTCTTTGCTTCTATACCGAATTCCGTCGGTTTTGGAACCGCAAAATATTTATGGAAAGCGTTTTCTGTCATATAGACAAAAAGCTGTAAGCTGTTGATTTATATGAGAAGTTCATGAATTATGAATTGACACGCACTATATATTAGGTCGGTTTGGGCCGCTGGGTTACTGGGTGAATTCACGCGCACGAGGGTGAGGGCATTTCCGGAAGGGATCCTTCGCAAGCTCAGGATGACGGACGAACCGGAGGGGAGTCCTTGAAGATTGAAGAAGTTGCTTATCGACAGGCTTTTCAGGGATTACCGTTTGTTCTGTGCGGCATCGGTTTTTCGGAAAAACAGCGGGAACTTGGGATTTGAAAAGCAAAAGTTGTCATACAGCAGAGAATTATGAATCGCGAATAGACACACACGCACAAAATATTTTGCGGTGCCGCTGAGGAAGCTACTCGTCACCAGCGGATTTGTGCTTGTCGCGGGAAAGAGCAGACTCGACGATGTTTCCGAGCAAATCCTTGAAGGCGAAACCGGCCGCCTCTGCGCTTCTGGCGATTCCTGTTCCTTCGGAAAGATTAGGGTTGGGGTTGACTTCCAGGATGAACAGCTCACCGTCTTTATTCATGCGCATGTCTACCCGGGCATAGTCTCGGGTGCCGAGGGCCTCGGTGGCCTTGAGCGCGAGTTGCTGGGCGTATTCGGTGATCGCCGGGGGCAGATCGGCGGGGCAGGAAGGGATGGTCTTGTGGTAGGCCTCGTGCATGGGATCCCACTTTGCCTGGTAGCTGACAATTTTATAAAGGTGTTCGGGCATGCCGCCGAACTCGATCTCAGAAATGGGGAGGGCGCGGCGGTCGGGGCCGTTTCCGAGTACTGCTACGTTGAGCTCGCGGCCCTCTATATATTCCTCGATGAGGGCGTCCATTTTGAAGTCGCTGAGAACGTACTCTGTTCGGGCTTTGAGATCTTCGAGTGTGCTGACGATGCTGGCATTTTCGATGCCGCCGGAGCCGTCCTCGCAAGCGGGCTTTACGATGACCGGGTAGTGCAGGTTATGGCGCGACTTGAAGTCGGCCATGGTGCGGACTGTCATGGAGCGTGGCGTGGGAAGGTCGTAGGAGCGGAGAATGGCTTTCGCCATCGGCTTGTTCTGGCAGAGGGCGAGGGTCATCGGCGGCGCGCCGGTGTAGGGGATTTCGAGAAGTTCGTAGAAGGATGCGACGTTCATCTCCTGCTCGGGACGACCGTGAAAGAATTCGACGAGGTTAAAGACGACGTCGATCTTGCGTCGAGCGAGAAATTTGAAGAGGCGCTCGAAGCGGTCCTTGACGTTATAGCTGGCGACCTTGTATCCGGCATCGACGAGGGCATGTTCGATGTTGGTGTATTCCTGCTCAGCAGGAATATCTTCGAGATCGAAGTACGGAGTGAAGCCAAGCGCTTCCGGCGAGAGATCGACGGGATCGTCGCCAGCAGATGCAGTGAGCGGGATGTCGTTATAGAGGAGAGCTACTACGATCGGACGCGCCACGTGGTTGGTCGATTTGGTGAAGTTCGTGCTCGACGGAAATAAGATTTGTGAGACGAGCTGTCGTCTCGTGCGCAACAAACGCAGATGATAAATACAACGATGCGTCTTTAATAGTTTGAGATCTTCGAAGAATGCGTTCGAAGCGTGCAGGAGATTTTGAGTGTAAATTTGTAGAAATAGTTGGTGGAGTGAAGAAGTCTATCGTTCAATCGTCATAATTTTATAGGAAGCTTTTTATGAAATCGAATCTTACATTCGTAGCGATCATGTGCGGAGTGATGGGCCTCGCAGGTGCAGTTAGGGCCCAGTCGAGCGAGCGCACCCTCACGGTGCTTTCATCTGGCAGCGCGAGCGCTGCAGCGGATCGCGTGTCATTGCAGTTCACTGTTTCCAGTCAGGATCAGACTGCGACTGGCCTCTTTGTCAAGCAAAATGATGTCGTATCACGACTGAAGAAAGCACTTGTCGATGGTGGCGTAAAAGCTGGCGATATCGCCGTACAGCCATTTCGCCTGTTGCCGAACATGGAGTATGGTCAAGCCGGGACACGCATTATCGGGTACCGTATGGATACGCCGCTTGATGTTGAACTTGAAGAGGTGAAGGACTTGCCTCGCCTGATCGATCTCGCTACGGCAAATGGTGCTGGCTCTGTTGCAGTTGGTGCCTTTAGCTTGGGTGGTGGACGCACGCTGCACGAGGATGCGATGAAGAGTGCGATCGCGAACGCAAAGAAAGAGGCAGCAGCGCTCGCGAAGGGAATGGGCAAGTCGATCGGGGATATCGTCTCTATCTCCGAAGCGGAAGACGGCGGAAAGTCTGCGCCGGCTGGAAGCGAAGAGGAGCGCGAAGAGCGTGAGGGGAAGAAAGGCCAACAGGCACAGCCAAATACATTGACGGAGAAAGCCGAGTTGAAGGTCGTCTTCGAATTGAAGTAGAAATTTCAACCTAAGCGGGGTTTCGACGCCTTGGCTCCGCCGGCTTGCTTCACCCTAGGGAGTCGGAGTGTGCGTCGGCGGGATTTTATCGGGTAGGCTTCTCCGTTGGTCTGGTCATGATTCGGTCGATCTTCGTTACTCTTGTTGTTGTCGTATTCCTGCCGATGTCGGCGCATGCCTCGCTGGACTCGCTCATCGTTCGCGAGCCGCGAAGCTATGGAAGGCTGACGATATTTCCGATTGAGTTGCGGGACGATGTCCCTCACACGTATGTCACATTGGAAAGGGCGCTTGCAACAGGTCGAGCGGTAATTCACGAGAATAATAGTCAGAAGCTGTGGATCGAGAATCGCTCGGACACTGATCTCTTCATCGAGTCCTCGGCAATTCTCAAAGGCGGGCAGCAGGATCGCATGGTTGCAAGCGACATGGTCGTCGCTGGGCATGACACCTCGCGCGACCTCAATGTCTATTGTGTGGAGAAGGGACGTTCCTTCAAGCGTGGTGCGGAGCCGATCGAGACATTTAGTGCATCACACGAAATGGCACCGATGCACCACATGCGGGTCATCGCTCAGCATGAGTTGACGGGGATGCTTCTCACGCCACATCTTGGTGGTCGTACTGCTCCGGATCCCGATCAACTAAAACTGCTGGAGGCGCTTGGCACCATGCCGCAGTTCGAGAGCATTGGCAGTGACGCGGTGCAGGAATCCATCTGGCATGATGTGGCGCAGACGCAAACTGCTCTCTCGAATAATCTGAAGGACAGCGTCACCCGGAATCCGTCTCCAACGAGTTTGCAACTTGCGCTCGAAAGCAAATCGCTCGACGTGCCCAGAAACTCTTACGAGAAACACTTTGGTGATCTCGCCTCCAACATAGAGCATTCCGTCGGGGCAATATATGCGCTGGATGGAAAGATTGTCGGCGGAGATATGTATGGTTCGCACGAGATGTTCACATCTGCATGGCACAAACATTTGCGCGCCTGGGCGACGGAAGCCATCGCGCTTGCACCAACAAACGGGGCCAATCCGGATCTCACGAGAGACAATGTCCTCGATTTCCTCACAGCCTCCACACCAGGCAAGCGAGCAAAGAAACAAGTGAACGACCGCACGCTAACGGAAGCAACCGAATCGCAGTTTGCGTTCATCTTTACCACGCGAGATTCTCGCTTTCCAGACGCCGTGATTCACCGGGCATGGGTGGTGAAGTCGCCGTTGTAAAACGCGCATATTCCCAAATTGGAACCAATTGTTGTGGCCTCCTTTTCAAAGAGCATATCATATCCTCTACACTCTTGCATTATTCTCGTTCTGTGGCCATGCCAGTAATGTCGGAAGTTGAGAAGCAGTTTTGGTGGAACATTCAAATGAGGCTTCACGGAATTTTCCGTAAGGCCCAGCGACAGGACGTTGAAGACGCTTTGGCACATGCCCGCGAGCAGTGGCTGATTGAGCCGAAGGCGGCAGATATTGAACGACGTGGCAAACGAGAGGATTGGACCATCGTCGTTGCTGGCAATGCTGTTAAGAACATGCTCGGCTATGGAAAGCGCTTTATTTCTATTGAAGCGTTGTTGCTCGAACCGATCTATGAGGAAAGTGCGGCGCAGAGAGCGGAGGCAACGATCGATATGATGAGCCTTTTGAAGATGCTCGAGCAGCACGAGGAGGAGCTTGTGATGCAGCACACCATTTTTGATATTCCCTTTAGTGAGTTGGCAACCACGCTGGGTGAAAAAGTGGAGACCATTCGCAAGCGGTACACTCGCGCGATGGGGAAGTTACGCGAGGAGGCAAAACGGGAGATGCTACGCGAGCAGGGAATTTCTGCCCCCCCCCCCCGCCGGCAAAAAGCCAGCCCGAACGAAGCCCAAAAATAAATCTTCAAAAAAATGAATTTTGTCTGTCCCATTTTGGGTGCGAAACGACTCTTACTATTAACCTCGCTCTGCTAATTGCTGGCTCGAAGGACAGGCCATCCTTCGATCGCGAACCAGCTTTTGGGGAGGGGGGGAACGCACCGTGCATGATAGCACGGTGAACATATATCCATATTGAAACAAACACTATGAGAAAGAAGATAAGTCTTTTTGTCTTGGGGCTGATATTGGCAATCCCGGCAATAGGCGTCCTTCACGCTGACCAAGAGTTTAATGGGCCAGGAACATGGAGTGGACCTGCTATCACGGGGAATTGTGGCACAGGGACAACTAATCCAAATGGAACGGTGACGGTCCATTGTTCCGGAACAGGGAATTGCTGGTATACCACAAATGGGGGACATACATTGGTTGTTAAAGGAGTGATAAATCAGCCTGACAACGGTTATGATCCCAACGATGCATCCCAGGATTCAGGTACACTAATCAATAACTGATACTCATGGGGGAACTCGGGCTGAACGGGTTCCCTCTCTTGTGACCAGCACATGCGAACTGTCAACAAATTGAGACATCTAGGTATAATCTGTATGCTGCTACCTGTGTTTTCATGCACGGGTGCCGCCGCGACGAAGCCCTCTACTATTGACTCAACTGCGCTTGTCTCTCTTGTTGCACTCGATGAACCCGGAGACACAATCATTCATGAGGTGCAGAACTTAAGCTTGAGTCCGGACGGGCAGGAAGTCTTGCTCGTTGACGAAAGCACTGGTCGAGGTTCCATATTTTCAAGATCCGGTCGACTAATTAGATCCTATTACTTCAGTGCATCCATGTCCGACTCGATTGTGGCGATCAATCCTCACTTCTTTGACCATCTTGTACTAATGAGGGGAGACCATATCAGAGACTCAATCGGCCGAGCAATGCCACTCCTGCTTCAGAGGAAGAACCTTCCAAATGCGCTCGAGAATGGCATATTTTTGAATGACACGGAAGTACTATTAGCCGGGCATGTCTTGGCGTTCGCACGAGCGAGGGAGGACCCCTCGTTCAGTATGCCTACGAACATCGCTAAGTTCACTACCTTGGTTATTGCAAACACGCGTGACGGGAAGTACCGAATAATTCCGACGGAGCATCAAAGAGTAAACGAGTACCAGATCTACCAAGAATGTAATGGCTTGACGTGTTCAAGGGACAGAAGTGTTGTTTATCTTGATGAGGAATATTGGCTTGGATTCAAGAAGAACCTATACGACTCGATGTGGGCAGTAGCCTCGTTTGCTTCAAGCGGAAAGAAATTGGTTGATTTGGCGCTTCTACCGCCAGAATGCCATAACTCCGTAATTGACTACGGCAACATGAGGCCGCACCTGTGCTTGGACAGTTCGGATCATCCCCACGCGGCTTTTAACACACTTCCTCGAATTTATGATCTAGCTAACAGGACGTCCTTCGAATTGAAAAACCTTCCCTTCAACAACGACACTTTCTTTCGCGCAGGAAAGACTGTATTCATGCGTCATCAGAAGAGTGTTAATATGGATAGTATTGGTGCGCTCATTCGCGTATGGATGCTCAACATCTCTGTTTCAAAGAGGAACACCATTATTGCTGTCACAAGCAATAAGATTCAGTGGTACCCGTGGAAGTACATTTTTGTAATTCAAGAGTATTCGCTGGACGGTGACCTACTCAAGCAGATGGAGTTGCCGTATAATTTGAGTATTGGGATGCCTCTTTATGCGACCTACGATCCCCAAAACGATCAAGTATTGGTCACGGTTCAGTCGCCGGATGGCTGGAAGCTCGCTACGTATCGGTGGGGAAATTAGGCGCATGGCTTCTATTCTGCTTTCGCTCATGCTCTTGTTCTCGGTTCCCACTAAAACCCCTCCTGATTTTATGGACTGGGTTATCGCGAAGCAGCACATTAGGGCTAATGATCGCATACTGCTTTTTGTAGGCCAGGTAGGTGATTGTCAGAAATGCATCACGAAATTCAGGGAGAACCTTGCTTGCTTAAAGCTCTCGGCGAAAAGGAAGACTATTCATGCATTTGCAGTAGTCAATTGTGAACGCGAAAAAGAAGTCCCGCTATTTACGCAAGGAACAGATTGGACGCTACCTGCTTATCCCGACCGAGGCAAACTGGCTGCGCTTGGGATACCTAATTCCTCACGGCTTGCCATACTAAGTGGAAAGGGGAGGGTTCTACACATATTCTCACAGGACGCATTCTTGGGGGCAAGTTGCAAAGACTTCCTTCGCGTGGTCGAAGGACGAGGCAATAGGTAGTCCTCCGGGCACTTACTTGCTCCTTCGGAGTCCACTGCTCCCTGAAACATTTCCCTCCTCCGGTCGTTGCACTTTCTCTGGTGCTGTAAACTACCACATAGCTTTCGCCCGAATCCCTCTCCATGAGTACCCCGAAAAAAACCTTTGGGCACTTCTCTCACAGGTCCAAACTGACAAAAACGAAGCCTAAGAATAAATCTCCAAAAAACGAATTTTGTCTGTCCCATTTCGCCCGCGAAAACACTCTTACCTATAACCTCGCTCTGCTAATTGCTGGCTCGAAGGACAGGCCATCCTTCGTACGCGATCCAGCTTTTGGGGAGAGGGGGAGTTACCTCGTGATGATTCACATCGCGGGGTGTGTTTAATGTTTCTCAAATAGTAATCACAATGAAAAAAGGCCTAATTGCGGCTTTAACCGCGATTCCATTATTCACAGCGGTTTTGGTGTCAAATACCGGTTCATACGCCACGGATTTTCCGGGGAACTGGACCATACATTCCGGAACGGTGGGTAAAGCATCAGGCACAAGCCAATCGCTTGATGGCAAAAAAGTCTTTTGGAGTTGTGACGGGGGAGGCATATGTGCCACCGCAGACGGCTCCGGACTCCACGTTAATGATGGTTTCCACGCCATACAACCGCCTAGTGACGATCCAATCGGATATGCTACACTCGATGAGTAGTGGTATCAGACACTACGTGCACTATCATTGATCACCATGGAACAAATCCTTTCACGCTCTAGATGATATCAGGGGTCTATACAATCCGCAGCCAAGCTGTGATCTTTGTCTTGTGTGCTTTGCTGTTCGGCTGCAAAGCGGGGCAGCTTGCCCCTCTTGCCATTAGAATGACAGCCTCGGTGGAGATCGAAGAAACTGACACCGCACTAATAAGCAGTGTAAACTCGCTTGATGTGAGTCCTGATGGGACCAAGGTTCTAATAGGTGATGCAAGCGGCGGCGGAGTCTTCCTCTACTCATTGAAGAGCGGAAGACTTCTCCGCCACTTCCAAGGATATCCTGGCCTTGGTGACTCGCTCGCACGGAATATGCCAAGTCCCTTCTATACCGGGACTCCAGGTTGTGATACGGTGGTATATTATACGCGCGCTCAGTATTACAAAATTCAACCAAATCCTGCCGACGAAACACGGAAGTTTTTAGAACAAAGTGTTGTCCAGCGGCTTGGCGCTGCGTTTTTCAAAACTGACACCACAATAGTGATTGCCGCAAACGTAAAAACCTTCATGCAGAACCATGAAGACGTTTGGGCAGGGGCAGCTACAGCAATATTAACCTATTCCCTTAGCCGTGAACATCCTTCTTTTGTGCTTCCCCTCTGGCGTGGTTATTTTTGCACATTAGCATATGACGGGTTTTGGGATGGTCTGCGGAAGAGCTACCTCATGTCAGCAATGGACATAAGCGCTTTTGATAGTGTACGTTTTGATTCCGCAGTCACCCTTGTCCGTGTAGACACGAATGGAAATGTACTCGCAAAGCTTTGCTCTGTTCCGTCTGAATGTAAAATCAGACGTTTGGGATACTCTTACCACCGGAATCTTGTAGGCTTTGCGCCTGATCGCTCTATATTCGTTGGGTACGGCCCGTCCCTAGAGATTCGCAATCTTTCAAGTGGAGCCAGCTTTAACCTTAAGCTTCCAAAAGATAATAGCCGAATGTTCGAACTGATGCGAAAATACAGTGCTCACCCGAAATTGAAAGTTGTATGGGATAGTCTTGCGTTGACGAAGCCGGTTACAGTATGGTCGTTAGGCGTCCGTCCTTCTGGCAACATCATCGTCTGTTCCGCAATTGCCGACCCGCAGCACAACCTCTCCTGGTATGTGCAGGAGTACACGGAAGACGGAGATCTGAAAGCCCAAACAATCCTCGGCTCCCCGACGGATAAGCTTGAGGCTGTATTCTACTCAAGTGCTATTGATGACCTCATCGTTCTTCGCCATACGAAGCATGAAACCTGGGAGATGATACGATATAGTTTATGAGGACAATCTTTCGCTTAACTTTTCTTTTTGTGTTTGCCGTTGCCATGCAAGCGGCAGGGATTGACCGTGCTGCGGCTCAAGCCGCGCCAATTGCTCTGCTCGATTCACTTGCCGGGGATTCTCACCAGCCTTATGTCGCTGTGTTACTTATTACACCGGGTGATTGCATCAAGTGTGTGGCGCTCGCGGATGAAGCGGTGGCTTCCGTCAACACCATGCCCGCCAGCGCCGAAAAAGTTACGTTGGTTGCCGCCGTTAGTGTAGCGCGCGAACGCGAATTGAAGTCATTCATCCGCAACTATAGTTGGGCTCATCGTGCTATTGTCGATCACGGCGACATTCGTACTTCCCTGCACTTGGCTGTCGATGATGGTCTTGCCGTGTATGAGCGGAAGACTGGAATTTGCCTCGGCGTGATAAAACACGATGAGTTCGACGGTGACCTTAGTCCAAAGCTCCGCAAACTGCTGCACAGTAAAACGGCGCATTAGCTCGACCTCCCCACGTCCCCCTGAAACATTTCCCCTCTCCGGTCGTTGCACTTTCGATGCAGAACGACCACGCAGTCTATTCGCCACACGCCCAATGAGTGCCCCTTCCACTTCCCGCAAAACCTTCTGGACACGCCGTAACAAGCTCCTCGCTGCCGCGGCGCTTGTTGTCATCGCGTACTTCCCCGTCCGTTCGCTCTTTGGCGGCAGCGCGTCGGCGCACCTAACGGCAACCGCAAAACGCGGCACGTTCGATATTGTCGTCGTGGAGACGGGCGAGTTGCAGGCGGAGCACTCGCGCTCGGTTACCTCCCCGGTGATGACCTCCGGTGGCCGCTCGCAGCTTGCCGTGCAGTATATCGCGCCCGAAGGCACCACGGTGGATAGTGGCGCGGTCGTCGTGACGTTCGATCAGGCCGATCAGCTAAAGAATATCTCGGACAAAGAGAACGACCTCAAGCTTGCTCAGGCGGATATGGATAAATTGCGGGCACAGCAAAAATCCGATAAGTCCGACGCGGAGATCGCCTACGAGAACGCGAAGCTAAGTTTTGAACTTGCCAAGCTTGCGAACGATGCGATGAAGTTCGAGTCGGATGCAAAACAGCGGGAGTCGCAGTTGGAGCTGAAGAAAGCGGAGCTTGCATTCAAGCAAGCGGACGAAAACCTGAAAGGCAAAACCGCCGTGCGGAAGAGCGAACTTGCCAGCCTGGACTTACGGATCGCGCAGATCACAAACGCACTATCACGCGCCACGCTCGATCTCGAACGCCTCACCGTTCATGCCCCCGCTAGCGGGCTCATCGTCTATAATCGGAATTGGAATACCGGCAAGAAGATCGGCAAAGGCGATCAGCTCTGGGGCGGACAGCCTGTGATGCAACTGCCCGATCTCTCGCACATGCAAGCTGTGCTGGAAGTCAACGAAGTGGATGTGAGCAAGGTGAAGAACGATCAGGCAGTTGAGGTTACGCTTGATGCATTTCCGGATAAGAAGTTTACGGGTAAGATCAAGAGTGTTGCATCCATTGGCAACGCAAAGGAGTCGAACCCCAGCGTAAAGGTTTTCGAGGTACTCGTGGATCTCGATGCAGCCGATTCAGTTCTGCGTCCCGGCATGACGGTCGCAGCGCGCATAATGGTGAGCAAAGTTGATAATGTTATCTCGGTGCCGATCGAGTCTGTCTTTGATGATGCAGGCAAGCCCGTAGTCTATGTGGAGAACGGTTCATCCTTCGAAAGACGCCCGGTCACACTTGGGACGAAAAATGATAATTTCGTGATTGTTGCAAAGGGTCTCAAAGAAGGCGAGAAGGTTAGTTTGACCGATCCAAACAAGGCTACTGAAAAAGAGGACAAGCCGGGGAAGAGTGATGGGAAGCCGAAAGTTTAAGAATCCCACTTCAAAAATCCTCGAACCTAATGCTTAACTTGTCGGAAATAATAGAGATGAGTCTCCAGAGCGTCCTTGCGCACAAGGTTCGCTCTATGCTGACGGTACTTGGGGTCGTCTTTGGAGTTGGGGCCGTTGTGGCGATGCTCTCGATTGGTGAGGGCGCCCGGCAAGAGACGATGGAACAGATCTCCGTAATGGGGTTACATAACATTATCGTCAAAGCTGTGTCCGAAGAAGCGCAGAAAGAGCGCGGGAAAGATCAATCGAAAGTAACCAACTCACTTGGGCTTACGACCAAGGACGCTGATGCGATCCTTTCTGAATGCACATTTGCGGAAGCTGTCGAGGCGAACGCCGAACATCACAAACACGCCTTCCATGGTGGTGAACATACAGATCTAATGGTTCTCGGTGTAACCCCCACGTACACGGTCCTTTATCCCACGACTCTGAAAGAAGGACGTTTCATTTCGAGTGCGGATATGCAGTCAATGGCGAATTACTGTGTTATTGGATCGACAGCGAGGCGTAAGCTTTTTCAATTCGGTCCAGCGCTCGGAGAGCATCTCAAGCTTGGCGACGAGTGGTTCACGGTGATCGGTGTGATGGAAGAAAAGGCACATGAAGCAAAGTACTCCAGTCCTGGTGAGCGCGATCCAAACATGGATGTCTACGTACCGGTAACCACATCTGAGACGAAGTTTGGTCGCGAAAAGGATAAAGACGACAATGGTGGAAACGTCACGATATTCGGGGGCGGGGGCATGTATTCCTTCAACGGAAGCAACAAGGCTTCGCCACCAATTGACCAGATCACGGTGAAGCTCAAGGCCGATGCCGATGCGGGCGAATCGGCGGCAATCATCAGTCGCATCCTTACGCGCCGACATAACAAGGTCGAAGATTTCGCCGTCACGGTGCCGGAAGAGTTACTGCGCCAATCGCAAGCGACGCAGCGTATCTTTAATATCGTCATGCTCGCCATCGCGAGCATCTCTCTTCTCGTTGGCGGAATTGGAATCATGAACATCATGCTCGCGAGCGTACTCGAACGTACGCGTGAGATCGGAATTCGTCGCGCTCTCGGTGCAACTGCACGAGTTGTTACTTCCCAATTCCTAGCTGAGGCTGTGATGCTGTCCATGTCGGGCGGGATCATGGGATTGATACTAGGTTATGCTATGACGAGGGCGATCTCCATGTATGCCGAGTGGCGAACAGTACTAACACCCATCTCGATGATCGTGGCATTCGGCGTAAGCGTTGCGACGGGCATCGCGTTTGGTTACTATCCAGCGCGACAGGCCGCTCGCAAAGATCCGATAGAGTCGCTCCGATATGAATAGACACATGGTAACAATAGCGAAAAGTATTGGTACATTGCTTTATGTATCAATCCTACTCGCCCCAGTACTTTCCACGGCTATTGCGCAGCGCTCGGTTACGCTCGACGAATGCCTTCGCATTGCGCACTCTCAAGCTCCTGCGCTTATTCAAGCCAAGCGTAGCTATGAGATCGCTCGCGACAATGCTGAGGCAGCGAGCCGTTCGCTCCGCTCCCAGGTTGATCTGACGCTTGCCGCGCCAATTTACTCCGACAACACGACTCCAATATACAACCCTAGTAGCGGATTAACGGACCTTCTCAGCGCGCGAGTTACAGAGTTCGGTCCGGGCTTAACAATTCGACAACCCGTTTATTGGACCGGTGGCACACTTTCCCTTAACACCAGTCTATATCGTCGTACCCAGCTAACGGCCGCTGGTGAAAGTATCCAAGACTATCTCGGTGTTGGTTCGATCACTCTGGATCAGCCGATCTTCAAGACGAATGAGATGAAGCTTTCGGAGCGAGAGTCTGAGATGAATCTCGAACTTGCGCGCGCAGAGTACCTGACTGCTTGGGCAACGATCAACTACACGATCAAGAGTCTGTTCTACAATCTCTATCAGAACCAACAGCAGCTGGCGATCCAAGAGGAGCAAGTGGCCGCGAGTGCAGCCAACTACCAACTTGCTTCGAACAAGTTCAAAGCAGGACTGATTGCTGAAGTGGATGCGCTGGAGCTGGAGGTGGATCTCGCAAGTGCTCGCACAGACTTGTTTGATCGAGAACGGCAATTGCTTGCCGCTGAGCGAGCTTTGCAAGCGGCATTGGGACAATCACTAACAAGTCCTATCACTGCTTCTCTGGATAGTCTATCTGGTGATGAAATGGTAGTAGAACCCGGCGAAGCAGTGCACCGCGCCCTCGAGGCGCGTGCCGATATCTTGTCTTCTCGTTTTGATATCGAACGGAGCGAAAACGCGATGGCGCGAACAGGGAACACGCGAGCAATAAATGCTTCGCTTACTGGGAGCTTCGGTGCGTCCCAGGATGCTACCTCTCTTTCATTGATCTCGCAGAATCCCTATGTCAATCGCGGGTTGACTCTTCTGATATCGGTCCCGATCTTCGATTGGGGGGTGCACTCGCTTCGAATGGATGCAGCTGAGGCCGGAATCGAAATCTCTCGGACCGCACTTGCGATTAAGCAGCAAGAGGTAGAAGCGGAGGTTCGGAGTACGATCGAACAACTGGAATCGGCTCGGAAGCAGGTAGAGGTTGCGAAAAAGTCGGTTGCCGTAGCTGAGAAGGCTTACGGGCTCTCTCGATCCAGGTTCGACGCAGGGAAGATCACTTCACAGGATCTCACACTTGGACAGCAACGCCTCACAAAAGCGAGGCTCTCATCGTTAACTGCGGAAGTCGCCGTGCATTTGGCACTTGCGGATCTCACGCAAAAGACACTATTCGATTATGAGGCCGGTCGACCGTTGAAACCGGAATAGATACGATGGTACCGGACCTCGGATAGCACTTAAAAAAGAATCCGCTTCAGACTTTCGTCTGAAGCGGATTCCGCTACTTCCTAAGGAATCACGGTGAGAAAAAGCGTTTTCCTTCTGTGAGTGTGATTTAGGACTCGTTTCCTTCTTTCTTTTGAAGTTAAATTTGTTGGGTGGAATTAGCGATCACAATTCGGAAGCGTAGTCCGCAGCCATGTCATGGGTCAGTCGAATAATAGTGTTGCTTATTGCTTCATCGTCAAAACTGTCCACCGCCTGAGCGTAGTCTCTGCTGATGTCGGCTCGGCTGGCGGCACCAACTCCGGCAAAGAGTGGCACGAGTTCCACGCGAACGGTAACAATCCCTCCGATCGGCCGCGAGTCGTAGCGAACACGCACATTCGCCAACCGTCGATTTGTAAGTTGATCTTTCGAGCAGACCGCTGTAGAGAATTGGACGACGCCTCCGCTTCGCAGTATCTCACTGGCTCCTTCCAAATGATGATTAATCGAAGTAGTGGCAATCGCAGAGAGCGACTCCGCAACCGATTGACGGGCCGCACCTCGCACAACCGAGGTAACTTCGGCTGCGCTCATGACGATAGCAGATGCGTTTGTTACCTGTATCTGCAGCGCAGTGGGTATTGGGTCTTGGGTGCTAAGATCCGATTGCGCAAGAGCGCTCGGGGCAATCGAGACGCTCATTATCAGAGCAACTATAAGAGCTTTCATAACTTTTGCAAACTAAACTAAAGACTCCGCAACTGATCTGGCGGCAAAACCAGACCGCGGGCAAAAACTAGAGACTCACTTGAAATGGCAACGACCGTCGTGGGGCAACTTCTTGAACTGTGCGCTGCTGTATTAAAGACACAATTCCCGGCTTCGGAAGTCCACGAATTCGGATATTTTCTTGAATTTCAGGAGTATTCCTGAAATTTCCAGTTTCAAAATACGACATGCGGCCTGAAACTGTGCATTCAAAATGATTCAAATTCGCAGATATGCACGGGCACGCGGAGACGCTCGTCAGAAAGTGGCACCATTTTCTAGATGTGTACAGTTGTAATACATCGTGATTCGCTCATTGCAAATTGCAATTCCAGTGAAGAATCGATTATTAGGAGTGTTAGAGAATCGATTATTAGGAGTGTTAGAGAATCGATCTGGCTATTCGTCGTATGACAAGTGAAGGGTTGATCCTGGCAGCGGAATATTGTCCTGAATTAACTCATAATAATCCGATTGTAGAAACATTCGCGCCGACCGCACGATAAAATTATCCCCAAACCACTATTCACATCGCAATCCGTCGCGTAACTTCTCCGGAGTGCTCGAGTCACGAAAGCGCATTCGCTCTTCCGTGACTTCTTGGACAAGATAGAAGTTTGATTTGGCGAGGATTTTGAGGCACGATGACTCAAGCGAGGATCACAGAGGAACCGTCACCGGAAGTGAACAGACAACTACCGAGCTGAAAGTTGATGAGCATTCACCCCCGATAGGGACTCGTCATATGGCGGCGAATGTCCTCGATTAAAACTCGAAGACATATTTCCGGTCATGTTGAATCTCTTACAAAACACAGCGATAAATGGAAACGCACCGTATGTTACCACGACTCATAAGAAGAACGACTTCCACTTTAGTTGTTGCACTCCTGGCCGTTGCATGGATTGCGCCTATTGCCTTTGCGCAGCAGACTGTTGCGGGTACCACCCCTGGCTCGTCAAGTACCTGGCCGACTACTCTTACGCTCGGCGGTGGGTTGGGGATGAATGATAATTGGAATGGATCCAGCGGGTATGATCCGCACTCTGGCTCGCCCCTTTTCACACAGGGAGTAAACCATATCGGACCGGAATTCCATCTACTTGCGGAAATTCCTATCGGGACGAACCTGATGTTCGCCCCGCGCATTGCATATAACGATTATAGTTTAGGCTTTGACTCTACATCAGGGGTTGCGCATCCGGGGCTTCGCATTTCTGAAGCTGCACTTGGGGCAGACCTTTTGCTGAAATACTCCCTGAGCAATTTTCATGTGATGGGAGGATTTAATCTATCAACACCTGTAAGCGCGAAATACGCTTATAGTACGAGTTACACCGGTGACTCAACCCTTCCAAGCACCGCTGGTCTTATTGCTGGACTGAAGCTCGGTGTTGGCTATGACATCCCGCTTAACTCGAAGAACACGATTTGGCTTGCACCAGAGGCGTTTTTCTCATACAGCTTTACCAAGCACTCCGATATTTCGGGGAGCACCACGAATAACTACTATCCCTTAACTATTACCGCCGGTGCGAGCCTCAAGTTCGCCCTCGACGGAGCTCCAGAAGTTGCACCTCCGCCGCCGTTGCAGTTGACCGCAACTATCACCGCTCATGGCGTATTGCCGGACGGCACTGTTACGTCTGAACCAGTTTCGCCGCAGCAAGCAATTCGAACTCGCTCGTCGCTTCCGCTCCTCCCATACATCTTCTTTGACGAGAATTCCTCCACAATCCCTGCGCGCTACAGTCGAAGTGGGGCAACGGGATTCAGCGAGCAGAGTGCACTTCAGGGCAAGGATGCTTTCCAGGCAAATCATGAGGTTCTTGATGTCACCGGCTCACGAATGAAGAACGATCCGAGTCTCAAGGTGAAGCTCGTTGGGACAAATAGTAACTCGGGATCTGAAAAAAGCAACATCTTGCTGTCGAAGGCTCGTGCCCGAGCTGTAGCTGACTACTTGATATCGACGTGGAACATTGACCCGAGTCGAATTACTATCGATCAAAGGAATCTCCCTGAATTGCCCACAAACCCGCTCAAGAGGGCAGGTCAAGAGGAGAACCGACGTGTTGAAATCATCTCAACATCTTCGGACCTAACAGCACCTGTCAAGATCGAGAAGAAGACGGCGCTAAGCGTCGGAGCAACGCAAGTTCGGTATGATATGACTGTATCCCCAGATCCGTCAACGCATACATACACGAACTGGACGATCACACTGGACAAGGACGGAACGCCACTTGGTACTCCTTTGTCCGGCACGGGAGCACCACCCACTTCGACAACAGCTGAAATTCCGGATGCTGGAAAATATCTTGATCAGCCCATCCATTATACGCTATCTGTCACTGATGCCGCTGGCCGCAGTGCCCGAGCGGAGGGACTCACTCGGATCACGGCAAAGACGGTCGGACGTGATAATCTTGAACGATATGGAATGCTTTCCTTTGATTTCGATAAGGCGGAGATCAATCAGCGTGCACGCCAGATGCTCGAACTCATCTCTGAGAGTATTAGCCGCGAGGCTACAGGCCTACAGATTGATGGCTACTGCGACTCGACCGGGACTGTGCCATACAACCAATCGCTCAGTGAGGCGCGGGCAAATTCAGCCGTGACCACATTGCGCTCGATGACCTCACTCCCTTCAAATGTAACGGTTCACGGTCACGGTGTTCGTGACCCGAAATTCCCGAATGATCTTCCAGAAGGCCGACAACTCAATCGCCGTGTGGAGTTCACCATCGAGAAATCCAGCCAGTAAGGAAGAGGTAGAGCATGCCTCCAAGCCTGCTCGAACATGTAGAAGAATTAAGGGGCAAGTTCGTGATCATGAACTTGCCCTTCCTTTTTTCACAGGCGTCATTGCGAGGAGCCGCGTAGCGGTGACGAAGCAATCCCTTATCGAGAACGACCTCTTACCTCCGTAAAGGATTGCTTCGTTGTCACTCCGGGACTTCCTCGCAATGACGGCGTGAATGTGTAAATCGTTAAGACCCTCGAGTCCTTCCGTAAATTTGATGACATGAAACGCCGACTCATCACGATAGCCATTCTCGCCGTAGCTATTCTCGCCCCGTATTACATCTTCTTTGTGCGAAATCCGCTGTCTTCCATTAAGGAAGAAGTCGTGACTATCCCCAAAGGAACGGGTGTAAATGCATTGGCCGATAGCCTGAATGCACATCATCTTCTTCGCTCCAGGTGGTCCTTCCAAATTGCTGCCCGAATTCTGGGGACCGCGAAAAAGCTACACGCCGGACTCTTTCGCATTCAACCCGGGCTCTCCAACTCACAAATCTGCAGACGACTTTCCGGCGCGGAGTATGCCCTTATCCTCCAAGCGACATTCCCGGAAGGCATCACGATGTACCGTGCCGCCTCCATCGCACGAGACAAACTCGGACTCGACTCGGCGATCTTCCTTCGCTTCGCAACGGACACGGCCTTTCTTCATTCGTTAGGAATTCCACCGGAAGCAAAGACCGGCGAGGGCTATCTATTTCCGGACACTTACGAGTTCTTGCTAAGCGCCGATCCTCGCGGATTGGTAGAACGTATGGTGAAGCGTTGGAAGAAGATCGTCGCAGATTCGTTGTATGCTCAATCTGAGGAAGAGAATCTTTCTCTGCACGAATTGATGACGATTGCTTCTATTGTCGAAGCAGAAGCGAGGCGTGCTCAGGAGCGAGATACCATCGCGGGAGTGTATCTCAATCGCCTCCGAATCGGGATGAAACTGGATGCCGATCCTGCCGTGGCGTACGGACTCCATCTCACGCGTCCTATCACACATGACGAGCTTCTAAAGCCAGGGCCCTACAACTCCTATATGAATGTTGGTTTGCCGCCGGGCCCGATTTGCAGTCCCGGTGCTGCAAGCGTGTGGGCTGTGCTCCATCCTGCAAAGCATCCGTATCTGTATTTTGTTGCGAGACGAGATGGCTCTGGGGGGCACTATTTTAGCAAAACGCTGGCGGAGCAAGACAGGAAGATCAATATCGCGCGCTCAAACGCAGATACTCCCTAACCCACCACCGGAACGGTGGCCCGAAGCGGCCTGTTACGGCCTTACTTAGCACTCTGGACTAAGAGACGGCGTGTAGCGCAGCCTGGTAGCGCACTACTTTGGGGTAGTAGGGGCCGTGGGTTCAAATCCCGCCACGCCGACAAGAACCTTTAAGCCTCGATGATTGAAGCAAATCTTCAACAATCGAGGCTTACTTATTCTCAGAATGTCCCTAGAACAACACCTTCCGATTCCGATACAGATTCATCAGTATTCCCGCCATCAATAAGTTGGTCAGAAGCGCGGAGCCGCCGTAGCTCATAAAAGGCAACGGAATTCCGATGACCGGCATCAGCCCAAGCGCCATACCGATGTTGACCGTAACATGTAAGAACCAGATCCCGGCAATACCGATAGCGACGACGCTGGAGAATATACTTCGTACACTGGAGGCAATGGCAACACCCCGAAAGATTACGAAGAGGAAGAGCATCAAAATCAAAACAGCGCCGACAAACCCAAATTCTTCCGACGGCACGCTGATGATAAAATCCGTCCATTGCTTCGGCACATACCGGAGCTGCGTCTGCGTCCCCTTTAAATATCCCTTACCGAACAACCCGCCGGAGCCAATAGCCATGCGGGTTTGGATAACATTGTATCCAGCCCCAAGCGGATCCAGCTCCGGATCCAGTAGCACCTGCACGCGATTGCGTTGAAACTGGTGTAGATGCTCGTAGATGAAATTTGTGGAGAATGCAATGGCAATAACGACGCTAAAGGCAAAGATCGTGAGAACGAGATTCCTGCGGAAAATAAGAAACAAGATTGCGCCGCCAACCAGCACGGAGATCACCGTCGGCGTCGTGCCAAAGAGCGAGAGCACCGCAACGAACGATGGAATTACTATCGCCGCCAGCAGGAAGAGATCGACGCCCGACCACAACAACAGAATAACGAGCAACCCCATGAAGATAACGGCTGTGCCGGGGTCGGGCTCTCGCAGGATCAGTCCCACCGGTACAAGGACAATCAAACAAAGTACTATGACATTCTTGAAATCCGAGAGGTCGCGACCTTTATTTAGAAATGCCCCAATAGTGAAGATCGTCGCGAGCTTCGCTATCTCCGAAGGTTGAAATTGGAAGCCGCCAATGGCGATCCAACTTCGGTGGCCGTATACAAGCTTCCCAGCGAATAACACCACTGTAAGCAATGTAAGACTCATCCCGTAGAGCGGGTACGCAATTGCCAAAAACCAACGCGTTGGCAACATCGCCATCACGATCATCGCAGCAACGCCACCCGCGGCGAAGAGCAACTGCGAGCCGAAGCGATTGTTCATGTTCGCCGCGTATGTAGCACTGTAGATCGCTGCGAACCCGGCTGCGGTAAGCAACAACACCGGAAAGAACGTCGTGAGGTCGAAGTTCTTCCGTTCTAATGCGTCATTGATGTCGATCTGTTTTCGATCGAGTGCCATTCGAGCGTTGTCCTATTCGTGGGCCTTGATACCTAACTGAAATGGCTTCCGGGACCGAGGCGGGCCGAGAACTTCGCGGGTCACGAAGAATGTCCTCAGTGATTGCTTATCGAAGCTGATCCTCCGTCGGGCGACCGTCACTTGTTCATACGCATCCACTACTTTCGGCGCTGCTACTACAACCGGAGCTGGAATGACATCCTCGAATGAAGCGACGGATGTAACCGTTTCCTGCTTCCCGCGTCGCAACGCGTCGTATGCTTGCTGAATAGCCTGTTGCACTTCCGGATCATCCTGCTCGACGAACCGATCCGCCTCCTCGGTCATGTTCTTCCAACGGTCAGAAGCTTCCATCGCAACCGATTGACGTTCAACCTCCTGCCTGTTCTGTTCCACCGGCGCATCATCAACGGGCATAGCCGTCCCACGCGCGGCCAGTATGGCTTGTTCCTTCCGCTTCTGCTCGCGCATCGCCTTTCGGCGTGCCGAAAGGATGCTGTAGAGAATCAGGATGATTAGTGGTACTATCTGTTTCATCGTTGTAGCCGTGGCCATTAGGCCACGGTGAAAAAATCAAAGCCTCTCGCCAGAAACAATTTCGCCTCGCTTTATCACGCTCACCACATCGCTCACGGCGATATGATACGGCAGATATTCAAGTCGCGGAATATCATACAACACGAAGTCCGCAACTTTATTCCGCTCAATCGAGCCATGAGTTGCGGCTCTATCGAGTGAGGCGGCACCATTGAGCGTCGCGGCAGTGAGTGCTTCGGCTGGCGTCATCTGCATCCCGATCACCCCAAGTGTAACTACGAATTGCATATTCTCGCTCATCGAGCTTCCCGGATTGCAATCGGTTGCAATCGCGACGGCGCATCCGGCGTCGATCATTTTCCGCGCTTGCGCGAATGGCGCGCGCAGACTGAGCGCGGTTATTGGCAAGAGCGTGGCGATGGTTCGCTCGCTTGCGGCAAGTGCTCGGATTCCATCCTCGCTAATCTTTAGCAGGTGATCGGCGCTGAATGCTGTTAGTTCTGCCGCTGTCCTTGCGCCGCTTGTTTCTGCAAGCTCATCAGCGTGCAGTTTGATCTTCATTCCAAGCGACTTGGCTTTTTCGCATATTCTGATCGTCTCCTCTCGCGTGAAATAGCCTTCGTCCATGAAGACGTCGCAAAACTCAGCCTTTTTGTGAAGAGCGGGGAGTTGTTCCTCTATGATTTCAGTGACGTACTCAGACTGCGACTTGTCCTTCGGCACCGCGTGAGCGCCGATGTACGTGCGCACCACTTCCATCGCCGTTCGCTCGCCGACCAACTTCGCTGCTTCAAGCAACTTGCGCTCCGAATCCGTAGAGAGTCCATACCCGGACTTAATCTCCATGGTCGTCGTCCCCAGCGCCAACGCGCGCTCGATGAACGGCTGGGAGTAGTTTACGATGTCCTCGACGGATGCGGCTCGAACATGCTCCACCGAAGATCGAATACCGCCACCCATCGCAGCAATCTCCTGGTAGGATCGCCCTTCGGCACGCAAAGTAAACTCCAGACTACGTTCTCCAGCGAAGACGGCGTGCGTGTGTGAATCGACAAAACCGGGCAGCGCTACCAGACCTCGGCAATCAATCTCCGTCATGCGGGGCAAGCCTCCAGGCTTGCCCTCTGCTGGACCAGCATACTCGATTGTCCCATCATCGCGGATGAGAATCGCCGCGTTGTGGATCTCCTCGATTCGACCCATCGCGGCACCACGACGCGCGGAAAACCCTCGTGGAGTGTAGAGCTTCCGAATATTGTAGTATAGCTTCATTCGTTCAAATCTGCGGCCGGTGCTTCCTTCGCCGTATTTTTGTAACAATTAAACCCCAATACCATTGCTCAAACTCGACGGCGAATCCCTTTCGATTGAAGATGTAGCCCGCGTTGCACGACGCGATGAAACCGATATACGCATTTCCGATGAGGCCGCCAAGCGCGTTGAGCGATCGCGCCGTCTTGTGGATAAATGGGTCGCTTCCGGCGAGACCATTTACGGCATCACCACGGGATTCGGCGAGTTCGCGAATGTGTCGATCCCGACCGAGCAGATTCGGCAGCTTCAACAGAACTTGTTGCGCTCCCATAGCGCGGGAGTTGGCGAACCGCTTGCGCCGGAGGTCGTTCGTGCAATGCTGTTGCTTCGAGCAAATGCACTTGCCAAGGGGTGCTCCGGCATTCGCCTCGTTGCCATCGAGCAGTTGCTGAAGATGCTCGCGGCCGATGCTCTCCCGGTCATCCCATCGCGGGGAAGCGTCGGCTCCTCGGGCGATCTTGCACCGCTCTCACATCTCGCGCTGGCGATGACAGGGGAGGGATTCATTTCTCTTCCCGGTAGTGATTCGGCGCAACGCTCTACGCTCCCAGCCCATGAAGCACTCGCAATTGTTGGGATTCCAGCGCTTGCTCTAGAAGCGAAGGAAGGCCTTGCACTAATCAATGGCACGCAGATGATGTCCGCTATCGGCTGTCTCGCACTACATCGGGCGAAACAACTTGCAGATCTCGCCGACATTGCAGCTGCGATGTCCTTCGACGCGCTCCGTGCGACGGACACGGCATTCGATGCTCGTATCCATCGGGCTCGCCCACATAGGGGTCAGCAATACGTAGCCGAGCACATGTTGCAACTTGTCGCGGGAAGTGAGATTCGAAAATCACATCTCGATAACGACCCGCGCGTGCAGGATGCGTACTCACTGCGCTGCATCCCGCAAGTACATGGCTCTGTCCGCGATACAATTGAATTTGTCGAGCGGGTCCTTTCAACTGAAATAAATTCAGCAACGGATAATCCTCTCATCATCCCCGATGAAGAAGGCGATGACGGCGTCCACTTGGAAGGCGGCAATTTCCACGGCGAGCCGCTTGCGCTCGCGTTGGATTATCTCGCCATCGCGATCTCCGAACTTGCGAACATATCCGAGCGCCGCACAGAGCGCCTTGTCAATGGTGCGCTTTCGAATGGACTTCCACGCTTCCTCACGCCAAAGGGCGGACTCAACTCCGGCCTCATGATTGCGCAGTACACCGCTGCCGCGCTCGTCAGCGAGAACAAAGTGTTGGCACATCCTGCGAGTGTGGATTCCATTCCAACGAGTGGTAATCAGGAAGATCACAACTCCATGGGATCTATCGCGGCGCTCAAACTACGCAATGTTGTAGTTAATGTTGGCAGCGTTCTCGCCATCGAACTACTTTGCGGTGCGCAGGGAATTGATTTTCTTAAACCCCTCAAGCCCGGCAAGGGTAGTGAGAAGGCGTATCAGTTGATTCGCGAACGTGTCCCGTTCTTGGACGAGGATAGGAACATCTCAGAGGACATTGCTAAGCTGGTCGAACTGACTGATGGAGGTTCATTCGTCCAGAAAGTGACAGAAATTGTCAAGTAGCAAACCCGCCGTCGCGTGGTTGGTCGCCCAGTGATCACGATCGGATTCGATTGTGAAGCAATTTCGCCCATTCGCCCTTCAGTGTTCATGATTTGTTGCCATAAGAAACAGGTGCCCCTATTCTCTCAATTGCGTGTTCATTTAATGAACTCCCGCTTTGTCCTGATTGCAGTCCCTTCCCAAGTTGTCAATGAGCAATTGGTGCCTATAGTAGCATATTCAATATACAACACTGCTTTTATCAATGCAAGCCCAGTCTGAAATTATTTGAATTAATCTTTTTCGCCATCAGCCCGCGTTCTGCCCGCTAAGGGGCAGAGTACTCAATGTTCGAATTTTCGATTTGAATTTGCGCCGACGTGGCCGCGAGATCAAGCCCGAACCGCAGGTCACAAATCCATCCCCCCTGCATCTTACTGGGAGATTCCTGTTCTCATCCTCGCATGAGGCGCTTAAACCGAATTCTCCTCGCACTCTCGATCGCGGTTATCGCGGTCGGGTTTGCGGCGTGTAGCAAGACGCCGACGGAGCCGACAACGACTACGCCTCCGATCACTCCGCCGACAAGATCCAAAGTCCCTTCATTGGAAGTGGACGGCCCCCATTCCTGTCGGTGGGGAGATAGCACTGTCCTGAGCGTACACTGTTCCTCACCGCTGGATAGTTCGTGGATCTTCCTGTGGTCTTTTGGCGATAGTCAGAAGGTGATGACGAAAGACAGCACCCTCATTCACGCATATTTAAAAGCTGGAAGCTTCACAGTGGTCGTATCTATAGTAAACAGCTCCACTGTGGGCCTTGTTGCGAGTCGAACAGGGACCATCCAGGTGATTCCACTCCGCTTTGATTTGTTGAAGCTTGCCACGATGAACCATGTTACCGTTGAGTGTCAAGGTAAGTTGATCGCCCCGTGGCCGTCTTCCGGTCCTCAGATACTTAGTACCCAAGCGTTGCTGACTTGGAGCGGCTCTAATTTCACCGAGGACACAAGCGGAAGCCAGACAGATTCGAACCTCCATAGCACGTACGGTTTGGAAGTCCGGAAGTCGGATCGAACTGAATCGGCAGGCGGCACAATTGACACAGCGTTATTCTCCCTAGCGAATTTCTTTATGCGGTCCGCTGGTCACTCCAGCACGGAATATCCTACGGATTATGGTGAGAGTTCTGTCTCTGCATGGTCAGAAAACATTGGGGTTTCTAATGTACCTTGCAGGAGCCAATCAGATTCTCAAATCGTGTTTGAAGCAAGAGGGGCATTCTTACATGATCCGGTATACAATACCGACGAACAGGTGACCTCGCACGTTCGCGGCACCACGAATACCAACACGCACATCGATTGGTCGGATGCTTCGGTTTATCGGCGGATAACCATTCGGTTCTCAAAATGAGAGATCGCCCGTTCACAAATACTCCCCAGCCACCAGCCTTCCCATCGTCGGTTCATAGATAGCCGCAATATCGAACAACACACGCGCGATCATCTCGGGTGTTGGGTGCTGCTTCGGATCTTCATCGGGATAAGCGGCGGCGCGCATGTGGGTTTGCATTGCGCCGGGATCGAAGGCATGAACGCGAATGCCTCTGTCCAGAACTTCCGAGCGTAGCACTTGAGTAAATCCTTCGAGAGCAAATTTGCTCGCGGCATACGCGCCCCATCGCGGCTTGCCCGCGACCGCCGCGCCGCTCGACAGATTGATAATCACCCCGCTCCTCGCTTCGAGCATATGCGGTAGCACCGCCTTCGCAAAATAGAACGCGCCATTCACATTGATCTCCATCACTTCACGCCATCCATCCTCGGGATACTCCTCGATCATTGTTCGCGGACCGAGGACGCTCGCGTTGTTGATGAGCACATCCACCCGCGACCACCGGCTCATCACGCGCTCGACAAATCCGTGAACGGCGTTGGCATCCGAAGCATCGAGCGCCTGCGTCATCAGATAGGCGCTGTTCATTTCGGATTCGAGCAGGGCGAGGTCTGCTTCGTCGCGCGCGCACGTCGCAACGTTCCAACCTTCGGCGAGCCACTTCTTGACGGACGCGCAGCCGAGGCCCTTCGTGCCGCCGGTGATTATGACTACTTCATTCATCATGTAGTTTGTATCAACGGTGTTTTCATACTCCGAGCGGAATGTTCTTAACCGTTAGATACGGTTCCTAACTGTCATTCCCGCGAAAGCTGGAATCCAGGCCCGCTGGTCGTTAACGAGAAGACTGGATTCCCGCGTTCGCGGGAATGACAAACTCAGGGTAATACCAGGTAATTACGGGGACACCACACTACCGTTGTTGCCAATTGTCATTTACTCTTGGGCCTATTTGATTTGACCTTCATAGGCGGCGCCATCCCGACTGGTGCCGGATAGCCGCGTCCCCGAAGTGCCGCAATTGGGATGACGATCTCCTTCTGGCCTTTGATGCGGCGCGTCATTGCGGGCCGATGATCGAGCTTCTTGTCGCTCGCCGTTTGTGTCTTAGTCGATAGGCCCAGAACAGTATCCTTGAGCGCGATATTTCTGACGATGGTCGTATCGGTATTTGTCGTGATATCTTTGGACATATCGTGCAGTGCCACTAGAACTTGAACTTGCTCGTCACCAGTGAGATCCTTCATCGTGAGACCATACGTCCGTAGTGTCGATTCCAGATTCTCCAGCGTGTTGGTGTTGTGGTCGTACACGTCGCGGTAGATGTGCAGCTTTCCGCTATCGGCCACGATCGTCTCATATCGTAGTTCAACCGCAACGGACTTCGGCAGCGTGACGCCGTGCGTGGATTTCTTATCCAACTGATAGCTCCTGACTGCGGAGTCGGACAAAGGCTTTCCTGAAAGGCCCGCGAGCCGCTCTGCAAAATCGGTCACATCCTGATCGACCAGTCCGACGCAACCGTGCGAGCCGAACGTCCCAAGTTTGGAGGGCGATTTGCCACCATGAATGAGCGATGGCTCTCCGATGGGAATCTTCAACACTCCGAGCGGATTCAGCTTGTCGCCCGCGGGGATCTTCTGACCGACCTTCACTTTACCCTTCGGACTCTCCACCCATGCCTCGTTCGGGGGGGTCCAGGTTGGATTGAAGATGATCTGACGCGCCTTGCGCATCCCTGTCGGCAGTGGAAACTCTGGGTAACCGATGGTCACCCTGTAGCTTTTGGCAATTCTGCCACTATCGAAGACATCCATCCGAAAGGCTGGGATATTCACCACCACGCGGCTATCCTTCGGCACAGCGTTTCTCGTGCCTTCGATGGAGTTCGTGTCGGCAACGGCAGCGCTGCCGTTGGAGTCGGCATGATCGATCCAGCGTTCCTGCACCAGAGCGAATAGCTTCATTCGCTTTTCGTTGCCGATCATTGAGTCGAGCATCCGGGCAGCGAGCTGACGTGCGTCGGCGGTCGATCCCGCATATTCCCCGGTGCTCGCCGTCTGTTCCAGCTCTAATTGCTTGGCTTCATCATTCGCGGCAGTTCGCACCTGTTGGAGTTCGGCATCGGTCAATCCAGCTTTGAATTTCACCAGCGAGTCGAACGACGAATCGGCCAGGAAGGCATCAAGAACTGGCAAGGTAACCGGATAATTAATGGCAGCGACCGCGGCGGATGGCGTGGGTGCTTGCGCGGTACGGGATGTGCTGCTATCAATCGCACTCTCGGTATGCGTTTTCGTGCAACTTGAGAGCCAAAAGATAATGGAGATGAACAGTAGAGAGAAGCGTAGTGAAGTAGGTCTGATTACTAACATGTATTGTGAATTCGTAGGTTATTTGACGAGTCGTAACATCGGATAAGGATTGATATTCGTGCCATCCCAATAGTGCTTCGGGTCCTGGATAAGCCAGATGGCGAAATGAAGATGATAATTACCTGCGCCCGCGTCGCCGGTATCGCCGACATAACCGAGTAATTGGCCCCGCTCGACGTTCATCCCTTCCGCGAGACCCGCTACGTAATGGTCGAGATGCGCGTAGTAATACACAGTATCTTCGTGGGGACCCAATTCATAGATGGTCGTGCCGCCGCGTATGCTTTGAAAGAGCCGAACGACCCGCCCCGCCTGCGCCGCAACGACCGGACAATTATGTGGAGCCACGATGTCGATCGCATCATGGCTACGACCACCCCACCGTGATTGTGTGTATGTATCGACGAGTTCATCGGGAGTCACACCAATTACCGGTATAACTAAGCCCGTTGTTGTGCGCAATGGCGGATTTGGACCGAGCGGCAACGGAGATTGCACACTTGTGGATATCGGTGAGTCGCGCTGTGAAGATCGGCTTTCGGGGGCAGGGTTCGTGCTCTTGGCGGAGTCTGTGTGAAATGATCTCGTTGTCGTCTGCGTAACTTGCGGTTCCGTCTGCGAGAATTGTAGCCACAGCAAGGTGCCGATGATGATCATCAGGAGTGCCGCGAATAGAAAAGCCAGGGTCCGTGCAAGGAAGTGCATATCGAACCTCCTGCAATTGCAGAGCCAAACGATAACAGCCCCGGACTTTTAAGCGGGGCACGGCTACCGCCCCCCCGCCGTTTGTACAAAACTACAAACCAATGATCCGCCGACTTTACAAGGAATATCGCCTCCAGATCGCGTTTGCGTTTCTTCTCGTTGTTTTCGAGAATTTCGCTTACATAGCGGAGCCGTACGTCTTTGGGAAAGCCATCGATGGTCTTCGTGAGGCCCATCGGGTCGAAGAAGAGGTGGATTCGAGTATTTCGACCCTGACTCTGCGTCAAGTCGCCGATTCTGTCCGTGCCCACGTTTTGGATTCGCTCAGAATTGACGATTCCCTTCGCCACCGTGCCGATTCGTTATCATTAGAGGATCTCAATTCATCCAACTTGAGCAGTCCTCCGCCGTCGGACAAAGTCTGGCAAGCCTCTGTTCCGACGCCTCCGAGGCCCACTTCCTATATCGTTCTTGCTTCGTTCGTCAGTCACAAGAAGGCGGCGGCACGGGAGGAAGACACCGTGACGCTTCCAGCTCAAGGTACGCCGGAGCGCGCCGCCCTTGATAGTCTGAAGAAAGCACTTGCTAAACACGATTCGATTCGAAGCAGGCATCGCAAGTCCATTCTCAAGATGCCTCGCGAGGCTGCGCGAGATTCCATTCGAAAATCCATTCAGGCGCGCCCTCCGGGCCCTGGCAAACCGGCGAGCACATCTCCGCCGAAGTCAGACCGCCCACTATCCTTTTACGTCACCCGCGAGGTCGGCCCCTTCTTGCCCCCTCTGATTCCGTGGGTATTACTCTTTCTTGTAAATTCGAGCATCGGTGCATTCCGTAGAATCTACGATACGCGGATCTACACGCGCATGTTCGCGAAGCTATCAAGCGATGTCGTTTCACGGCAGCTTGCGCAAGGGGAGGAGCTTTCAAAGGTTGCTGCGAGAAGCTCGATGGCGTGGCACAACATCGAGTTCTTCCAGTACAATGTACCGGAGTTCTTGGAGCAGTTGATCGCCGTTACCGGTGCCATCATGGCGCTCGGGCTGTTTGACTGGCGGCTAACCGTGACGGGGACGATCCTATTGCTCTTCGTACTTGTCGGAAGCAAATACTACATGCGCGCGCTTCAATCCATCCAGTCGAAACTACACGATTGGTATGAACAGGAATATAACATCTTCGCGACTCGCGAACCGGGGAAGATCAAGCAATACTACTCGGACATATCCGAACTTGAGATAAAGTATTCCGTTCGCTCCACCTTCAGTTATAGCGTCATTCGCGTCTCGTTGCTTTTCATGTTCCTCACGACGCTTTACATCTCGATCGATCTTGACCGCTTCACGATCGGTGCGCTCTACTCCATCGTGGCATATGTGTGGAGTTTTGTCACAGCAACTGAATACATACCGCACCTCTCGGAGAAGTGGGTAGAACTCAAAGACACATCTCGTCGAATTAGCGACACGCTCCCGAGCGAAGGGTAGTTAAGACAGCATGCCGAGAAGTTGGCACAAGCGCGTGCACGCGACGTTGCAAGGGCACATTGCCAGGATAGCAGTGAATCCGCTTTCAGATTCCCGGCGTGAAAAACCCGTAACTTTGCACTGACCCAAATCATACAGCTGTAGCTGCTTTAGACTCCATCTATGTTGAAATTAGCGAATATGAAGAAATTTGCATTGTTCTCCCTGGCCGCCTTGCTGTCTCTTGGTATCGCCGGCTGTAAAGGCTCCGGCGGTGGTCCCGGGAATGGACTCTCCACAAAGAATGCCGTGGTTTGGTACATTGCAGGGGATATTGAGAACCTGAATCCCATGCTCTCCAGCGACGAGGGTGCCAACTACGTCCAGGGCTTAATGTACGAGACGCTCACAGGCCAGGATGCGAACACGCAGGCATGGATCGGTGGGCTTGCGAAGGTTCCGGAGGAGAGTGCCGATCACCTCAACTGGACTTTTACAATGGACCCTGCTGCTCATTGGTCGGACGGTAAGCCGGTCACAGCAGAAGACGTAATTTTCACCTACAAGATCGTCAATAATCCCTTCATTGTCAACGTAGCACCACTGCGCAGCTACTTCGGCACGATGGATAGCTGCTGGATCCCGGCTGGTCAGCCCAATCAGGTTGTCATCCATTGGAACAAGTACAGGTACGATCTTCTCAAGATCATGAACTACGTGAAGATCCTTCCGAAGCATATTTGGGATCCGCAGGATATCACCAGCAAGTTTAGCTGGGCAGATCTTCGCCAGGAGAACCCGAGTAACCCGGCCGTCAAGCAAATGGCGGACAAATTCCAGGACCCATCCGTCCAGCGCGACCCCGGTCACATGATCGGAACTGGTGCTTATAAGTTCGATTCATGGACTACGAATGACCGCGTGGTCTGCCGTAAAGATACGAACTATTGGATGAAGGATCGCCCATGGGGAGATGCCTATCCGGATCAGATCATCTTCAAGACTATTAAGGATCAGAATGCAGCGCTCATCGCTCTGAAGCACCAGGATATTGATATCGATCCCACGCTCTCTGCGACACAATATCTAACAGGCTTCGACTCCGCGCAGCAACGTTTCATCGCACGCGACACGGTGTATGAGAACATCGTCCAATTCCTCGCATGGAATAACGCCAAACCCCTCTTCTCCGATAAGAGCGTCCGCAAGGCGCTTACTATGCTCGTCGATCGTGACAAGATCATTCATTCGATCCTGCATGACATGACAAAAAAGATCGAGGGAGCAGTTGCTCCGTCGCAACCGAATTGTGACCCGACAGTCAAGCAGCCAGCATACGACCCTGATGCAGCGAAGAAGATGCTTGCGGCCGCAGGTTGGGCTGATCACGACGGCGATGGCATTTTGGACAAAGTCATCGGTGGCAAGAAGACCGATTTCAAGTTCACATTCCAGTTGGCTAGTGGCAATGATGTGGCTAAGCAGATCTTACTGATCGTCGTTAATGATCTGAAAAAGGCAGGCATTGATGCTGAGATCTCTCAGCTCGAAGGCTCCGTCTTTTTGAACAATATCCGAAATCGTCAATTTGATTGTTATCTCGGTGGATGGGTTGGCAACATGTCGGGAGCACAGGGGATCGAAGACGAGATCAGCCAGCTCTGGCACTCCTCCCAGATTCAGCACAAGGGATCGAACGCCTACGCGTTTTCAAATCCTGAGGCCGACAAGCTCATGGATGCGATCAAGATCGAGCCCGATCGCGCAAAGCGCTGGGAGATGAGCTATCGCTTGCAGCATATCATAACCGATGATCAGCCAGTGAGCTTCCTGTGGTCGTCTCCCGCGCGCATCGCATGGCTGGATCGCTTCGACAACTTCCAATTCTTCCCGGCGCGTCCTCCGTTCTCTCCGCAATACTGGATCGTCCGAGGCTCGGGAATAAAGCGTACACCGAATGGCGTGCCTCAGAGCCTTCCTCATAAGATAAATGTTGCCGATCCCCGGTAAGCACCTTTCGGTGGTGACGACCACTATCAATTGAATCTGACACATGGCGCGGTTTTCGCGCCATGTGTGTTATTATGCGGGGTGAAAGATTGTTGGCGGCCTGAGGCTGCCACATTTTCCACCATCCGCTAATTATTTTTTGCATTCCCGTCCTCTTTTGCGGACTCAAACGGACAACTCCGGTTGCCACAATCCTTCCATTACCTCAAAATCGATTATGAAGAAACTAGCACTGTTGTTATGTGTGTCAGCGCTATCGGCCACCCTTGGCTGCAACGGCGGGGGCGGCCCAGCGAATGGGCTTTCAACCAAGAACGAAGCGATATGGTATATCTCAGCCGATATCGAGCGCTTAAATCCGCTCCTTTCGAGCGACGAAAGCTCCAGTTATGTTCAAGGCGAGATCTGGGAAACGCTCTCTGGCACAAACCCCAGGACGATGGAGGACATCCCGTTGCTGGCCACACTTCCAGAGGAGAGCCCGGATCACCTAACGTTCACATACACCGTCAACCCGAAGGCCCACTGGTCCGACGGCAAGCCTGTTACGGTCGAAGATGTTATCTTTAACTACAAGACCGTCCTTAATCCGAAGCTTATCAACTCACAGGCGCAACGAGGCTATTTCGTGACACTGGACAGCGTCTGGGCGTCGAATGAGCCAAACAAGGTCTGTTTCCACTGGTCGAAATTCCGGTATGACATTCTGCACATTACCAGCTACGTCAAGATTCTTCCCAAGCACATTTTCGATCCGAAGAACCTTTCGGACAAGATGAGCTGGGCTGAGTTACACAATTCAGCGTCCAGCGATCAGGCCATTCAGGAGTTTGCAAAATGGTTCGAGTCCGACAAGATCGCACGCGACCCGAATTATATGATCGGCTCTGGCCCGTATAAATTTGATACCTGGATCACGAATGACCGCGTGATCCTCCGACGCGACACAAGCTATTGGGGACAGAATGTCGCATGGCAGGACGCCTACCCCGATCGCATTATCTTCAAGACGATCAAGGATCTCAACGCCGCGCTGACTGCTCTCAAGGCGAAGGACATTGATATCATCGATGGTCTAAGCGCACCGCAGTATTTGACACAATTGGATACGAATGCCAATAAGTACCTCAAGAAGGATACGATCTATCTCAATCTCTATTCCTACGTCGGCTGGAATAACCTTCATCCACTCTTCAAGGACAAGAATGTTCGCAAGGCGCTGACAATGCTCATCAACCGCGACGAGATCATCCACACGCTCTTGCACGACATGACCAAGAAGGTGGAAGGCCCCGTTGCGCCTTCGCAGCCAAACTTCGATCCAACGGTAAAGCAACCCGCCTACGATGTGGATGCTGCGAAGAAGTTGCTCGCAGAGTCTGGCTGGAAAGATTCTGATGGTGACGGCACGATCGACAAGGTTATTGATGGGAAGAAAACCCCATTCAAGTTCACTTTCCTTATCCCCAGCGGAAGTGAAGTACCGAAGCAGGTGTGCTTGATCATCGCAAATCAGCTGAAGAAAGCCGGTATCATGGCAGAGATCAGCCAGATCGAGTGGTCCGTCTATCTTGAGCAGACCAAGTCTCATAAATTCGACGCGATGCTCGGCTCATGGATCGGGAATACCACCGAAGACGAGATCAGCCAATTGTGGCAGTCGAGCCAATCCTATAACAAGGGATCGAATCACTACTCCTACCGGAGCCCGGAAGCGGATGCTCTCATGGAAGCGATCAAGGTTGAGCCCGATAAGCAAAAGCGGTTTGACATGAGCCACAAATTGCAGCATATTATTGTGGACGATCAACCCGTGACTTTCATGTACTCTTCCCCGATGCGAATTGGCTGGCAGGACCGCTTCGATAACTTCGAGCTTTTCCATTCGCGCCCACCGTTCGATCCAAAATATTGGCTCATTCGCGGAGCTGGCACAAAGCTGATGCCGAATGCTGTTCCTATGAGCTTGGGACCAGTAAAGAGCGCGCAACCGCACTAATAGTGACTTGTTCTTACGAGGTGGCGCGGCATGGTCCGCGCCACTTTGGTTTTGTATCAACACACGATCATGAAAAGATCTGCATTCTTTTTTAGTCTGCTCCTCCTTAACGGAGGGTGTGGGACGAAGGCACAACAAGCACAGACTCCCGAGAGCGGTTCAGCCTCAGCGGCACAGGTCATGGCTGCGCAAATGAGGATCACCTCGACTGCCTTTAAGAATGAAGAAGCCATCCCTAAACAATTCTCATGCGAGGGCGACAATATCTCACCTGCCCTCTCATGGGTCGGAGCACCGAAAAGCGCGAAGAGCTTTGCGTTGGTTCTCGAAGATCCGGATGCTCCTCGTGGCATGTTCGTGCATTGGGTGATCTATGATATTCCACCATCGGAGACGGGACTTGCGGAGCACTTCCCGCTGAGTGACACACTTGTGAACGGAACACTTCAAGGGAAGAACGGCGCTGGCTCGACAGGCTATATCGGTCCGTGCCCGCCATCGGGTAAGCCACACCGGTACTACTTCCGCTTGTATGCGGTCAATGAGGTGTTGCACATTTCCGGTGACGTTACCCGCGAGAAGCTGATGTCGGCGCTGGAAGGGCACGTTGTTGGGGAGGGCGAACTGATGGGGACCTACGTGAGGAAATAGGGGCCTGGAAGCGGTTTTGAGGCAGAAATGGGAAATCTGGTGGGTCGCACAAAAATTGTGCGACCTTTTTATTTATAAATACTCTTACCCCTTGTAACCGCGGTACACTTTTTTAGCATGAACATAGTACGAGGGATGGGCGGCGTGTCCAACACGGATGCGTTTGCCCAACGTCCGGAGCAGATGACGGCGAAGCAGCGCGAATTTCTCGCGTTGCTGGAAACGACGCTGCCCGCACTCTCCAGGTTCTGCCGAGCAATGTGCCGCGAAGGCAAAGGATGTGATGAGGAACGCGCGAGAGATTTGATCAGCGATACGATCCTTAAAGCATTCGAGCATTTCGAGGAGGTCCGCGCAAAGCAGGCGTTTCAGAGTTATCTCTTCACGATAGCCGTCCGTGTCAATCGGCACGAGCGCGTGAGGCAGAAACGATGGATACCGTTTGCCCCAAGCGACCACGAGCACATCGTCGATGAGCGAAACGCACCCGATGCAAACGCCGACACCGATGCGCTCTACACAGCGCTCGCGAAGCTTCCGAAAAAGCAGCGCGAAGCGATTGTGATGAGCGAGATCGCGGGGCTTAGTCTTGCGGAGGTTGCGGAGACGCAATCGTCGTCGCTGTCGGCTGTCAAGTCGCGCGTTTCGCGCGGCAGGATGAAGCTCGCGAAGTTACTCGGAGTTGAATCAGCGGCAACGGTCGCGCCAGAACCCAAGAGTGTGCAATCCATCCAGACGTTCCCTTCGAATGGAGTCAGCTCCAACGGAAAAAGCACTGGGCACTTCAACACACGATTCGCATTTCAGGCGCGGGGCATGAACAACAATGCTCCCTACAAGGAGAAACTATGAGAATGTCTTCGAACAAAAATCTCAACGATCTTTTCCACGCGGCTCGCAACGAAGCGGGATCGCAGCCTGATTTGCTATCTGGTGGTGAAGCCGAGCAGCTGCTTCGCACGACGGTCATGCAGAGTGTACCGGTCACACACACGATAGGGCAGCAACTGTATCAGCGGCTGCTTTCCACACCACTAAGACTTGGGACCACCGTCATGACAACCGCATCACTCGTTACCATCGGAGCCCTCGCGCTCGGAACACTCGCTTCTTCGTCACCCACTGTGACGCACTCACCACGGGCGAATGCTTCGCCTGTTTTCAGCAATAACGTCGCTGCTCCTTCTACTGCTGTTGCAGATAGAGTTGCAGTTCATCCATCTCATCGCGGGCCATCGCCGCAGTTGCCGCCGGATCCACCGCCGTTGATGGTGAAAGTAGAGCCAACATTACCGGAGCAGATCGGTACCACGCCGTTTTCTGCGGTTGATAGCTTAAAGCCAATCGAGATGTCGCCGGATCAATTGGCGAGACTTGGAGTAGCGTTGGATCCCGACGGCACGATAACCTGCTACGATAAGTCAAGTACAACCGGCAAGGTGAACAAATTCTATTTTGATTCAAAAGGCCTATTCGGAGGTGCCTTTCTTACACCCGAAGAAGAACGCACGGTTACCGCAAGCACAGTGGTTCCACGAATCGTAACGACAACATCCGGAGCACAGAAACTTTATAGCTTCGGGACGGATAAGAGTGGACACCCCAACCTCTTTATTAATTTTGAACGAGGTGACTCGCTCAACCACGAATCCGTTTCCATGTCCGTTTCTCGATCAGACTCGGGCGATGCTCGGAGAATCGAGAAGAAGTCAATCCGAATAACGCGTAACGGTAGCACGAATCGCTCGAACATTTTTTCGAATAGCTCCACTAACCTTTTTTCAAACTCAAATGGGGGCATCGCATTGACACCCAATTCGACTCCATCGAATGTAAAGGTGTACACCTTGAACGATCTGGACAAAACACCTTCAACAACTGATGGGTCGAGAATTCTCTCAGAAGAGACTCAGGTGGAGATCGGGGACAGCCTTCCTCAAAATTCAGTCAAAGTGTTTGGTAACTTTTCAGCCCACTTCTCGGACTCGGTTCGTGGAAACCGTCCTGGCGTTCGGATGCAGTTCATTCAGGTTGATTCCGATCAAGCAATAGTAGGAAAAGGCGATTTGACAGCAATCGCTGATGTAAATTCCTCTTCGATGGACATGGCAGAACATTTTAAGAGGAGACTCGACAGCATCGAGAAATACCCAGTTATGAAATCACAGCGGGTGTTCGGTCGTTTTTCAAGTCACTATGTGGATTCTGTGAAAGCGCTGCACCCAAATGAGCGAATCGAGTTCTTCCCCGTCGATTCAGGACAAAGGGTCGTCGTTAAGAACAGAGTGATGGTTATTAGGGATGGTGCATTGGATGCGGAGGATTCCGATGTTAGCACCTTCGGATTGAACGAAAAGATCCAACAAGCATTTAAGTTGGGACATGATTCAATTGCTCATGTTTTGATGCTCAAAGTAAGTAACATATTGCAGTCGATTCCAAACTCATCGAGTCCATCTCAAAATCAAAATTTTGAGCAGGGATATCGCCTGTTGACTCACGATACCGTGCAATGGAATCAACTTATCCCGATTCTTGTCCGCAACACAAATATTCCAGGCCAACCACACGAACTCATCTTCTGGTACGACGCCGTGCCCGAAGTGACGAACCTTCTGCCTCACTTGAGCGCGCCATACACGATGCCAAAGGCGGATCACATCGCGCTCTCCGTCTATCCGAATCCGACTCCCGGTGCGACGACGATCCACTACGACATGAAGGGCGCGAAGAGCGCGGAGTTCAGCATCCACAATCTTCTCGGCGCGAAGATGATGGATGGCGGCACGACATCCGGTCTCTCCGGCGATGTGAAACTCGATCTCTCTTCGCTCGACGCCGGTGTCTATCTTCTCATCACTGTTACCGATGATGGTCAGCGCGATGTGGAGAGGATTATTGTAACGAAGTAACAATTTACTCCCCCTTCTTCCAGCGGGAGAGGGGGGCCGGGGAGAGGAGGTGGCTGCGTTCTCGGGGTTCTGCCTCTCCCCCCAACCCCCCTCTCCCGTTGGGAGAGGGGGGCTTTTCATTTTCATTCTCTACTACAATGCGAGTGAAACAACTCGGTCAGAAGGGCCAGAGTTTATGCATTAGAGCCGTCCCTGTGCCGACTCCAATTTGACCGATGAGGCTTACGAAGTTGAAGGCCGTCGGGTGATATTGGTAATTCAGGAACGCGGCGTATAATCCGATTGGGAGCATACCAACATCCAGCCGCCGCTCGTCTACATGCATCTCGTCGAGGATCGGATAGGCAACGAGAACGCTCCCCCTTTCTTCAAATTGACTTCCGTAAATTTGTTGCTCATGGCGGTGAACCAACACGCGATCGAGCAGCATTGCGACCTCCTGTTTGTCTATTCGATTTCTATCTGCCTCGTTCTCCAGTATCGGCAGCATCTTCTCCTGGAATGCAGGATCGGGGCTATGTTGCACGAAGAAGAATGCAGCTTTAACGCCATCCGGACCAACCCTTTCCGGAGCAGGCCATCCATGCGTTCGGATTTCCTCTTTGAGGAATGCGGTGTTGGAGCTGTCAATCTTGGTCATCGCTCGTTGGTTGGGATGATCTTCAGGACTTGTCATACTCCGAGTACGGACTATCTGATCCGAATCAAAGCGGACGAGAAGATCCTTTCGCAGGGCCGAATCAAGCTGAGCGTCTGCTTCCGAGACGAGCACGAAGCATGAAATGACTATAATCGCTCGATACAACATGAGACTAAGACTTGAAATCAAAAGGGACACGCAAATCGAGTGTCCCTCTACTTATTATCACCTCCGAAGATTAATCGACAAGCACTCCCTCCGCACCGACAAACGTCTCTGCGAGCGGCTGAGTCACAACGGGCGTTGCGGCATGACTGGCATGCCTAAGTTCGTTTCCCCGCTCGTACTCCACCAAGCGATAGATCGTGTGGTGAATGTCTTCGAGCGAGTCGTTGCCGTCTATGACATGAATGCGATCCGGATGCTTCTGTGCAAGCGCCATGTAGCCCTGCAAGACATGCGTGAAAAAGAGTCGGCTTTCGGATTCCATTCTGTCATCACCCATTCCTTTACGTCGTTGGATAGCCAATTCAAGTGGCACATCAATGAGGAATGTGACATCCGGCACGAGGCCGCCTGTCGCCAGATCGTTCACGCTACGAATATACGCGAGCGGTAAGCCACGTCCGTATCCTTGATAAGCGATGGTAGAATCCGTGAAACGGTCGCAGACAACGACAGCATTGCGCTTGAGCGCCGGTTCTATGACTTCCTTGACAAGCTGCGCGCGGCTGGCGGCAAAAAGCAAAAGCTCGGTGGCGTGCGAGAGCGGCATCTCATGCTTCTCGTTAAGAACCATGGAGCGAATCTGTTCGGAGAGTGCTGTCCCTCCCGGCTCGCGGACTAACAGGGTTTCGATTCCCTGGTCTCTCAGACGGTCCGCGATGAGTTTCGCCTGAGAGGACTTTCCGCATCCGTCGATACCTTCAAATGTAATGAGCATACACGTGTACTCCTAATGTGAGTTAACAAACGCTCTCGGTGAAGCAGGGCGGCGGTGGCATCGGTGTCACGCCGTGGTAGCCGTGGCGGTCAGGTCACGGGGGTAGAGGTAGGTCACGGAAAAAGCCGCAGCGTATCGCTCCGCTACCGTGACCGGAAGGTCACGGCTACGAAATTGTGCTTCCGCGAAAGCTCATGAGGAAATGGTTTTGTAGTAAGCGTCCCGAGCGATGAGGCGGGGTTGGGGGCCGTTAGAATCAAAGGCCGAGTGGGGTCTTCGAGGCTCTCACACCACCGGGGCAAAGCCGAGGCTGTGAATCCATAGTAGAACGGCAGCGACCTGCCATTTACTTCCTACAATATAACAATTTTTGAAGAAAAGTCAAGGGGAAAATTCATACCTGAAACCGAATTCGTCACTCAAATTCGTTTTTTCGATCTGTGCTTCATGAACTCTCTATGTATTTCAATGACTTACGGATTTTTGTCTGGGTGACAGAATGCGATTTCCATAATTATTTTGCTGTTCCCGAGCCAGCCAGAAATCCGAAGCTATACCCAGCCCCAGAGGGGCGAAATATTTGTAGCCGGGCGGCGTAGGCCCCCAGTTTGGAAGCGAGGCAGAGAATGGACTCCCGGAGGGACGGTATCGTAAAGCTCTGCTCTACAACCGTGCTATGATAGCTCTTAAGCCGAACGCCATTTATCACGGCCACCACGATCGGTATCACGTACCCGCTCCACATGGATCGGTGCATCGGGTTTGCTCCGTTGTATTTGGGTAATCACACTTTCCTGCGTCGGTCCAGTAAAGCCAGCCCTTTCGGCCCCTCCACGGATTCCAGCATAATACCCATCCGGACGCCGCTCGACATAATAATGGTCCTTGTTGGCTGCGGCTTTCTTCGTACTCACGCCACCGTGCGTATCATAATGCGCCGCCTTCTCGCGCCAATAGCTGGAACCCAGCGGACGCTGGTTTGCGCCTATGATATCAACGTGTGCCGTGTAGCCAAGTGCATTCAATATCCCGCTGCAATCTTCCCAAGTGAGCCCGAACTCGCGAACATCGGCAAGACCAATTCGACCGACTACTTCGGCAAGGGCGTGCGAGTTCTTACCGCCGAATTCGCCCTCCATTATGGCATTTTCCGCCCAATCCACCAATTGAGGTAATTTGATTCGAAATTGCAAATAGGCGGATAGCTTCGATGCAACAACTTGATTCGTAATTCTCATGCCCTGACTTTCTGATGACCGGTATTGGCCGGATACTTTTGATGCACTTCTACTAACTCATTTTTATCATCGTAAATTTCCTGATGGAATGTTAGCGTCTCTTCATGCTTATCCACCACTTTAATGTATCGAGCGCTCCATCCCGGCTGCCGGCCGAGTACAGAAAGCCGGTATCGTCTTCCACCATTTGGCAGATCTTCCCATTCCTTGAATTTCTTCTCGTTCTTTTTGCGCGGTGTCATTCTAACGTTCGCTTGGCGCTGGTCCTAACATTTTTTAGGCTGCTCTACTTCCTAACTGTGACTTTCCCTTTCTTCTTCCCCTCCCCAGCCATCAACGGTTCCGTCAGCTTCTGATACAACTCGAACAAATACGCGACGCGCTCGGCTTCGGTGGAGAAGGTGCGCTTGCCGTAGGCGGCGTCCACCGCTTTGTCCAGCTTCTGGTGGGCCTTCAGGAGATCGGCGGGCATCGTTAGCGGGTCGTAGAGATCGGCGAGCGAGGAGCCTGGATATTTCGCGCGGGTCGCCAGTACGTTCTGCGCCGCCTGCTCAACCGCGATCTTCTGCTTCCCCGTCGGGGATTCGGGCCAGGGGAAGTTGTTATAGACGATCTTGACAGAGTATTGATAATCGCTCTTCATTCTCCCACAAACCGCGCGAACCCAGGCCATGTGCATCTTGCTTTGCAAAACACCAAAGACATAATGGCTTGCGTCTGGTACGTATGTAATAGTATTGTTTATGATTACATCTGGCTCGAAGTAAGCTAGCGGGATGTAGTTTCTTCGTTCGGAGGACACTTTGGGAATGACCAAGTACTCCGTGCTCGGTTGTCTATCCTCCGTGAACAAAGATGGTGACTGCGCCCATTCGCGTGTTCTAGCCTTTGGGCTACCTTCCCTAAATACCCTTACTTCATCAACTCTATCTCTGACAAAGGGAATGTTTCGAATGTCTGCTGGTGCAGCGTCCCTCAGCCATAAGCAGTGCCTCAGCTTACCATTGAGAAAATCTCCTCCGCTGATGAATGGCCGGACAAGGCCAGAATGATTGGGATAGTTGACTCTGAATTGCTCTACTTCTTCATCAGTCAACATGAAGTGTCCGTCGTCTGTAGTTTCGCTCCCTTTGATCATCGCAGGAACGTTACAGAGAGGAGTTGTACGGTTGTCAGGGAAAATGTCCTTGGCGTCAACTAAGTATGGATTGATGTTCGCTACGATCTTTTCGAGAGGTTCACCATCCACGCTATCATATTCGTAAATTCGTTTCCTCTCGACTGGAAACATGGCAAATCCGATTATTACCACATGCACGGCTGCTTTGCCTTTTGCTTCGTTGGTCCATCTGAAAGCCCGATGCGCAAAATTTAGGACTATGTGATGTTTGCGTAGAAGTTCGCCCCAGAGTGCTCCTACTTGTTCGCCTTGCGTGATGGAGTTTGTGGAAACAAATGCAACTCTAATTTGTGAGTTTTGGATGAGCTGCGCGGCTTTAATATACCATGCAGTTACAAAGTCTAGCACTCCCGAACCAGTGATACGTCCCATCACGAATTCAAAGTCTTCCTTCTGTTCTTTGGATTGCTCCTTCTTTCCAAGAAACGGCGGATTCCCCAAAATAAAACTCAACTTCTCCTTCGGCACGACGCTCTGCCAATCAATGCGTAGCGCGTTGCCGTTGACGATGGTGGGTGAGGTGGTCAG
>CAIUMP010000030.1 GCA_903900335.1 uncultured Ignavibacteriota bacterium | reverse complement strand
CGGAATTTCTCGCCGACGAATTGCGTCGTTCGAATACAAAGTAGAGAAAGGCGATGGCAAAGCCGGTTATGTTGATCTGTTGTGGAAGAATAAACTAATTATCGAGCAGAAGTCGAAAGGAAAGAATCTCGACCTTGCATTCAAACAAGCCACCGATTATTTTCCCGGACTCAAAGAGGCCGAACTCCCGCGCTACGTCCTCGTCTGCGATTTCGAAAACTTCCGCCTTAAAGATCTCGACTCGGAAAGCACGGTAGAGTTCAAGCTAAAGGACTTCCCCGCTAATATCAAGCACTTCGGTTTCATCGCTGGATACGAGACGCACACCTACAAGGAGCAGGACCCCGTCAATATTCAGGCGGCGGAGCGGATGGGCAAGCTCCACGACGAACTTCGCGACATCGGCTTTGCAGGCCACGAACTCGAAGTCTTTCTCGTCCGGCTGCTCTTTTGTCTCTTTGCCGAGGACACCGGCATCTTTATGCCGACTGGCATCTTCGAGGAATACATTCGCACGCGCACGAACGAAGATGGCTCCGACCTGGCATCGAAGCTAAACGAACTCTTCGATGTGCTCAACACGCCGGAGCCGAAGCGATTCAAGACACTCGATGAAGACCTTGCGCGATTCGGATACATCAACGGCAAGCTCTTTAGCGAGCGATTGCGAACGGCGTCGTTCACGAGCAAGATGCGCCAGCACTTGCTCGATTGCTGCGAGCTTAACTGGAGCACGATCTCGCCCGCTATCTTCGGCGCGTTGTTTCAGTCCATCATGGATAAGACTGCGCGGCGAAACCTCGGCGCGCACTACACCAGCGAGAAGAATATTCTCAAGCTCATCAAGCCGCTCTTTCTCGATGCGTTGTGGGAGGAGTTCGATAAGATTCGGCGTAGCCCGCAGAAGCTGCGAGACTTTCAAAAGAAGCTTCGCTCGCTCACGTTTCTCGATCCCGCGTGTGGCTGCGGCAACTTCCTTGTCATTGCCTATCGCGAGTTGCGATTGCTGGAGTTCGAAGTGCTGAGCCTGCTGCATAAGGAGGAGCAGATGATCCTCGATTTGCGCGAACTCCTGCTCGTCAATGTCGATCAATTTTTCGGCATCGAACTCGAAGAGTTTCCCGCGCAGATCGCGCAAGTGGCGCTCTGGCTCGTCGATCATCAAATGAACACGATGGTCGGTGCGCGGTTCGGGCAGCATTTCGCGCGCATACCGCTGACCACCTCGCCCACCATCGTCAACGGCAACGCTCTTCGCATTGATTGGCAAAGCGTCGTGCCGAAGGAGAAGCTGAGTTTTATTTTAGGGAATCCACCGTTTGGAGGGAAGCAACATCAGGACGAAGTTCAAAAAGCTGATCTGCGCCACATATTCGGAGAAGCGAATGCGAGTGTACTTGATTTCGTCTGCGGCTGGTACTTGCTGGCAGCGAGGTACATCTTAAATACGGATATCGAGTGTGCGTTTGTATCAACTAACTCTATTACTCAGGGTGAGCAAGTCGGTGTTCTGTGGGCCGAGCTTAAAAAGCTGGGGGTTAGCATAGGGTTCGCACATAAAACATTCGTTTGGCGTAATGAAGCGAAGGGAATCGCGGCAGTCCATTGTGTCATAATTGGGTTTGCCAATCACGAACGCAGCAAGAAGGTGCTATTTGACTATCCCACGCAACAGTCCGAAGCTGTGGCTTCAGAGGTGAAGAATATCAACGCCTACTTATTGAATGCGCCGGACATTTTGCTTGTCAATCGCAAGCACCCAATTTGTGACGTTCCAAAGATAACTTTTGGATCGATGCCAAATGATGGCGGGCATCTTCTCCTCGAAGACGATGAGTACAAAGCTTTTGTCAATGCCGAGCCAGGCGCGCAGAAATTCATTCGACCTTTTGTAGGCGCTTCGGAATTCATCAGTGGCGAAAAAAGATGGTGCCTTTGGTTGGATGGTGCGTCGCCATCTGAAATACGCGGCTTGCCCCTGCTGGCGCAGAGGCTCACAAAGGTCAAAGCGTATCGTGATGCAAGTACTCGACCAGCTACACAAAAACTTGCATCTCGTCCGGGTTTATTCGGAGAGATCAGGCAACCAGATTCAAGCTACATGATTCTGCCTCTCCATACCTCCGAGAATAGAAATTATGTTCCATTCGGATTCTGTGAACCAGAGGTAATCGCAGGGAATGCTTATAGCACTCTTGCCGGTGCGACCACTTATCACTTCGGTGTAATGTGTTCGAAGATGCACCTTGCATGGATACGAGCGATCTGTGGAAGGATTAAGAGCGACTATCGCTATTCCGGTCAATTGGTCTATAACAACTTCCCCTGGCCGGAATCCCCGACGGCGAAGCAGAAGATCGCGGTGATGCAGGCGGCGCAGAACGTGCTGGCGACCCGTGCGAAATATCCCGGCTCCTCGCTCGCCGATCTCTATGACCCACTAACGATGCCCGCTGATCTGCTGAAGGCGCACCAGAAACTGGACAAAGCGGTGGATGCGACTTACGGCAAACGCACCTTCGCCACGGAAGCCGAGCGCGTCGCGTATTTGTTCGAGTTGTATCAGAAGCTAACGGAGCCATTGATGGTGGGGGAAAAGATAAAAGCAAAACGGAAGGCACTCGCGCCCAAAGCTCCGTAGGAGCGAAATATTTGTAGCCCGGTGCGTGAGCGCCGGGTGTGCGGAACGCGGAAATGTCGGAGTCCCGTAGTGACGACATATTACCCCGCGTGGGGAATATGTCGTCCCTACGGGACTCTGTTTTTCTTGGGTGATCCCAGGTCCGGGGGCTTACGCCGCCCGGCTACAAATATGCCGTGCCTAACGGCACTGGGTTGCAGCCGCGGAGCGACGGAGTACTCGCAGCCCAGCATGGAGCGTAGCGGAATGCTGGGTTAGAGTCGCGTTTAGATTTGGGAGTCCTGAAAGGACGGTGTACCCCGGCGCGAGTGGTACATCACCCTTCCAGGGTTCATTGATTTTTGGTGGTATCATTACCCAGGGTTGCGCTGCGCATAGTGGGCGATGCTTGCTTCACCCTGGGCTGCGGGTACTTCGTGCCTCCGGCACTGTTTGCTTCCTGTCATCGTCTATAACAGCTTCCCCTGGCCCGAATCCCGACGGCGAAGCAGAAGATCACGGTGATGCAGGCGGCGCAGAACGTGCTGGTGACGCGCGCGAAATATCCCGGCTCCTCGCTCGCCGATCTTTATGACCCACTAACGATGCCCGCTGATCTCCTGAAGGCGCACCAGAAGCTCGACAAAGCGGTGGATGCGACTTACGGCAAACGCACCTTCTCCACCGAAGCGGAGCGCGTCGCGTATCTGTTCGAGTTGTATCAGAAGTTGACGGAGCCGTTGATGGCGGGGGAGGGGAAGAAGAAATATCTAAAGCAACATCAGCAACTGAGGGGATAAGTTATGGATGTGATGCGTTATGAAGCAGATTCTAACAAGTGTTGTTCATCCATAAACCAACTTCCCCATAGCATGAAGTCACAAACAAACCTTATTCGAATCCCGAAGAGGATCGTTGCACTCATCTTCCTTACAATCTCGCTCACAAACTGGGCTTGCTCCACCTCCACTACGGCATCTTCCGCTGCGAGTTCTCCCGAAGCCTGGACGGGTACATTCACTGGAATAGGGCACGATGCGGTATACGGTGGAGGAAAATTTGTCGAGCAGGGTACAATCGACTTAACCTTTCCGAGCAGCCTCACTGCGGCATTACAACTTCCCTATAACCCCGATACAAAAATATCGAGCGGCACAGGTCTTTACACGGATGTCGAGTCCGTGGACGAGCAGGAAACCGTTGCGACCCTCTATCCTCATACTGCGACGAACGTGCCGGTCGTCGTCACATATGCTTCCATCGTCAACCTTCCGCCAGCGACTCCAGAAATCTTCTTTGGCTCAACTGCCGGACAATGGCTCATTCAAGGCAAGGTAATTGGAAATGGTGCCGGCTCCGACTATAGCCGACCCTGCACTGGGGTTGTGCTCGTGGCTGACACTGTTTCCTCCACGATGATTTGGGGGAAGTGGCGAGCCGATGCGTCAAGCGAGAACACGGCACAGGGTTGGTTCACACTCAAAAAGAAATAGTGCGAATATAGCGTCCATCCGGGACTCTGGCTCCTAAACTAACCGCTAACCCCGGGTTCCGCTACGCTACACCCGGGGCTATTGATATACCGTCCCTCCGGGACTCTCAATTCAAGAACCGCATCCGAATTCCGGGGACTTACGTCACCCGGGTACAAATATGCCGCGCCGCTGGCACCGGGCATGCCGTTATTATCAAAATAATTGCCGAGCGCAGGTCCGGCACCCTTGCCCGCCTCCCCGCGCCGCGTCGTCCCACCAAAGCCGGGGTCTCGGGGGATGATGCACCGTGCCACGCGTTTTTTTCCGGTATTTTGGAATTTCGGGAACCGCAAAATATTTATGGAAAACGCTTTCTGTCCTATAGACAAAACGCTGTAAGTTGTTGATTTATATGAGAAGTTCATGAATCGCGAATTGACACACACAACAAAACGCGGAGGGCTTGGGTAAATGGTGCCTACAGGAAAACGGTGAAATTAGTATGCAAAAAGAAAGGCCACCTTTTAGAAAGGTGGCCTTTTGTGTTTTTGAAAAGCGCTTAACTCTTTTCCCCTCCCCACTTGTTTACCCCGCGCTTAAACTCATCCTCCAACTTATGTACGGTAAAGTCAAACAAGAATTAGCTGCCGAACTCCAGGCCATCCGCGAGGCGGGACTCCACAAAAACGAACGCGAGATCGAAACGCCGCAGGGTGTCGAGATCAGAGTATCAACCTCCCCCACCTCCAGCGGAGGAGGGGGCCGGGGGGTGGAACTGCTGAACTTCTGCGCGAATAACTACCTCGGACTCTCCTCGCATCCGCGGGTCATCGCCGCCGCGCACCGCACGCTGGACTCGCACGGTTACGGCATGTCCTCGGTGCGCTTTATCTGCGGCACTCAGGACCTGCACAAAGAGCTTGAACGCGAGGTCTCCCACTTCCTCCAAACCGACGACACCATCCTCTACGTCGCCTGCTTCGACGCCAACGGCGGCATCTTCGAGCCGCTCTTCGGCGAGGACGACGCCATCATCTCCGACGAGCTGAACCACGCCTCGATCATTGATGGCGTTCGGCTGGCGAAGTCCAAACGCTACCGGTACAAGCATTCCAACATGGAGGACCTGGAAGCGCAACTCAAGGAGGCACAGGTCCAGCGCCGCCGAGTTATCGTCACCGACGGCGTGTTCTCGATGGATGGCGACATCGCCAAGCTCTCGCAAATCTGCGACCTCGCTGATGAATACGATGCGCTCGTGATGGTCGACGACTCCCACGCCACTGGCTTCGTCGGCAAGACGGGCCGCGGCTCGATCGAATACGAGGGAGTCATGGGCCGCGTGGACATTATCACCTCGACGCTCGGCAAAGCGCTCGGCGGAGCAGCCGGCGGCTTCACGTCGGGACGTCAGGAGATCATCGACATGCTACGCCAGCGCTCGCGGCCATACCTCTTCTCGAACACCCTGCCGCCGCCGATTGCCGGTGCCGCGCTGGAAGTCCTGCGAATGCTGGACACCACTACGGAGCTTCGCGACACCCTCGAAGCCAACACCACCTACTTCCGCGAGCGCATGACCACCGCCGGATTCGACATCAAGCCCGGCGTCCATCCCATTGTGCCGATCATGCTCTACGACGCGCCGCTCGCGCAGCAGTTCGCCGCCCGCTTGCAGGACGAAGGCATCTTCGTGACCGGATTCTTCTATCCCGTCGTAGCCAAAGGCCAGGCCCGCATCCGGACGCAGATCTCCGCCGCCCACACGCGTGAGCACCTGGACCGCGCCATCGCCGCCTTTACCAAAGTGGGGAAGGAGTTGGGGGTGCTGAAGTAGCGTAGCTTTCTTTCAATTTCGAACTCTGCGAGTATAGTCATCTCCACTCCTGCCTCCGCACGCGCTCGCCATCGCAAGTGAGAAGCACCGCGCCCTCTATGTCGGTGCGGAGTACGGTGGCACCGGTGGTCATCCATCGCTTTACAATGGCGGGGGCGGGGTGGCCGAAGTGGTTGTGCTCACCAACGGAGATCACCGCGAACTTGGGATGCGTGACTGTCACAAACTCCTTGGAGGAACTCGTCAGGCTGCCGTGATGCGCCACCTTTACAACGTCCGAGCGCAGGAACGCACCATACGCGCCCCGCAGCTCCTCCTCCTCGCTGCGTTCGACATCGCCTAAGAATAGCAGGCTCGTCTTGCGATAGACCAGCTTGAACGAAAGCGATCCGCTGTTAATATGCTGTCCATACGCGGTTCTTTGCGTCTCGTACATGCGCCGGTCGGGATGCAGAACGTAGAGCGTTATGTCTGTGTCGAGATGCAGCGTGTCTCCGCGCGAAAGCACGCGGCACGCGACGTGATGCTCACGCGCGTCGCGTTCGAGCACGCGCGCGAGTGTGTCGGAGACGCGCTCGCCGCTAGTGTACATCGTGCGGAGGTTACAATTCTCGGCGATCGTCGGCGCACCGCCGAAGTGATCGCGGTGCATGTGGCTGATAAATCCTGCGTCGATGTTCGTCACGTTCTCCGCCCGCAGAAACGGCAGCGCGGTGCGCTCTGCAACAGCGTTGCCCGTTCTGCTCACCGTGCCGAAATCAACGAAGTAGGATTTGTCGCACGGTGTGTGAATGAGTATGCAATCCCCTTGACCTACATCGAAGAAGAGCACTTGCAGCTTGCCTTCGTTCCTACCTAAGATGGAGTTCGTGAACGGGACGTGCAGCCACACAAGGAGAAGAAGCGGCACAAAGGAGAGCACAACTCTTCCCGCAAGTTGCTTGCGTGTTAACGAGCGAAGACAATAGACAAGCACAATTAAGAAGCACATCACGAATATCCACGATGGCTCCGCCGCCGGATGTGCTGCACCGGGAATATGAGCGCACAACTTCGTAAGCAGAAGCAAGCCCTTTGTGAGATAGGTCGTTGCTTCACCATAGAGTCGCCCCAGCCACGTCGAGAGCAGCGTAATTGGAATAAGCACAAATCCTAGCGCGGTTATCAACGCCGAGAGCGGTATGATCGGAATATTTGCCGGAAGACCAATGAACGACACGCGATAGAAGTGCGCAGCAATCACCGGATACGATGCGATGGAAGCGCCGAGCGATGCCGCGAGTCCGTTGATGAGCGTGCGTTGGTAACTCTTCCATTTGCTCGCTTTCTTCGTTATTGCCGGCGCGAAGAGTCTCTGTATCTGTGGCGTGATGAGTATCAATCCCAGCACAGCGGAGTATGTGAGTTGAAAGCTCACATCAAATAGATCAGATGGCCGGAACAGCAGATTCACCGCCGCCGCGCCCATGATGATGTTGACTGAATCTGGCTTTCGTTCTATGAGCTGTGCCAAGAGGTAGAGCTCGATCATGAGCAACGCGCGCACAACGCTCGGCTGGAATCCGACTATCGCACAATATGCCAGCACGCCGCACATCGCAATGATCGTTCGAGGTCGATGCCAGTAAATACCGATCAACCGCAGCAACTGCGCAATAACCAGCGCAATGATCGCCACGTTGAATCCACTCACTGCGAGAATATGCGAGACTCCGGAGGTGGTGAAATCATTCAGTGTCTCCTTCTCCATGTCTGCTCTGTCCCCAAGGACCACAGCTTCGACAAAGCCGCGCGACGGTTCGTCGGTCATTGCGGTGTCTAACAACACAGTGATGGAGTGATGGACTGTTGCAAGCCAATCACCCGCTCGTGCGTATAGTGTGCGTGTAGGAGGTGAGAGTATGTAGTAATCGTACCGAGAGTGAATGAAGCCTTGTGCCTCGGTCTCGGTATTTGTTTGGAGCTTCAGCTCACCTGCGAACTCGTGCGGGTTCGTCGCATCGCGAAAAGGCTCCAGCGTAGAGAATACTCGGATCGTGCTTCCGACTTCGGGCAGCGGTATTGTATCGCGATTGAGTCTCGAAAGACGCAGCAGGACCGAACCATGCACAGCTACGGGCTTCTCGTAAGCGATGCCAACGGAATCAGTCGTTACTATCCAGTTGAATGCTGACGGGGTCACGGAGACGTTAACAAGCCTCACGACCAGGACAACGCGTTCCGGTTTGAGTTCGGCAAGGCGCGATAGAAACGTGTGGCTAAAGGACTCCCTTTCGGTAGAGTGTAGGCACTCACTAACCAAGATGAACGAGAGGAATAGTAGGCCGAGCCTAACAACCGCTAAGCGACCAAGACAGATTGAAAGAGCGGCACAAGCAAGTGTCGCAAACAGGACCGCAAGAGATGAAGTTGGGCTGAGGTACGCAGACGCCGCAACGCCCACCATTAACGCCAGGCCCGCGAAGACAGCGGGCCGATGTCGGAGAATATCCTCCCTCATCTCTCAACCACAGCTCAGTTCAGCCAATCACTATTTCGATAACACGACGCGCCGCATCCGCCGATAGTCTCCGGCCGTCATGCGAATCAGATAGGCCCCTGACGGCAAACCGAGACCATCCAGCGTCGCGTGATAATATCCTGGCTTCTTTACGTCATCAACGAGTACGCGAATGGGGGAGCCCGCCGCGTCACAAACTTCAAGCTTCACATGTCCCTCGGAGGCAACGTCGTACTCCATTGTCGTAGATGTGCCGAATGGATTAGGTGAACTCTGTTCCAGCATCATGCTTAGAGGGGTACTTCCGGACTCCTGCGATAAATGATATGGTGTGGTGCACACCGAGGAGATCTCTGCCGAAGCAGCAACGAACGAACGATCATAGCACGTCGATGGCAGTTTGGAATCAAGCAAGTTCACATCATACCCAATGCTGTACTGCTTTGTGAAGTACTGCGGATCTTCGCCGTTGAGTACGGGCTGGAATTTCAAATAAATAAGAGGTAAGGATCCAGCACCGCCGCCCACGAGAGGTGTTACACTCACGTTGCGCCGTTCGCTCCCCTGACTGAATATGATAGTGTCCGATCCTGGAGGCGAGGAGAGGTAGAAGTTTGGATACGCTGTAGGCCCCACAGGAGTAAGTGTCCCGGCAGTCTGAACATCCACAAGCTTGAGATAGACCGAGTCGTAGAACAGATGCATCACATACGAAGTAGCTCCGTATGGTGTCAAGTCTGTTCTCGCATAGATCGGTACCAGAAATTGGTTAAGGGCATACCCATATACGCTCTGAGAGCCGAAGAACTGCAGTGTGGGTTTCTCACCTACACCAGAGAGTGCTATGGTGTCAGCCGGTGCGTGTTTTGGCAGGTCAAATTGTATCACAAGATTTGCTGTCCGCGCGCCGCGCCCTGTCGGAAGGAAGTGTACGCTAAGCGCTGTTTGCCCGCCTGCAGGAATGACGATTGGCACCTTTGTCGAAAGCGCAAACTCGCCTGCATCTGTGCCACCGACATTTGCGCTGGTGATCGTGATCGGTACATCATTCTTGTCATTCTTGACAACAACATCGTATGATACATCTCCACATGCCATCGTGGAATCAAAGATGTGGCTAAACGTCTCGGGTGAGAGGGCATAGATCGTGTGAATGTGCGCACGAAGCACAACAGTATGCTTGCTGCCCTTGGAAACGATCTCCAGCGTCGCAAGCCGCGTTCCGTTTGCGCCGCTCGGGGTGAAGCGTAAAGCAATTCGCGCCGCCTCCGACGGAGGTTGTGGTACCGCAAAGGGTGCTGTGACCGCTGCGCCAGCGTAGGTCATCTGCATCACTGCAAAGTCCGCCATGTCTGCGCCGCCGAGTGTCACGCTTGAGACATTCATGATGGCCTGACCTGCATTGCCAATATATACCGCAGAGTCTACAGGTAGATCGGTGCTTGTAAATATGCCGAAATCAAGCGTGTCGATCGGGTGGACTTTCTGTGATTCCCTGAAGACGCCCATCTCGTCCTGTACGCCGCGTCCGTAGACATCGACGACATACGCCCGCAGATGATCCGTCTTTGCTGTAATTTGCGTATGAAGTCGGCGATTGATCTCTTGAGGCCAAAATACGATCTTCATGGAGTCGGTCTTACCGGGATCAATGCGACGTGGCAATTGCGGCATTGCAGCGTCCACATAAAAACGGGTTGTGTCCTGCACGCGTTTTGGGAAGGAGAATATGTTAACCGTATCTTCTGATATGTTCTGCAGATACACAATGGTATCGAACGTATCCGTGGGAATACTTGTGAGAACGCGATCGCCAAAATCAATAGCAAGTCCAACCGTTTTGAGCGGCGTGATGGTCTTCAGCAACGTGCCGCCGGTATAGGCGTAACTATCCACCGGGCCGAGCGCGTAGATCGTGACACCAAAGGGCTTACCACCGGAAATGTTGTGTGTTCCCTGTTGAAGACGATGCTGGGCATAGGCGAATCGGCTGTTTGGGATATTCTTGAACTCCCTCGGGTCCATCGGGTTGCCGTCGAGCATCATTGAGCCAACACCACTTTGATCTACCACGATGTTTGCAAAATTACCAGTGTATGAGGAGGCATCTACGATGCTGACGATCGTGTATGCGGTCGTGAACTGCTCCACAGGGAAAACGAGAGCAAGGGCCGGGTCGCCATACGCCGGTGGATTATTGCCAAGCCCGCCATAGCTGGTGTGCATGTATTGCCCAACCATAATGGGGCGCGAAGCCTGGATGTTTGTGAGCCCAGGCAGTACCGTTATCTCATAAAACTCACCAGCGTTGAAGGTGCCGACGATCAAGCCGTTAACCTTTATCTCTGTTTGATCCTCCGCGCACACCGCTCGAATAAGATCTGCCTGAGTCGCACTCGCATACGGGATTACCAGCGCGCTATCTCCCCACGCGCTCACCGGTGGCAACTCCTCGACAAGATGGTCTCTGCTTGGAGAACCGTCGGTAGTCAGCGCGTCGTACGGAATAGCGCAGCGCATACTACCGCTAAAGACGGCGATGGGATAATCGGACTCAATGTGGCTTCCCGTAAGATCGTTATTCAATGCATCCGCACCTTGGACAAGATAGACATCTCCTTTATTGAGTCGAACCCCAAACGGTTTGTTCGGCGCGGTGCCTCGTGAACTTACCTGTCGTAGCGTGATCGTCGCATTCGTGGAGTCCTCTGTGCCTACGATCCAGAACTCTCCGGGTGCTGAATGCCCACCAGGGTTGGACGTGAAGTAATTCATCGTCCGATACTCCGTACCCAACACATCATTCGGCAAACCCATGAAGGCATCGCTCGAATACTGCTTGTGGTTCAGTCCGAAAATAGCGATATCGCTATCGCTCGTAACATGAACCGCGAGACCATGTACCACCTGCTCTGTCGTCACCACTTCTACCGATGCTCCTCGTCGATTCCCACTAGGCAGATGGATCGTTGTGATCTGCCCAGGAGTTGTGGTGAACGTCTTGAAGAATCCGAGACCGGCAACTTCCACAGAGCCGTGCGCAGTCACGCGGCTAGTGATGTAAAGATCCATCACATTGCGCGTCTCGTTCAGCCGTGCGTTGTCATTCTGGTCGTACGTCTCGGCTCCCTCGTTCGGACCGTAGGCGACCCAAAACTCGGTTCCGAAGTTGTCCTTCTGCTTTTGTGCAGCAGCAGGAGCCACCATTGAGAAAATGGCAACGAGAGATAACAGACCAACAAGTAATCGTGAATTCATGCGCGTTTAGCCTTGGATACGAGGCGTTCGATTTCCCAGGACGTGTAAGTAGAATGCCCGTACATATAAGAACCCACAAGACCTGTTTAGTTACAGCCCGTATGTCAAATTTCTGTCACAAACTTGGGTTTTCTCTGGGCATCTTCTGACCACCTCCCAAATTGGGCTAATTTCGCAACTCACCCCTCCTGCGATCCCCACTCATCCCCACCGCCGACTGTCCTCGTTAGGGTATGATCGCTACTTTTACCATCTTTGATGCGACCAAATATCCGTGTTGGTCTCGTGCATCCAGACGAATGAACCCGATGCCAGATCTTGGTAGCGCGGAGGAAGGAACAACTTCTTCGCCACGCCCGCCACTGCTGCTCCAGGCTGTTCGTCCGGTCTCACGCCCCGCGGCATCCGTAATCACCGCGTGAACAAGTACATTCTTAGAAGATGCATAAGAAATCCGAACATCCGTGCCAGCACTGACTGAACTCGGGTTTGGCCAGACCTCGCCGATACGGAATTGCATTTCCTCGCCACGCATGTATGCGCGAATGGTAGGGTCGCCGCAATCGTCTGCGTAGGGGATCGCCAGCGTGAACGGGCGTAAATTATAATTGCAGGGATGGTTCTTGAATGTGAATGTAGGCGTGACCGTAACTATCGTATCCGTTGTCAAGTACGCTTGCATCCGAAGTGCAAAGAGTAAGTCATCCTTGAGCCTCGTCTGGTCAGCCAGTGCGGTACCCTCCGCTACAATAGTGTAGGTCCGTGTGGACTGGTCCCAATGCGTTTGCAGCGAGTAGCCTGTTGGGAAGCCTGGTACGACAAGTCCACCAGTCGTATCCAATTCGTATGGCACGAACAAGTCGTTGGAGAAGTGCAATGTAAAGGTGAAGCTATTGAGCTCCGGCACACTATCTCGCCTGCCTTCGACGGTGATCGGCAGCCTCATCGCACTGACATCATTCGCACTCGAAATGAAGGTTGGCAGATGAGCATGTAATGTCAGAACGCGCTGCTGACGAACAAGGTTGATCGTATCATAGACCGTATCGAACTCTCGTATAGCAAGCGCGCTACCACCGCTTCGCTGAAAGAGCATAAGAATGAGGCTTTGAGACCCATTCAGCGAGTCGATCGGGAAGACGTACTGTAGAGGCAGCACAAAATCACCATTTGGCGGTATGTTAATATGGGGGTTAAACTGCTGCCGGTGAGAGAAATCAAATCCGCCGCTTTGGCCACCAAAGCCTATGCTGTCGATATGCACTTCCACCGGATACGGATTATGAAGGAGAACATTTTGATAGAGCGTGTCACACGTCGTAATCGTACCGAAGGAGATCACGGTGTCGCCGATAGGACCAGTTCGCACCTTTGCCTTGAGAATCACTACGGGTTTATAGCTCTTAACGGAATCGCCATAGAGGCCGTATCTAGTATCATTGGCAACAAATACGGTGTCGGTAAAATCACCTTCCTCGGTGACGAGGAATGTCGCTGTTCCTCGAAAAGAGGCTCCAACAGCGAGTGTTTCATTGAGAACTTCCGTCGGTTTATCAAGTAACGCCTTGAAATGCGCGTGATCTGAATAGACAAGCGAATCGAGATGACCAGCCAACGTGCCGCTGGATGTGACAGTAAAGAAGGAATCTCGCGGAGAAGGGATGTCGGTTGCCAAGATCGGGATCGTGCCGAAGTCGATTACCTTTGGCGCTACCTTAACGAGAGGCTCTACTCCGACACCAATGAATTTATCATAGATGGTAACGCCATCTGTTGTGTGAATGTAAACGATTAGGGTATCTCTTCCCAAGGACTTTGGAGTGAATTGGACGACAAAGGTGACGATCGTATCCTTTTTGTACCCCAACTCGATTGGCAATGACTTGGATGGACGGATCAGCGTATCGAGTGAGATCGTAAAATTAGCGAGCGATGCACTATCAACAATGCGAAGCGTGTCAATGATCGCCGTCTCGGAGCCTCGGTTCACAACCGATGCTGTGTCTGGCGGTGATAGGCTATCGACGCGCAGTGCACTAAAGTCATGGCCAGCTGAGACGACATGCGGAGTGACGCCTTCACCCATCAGCACCACGACCGGCTTGGGGTCGTTCGGGAAGTCGGGCAGATCAATGGGGTCCAACTGGATCACCTTCCCGAGTGAAGTTGGGCGAAAGTGCACCGAGTCATGTACGGCCACCTTTGGATCGACGGTTATGTACGTAACGCCTCCCGGAATTGCATCCAGATGAAAATCGCCAAGATTTGCGGCACCACTCTGCACGCGTATCGGGATATTGGAAACATTCGTGATGGTGAATGCGCTATCTCGCTGCGTATTCAATCTTACACGTCCGAAATCGATCGTGTCCGGAATGACCGTCACCAGTTGGCTGATGCCTTGCCCACGAAGATGAATAAGTACCGGGTTAACAGCGCTTGACCACACTCGCAACGTTGCACCGAAGGCTCTCTGTGCATCGGGATGGAAGCGAAGCTGAACATTGATCGCCTGCCCGGGTTTTACCTGCATTGGAGCAGGCAATGATCCATTTAGGATCAGGAAGTTATTCGTGTCACCGCTCACCCACTGATATCCATAGACCAAAACAGTATCTGTTGCTAATGGTGTGTAGGAGGCATGGACCGGGCTGGCCATGTCGCCCACAGCGCCAACGTTCAGCGTCTTGAAGTCCAGATCGGTTGCGAACAGGCTGTCAACATACGGATATTCGCCGCCGCCTGCATAGGAATACGAATCAGCATTGGAAAAGGCATACTCCTCTGCGTAACATGGCAACGGACTTTCCACCCGCTGCTCGCCCGCATACGAATTGAATATCCCATACTGAAATGCCGTGCCGTTGATCCTGCTCCAGTTCGAGCCTTTGAGTAAGTGGCCGTTCCGAAGGGTGGTGTACGCAGCAGTGGTGTCGCAGATCACAATGAGATGCGCCTCTTTGAACACATAGCCATCGTGCGCGCCTGGCAAGGTGTAATTGGGTTTGAACGCTTCGACAGGACGCACTAATGTAAGATCGGGATCACCGAGGCTGTCTATCGCTCCGTTTGTACATTGCATGTATTTTGCAACCAACACGGGCATGTCGCTCTGTATCGAGCACGCGGCTCCCGCCATGAACTCGTAGAATCTACCGCGGCCCAGCTTCGCCGCTACAGAACCGTTGACGCGTATCGTGGAGCTATCGAAAGCTGAAATAACTCGAATCATGTCGCCACCAGCAGGGCGGTGCAGATTCACATCTTGTCCGGAGGAGACCACAACGTAATGTTTTCCCCATATCGAAATGGGTACCATCTCCTCGGCAAGATGATCTCGTGTAGCGTTGTCGTTGAAGTCATACTCTAATGCACTTGGTGCAGCCGCACGTTCGTGTCCGCCAAAAACGGCGATGGGTTTGTCCGAGGAGATAAGCGAACCTGTCAGGTCGCAGTCCGGCCCACCGTTCCACGGAATGTAGAATTCGTCCCGCTCGGGATGCAGTGGATCCGGCTGTATGTGAACGCCCGTGTCACGAGCCATGACCTGATAGACATCGCCGCGATTGAGAACGAGATAGTAGGTGGAGTCCGCCTTTAGCAAACCGGAATAGGATGTCGCGGTGAGCTTCATCGTTACCCGCGTATTGTCCTGTGTCGCAACAATAGCGAACTCGCTGCGTGGATTCGGGATACCAGTGGAGATGGTGTAATTCAGTGCATTGCGTTCGCTCGCCACGACGTAATCATTGCCAAGCGACTCGATGGGATAGACGAGAAATCCATCCGAGCTAAGGAAGTAATTGGTGAAGCCATAGATCGCCAAGACTTCATTCGAATGCACATACACAGCGCGTTTGACGGCAAGCTCATAGTCTGAACGCTCAAGCCCAACGAAGTCCGGCAGATCAACGCGCGTTGATGCACCGGGCGCTACAAATACGGTGTCGGAATATCCGGTGCCAACAACTTCGACGATTGCACGCGTCGGTGCGCGAGAAGAAAGGAAAAGCGAACGCACCCTGCCTGATGGTAAGCCGTCATTCTGACCAACAGCAGACAGGAAGCATGCATAAAACTCCCTTCCGCACGTCACCCAACTGTTGGCACCACTGGTTTGCTTTAGCGTTGCAGGCCACGGTGTGTCGGACCGGGACGGCGTTACTCGCGTTAATTCAGAAGCTGCACGAATAGCAACAGCTTCTGAGTACCCTGCTCCGATACGCTCCAGCGACTGTGCGCTAACCGTCCACGCTGGAAGAATAGTCAGCGCGACGACCAGTGCAGGCCATCGTCGCATGTTACTGCCTGTCAAACGTGAGAGCCACCGATTCGGGCAGCAACGATTTCTCCAGTGGCTCACCGTGCATCACTCCCCAGCAACGATCGGCACACGCTCGTGAATATTCAACTGGGCGGATGTCAATTCGCAGGTGTAGAAACCATTCGGCAGATCCCGGCGCTCAAGGCGGATCGAATACGGTCCCGCACCGAACGGCCCGCTTGCGATAGTGCGGATCACTCGGCCAACTTCGTCATACAGCGTAAGCGTTACATCACCCGTTGCAGGAAGTGTGAACTGAATGTTGGTGAAAAGCGAGAACGGATTCGGATAGCTTGCCAACGATAGGTGTGTGGCCGCGGCACCCGACACAGCTGCGAACGATTCGGGATACAGCGTCATATAGAGCTCCGATGGTTCGAGATCGGTGAAGTTCGGCGTGTGGCTGAAGATCTTGAGCTTACCGCTTATGGGCTGACCCAACCCAACGTTGCATGTCAAATGCAACGACGCCTCGCCGCCAATATCCATGCGGCCAACAGAGTATGCAACATCTTCTGCTGGTCGAATGCCATAGATAGCGTCCTCAGCTTCATCTGGTACAAAACGCGCGCTATCGAGATACGCTGGGTCGCAACAAGTGTTGTAAAAGTCGATCCGGTTTGTGTGCTTCCCCGGTGCAATAGCCAGTGGACTTGGATCTTTGATCTTCACGGAGCGCAAGGGCTTCATCAGTGTTCCGGCGGTGTAACCGTAGGAAATAACATTTCCCAAACCATAACTCAGAATGGTAAATCCCATATCTGGGGTATTGGAAGTTGTCAAGTGGTGTACGCCGGGGCCAACACCGAGTTGGGTAATCGAAAAGGATCTTCCTCCTGCTTGGACGGGCAGCGGTTTAAAAAAGCTTGGTGAAAGCGCCGCGCCGTTGTCGAAGACAATGCTAGACTGCGAGCGAACGTCAGTCGCGATGATCACTTTTTGTGTGGTGTAATTAACATCCTCGCTTGCGAAGAAGGTGAAATCATTGTACGTTTGATCAACAGGTGGAACAACGGCAAGGAAAGGATCACCAACGCCTTGAGCCGAGTTGCAGGTGTGTGCGTATTCACCGACGAGAAGTGGACCAGAGCCTTCAATAACAGCAGCCCCCAAGAGTAAGGTATCAGCAAACTTATTGGCCGCAAGAGTTCGCCAGAGTGTCCCATTTATCTTGACAGTAGTTTTGGGATTGAGCGCGAGTACCCGAATAAGATCACCTTCTGCTATGAAATTTGATGCATCACGTTCCAAAGACGCGACGACGAAACTGCGGCCCCATACGTGGGTCGGGGGGAGTTGTTCGAGCAACATGTCTCGGCTCCCGCCACCATCCGACCGAACGTAGCCGAACGGAATTTCCGTGCGGGCATGCGAACCAAACACCGCAACTGGTTTATCGGAAATGACAATAGAGCCTGTTAAGTCAAGCCCGGGAATCGCAGTATCAGTTTGAACTTGTATGCATTCCCCTTTCTTCAGAAGAAGCGAAAAAGGAGCACCCGCTGGGTGCCCAGCCCAGGTTGGGGCCGACGGTGTGATGGTCACAGTGGTATTGTCGACAAAGGCTGCCACAGCAAATTGTGATGGCATGGCCTCAGATCCGGTGAACCCGTTAACCGAATCCGAATTCTCATAGCTCAGGATCCGATAGTCAGTACCTGCAGTGGAAAATGGCAGGGCGAGGAATGCATCTGCAGTGTAGGTCTTACTATTCATCCCATAACAAACGATATCGTCTGTTGACGACACCTGGACTACTCGTTGGTCCGCAGTCTCGTCGCTAGTTATCCAAAGGTCAGTCAGTGTATCGCGCAAGCCACCAGTATACTTAAGAATTTCTTCGGAAATTCTGTATATGTTTGAACTGCGGGCAGGGAGTGTGATGACCTTGTTAAGCGCAGGATAGCGATTACAAGTGATCGTAACGGTAGCTGGATGATCGAGGGTTGCTAAGTATATCCGCACGTAGTCCGCAGGCTCATCAATGGTATTGTGATTGTTCTGCTCAAAGCACAATAAAAACTGCGTGCCTGCATTCGTCTGCGGTACAGCATCGTCACCGCACTGCGGCTGATCCCCCCCTTTTGCACGAGCGGGGATAGCGAAGAGCATTGCAAAGATTGCCAGCAGCGCTCCGTGGGCGATGGAGCGGCGAAAGAGGTTTGACAAGCGGACCGGATTTTTCATACTAATGATACCGAGAAGTTAGTCATGCACGTGGAAGGGGTGTAATTGCGCATCCACCTCCACAAATAATCACGCTAATATACAACACTTTGCCGACAATTGTTGAGAAACAGACCCCACCGCTGGACGGTCATTCGTGGTCGCGTTCCAACAGAATTGTAACCGGGCCGTCATTGATCAGATCCACCAGCATCATCGCTTGGAAGACACCGGCAGAGACCCGCTCTGTTCCGAGCCGCAGCCGGACGAGAGCAAGGAACTCCAGATACAGTGCTTCTGCCATTTCCGGACGAGCTGCGGCCAGGAAATTTGGACGGTTGCCCTTCTTCAGCTCGCCGTAGAGAGTGAACTGACTGACCACAAGTAGCCCACCGCCGGTATCTTCGAGTGATCGATTCATCTTCCCCTCGCTGTCCTCGAAAACCCTCAATTGAGCCACTTTTTCGACCATCCAGAGCACCTCAGCGGCCGTGTCGGTCGAGCGGATGCCGACGAATGCCAGCAATCCCGGCCCAATTTGGCTAACTACCTGACCCTCGACCGTGACCGATGCGCTGCTAACCCGCTGAATAAGAACTCGCATAAAGTCGTTTTGTTACACTTTAATGTTCACATGCGCAATCTTGAGTGCGCATCTCTACGATTCACCGCGTAAGCCTTGTCGTCATTCTCGTATTCGCGGGAATGACAGGTGGTAGGATCGAATGACTGCGCGCCGCCGCTGTTGTCATCACCTAAGCACAACAAAGTTTTTCTCCACCACCGCCTGTCCTCCTTCTATCACTACGTGATAGACTCCAGCAGAAAGCTGCTTGGTATTTAGCGGGATGCTCGTCTGTGCATTCGGAGAAAGCGCCTTTTGCACGTGCAAGACTTCTCGTCCATTAAGATCGAAAACGCGGATAAGCGCCACGCCCGCTTCGCCCGAGGTGATCGAAAGATTTGCCAGATCGGTCACACCGGGATTTGGGTTGACATTGCCCACGATAAACTCCGGTCTGTTGATCTGCCTCGTCACCGAAGTTGTGGTTGGGGAAGATACGTACGCGAAGATGTCACCATCATGATAGCTCGGTGGTCGGTTCTCGGTCCAGACGGCAGCGAATGTTCCGCCGAAGGCATCGCTGTAGGTGTAATCCCCAATGAACGCCAATCCGCTCGCGCCGCCTCCTGCAGTTGTTGCGCGAGGGTCGAACAGGTGCGAGCCGATCTTCTCCATCCGATCTAACGCATCGAAGGAGCAGCGCACATATCGCGACGAGTCGTTATTCAGGGGATCTTCTTCGGAGCTGTACATTGACACATAGGGCTTGTTCGCGCCGGGGTCAAACGTTACCCACGGAATGAAATGATCAACAGAGAGAAGCGAAGGTGTTCCTATTTGCCGAGGCAACGTCCAGGTTCTTCCCTCGTCGCTCGACTCCACAGCAAATTGTTGTGCGGCCTTGTGGACTGTATCGTAATTGCCATACACGGCATAGAGATGGTTATTTGATGGGTCCAGATCAAATGTGATGTCAGGCCCGCTTCTGAAGCCATGCGTCCCCTTCAGCATCGAAAGCACATAGATGTTATGATCGACAGGATAATTGCGCTGATACTTCGCGACCGGAAGCTCTGTAAATGAGGTGCCACCATCATGCGATATTGCCATACCGCACGAGACCGCGGTATCGTTGAGGTAATTCGAAGAGGATACGAACACAACTCCACCCTTGCCAATGCGCACGGTCGCTATCGAACCATAGGAATTGCTGAATCGCACCGCCGGAGACCAATGATCGCCGTGGTCGTCACTGTGCGTGATGAAGGCGATGCCATCGAAGAGCGAATCGTTCGCAAACGATGTGTATCTGCTCCATGCCAGGTAAAGCCTTCCATGATAGGGGCTATTGGGGTCTCGATCGACAGCCATCGCGGGCTTGTCCTCCAATGGGCCCGGGGGTGTTACATTCCCGACGACTGGCTGGCCTAGCACCCAATTCACGCCGTCGGTGCTTCGCCCTACCATGATGTCTGAAAGAGAATTGGAAGTGTTGATGATCAGGAAGCCATAATAGAACATCCCTGCGTCATCCGAAATGAGTACGGGATCGCAGTACGCACGGCAGCCATTGTCATTCACTTTTGGTAAGTGGTACTTCTTCCAGGAATTTCCCGCGTTTGTACTTACTATGACCGACATCCCTAATCCGGCGCCGAACTGCGCATTGTCGTTCATTCCTGCCAGTATCAGCCTTGGATTTGTTCGGCTGATCGCGACGGTAGGTTCATCCTCCTCGCTCCCCGTGCGGGAGATGTCCAGTGTGGAATCCGCCTCTACATTGAATGGTCTCTCGTCAGAGGTTGTCCCATCCGTTTGACTGGTAGCAAGCCCAATGCGTTGCTCCACGCGTGCCTCCATGATATGCCTAAAAGCATCACTTCTCGCGTAGAGCCAAGATCCGTTTTTATAGGCGGCGAGCTCCCTTTGAAGTACAGCCAAATGATCGGATGGCACAGGCTGTTGCGCAAGCGCACTCGCTGAGATAAGGAAAAAGAATACAGTGATATTGAGGGATATGGCCATTGGTGTCCTGTTCGGCAATTTGGGACTGCAAAGTTAAGGAATGATTCGCCTACTCGTACGAATAGGAACTTTCGTTGCCGCGAGTCAATTGAGCACTTCCCAAGTCCGAAGGGCCGTCATAGCATAGGGCCTTACCAGTTTCGGAGATTGGCTTTTCTGGAAGACTGGCACAATGGTACTGCAGCAGTCTTGAAAACTGCCGCCCGCAAGGGCTTCCGAGTTCGAATCCCGGGTCTTCCGCAAGTTGTGTCGATGGGTGAAGCGAGAACGCCGCGTTCTAGGCGGTCAAACCGCTCGACGAGCCACAGGCAGGAGGCCCAGTGGATCGTCGTGACGGTACCCAGTGCACAATTGAGATTGGCGCAGGGTTAGGCAGAGTAACGAGGTAAGAAATTGTTGCGCCACGGTTGCATCCTCGAAAACAGCGAATTCGCCTTCGCGTCCCGCACGGCGCTTCATGCTAAGGCCTACGCTATTGTCCCATGCATGGTAGTTGCAGAGATAGTGCTCGGCGAGGATTTCGAAGACGGTCTTGAAACCGGTGCAGCAGCGGCCGCTCTCTCTCGCTTTCACACTACCCGCAACCCAGCGGTTCGCCACACTACCCGCACCCAGCGGCAGATGATAGCTCACTAGCCACTACAGGTAACCCCTGAGATCCCTAGGTTACCCAAGAACGGTGTTGCGCACCTTTCAAGGAGGGTCACCGACAGAAAGCGCCCCGTATTACGACCTTCGACCCTGTCACACTGCAACTCTGTGCAAGCACAATCTTAAAGAGATAGTAGCCGCAAATTGCTCGCGCAAACTGCTTTTGACAGTTCCGGGAGTCAATGGCGTAAGACAATCTGGCGCCCATTCCGTGGGATTCATACCTGTACTAGGAATACCTTACTCATACTTGCGATGAGAAAGTTCATGACGCGATCTCCCAGACTGCGCCGAGACGCCCGAAAGGTCAACGCCTTTCTCTTCGGGAACGAGCGTCTTAAAAATGCCGAGCGCCGAAGCAGCCATCGGTGCCGCGAGGGCGACACCAAGCGGGCCAGCGATGACGGCGAGGAGTAACTCCGCGAGCAATGTGAACGCCGGGGGAAGACGAACGATCTCGCGCTGAAGCAATGGGGTGATCACGTACCCCTCGACAAAATGCACGAACATGAAGAGGACGAGGGTGAGTAATCCTGTGATCGGACTAATAGCAAGGCCAAGCAGAGCCGCGGGTACGGAGGAAAGTATCGGCCCCACGTTCGGAATGAAGGTGAGCAGCGCGGCGATGATACCCAGCGTTCCCGCGAGCGGTACCCCAAGCGCCCAAAGGCCAAGCCACACGAGCAGACCGACGGCGATCATCGATAGCATCTGCGCCAGCAACCACCACCGCAACGTGCGAGCGGCGCTTGTCGTACACGCTTCAAGAATAGCGCGATACCGTTTCGGAGTTGCCCGACGGATACCGGCGAGATAGACATTTGGCTCTGCGGCGAAATATAATCCAAGAACGGCGACGAGAATAATCCCGCCAACACCTGTAGCACTGCTGAGCATCATGCCGCCGATACTTCGCACTGCATATCCGACACTCTCAGAGAGCTGCGAATACCCGGACAGCTCCGCAAGCATCCAGCGTCCCCAATCATATCCCCGCATCTCATCCATGAGGTGATTGTAGGCAACTGGGAGATCGGTTTGGAGAATTTCGAACTGTTGGATCACCTGTGGGCCTGTGACCCACACCATAAGTATGAGGAGTGCGGTGCCAAGAAGAAGGACGAGTGAGAACGCGATTCCCCGCTTGAGCTTTAGGCGCGTTTCGAACCAATCGACAATAGCAGTGAGGAGAATCGCGACGACGATCGCTGCGAAGAGCAGCATGACGATCACGCGGGCCTGCCAAATGAGCAGAAGCGAAAGCAGAAGTGCGATGGCCAGCAAGAGGACGAAGACAGGCCCTCGTTTTACAGATGGGTCACCATCTATATTCCGCAACATCTCCTCGGGAGAAGATGAAGTCTCGATGGTGCTTTGCGTCGTGGCTCGCATTGAAATCGTGAGGCGTGGTGAAGCTGCATTGCTCACTGCAACGCGTTACGTCTGCATCATGGCAAGTTCGTGCCAATCCCATCACAATCCGGGAATGCTGAAATGGGACGCGCTACCATCACGACTCCCCACAAAACAAGATCGAGCAGCGTAAGGAAATCTTACGCAGCTCGATTTGCAATTTCTATCGTGGACGGGTGACCATCCACTTCCCACTTATGGCTTGTATGTCGGGCTTAGCGTGCGGACGAACGCGATGGCCTGCGCGATCTGCTCGTCTGTTAGCTGTGGCTGTCCTGGCATCGTCGGGTAACCGAACGCCGCGCCACCGTTCTTCACAACATCGTGAATGTGGCGATTCGTGAGTTTATCCATGTATGCACCGTTCGAGTGATCGCGGGGCTTCGGATTAAGCGCGACGGAGGCCGGGCCATCGCCCTTGCCGCGCGGCCCATGACACGGAGCGCATGTATGCTGGTACAGCGAATCGCCCTTGACGATGTTATCCGGCGTCATCGCAACATCAAACGGCGCCTCGGCGGCTGGAGCACCAGCAGCAGCGGCGGGTTTATTGTTATCGTCTTCATTCATCTTGTCGCTCTTCCCACAGGAAGATGCGGCAAGAAGAAGCGTTAGGAAGAAGGCGGCACGAAAAAGTGAAGTCATAGTTGATGATGATTGAGTTTCAAAGCTAGCACGTAAACGTTTACGCGCGCGAAAGTGTGCGGATTCTAAATCGAAGAATAGAAAACCAAATCGGGATGGCTGTCCATGCGGCGAGCGCACCGAGTAGGAAGACGGTGGTGCCAAGCGTGCCAAGCGTTTCCACTAGATACGCGCCCGCAGGACCGAGAACATAGAGTTCTGGATCAAGAGCCAGTGTTGTCAGAACGCGCGCGGCGTCTATCGGATTGAGCATGAGCAGAATGCCGAGTGTGCTCGCAGGAAGTTGAATCACAGAGAGGCTTCCCAACAACAGTAAGTCGTATGCAAGCACGAATGCGAACCACACGAGGATCGCAGTCGTCTGAGCCTCTGCTCTTCCGGAGGAACGGATGGATATGTACATTCCCACGGAGAGCATCGCGCTTGCAACAAGAATCGCGAGCATCGGAAAGAGCAGGAAGTGCAGAATGCTTGACACCCCCGCAAGCGAGCCAATGATTATTCCCGCCGGTGCAAAGCCGACAATCGTTGCGACGGTGAGCGCAATCCACAAACCCAGATATTTGCCGAGTAGCAACTCGGAGCGTTCGATCGGTTGTGCGAGAAGATGTTCGAGCGTGCCCATGTCCCGCTCGCCGGCGATGGTGCCAGCGCCGAGTGTCACAGCTACGAGCGGTGCAACGAAAAGGCATAGGTTCACGAATGTTGCCGTCGTGCGGCCAAACATTTGCAGAGATAAGCCGCTCGTGCTCGATGTCCCAACGATGGAGACGACGATTCCGAGCCCCGCCAACACAAGTGCGTAGCCGATTAGCCACCGATTGCGGCGCGCGTCGTTCAGCTCTTTAAGAGCGATGGGGCGAATGGCGTCGAGTGTCATCATGATTGCATCGCTCCTTCCATTGCATACGTATCTGCGGTGACGGTGTCCCACAATCGGCCTTCAGACATGACGAACGAGCGATCTGCAACATCCAGCATATCGTGCTTCAAATGCGTTGAAAGCAGGATGGTGATCTTCTCCTCGTGCAACGCCAGAAGGTGCGAAAGAATGAGCGATTGACTCTCGCGATCGAGATTGGAAATCGGTTCATCCAAAATCAGCACTTTCGGCCTCGCAAATGCTGCGACGACATACGACAATCGCTGCCGCATACCGCCAGATAACTCGCCAACTTTCATCGTTCGGGTGCTGCCAAGATTCACTTGTTCGAGCAATCGGAATGCGTGCTCTGAACTCTGCTTACGAATGAGCGCGTAGAACTCCAGTGTCTCGTCCACTGTCATATCCAGGTGCAATCCGCACTGCTGCGGCATGAAGCCGATCTCTTTGCGGACGGCCTTGCCATGCGTGAGTGGAGAGAGTCCATCAATGCTAATCTGCCCATCATAGTCAATGAGGCCCATCATACAACGAAAGAGTGTTGATTTACCGCTGCCGTTTGGTCCGAGCAGGACGACGAGTTCTCCGGCGTTGATGGAAAGGTCAAGTCCTGAGAGCACATCTGTTGTGCCGAAGGACTTTCGCAAATGTGAGATTTCTATCATAAGGCGGGGATAGAAGTTCGATGACGGGGGATGTCTATGCGACTTGCGGAGAAAGGTCTCCAACGCCAGAGCGTCCACATTCCGAGGCAGACGAGGAGGGTGGATATGAGCGACGTTGTTACCGAGCGCGGTTCAAGAACGTTTGTTGTCCAGCCCAGCGCGGCGGGCTGCATTTTCGGCCTTGCATCATCTACAACAGGCGCGCTCTTGAATAATGGAAACATGCGGAGCGCAGCTTCGAGCACAAGATGCGCTGGCGTGTAGATAAATGCTCGCGCAGGATTCGATGTATTGAGAATGGACTCTGTTGTATTCTCTTCTCGATAAGCGAGATCACCTGTGCCATCGCCGGTCTTGTCGAAGCCGTGATACTCGCTCCAGAAGTTGCCGCCTTGTGCGTTCGACCATCGCACACCCGGCGCAGTGTGCTCGCCTTCGTTATAGACATCCGTGAGATTATCCAGAACGTTGTTACCCGCGAACGTGAACGTCGCATTGCTCATCGCGGAGACGCCGCGCTCATTTCCGGCGAGTGTGTTTTCCGAAATAAGCGATGAACTGCCAACTTGCATCGACAGACCATCGGCATAGATACCGACACGATTACAGGTGATCGTATTGTGCCGCATCGTGAGGTTGTTCAGATCCTTCAGCAGGAAGCCAAACGGGGTTGCGCCGGTCTTGTGGCTCGTGACGATGTTGCCTTCGGCGAGCATCGTGTCTGTGTACATCAGCGCAACGCCGAGGAGATTGTCGTGAACGTAGTTGCAGGTGAAGGCGAGATTCTTCGAGAACATGGAGTGCAAACCATAGCGACAATTGGTGACATGGTTGGAATCGACAACAACTTTTGCGGCGTAGGAGAGAATCACCCCGTCGCGTGCATCGTGAATGTAATTGCCGCGAACCGTTATGCCTTCGACGTTCCAGATATCAATGCCATGTCCTGCGCGTCCACCGTAACTTACACCGGGATGGATCTCGTTGTGCAAGACGGTGATATTATTTCCGCTTGCAATGTGCATCCCGAAAAACACATCACGCACTTCACTGTTGCGGAGCGTGATATTGCTTCCCTCGCACGAAACGCCAGCAGCTTCCTCGGATACTTCTTTGCCACTCAGCCGGATGAGGAAGCCATCTATTGTCACATCGTTTGTGTTGATCGTCACAACGCTGCCTTGCCCGTTACCACGAATCTCCGGCTTGCCTTCGCCACGAAGGGTTAGTGGCTTGGTGATCGTGATCGGCCCACGATACGTCCCTTGCGGAATGACGAGGACAGTCCCCGGCGCTGCGGCGTCGATCATGGGTTGAAGATCGCGAAGCGACTGAGCGTTGGCTCGCGTGATCGGGAATAGTGCGAGCACCACGGAGGCAGTGATGACCGCTCGCTTGAAGTTGAATGGATTAATACCATGTACGATGCTACGCGCGAGCCTATTGCCAAAACCGATCAGGACGGAAGCCAACATCAATAGCCAAAATCCCATACCAGGCACGGACATGGTGTTGAATTGCTTGATCGATGTTGGTCCGATCACATAAGGAGTGAACGGCTCTATCCGCAAGAGATTCTGTTCAGGGTCGAGCGTGTGACCGAAATGATAGAGGTAATACTGAATGACGACCAATATCCCCAAGGGAACCGCCATTGCCATGACGGAGAACAGCCAGCGAAACTTCGGGAATGCAAAGGCAAGCAGACCGAAGAACACGATCGTCCCAACTGCGTACGGGCACAGAACCATTACTTTGATCTCTTTCGGATCAATGCTCTTCATGCCGATATATTGATTGAGGAGATTGATCTCCATGACATTTCCCTCGACTCGATCTCCGTACGCGATAAGCACAAGACCGGCGGGATACTGCGGCGCCTTCATGTGCATCTCCCAAAGTGGAGCGTTCTCTCCCCAATAGGATAGCCATGCAATTAGTGCAAGTAGCAAAGCTGCACCGACCCATTGAACCAGGTGACGTTTCGGATACTCCTTAAACCAGCTCATAACTATACCTTCTCCTTAAAAAACGTGACGACGGCATTCCAATCTCCAATGACGCGACCATCAATATGTCCGGCAAGCTGCGCGGCCTCGGAGGCATCACGAACGGCGACGTAACCGTAGTTCATCGGTGTTCCGAGCTTCGGCGCATAGACGAAGACTGCGGCGCGCGCATCGAGCCAGACGTTGGTGTTGTAGTCGCGAACCCAGAGGTATTCGGGTTCGCTCTTCATTTTGCTGACAGCACTGAACATGCAGCCGAGGTCGTCGTAAAGGGCCTCCTGGCCGTTGTTCAGAGCTCCGGCATATCGTGTGTCGCTGATGAGCATCTTGCAGAAGCTGCACGATGAGCGATCGGCGATGATCTTTGGCGGCTCCGGCTTGCCGGCACTGCAACTCAGGAGAGTGATGAGTAACGAGAAACGGGTAACGAGGAGGAGGTAACGAGTAACGGGTAACGAGTAACGAGTCGGGAGAATGGAATTTCTCACTGCTCGTGTGGCTTGCCAGGTTGGCTTCTGCATATTACTCATCACTCGTTACTCGTTACTCAATACTCAGTTCACAAGCAGCCACCCCTGCATCTCCAGATGGAGCGCGGAGCAGAACTCGGTACAGTAGTAACTGAAGGAGCCAACGCGATTCGCAACGAACTCCACGTTCTCCGTTTCGCCGGCATCGAGGCTACACATGATGTTGTACTCCGGTATTGCGAAGCCGTGCGAGGCATCGACCGTCTGCTCCACGTTTGTAATATGGAAGCGGACGTGATCGCCTTTGTGGACTTCCACAATATCCGGTGAGAATGAACTGCGGATGACACCCATATAGATATCAACCACATTGCCGTGGCGCTCGATGCGCGCTTCCTTCGCAGTCTTGATACCGAACGGCGACGGCTTCATCGTGATCGGATCGGTACCGATAGGATAGACCTGTATCGGTTTGAGCACGTTCACGTTGATCATCTCTGCATAATGAGGCTCGGCAAATCCGATAGGCATATCGGCGACGAGTTTCATCTTTTCACCAGAGATGTCGATGAGTTGGAAGTTCTGCGGGAGCAGCGTTCCAAGCGGGCCGAAGCGATCGATCGACCACTTGTTCATCGCAACCATGTACTTGCCTTGCGGATGACGCGTATCACCGTGTGCCGTCGAAAGGTGACCGATGTTGTAATGCGTTGTTACCTTGTCGAGAACTTTGAATGCATCCTTCGCTGGTCTCTTGTCTGTTGGCAGGCTCCACTTCGCAATTGCGTTCTCTAAGAAGAGACTCGTATAACCATTGCCATCGGCATCGAACTGTGTGTGAAGCGGCCCAGCGCCAAGTTCAACTTGTCCTGCAACGCACGCTTTGTAATTGAGCACTGGGATTCCGTAGATGTCCGTCTTCTCGAAGTTCTTCGCTTCGATCGCCTTCTTGATGAGGTCCATTCCGAAGACGGTAACGTGCGGATCGAGCTTACCAGCAACAACGATGTAGTTGCCATCAGGAGACACATCGACACCATGCGGCGAGCGTGGTTCTGGAACGAGGTACAGAATATGTTCGGAGATGGCGAGCGTCATCGGTAGGACGCGAATGCCATTGTGCATCTCGCCTTTACCAGCGAGCGCGAGCGCTTCAGCCTTCTTCCAGTCAATGACGTGAAGATAGTCGAAGTCATTCTTCGATGCACCAACTTCGATGGTGGGCTTGCCGTATGCCGCGCCGCCTGTCGCCATCTCGGTATTGTAGCTGTTGATGAACATCCAACCATCGCTCGGACCTTTGCCTGCGCTGGCGAGATCCTGCGTGTAAGGCGGCAGCTCGATCTGGAAGCTCTTCGTGAAATCCAGATGCATGTCTTCCTTATTGATCTTGATGAAGCTCGATACGCCGCGATAGATGTCTTTGTAATTCTCAAGATGATCCTTAAGCGTTACGGGCATCGGATGATCGCTGAAGGCATTCGCCTTCGGCTGCATTGCGGAGACGTGTGCGTACTCGGAATTCTGCGTCAGGAACACGCCGCCGTGGGAGGTTTGAATGTTTGGGATCTTCAGAATTTGCTTGGTCTTGAAATCACGAAGATCGACCATTGCGATGCGGCCATTCGCGCGATCGTTAATATAGAGGGCCTTACCATCATAATCGCCATCCGTCTTGCTGATAGCCGGATGATGGGAATCGCCCCAATGCAGTTCGACATCCTCTCCTTCGCTGCCGGATTTGAAGAGATTTGCCGATTCCGTCGTGCCGAGTCCGTAGCCCTGCCACGCATCGTTCGAGAAGACGGGGATCGTCTTGAGCAAACGCATCGAGGGCACGCCGATGACGTGGATTTGCCCGGAGTGTCCGCCGGACGCAAACATGTAGTATTCATCGCGTTTGCCGGGCGGGACGAAGGTGCGCATGGCGCCTTCCATCTCTTCGGGTGTCAGTCCGCGCGCGGAGGCGATTGTTTGAAGATTGCTTCCGCCGCCCTTCTGGCAGCTTGAGATCAGGATTGGTGTGAGAATGAGGCCTGCCAGAAGCGCGAGACCCAGGACGATTCTTCCTCGATTAGATTTGGGGAGTAGAGTGGTTTTCATATTCAAGAACATAGTATGAACTTGGATGCGGATGATACGCCTTATTGCGTGATTCAATTTTCATGGATTCGAGCATGGAATCAATATGCCATTTTTGAAATAAGGCGAATCAAGTCCGATTTCAAAAATCGGAGAAAAAAGTCCGGTTTTGGGGTGCAAAAGAAGTTTACGGGGTATACGATTACTTTACGCCAGGCGCTGGGAGCCACTTCCCCGGAGAGATGGAAGCTCCGCCAAAGATGCAACATTGGGGGCCTTTGGTTACTTAGGAGAGGAAAATCGTGACTTCTAGGTTGAGGAAGCAAATTCTGCGGGTGGGGAGCGGTAGGGGCAGTAATGCCGCAGGTCCCGGAGCGTTGTTGGAATCCCCGATACGTAACCGACACCCGACCAAATCGCCTCGCCAGCTATCGCACCGTAGTCCTTGCCGACGCATCGCTTCGAAGATCCGCTTGTTGCGAACTTCTCATAGTGCCAATAACTTAGCCAAACTATGCCCATGGGTACCAGACTATCACGGGTCTAGTTAACAGGAAGAAAGTTGCGCTATCGCACTGACGAAGATACATTGGCGACCTATGCTCTAGGGCGCCGAGTTCGAATACCTTGTCATTCGCGTATGCGGCATGCTCTTTGGCGCATGGAATATGTACTAGCTACCTGACTCCTCACTATTGGGCGTATTCGCCGAATGGGCGTTTCTGCCGAACGGATGGCAGTGCAGAATTTGCTGTGGCATTTACCGACGGGTCAGCGTTCGCCACACCTCGGTGGCACCTATGGCTCTGATTTTTTGGTGGAGCCAGAGTCGCTAGTTCACCGCTTCAAGGAATGAAGTCAAGGACTGCTCCGTCTTGAGCGCAAGTTTCTTGCGAATATTAGCACGATGACTCTCCACACCTCGCTCGGAGATACAAATTAGCTTGGCCACTTCGAACGACTTCATTCCCACGCGCAATAACTGACAGACCCGCACCTCTTGCGGAGTAAGTTCAGGATATTTCTGAATGAGTAATTTTCGGAACTCCGGATGCACGGAAGTGAATTGTGCTTCGAATTGAGCCCAGTCGATCTGTTCGCACGGAAGTGCCTTTAACTTTTCCTTCACTTGCTTCAGAGCGGTACCGGGGTCATTCACATTCCTGACCACCACGCGCAGATCATCACGAAAGCGAGCAAGCAAATCCATCTGCGCCGCCATGCTCATCGTCTGAAGCGAGAGTTCACGCTCCAGGCTATCGGACTTCGTCTTCATGTGCGCCATTTCCTGGAAGTGGATCTTCTTTTCGAGTGCCTTGTGATAACGTAGCAATGCTTCGCGGGTGCGCTCATTAAAGTCACTTTGGAGCTGCCACAGTTTATAGCAAACCTCAAAACCATCCTCGCGGCGGTTGAGCGCAATGTAGGTATCAGCGAGATGTTTATATAGGATCATAAGTGCGTTATCCCCCAGTGCACCAGCATCTCCGAGTAACTTCAGCAGAACTTCCAATGCCTCCTCCGGGCGATCATTTCGAAGCAGCGCAAAGCCGAACAGAAGTTTTGCATTCAGTGTGCGAGATCGATCCTTTGATGCCTCAGACAGGATCAACGCCTCCTTCGCATGCTCTAATGCGGAAACATTATCACCAAGCTCCAACTCCGAGTAGGCCTTCCAAACCGAAAACAGAGCTCTATTTGATGATTGAGTCGGAATATCATTGGCGGCCTCCTGTGCCTGCTTTTGATACTCCATTGCCTTGTCCCACAATTTTTGTGCTGACGCGGCTGCCGCGAGCATGGAATATGATGAGGCAATATTTTGCTTCGAACCACGCTCCTTATATATCCGAATCTGCTCCAATGCGAATTGCTCCGACTCCTCGAAACGATCCATCACCTGGAAGACCAAAGCAATTGTCATATTCGCAAAGGCAGCAGAAGAAGACGTGGGCGGGCCAATTGCGATTGCACTCTGGGAGTGCGTAATAGCTTCTGCGTACGCGCCAGACATTGCCTCATTCCTTCCATGAAGTGCTAAGGCTAGTGACCTAAGGTTCAGAGGAAGCTCCTCCAGGACAGGGAGTACATAAGCAAGTTGCTCCTCGGACTCCTGAAATTGATCCACGCTGTTGAGGATCGAGGCCTCCGTCAGTGCGACCCGAGCAACGGCAACCGGTCCGCCATTTTGGGCGGTCTCATGTGCCATTTCCAGATACTCCTGCGAGCGTGTCGGCTGTCGAGCCACGAAATAGCAGCGCACGCCGACGCAATAAACATGCGTGAGTGCGGCTGCGTCGTTCTCCGTTACCTCGAGTAGTAGAGGTAACGTGAGTTCGAATTGTTCGAAGCTGAGATCCTTCTCAATCTCCGTAAGAAGCGATTCGTAATCGGCCATCGGATGATCTAAGGGATTAAGGCGTGCTGCTATAGATGTTCCCCCACGCCTGGGTAGCGGTTGAACTCAACAGCGTCATCTTACTCGTGCCGCGCTTTGCGATGTAGATCCACGTTGGTGTTGGCGGAGGAGCAGTTGAAACGTTGATGGTCTGTCCTCCAGATAGTTTAATATCATTGGCACCCACTATCGCGCTGACACCCGAAAGCAGCTGCACACCATAGAGTGAGGTATTCGCTGGAATGGAAGAAGGCGTGATCTTCGTGAACGTCGAGGTCGAAATCTCATATTCATTTCCCAGGTCAGAAACCGCGACCGCAGTACCGCCATCGAAATCGAATGCAGCAATGGACTCCGTTGAGGAAATTTGCGCGGTTGCAGGATTAGTTGTGACATCTGGCCCCACATTCGTTGCAGTCCAGGGTGCGATCAGGTAGGATGTTCCGGTGCTCGGTGGTGTGGGCGTGGGAGTCCCCGATGAAATTTTGAATAGCCCTCCGTATGCACCTGCGTATAGCTGCGGAGTTAGAGCGTTCAAGGCGAGACAATAGACAGGATTATCCCAGAACCATTGATTCGTCGGAGAGGCCACCACAGACCAGTCTGCCCCATTGTTGCTTGAGTAGCAAACGAACCCCTGCCAAGTTGTTGCAGTAATGGGCACTGCACCTGCAACAAGTAACTGACTCCCACCAACGTATTTAACGTCGTGAATATTGATGCTCGCAATGCCACCTAGGGGCACTATAGGGATGGATCGTTGCTGCCAGCTCCCTAGATTCCCAATCGTACTAACCCACAGCTGACCATTGTCACCGACTACAGCGGCATATATTGGCTGGCCTGGCTTACTTTGAAAGAGACTTACTCTGCGCAGGCAATCTTCCACACCGGTTGTAACACGTTGCCATGAACCTCCACCGTCCGTTGTCCACGAGAGGTATCCCCAGGTTCCGCAGCACACGCCGGTGTCTACGTTTGCCCAGGCAACCCCCAGTACAATAGTGTCACCCGTTGATCCAAAGTCTCCCGGTGGATGCTCGGTAGCAAAAATTGGTACATTCATGATTGGCGGCAGCCAACCGATGACGATCATGGCTCGATCAATCAACATTCGTGGTTGCGGTTTGCTGCCCCCGAGCTTGCGAATAATGATACCGGAGCTATTTAGCGAATCGGTCTTGAGCGTAACTCCAGATCGTTGCGCCACATGGTTTGTATCGACGTAAAGATCAACGTGATGCGGGGCACATGCGAGCGTCAGTAAATGCCAATGGTCATCCGCAATCGAAGTCAATCCACGAAGATTGACATTGCTATCACGTGCTGTGAGTGAAGCGTACACCCTTCCATTCTTCATTCCAAGTTTATAACCAGGCAATGCGGAATTGACAGGACCTTTTTGAAGAACGGCGACATCGGATGTATCCTTGGTTCTAACCCATACGCTGATAGTAAAGGATGCCGTATCCGAAAAGTTAAGATCCGGTGTGTTGGGTACCGTGAGATAAGAATCTCCATCAAGCACCAGCGCTTTACCCGGATGACCAAATCGGTCCATCCCATAATGAATTGGCCCATGCGCCGTTGCATCATGATGATTCACCGAGCTATCCTTGAGATTCCCATCGAAGCGGAGATCCAGAATTGGGCCCGGAGGCTTTGAAGGATTGGGACACCCCATCAGCACGAAAAGACTTGATGCCAACAGGAGACTAGTAAGGACAGAAAGAAGACGTGATTGTGAATTCATAGACGTAGCGAAAGTATGATGACAAAGATACGATAAAAGTGAGTTCGGTTTTTGGAAGCGGGGCGGTGGCGCCGGCGCCCGGCGTGCTTCACGGTTTGAGCCTGTTTTCATGCTTCACCCCATAGTTCGAGTGTCGCTGCATGGACCATGGTGTCGTCCTGAACCATGAAGCTTAAGCGGCGGTCGGCGTTGAGGTTCGCGAGTGCCCTTCCCGTCAGGCTCCACGATCTTATCGCGGGTTGCCCTGCGGCGAATGGCCAGTTCGAATAAACATGATCATTGTACCCTGCCATGGGCACTCCTCCGCGAACAATAGCGATCGTGTCATCGCCAGCAGCGGGATCATTCATAGAAGCACCAGCAAGATTCGCCTTCATCTTCACAGTCAGGAGTGCCCTGTTGATAGCGTACTCCTCATCTATGAAGTCCCATCTGAACGTACATAGGAAGAACTTGCTATGTGATGTCTCCCCGAGTCCCGCACGCGGAGCAAGCAATGCGATCGCGCCAAAGTCCGTTGGGCAAATGTTGTGGAGTACATCCTGCGGCCCAGCAAGGAGTAGCAGGTGAAATGGCTTCCGTATTTTCGAGGCCAATGGATCTATCGTTATTAAGGCTTCTGCCTCAAGAAGTTCTGCTGTCATGGTCGTGTCCTATGAGAGATGTTGTAGCTTTCATTGCGCTTGCCAACCAAGCGCCACTGCCATAGCAGTGGCGCTCCCGGTTTGGCGTTGGGTCGATCAGCGAATGACGCGCATACTCGACATGTACTGGAGACCGTCGGCACGCAGACGGAGGAAATAAGCACCAGAGGGAAGCGTTGAAGCATCAAAGCTTACTTGGTGTTGACCAGCCTCAAAGGATTCGCCTGCGAAAAGCGTACGAACCTCTCTGCCAGTTGCATCGATGATCGCGAGATCCGCCCCACGGATAAGCCCTGGGAAAGCGAACTGGACGCTCGTGAGCGACGTGGCCGGATTCGGATAACTGCTGAGCAGCGACTGTGAAAAGAACACATCGTGTTCGTGCACATCCAAGGAGCCAGAGGCCAGTCGATCTGTCATTACGACTTGCCCATCTGTGATGGTGTCACCTTGCGGATCGATCGTCTGGAAGTTGATCGTTGCCAGGCCCGTGTCCTCCGTCGCTACCGTAAGGTAGATTGGACGAAATGCTTCGCCAGCGTAGAGTCGTACCTGATCGTCAGGATCGCACTGATAGATGAAGGCGCGGCCTGTGCGGTCTCTGGCGAGACTGATCGTCGTGTGCTGGCTATCGCGCAGAGGCCCAACGGCGAGAATCGTTGCCTTACCCTGTACTCCCACGATGACGCGGTCGATCGCGGCGCGTCCAGGATTACCGTTCGAGACATAGATGGCATACGTTTGCACATGCATCGGACGGTTCGTCGGGCGCTCGTTCGCAATAGTGTCGCCACCGTGAGCTACCATTGGAACTACAGCTGAGTGTACTTCCCATGTTAGGCCGCCGTCAGGTCTGGCAAGCGTGCTATCACCACGGTTGGTATATTGCGTTACTCGGACCTTCAAGTCCTCGTTGCCGATCTGCGTGAGTGAATCGAATTGGGCATTGATTTGCCATGCTTCACTCTTCCCAAAGGGAATTTCCGCCAAGCTAGCTGAAGTGTCTCCGACAAGTAGGATGCTTGAATCAGAGCTCACGCGAATGCCTGTTCCTTTGCTTCCCGCCTTAACCCATCCCACAAACAGCGGCTGCGGAAGTTTGAGCTTGATGCCGAGTAAACTCAATGTTGACGCACTCTGGGGTGATCTGTCTAGCGTAAAGTGCACATCAATACTCCGTACCAGGCTATCCAAATTGTGGCACCAGAAGACGCTGTGGGGTGAAAGTTGAGTAATGATATCTACGTTTCGATGCGCGATATTATTGTTGGCCGCCACGTTGCCGATCTGCCATGGGCCCTCAGAGTGGATGGGGTCATTTGGAGATTCGTAGCGTACATAAAAGCAATAGTGTCCCGCCGCAGGTGGTGTCCACGGGATGTTCTGAATATATTCGGTGCCTGGAGCGATCGGTGGAATAATGAGAATTCCGATCGGTGATGCTCCGGTGGGATACCGAGTCCATCCTCCCACCGTTTGGCCCGGGTCTGTCGGGAAAGTATTGCCTGAAGTGGTGAAGGTCCATGGCGCGGCTGCGTTTAGATCACTCAGATAGACGGTAAGCCGACCTTCTTCGGATCCGCATCCGCGATTGCGAAGACGTACTCTGAGTTGGTTCGTGTGGCCTGGAGCGTTGTTTGGATTCTCGTGTGTTAGACTCGTCGAATGATCGATAGTACCTGTAGACACGGTATTCCAAACATCCGGGGAGTTGTAGGGGATATCCGTTCCATAGACGAGCGGCTCCGCGCCGTAGTCAAGCGTGTTCCGTTGGATCCAGACGTCAGGATAATCGGAAACGATTCCACCGCCCAATGTGCCATCATTCCAGCGCATTGCTTGCACATAGGCGTCATCTATCCCGTTATTGACGTGTCCACGATCATCAAGCCAGATTGTGACGATCATGCGATTACAACCAGAAGCGTCTGGTAATAATACGGATCGTCCGAGGAATTGATTGCCCGATGGTGTTATGCTTAGAGGCATCCCGGTTGCCGTCCACGCTCGGGTTCCATCAGGATTCATTCGCTGAGCATAAAGATCCATCGCACTGGTGCTCGAACTGTTGTTGTAGGTGGCCCATGTGATCACGGCCCCTTCATCAGCCGCAACGATGGTGACGGGCTGCGGATCGAGAATGCCTGCGTTCCCCTGCGCGGATGAGACGAGCGCCCCGGTGCCCCAAGCCATATTCCCCTGGTAGTCAACTCGTTGTGCGTACCGTTGCCATCCTGCGGATCGCTGGTCTTGCCACGCGACAAATAGATCGCGGCCCGGCTCGGTTGCCATGGCGATAGAGAAGACTCGTTGATCACCAGGCATGGCACAAATCGGGTTACCGTTTAGCGCCCAGGTGGAGTTACCTGTTGTCAGATCGAGGTACTGACCGTAGATGTCTGTCCCAGCACCAGACCGATTATCTTCCCATACAACATATGCTCCTGGATCCCAGGAGTTGTTATACCGAAACGCTACCTGTGGATTTCGCTGATCGTCGGAAGCAGTACAGACGGGTACTCCTGTCGAGATCCACGAATTCAGCAAGCTTGAATTCAATTTTTGCGCATAAATGTCTCGAAGTCCATTACGACTGTCTTCCCACACAAGAATGTAGCTTCCTATTGTAGGCATGGGGGCTGCAACGATTTGACAGTTTCCCTGATGGTGATTGCCTCCTGCGGCACAAACAAGCACGGTGCCGAGTGCTACACCACTTGCGTTCACGTGGCAAGCGAGGATCTTCTTCGTGGTGATCGCGTACGGAGCACTGTAACCTGCCCAGGCGATTACGGAGCCCCCGCTACCGTCGGACGCAATAGAGGGATCCAGGACAATGCCGCTATTGAAGTTCGCTCCTGTCCCAGAACTGACTTGAGTGCCAGTCAGGCCTCCGTTGCTTGGCCAGGCAGTCATTCCTGATGCAGACACGTGTTGAGCATACACTGGCCGTGAGTTTGCAGTTTGCAGCATTGCAGCAATCTGGACGCCACCAATTCCGTCGGATACTGCAGCGAAGCTTAGCACGTTGGTGTAGGAAAGGACGGTGCTCGGCCCCCACATGGAATTACCCAGTTTGTCATAACGGCGTGCCTTTAGAAGGCCGTTGTCCATGAAGACGGTAATGACACCGCCATCAATGTCCTCCGCCAAGACGATGCGTGGCGCAGGTCCGTTGGCGTCGGTTGTGACGAGCGTGTTGGCTGCTGGATTTGTGCTCCACGTAGCGCTAGCAATGTTCGTCAAAACGAGCAACGCCAATACCGCTAATGAAATTAGTTGCGAATATAGAAGGGTTGGGATCCTGCTGTCTGTGGACAAGTAGTCCCTTGAAGTTCTTTTATTCAGTGACATAAGACATAAAAAAGGTTTCTGAATTGTGTTGAATCTCGGTAGGAGTCTCTGCTCGAGCACCCTGCTCCGCTCTGCTACCCGAAATATCGATTTGCAGAGCGGGCGAGATTCGTTATCGTGATCTGCTTCGCTAAGCCGAGCGAATTACTCCGTGACACAGCACTCGTTGATGACAAGCGTTGCAGACTCCACGCGTGTGTCGTCCTCGACAGCGAAGCTGAGCCTTCCGTCGGCCTTTAGCTGTGTAAGGGCCGGACCCGTGATGTTCCAGGATATCGTCGAGGGTGTATTGATCGGAAAGGAGGTCGCAGGGTATACCCACGTGCTCGCTGGGAGGCCGATACCTACGCCATTGTGGACGAGCCCGATACGGTCGTTACCGGCGTCGGAAGAAGTGTGTCCAGTACCGTTTTGGTTGGAGTACATCTTTACCGTGAGGACGGCTTTGGTGATCTCGCAACATTTCCGCTTGTCCCATTTAAAGGTACACAAGAAGAATTTGTTATGAGAGTGGTCGTTGAGTCCCGCCCTGTTGGATATTTGGGCAGCAGTGAGCTGGGTGAAGTCCCCGGGATAGATCGTTGGCATGGAGGGAGCAGTGAGTGTGAAGCTCGAAGGCGATGGGCAGGGAGACGCTGTTTGCGCCTGACCTACCGAAGAGATCGTCAAGGAGGAACACACGAATGCCAGTAGCACGAGCATCTTTCGGAGGCCCGAAGTGCTCCGACTCACGTCGCTGTTTACAGAAATACCTGCGATGGTTGGTTGTGTTAATCGATTGTTCATGATGCGGTCTGTATGTATGGTTGTACTAGGATTTGTCTCCTCAGCATGGGGTTACTCCTCTTTGAAGCCACCACCGGGCTGCGAAGCCACGATTGCCGTCTCAGACTATGTGTCGTTGAAGACGATACAAAAATGGCAGAATCAGCTACTTGACCATTACACAGATCGGTACACAGAAGTAGTGGCTCAGAGAAAGCCGGACCGTGGAGCTTTAGGGTAAATGGGAGGATGCCTTATCTGGCAGGAAGCATAGCATGCCCTCGGTCAAGGTTTCTAAGAATAAGGAAGGATGAACCTCTCTGAACACTCTGCTTCATAATAGTATAATAACACTCCACAACGACCACTAACCGGACTTCGTATGTTGTTTGGCATCTGAGTGTAATCATCGCCGCGCCTAATGTGCCTATTGTCGAAAACTCTGCTTTTTGCCTCGCTACTTTTTTGGATTGGCATTCCCAATCGAGGGTACTCCCAATCATCTCGCATCATCGTCACCGTCTCCGATAGCTCTACGAAGGATGAATTGCAAGGTGTAAGAGTGAAAGTAGCGAGCGCCGACGAGGATGGACCGACGTTTGGTGGTGTCTCGGATGGCGCGGGTCAAGTCATGTTCGGCAAAGTGCCACCGGGCCAGTATCAACTTGCAGCGTCATCGAGCGGGTATGCCCCCTTCAAGCGTCTGCTGACAGTCGCGGGATCACTGGCAGGAGAATCAATCTCTATTCGCATTTATTTAATACCGATCATAAAGCAGGCGGAAGAAGTCGTCGTCTCCGGCACGCGTTCGGAGCGTTCGATTGACGATGTCCCCGTTAGAGTTGAGATCGTCTCGCAGGAAGAGATCGAAGAGAAGGTAATGGAGAAACCCTCAAGCGTGATCGAGTTACTCAATGAATCAGCGGGGACAAGAATACAGGAGACCTCTGCAACTGCGGGATCCGCGAACATTCGCATACAAGGATTGGATGGACGCTATACACAAGTGCTCATTGATGGCATTCCCAGCGCGAGCGGACTTGGCTCCGGTTTCGGGCTTACCCAACTGGCACCGCTCAACCTGCGCCGAGTAGAGATCATCAAAGGTGCCAGCTCCGCTCTCTACGGACCGGACGCCATCGCCGGTCTCCTCAATTTCATCACCAAGAATCCCGCCGAGCAACCAGAGTTTGATGCCGTGCTTAATGCCTCCAGCCGCCAGGGTTATGATGCCTCCGCATTTTATGGTCAGATGTTTGATGAGTTCGGAGGGACGCTGCTCGTTGCATTTAGCAAACAAGCGATGGTTGATGTCGATGGGGATGGCTTCTCCGATATTCCTCAATCAACGCGCTTTGCTGTTATACCGAAGTTGAACTATGAGCTTGTCGATAACCTGACTGGCACAACTACGATGACGTATCTTCATGAGGAGCGGCTCGGGGGTATGACGAATGCCACTGAATCATCCATCGGAACGACGACGCCGTGGTCCGAAAGCAACAAAAGCAATCAAATCGATCTTGCACAAACGCTCTCATGGAGGATCAATAAGATCAGTTCGGCTTCGCTTCAACTTGCTGGAATGCGGCTCGAACGCAATAGCTACTTTGGTGCGAGTCCGTTCGATGGTGTTCAGAACACGCGTTTCGCCGATGCGCAGTACGAGACTGCGTTCGGCGATAATCGGTTGCAAGTCGGCGCTGCATATACGAGCGACAACTTTGAAGATCAAACACCCAATGTTGTACTGCCGACAAGCTACAGTTTTGCCGACATCGGTGGTTGGGCGCAGGACGATATTACGTTCAGCAAACAGTGGGAGTTGCTTGGAAGTCTTCGTTACGATATTCACAACGTGTATGGCTCGTTCGTGACGCCGCGAGCTTCGATCATGTATCGTCCTGACGGAGCACTTACCTTTCATTTCGGTGCTGGAACGGGCTTCAAAGCCCCAACCATTTTTTTAGAAGACGCAGAACTCTATGGCTTCCACAACATTCGTCCGTTAATCGGCGTGCAGGCAGAGCAAGCGCGTAGTGCCTCGTTCGATGCAAATTACCACGCCCCCATTGGCGACGTTGCAGCCAAGTTCGATCTCGCACTCTTTGCGACGCAGCTCGACCATGCTCTCCTCATTAATAACGATTCGCTTGAATCGAACATCATCTACATCCGCAGCGCAACTGGTCCCACGGTTTCGCGAGGAGTGGAATTGACTGCAGGGCTCAGCCTCGAAGATATTCATTTCTCGCTTGGGTACACGTATCTCGATACTCGCCAAACAAATGGCGGTAACGAATACCAGTTGGAGCTAAATCCCAAACATTGGCTTGGCATCGCTGCGAGCTACGAAGATGAAGAAGAGGGCATCAAGGCAGGGGTCGAAGGATATTTCACCGGCGAGCAGCGTGTGGAAGAGAATCCATTTCGCTCCACTACTCCTCCATATTGGTTGATTGGTGCGCTGGTTGAAAAGGCGTTCGGACCTGTCCACATTTTCTTAAATGCCGAGAATCTCTTCGATGTTCGACAGACCCGTTACGAACCGATATACTCCGGCGTGCCCGGCGAAGTTAGCTTTCGTCCGCTCCATCTGTGGGTACCGCTGGAAGGCCGGACGATAAACGGGGGCATTCGTATCGCGATTCATTGAGCGCAGTCCTGTTCAGCTGAGGCCGACTGACCAAGCTTTCGCCGTTCGATAGAACATTAGTTGTTCGCAGCGCCGTGATTTACCCATGCTCTTATTTTGGCGATAGTGCATGCGTCGAGCGGTCCTCCGTTCTGAGGCATGATGAAGTTTGGGGCTGTACCCAGGAGACTGCCAACCAAGCGTCCATCATTAGCTACCGTCTGCACACTGGAGTAGGTTGATAGATCAACCCCGCCAGAGGGGTTCAAGCCAGCGTGGCAACCTAGGCAGTTATTCTGAAGCGTGATATGAACAAATGCCGAGTACAAGACGAGACTTGTGTCACAGCCACCGGTTGTATCCACTACGCAGGTGGTATTTAGTGCGCCAGCGTTGATCCATCGCCCGATCAGGGCGATCTGATCCTTGGTAAGCGCGGTCCGTGGGGTGGGCGGCATGCGTTTACCGGCTCCACTGACGTCTTTGTACAATTTGCTTCCGATGGCGCTGCCTGGTGTCACATAGTTACGAACGCCAGCGTACGTGAGAAGGCTCTTCTGCGCCCCACCATTGTGGCAGCCACTCATCCCACAGTTGCTAGTGATTATCGGTTGAACGTCACGAGAGAAGCAAGGGGTCGTATCCGCAGCTGAAAGAATGGTGATGGTCGCCTGAGCAGAGACGTTGGTATCCTCCATGGCAGTGGCTCTGATAATATCCTGGGCTGAAGAACCTGCAATTGAAGACGGAGCCGTATATAAACCCGTTGAGGAGATGCTTCCATAACCGCTCACCAGGCTCCAGGTAACTCCGTTGTTCGAACTCCCACTCACGGTACTGGTGAATTGCTGCGTCCTGCCAACTTGCAACGTCACGGTCCATGGCGCGATAATCAATTGCAAATGGGTCGTCGTGTCAACTTGTTTCCTAATTGTGATCGTGGCAAAGGCGACACGAGACGTATCTTCATGTGATCGTGCCATGACACTCACAATCAAAGGGCTTTGAACGAGCGTTGACGGAGCGGTGAACGTGGCAATCGACCCAGTTGAAGTGAGAGTTCCAACTCCTGAGCCAACGATCGACCAACTAACGGTGCTGTCCTGCTTCCACCCCGTTACGGAAGAGACCAGCGTAAGTACCCCAGCTTGTGCTAGTGTGTCGGTCTTGGGAGTAACAGAAATCGCAATTCCGCTTGTACCACCGGTAATCGGTGAGTCCACTCGGTAACCACATCCCACCTCCCCGAAGGCAAAGGAGCAGATAAACAATATGAACATGATCTGGCTGCGGCCTCGCAACCAATGTTGCGTGAGGGAGCGTGTAGTATACTTCATTCGAAAGGTGGGGGTTGAAATTGGTGGGGTAACGAGTAAAGCTCCGCGTCCGAATTCGGAGAAACGATTAATTCTGTTGAATCCGGTTGCGGGACAGAACGGGTAGCAAAGTCACGTCATTGTGCGCTTGATTACATTTCGCGAGTTCCGTCTGCGACAGAAGCCAAAAGAACTATGTCATTCCTCTCGTTCCGATTTTAATGCTATCATATAGTTACCCCGATTACGTATCTATTAAGCAAACCTTTGCCGTCACGCCGGTACAATGCGAAGTCCCACAGGCATCGGCTCGCCAGCGCCAGCGTGGCAAACTCAGAAAAAACAGAGTGAGGAAATGACACATTGTGGAAGTAATTATTCGAAGATGACTTGCTAACACATGGGTAACCATCCAGTAACAAAGGAGTCGTAAGTTTGCCGATACTATTCGGTACGGTCTATTTCTTACATTCGATTTCAATGAATACTTTGCTACGAGTTACGTATCTATTGCTGCTGTGCGTTGGTTTCGCGAATTCAGGTGCTGCCCAAACAACACTCATCCATTATTGGGACTTTAACCAGATAGGCACTTCCGTCTATAATAATCCAAATATTCCCGCCTTCAAAGCACACTTCTCAGTGATTGACACCAATGCTGCCACTATCAACTACGTCCTGGCAGCAAACGCCCCTCGGACGTACTCCGGTTACGTTGATGGCGTGGCTGGAGATGCTTCGACCAACCTAGTAGCGGGTGATAGCGCAGGTACCGCGCTACGTGTGCGCAACCCCACCAGTCCAGACAGCATGGAGCTGCAATTCCACATCCCGACGACGGGCTATAAGAACATCGTCGTGAAGTATGCCCTCGAAATGAGCGGAAGCGGGGATACCATTGAGGACTTTGATTATAGCATAGATGGCGGAAAGAGCTGGAAGTCCGTGGGCATTTCAGTCAATGGAGGTAGTGCCACATTCGTCAACGTCAATCAGCCGCAATTTCAAGGGAGCCTCTGGGGATTAGTGACGCTGACTTTCAGCGATCCTGCAATCAACAATAACGCAAACTTCATTCTTCGATTGAAGTTTGGCGGAGGACGTGTGAACAATCCCAACGGAAACAATCGGATTGACAACGTCACCGTCGAGGGTGCCAAGGCTACGGGGGGAGTTGGTGCAAGCGTAGTGACTCCGATGAGCGAACTCACAGTGTATCCCAATCCGGCTCGCGAGTTCATCGCAGTTGAAATGACCGTTGAAGTAGATGGTTGTTTAACTATTCTGGATGCTGCAGGACGTTTGATCGAAGTTCAGAAGGTGAACGCTCATGAGCCCATCCGATTGTCACTCGATCATTTCCACTCGGGTGAGTATTTCGCAACTCTGCGAAAGAGCAGCGGAGAGATATTGGGCCGTTCTAAATTTACCAAGCTCTAACTGAACGACGATTCGATCGGAATTGGGTATCCGTAATTACTTCGGATACCCACCAGTGCCACTTGGTAACAATTCGGTAGTCTAAGGATAAACCGGTCGTAATTCTCTCGTAATCGCATAAGGATATTTTGGTCATTCGCAAATGGCCAATTATTGATAGTGCCTTCTTTCAAATCGCAAGTTACTTCCATGACCCCCGTTAAGATTATTTTCCTTCGTTTGTGCGCAGTGATTTCTATTGCGTTCTTCGCGGCACCCACGCTGCAAGCCCAAAACAAACTCATTCATTATTGGAGCTTTAACAAAACGCCCACGACGGTTGCCGGACTAACCAGTTACCCGGCCATCAAAGCGGATTACTCCTTAATTGATACTAACAAAGCGCTCTGGCAATACGCGCTGTTCTCAGGTACATCCACGACGTACAAAGGATTTTATGACCCTGTTAGCCCCGGCAGTGACACAAATGATCGTCAGGGTTTCACTGCGGGCAGTGCCTTCCGATTTCGAAATCCGGCCGATAGCGCGGAAGTACGCGTCTATATCCCTACCACTGGGTATTCGAATATCGTTCTGAAATATGCGCTGGAGTCGTCCAGCACTGGCAGTGGGGATAAGGTCGAATCCTTTGCATACAGCACCGATAGTGGCCTTACTTGGAAGAACAAAGCAAACGGCCTGACCGTCAATGATGTACCTGTCGATACGTTGCTTACTACTCCTGCCCTTTATCAAGGAACATCCTGGGGCTTGGTGAAGATCAGCTTTGGCAAGGATACAACTGTCAATAACAACCCGAAGCTTGTATTCCGCATTCGTCTGACACAGTTGAATACAGGAACAAGTGGGAATAACCGGTTTGATAATTTCTCAGTAGAGGGAGGAGACGTACCAAATACCATCGTTGTCGGAGTGCCTGGCGTCGGGGATACGCTCTATTCCGGTGACGTAGACTCCATTCGGCTCACGGTTGGCGGACGCGTATCCGCGCTGAAGACAGTCTATTACTCACCAGATAATGGCGCACGCTTTACGCTTGCTGGTACCGGCACTGGTTCAACCTTTGCCTGGACCGTGCCCTACACGTCACAGCCAGTCTCCCAGGCGATTCTTGAGATTATCGACTCAAACTATACCGTCGGTTTCAGCCGGCCCTTCGTGATCATGCCGGGACGACTTACCCCACCAAGTGCTAACCTGATTCACTATTGGCACTTCAATGGTTTTGCCGGGCCGTACATCCTACCCGGTCAAATCATCGTCTATGCCGACTATTCAACGATCGATCCAAGCAAGGCGGCAATTGTGTACCAGCTCCTTCCGAACGTGTCGGATAGCTACATCGCACTCTTAAGTGGCAGCGCCGGGGACACGACCAACCGGCAAATGACGAACCCCGCCGGACGATGCCTCCAGGTGAATAACCCTTCAGATAGCATCGAGCTGCGCTTCTACATCCCGACTACCTCCTACCGAGATATCTCCCTGCATTACGCATTACAGGGAGGTGATGGTACCGTCGGCCCACTTACCGCTTCAGTGCAGTATAGTCTTGATAGTGGTCTGACATGGAAGACCACTGCATTGAAACGCCCGGTCGATACTATTGGCAGAGCGCCGTTCCTCGCACCCGGCTGGGGTTTGGTCTCTGTGGATCTTACAGGGGAGGCTCTCGCGAACAACAATCCGCGCCTCGTCTATCGCCTTCGGTTTGCAGGGAATAATTCTCAGATAAATGGACAGGTACGAATCGATAACTTTAGCGTCGAGGGCACCTACGTGCCGCCGACTGGACCTCCGGTTGACTTGATCGACTACTGGCATTTCAATACACTGACGACGGCATACCACAATCCCGGAATTCCTAGTTTGCCTGCCGACTACTCCGTGTTCCCCTCAAGTCCGGCATCGTTGGTCTATTGGCTTGATCCGAAGGCCTCGAAAACCTACGGTGGTTATATCGATAACGTTGCTCCGGGTGACACATCTAACGCACGCTTGGGAATGCCCGCGTCGAACGCATTGCGTGTGCGAAACCCAACGGATAGCATGGAAATGCGTTTCTATATTTCCACACTCGGATACAAGGACATCCACATTTCATACGCATTGCAATCCTCGAGCGTCGCGAGCGGTCAGCTGGTGGAGTTCTTTGACATCAGCAGCGATAGCGGTGCAACATGGCAGCTCGGTGCCGCCCCTTCATTGGATGTAACGCCGGACAAATTTCAGGGTACCAATTGGGGATTAGTGCAGCTCAATCTTTCGGGCGATACCGTCATCAACAACAATCCGAATTTCGTTTTCCGTATTCGATTCGTTGGTAACACAGATAAGACCAGCGGCAATAACAGATTTGACAATATCTGTATTGAAGGCAGCAAGATCATCTTGCCACCGACGAAACGCGGTATATATGTCTATGGACCATCGCAGGGAGATACACTGCTTGCCGGACAGATTGACACGATGCGTCTCGGTTACTATGGTGCAGTGACGGACACCTGGACCATTGAGTGCTCTTTGGATTCTGGAGTGACCTGGACGCCCGTGGGATCAACAACGCCGTCGACTTCATACGTCTGGACGGTTCCTAACGTACAGAGTGAACACGCAATCATCCGCGTCACCGATGCCAACAAGACCGTCGGTGTAAATCTGGGCACATTTGTGATCATGCTGCCAGGTAGCGTCTCATCGGTGGAAGTGGATGACCCCGTTACGAAGTTGCCGGTAACTTCCGTCATACCGGGAGGCCGCATCCCCATAAAATGGAACGCCAGCGGCTGGCTCGGTTCATCCGTGGATCTGGATGTAAGCTATGATGGAAAGAACTCCTGGATACCTATCCTGCATGGATTTGGGTATGGCACTGGATCAAGCTATCTCTGGAATGCTCCGATAACGCAACGATCTGGTGTTGTGATACGCGTACGATTTTCGAAAGGCGCAACGGGATACTCTCAGCCGTTCGACATTGTCGGTTCAGGGGTCGGCTATTCGGTCTCGTCAGGTGTCGGCTTCAGTGTCTGGCCAAACCCCTTTGGAGAGAGTACAACGATACAATATGAATCGACGGGTATGGCAGCTCCATCTCTGAGCATTCGCGATATCCTAGGCCGCGAGGTCGCTCAATATGCAGGGACAATCGAAGCACCCGGAACGCATGACTTCCGGTTCAACGCATCTCAGTTGATTCCCGGAACGTACTCGTTTATCTTCACATCGGGGGATCGCCGGTATCAGGGTAAGCTCTGCATCGTTCGGTAAGTCATACTCCCGGCGTCTTACAAAGGCCCATCCGCCCGGGTGGGCCTTTTTTCAACAACAGTTGACCGGTAACAATAGAATGAGGAATAAACTCACACGCGCGGTCGCCGCGCTTTTTGCGCTTTCGTTTGGAGCGTGCTCACAGCCATCTTCAACGCTACCGACCGACACGGTGCCGGTGGTCCACGTGAAGACAGATACTGTTGCGATCGGTCTCTACGGCAGCATCCCGTACGACACAAATACCTTTTACGGACAAGTTCAACTTGGCACCGTTAACGATCCCGCGATCCCCGAGGCGTCAGGCCTCGCTGCAAGCCGCGCATATCCGGGCATGTTCTGGACACACAACGATAGCGGAAATCCGAATACGATCTTCTTGCTTGACAGCACCGGCACCAAGCGCGCGTATTTTGATGTGACCGGAGCAAGCAACCGCGATTGGGAAGACATCGCTGTCGGTCCAGGCCCCGACCCGACAAAGACATATATTTATCTCGGAGAGATCGGCGACAACAACAATAAGCACCAAACTTCCAATATCTTTCGCTTCCCAGAACCACACGATCTACTCGAAACGTCTGTGTATCACGGTCAAACGGCACCGGTTGAGAAGATCACATTCTTCTATCCCGATGGACCTCATAATGCTGAGACGCTCATGATCGACCCGGTTACGAAAGACCTCTACGTCGTCTCGAAGGGTGGCCAGGCGAATGTCTATTGCGCGGCCTATCCTCAGCGGACCGATACCATCTTCACGATGAAGGAGCCGGCGACACTGCCGCTCGCAACTCTTACAGCGGGAGATATTTCACTCGACGGCACCGAGATTCTCATGAAAAACTATGGCATCGTGTACTACTGGAAACGCGGTGCAGGAGAGTCTGTCGTTTCCGCATTGCTGCGAACCCCTCGGCAAGAGCCGTATGTACCGGAGGAGCAGGGCGAGGCCGTTTGTTGGTCGGTTCGAGGCGACGCCTTTTATGTCACGAGTGAAGTTGCAAACGGCATTGTTCCGGACTTCTCGGTCTATCGCAAGAAGTAGCGAAGAAAAAGGAGCGATCACCTCATCGGAAGATCGCTCCTTCAACTGTTTAATCCAAAACCGAAAACCTGTTACCAGGAAATATCCGCCGTGTCCCGAATTGTGGTAGGATATTGACTGGCGGGCGATGGGTCGTTGTAATTCGTCCCATACTCCCGGCCATACGCCTTCTCCAATACCTTGCCGTTTTTCATGACGGTCACGATCGTAAAGCCAAAGTTACGATCGGCCCCGACATCATTTGCCAGTGAACTTCCGCCGTTACCAGCGATAACCATCCACGACTTACCAGCCGAAGGGCGCAGTCTGCGATAGATGTGATTATGAGCGGAGAACATCGCCTCCGCGTGGCTTGCCTGCATCGCTGCCCACAGCTGATCGCGTGTAGCCGCGCCAATTGCGTCGCCGGTGCTACCGTTGTACGAGAATGCAGGCTGATGAGCGAGTACAAAGATATGCTGAGCACCTGCTGCGTGTGCCGCCGCAAGATCCTTGGCAATCCACTTGGCGGGTACGCTGGTCGTCTGACCCGTGGCGTCAGTATTTACCATCACAAAGTGGGTACCCTTGTAGTCGAATGAGTATGTGAGCTTACTCTGATCTGTAACGCAGTTGTCAGCACCACCGATGCCTGGCCCGTTGCTGCCAGCGATGTACGGAGCCATGATTTTCAGCCACTCCTTCTCGCCTACGCCATCAACGCTCCCATCGTTCGTTTCGTGATTTCCGGGTTCGAGCACGAGTTTGATGCCGGATGTGGCGATAGGTGACCCCTCGTAATGCGTGCGCCACGCTTGAAGTTGGGCGTCGATCACCGAAGCAGTTGAGGTTTTTCCGATGACAAGATCGCCAACCAGAAACAAATAGTCCGGGCGGCGATTGAGTTGTACCAAATCGTCGAAGGTGCGATCAAGTTGCACAAGGTTTGCCGTGCTTGCGTTCGAGCCGGTTACGTCACCCTTGTCAAGCCGGTTGCAACCCATGACTGCAAATGAGAAGAGGACGGAATCACTAACCGTGTGATTCGTCGTGTCCACCTGATGGGTCGTATCCACTCTGTGGGTTGTATCGACCGGCGGAATCACGGTGTTCGAGTTTGTGCTGTTGCTTGTGCAGGAGTATATCCCCGCGCATAGAAGTGCTGTTGTGAGAAGATGTTTGTGTTGCATTCGTTAATATTTCCAGGTAATGTCCAGAGAGTCCCGTACCGTTGTTGGGTAGGTCGTGGCTGGCGCAGCCGCGAAATAGCCCTCTTCCGGAATTCTGCGTCCATAGCTCTTTGCTTGGACGGTGCCGTTTTTCATTATGCTGATAAGTGTGTATCCATAGAATTGCTGATCCGTCGCTGCTCCCTTTTCCAATAGGCTTCCGCCGTTGCCAGCAATGATCATCCATGTTTTGCCGCGTGGTTGAATGCGTGTGTAGATGTGATTGTGTGCACTTAGCATTGCTTCGCCGTGTGCACCCTCCAACGCGGACCAGAATTCGTTGCGATTGTCTTCTACGAGTCCGTCCGAGATCTTCCCGTTGTAGGCGTAGGCTGGTTTGTGACCAATCGCAAAGATGTGCTTGGCCCCGGCCGCATGCGCTCTCGCCAGATCCTTCGCAATCCATTTCACCGGCAAGTGAGCATCCTGTCCAACGGGGTCCGTATTCAAGGTGATGAAATGTGTGTCGGTGTAATCGAAGGAGTAAGTGAGTCGGCTCTGATCGGTTTTTAGATTATCCGCACCACCGACGCCAGGGCCGTTATTGCCACGTATGTATGGCGCCATAACTTTCAACCATTGTTGTTCGGATGGCGCGATCGCCGTTCGTTCGGCATTCTGTGTTTCGTGGTTACCAGGAATGGCGACAAGCGTGATGCCAGACTTCGCGATTGTCGATTGCTCGTAATGCTTCCGCCACGCCATCAGCTCGGCAGCAAGCTTGTTTGTGTCCGCCTGATAACCCATGACCAGATCGCCGGCCATGAAAAGAAATGTTGGCTTGGGACTGAGTTGCTGCACCTCCTCGAACGTACGATCTAACTGGGCGAGGTTCGCGGTGCTGGGATTCACCTCCGTGTTCGTATCTGCCCTATCAACGCGGTTACACCCCAATACCACGAAAGAAAAGGCTACCGAGTCCTCCGCAGATGTGCATGGAACTTCGGACGCAAATGCTGTGGACACTAAAAGGAAAGCAGCCACAGAGGTGGCTGCTATGCAGAGCGGAAGCTTCATACGAATAGACATCTATTTGCTAAGCGTTGTGGAGTACAACTTCTTTCCCTTACTGTCAATAGCATCGACGTCCATCGCATCTTTCTTCAGCGTGATCGCCATGAAGCCTGGATGATCGGAGCTGAACTTAGTGGTTTCCGTTTTGCCCGTGGGGCGTGGCTCGCCACCAGAACCGGAGACGAAGTAATTCACAGTGCCGTCTGCGCGCTTCTGATGCTGCAGATCATGCTCGTGTCCGGAGAAATAGGCATCAACATGATACTTCTCCAGCACTGGCTCAAGCCGTGCGATAAGCTCGGGCTGATTACCATGCTCCGAGCCGCTCGAATAGACTGGATGATGCCCAATGACGATCTTCCATGTCTCTTTGGAATTCGAGAGTACACTATCGAGCCACGCAAGTTCGGCGTCGGCAGCGGAGGACTTGATGTGATCAAAGTTGTCCGGATTCTTGAGATACTTATCGATGAAGGGGTTGGTATCAAGATATACGAAGCGTGCTGTGGCGTTCTTCCCAACTTTCTTAACCTGAGTGTAATACCGTGATGGCATGATCCACCGGCGGCTCTTCTTAGAATAATCAATCTCTGCCTGTGGATTCCCCTGATAATCATGGTTGCCGAGAACGACATTCCAGTCGATCTGCAACGAGTGGTTACGATAGACATTCTCGTAGGAGGACATCCACTGCGGGTCGTCCACGCTGGCGACGCCACAGCAATAGAAATTATCGCCGGTGGAGATTACGAACTTCGCTTCAAACTCCTGATTGAACTTGCCCATTTCGTTGGCGACCGCCTGCTGGGATTCCTGGCCGTTATCTCCCCAGTCACCAATGGCCAGAAACTTGAGGGCTTTGTCATCGGCTGCCGGAGCAACGGCCGCAGCGGGTTTGGAATTCTTCTTTTGGGCATGTGTGATTGGCGCTGCGATTGAAAGGCAACCCAATAGTACGAGCGTAATTCGAATGGAGGATCTCATTGTCAGAACAGAAAAAATTGCCTCCCGCAACGGGTGCGAGAGGCCAGTGAAAATGGATTCGTGATTAGTGTTGGTTACCCGTACCATCGGACTGGAACGCACCGAAGTCCCTACCAAGACCAATGGTATTCGCGCCAAAGTCTCCGCCTTGGGGGCACGCTCGCATCGGAATTTGCACAGGTGCCGGGCCGACAAATGCCTTCCCGACCGCTGGGGAGCTCGTCTTAAGATGAAGGTCATACCCCGCGACCCTGGTCATGTCTTCTGTCCATCGAGACATTGTGGACTTTTGAACGAATGCGCTATCAAGGCCAGCGAATTTATTTACATCATAATTGACGAATTGTGGGTCATTTTGGCGTGTGCCTCCAGCAACGTCGAGCGGCATGTGCACTTGTATCCCATCGCCTGGGTAAAATCCACCAAAGCTCGCAGCATCGTCTCGTATGTTATCTCGCGAGGCATAGTAGAACTGTGCATCGTAGAACACATGTGCCGTATCCGCAAGCGGATTGTTGAAGAGGCGGAGTCCTGTGCGGCAATTGACGATGAGGTTGTTGTACTCCGTACCACGCGCACCCTCTTCGATATTCGTCGAGCCGGACCGACCGACCTGATATTGCCGCCAGCCGCAATTGATTATCGTGTTATTATAGATATTGCAATTGGTCTGGACGGTCGAGCCACCTTTGTTCGAGAGCTTTGGCCCATTAGTAGGAGCGCCCATGAAAACATTGTAGGCAATGTCCCCGACTGTCCCACTCTTCACATTGAATGCATCTCCGCCTTTGTAGCCACCGCACTCGAACGTGTTGCGCATACAGCTCACATGTCCACCACTGACGCGGATAGCATCATCCTGACCACCAGTGATCCAGCTATCCTCAAGGATGAAGTTGTGGTTCTGGCTCTGGAACCAGATGATGTAGTTGTTCTTGCCGAGGCGATCCTGCGCGCCGCCGTACTCGATGTGCGTCCACTTCAGAATGAGATCGCCGGAACCGGTATCACCTTGGATACCCGCCCAATTGCCGAGCGGCAGGTTGGTGTAGGTTTGCTGTGATGGGTCAATTGTGATGTAGTTGGGCTTGTCCTTTGTGCCAAGGCTGGCGAACGTGCCGAGCAGCGTGATCTCCGGGGCCGTTGTCGAGCCCGGTGATGTGTTGAGCACAATAATCTTTGCGCCCGGTTGCATGACGATGGTATCGCCGCGCGGAATGATGAGATCCGATACGAGATAATAAGTGTGCCCAGTAGCAAGCGTACCCTTCATCGCTCCCTTGAGCGTGTCGGAAGTGATGAGGTTGCCCACCTGCGTCAGTTTCGTTGAAACGACTGGGCTTGTTGTCGTGCTGGAGCATCCGGAGAATAGCAATGTGCCTGTCATCACCAGCGTGGCAACAAATACCGCGCTGAGCGTGAGAGTTCGAGTGTACATTTTGTCTAAGAGTTTCATGTCGAATGGATTGGTTAAATAATCAAAGTTTGAAGCGAAGACCGAGAATGTAGTTGCGGTCGAAGAGCTCATGCCGCACGAGGACATCCTGTCCAGCGACCTGCGAACTCATGGGTGAATTGCCGTAATTCTTTGGGTCGTAGGTGTAGTGGATCACCTCGTCATGCGCGGCGTCGAGCAAATTGGATATCTTCAGATACAGTGTCAGATTTCCGGCGATGCGCTGCTCACCGGAAAAGTCAAGCTGCACATATCCCTTCTGCCACACGTCGAGATCTTTGTAAAAAGAGACGGCTGTGATCGCTGGACCCGTGTAGACCGCGCTGAGCTGCGCATCCGTGCCGCTTTCAAAATTCTTGTAGAGCAAACCAAGGCTCCCGATGTGCGCTGATTGTCCTTCGAGTGGGCGCGTTTGTGGCTCCATGCGCGTGCGGAGTGTTTGTGCCGGGTCCGTGTCGCGGTACTTGACTTGCTTGTCTGTGGTGATCTGCGAGTTGGTGTAGGTGTAGTTACCCTGCACCCCGAAATCAGAGAAGTACTTCCGGAAGTCTATCTCAAAGCCATAATTTGTCGCGTCACCAAAGTTCTGTGGGCGCAAGAGTACACTCGTCTTCACATACTCAACGGCATATTCAATCGGATCTTGCAAGTGCTTGTAAAAGCCCCCGATGAGAAGCTGATCAAGTCCGCCAGGAAAGTACTCCCACCGCAGATCGAAATTCATCGCCTGCGTGCGATTGAGCGAATCATTCGTGTACTCGGTGTAGTCATCTCCGGGTACACCCTGATTCGGAATGACCTCGAAGAAACCCGGACGACTGATAGACTTAAAGAAGGACGCGCGCCAGTTCTGCTGCTCGCTGGGTGAATACTTTAGGGATAGAGATGGCAGCACATCTAGATAAGTTAGCTCGCCCGTTTTGCCATCATACAAATTCGGATCGATCTGAGAGGTCCAACCGAAAGTTGTTTGCTCGAATCGGACGCCACCAATGACGGTGAGATTGCCGATCTGCACTTTTGCCTGGCCAAATCCTGCAGCGATATTCTCGTGGGCATCATAGTTCAGGAAGTCCTGCGGGGTACCAAGGGGATTGGCAACGTAAAAGGTATCCTTGGTGATGTCGCCGTTGTAATACTGAATCGTGCTACCGTTGTTAGCCTCCAGTTTGTACTCATCGTAAGAGCTAGTGCGCGCCTTGTTGCGGTACATTCCGCCGTACGTAAGCACGATCGGCGTACCACCAATGTCTTCCGTCGTTTTGAGATTGAGATAGACGCTCTTGTCCTGGTCAATGCTGTACGTCCAGCGACGCGTGCCATGGTTGACGATATTCGGGTTATTCTTGTAGAGACCTGAGGCGCTATCGAATTCGCTTCCGCCGTAGAGTTGTAGCTCGGAGCGATCGGGTTGATTGAGCGTTGCGGACGAATAGGCCACATTCCAGTTCGCTTCCAAATCCTTTCCAAAGATCTTGTGAGTACCACCGAGCGTGAAGTTTCCGATTCCCTGCTGCTCGTCCGTTGCGCGGATCGTCGTGGTCAAACGAATGCTCTTGGGATAACCGAGACTCACCGTCGTGTCGTAGTCCGTTCGCAACTCTTGCTTGTTCAGCCGAGCGTACATGCCGAAAAGCGTGAGCGAGTTGTTGTCATCCAGTTTGTAATCGAGATTGCCAGTGAGACCGGATCGCTGCTGGAGAGTGCTGTACGTGCGAAGCTCCAGATCGGTGGGGATCGGCATCACCGCATCCTGAGCTACGTCCGTCTGGAAGAATACCGTGTTCGCCCCACGAGAAGAACTCTGATACGTCCCGGAGAGGATCATTCCGAACTCTTCATTCTCCCCGAATCGATTGCCGTAGGTCAGCGCACTGTAAATGTTTGGAGAGGGAGAGACATTGTGCGGGGTAAAGTAGGAAATTGGAAACGCTCCGAGCGTTGCTTTGTAGGCATCACCATTCTCCACTCTCGGGGAGCGGTTCGATGAAGTGGCATCCCACGTCGCAAATTTGCGATCGAAGAAGAGACCATCGTAGCCGGATGCAACTTGGGCTGTGAGTATCTCGCGGTTCGGCGCATGCTTCATCACCAGGTTCATCGCGCCGCCTATGGCGTCACCTTCCATGGATGGAAGCAGACTCTTCGTTACTTCCAGGCGGTCGAGTAGCTCGGAAGGAAAGATGTCCAGCGGCACATAGCGGTTCTTATTGTCCGGGCTGGGTATCTTGATACCATTTACCGTCGTGTAGTTGTAGCGCTTGTTCATCCCGCGGATGATCGCATACTGGGCATCGCCAACACTTGTTCTGGCGATGGAAACCCCTGCAAGGCGCTGAGACACATCCGCAACTGAGACATCTGGCGAGACTTCGATCGTCCGCGCCGATACCGTATTGATTACATTGTCAGAAACGCGCACAGCTTGCTGCGAACTTGCGTCGCTTCCATGATCGACCGACCCGGTTATAATAACCTCCTGATCTTTACCGGTCAGCCGGGAAATTCCGACTTCGATTCCACTGAGATTGCCATCAGAGGCGAGGTCTAATTGCAGGGTCGTGTCGCGGTAACCGGAGTAGGTGAATTTCAGTCGGCACTGCGCTTGGGAAGATGACTTGATGAGGAACGTGCCATCCAGTCCAGAGATCGCACCTTTGCCCGTCCCGACCAAAGCGACACGCACACCAGGGAGCGGCTCCTTCGTCTGACCATCAACGACGCGGCCGCTAACAGTAGCCGACTTCAGGGGCCCAACTAGCACGAAGGCAAGGGTTACAGAAACAAGAACGACATGCCAGAAATGGCGGGCAATGATCACGCAGGATTGATGTAAGATGTGGAGTTGAAAATTGGCGCAACGGGACTCGCGGTCACTTAGCCTGACCGATTCTCCGCATCGGCAAAATTACCCCGGCAGCATTTTCGAATCATTACTGCCCTGTCACCAGCGTGTCAAGCTATCGTTACGAGTGCATGATCGTGGCAATCGGGGATGTCAACCTGGCTGATAGGGGTTGGCGGTACCCCTGTGCGAACTGTGACACATGGGGGCTGGGGACTAGAATGTACACTGACTCGCGAAGTTGTTGGGGTCGGACAGCGTCGTTGTTCCTGGTAAAAACAATACTAATGAGAAAGGGGAAATAGAATGGTGTGAAGAACGCACAGGCGTACCCTTTAACCAGCAGGCGTAACTCTGAATTGAGACTGGTAAGACCCCGCACCCACCTTCGGACCTACTTTAAAAATTCAAAGAAGATTCCAACTCATCTTCCTAGTCTTGGTGAATACCCTGTTTTATGTGAGTATGCTTAATGTTTGAGGGGCGAATGCGACATGATTATGGGTGGTCAGAAATCAACAGTCAGCGGGCGATCGCGCTTTGAGAATCTGGAAAGTACTTCGTGGTCCGCCCGGCGGACAGAACAGTGTCACTATTACCTATTCAATCTTCTCATTCAATATCGACGGGGATCGCTCTGGTCTGCGTCCCAGTGGTCATTGCGATATGATACGAGCCACGCAGACCATGTCCGAGCCTCCGTCCGCATCACCCATCAAGGTCCAGACTCCTAGTGCTAGCCGATACGTCTCCTTGGATGCAGTCGTTTTCCAGGTATCGACTGAAGCGAAAGAATCAGAACCCGGTGCCCACCATCCCGTTTCGCGTGACCCATCACCATAAAGAACCGTGTCAACAAACGTGACTGCTCGAAAGAAGGTCTTGGCGAGCAAGACAAACGGTTCGGGAATCGGCTTTCCAGCATGATCCAGCGTTGGGGTGGACTAGGTTAGGGCGTCCAGTGCATTCCGTACCGCGCCGGAATCCCCAACGGCGATGGCGGTGTCGCCCGCGGATGCCATCGCCACACCATGAAAAGTGACGGGAAAGGAGGTGCGTTAGCCAAGTGCGCTCGCATCGGTGACGGTCGGCCAGCTAGCTCCAAAGTCCGTTGTATGCCCAATAGGGCCGCGCTCTCCAACAAAGAACCCGCGACCTGCTGTGTTGATCGAAACAGAATTGATCTTTCGGCTTGTGGCAACCGTGACCACGCTTCAGTTGGCACCGCTATCGGTAGGTATCAACACGGTGCGGCGATCGCCGGCAAGAACAAACATGCTATCGCGGGCGTGGATAATCGAACCAAGGGTCTGACTTCTAATCCCCGCTCCGAGTTGCTTCCAGCGTGCCCCCATATTGGAACTTGCACAGATCAATCCTTGATCTCCGAGGACGATGGCATGGCGTGGGTCATAAAAGCTCAGTCCGCAAAAGGTATGGCTTTTATCGCAATGGGCCTTCCGCGAGTAGATCGTTCGCGTCATCCACATATCCGAAGAGGTGTTGACATCGATGCTGGCGGAATCGCCGACATCCATGGAATGAGAGTCGTCTCCGAAACTGATCCCCCGCACACCAATACACGTCGGCGCTATTTGGGAAATACGCTGAGCCCGGGCAGGCAGGGAGAAGCGGAATACGAAAACCACACTAAACGAAACGATGAGCCAATCATTGGAGGTTATCATAATTCACCATGGCATAGGAGGAACACTACCGCATAAAAATTGGAACGGTCTTTGACTCCCCCACGGAATTTAGCTTTAGGAAAAGCGCTCCATGTATATTTGAACTGACGCGCAGCTCTCGACCGCGATGACCCGCCTGTTCTTCGCCTGCGAAAAGCGTTTGCACGCATTCCCCACGTGCATTCCAGAGCTCGATCGTCGTTTTGCCGGCTTGTGGCAGATCATACTCTAACATTAGGCGATCCCCTTCGCAAGGGTTCGGATGTACCTGAAGCGAAGTGCCTGGAAAGTTAACATTGCTGACGCGAGCGCTGCCTTGCGACATATCCACTTTAATGACGAAGCCATCGGATCCGAAGCAGAGAAACGTGTTCGAGTCCAGAAAATGGAACACCATCCTGTTGTTGCTCATGATCGGGATCGTAAAAAAGTGTGGCGCGCTCGCAAAGCCATCTCGCGAAAATGCGAACCGCATTGTGTCGTTGGCGATATTGGAACTCCATGCTGAGTCGGCAATTACTCCTATCTTCTCATTGTTGAAACCCATTGCAATCGTCCGGGGTGCATGATTGACACTGAGCCAACTCGCGCCATGATCTGTCGATCGGAAGAGTCCGCTGCTATCGGTCGAAGCATAGTACGTGCCGTTTGGGAAAGCCACAAGCTGACGGTATGAACTCTGTCCTCCAGAGAGAATATTATTCACGTCGGACCACGTTACGCCTTGATCGGTGGTCCGAAGTATGGTACCGTTCGTTCCAACTGCAATCCCGATCGAGGGTGTTGAGAATGCCACGGCCTCAAGGAATGCAGTGGTGGGGGATATCCGGGGAATCCAGCTCGAACCGTTATCGGTGCTGCGCAAGAGCGTACCATAGTCACCGCAAACGATAAATACGTCCTTTGCTGGATGCGCGATACTGTGCAGGCGCTCGTTGTTGGGATCTATGATCGTACTATCCCAGAACAGCCCTCCATTCGTGGTGCGAAAGCAGCTTCCAGCCCACCCGACAGCGAGCGCGTTGTTGGAATCGATAGTGTAGATATCCGTTAAGTAGTGGCTGACGGTGTAGTCGAGAATCGTCCAGGAGAGCCCGTTGTCACGTGTTTTGAGAAGGCCACCGCCTACGGCAGTCGCAAAGCCATCCCCAAGAGAGTCAATTGAGGCGAACATGAAATTGGAGTATTGATGCGTACCCGTAAAGTCTGCGACGCGTCCCGGCCAGAATCCCCCTGAAGTCGAGGCTGTGGAGATCTGTTCTAGGGATCCCGCATAGACAAATTCGAGTCGGGGTGCACCTCTCCAACCGGCCGCACAATGTCCACGGAGGCGGCTGTTATCAACTCCTCCGTCGGCATCACCTTGAAAAGGTGGAGACTCGAAGTCACTGATCTGATTCCCCGCGATAACAACGGCCAGGTCATTGTCGCTGAATACAATCCAGGTCAATCCTGGTAACCCGCAGAACAGCACGGAACGGAACGATGCATTTCGGAACAGCGGCCGGTAGAAGCCAGAGTCCGCTGCGGTTGTCCAGTTTGGGAGATAGGTTGTCGTGATCCACGTCGTACCATTGGTGGTTCGTACGATCGCGCCGCTGTCACCTGCTGCAACCGCGCCAATTCCTTCACTGACGGCAACCGCTCTGAAGTTTATTGGCCCACGGTTGAAGCCGGCAAGATGGAATGTGTCGGTAACTTGGAGCCAACTTCTTCCAAAGTCAAGAGTCCGTCCAACAAGCCCATGCTCGCCGACGAAAAACCCCTTTCCAGAAGTGTTGATCGACACAGCCCGAATGTCGTACGTTGTGCTGGAGGCAATCCGAGTCCAGGAAATTCCGCTATCCACAGAACGCAATATCAACCCGCTGTCGCCAACGATAACGAGACCCCCATCTGCCGTGTGACAGATTCCCCGAAGAGTCTGATGGGTGATTCCCAGGCCGGAAGCTGCCCAGTGTTCTCCGGCGTCCGTAGTTAGGAAGATAAGCCCCGCATCCGAGATGACCGCTGCGCGAAGAGTGTCGTAGTACGCGACGCCATTCAGCGCATGCGCCGGGGAACACGGCGAGGGAAGTGGATGCCAAATACGGTTCGAGTCCGTGTTCCGACTCAGATACACTGCTCCGGAGTCCCCCACTGCCATGATGTGAGAGAAATCACCGAAGCAAACTCCGCGAAATGAAATGTTCCGAGGACACAACTGACTAACGTGTTGAGCGTCTGTAACGCCAACAGAAATTGCTGTTATGAGCAAACAGCATAATACACCAAAACGCAACATCCTACCTACTAGAAGATCTAAGAGACTAACGAAAAAAAGCTATTTCAAAATAATTGCACTGGAGTAAGACTCGTTCCCAGAAACGAGGTGGATGTAGAATGATCCGTGCAACTCGGGTTTTATACTAATAACGTGGACGCGATCCCCGCATGATTCTGCGCAACTTAGCAGGTTCTGCACCCGCTCGCCTTGCTCATTCCATAATTCGATGGTTGTTGTGCCGCTCTGTGCAAGGGTGTATTGCACAGTCGTCTTGTGTGTGGCGCTTGGATTCGGGAATACGCGCAGTGGTGTCTGGGGGGAAGAAACCTGTGTCACCCGAACGCTGCCCTTCGTCATGTCCACTTTGACAACAAAACTGAGAGAGCCAAAGCACAAGAATGTGTTGGAATCCAGCCAGTGGAATGCTACACGGTTGTTATTGACAAATGGAAAGCCAAATGTAATCGGGGCCGTAGCGAATCCATCCTTTGTGAATGCGAAACGCATCGAGTCATTCACGACGAGCGATGAAGATGACGAGGTACCGATAATGCCGATCTTTTCATTGTAAAAGCTCATTCCCATCGTCTGGGGTGCCTGCGTCACGGAATTCCATGTCAACCCTTGATTCGTTGATCGGAAAAGGCCGCTGCTATCGGTCATGGCATAGAAAAACCCACTCGGGAAGGCCTGCACCTGACGGAAGGAAGTGTAGCCACCCGTGAGGATGTTGTTCACTTCATTCCAGGTCACGCCTTGATCGGTGGTCCGTAGTATGGTGCCGCTAGTGCCAGCAGCGATGCCGATCTCCGGGGTAGAAAAGTCGATACCTTCGAGAAACTCTGTGGTCGTTGTGTTGATGGGAGTCCACGTATATCCATCGTCGCTACTGCGAAGGATTGAGCCATAGTCTCCGCATACGATATACACCTTATCGGCCGGATGGGCGATCGCATGCAGTCGCTCCAAGTTAGCGTCAATCTGCGTAGGAGTCCAATGGTGACCGCCATCGGTTGTTCGAACTAGATAACCCGACCAGCCTACCGCGAATGCGTTGTTGGAGTCGACGGTGTGGATGTCGGTTACCTTAATGTCGGCCGAATGGTTAGTATCAGGTAGAGGAAATACCCATGCCCAGGTGATACCGTTGTCTGTCGTCTTCAGAAAATATCCACCGGAGCCCGTCGCGAAGCCCTTGCCTCGGCCATCGATGGAAACAAAGAGGAAATCCTCCAACGAGAGAGGGTACTCCGGCATCACGATATCGGAGCCATTGTTCGTCCAGATCGTTAAGTAGAGCCCGCCAAACACCGTTGCGGTCTGGATCGGGCCACGCCAGATTGCGGTGGCCTGTTCTCTGCAGATAGTTCTATCCGTTCCGCCGTCAGCATCGCCGTTGACTGTGAGTGGGCCATACGAGAATTCCATCTTTTGTGCCGTCCCGGTTGGTCGGATCGTCAAACGATGGTCGCCATCGCCATGGGCGCTCCAGGTAGCGCCATCGAAGATGACTGTACGATAGTTCGTACGCTGCATGATCGCGATCCGCGCAGAGTCCCTGTCGATCGAAGTGGCCCGCATCGCATTCCATACATCCCCATGGCGCCACGCGAAGGCGCCGCTGTCACCCATGGCGATCACGTAGGCGGATACGGAATCGGCAACGGAAACCGTCCGGAGATTCATGTAATCGTTGTTCGCCCCGAGATTCCGTATAGTATCTCCCATCAACGTCTACGAGTTTCCAAAGTCAGAAGTGAACTCGATCAAACCATGATTACCAACGCAATAGCCTTCTCCGACGCCGTTGATCGAGATGCCATTGATGTTGTGCGTCGTGTTCGAGGAGAGCTTTGACCAGGTACTCCCCGCATTCGTTGAGTGAAGAATGATGCCGCTATCGCCAACGACGATCACATGACCGCCCGGTGTACCCGTCGCTGCGCGAAGGGTTTGCCGCGTGAGGCCAGCCACTGGCGATTGCCATGTTGCCCCACTATTCGACGTGGCGAACAACAGCCCGCCATCACCGACAACAACCGCATGGGATGTGTCGAAATAGCTCACACCGCGAAACGTGACACTTAGGCCGCACGGTGCAGTGAGGTGATACCAGTAGCGCGGCGTAATGGAATCCCTGCTAATGATGATCGTCGCCGAGTCCCCAACGCACATCGCGTGCGAGTAGTCTGCAATGCTCGCTGCGCGGATCGTAATGTTTGGGGGGCTCAGTTGGGTCGCGTGTTGCGCCAGCGTGATGGAAACAAAGCAGACAGAAGCAGGATGCTGATGAAACGATTGATCACGTTATCCTTTATATCAATAAATGAATATGGGAATCTCTAACCGACATGGTACGGCTGAGCCATTCACGCGAACGCGCGAATGACATCCAATTGGAGCAACTGAGAAGCAAGATTACTACTCCATTATAAGCGGTAGCACATGCGATTCAGAACCGGATACCACCTTGACGAAGCACGAACCACGCAGCCGCTCACCAATAGATAGCTTCCGCACGTGATGACCTCTTTCGTCAGCACCATCGAATAGCGTTTGAAGCTTTTCACCCATAGCGTTCCAAAGCTCGATTGTCGTCCTCCCAGATTCCGCGATATCATACTCCACGGTAGTGGCATGGGTTGCGCTTGGATTTGGGTAGGCTTGCAGGCTCGATGGTGAAGCGAAGCGCCTAGTGGCAGTTTGTTGAGAAGCATCCGTCACGGTAAGGCTACCATTTGATACATCCACCTTCACGATATAACCGAAGGAGCCGTAGCACATGAACGTGCTTGAATCCAAAAAGTGCAGTGCGACGCGATTATCATTGATGATCGGGACGTTGAACTCCAACGGTTTCGAACTGAACCCGTCTCGAGTAAAAGCGAATCGAATAGTGTCAGGCACCAAACGTGATGACCACGTTGACTCCGCGACCACGCCGACTTTCTCATTATAGAAGCACACTCCCATGCTGTTCGGGACAAACTTGTCCGGGCTCCAACTTAGTCCGTTGTCTATCGAGCGAAAAAGACCGCTACTGTCCGTTGTCGCGAAGTATTTGCCGCTTGGGAAAGCGGCAACGCTTCGATACGATGTGGTCGTGCCGGATAGAATATTATTTATCTCTTTCCAGGTCGATCCTTGATCGGTCGTTCGCAGGATCGTACCGTTCGATCCAACGGCCACTCCGATCTGACGGGATGAGAATGCCATTTCCTGGAGGTAGGAGGTGGACGTAGTTGCAACGGGCTTCCAATTCTGAGCATCATCCGTACTTCGTAGGATGGTGCCAAAATCACCACAGACAAGAAAGATACTATCTGCGGGGCTGGCGATACCATGCAGACGTTCGTTACCCCCGTCGATTCGAACCGTGTCCCAGCTTGAGCCCGCGGTGTATGTTTGATAGCTCATTCCATATTCCCCCACTGCTATTGCGGTATTGTCGTCGATGGCCAATACTTCCGATGCGTTGTAGCCTTGATCCGCGAAGGCGAAATCCCATGATCGCCCATTGTTGGTGCTCACCAAGAATACGCCTGAGATACAGGTTGCGTATCCGACGCCGTTGCTATCAAAAGAGGTATGAAGGTAATCGTCAGGGATGGAGAGAGCGGTATGTTTGTCTTGTGCTAACGTCTCGTTATATGCCGCGTCCCCACGCATCGATGCGAAGGGCGTAGCCATTACTATTTGGGAAGTAAGGTCTGGATGCTTCCACGTGGCGACTGCTTGGGCCCGCACCGGGGAGTGATCGGAGCCGCCGTCAGCATCTCCAAGGATTTGTGGGATGTTCACGAGGTTGCCGTGTGAAGTTGGGTTAGAACGCCCCCAGTAAAGATAGAACCACAGCGTAAAGTCATTGTCGGCTGCGACAGCAAATACTATTTCTGGATGACGAAGGCTCGAGTCAGTAATTGTGCGGAAAAGCACCGAGACCCCTGTGTAATTGCTATGTGTGACAAGCTTGGCCTTCCACGTGGAGTCATCGTTCGGTGGGTAGTAGAAACTCGAATGCGCGTTGATAGCGGTCCAAAGTCCATCCTGACAGCATGCAATTCCACCGCTATCGCCAACGGCGAGCGCACCGACGGAGTCATCCACCGCAACTGCCCGGAAATTGATGAAGTCCGAATTTGCGCAAACGTTGTGAATGGTATCTGTTACAACGGGCCACGTCATGCCGTAGTCGGTGGTCCTGCCGATCAATCCATGTTCACCTACGAAGTAGCCAAGTCCGTTATCGTTGATGGAGATTGCGGTGATGTCGTGTGTGGTGCCGGATGCGATGCGCGTCCATGTTGCCGCCTCGTTGTCTGATTGTAAAATCAAGCCACTGTCGCCAACGATGATCAAACCACTTTGCTTCGTGTAAGTAATGGCGTGCAAGTTCGCCTTTGGATGATAGGTCATTCCAACCGGAATTCCCGTTCCGGAGGGCTTCCAATTTAACGCTTTGTCCGAAGTGGAGTAGATTAGTCCGGAATCAGAAATGACAACGGCGTTGCCGAAACGGTAATAGGAAACACCCCGAAGCGTGTGGCTCTTTGAGCACGGTGATTTCAGAAGATACCACCACCTCCCATGATACACATCGGTCACCAAAACAGAAGCGGAGTCCCCGACGGCCATAGCGTTGGAGTCGTTCAGAATACTCACCGCTCGGAATGTGAGATTTGCTGGGAATACCTGCGTGACCTGCTGCGCATCGGCGCTGCGAGACAGCGTGAGTACAAGAAGTACGCCCAGAATACGGCTGCTACACTGGTTCATCTCAACTATCAGTTGCTGGTGGATGAAATTATTCGACGATGATCGGAACGGTGTACGAGTTCGCTGAAGTGCTGGTGACGGTTTCCTCGGTCAGGACCTTAACAAAATTGGCGCCGTGCAGAGCCGGATCAATAGCTAATGCACGTGAATGACGTCCCACCTCTTCTTCCGCAGAGTAGAGAGTCTGCACGCGCACACCGTGCGCATCCCAGAGTTCGATTGTGGTCGTCCCTGCAACCTTCACGTCATACTCGATGCTCATCCGGTGTGTCTTGCTTGGATTCGGAAAGATCTGAAGCGGAGCGGCGGTTCGAGTTGCAGAACCATAACTAACACTTGCGGTGCCTTGTGCCATGTCCACCTTTACCACGAAGCTATATGATCCGAAACAAAGAAACGTATTCGAGTCGAGGAAGTGGATCGCGACACGATTGTTGTTGATCATTGGAATATCAAACTCGATCGGCGCAGTGGCGAAGCCGTCTCTTGTGAATGCGAAGCGCATGGTATCCGGCACCGTTAGAGAAGACCAGGCAGACCTTGCTATGACGCCGATTTTCTGATCATAAAATCCGATTCCAATTGTCTCCGGCGCGTGAAATACGGGATTCCAGTTCAGTCCGTTATCGGTCGAACGAAAGAGCCCGCTGCTGTCAGTAGTAGCGTAATAGAGACCGCCGGTGAAAGCAATTACTTGCCGGAAAGAGGTGGTTGTCCCGGTCAAGATGTTGTTTGTCTCCTTCCAGCTCCTTCCCTGATCTGTTGTGCGAATGATCGTGCCGCTCGTGCCCACGGCGACACCGATCTGCGGAGTTGAAAAGGCAATGGACTCAAGATACGCCGTTGTCGTTGAACTTACTACATTCCAGGAGTGGGCATTATCCGTGCTATACAGTATCGTGCCGTAATCGCCGCAGACCACAAAGGTCTGCTCAGCTGGGTGAGCAATACTATGTAGTCTTTCACGCGCGGGATCGATAAGGCTGCTGTCCCAATCCTTTCCGCCATTGCTTGTTCGATACATGTTTCCACCCCAACCAACCGCGAATGCGTTGTTGGAGTCGATCGTACAGATGTCGGTCGAAGTGTAGTTCGAGTTCTGCGTGAAGGCAGGATAGGCTTGTGTCCAGGTGAGCCCGTGATCGGAGGTTTTGAGGAAGATACCATTGACGGCGGTTGCAAATCCCTTGCCGAACGTATCGATCGAAGCGAAGAGGAAATTCTGAAATCCGCAAGGAACTTCTGGCTGCACGATCTCAGAACTGATCTCCGTGTTGAAGTCATTCTCTCCCGAGATCCCCTCTCCGATTTGCCCAAGAAGCACGACTTCCTTGGGGAAGTACTTCCATGTAAAGGCGCAAGTGAATCTGGCAATTGCATCATCGGTACCTCCGTCGGCACTTCCAATGACGGAGAACGGCTGGTAAGTGAGAAGCTCCCCGGCAGGCTGAAACTCTTTGATGGTGAAATCGCCTGGTCCGGATAGGGTAAACTCATCGCCACCAATGGTCGCACGGAACGAAACAACCGCAAAGTTTGAGTGTCGCACGCGAGTTACTTGCTGGTCATGCTCTGGCGTCCCAAAGGAGCTTGGACCATAGATGCTCTCAGGATCAATTGCACTCCACATGCCGCTATGAGCGTGGGCGATGCCACCGCTGTCACCCACGGCATAGGCTGTGTCAGCAAGGTTGTCATCGACAGCTACTGCGCGGAAATTGATTCCCTCGAGGTTTGCGCCGAGATTGCTGATCGTGTCCGTCACATCAGGCCAAGTAGCTCCGTTATCTGTTGTCCTTCCGATCAAACCGTGGTCTCCTACAAAGTAACCGATCCCTCGGTCGCTTACGGAAATCGCGTAGATGTTGCGCGTCGTGTGAGATGGTATCTTGGTCCAAGTCCCTCCGCTATTGATAGAGCGGAGAATGATACCGCTATCTCCAACAACGATGAGGCCTCCGCTATATGGGCGTATGATCCCGCGGAGCGTCTGGTTTGTCATTCCTGTCGCGACTTGTTTCCAGGTAGCTCCTGCATCGGATGTTGTGAAGATCAATCCTCTGTCGCTGATGATCGCGGCATGGTTCGCGTCGTGATAGCTTACTCCATTAAATGAATGGCGTTTGTCGCAAGGGGACTGTAAATGATACCATGTTCGCGAGAGGCCGGTATCCTTCGAATACAGGATCGTCGCCGAGTCCCCGACAGCGATGGCATGCGTGTAATCTGCCATGCAAATACCATGAAGCACGATGTTCGGCGGGCTCAAACGCACGAGATGTTGAGATTGCACGGAACTGGTTATGCACAGCAATAGGAGCACACTCACTCGGGTAGATTCTAGGGCTCTCATAAATTCTAGGCGAAGCCAGACGGGCGAGCATCTGGTGTAGTAGACCCCACTCACAGAATATTTCGCGCCTGTAGACGACAATAGTTCAGGGATTCCGAGCCATCCTCTGGCACGGCCAAAAGAACTGCGAGTTCAAAATGAAGCGCAGACTTAAGTAACAACATACCAATTGGCAAATAATGCTCCCAGCGAGCGCCAGATTTTGCGTTCAGAATGGACGCACGCTGGAACTAGCATTCGCCGGTTTGTTCGATCGGTCCAGCCAGGGCGAAAACAGTGGCAAACAATCGCCAGATTCAGAGTCAAGGCCGACAATATGCTTATATTCGCATGGTTTGGAGTACCGCATACAATAGGCCGTAATTAGTTTTTTCTGAATGTCGAGGCTGACACGTCCCGTTTTGAGCCACAGCAATGGGTTCAACCATCTTGCACGGATGCTGCACGCAATCGCCGCCCGATCGGCGCTGGTTCTGCTCGTCCTTGCCTTTGGGTCGTTTGGTCCCTCGGAGCCTGTCTGCGCGCAGACGACCCCCGATGAGCCTTCGGCGGCTCCCGAAAGCCGAAGTATCGGTGGCTGCGAAGAGGCACTTTCGCGGGCACAGCACTCCTATGAAGCCGGCGCGTTTCGAGAAGTGATTTCCACCTTCGAGTCCTGTTCGCCGAACGACATGAATAATGACGATGCCTGGCGTGCCTATCGCCTGACAGCCATAGCCTACTTGCTGCTCAACCAAACCGACAGTGCAGACATGGCGATCTCCTCGATGTTGCGGCTGAACCCGATGTACAAGTCCGCACCAGAGCGAGATCCATACGAATTCATAAAGGCGCTTGAGCCTTACACCTACTATTCACGCTTTGCCGTGGGTGCTTTCGTTCAATTTTACAAGCCGACAGTTGGCGTATTACAGGCGAATTCCGTAACTCAGACTTTTGCAAGCGCCTCCGATTACACAACTCCCTCAAAAACGAATTTTGGTGGTGAATTTGCCTTCCAGGTCTATCCGAATGTAAGTCTGGCGACGGATGTGGTTCTGCTGTATGAGGATCTTTCGCGGGATACCCACCCAGTTCCAGGCGTCTCGACGCTCTACGCTGAGAACATCTCTTCGCTCGCCCTTCCGGTCTTCGGGCGGCTGAAGCTCTTCGATTGGAAGGTTCAGCCGTTCGTTGAAGCAGGCGGCTTTGGACAGTGGCTCACCTCCGTTGTGGCAAAGATCACCGTAACCCAGCTAGGTACCGCGACCGCTGCTGGAGGAGGCTCAACATTGTTGCCAGACGGCAACACCTCCGACAGAAGAAAGACGTTCAACTACGGGTGGGTAGTCGGCGCAGGCGCTTTGTATCCTCTTTCATCGACAAGCGACCTCGTCTTACGTGCGCGATATTGGAATGGGCTCGTCGACCTGACGCGGCCTTCGGCCAGGTACACCAGTAGTCTCTTCCTTCCCGGCTATTTCGAAGATGATGACATAGCACTCCGAGGATTCGAGTTCTCGCTTGGGGTGAATCTTCTCTTCGGATTTCGCGAACACAAATCATAGTAGGGCATGGCGAAACGGAACAATGGCTTTCTTTATCTGATCGCAGTCGTGCTCGCCATGTCTGCCGTGCAATGCAAAGTACCGTTGGATTCGGGTGCCTCCTCGCCAAACTATATTCGACTGCTTGGAGTCGATCCTCCGCAAGCGGTCAATGCGATGCGGAAAACGAAAGACGGTAATATCCTCTTTCTAACAACTGTTTCGGTACCTCGCGGAGACACTGGTACCATATCAAATTTCGAAATAACGACCTGCGATCTCAGCGGAAATCTGATCTCTTCAAAACGGTATGGCGACTCGTTGGATTTTGTCGCTGCTGATTGTGTCGTGCTGAGCGACGGAAGCATTATTGTCGTGGGCACGTTGAACACTGGCCCAAATCGAAGTTCGATCGAGGTCTTCCACATTGATGCCTTGGGAAAGGTGCTCTCAGCCAAGCCCTTCGCGGTTTCTCAGGATGTTAGCCACGCCTCCGCCGTGTGCCAGTTGGGCAATGGCAGCTTCGTTGTCGAAGGTTGGCGTCATAACGGCTTGTACTCTTGCTACGACGGGATCTTCCTCTACTTGTCCGCGACCGCGGATTCCACTGGGCTCGACATTGTATCGGACAAACAAAAGGGGGACGATTACAAAGCTCTTATTTTGTCGCCAGGGCAATCGAATGATTGGGTGGGGCTGGGTACGTTCGTTAAGAATTCTAGCAATGCGGAGCCGTGGGTCTTCTCAAGCATCAACGGGCAATTGGGAAGTTCTGCCATGTTCAGCAATCACGGCGGCACCCTTCGTTCTGTTTTGCGCACAAATGGCCAAAACTATGTGGTCGTGGGGGATTCTTCCATATTTAGCACCTCGAGCGTCCCCACGGCTGCCTCGATAGCGCTCCTTTCTTTCGCCTCCCTTGACGGAACATCTCAGCCTATCTGGTACAAGAATTTCTCCCTCGACATTCACAATTCGTTCACAAATGTCATCTCCGCTTCAAGTGGCGGGCTTGCTGTGACCGGTTTTACTGCTAATGCCGCAGGAGACACCTCCATTGTGATGTTCCGGTTTGATGACAGCGGCAAGGAGGTGTGGCCCCATCAGACCTATCCGTTTGAGGGAGGAGATATTCCCGCGGGAATCCTGGAAACACCAGATCACGGTTTCGCAATTGGCGGGGTCACTACTAGTTTCGGCGGGCGACCTTCGCGGCGTCAGCTCTTCCTTCTGCGCGTAAATGCAGATGGCACGACCATTAAATAGGCCAAGTGGAGTGGTGTTTTCGCGCTACCTCCTGCGTACGGCTGGCTGCGTATTCGGGAGATGGCGCGCCTCCAGGGGCGGTCAGAAGCTTGAAACCAAGCGGAATTCGGCGCGTTCCTTTTGAAACAGTCACGGTTCCAGTTCGGCTCTGATTTTTCGTCGTATATTTACATGTTTGATAATATCTATCGGCCCTAAGGAGTCAATCCTGGACGGTGTGAATTATCTTCCATTCGGCGGTAATGTCTTACGCGGGCAGTGTGTACTCCAGCAATCCTGCACTGTGCTTGCTGTCTCCGTTGAGGGCGTAGCATCAGCCTAGGCGGAGCTCAGCACAAGCCTCAAGAAGTGACGCAGGCAGAGTGCTTAGCCTAGATGGATAGATAAGGTAATATCCATTTTGGTGCCGATACGAGGAATGGACTCTCGCGATGAAGGGGGTATCGCGAAGAGCTCAGTTTGGATGAAGACTCATCCGTCGTTGTGGGAGATATTGGACTTCGCGTCGAATGCGGCTTCCCGTTTTGGCGAAGTTAGAATGCGTAGGGCTTGGTGCCTGCATGCTTCCGCTTGCCGGGTCAAGCGCATAACGCGAGAAGGTGCGTCGCAGCGAGTATGTCAGCATTACTGGATGACATGAGCGCCGCTGCGACCGGTTAGGAGTTGTTTTCTAAGCGCTGTTCTTTTTTGAGTAAATGAGCTACGTGTGCGTAGAACTGGCACTTATCTGGCTGACCGATCCTCCAAGGATGACCGGCATTTGGTCTGTGCTGCCGTAGTTTTCTAATCCCCTGATTCTGCTACTGAGAGAAAATTCAAGTTTCAAGTACTGTTTCCTAACTGCCGGAAGGCGACTGCTTCTGATCGAGCAGCAACCAATCCGGGTTGATCAATTACAATTATGAGCACTGTTGTTAGCGTCCACTCGACATCACGCGATGATCGTCCATCCTCTATCAGCTTCCCAGCACGCACTGTTCGTGCACTTCTGCTGACCGCTACCCTGCTACTGACCGCCGTTCTGTCCGCGGTACCTCTCCGCGCTCAGACCTACCTTTCGGAGGATTTCGAAAGCGGTCTCCCCTCAGCGAACTTCACTGACGTAGGGTTTGGTGTTGGCTGGCAAACGAATTCCACATACACCTTCGGCGGGACAAAGGCCGCGTGGTTCCAAACCGCCGGCACCTCATCGCCAACGCTAAACAACGATGCGCTCACTTCACGCGCATTCAGCCTCAGCGGCTCGACAAAGCCGATTCTCACCTTCTGGCACATTGCCGCACTTGAGCGCTTTTACGATCAGGCGATCGTCGAAGTATCTACTGACAATGGCGTGACTTGGGTAATACCATCGAACACCCAATACAATGGTAATTCTTGGCGCAAGACAGGGGCCTACCCAGCGGGTGGCGCTACCACCACCTATGTGGACGGTCCCTATTTCGATGCCCAAAGCCGCCCAGAGTGGGACATCAAGTTTACTGCAACGAGCTCTGCGCCAACGACCGGTCAATCAATGTGGATGAAGGAAGTCTTCGATCTAAGCGCCTTCAAGTCAGCCAGCGTGAAGATCCGGTTTCGCGTAAAGAGCAACTCCTCGAATGATTTCTTCGGTTGGCTTATCGATAATATTTCTGTAGCCGAAGCGCCGCCGACGATCAGCGGAACGCGCCTTATCGGCACCGGGGGATATGCCTCTTTCCGCGCTGCGGCGCAGGCCCTTGCCGACTCTGGCGTTGGGTCCGGCGGCGTAACGATCCTAGCAGCCCCTGGCACGTACAACGACTCACTGATCATCGGATATTACCGTGGGGTAAGTGCCTCGAATCGCGTCGTCTTCAAGTCCCAGAATGGACCAAGTAGTGTCTTCATTCAGCGTAACGGAAATCCCAATTTCTCGGGACAGCCAAGTGTAACCTCTGGCTATTCGAATACGCAGTTCTTTGCCGCCGCCGTTTTGATGAGCGGAGCACAGTATGTCACCTTCAACGGTATCACCGTTCAACAGTTGAACTGGTCCGTTGCGAACACGAACTACGCACTGAGTGTAGGCTTCTTCTTGACGGGTGGCTGCCGTTTCGACTCGGTGTATCAGTGTAGCGCCATTTTGCAGAACCGGTATTATTATTCGGTCGGAATGATGGTATCGTCGAGCTACTACAACAGTGCTCCTGGAATTCCGAACGTTGCTAACAAGCTCGTCAATGACACGATCGTCGCATGGAATGGTGTGATGTTCCAGAGTTACTTCCCGACGATGGCGGTGTATGATTCCCTCAACGAATTGAACGCAACCGTTCAGGGCGGAACATTCCTGAATCTCGGTCAGCCTACAACCGCCTCGTCGATATCCTCCTACAGTACATGTTACAACATGGGTGGGTATGGACAGGTTGGGCTTGTGATCAACAATGTGAAATCGAGCATGGGTGTCTATGGATTAACTGGTCCTAGCACGAACTTCACCTACTACGGTTTTTACGGGGCAGGCGGATACCTTATTAACCCGACAATTTCCAATAACATCTGGACGAACGTCGGGTACCATCCGACAACGCCCAACACCTACATGTACGGTTTTGCCGTCTATCTCTCAGGCAACACTGTAGTTCGTGCGAAGGTGTTGAACAATATGGTCTCTGATTGGTGGGACTATTATGGGTATTACAAGTTCTACGTTTCAAGCACAATAGAGACGCTGCTTCAGGGCAATACAGTCACGCGCATGAATTGCTACTATCCCAGCAGCTATTATGCCTTCTACATCTCAAGTAATCTACGTCCTCGTATCATTGGAAATAAGATCAAGGACATCCGCTTCGGCTTGTATTCTGCATCCTCCACCGGGACGTGGTATGGCATGTACCTCACTTCGAATCTAGGCGGGACGGTGGTCTACAATAACATGATCTCCGACATCAACTTCAACTATACAAGCAGTTACAGCGGAAGTGCTGTGTATGGGATCTATTATTCACCCGGCTCTCCCGCTGCGTTTAGCGGACAGCTCTATCCTTCGATGCGAGACAGCATTTGCAATAACACCATTTGGTTCGGAATGCAAAGTGGGGCTGCCTCTCCGGCGTATGGTTTCACAACCTATTGCCTCTATGTGAGCCCAAGTGCGACCACAGGTGTCGAACTGTACATTCTGAATAATATCATTGGAAACCGAACCCAGACAACGGGTGTGGCGGGCTACTACGCCTATGGGATCTATCGCGCCTCAACGTCAGGTACGGTATTCGAAGACTTTAATGATTACTACGTAAATACCACGGGTTCAGGTAGCGACCCCTATCATTGCACCGGCTACTATGGAAACTATGGATATATGCTCTCCGACTACAAGTCGCTGACATCCGCGTATTACCAGAACATTCATAGCTTCACCGAACTCCCGCCATTTAGCACAACCGACTCGCTCAACTACATCAATGGTTCAACCTCTCGCCTGTGGCGGGCGGGTAAAGCGCTGGCGTCGGTAACGACCGACTACAATGGTGCTTCGCGCAATATTGCGCCAACGATCGGAGCGAGCGAAGGAAGCCTGGCTGTTTCCAGCACGGATGATGTCGGCCCTGCGATCACCTACGCTCGAGTATCCAAAACTCAGAGTACAGGTGCGATTACGATCTCCGCGACGATCACGGATCCAAACGGCGTGAATACAAGTACCTACCCGCCGATCATTTACTACAAGGCGAGTAGCTCGGCTTTCTGGAGCTCGGCAACAGGATCGAACGTAGGCGGGAGCATCTTCAATTTTACCATTCCTGGCCAGTCCTATGGTACAAAGATGCAGTTCTATCTTGCGGCGCAAGATAACATGGCAATTCCGAATCCCTCCACCTACCCGAATGGTGGTTCGGGATTCAATCCGCCAGGCAGTACGCCGCCAGGCAACACGAATTACATGACATTCTGGGATACCGTCCACGTGTACGGGCCGCTCAGTGGAGATTATCTGATCGCGGGAACAGGGGCGAATTTCCCATCTCTGAAAGCAGCACTCGATTCCGTTGAGCAGGCGGGTGTTTCTGGCCCCGTCCGATTCCTCATCAATACGGCGACGTTGACTGAAACGGTTGGGCCGCTCCAGCTGCAAGGACCGATCATGGGCAGCTCACCGACCAATACGATCACCATCAAGCCAAACGTCGGATTCTCCCCACAGGTCAACATCACACAGACGAACTATACTGCGCCATTCGCATTTGAAATTGCGGGTGTTTCGAACGTGATTATCGATGGTTCTAATACTACCGGTGGTACAACGCGCGACATGACCTGGACCGGAGGCACGAATTCCTCTACCACGCAGAATCTTTACCAGATCTACGTTCTGCCATGCGTATCTCTCTTTGACGGGACTCCGCTCAATACGTCAAATGTGACCATCAAGAACCTTAACATTCGTGGTGGTTACAATACAGCGCTTACGAGCGCACTGGCCGATTATGGTGTCTATGCCATAACCAGCGTGAGCGGCAATGCCGGCTCAACGACGGTCAGTGACCTGACGGTGACAAATAACAGCCTCTCGCAGGTTGCAGTCGGAGTGCGCCTGGTCGGGCAGTCGCCGGATTTCTATGACCTGCCACTAAAGCGTATTGTCGTAACAAACAACCTGATTGGCCCAGGTGCTTCGGGGACAGACTCTGTTTGTTCAACAGGGGTCGTCATTCAGGGAGCGGATTCCTGTACGGTCGATAACAACGATATTCAGCGCATCTACGAGGGAACTGGCACTGCTAATCTATACGGGTTGCAAATCCCATCGTCTGTCGGGGCCGTTTCGAACCTCAAATTTACAAGAAATAAGATACACAATATCAGGTTGCAGGGTACTTCGGGGACTATCTATGGTATTTTTGAGTCCAACAACTTCCCGCCACTCGCGAATAACCTCTTCGCGAACAACATGGTTTACGACCTCCATATAACAAATCCAAGTTATACGGGAGGCACCTCGTCTACGGCTCCTGCTGTTGCCGGAATTTTTATCAGCTCGGGAGTAGGTGACATTATCGCCAACAATACGGTCGAACTCTTCGATACGTCGGTTACGTACACCTACGCTAGCGCCCAGTATACCGAAGCTTTTGGTACATCCAGCGGTGCGTTTGGACTTACCGTCGTAAACAACATCTTCTCGAATGGCATCCGCATGAACCCGACGCTTGGCTTCAACGTCGGCTACATGACGTACTATGGTGCTGGCGACATCAAGTTTAGCGACAATAATATTATTGCTGCACCTGGGAATCATGGATTCCTCGGTTACGACGGCTCGCGCACTAAGTATGTCGGGAGCTTTGACAGTTTGAAGATGATGACGAGTGGCGACATTCATTCATGGCAAGCCAACGCTCCATTCGTAAGCCTCACCGACCCACATCTTCTGACAACGGTACCCACGCGTGCCGAGTCCGGAGGTATTCCGGTTGCCGGAGTAACCGTCGATCTCGATGGTGACACGCGCAATGCCACAACGCCAGACATCGGTGCGGATGAAGGCAATTTTGCAACAGCGGCTATTGACGTAGCCATAAATTCAGTATCTCTGCCGGCTAGTGGCGCAAAGTTTATTGCGGGTACTGGGGTTCGGCCGATAATTAGCGTCACCAATTTTGGTACAACTAATGCTTACAGCGTCCCGGTCGTAAGTCAAATCATTGATTCCAGTACATTCGCCATTACCACCGTCTCCGGTGTGATCGATAGCGTCCGTGCCGGTGAGACTCGTACACTGCAAATTGACTCAGTGACGTACCCGTTGCTCCACACCTACGGACATAGGATCTATGTAAATGCGACTGCGGATGCGCTCCGTACGAATGACAGTTCGGGTGTGTTGCGCATAACCACCGCAGCTGGACTTTCGGGATTGTACACTGTCGGCTCTGGTCAGTGGGCACCAACATTTAAAGCCGCGTTCGACTCCCTTGTCAATTACGGCCTCGCCGGGAATGTGACGTTCCAGTTGACGGACGCGACCTATAATTCACCAGCTTTTAATACTGCCTACATCGGGAATGGCGGTGCGATACTTGGCGCGAATTCTGGCCGAAGATTGCGAATAAAACCCGCTTCGGGAGTAAATGCGACCGTTCATTTCTGGGGCAACGGATCGTCCGCCTCGGTCGCGACCGCGTACACAACGGCTTATCCGGGGTTGGGACTCGTGAATACCCAGTTCCTCACAATCGACGGCTCGAACACGGAGGGTGGAACGACGCAGAACTTGACGTTCATTATACATCCGACCATATCCAGTTATTCGCCAGTGATCCTGATGAGCGCTGCGCAGAATGACTCGATCAAGAATTGCGTCATTCAGGACTCAACCTTCTACTCTGGCATGAGTGGCTCTGGTTGGAGCTCCTATCCGATCGGTCTTCTGCTGACCGGACCGAGCGGCGGGACCCCATCCAGTTTCAATATCTTCAAAAATAATTGGATCCGAGATTGCTATTACGGTCTGTACAATTATGGAGTTGGTAGTTCGACCGTGCTTGCTAACGGCAATCAATTCATCGGCAACAAGTTCTCGCGCTTCTCTTATTGCGCGATCTACAATTCTTATTATACCACGAACACGTTGTTCCAGGGTAATCTGATTCAATCCGATACGGTGGTGCCGCTCTCGACGCTATACCCCGTGTTCCTCTATGGGCAGTATGGCCAGACGAATTTCATCGGAAATCGTATTTGGAAGTTGCGTTCATCCTATGCTGGTGCGTACATCTATGCCGGCATTTACGCCTACGCTGGTGGGGCGTTGATTGCGAACAATCTTGTCGCGATGGAGCATGATACCCAGTCGTCCGTATATATTGAGTATCCACTGTTCTTCGAGTACACGGCACCGTACAGTACATACGGCCCGTCGCAGGTCTATTACAACACGTTCTACGTGGGTGGCAACTCGGCGACGTACAACGGTTACTACATGAATTACATCTACTATCATGGTGGAGACATCAAAAATAATGTCTTTGTTTATGATCGATTAGCGCCGCTCTCCAGCTATTTTATGTATGACTACAATGCGGTGAATTTGGTGGAGAATTACAATAACAATCTCTACTACATCGGCGCCTCATCGCAGGGGACGTTCGCATACTACTACAATGGCACGACGTCCACAACGTATTCAAATCTTGCGGCGTGGCAGGCCGGTACTGGGCAGGATCTCAACAGTTGGTACGAGCGCCAGATCTGGCAGGATTCCGTGGGCGGCAATTTTGCTCCTGCCCTGGGAGTACCTACGCGCATCGAATCCCATGCTTCACCGATTGCAGGAATCACCACCGATATCAACGGTAACACGAGAAATGCTCGCTACCCGGACATCGGCGCTTTCGAAGGTAACTACACGTCCGAATTCAATGTCGACGCGGTGGCTACGTCAATGTCTCAGCCGACCACCGGCACACATTTCTATGCGAACTCCAGCATCAGTGCTGTCGCAAACTTCCGAAATGGTGGTGTTGTGGCGATGACCAACACGCCGATCACCTACCAGGTGCTTGACGGCAATGGAATTGTTCAGGCTACTTTCAACACGACGATCTCGTCAATGGCTGTTGCTGGTTCCCCGACTGCAGCGAGTACGTTCACGTTCACTCCCACAACGGCAGGTCAGTGGCAGATCCGTGCCTTCGCAACCGCACCTGGTGAGGAGTTCACCGTTGACGACACGGTCAGCGTAACAATCAATGTAACGGTCGGCTTGGCTGGCAACTACAACGTAGGCGTTGGGCAATATGCCCCGACGATCAAAGCTGCGTTCGATTCAGTCGCACGCAATGGTGTTATCGGTGCCGTGAATTTCAACCTCACCGATAATACCTATAACGAGCCATCGATCACCGGTAATCAGACATGGAGCGAGTCCTCCTCGACTCCGATCACCTTCAAGCCGATTCCCGGAATTACCCCGGTGATCAACTTCAGCCCGACGGCACTTCGTCCATGGGGTATTCGCTTGAATTCGATGCCATCTATTACTTTTGATGGAAGCAATACAGCCGGTGGCGTTACGCGCAACACGACGTTCCAGTTCGCCGCTGGAAATACATTCGGCCAGTCGGTATTCTGGCTGGTGGATTCTGTTGGCGGGGCAGGTGACAACAACTTCGTCCTTAAGAACGCACGAGTTATCTCGGGTGGTACAACTGGCACCGTCGCGGGTATTTATGCCGCAGGTTCATCGCTGGGTTCCACAGGTTCGCACAACGGCGTAATCATTCAGAACAATGAGATCCGCAATGCTGCATACGGTATTGTGATCAGCGGCCCAACGGGTACGCCGAACTCCGGCCTTGTCATTACTGGAAACCAGATCGGACCGTTGGTTGGTGACAACACGCTGCGCATCGGCATCGAGGGCATCACCATCTCGGGTTCGACTGGAAACACGATCACGTCGAATGAAATAACGGGTATCTACTCCAGTACGGGCGGAGTCGCCGCTATTGATCTAACCGGAACGGCCACTGGCGGCACTATCGCGCTTAATAAGCTGCACGATATCGAAGCCTTCGGAGCTACGAGTGGTAGCGCTCGTGGTATTGTTGATAATGGCGGCGGTGGAGTCACGATTAGCAACAACATGATCTGGCACGTAATAAGCAACTCATCCGTAACAACGGGTGCGGGCGCGAACGCCGGTATCTATCTCGGAGCAGCTTCCGGTGACAGGCTCTATTTCAACTCGATCGGACTGACGGGTAACCGGGACACTACGGGTATCGGTGGTACTGGCGGAGTGAGCGCTGCTCTCTACGTTGCGTCGACGGCTTCCAATCTTACGTTGGTGAACAATATCTTTGGAAACCAGCAAACAGAGCCTTCCGGTGGACGGAGGGCGTACGGATATGTCATCGAAGCAGTCTCATCACTTGCCACGGCCAGCAACAATAACATATCTGGTACAGGGACATCCGCGAACGCGACGAATGCGCTTATTGCGGGGACGTCCTACACACGTGCGGTACAGATCCGCACGGCATTAGGTGGGGCGCTGGAAACAAGTAGCTTTACCCCTACTCCCGTCTTTATCAGCGATGCTAATCTGTATATTAATACCTCCGCGCCAACGCTGATCGAGTCCGGCGGCATACCGGTCGGTGGAATTACGACAGACATTGATGGTAATGTACGTAATGCTTCCACACCGGACGTAGGAGCAAATGAGGGTAACTTCCTGAAGGCAGTGGATGTCATCGGAGTTAGCATTGATCAACCGCTGAACAATTCTGCTTATCGTCCGAACACGGCGACGCCTCACGTAATGGCAACCTTCCGTAACGGCGCGGCAGGAACGGGCACGAACATCCCCGTTACGGCAGTCACCTATGACTCGCTAGTGGGTTCGAAACGCCTTTCTACTACAGTCATCATCCCAACATTGGGACCCGGTGCCAGCACGCAGGTGACGTTCGATTCATTGTTGCTACCTGATATTGGTAGCTACTCCGTGTATGCCTACGCAAACTATGGCTTTGACGTAGACAACACGAATGACACAACAGCTTCCATCCGAGTGATTGTCTGTCAGCCGCTCGCCGGTACGTACAACATCGGTGTCGGCAAGGACTTTGCAAACTTGAGTGTCGCTGCCCAGGCAGCGCATGATTGCGGTGTTCAGATGAGGGTGAATTTCATCCTCAACGATGCCTCGTACAACGAGCCCAGCCCGATTTCCTTCAGCGGCATCGTCGGCCTGGGCAATGCGAATATCATTGTTGTGAAACCTGCGGTTGGGGTCTCGCCTGTGATGAACATCGCTTCAAGTCCGTCGAAGAACTACGGCATTCTGCTCGACAGTGCAAGTTATGTCATTTTCGATGGTTCAAACACCTCGAATGGCACGACTCGCAATTGGACTATCAACCTGACTGGTGCCAACTCTACAGCGAGCGTATTCCTCGTGCGTGATGGTTCGTCCGACACGATCAAGAATACCATCATTCGTAACATTGCTGTCGCATCGGGTGCTGGCATTACGGTTGGGCCGACGCGCATCGCGATGAGTAGCACAATGATCATGAATAATGACATTGCCTCCGCGGCGAGCGGTATCGTGGTCTCTTCAAGCGCATTCACAAACTCCGGTCTCGGAATTTGGAACAACGCGATCACTGGCTTCTCATCGTACGGCATCCAGATTGGCGATAAGGTGACCAACGCCATGATCCGCGGAAACGCGATCAGCTCTGGAGCAACTGCTGCTGCAAGCACCTCCATGACGGGAATTCTGGTCAGCGGTGGCAATACTGGCAGTGTGGAGATCGGAGCAAACAAGGTGATGGACTTCTCTACAAGTGCAACAAACCCCGTACTACTTGGTATCGGGCTTTCAAGCACACTGCCAGGGAGCTCCAATCGCGTATTCGACAACATGATCAGCCTTGGCCGCCAGACCTCGATGCCAACGGCGACGATCTATGGTATACAACTCAACAACTCCACAAGTGCGGTTATCCAGAATAACACGGTTGCGCTTGGCGGAACGAGTACCGGGTCGGGTTCGAGTTATGCACTCTGGGGTAATGCACCGCTCAATGTGGCTCTCAACAACAACATCTTCTACAACGGGCGTACGAATGGTGCGGGAGCTACTGGTTCTAACTTCGCCTCGTACTCGCCGGCACTTCCAACTGGTACGTTCACATCGGACTACAATGATTGGTTTACGGCCGCAGGCCCGAACGCGATGCTCGCGCAGGCGCAGGGACTCAATATGCCGACCCTCGTCGCATGGCGCATGGTGACCACCGGTACCGCTTGGGGTATGCAAGATCGCAATAGTGTCAGCGAACAGCCAAACTTCGTAGGCACTTCTGATCTTCATATCACGCTGGTACCAAGTCGCATCCAAAATGGTGGGATGCCGGGCTCGCGCGGTCCATCCGGCGCGCAGGATTACGATATCGATGGGAACCCTCGCGGTTACGTGCCGGATATTGGTGCGACGGAGTTCGACGGACCTCGTAATAACAGACTCGCAGGCAGCTACACGATCGATCCTTCGACGGGTAATTATCCGACGCTCGCCTCCGCTATCCGTTCGCTAAATGCTAACGGTGTGGATGCAGCAGTTGATATTTACATGCTCAATGGGACCGACACGACCAGCACGCCGCTCACGCTCGTGCCAGCGGATGGTATTGGTCAGAACAACCCTGTTCGCTTCCACGCAGCCGCGGGCAAGAACTCAGCAATTGTTGGCACTTCGATACCGAATCTGCTCGGCCCAACAAACCTAACATCTGTTCTTGTGTTCGATTCGGCTGCGAATAATATCGTGATCGATGGAAACAATGGTGTCACGGCCAAGCGGTCACTCTCCATTATCAATGCTACGGGTGGATTTGCTAACAGTGCGATCATTATGACGAATGGCGCGTCAAATAATGCGGTTAACAACGCTGTGATCGCAACGCCTTCTTCCACTCGGACGATGGATCACTCTGGAGCCTCCTTGGGAGTCGTCTCCGTGGTTTCGGGCTCGTACGGTGGCGGCGAAGTGAATGACGGACTTGCGAACGATTCCATTTCGTTCGGCTGGAATGGCGTCTATTCCTTTGGTGCTGCTGGTGCGCCAGTAAGCGGCCTCACAGTGCGCCAATCGAAGATCCAGGACTTTAACTCGTCCGGTATCTTCTTCGGCAACTGGACTTCAAACTCCACGGCCGATGGAAACTACATCAGCAACCCAACCTACTACGGCGCCGATGCAACCGTTCGCGGTATTCGCCTCTCTTCGGATGTGAATTCAAGCGGCAATGCAGCGGGCCAGAATGCGATCATCAACGTTCGTTCAACCACCACGTCGAACGTCACGGGTGTGGAAGTAACGGGTGGCTATCTGCCGTTCATCTACAATAACTTCATCGTGCTTTCCGACAACACGACAGGTTCGCTGCGTGGAATCGACGAAGCGTCGAACGCAACAGCGGCACCGACGTTCGCGCGAATCTTCTTTAACTCCATCAATCTGTATGGTACAAAGAGTGATCTCTCGCCGAATGATTATGCGATCGCTGTCTTAGCTCAGGATGGCGTGGGTAATCGCGATAGTGTGATGGATAATATCTTCTCGCTTCATCGCATTGGTTCATACCAGAATACGGTCTTCGCTCTGGGGGCGCAGCTTGCCGCCGATTTCGACGCCGTGGATTTCAATGATTACTTCATGCCGTCCGGCAATGCCGCGTTGCTGGGCTCCGTTTCCTTCCCGTCTCTAGCGACGCTTCGAGCCATTCCTTCCTGGACTGGCCGCGATGCGAACTCGATCACGGGGGATCCGAAGTTCGTCAGCAATACAGATCTGCATTTGTCAACCTATGCAAGTGCAGTATTCTACAAGGGATCGTTCATGCCGACCATAACGGGCGACATCGACTATCAGGGTCGTACCTCAATTCCAAAACCGGAAATTGGCGCGGACGAGAACGCCTACCTTGGCACGTTGCCTGTCGAACTTTTGAGCCTGAATGCTACGGGTCTCAATCGCAGAGTAGATGTTACCTTCCGCACTGCAGAGGAGAAGAATGCCTACGGCTTTGCCGTGCTGCGTTCCGATGCTCCAGATCATGCCTTCACCGAAATCGCGAGTGCCTATGGCACGAAGGATCTGCTGGCAGGCGGTTCAGCAAGCGCACAAGGTAGCAATTACAGCTTCGTCGATAATACCGTTGTAAATGGTATGACCTACTTCTACAAGGTCGTCGCAATTGACAACGATGGCACGCGGGAGACGTTCGATCGTATCGCGGAAGCGACGCCCATGGCTTTTGAGAAGTTCTCCATTCTCGGAGACTACCCAAATCCATTCTCGCTGAGTGAGAATGCTTCGACGAAGATCACCTGGTCCGCGGGTGCTCCGTCGACGCAGGTGGAAATTGTGGTGATGGATCTCCTTGGTCATGCAGTCCGCACCCTTGTGGATGGCCCGATCGAGAGCGCAGGAGTATTCACCGCCGACTGGGACGGTAAGGACGGTAGCGGTTCTATGATGCCAAGCGGCACCTACATGGTAACGCTCAAGGCACTCACCGCCGACGGACAGACAAGCAGCACCACTGTTAAAATCGTACTGACGAAGTAAAGTCAAGGCAAAGCCCCCAAGCCTAGTGAATGTGGGCTGCAAGAACGTGAATGCGTTCTTGCAGCCCATTATTCATTTCTTCCCTAACGCTCTGATAATCCAGCATTGACCAGTAGCTAACAGTAGCGAAAACATCCCGTGATGTGAAGAGGGCATTTTTGCAGCGATCAAAGAGGCATCGGGTTAATTGGCCCGCCGTGCTTCAGAAACTACCCTGCAAATATTCAACGCTCACACGTACATGTTTTCACGACCTCGCTCCAACCCGTTCTCGCCCGCAGCAATTGTGCTTTCGGCGTGTCTCATGGTATCCTCTGCATCGTTTCTGACAGGATGTAAGGCCGCCACGGACACGACCACGACCAAAGTTGACACCACCGTGACAGGACTCAAGAAGATCAATCACGTGATCGTCGTCTACATGGAGAACCATAGCTTCGACAATCTCTATGGAGAGTATCCCGGAGCTAACGGTATCGCTAATGCCACCGCCGGTGAAGAGATCCAGATTGACACCGCCACGAAGCAGCCCTACACGAACCTTCCTGCACCTCCCGGCGATGTTACCACAAAGCTTTTCCCCAGCCCAATAAACGGCAATGGCCCGTTCAACATTGACCAGTATGCGATGGAGAATGTCAAGACGGTCGATCTCGTGCACAGGTACTATCAAGAGCAGCAACAGATCGACGGCGGCAAGATGGATAAATTCGCGGTGTACTCCGATGCTAAGGGCCTTTCAATGGGCTACTATCACACTGCCACGCTCCCGATGTATCCGATCGTGCAGCAATACACGCTGTGCGACAATCTCTTTCATAGCGCGTTCGGCGGCTCCTTCCTTAATCACATTTACATGATTGCCTGCAACGCGCCGACCTTTCCGAATTCACCAGCAGGAATTACAGCAAAAGGCATAAACGCTGACGGTAGTATCACGGACGGGGCTGTGAGCCCCGATGGCTATGGGATCAACACCCTGCAAACGGTGAACACCCCGCATCGTGCGAGCCCAGCCGCGAACCTCTGCCCGCAGCAGACAATGACAACTATCGGTGACCGTATGGATGCTGCCGGTGTTTCCTGGGCATGGTATTCAGGCGGATGGAACAAGATGCTGGCGGGAGCGGGTGATACCAGCCTCTTCCAATTTCACCATCAGCCGTTCAACTATTTTGCCAAGTATGGCGCGGACACATCCTCTCTCAAGAAGCTGCGACTAAAAGATGAGACAGACTTTATCGCAGGACTGACAAGCGGTAATCTGCCAGCTGTCTCCTTCCTCAAGCCATTCGGTGCGGACAATGAGCACCCTGGATATGCCGACCTGCTAACCGGAGAACAATACCTCGTTAACCTGATCGGCCAGATCAAGGCCAGTGCCATTTGGAAGGATTGTGTAGTCATCATCACGTATGATGAGCATGGCGGCTTCTGGGATCACGTGCCGCCGCCAATCATTGACAAGTGGGGCCCGGGCATTCGTGTTCCAGGTATCGTGATATCACCCTTTGCCAAGACGGGATATGTCGATCACACACTGTATGAGACGGTCTCTATCCTCTCGCTCATCGAGCATCGTTGGGGCCTCACACCACTCGGCAGCCGCGACGCCAACGCAAATTACTTCCAGAACGCTTTGCAGTTCTAAGAAGCAGCCTACCTCATATCTCGGGCTATTTCGAGCGCAGAAATAGCAGCTTGAACCAATCCGCTGACGAATAGCTCGTGCTCTTCGTCAGCGGATTTCTTCATTCGGGAATTGGAGATTCCTCACAACCGCGAACGTAGAAATTAGTGCGGGTCCGGAGGCGAGTGTCGCGGGCCATTGTCCGTCTCGCATATCAAGCTAACCCAACCCGCTCGAAGATCCTCTCGATATGTTTCGTTGCGGCAGCAGGATTGAACGCAGCATCCAACTCGGCGTTTGTTAGGCGTCCCTTAATGTCGGGGTCGTTCTCGATCAGCCCGCGGAAGGTGATCTCTGGGTGACTGCCGCTGGCCGCATGCTCCCAGACTTGCATCGCATTGCGCTGGACTATCTTGTAGGAGTCCTCGCGAGTAAGTCCACTTTTGGCGAGCAGCAGCAGCACCGGTTGACTGAAAACGAGGCCGCGCGTGAGATTGAGATTGCGCTGCATCGCCTCCGGGTAGACGAACATCGTGCTGACGGTCTTCGTCATAAGTTCGAGCATATAGTCGAGCGCGATCGTGGCATCGGGACCGATGATACGCTCGGTGGATGAATGCGAGATGTCTCGCTCGTGCCAAAGCGCTACGTTCTCCATTGCAGTTGTTGCATAGCCGCGAAGTAGGCGCGCCAGCCCAGTGACGCGTTCCAGCGTGATCGGGTTACGTTTGTGCGGCATAGCGCTAGATCCTTTTTGCCCCTTCGAGAAATACTCCTCGACCTCCCGAACTTCGGTGCGCTGCAAATGGCGGAGCTCCACCGCCAACTTCTCCAAGCTTGCACCTACAAGCGCAATGGCCGTAAAGAACTCCGCGTGGCGATCACGCTGGATGATCTGCGTGGAGATTGGCGCGGGAGTGAGGCCGAGATGTTCACACACGTATTCCTCCACACTCGGATCGAGATGCTCGAATGTTCCCACTGCACCAGAGATCTTGCCGACGGAGATCGTCTTCACCGCGCGCTCCATGCGCTCCTTGCAGCGATTCATCTCAGCATAGAAAACGGCGAGCTTCAGGCCAAAGGTTGTTGGCTCAGCATGAATGCCATGCGTACGCCCCATGATAGGTGTGTGCTTGAACTCCTTCGCTCGAATGCCAATTGCCTCGATCAGTCGTTCAATACCAGCTACAAGTAACTTCCCTGACTGCATACACTGCACGGAGAACGAGGTATCCACCACGTCGCTAGAGGTCATTCCGAGATGCAGAAAGCGGGAGTCCGGGCCGACATACTCCGCCACGTTGGTGAGGAAGGCGATGACGTCGTGCTTCGTCTCTCGCTCGATCTCATCGATACGCTCCACGGTGAAATTGGCCTTTGCGCGAATGCCATCGACAGTGCCAGCAGGGATTATTCCCAGCTCTTCTTGTTTCGCTGTGGCAAGGAGTTCCAGTTCTAGCCAGATACGGTAGCGGTTTTCATCGGCCCAAATGGCGCCCATCTCCGGGCGTGTGTAACGTGGGATCATGTATGGAGTGTGAGTTTGTAGTTGTGTCTTGCAGAGTTTCAATAAGATCCAGTGGAGATCGGAAAACACGAACAGGTCGGCGTTAGTGACAGCTGGAAGCGCTCGTGCTGTTCCATAGCGTATTTTCGCCTTAAATGGGGGCTTTTTGGGCTTCCGCATTTTTCTTGTTATGTCTGCCTCCCTAAGGTGTTTTATCAACAGCCGATAAGGTGAGGGCCAGTTAGGATGAGAGCTTATCCACAGTGCCATTAAACTTTTCACCGTCGGTTCGCTCAAAAGGGCATCACGCAAACGGTCGCCGTCAAGCGCCGTGAAAGGCAACATTTGTTGTCGGTTTCCACTCGGTCTAAACATACGTTCTTATGAATACACGCATACAAAGTATTGCGCGAACCACAGCGCTTGCGCTCACACTCTATTTCGGCATTGCCTCCCAAGGCAATGCTGCGACCACAGATACTCTTGTTAATCAGGATTTCTCCAGCACAACCTTCCCGCCCGCTTCGTGGGTGGATTCAAGTCACGACGATTGGACTAGCGGCACCGGCTGGTATTATTCCTCAACCGGCCTAAATGGTTCGAACGGCGCGGCTGTCTGTGACATGATCAATGGCTCCATCGGCATGATGCTGACGCCTGCGTTGAACGCTGGTGAGTGGGGTTATTCCAACGACAGTGCATTTGTGGACTTCGACTTCTTCTGGGAGTACAATTTCACCAACAGAGATTCCGGCTCCGTCGCTGACAACAACTTCCTTGTCTATTTGGTCAACTCCAATGGTAGCCAACAAGTGTTGAATCTATATACCACAACAGACTACACTTACAGCAACCCATCTTACACCGCGCTGACGACACTCCCTTCCGATCCTGGCGCATGGAGACACTACCACATTGCCATCCCCCAGGGATACTGCACGAACGAGCTGCAGGTCGGCTGGCAAGCCGCGACGACGCATGTCGGTGGAAACGCCGCCATTGATAATGTGGTGATATCCGGTACGCACACAAACATCATCGGCATCACGCCGACAATGCCGTTGGATTTCGGTCAGGTAGTGGTGGGTAAGAAGTCGGGTACCCTGAGCATCGTTGTTTCTAATCCGAATCCAACAACAATCCACTTGACGAACGTGCAGGTTACAGGCGGTGATTTCTCGATGCAGTACGCGGCATCCTCACTTGCACCCGGTACGATCGCCAACCCAACGGTTGACTCGATCACTGTCTATTTCAAGCCCACGGAAGGCGGCCTGAGCAGCGAAACACTTTCTTTCAATACGGACGCGGATGCACCGCAATCGGTCTCCGTCGGGCTTGATGGAATCGGTATCCTGGTCGGCACGATTAACGCAACGCAGACTCTGCCCGACACCGCCATCGTCGGTATGACGAATTGCACGGTGGATACACTTTGGAATACCGGCTTGGCTGATGTGACCGTGACAGGCGCAACCTTCTCAGGCGTTGGCGGCAGCGACTTTGCGATTGGCGATGGCTCACTTCCCGTGACGATCGCACCGAATTCATTCCGCCTCATCAATATATGCTTCACACCTTCAACCGGTGCAGCGCGCTCTGTTAATGTGAGCTTCACAACGCTCTCGGCGGGCTTTGTGGATCAATCGGCCCCGGTCACGATCACGGGTGTGGGTTTGACTGCATGTGCGACGCCATCCGTGACCGTCCTATTCGATCAAACGAAGACGTTGGTCGGAACAAGCGACAAGCAAACGGTCACGATCACCAATTGCGGTGATGTGGCGACGTTCTACACCGCGAAGCTCACGGGCAACTCGACCGCCTATGCTATCAGCGGTGCAACGACCAGCACACTCGTGCAGCCAGGACAGACAGCATCGTTCACCATCGCTTTTACGCCAACCGACTTCACGCAGTCCGGTGCGATGCTGACGATCACTGGCGGCGAGGGTGTGACACCGATGACGGTGCAGCTCCTCGGAACGGGCGGTGGCGTTTCTCTGACAGCCGCAGGCGGGCCAGCCATACTCGCAGCGGAGAATCCGCAGAACTTCCTTGTGACCATCACCAACAACGGCAACATGGATTGGACACCCGGCACGCCGGTCATCACTGGTGCGAACGCCGCGGACTTTATGGTCACGACGCCAATGGATCCAGTGGTTATTCCGGCTGGCGGCACAGGTTCTATCGCGATGCAGTTCACGCCGACCTCGATGAATCAGGAGACGGCAACACTCACATTCCCGAGCTCCGCACCAACCCCACTCAAGGGATTCTCCTATGTGCTGACAGGCAGTATGGCGCCGACAGCAGGCGTTGCAGCGAGCGGCACAACCAACACGGCGCTTACACTCGCACAAAATTACCCGAATCCGTTTAGCGGTATAAGCACCATTAGCTTTGTGCTGCCGAGCGAGTCACTCACCCGTCTGGAACTGCTGGACGAGCAGGGAAATATTGTGAAGACGATCGTTAACGAAGCGCTTTCAGGCGGCGAGCATGTCTATACGCTCGATGCCAACGGACTCGCCAACGGCACCTACTTCTGTGCCCTGACGACCGACGGCAAACAACTAACCCGCCAACTGGCTGTCGTTAGATAACCGTCCAAGTAGCAAATTCAATCTAGCGAACGATCCCCGAGGGCACTCGGGGATCGTTCGCGTTCTGGCGCTGGATTCAGGTTAAGTCTCGCGCGTGAAAGTCTGAAGCGCAAGACTTCCCCCGTTTCTTCGTAGATTTGCACCGCATGAACAACACAGCACGCATTGCATGGATACTCGGCGGCTCTCGCGGCATTGGCTTTGCGTGTGCTTTGGCGCTTGCCCGAGAGGGTTATCGCCTCGCACTTAGTAGCAGAAATGAAGCCGAACTGAGCGCGGCGGTTGCGCGTATAGTGGCCACCGGCTGCAATGCGAAGGCCATTGTGTGTGACATCACTAGCGAGGAGAGCGTGAAGGGAGCGTACGAGCTCATTGTGCAGGAGTTCGGTGTCGCACCGCATCTGCTCATCAACAGCGCGGGCGTCTCGCCGTGGAGCACCTTTTCAGAGACGACCCTGGAGGAGTTCGATAGCGTGATCGCAACGAACACCCGAGGCGTGTTCCTCACCTCGCGCGAGGTGCTGCCGGCCATGTTCGAGCGTGGCGAAGGGGCCATCGTGCAGATACTTTCCGTGGCCAGCATCAAGGCGTACCGGAACGGCGCGGCGTATGTGGCGAGTAAGTTTGCGGCTCTCGGCTTTACGAATTCGCTGCGGGAAGAAGCGCGGGCGCACGGAGTCCGCGTGATTGCTGTTCTTCCGGGCGCGACCGAAACGGAGTTGTGGGGCGCGGACGAGCGCGCCAAACACCACGAACTGATGATGCAGCCAGAGGACATCGCGCTCGCTATCGTCCATGCGCTCCAGCAACCCGGCCGGGCGCTCATCGAAGAAATTATTATCAGGCCAATCGGCGGAGATTTGTAGAGTGGCAGTAGCAGTGACGAAGAACGAAGTGAAGAAGGAGTGGACGCGTTTACGCCCGAACGCGCAGATTCACGCAGCGCGTGGCACCGCGATCACGTGCCAAAGCTGGCAGCAGGAGGCCGCCATGCGGATGCTAATGAACAACCTTGATCCGGATGTCGCTGAGCGGCCGGATGAGTTGGTCGTTTACGGTGGGTCGGGCCGTGCTGCGCGTAATTGGGAGTGTTACGATGCCATCGTGCGCGAACTTCAGACCCTCGGTAATGAGGAGACGCTGCTGGTGCAGTCCGGTAAACCGGTGGGTGTGCTGAAGACTCATGCGAATGCACCGCGCGTCATCATCAGTAATTCGCAGCTTGTACCGCACTGGGCTACGTGGGATGAGTTTCGCCGTCTGGAAGCACTGGGTCTGACGATGTACGGTCAGATGACCGCCGGAAGCTGGATTTACATCGGGAGTCAGGGTATCGTGCAAGGGACGTTCGAAACGTTCATGGCCTGTGCGAAGATGAACTTCGGCACTGCTTCGCTTAGTGGCAAGACCGTTCTCACCGCCGGACTTGGTGGCATGGGCGGCGCACAGCCACTCGCCGCGAAGATGGCGGGCGCTGCATTTCTCGGAGTTGAAGTGGATGAGTCGCGCATTCAGAAGCGCATTGAGTCCGGCTATTGCGACAAGATGTGCTACGATCTGGATGAGGCGCTTGACCTGTTGAATGCAGCGAAGGCCTATGGCGAAGCACTCTCCATTGGGCTGGTTGGTAACGCGGCGGAAGTATTGCCGGAGTTGGTTCGTCGCGGCTTCAGACCGGATGTCCTGACTGATCAAACCAGTGCGCACGATGTGCTGAATGGATATTATCCCGCTGGTTACACGAAGCAAGAGGCGGATGCTCTTCGCGTAAGTGATGCAGATAGGTATATTGCAGACTCACGTCGCTCGATTGTTGCGCACGTCGAAGCGATGCTTGCGATGCAGAAAAGTGGCGCGGTCGTGTTCGACTATGGAAATAATATTCGCGGCGAAGCATTAGCCAACGGACTTCAGAACGCATTCGACATTCCTGGCTTTGTGCCGGAGTATATTCGTCCTCTGTTCTGCGAGGGCAAAGGGCCATTCCGGTGGGTTGCGCTCTCCGGTGATCCTGAAGACATCTTCACCACCGACCGCGAATTGCTGAAGCTCTTCCCGGATGATGAAACGCTTCACCGATGGATACCCCTTGCCCGAAAGCACATCCACTTTCAGGGACTACCGGCGCGCATCTGCTGGCTTGGGATGGGTGCACGAGCAAAGGCCGGACTGCTCTTCAACCAACTGGTGCGAGAGGGCAAAGTGAAAGCACCAATTGTTATTGGTCGCGACCATCTCGATTGCGGCAGCGTCGCAAGCCCGAACCGTGAAACCGAAGCTATGAAAGATGGAAGTGATGCCATTGCGGACTGGCCCGTCTTAAACTTCGCGCTGAATGCAGTTGGCGGCGCTACGTGGGTTTCGCTGCATCACGGTGGTGGTGTCGGTATAGGGAATTCCATCCACTCCGGCATGGTGATCGTTTGCGATGGATCAAGCGATGCGGATGCGCGGTTGCAACGAGTATTGAATTACGACCCAGCAATGGGGTTGCTGCGTCATCTGGATGCAGGATATGAAACAGCACGCGACGAAGCGTACAGACATGGCCTGCACATACCAATGGAATGAGTTAACACACGTCCCGAATGCTTGACGAATCCACCGGAGCAAAAGAACGCCGCGCTACCACAGTAATCACCGCGATCCTCTTCTTGGAGGCGTTGTGGATATTCCTGTTCAAGTATCTTCCACTTGATGCAGGGTTGTGGGCGCTGCAAGCGGAGTTAGTGCATCAGCATCTCTTCGGTCATGCGACCGACACATGGCGGCTGATTCAATATCCTGCGGCAAACATCGGGGCTCCATTGCTTTCCGGCTTTCTCACGATCCTCTTTTCCGGGGAAGTTGTCACGCGTTTGCTGCTGACATTCGGGGCGATATTCATGCGCGGATTTGCCATGGTTATGCTCTTCCGCACACTGCGTGTGCGTGACGAGACCGTGTACTTTCTTATTCCGGTTCTATCGCTTAGCGGTATTTGGTTTACTGGAGCGACTCCCTATCTGCTTGGCGAGACCGTCGCTCTTTGGGTGCTGGTGTTCTTCGTATCACAGAATCATCCGCGCCGTGTGGCATACTGGATACTGAGCATCGGATTGATGCTGGTAGCACTCTGTAGCGCGTTGGTCTTTCTCATGTGTGTGGTAGTGGTGCTATTGATACTTGCGGAGCAGCGTCGCTCCGTGCATCTTTCACAAGGATGGCTGAGTGAGCCGCGATCGGTGATGGGCCTGCTGCTTCCTGGCGCTATGTTAGTCCTAACCGGGCTATTAGCCGGCGAGCCCATACTCCGCCTCTCTTCAAGCAGTTTTCTGCCGAGCGGGCTTGGCCGTCTGCTCTTCGTTCTTACTCCAGCACCAAATATTCTGGAAGCAACATTTCGCTACGGCGACGTCTTACATTGGTTGATTGCTGCGTTCTTTGGTGTCGTTCTGCTTGCGTGCTTCGCTCGCGCGTACCTGTTGGCGATCGAAGAGGCGACGTGGCAATCACGCGCGTTGCGCACGGCTGGTTACACCCTATTGGTGATCGCCATGCTCGGGCCGTTACTGGGTGGAATGGGTTTTGAAACTGAATCCGGATGCATCTTTGCGATCACGCTTATTCTCGCAGGTTCTTACTCCGGTGGCCCTGCAGTGCGCCGCACGCCTGCGGATAGATTGATCTATACCGGTGCTCTTATCACCCTGATCGTGACAGCATCCATAAACATGTTTTCCGTAAGTGCGGGTAGTGCGGCCGCAGAGGATGTGCTGAAATCGGCCCGTACGCTTGTTCGTCAGGAGCACCAGACAGTCCTCGAAGATGAGCACATGGACAGCATTCGCATTCGATTCGTGGTTGATTCTATGCTCCTGCAGAATTCTGCTCGAGCGCTTGTAGGGATCTTCTCGTATTCATGCACAGCTCCCCTGTATCTGTTTACCGAGCCCGATCTGCTCAAGCGTCCTGCGGAGTTCCAACCACGCGGTGGACTTGTTCGGACGAGCGACCCAGGAGTAAAATCAACAACGCCCGCGATTCCTGTTAATCTCGGCTCAGCGGACCGCTATCTTGATTCGACGGTCCGCGTGCTCGCATCAATGACGAAGGGATCGAAGGTTTCTCCGTCGTTCGGCCCATATGTGCTGTCGCTCCAGGAAGATGGCGGCATTAGTGTGGAGAAGGGTGAGGCGAGCTACCGGCTTGGAATCGGCAAGCTCCGTGCGGGTCATCCAGTAGAAATGGCGATTAAGAATTAATGCAATGACGCTCTTTGAAAAGATTGCAAATCACGAGATACCTGCAACGATCCTCTTTGAGGATGATATGATCGTTGCCTTTCGTGATATAAATCCACAGGCACCACAGCACGTCGTCATCATTCCACGTCGGGCGATCGCTTCGGTAAACGATGTGGAAAGTGACGACGCAGCGCTGCTTGGGATGATGTTCGTCGTTGCAAAACAAATCGCCAGTGATCTGGGTGTTGCCGAAAGCGGTTATCGGCTTATCATCAATTGTGGTCCGGACGCTGGTCAGTCGGTCGCTCATATTCACATGCACCTACTCGGTGGGCGAACTATGGCGTGGCCACCAGGCTGACAGCATAGCATCATGTGCAGCCTTCGTGCTGTATTGCAGAGGTCAAACGAGATACAACGATGAACTCATCTCACTCTCTATTCTTTCTCCTTGTCGTCGCATCGTTGGCGATTGCTTCATGTTCGAACTCGTCAAGCACATCGCCAACCCCCGCTCCCCCAACGGTGATGCAATGGAAGAGTGGAGCTACGGCGACGTATGCTGTTACCCAGCGTGACACTTCATCCGCCAATTTTGACAATGAGCTACCCACAGCCTATGATACGATTATTCGCACCATTACGGCAGTCAACCAATTCTACTTGGGAATATCGAATGTAACAGTCTATCGTGACAGTTCGACGCGGACACGGAAGTCAACCGTTGGCCGTATGTATCAGGATGCCGATGGAGCGGTACGTATATGGGATTGGGCACAACCGATTTGGTCCGTGTATTTTGGCTCTTATCCCTTGTCCGATGAAGGGTGGGTTGAATACGCTGGGCCTACTTCGTCAACGGCGAGTATGAACTGGTCCACCTATTTCAATATCGGGCGCTTCGTCGGCAACTTTAGCACGGACATTTACGACCAGGGTAAATTGCAAACTGATGAGGATGTGAAGGTGCAAGGCATTGTGTACAATGCGAAGCATATTCTACACACTATCACTCCGCCTACCGAAGGCTTTACGACGTTCTTCACGATCTACATTGAATCCGATCTAGTCTATGATCTCGGGATGCCCGTGGTTGAGATCGTCCACACCTACAACGATTGGATACAAAAGGGACACTACGGCACCACCGCCCGGATGATCTCACACTCCAACTAATACACAGAATGCCGAATACCACTCTCACCGCCTTGGCAGCAGGAACAATCCAGGTTGGTAGCCTCCTGGTCAACCGAATCGGATTAGGGACAAATCGCATTAAGGATAACGCTGGTGCTCATGAGTTGCTTCACCGGGCTGTTGCACTGGGTGTGAACTTCATTGACACGGCTGATATGTATCAGCGTCACGAGAGTGAGTCAACAATCGGCCACATGCTTGCGCCCTATCCGAACGGGCTTGTCATCGCGACGAAGGGCGGCATGCATCCGATGGATTACTCGGTGCAGAACGATCCTGCATATCTTCGGAACGCAGTCGAAGGAAGTCTTGAGCGGCTAAAGGTGTCGCGAATTGATTTATACCAATTGCATCGCATCGATAAGGCGATTCCGATTGAGAATACTGTCGGCTGCCTCAAGCGAATGCAGGATGAAGGGAAGATCAGGCACATTGGTTTGTCCGATGTGACCGTTGAACAAATCGAGCGCGCCAGGAAAGTGGCCGAGATCGTGTCCATTCAGAATGAGTACAATCTTCTTCAGCGCAAGCACGAATCGGTCGTGGAATATTGCGAGCTCAATGGACTCGCGTTCATTCCGTGGTATCCAATCGTCAAAGGTAAACCTGGCGAAGGGGTGATCGAGCGAATTGCCGCTGTGCACAAGGTAACCACCGTCCAGATCGCGATAGCATGGCTATTGCAGCGGTCCCCAGCGATGCTTCCGATCCCAGGTACACTTTCCATTGAACATCTGGAAGCAAATATCGCAGCGGCATCGATCCAGCTAACCCCGGACGAATTCGCGGAGTTAAGTAGGATCTAGTTGGTGGTGGGCGGAGTAACTAACTTAGCGGTCTATTAGGGGACGTTCAAATTCACGACCACGGTATCGTGCAAATACTTTGCGGCGTGGTCCTCATAGACAGCGATATCGTAACTTGCCGAGTAGGAGCCCTTCGGGGTGGTCGAAGCAGCATAGAAGCGAACAGCGTGAGGAGATGTGGAAACGCTGTAGGCTGGTATGCCAGAGCTCTGGATCTTCGTGGTATCACCGCTAAGAGGTTTGAAGACGAGGGTGAAATCACACCCGCAACTAAGGCTTACTCGTGTGGACTGCGTATCGGCTGGCGAGCTGAGATTGAGTCTCAACGGGCTCACCGAGAGCGTGATTGGCACGGCTTGCTCCGTATTCGGATCCGGTGCGCAGGAAGAGAGGACGAGTATGCTTAGTAATACAAGAGCCAGAAAACCGGTGATAATCTTCATGATAATGCCGATACGATGCAAACGTGTTCGCGGACCACAACGATACCGCGCAATATGTCCCTCCCCCCGAATTGATTGAGGAACCCCTTGGTTTAAAAACGCTCAGCCTGTCGAAGGGTTACACATAAATCTCTCGGAACCCCAAAAAAGATGATTGTCACTTCGGAAGCTATCGTTTTGCGCGCTCGTAAGCAAGGCGAGACATCCAAGATCGCCACGCTCTTCACACGTGATTTTGGCAAAGTGAATGTGATAGCAAAGGGTGCTCGGGAGATGAAAAGCAAGTTTGGCGGCTCACTAGAGATGTTTGCAAGAACGAGCGTTGTCTTCTACAAAAAGGAACGACCAGAGGCCGGTCTCTACCTGTTGGCGAAATCGGATCTCGTAGATTCTCATTCTGGAATTCTCCAAAGTTTGGATCGCATCGGGCCAGCAATGTCCATTTCCGAACTTGTACTTCGGGCAATGCACGATGAAGACCCCAATCCCTCACTCTTCAGTTTGATGGCTGAGACCTTTCGGGAGCTCGCCAAGGCACCGGGTAACGCCAACATCGCTCCACTTGAATTTCGATTCTATACACATTTCATCCGGTTGATTGGTTTCGGTTTGGACCATCTGACCCGCGGAGCGATGCCGCACGAATCGAAGGAAGCAATCATGGCATTGGAAGACGTTTCGATCACGGAGGCGTGTGAGCTGTACATCGGGGAGGACGCACAGCAGCACTTGCGGGGATTCTTCCAGGTCTACTTTGTGGAGCACCTGCCTGGAATGACCGGGCGCTCAATGCGAAGTGGATCTATCTTCGATGCGCTCTAACTCAGGAACGATCTACTCTGCAATCTTCTCTACGCTGCCGCTTCCGGCAATGCTGGTGTGCAGTTGGCTAACGCTGCCTTTGTAACGAACATGACCAGAGCCCGATACGGTGGCATCCAACTCGCGAGAGACCTGCAGAACGGCCTTCCCACTACCGGAAATATCTACCTTCGTTGATTCAGTCTGTAGCGAATCGGCATGGATGTCACCTGATCCCGCAACGTCGATAATGTGCGAGGAGGCGGAACCGTGTAGAAGGAATTTGCCGGAGCCAGCGATATCGGAGTGGAGCTTCCCCACATGCACCTCCATATCGTACACGCCAGAACCGTGTATTGCAAGGCTGAGATCATTCGAGCTAATCGGGGTGGTGGCATGAACCTGAGAGGAACCCGCAATTTCGATCGACCGATAGGCAGGCGATGACAGGTGGAGAATAATATCTTTCGTGGGATGCAAATTCCCTTCGGAGTGGATCACCAACTTTCCGGACTCCACTTCGGACTTGATGTACGAGAGCAGATTACTATCGGTCTCGATCTGCAGCGTGGTAGCAGGTGACTGGGTAAGGATAACCTCGAATCCCCCGTCGAACTCAACGGCATCGAACGGCTGCACGTCTCTGCCGGAGTTCACAATGTGTCCGCTGCCGCTGACAGGCTCAATGTCCGACCAAAGCCGATTGCATGCTGTGAAAAACGGCATGAGTGCTGCTACAACGAGCAGGGTCGCAATGCGGAGTGATCGTTCTATTTTCATGGATCTGTTGAGGTGGTTCAATTAACGTTAGGGGTACGAGCCACCATGAATGGAGTTTCATTTACCGGAATTAGGGTCTCGTTCAATTATGTTCGTATTTTGCAAAGCTACTTCCATCCGGGCCGTCGTAGCGGTACCACGGATATCGTCAATATGGAGTCTGGGTATCGCAAGTGAGCACTCACGCGGTACCCCAAATGGGCACGAGTAGGCAGCGTCACGTTCGTACGCTGGCCTGAACTGGAGGCAGTCCAAATCGCCATGATACGCATACTAATTGCAGACGATCACGCTATTGTCCGCGAAGGGCTAAAGCAGATCGTCAAACAGACAAGCGACATCATAGTTGTCGATGAGGCCGCAAACGCTGCGGAGGCGCTCGATAAAGTGCGCAGAATTCCGCTCGACCTTTTATTGCTCGATATCTCCATGCCGGGCCGTTCTGGGCTCGATGTACTGCTGGAGGTGAAACGGGATCTTCCCGATCTCCCAGTTTTGATCCTTAGCCTTCACCCGGAGGATCAATATGCTCTCAGAATGATCAAGGCGGGTGCTGCGGGGTACGTATCGAAGGAAAGTGCGTCGGAACAGCTCATTTTTGCGATTCGGAAAGTTGCGGCCGGGGGGAAGTACATGAGCATGCCTCTGGCCGAGCGGCTGGTATTCGGCATGGTTGGAGACAAAGGGCCCGATGTACACGAAATCCTCTCCAACCGCGAGTTCCAGGTTTTTCGCATGCTCGCGTCGGGCAAGACTGTTAAGGAAATCGCCGATGAGCTATCCCTCTCCATCAAGACGATCTCGACCAACAGGACGCGCATCATGGAGAAAATGGGTCTGCGAAATAACTCGGAATTCACCCAATATGCAATACGCTACAAGCTCCTCGACGGAATAGTGGCCTAAAGCGAAGAGTTGTCCCAGAGTATTGTAGGACTCCTTCCTACGACGTAAGGTCATAAATCCCACAGTAGAAACCTCAATCTACTGATTGCGCCGCGCAGGGGTAAATTCGTAGTTTTGTATCACGAAATAGAGATTCGTCGGTGAAGACTTTTCGGCCTCTATTTCGTACCTTTTCTCTCCCACATATTGACGGACCAGACCTCGGCTCACTCCCCGAATGAGAGCCGAGGTCTATTTTTTTCTACATGGTATTACTCTCCGCATTGCACTTAAAAGCAATCCGGAGTCATTCCTCTCCAAGGGGAGGCCGGCTTTTGGCTCACTAGCTCCTTTGGAGGATCACGGCGATGTCTGTTGAATCGCGGAAACGGGTTTACGCCTTCGGTGCCCCACCTTCCACCTCGGAAAATGAGAGGCGATACCCGAGTAGGCCAAGGATCTGCTCGAGCTTCTCAAGCGAGAAGTGACGGCGCTTGGCGAGCACGTTGGAAAGCGTGCCGCTGTCTATGCCCATTTGCTTGCACAGGCGATAGCGGGTGAGGCCGCGATCATCGTGAGCGCGGTCGAGCAAGTCCCGAAGGTCGTCGCGGTAATCGCGTGCGGCGATGGTTACTTCACTCGTGCTGGCTTCGTGTTGTCCCTGTTCGTGTTCCATAATTGCTCCTGCTGGATTGTTGTCCATTTCTGGCGGACGCGAAGACATTCCTGTCCTGAAGTCCTGCCAAATGTGGTTGATCGACTTACGCGATCATTTAGATTTTGGTCAACTGACCGCTGAGGTCAGCGAAAGGAGGTGTTTTGAAAAGTGATGCCTTCCCTTCTATTGCCAAACAGTATTCTTAACAACAACTTTGCCAAGAAGAAGCCCAACTCCATTGCACAGAGAAACTTTTCTGAAACCACAAAAAAAGCCCCTCCGAAAACGGAGGGGCTTTGAAGCCTAAGATTCTACTTCTTGTCGATTACTTCACAATAACCATCTGTCTGGTCAGCGTAACGGTGCTGGTGGACATCTGATAGTAATACGTGCCGCTTGCAAGCTCGTCGGCGTTCATCGAGACATTGAACGTACCAGCAGTCATTCTCTGGTTCATGACCGTGCGGACGACATGTCCGGTCTGGTCGATGATCGTGAGCTTGACCATGTCATCCTTCGGCAGAGTCATCGCGATGGATGTCTCATGGCTGAATGGATTCGGGTAGTTCTGCTCGATGCTGTAACCCAACTGTGCTGTGGCCTCAGATACGCTAAGCGTGCTGCCGGAAAGTGTAACGGCTGCTGCTGGAATCGAAGTGCACGATGCATTCGGGAATGTGACCGACGTGTTCAGGTTGCCAGTCGTTGTCGGGGAAAACGTAAACGTGAATGTGCCAGTCTTGCCTGGTCCGATCGATGTCGTTCCTTCGGATGCTGCACCAGTGTAGGTGAATGCTGATCCCGGAGGAAGCACTGGCGTGCCAGGCGTCCAGGCGCACTCGCCGCTGTTCGTGACAGTAACCGTGAACGGCTTGCTGGTCGAGCCATTCGAGGTCACAGGTGCTGTGGCTGTGCCACTGATGTTCGGAGCGCCGCCCTTGCCAGTTAGTGCGAGGGTTGCACCTGGGCCGCCAGTGACGACGAAGTTTGCAACGGAAGTGCCGCGAGCACTTGGATGATAAGCAACCTTGTACGTCGCAACCTTGCCTGCGCCTTCGACTGGGGAGACTGCAGAACCGACAATCGCGTAATCAGCTGCATTTGCGCCAGTGATTGAAGCGGTGTATGCTGTTCCGATCTCGCCGCAATTCGTGACGGTGATCGTTGCCGTGTCACCATTCGAGCAGACGCAAGTCACAGCGGGAAGTGGTGTGGAAGCCGCTGCGGTTGCGCAGGACTTCTGACCGTACACGGACACCGGGAACGGAGCAGCAATACCGGAGCCGTCACCAGTTGCACCGATACCGGTGAAGAGTGTCGAGTGGCTGCCTGCCGTCTTCGGTGTCGCGCAGATGTTGAATGCGACAGAGCCGCCAGCGTTGATCGAGAATGGGAACGCCGGGAGACCTGAGAAAGTGAACTGATCGGAGTCGCCGCCAGAGAGCATTGCCTTGGTGACGTTCACGCTCGCAGAGCCGGTATTCCGGAGTGTGTCGTTCATGCAGATCTGCTTGCCTATCTCCACGCTGTCCATGGCCTGTCCAGTGATTGCAAGGCTGCCGAACGGTACTCCTGTGCCTGTGAGGACGACATTAAACCCGCTGGTATCTGGGCCGAACGTGTTCGGAGCGAGCGGTGGGTTCACGGGGAAGGTCACTGGGATGTTGGTGGCTGCCCGGAACGTTGCAGTGCGGAAGCCATTGCGCAACGGCGTGAAATACACGTTCATCATCTTGGTCTGCTCAGGTGCAAGCACGGTGTCTGTGCCCGAGAGCGGCGTAATGGAGAAGTCAAAATCCTTGCTCGAGAGGAAATTCTTCAAGAGCAACAGGGTGTCCGTTCCTGGATTATAGAACGACATCTGCTTCATCTTCTGCGTACCAACGTTCACAGAGTCGAACGGCATCGCGATCGAATTACCGAATGGATTATACACATTGTTGATGACAAGACGTGGAACAACGCCAACGCCGTGAAGCGGAACCTGCTGTGTCCCATTGGACGCATTGCTCGCGATAAACAACGTGCCGGAGGTGGAGCCTTCGATCATGCCAGTGAAAGCAATCGTAAAGGTGTCCGTACTGCCGGGAGCAATGGGGTTCTTCGGGTAGCGGAGAATCGTGTATTCATTCGGATAATCGCCGCCGATAAACGTTGCTGGTGGCGGTGCGATCGTAAGTGGTACCGTACCGAGTGCAGTGACGGCGAACGATTGAGTAATAGACTGTCTGAACCTCGTGTGCGTCTTGGCGAAGAGCACTAAATTGGCAGGTAGTCCGATCTGTGGGGCGACACCGAAGCCGTTCAACGTGATTGAAACGTTCTTGTTATTATCGGCATCCGTGTTGAAGACCAAGGTCGCAGATTTGGAGCCAACAAACGTCGGCTGATATACAACCGCTGCAGAATCTGTCACGCCTGGAGCGATCGTCGCCGGGCTGCGCGTGATCAAGAATTGGTTTGGGCTAGCGCCGCCCAAGGAATAGTTGGTCAGATTGTAAATTCTGTTGCCGACGTTCTTGAACTTGACATACTGGGGATTCGATTGCGTACCAAGCGGCTGGTTGGCAAACGTCAGGGTCAGCGGTCCGATGAGGTTCAGGAGGTCATAATGAACATTCGTGATCACAACGTTGTCGAAGGCAATGTCATCGGTGTACCACGTGCCGTAGTAGCAACTCGTGTAAAGTTCGCTGATCTTGAAGGTAACGTTCTGGGTGCTTACGCCAGTTGGCAAAGCAAGGTGGTAGTGCATCCAGTAGATGGAGGAAGTGTAGCCGGAGGGATCTGTTGCCGAACCGTACGATCCATCATAAAATGTGCAGTTTGTTGCAACGCTCGTCTTCAGTGTCAAGATTGAGGTTCCGCCATTCGGAATAACGTCGACTACCGCACCGATCTGGGGAGCATAGTAGAGCTCGTAATAGCTCTGAGGCATGTAGAGGTCGAAATCCACGAACTGGGTATCGCCCGCTGGGAACGCCGAGACGTTAACAGCAGGAGTGGAAAGGGTCAATGGGCCGTACGACGATCCGTAACATAGGTAGTCACTGGAATAGCTCGTCGTCGCGACAGCGGAGCCATTAAGCCCGTTAAGGCCGCCCGTGCTGCGTGACCATCCAAAGCTGCTTCCCAAGATGTTGCCCGACCAGCCAGCCGGGGGGAAGGTTGCACTGCTGAAATCCTGAGAGTACAGGATCGTGGTTGTTGAGGCCCGAGAAGAGGCCGGAATCAGAAGGGCCACCAGCAATAGAATTGCGGAAGCAAGACTCAGTAAACGAGTTTTCATGGTTAATAAAGTAAGTTAGAAGTCGGAAGACAGAACAATTCTAGATTGTACGTCGCAACCGAAACAGAGCCGAATCAATAGCGACGGGTTGCAAAGACGCTATCGATCAATGTTACACATTTTTCAAAAAACAGACACGGACTAAGAACGGGATCTTGTCGCAAAATCAAGCAGACGACAATAGGGCGACACCTCGCCATTGCCTACGACACGTGACATTGCCCATTTGTTACACGGAGTTAGCGAAAAAAAATCCCGTTTGTGTGGAAAAGTTATGAATCGACTGCCAGGCAGGAATTTTGAAGAGTCACGAGGCAGGAGCTCTCATGAAATCGGGCCTCTGAATTCAGGAGTCGCGGGGTCAGGTTCTTCGCTTGTGAATCCGAAAACGCGCATACGGAATTTCCCATGGACACGTAGGTCGGCTGCAAGATTTCCTTCTCCTGGGGAAACAAGTGTTTGCAAAAACCACGGGAACTCGAATTGAGAAAACCAAAAGTTGTCTTACAGCAGAGAAGTATGAATTTCAAATGAACACACGGCCACAAAAAACTTTGACATGCGTTTCAACGCGGCTGTTTGATTCCTGTGGAAATCGTACGGTGATAGTAAATTGACCTGTGCAGCGGAAACAATCTCAAGTCTATTGCGGTAACATACTGCAGCGTAATTTATAATCAATGAGAATCTTCGGAAAGTTTGCAGCAACCGCCCTTGCGGGGTTGATCATATCGATAAGCTTTGCGTCAGTAACAGCCCAAATTCGGAAGGATGTATTTCAGCCGGGGGAGGAGCTTGTCTACAACGTCAAGTACGGCTTCGTGAAGTTAGGTACCGTGGTGATCCAAACGGGTGGGATCTCCGCAGATGGCCGTGCAAGTGCGCGACTGAAGTTCTGGACCGCTGATGTGCCCTTCCTTGACACTAAGTCCACGGTGACGGATGTGATAGATACCAAAGGCTTATTTTTGACGCAGTTTACGGAGAAATCGCAGAATGGCGATAATCTGACGAATAAGCAGATGACGTATGACCTGGCATCCAAGTCGTTGAATTACTCTGATGATAAAATCAAGAACAAGATTACCACCGGCATCGAACCGTTCAGCGACGCCCTGACACTGGTATATAACATGCGCTCTTGGAGCGGAGCCGCAGGAAAGTCCTACAAATTTCCGCTACGCGGGAAGGATGGGGAGAAGACGGTCACGGTAAAATTCACCAATGACTTCTCGAAAGAAGCAGTGCCGGCTTTGGATGACAAAGAGGTTCGCACACGTATATTGCAAGGTCAAGCGGATATGGGATCGAGTTCTCCGCTCGGTGCCAATGGGGCCTTTACGGTCTATGTCTCCGATGATGCTGCGGCGATTCCGGTTCGCATCGACATGAGTATCGCGGTCGGTTCAATCTCGCTGGTGCTGGAGAAGGTAAAGCGGATCGATTGGACTGCCGCGAAGTAGGGATCCGAAACTACATCTTTCCTGGTTGGAATTCAGTGATGTAGAGCGGTTCTAAGCTATCGAGAGTGTTGCCAACGAGGACGATCTCGGAATTTGCGGTGAGGCGGGCGATTATTGTAGGCGCGAGAGCAAGGGACACCCAGCGAAGGGAGGGACTGAAAGTGTTTTTGAGCAGGGAATGGGCAACGATCGGTCGAGCGGGAAGCTTTTCAAAATCTGCGTTGCTCATAAGCAGAATGTTTCTCGGCGTTTCACTTTCGGACACGTATAATTGTTCGGGTCGATAACCGGGTGTAAGCAGGTACGTCGCTCCTCCATCGCTTGACGCTGCCAAAACCTCATGCTGCGTTAGCGCCACAATCCCAGCGCCTGTCCCGAATGCAAGTCCCTTGGCAAAGGATAATCCTATCCGCAATCCCGTAAAACTTCCCGGACCGATGACGATTCCGATGCGACTAATCTGTTCGGCACTCGCGCCGCTTCGGGTAAGAAGTTTCTCCGTCTCGCTTGCAAGCCGCGCATCGTGAATGCCGCGTTCGTCTGCAGTTGCGTCCGCCTCAAACTCCGCGAGCAACTCCCCGGCATCCGTTGCGAGTCCGATGGAGAGATGCGATGTGGAAGTATCAAGGACGAGGATCACCGTGAATTGATTAGAGCTTGCGTCCTTTGCCGGGAAGAATAATCTCCCGGTCGTTCTCACCGATGATAAGAATTTCTACATCGAGCGCGGTTGGAGGAATTAACTCCTCAATGCGTTCGGGCCACTCGATGATGGTCACGGCGTTTGCGGGATAAAGATAATCCTCGACGCCAAGCTCAAGCAACTCCTCCGGCTTTTCGAAGCGGTAGCAATCGAGATGGTAGAGCGTGAAGGGTTCGCCATTCAACATACACTCGTATTCGTTAGCCAGCGCGTAGGTGGGCGAGGTGATCCACCGGTCGTCAATTTCTACGGAGGCGGCGATGCCCTTGATAAAGTGCGTCTTTCCCGCGCCAAGCTCGCCGCGGACGACGATGACGAGTCCGGGCTTCATCACGCGGTGCCCGAAGGCAAGTCCGGCAAGGCTGGTTTCTCTGGGGGAGAGGGAGATCATGGGTTAGTCGTAAGCCAATTCGTCGGGAAGGTCGAGAGCAATGAGAATCTTCTTCCGCATCTCACGACAAATACGAATCGCATTGGCAGCCAGTTCCTTCGTCGCTATACTCCCGGGAGAGCGTGCCTCAACAGCATAGGAAGTCAACCTTGAAGATTCATCAAGGAAATCTGACCACATGGGTTGAAGGGCAATCGCGAGATTTAGCAGTCGCCGAATATCGTGAGTGTACGTGAATTCAATATCGTGCTCGAAGAGATAAGCCTTCAAGAGCTTTTCGACACATTGTTGGGCATGGAAACAGACTCCGGCATAATTCATTCGACCTCGTGCAACGAACTCACGAGACATTGTCGCAAAGTCATCCTCCGCCTTATCAACCCAATCAAGCGTGACTTGCTTCATACATGATTTGGCCTTTCGAGACGAGATCGCGGAAGAAGAAGTCATTCAACCGAAGACGCTCCTCCAATTCTGATCGTTTGCGGACGAGCAAGTCAACAGAGAAATCTGGATTGATGGAAGAGAGAATCTCGGCGGCTTTGTGTGGTGCGGGGCCGTCGTAATCCATCACGACTAAAAGATCGACATCCGAGTCTCGATCCGACGTTCCGTTTGCTTGTGAGCCAAACATGATGATGCGCTCCGGCAGGAAGCGGCGCGCAATTTCGTTGGTGAAGTCTCGGATTTGGACTGATGTCATGAACTAAATAAGCACTTTTTCCGCGATTGAATTCCGCGCTCTACTTCGCCTCCATCGTGATCACCGGCAAAATCACTTCCTCCATGGAGATGCCGCCATGCTGGAATGTGTCGCGGTAGTAGTTGAGAAATTTGTGGTAGTCGGTCGGATAGACGAAGTAGTAGTCTTCCTTTGCAATGATGTAGTTTGCGGCTGTTCCACGAACGGGCAGCTTACACTCTTCGGGGTGCTTGATGATCATCGCCTGCTTTTCTTCTGCCTTCACGTTGCGTCCGTATTTGTAGCGCAGACTGGTGGAGGTATCGCGGTCACCGATGACCTTTGCACCACGAAGTGCACGGATGGAACCGTGATCGGTAGAAACGACGATTTTTAAATTTGGCACATTCGCGAGTGACTTGAACATCTCGTATAAACTCGAATGCAAGAACCACGAGCGTGTGAGTGAGCGATACGCGCTTTCATCTGGCGCAATCTCTTTCAGCACCGGCGAGTCGCTTCGTGTATGCGCGAGCATGTCCACGAAATTCACAACGATGGCTGTGAGATGATTCTTCGCGGTCGTTGTGATATTCTGTGCAATGCCGGTGCCGTAATCGCGGTCGATGATCTTGATGTATTTGAGATCGTTTCGAAGCTTGATTCGCTTGCGTTCGAGTAGCTTCGTTAGCATCGAAGCTTCATCCTTGTTGAGCGAGTTCTCGTCGTCATCGCCTGTGCCCCACATGTTAGGATAAAGCTTCCCGAACTCGGATGGGAAGAGGCCGGAGAAGATAGCATTGCGCGCATACGGCGTTGCCGTGGGAAGAATGCCGAAATGATACTCGCGGTTGATCTTGAAGAGATTGCGTAGCTCCGCCTCCATGATTAGCCACTGGTCAAGCCTCATGCAGTCGATGACGAAGAAGATGACATGCGGCTTCGTGTCGGACTGCACATGCGGCAGAACCCATTGCTCTACAATATCCGGCGATAGCGGTGGGCGGTTCTTCGCGTTGGATTCTACGTAGATCGTATTCACCCAATCGCGGTAGTTGCGTTCGACGAATTTTGCAAACTCGGAGTTCATCTCGCGCTTTTGATCGAGCAGGGTTTGGCGAAGTCCGAGGCCGCCGTGCTCGTCAAGCTCCATTTCCCATTGGACGATCTTGGCATAAAGCTGTATCCAATCATCCGCGGTGCGCGCATTCATCAGATCTTGAGCCGAGCGTGCAAACTCCTGCGTGTAATCACGCGAGACGGCTTCACTCATGATCTGCCGCCCTTCGAGAAATTTCTTCACCGCGAGCAAGACCTGTGTGGGGTTGACCGGCTTCGTCAGGTAGTCGGAAATCTTCTTGCCGATGGCCTGCTCCATCAAATCCTCTTCTTCGGATTTGGTCACCATCACGATTGGCGTCTCGGGTCGCAGAGCCTTCAGCGCTTCGAGGGTTTGGAGTCCTCCCATCCCCGGCATGTTCTCATCTAAGAAGACGAGATCCACCGGCACTTCGGAAAAAACCGCGACAGCATCCTCCCCGCTCATGGCGGTGCGGACGGCATAGCCGCGCTGTTCGAGGAGCAGAATGTGGGGTCGGAGCAGGTCGATTTCGTCATCGACCCAGAGAATGTTGCCTTTTGCCATGTATGATGTTTAGGGTCTTTGTCTCACGGCGCGGTGAGCGGGAAGTTTCGAAGTGGCGAGAACAAGCAATGAATTTAGAGAATTCTTATGGAACAGAACAACACCACTAAAGCCTTGTATATTTGCACCCCCGAATTACGCTACTGCACCTCCACCCATACAATTAGTAGACTCTTGAAAGACAAACACGTAATAGCCTTTGGCGGTGACGGATTCTACCTGAACCCGCAAAATAAGTTAAGCGCCAACTTTGTGCTCGGACTCACCGGAGTTGAGAGGCCGAACGTCTGCTTCATCCCGACAGCTGGTGGCGATACGCCTGCCTACATGGACGTTTTCGTTCAGCGTTATTCACCCGATCTGTGCGAGGCCACACAACTCAAGCTTTTCAATCGCGAGATCAAGGATCTGCGGAGCTATCTGCTTGCGCAACACGTGATCTACGTCGGCGGAGGCAACACGGCGAACATGCTCGCCATCTGGCGCGTGCATGGTGTGGATGAGATATTGCGGGAGGCCTACGAAGCGGGAATTGTGATGTGCGGCACTAGCGCTGGCTCGCTCTGCTGGTTCGAGTGCGGCGTTACGGATTCCTTCGGACTCGATCTCGCTCCGATCAACGACGGACTTGGATTTATCAAGGGCAGCAATTGCCCGCATTATGACTCCGAGGCGCTACGAGAGCCGCAATACCAGAAGTTCATCGCGGAGGGTCTTGCCGCCGGTTATGCCGCCGATGACGGCGCGGCGTTGCATTTTGTTAACGGGCAGTTTGCGGAGGCTATTTCCTCTAAGCCTACATCCAGGGCATTCTATGTTGAGAAGAAGGGCGACGAGGTTGTGCAGAGACAGCTTGCTGTGCGCTACTTGGGATGAGCAAAGGTATTGAATAGTGGCCCATCCCCTGAAGATTAAATGCGACGGGCTATGCAGGTATCCTACCTGTCAGGTTAGCGATGTCATTCAATTTCTCCAAATAATGTGCGTCATGTGCAACTAGCATTTGCAGGATCTGTAAAATACTTAAAGGGCCTACCCCTGAAAGGTTGCCCTGTCGTTCGAGAGCAGAACGTGGCAATTGCGCTAAGTTCATTGCGAAATCCCAGCGTATGCGCATCAACTGGTAAAAGACGTCCTCGAGAGGAATGCTTCGCCATCGTGCTCTTATTGCGTGGTCATCAATATTAATATCTGGTAGGATTGGGATATTGGTGTCGAGAATACTTCTTATACGCGGCCACCAGATTTCTCTGTCGGTATCAATGAGATGGCCAAGAATTTCCTTCACGGACAGCTCAGCTCCTTCCGGGTGATACAACGCGTCAGCGCTGGCAAGTACAGGTCGGAGCCGATCAAGATGAATAAGCAGGGCCGAGTATCGTCGCTTGAAATATTCAATCTGCTCTTCCGGACCTAAATGAAGGTGCTCACATGTAAGGTCGTTAGGATGGCAATAGATCATCTCGTCCGTATGCTGCTGCATTGGAAGCGTAGAGGACATGGGAGCTTTGTCAACCATCTCGTTTGATTCTGGCAAATTCGTGGAGCGGTGTGCCTCTTCAACCTTTGGTCGAGAGCAATCATCCGGGCATTATTCGAACAAACTATCTAGCTCAAATATACGCAAATTGTTCGCCGTGGCTTCCGAATCCCTATTTTTGCTGCCGTGAAGTATGCCCTGGCCTCAGTGATTCTTGCCCTCCTGGTCCTCGCCCAGGCGCGGGAGGCCCAGTCACAGGTATCGCAGGATGTCAGACCGGTGGCTACCATGTCGTTCGATCATGTACTTTCGATCTATGAGTGGCGTGCGAATTTCCTGTACTCGGATCCTTGGCCCTTTCGGCTGGCATCAAACGATCTTCGTCCCAAAGATGCTGCGTTCGACTCAGTCGGGCTCACCGGGAAGTCCCGATTCCTCCAGGACAACTCAATCACATCCTCAGAAGCTACCGGTTTCATAAACTGGGAATTGAATCTCGGCTCGGAACTGCCCTTTGATCCCTTCGTCATGTTCTTTGCAAGTTCCTACCTAACGTCCGCGTTGCCGGGTCTTAGCACATCTTCATTCATTACACATCAAACGGACGGCTTTGGTATTGTTGGCTTGCGGTCGCACGTACCCCAGACCGATATTGCGCTCTCGGCCGGTGGAGGTATTGCACGTCAGTCGCAGCCCGAGCTTAGCACATATGGTGGAATGGTGCGGGGGGAAATCTCCGCTCCCATGGAAACTCTAAGCGAGAACACCTCGCTCTCCTCATCGTTGCTTGCTGATGAGCGTTTCTACAATGCACGGAGCCAACGGTACTCCAATGATCGACTTGTCATAAGAGCGGTAAGTTCACTGCTTGGGACCGATGATAGGCGCCCTTCAAGTCCTATTGCATCGGGGGTTTCCTCAGCGGGTGTCAATGTGGCGCAACTAAATGCAGGTCTGCTTCGCCGAGACTACTTTTTTGCTTCCGACTCGAACTCGGGTGCTGGCCAACAAGCGATCAAGCAGGAGAGGACGGAGTACTCGCTGCTGCTCTCGGACTCTCTGAGTTTTCCAGTCGCCGAAGAGCACCTTGCTGGAAACGCGAGCCTTGAATTTGAACCCAAGTCCATCGTACGAAGAAGTGATGCGTCCGAATCGAATCTCTTCTCGACGCCGACTGTATCGACACTTTCGAGCTTGCTTGCACCCAATGAGGTGGCCTCCCTCCGCTTAGCGGCGTCCGGTCGTCTCGACTACGAGCTGGACCCGGCAAGACGCTATGGGGCGGAAGCGCAAATTCGCTATGAAGAGCGCTCCGAGAACGTTCGGCTACTCGCCAGCGAAATTGCCGGCACTGACCCTGCCTTTGTTTCGAAACTCACGCAAACTTTGGATCAGGCGAGCTACTCAGCCCGTTCGACCGCCGCCGGGGTGTCGATTCACCTAGCTCCGTCATTGCGCGACATGGTGCATTTGGAATCCAACATCCGACTGTTGAATTATGACACTCCGAGTGATCTTAATGCTGATGATCACGACGAACTGGTCACCAGTGCCGATCTTCGATACAACAAGGTACTCAGTGACGAACTGGCCGCGAATGTGGATATAACCGCGTCACGGACTCATCTGGTCTACCTGCGAAGTGACCGGAGCTCCCAAAACAACATCACCCAATCTCTCTCCTTTGGGACGGATGCCTTCTATGCGGCACCCACTCTGCTGACGCATGTGCATGCTGAGATATTCGTCAATTACACGGTACTCGACTACTTGAATTCACTACCGAGTCTTCAGGCGGTCGGCAACTACCTTCTTCGAGGGATCACCGTCTCGGATTCGATAGCATTTCCATTAGGTCTCCGGCCGCTCCAGAACGAGGAATCGTTGACCTTGGAGGAAGGATTGACGCTTCGCGTGAGCGAACGCGGGAGCTACAATGAAACTGCCTTTAGTGAACGTCGAGATGCACAGGTAACAGAACTTGGCGCAGCAGTGCTGTTGGGGATCGCTTCCAAATCGGGGCGGGCCCCGTGGAATGTGAGACTGGGGGCTCGCGGATTCTTGTTGAGCCAATCAGGAAGGTCCGTCGGCGGACCCTCCAGCGCAGCACTTTTCACGGAGCTTCAGCGCCAAACCCGCATTGGTCCGATGTTCCTTCTCTCACTGCTGCGGAGCGAAGGCAAAGGTCCGGAGCTTACCGGTTCGATTTGGTATGCATGGATCAGGAGCCAGTCCTATGATCTTTCCTCCTACAGCCGCAGTGCACAAATGGAAAGTCATATAAGCGTTCAATGGGCGTTTTAGCGTTTGCCTCGCACGCTAATTTTGGCGTCCTTGGACAGTTTTGCAAGTCCGCATTCAGTCCTGACCATTATCAATATATTATATTGCAGAACTTATGAAAAAATACTTCATCGCTTTCCTTGCATTCTTTTCGGTTTCCGCGTCAGTGATCCAGACAACCCGCGGACAACAGTTTCAGAACCCCAGCACGCTCGTCGGCATTAGAGTTGGTACTACTTTGGGCGGGCAGTCATCGGGTACCACCACGGATGGTACTACCTCCGGACTCAAATTCGGTATTCTCGGTGGTGCCCAAGTAGAGCACTGGTTCAGTGATAACTGGGGAATTGGATTGAGTGTCCTCTACAATCAGAAGGGTGCGTCGGAGACGTATTCCGAGGGATCTATCAATCACAGATTTACTGACACAACAAGGAACATCGATACCATTTGTTCGGGAACGGATGATTTTACGTTGAATTACTTGGAGATCCCAATTCATCTAAAGTACGCTCTTGGGTACGGTGACGTGATGCCGTATGTCTTTGTCGGGCCCTCGTTCGGTCTGCTTCTTTCTGGATCGGACAAAACGACGGGACTGATCTCGGCTATCGGAGATGTAAAGCCTTTCCTGCAAAGCCTCGATATTTCGATTGATTTTGGGGCTGGCTTTATTGACCATATTTATAACGGGCCCACGATCTTCTTCGATGCGGGTTACTCCGCTGGAATCAGCAATATCTATAAATCGAATCCACCACGCACCGTAACCGTTGGTGGTAGTTTTCCTAACCCGATCGACCATACTACTTCCAAATCGGGTGATATACGCATCGGGCTCGGTGCCATGTGGCCGATTTAATTTCGAAGTCCTACTGACATGCTTCGAGGATCAATCAAAGAGTGGAATGATGGCAGTGCGAGAACACGAACGGTCGTAACGATCGCACTTGTGATCTTTTTTGCTGGCGTGAGCTGCGCGTCTGCCCAAGAGATTTCCGTCGGGGGGCGGATCGGCACTGATTGGTCTAGTTCTGTGCACGATCCGGAGCTTGCGGGTGCGGGTTTTGCATCGCATGTTGGATTTGCTGGCGGTATTCAAGCGGATGTGTGGTTCGACGACATGTGGGCCATCAGCGTCCAGGCCCTCTACGACCAGAAGGGATACAAGGTCGTTTCTCCTTTTACTGCGAGCGACGTCTATACCTATCTCGAGATCCCAATTCTTGCAAAGGTCGGGATAGGATCAACGCTAGCGAAATTCTATATGGAGGCCGGGCCTTCGATCGGCTACAAACTTGCTGTGAAGACGGAGCGATATGGGGTCACGAATTTAGACTCAACGATCAAATCGACCGACATTTCTTTTTACCTGGGTGGCGGTATCCAATATCGCCTTTCTGAAGACGCATTCCTGGTCAGCGATATTGGCTACGCCTTCGGGTTGAGCAACATCAGTACCGAGGCAATTGGGAAGATCACCCTCTCGAATATCCGCTTTGGTCTCGGCGCCATGTTCCCTCTTTAGCTGCGACATCAACGTTGTTGTATAGGGGACTGGTGTGACTTTCCACGAGACGAGTTGTTCTGGTTAAAGTACCAATGCGCGGTGTGTAATTTGCCCGATTAATAATAGATCTTGGCTTTTGTGCAGATTCTTGTCAATTTTTTACTCGCAGGAGTTCCCAATATGAATTGCTCACGTTCCTCGACTGATCTCGACCGAATTTCCGGGCTTCTGTTCTTTGCACTACTTCTCTTTCCAACTGGCCTGTTAGCCCAATGGTCAACGGAGCAAAGGCTTTCCACCCTAGATACTTCCGCCGGACTCAATGAGAACATGGGGCAGTGTCTCGCTGTCAGTGGCGATAGTATTCATGTCGTGTGGACGAACACGAAGGCAGGGGATCATGGTGTCTATTACAAGCATTCGTTCGATGGTGGCCTGACCTGGACAGGCGAGACCAAACTCACCGGTGCAACCAGCAATGCCGATCTTCCCTCAATCGCGGCATCCGGCAACACCGTTCACATTATGTGGCGCGATACGATTGGTGCGCAGAACGTAAATTATTACATCCGTTCGCTCGATGGCGGCAAGACCTGGGGGCCGAAAGTCTTCTTCGGAAATTGGTATTGGTGGCCTTCAATCACGTGCGCGGGCAATATGGTCTTCGTTGCGTTGAACTCAAACACACCCGGCAATACCGAGGTGTGGTTTCAACGCTCTACCGATAACGGCACAACTTGGGATTCCGTGAAGCGCATCTCGAATGCCCTTGGCCGCTCGGAAGATCCATCCATTTCCGCAAGCGACGGGCACGTCTATCTTGTCTGGAATGACAATCGCGACAGCACCAACACTGTCCCGAAGCAGGCACAGATGAAAGCATACGCGCGTGTGTCTTCGGACAACGGCGTAACCTGGGGACCGGAGACGCTCTGGAATAATCCTCCATCAAAATCGTACTTCCCGTTCGTCCATGCCTCCGGTGCGAATGTCGATTTCGTCTGGGGTGATCTTCGGACCACGTATCAGGTTTTCTACAAACACTCCTCGGATCATGGCGCAACGTGGAGCGCCGAGCAGCCACTCACTTCCGGTAATGGCGGCGATTATCCCGTCGTAACTCGCAACGGTTTCGATGTTTATGCGGAGTGGTTTCTCTTCGGTAGCAACGCGGGCATCACCTATCGTCATTCAAGTGACGGAGGCACAACATGGGATACTCCCGTCGCCCTGGTCAGTGGTGCTGGCAATCCCGGCAGCCCGTTCATTTTCGCGAATGGCTCGACGCTTCACACCATTTGGCTTGACCAGAGGGATGGGTATCATGCTGTTTATTACAAGCGGACGGTGCCGGAGACGACGACGACGGGGAGATTCACTACTCCGACGTATATTGTATCGTTCGGTCAAGTAAAAGTCAATGCGACGAGATTTGATACGATTACTATTCACAATGCCGGCGATGCGACCTTACATATGCTCAATTATAGCATCGCGCAAAGTGCGAGTACGTACAAGTTCGCAGTTCCACTTCCCTATGTAATTCCTGCCGGTGGCAGCGCATCAATTATTGTTCAATTCAGTCCATTGCAACCAATTGCCTATCCCGCTACACTCGTAATTGAGACGGATGAGGCTGCCTCGAGTTTCGATTCTATTGTTCTGCTGGGTACGGGAGTGTTGGTAGTTTCGAAGATCGAAGTTAACCCAACAACGCTTAACTTTGGCGATGTGGATTCGGGAGCCAGTTCGATGAAGCAATTCTCGATTACAAATACAGGAGGAATATTGGCAACGATAAACACCCTCTCCATCACGAATTCACCGATGTTCTCAGTCAGTACTACAACGGTACCATTGACGCTTGGAATAGGAGAAACGGACACCATAGTTGTCCTTTTCAAACCTACTGAATCGGGGGCATCAACCGGATTTCTAACAATTGGAACAACGGATGGAAGTCAACCGCAAATTCTGTTGCATGGTGTCGGTGTTGGGAAGAAAGACACCATCTCCGGTGGCGCCCTGGTTCGTTACTCCACTTCGCTCGTCAGTCTACTCGAAGTCTCGCCCAATCCCGCATCAACCAACGCCACGCTCAAGCTCGGCGCAACAAAGCAGCTTGAAGATGTAAAGCTCAGCTTCTACGATGCCGCAGCTCGTCTAATCCGAACGCAGGATGTGGGATCGCTCGGCGAAGGCATTCAGAATATTCCACTGCTGCTTCCGACGATGTCGGGTGTTGCGTTCGTGCGAGTTACCTCGGCAGGAGAGGCAATCGGGACGGTCGCAGTCGCGATCATACATTAAGCCCCGCGTGGTGGGCGGGCTCCGCGCCGCCCTTTCCTATCAGGTTGCAACAGTTTGCTCTTCAAAAAAAGAAAGGGCGGCACAGAGGCCGCCCACATCGTGATCGAATCCTATTGGGTTGTATTGACTTACATCGGGTGCACCCACATCATCGACTTCGATGCCCCGAGAATGATGTTGAGTAGTAAAAGCAGGGCCGCGACGTGAGACGTCATGTACTGCTTTGCGACGAGTGCACGCAATTCCGCGCTTGCTCCTTTGGCAGCGTTTGGTGAGGCGAGTTCCGCGCTTGCCATCGCAAGGATCTTCTTTCCAGTCGGCACAAGAATCGCACCGGAAATAGCCATGATGATGAGGAATATGACCTGCATTAATGCCAGCCAGGGAATGGAATCGAATGGGAAGAAGGAATAATTCATCATCGTTAGCACGATACCCGAGACGAGGACTCCGATGCTTCCGATCATGGACATGATCGGCGCGACGACCGAGCCCATGCGAATCGAGGCGAGCTCGGCGGGAGTGCCAATGACCTTCTTTCGCAAGGACGTCCCGATCATTGTGCTGGTGACTAAACCGATGAATACTCCGACGCTAAGAATATGAAGTACGACAAAGAATGTGTGCCACATGAGACAAATGTAATTAGTGGTAGTTCAGTAGCAAGACAAAAATAAACACTCTATGGCAGCCCTGCCCACAACGTAGGTTGCCACTTCCCGAGAATGATATTCAGCAGCACCAACCCCTGGGTGATAATTCCAATGGTGATGAGCTTATCAAACATTACACGCAACTCTGCTGAGGCACCACCTGCTGGGTGTGCTCCCCCCATCTCCTCGCCAATTCTCTTGCCAATTCTCTTGCTGCGTGGCACGTAAATGGCGAACGTGATGCCGAGAATGATCATAAATATCACTTGCTTCAACGCGAGCCAAGGAAGAGTTTCGAATGCGAACCACGGCTGATGGTCAATGCCAGCCATGGCAGGTCCTGTAATTAGTATCCCTATGCCGCCAATATTTCCCATCACGGAGCCACAGATGAGCGTCATCCGCATGAGGTAGAGTTCTCCAAGCGTACCGGCTGCGCGCTGCCGAAAGTTGTTCGCCAGAATCATGACAACGCCAAGCCCGGTCCAGATTCCCGCGCTAAGGATGTGAAGTATTACAAAGATAGTGTACATGATGCAAAGATACGGCCTTAGCGCGGAGGTTCGGCTTTTTCCATTCGCACGTCTTCGTAATTCCGACGCTTAGCAACGACCCGATAATCGAAATCCGCATCCGAATTACCAAGCATATTCTCGATCACATCGAATCCGCCATCTCTCTTAACGACATACACTCCGTTCGTCGCGCCATTCATTGTGACGAAGACTTTCATTGGATGTTGCTCGTCGATCGTTACAGTTTGCGCGAATAGCGGATCGAGATCGACATGCCCGTGACCGTTGACAATTTTGCCGGAGCCGTAATCCGTGAAATACACTTCGGCGGCTTCTTCGCAGTAGAGTTTACGAGATTCGCTACCAACTTTGACTATTGCGTTCTTGAGGCCAGTAGCCGAATAGTCTCCCACAACGTGGAGACCAATTCCACCTGTAAAATAGCCAGAGTATGCAGAGCTGCTTGTTGCATTGCCAAAGATTGCCGCAGCACCCGTTGTTGCAGAAGACGTGGTTCCAACGACTCCGCAATACCCTCTTCCAGATACCCCAATGCCGGCCGTCGAGTTAGAATTGTAACCATATACCCCAGCCGAATTTGCGAAAGAGTTACCAATGACAGTCCCCGCAACTCCATAGGCAGATAGCGTGGAGGATGAACTGGTATTGGCACCGAATACACCGGCGCTGGTTGGCGTCGATCCCGTGCTCGTTGATGCAATCCTACCTCGTACACCAATAGCATCCGTTCCGCTGGTTGTATTTTGAATATCAAAGATAGGAGCAGTTGTTGAGGATGCGGAACCAGTGTAAGGAAGAGTCAACGATCCACCTCCTCCGCTCGACCCACTGCTCGCCGAGATCACACGTCCCGTATTGTCAACCGTCACCGTTGCATTGGTATAAGTACCAGCTACGACGCCATTCTGAATTAACGATGGATTTGGATATGTCCCAGTTAAGTCTCCGCCGGCAGGGCCACTTGGCGGGAAAGATGATGGTGCTCCGATAATATTCGACCAGGCCACTGTTCCGCCACTCTTTGCCGGAACAGAAAGATCAACCGTTGGCCCAACGCCATTCGTGATCGTAACGGATTTATCAGTCGAGGTGATGTTCGAGATAGTCCCGAACTGTGTTGGCACATTTAACGCATAAGGAGCAGCCGTTAACAGCCCGCGTGGTTTCATCTCCGCGCCGCCATCGACGGAAATACCCAAGAATAGCTCTTTGTCAAATGCAAGGCCGCTGGGAATGGAATCCAGTAGCATGTCGAAATGTCCGCCGACAGTTGCAACAGTATCTTGTGTGCTGTACAGGACAATCTTTCCTGTGCGCGTTGCATAGAGAGCCGCGACGAGGATGTGATTGCCGTCGGGTATGGGCGCACCGGATTTTTGGGTTAGATACCCCTGATACGAAATCGTTCTTGGAATCTGAGCGAAAAGTTCAGATTCTGGTGTTATGCCCAGGAACGGGACTGCCCCGATCACCAGGGCAAGGATAAAAAAACTCCGTGTCATCTTCGCTATCATCATTATGAATGGACGAAAATAAGAAATCTAAAGCCGGATCTCACAAAAAGGCTTCTCCACCGACCATGACCGAGACCATCGAAAACTCACCACTCACCACCGAAATCGAACCCACCGCACTCGCCGTGGAGCCGATCCTCACCGCCACATTCTTTGACTTAGGCCTTATCCCCGAGATCTGCGAGCGTGTCGAGAAGATCGGCTATAAGCATCCAACGCCCATTCAGCGCGAGGCGATTCCGATTGTCCTTGAAGGCCATGATCTCATCGGCATCGCCCAAACCGGGACGGGCAAGACGGCAGCGTTTATGTTGCCGCTGCTTGATTCACTTATTTGCTCTCCTGTCGAACGCGGGAGTGCTCAAGCGAAGCACCGCGACCGTCCGCGCGTTCTTGTACTTACGCCAACGCGCGAACTCGCCGTGCAGGTGCATGAGGCTACTTTCAGCTTTGCACAGGGCACGGGATTGAAAGCTGTCGTCGTCTATGGCGGTGTAAGCCAACGGACACAGGAGCGCGATTTGTCGAAAGGATGCGATGTGCTTGTGGCAACGCCCGGAAGACTCAACGATCTCGTACAGCAGCGAGTCATCTCACTTGCAGCAGTGGAATTTCTCGTCCTTGATGAAGCGGATCGAATGCTCGACATGGGATTCCTGCCGCAGATCAAGCGCATCACCGCGCAGATGAACCATGACAGACAGACGCTCATGTTCAGCGCCACGCTCGATCATCAGATCGAAGAGCTTGCACGGCGATTGATGAACGACCCGACGATGATCATGGTCGGTGGCCGCCGCAAACCAGCGGAGGGTGTTACGCAGATGGTCTATTCCGTCATGCGACTCAAGAAGCCTGAGCTTCTGCTCAAGCTCCTGAAAGAGATGGAGCGCGGCCCGACACTGATCTTCACGCGAACCAAGCACGATGCAGATCGTGTGACCCACGTGCTTAGCCATGCGGGCATTAACGTTAACAAGTTGCATTCTGACCTCACGCAGTCCGACCGCACAAAGGCCCTGGCCAATTTCAAGAGCGGAAAGTTCGATACGCTCGTCGCAACCGACGTCGCCTCGCGCGGACTTGACATAGATGACATCAGCCATGTCATCAACTACGAGCCACCCATGTCCCCGGACGATTACGTTCATCGCGTAGGCCGTACGGCGCGCGCGGAGAAGACTGGAGTCGCGATAACTCTGGTTGGCCCGGAAGAAGAGCCGCTGATGCGTGAGATTGAACGTCGCATCGGGACCGAGATCGAGCGTACCATTGTCGAAGGTTTTGCACCGCCGCCGGTGATTGAGATCAGCGCTTCGGAACGGAGGAGGTTGAAGGGGTGGAGGTAATCAATTAAGAATGGAGGAAGTAAGCATTAAGAGAGGCGAGATTTTAGAGGTGCTCTTAAGAAAGCACGAGAATTAATTTGCTTTTCGGAAAGATTGTTCGTATATTTGCGCTGCCTCTTCGAGGGTGCCCCCTCGAAGACTCATTGTTTATTGCGCCCGAGGCCTTCTAGTCTTACGTCGCCCGGCCCTTACCCGGCTCACGTTTGCCCACCAGACCAACGACATTCCATTCATTCGAAACGAATGATTGATATATGAAACGGAATCATTTCTTCGCACTTTGCATACATAGAAGCACACTGCTTGGATCTTTGCTTCTCCTTTTTGCGCCGCTTGCCTTATGGGCGCAGGTCACCTATAACTTTCAAACGCCCAACGATGTTGCGGCGGCGACAGGAGCGGGACACAGCATTCTGACGATGGATTGCCTTGCCGCGAATGGCTACGGGCAATGGACTGCCTCGAGTTCGACGACGAACGTGAACAGCGCTAAATCGCTGTTCTTGCTTTCTAATAGGTTAACGACGCTTACGGCGACCGATGCACAAGCCGGGGTACTGGCCGCGAAAACGCCTACCTTCACAGGTGGCTCGGGCGATGCGTACCCAACTGAGGCAATCAAATGTGCTGCAAACCTCAAAGGGAATGTCCGATACGTTTGGTTGAATAGCACTTCGAGTCGGGACAAGCTTTATGTCAATGGATTCGACCCAGCAACGACAGACAATGCTTCCACAGGAATCGGAATCGACTTCGTCAGCTTGCCCGCAACGAACAGCGAAAAAATCGTCAAGGATAATAATGCGGTCCTATTTGTCGATGACATTATTGCATCCGGCCACACGCTTGTCTCTTCGTCGAACGAATCGCTTTATCCTGACATGTTCGATGTCGCGATCGATGCAAGCTATTTGTATGTGGTGTGGGAGGAATACGCGTCGAGCACATACACCATTCACGCGGCGGCAGTGAACCTAAGCACAAGCGCCGTGACCCTGCTGGGAACGGGCGGAACTGGCTTTGTTGCGAACGGAAGGTGTCCAACTATCGCTATCGATGTGCGGCATTCGGGTAGCATCGGCAATGTGGATATCGTCTTTTTGAACACCATACCGGGGCAGCCACAATGGACGGAATGGAATGGGACTTTGTTTCCAACCCCTATGCTTGTTCCATTCTTGCTTTCGAACCAGACCTGGCCAGCGTCAAGCGCTACGCACGCGCGAATCGTCGATGCAAGCGCCGCTGGAAGCGGATCGACAGATAAAGCCATCTATTTTATCGCGGCGGACAATACGGGCAAAAAATGTCTGTGCTTTAACCGAATTACGTCTGGGTCGTTGGCCGTGAACAGCTACTATTGCGATGGCGCTTCAAATACGACGCGACCCTCACCTTGCCCGATTGAAACGAGTGCCGGATTTCCTCTAGTGGACGATTACATTCGCGCTTTTGCGGACCCATATCAGGGAAATACCACCGCTGGCTCCTTCGATGAGTTTCATTGCCTGTATGTCTTGAACCACTCTGGCGGGACGATCAATGTAGGTGCCAAGGGAGGAACAAACCCGCTAATGATTATCGCAAATAACGATCCGAGTAAGGGCTATTTTGTCAGTGGCGGAACTTCGACCGGGGATTTCCCATATTTTGATCCCGTTGCTACCGGTAGCCACCAGCCATGCCTGTATGTGGGAGCGGCCAATCAAATGGGGATTCATCCTCACTGGCTGGCGGATAGTTCAGGTGTACGTCTTCACTATTATCGACGTGACTTGCGCTATTTCGATCAGAACATCGAAGAGAACACGCTCGTGACCGACCTCTGTAAAGTCGCCGATGGAAGCGGGCACGGTGGAAGCTTAACCCCGACACTTCTACAAGGGCTCACAATGACATTGTATTCCGATCCTTCCGGACAAGTGGATTATGCGGGATCAGCGCAGCTTACCATTCTCGCGGGTACTTCACCGAATGTCGTAACACTCAAGATTGGCGATGGCAGCACCAATACCAGTGGATCGTTTAAGATTGTGGGGTGCCGGTCGCAAATTGTCCTGAACGACAACTCTCTATCGAAATTCGAAGTCCATTCCGACGATTCGGTCGTCTGCTACAGCAACTATTTAAAGGGTACCGATGGAAATTTTGCAACCTTCAACGGCGGGACGCTGGAATTCACCGGCACGAATGAAGCGACGCTGATGAATATGGCAGGCTATGCATACGTCAACACGATTGCTAATCCTGTCACGCTAATTACCCATGGGAATACGCTCCTCAAATTCGATGACTATGCGCTTACGATGACAGACGTGAACGTTGCATACCGGTATGATAACAGCGTGACGGGTTCAGGCAATCATACAGGGATTATCTGGTCCTATACCGACGCTACATTCAACAAATGCCGGTTTATTTCCGCCGACAACACTGCGAACAATCCAATCTATAACTGTCGTGGCGGGTACAGCGGCCAGGCAGCCAGCACTACCTTCGATAATTGCTATTTCTCCGTCGGAAGCCACACCTATATCGAAGCACTTGCGAACGATGTACATCCCTCGAATCCCGGGGGACTTACTGTCTCTGGAGGATACTTCGATGGCGTGACTATCAATACGGCACTCGCTCCATACGATCAGCAGCCGGTCTCCATCGATGGCGCCGAATTCGAAAACATCTGGGGAGTGGGGATTAGCTATGAGCAGGACCCCACGACAACAGTCGAGTATTCCTTCAACGCGTCGAACTCTTATTTCGGAAATTTCAAAGACCTGTCGAATTATCCAAATCCCGAAGGAATCAAGGTGATGGATTGCACGAATGCAGATTGGAGAACGGACATCAACGTTGAAAGCAATCTGTTTGTACAGGGATCGGGTGGTGAAGCCGACGGCTCCATCGCTGCCGCTATCCATTTCGAAGACGCGATTGGCGATATCGGATACAATTCGATTGGAAGTTCCACTTCCACCTCGTTATACGCCAAAAAATTTCAGACAGGAATTTGGAATGAGAGTAGCTCCGGTTCGACGAACACTAACTCGACGACGCTTATTTGTGGCAATGACATTTTCGGACTAACCCATTCGGGCGCGGCTGGCATCTCAACTGATTGGTATATAGGTTATGCTAAACTTAACACGATTAAGTATTGTGCAAATGGGCAGATTAGCGGAACCCATGATGTCGGGCACATCATTGCTTCAACCATTTCGAATAACTCAGGGCCTGGTTATACGAGCTCAGGTAATAGTGTTATGGATTTTGCAGGTGTCCATCATCCCTCTCCATACGAATATTTGGATGTCGCTGCGTATAACCTGATTAAGGACAATAACTCAGGGGGGACACAGTTAAGTCTGACTGGTTCGTCGGGGACGATTATCTATTTGGGTTTAGCGCCTGCACCCAAGAGCTGGCCGACATCTGAATATGGCAGGAACAATATCCAAGGTTCGCCCGAGATCTGTGCCTCAAGCAGCACAGCGCTCAATGATATTAGTAACAACTATTGGGGTGGAGGCGCATATTCACTTTGTTCGGGAACGACTGCGACCGGTGGATATCTCACTTCCGATCCAGGCTCCTCTGGGTTTGTATGTTCCGGTGGCCTCATTATTAAGCCAAAGGGTGATGTCCCATTATTCTCTCCGGCAGTCTCAGATTCCTCTTGTGGTTATCTCTTTTCTCAAGGATATCTTTTGGAGAGTGCAGGTGATGGGAAGCAAGCCTATGATACGCTCCGTCTCTTGATCGAGGAATGTCCAGCATGGCTTGATAGTGCAACCCATATCGGGGAGGCATTTAGCTTTGTCAATGGAGCCATCTCAGAATGGAGTAAAGGAGGGATTGGCCGATGGCCAGATTATCTTGAGTTTCTTAAAAAGGTACTGTACAATGATCTCGATACGATGTGGTATTGCAGTGATGTTGAAGACATGTTCAGCGCTGCACAACAAGACGTTTCCATGCAGCTAAGTATTGCACGATACATTCTAGATAATAATAAGTGTCTGGCTTTTCGTGATGATTTTATTCGATTTTACAATTCGGATTCGAAAGGCAAGCGCCAAGCGTGGCTCGACTCCCTCACACTGATTTACCAGATCGGGCAGCAAGGCAATCGCTATCAGGACTGGGACACTACTGTGCAGAAGGCCTACACCCAAGATACCACCTTACACCCTTACGACAGCACATACGGCACGATTGACGATCATGGGTTGGGCATACTTCGTGGGCCACAACATGGCAATGTGCTTTCGGGAGGGACGATCTCCGCAGAGGCGCTGCTCGCCGTACGTGTGGAAGAGAACCCGTTCGAAAACGAGCTCGATGTTAGCTATGATATGGGCCGCACCGCGATGGTCTCTATCGAACTGCACGATCTGCTCGGCAAGAGCATTCCGATACAGAATGCAAAGTATCTTCTTTCCCAACCGGGTACACACGAGGCGAAGATACCATTGGAGCATCTACCACCCGGCACCTACTATCTCCGGCTCCTCACCGACACGGGCGATGTGAGGACGGTGAAAGTAATCAAGAAATGAGAAGCACCATGGTGAGAGTAATTGCAGTCATTATTATTCTTCTGGCTTCGGGTATCGTCCGAGGCCAGGAGATGAATTCCTATCCGAGTTTAGCAGGGTTTCTACGTTCTGGTGGAGAGCTAACAAGTCCTAAAGGTATCTCGCCTCAAAATGCCAATCTGTTGACAGACTCTACATGTTCCTACCTCTTTAAGGAAGGCTATGTTTGGGCAAGTTCTGGCGGTGGAAAACAGGCATATGATACGCTTCGACTTCTAATTGAACGGTGCTCTGACTGGGTGGATACCGAAAAACAAGTAAACCAAGCCTTCAGCTCTCTTCAGATTGGGCTTGAGAACTGGAATACTGGTGGGATTGGCCGCTATCCAGAGTTTCTTGAATACCTCAAGAAGGTACTTTACTATGAGCCTGATACTATTTGGTATTGCTACGATGTTCTGGATATGTTTAGCGCGATACAAGGCGATGAATTAGCGCGCCTCGCGGTCGCAAGATACATTATCCTCAATAATCGCTGTCCAGTTATTCAGGAAATTTTTGAACAGATATACATGGGCGCCTCAAACCGGAAACGGCAACATTGGCTCGACTCCCTCACACTGATTTACCAGATCGGGCAGCAAGGTAATCGCTATCAGGACTGGGACACTTCTGTGCAGACGGCATACACCCAAGATACCACCTTACACCCATACGACAGCACATACGGCACGATCGACGATTATGGGCTGAGCATTCTGCGTGGGCCACAAAATGGAGTGGTGGGGGCAAGCAGTCCTTCGAACCCAACGGCCCTCCTCGGCGCGCGGTTATTGGAAAATCCTGTGAACGATGACATTGCCCTTACGTTCGAGACGGGCCGTGAGGCGCTGGTAACGATGGAACTTCGAGATATACTTGGCAAGAGTGTGCCCATCGCGAATGCGAAAAATCTTCTCGAACAACCTGGCTCACATGAAGTGCGAGTCACCGTACCGAACCTGCCTGTCGGCACCTATTACTTGCGCCTATTTACGGATACCGGCGAGGCGCGGACGATAAAACTCGTGAAGGAATAACTCCTTCCATCCTAGCGTTCATTCAATAGAAGTTAGAGGGGCTGGCCAGCCCCTCTTTTCATAATATTACTTCAGCTATGTCCACCCCTGTTCTAACTCTAAACGCTGTTACCAAAAGCTACGGCAGGCAACTTGCTGTCAATGAAGTCTCGTTCGTCGTTCCGCAAGGCAGCATCTTCGGTTTGCTGGGCCCGAACGGTGCTGGCAAGACCTCAACCATCCGCATGATCACCGGCATCACAATGCCTGATCGCGGGGAGATTCGTCTCTTCGGAGAGCCGCAAAACAACGACCACCAGAACCAGATTGGCTACATGCCGGAGGAGCGCGGGTTGTACCGCAAACTCACCGTTCGCGCACAACTTGAGTATCTCGGTGCGCTGAAAGGAATGGCTCCCGCAGCGCTGAAGGAGTCCATCGAGAAGTGGTTGAAGCGATTTGAGATCAAATCGTGGGAGAAAAAGAAGACCAGCGATCTCTCAAAAGGAATGCAGCAGAAGGTGCAGTTTATTCTCACGCTTTTGCACGACCCGCAACTGCTCGTACTCGATGAACCGCTCTCCGGTCTCGATCCCGTCAATGCGGAGCTGATCAACGAAGTAATTCTCGAACTCCGCACGGCGGGCAAGACGATCATTCTCTCGACGCACCGCATGGAGCAAGTCGAACAGCTCTGTGATGAAATCGCGATGATGAACAATGGCAAGATTGTCCTCGCTGGTAAAGTGCGAGATCTGAAAGCGCGTTCAGGCCGAACGATCATCTCGCTGCGATTCTCAGGCGATGCATCCTTCCTCAAACGATTGGGTGAAAGCAGAGTCAAAGTGCTCGAACACATGCCGAACGAAATACTGATGGAGCTTGGCGCAGGTGAATTGCCGAAGGATGTGCTACGACTCGTCAGCGAGCAACTGGATGTCCAGAAGTGGGAGATCGTTGAGCCGCCGATAAAAGAACTGTTCCTCGAAGCAATCGCCAAACAGCCTGAAGTCACCTCCACACTCTAAGCTTACGCCGCAATGAATAAAACGTTTATTGTTCTCAAGCACGAATTTTTGCAGAAGGTCCGCTCGAAGGTCTTCGTCATCATGACGCTCGTTGGGCCGCTATTGATGGGTGCGCTCGTCTTCGTACCGGCGTACTTCTCTGCGACGAACACCGGAGATGTTCGCCATTTGGTGGTGATAGATAGTACCGGAGGCCAGTTGGCGCAGGCTATGGTGGCGGCGTCGAAGGACACAGCGACAGATTTCTTTTCCAAGAAATTCCGGAAGGATGTGACGATCGAAGCTGTAGCTCCTTCTCCAACGGCGATGGACTCTCTCAGCAAGCTTGTGGAGAGCAAGGCGATCACGGGTTACATGGTGATCCCCGCGAGGGCTATTGCGGACAGCGCATCGACGGCGCAGATCAAGCTGCACAACCCAAGCGACTTTACCTCCGTCACTGCACTGAAGGATTTCTACCGCGACGCAGTCCGCGATGCGAAGCTGCGGGTGCGCGGCATTGATCCATCGAGCGTGTCGAATGTGGAGTCCGGCGTGAAGGTCGAGACCCTAAAGGTAGAAGCGGGAACAGAGAAGAAGGATAATGGTGGCGTTGGAATGGTCATGGCGTTCCTAACAGCGTTCATCCTGTATATCTCACTCATCATGTACGGCACTCTCATCATGAACAGTGTGATCGAAGAGAAGTCCACGCGCATTGTGGAGTTGCTGGCATCAAGCGTTCGTCCGTTCGAGCTTCTTGTTGGTAAGGTGCTTGGTGTTGCAAGCGCGGGACTCATTCAAGTTGGCGTGTGGGCGCTTATGCTCGTGCTCGTCACCACTTTCGGACTCTCCGCTGCAAGCGCGTTCATTGGCGAGGGCCTGCTGCCGTCGATCTCGCCCTTCCTCTTCCTCTACTTCATTCTCTTTTTTGTGTTGGGCTTCCTGATCTACGCGACGCTCTACGCTGCCATCGGCTCGACGGCAGAATCAGCGAGCGACACGCAGCAGGTCTCCATGCCTGTGGTGATGCTGCTTGTGATTCCCATCGTGCTCTTGCAGGGTGTGATCGAAAATCCATCGGCGACGAAGAGCGTGGTGATGTCGCTCATCCCGTTCTTCTCACCGATCCTCATGCTCGCCCGCATCTTCACCGAGACGCCACCCTTCTGGCAGATCGCGCTTTCGGTGGTGCTAATGATCGGCACGTTCTTCGGCTGCCTCTGGGTCGCCTCGCGCATTTACCGCGTCGGGATTCTGATGTATGGGAAGAAATTCAAGTTGAGTGAGATCGCGAAGTGGGTGCGATATACGTGAGGCATGTTGCGTGTCGCATACTCATTCGTACTTGCACTACGGGCTGAATGTCCGCTTTCCTCAGAACCATAGGGTATGGCTGGTGGCGGACATTCGCTTGAAGAGGAAAGTCAAAAGTCACTACTCAAAACACCCGTTGAGCGAACGTGATCTCTTGTAAAATCCTGCCACTGATCAATTCCTTGTGTCGCCTACAGACAACGATTTGATCGTTCCCGGACGGTAAGTGTCCGCCTCGTTAAAACCTAGGGAGAGATTTGTGGCGGACATTCACGACCACCAAGCTACTGGTAGGTCTATAATAATACTTAATATTATTAGTATAGATATAGAACAAGCAGCCAGACACGAGTATCGGATGTCCGCCGGAACACATTCCTTAGGGGATTGAAGCGGCGAACATTAGTGAATAGAAAGGATAAGCCGGAAGTCAAAACTCGCGCTTACCTGTGAATTGAAACTAGTGACTATTCGATTCCGCAAACGAATGTCCGCCTCTTGCGATTACCTAGGTACTATGCCAAGCGGACATAAGCCGCCTACCGTTCGTGCGAACCCCTACTTCACAAACACCAACTTATTCCTCGACGGATCGATAATCAACCCGGAGAAGGTACGGAGAACATCGGTGCCGAGCGTGCCGAGCGTGGCTATGCTGAGATCGTGGTATTGTGCCGGAAGCTGGGCAATCTCTCGGTGCGGGCCGCGCCCGGCGATGTTCTGTGCCTGCGGCGTTCCTTTTCCGACGGTGAACTCTGAAAGATTGAGTCCAAGCGGTCTTCCCGGCCTGTTCGCGAGAGAATCGGCGTGCGCTTGTTTGGCAATGATATTCTGCGTCTTCTTGTCGAGAGCTGTTACGAAGACCTGCGAGAGCGGTCTGTGAAATGCGAGATTCACGTGTCCTGGTGTGAGCGGCGGAGCTTCTACCTCTAACCAGATGCTCGGGTAGGAGCAGCCGCAGTAGGTGATCTTTGCGTCATCAAGCAATGGTAGTTGGATGCTCTTTGGGTCCTCTGGTGCAATATCCAGGTTCGCAAAGAGCGGATAGAGAGTTAGTGTGTTCTTCTTAAAATTGAAGACGGAAACGAACTGCTTTATGAAGCCATAACCGAGTGTACCGTTGAAGGTTGTGTCGAGTGCTTTGTACTCCTCATGCGTGTGTCCTGGTGCAAGTTGTAGATGGACAAGATGATCCTTGGTGAGTTGAAACTCGAACGTCGTATAGTCCGAGAAGGTCTTCATCGTGTCTGGGGCCAGATAGCCGCCATCGTGCGCGAAGTTGAGGTCGAGTAGGTAGGCGTGGTCTTTCACCACGGTGTCGCCCGTTTCCGTAGTCTCCTTTGTTGGCATCACCAAAAAGGTGTATCCACTGTCCGGTCCGAGGAATTCCATCCGAACCGTTCCTAGCGGGTGAGCGAATTTCATATAGCGGTCGAGCCGCTCTGACTCTGCGGTTTGTGAGGTGGCGACCTGTGCGAAGGCGATGATCGCAACGAGGATGACCGAAAGAGAACGCTTATTCATTTGTTTGAATGTTGACCAGACGCGAGTCGATGTACGAGTTGGTGCGGAGTGTCACGAAATACAATCCAGAATTCAATCGAGCACCATCGGAGCCAATTGGGTTCCAATGCCCGCTGTAAAATCCAGGGGCGAGGGCTGTATCGGAGAAGCCAGCGATCTCATCGCCCAGCGCATTCTGGATTAGGAGGATCGCTGTGGTGGTCTGCTTAATATTGAACTGCACGCTCAGGCTGGTATCGCCTGAAGCACGATTGAAGGGGTTCGGAAATATGGGTAGCAGTGAGTCAGGTAAAGATGGGAGTTGCTTCCCCTTCACAAAGTTGAGCCGGATCGAACCCTCCGGGGCCGAGGATGTGCTCGTGCATCCGAAAAGCAGAACGAAGGGTAGGAGTATGATAAGTCGTCGCAGCATTCCTTGTTAGAATCCGAATCTGTAAGCAGCGGTGAGTGAGACACCACCGATGTTCCCAAGCCCACCGTGTGAGACGGCATTGGCAACATAAATGGAGGTGTGGACGGTGCCGTCCAGAGAGGTGGTCGGAGTCAAAGGATACTGCACGCCAAGGTCAAAGCCGATGCCGAAATTGAAGTAATCCTTCCCTGCCGCAGCTTGGCCTGTTACTTCCCCATTCGAACTAACGTCGTACACAGAAGCAACGCTCGCTTGCGCCAGAAGCCCTTCGACTCCGCCAAAGACTCTCAGTTCGTTGAGCGTTTCCTTCTCAAGATAGAATCGAACTCCGGGCTCGAGAGAAAGCACTTTGATGTCCGTTGCGTCAATGAAGTTGGCCACGCGCCTCACATAGCGCACGGTAACCGGCGCGAGCACATCATGCGAGATGGGAAAGAGGAAGCCGCCATTAAGCTCTAATGGGATGCCCGCCAGCCGAGTCGAGTAGTTAAGCCGATAACTATCCGTTAAGGGTAAGAATCCGCCGATGCCAGCAAACAAGTAGGTTGTTCGGAGTTGCAGGGAGTCCGTGGAGTTGGGCTGTGCATTCAGCCTGGAAGAAAGCCCAAGTAGAACAAGGAGAAAGGCAATCACCCACGGGCGCAGGGAATGAAATAGTAACGGCTGGACTTTCTTATCCGGCGTCTCTATTGCTTGTCCGGTTGCCGCTCCTATCTTGGTGACGGCAGTCGGTGACCCTCGCTGTCTCCGAAAATACTTCATATATGGTGACCTCAGTAACTGATCCGACTTCCGGCGTTCATGTCTTGCAAAGCAGGTTCGCGGTGCCAGCGTGGATGAATGTTGATACACGAATGCGAACGAACAGAACAGCGCGGAAATTTGTCGCAGGTGTGATCACCTTGTTACTCTTGGTTCTTGCCCGCGCCGTGGTTGCCCAGCCCATTACCCGGCCATTCCCCTTCACGCTATCATCGATGGACACAGCTTCGACGACTCTTCTGCCGTCGATAGAACCTGGGCCGGCGGGGAAGCATGGAGTGTGGCATCTGTCACCGGAGGGACACTTTGTCGCGGCTGATGGGACACGAGTAAAATTTTTCGGCACTGAGATTCAATACACCGCAAACTTCATCGATGGCACAAAGGCACTCATTCTAGCAAAGCGCCTGCGGAAGATGGGTTTCAATGCACTCCGGTTGAACTACGTGGATTATTTTGGATGGGACGAGGCAAGCATCTTCCACTACTACCAAAATTCTGGGGCCCAGGATACATCCAGCTATGATGTCAATCCGGTGCGTCTCGCTCAGCTGGATACGCTTCTTGCCACCCTTAAGTCACAAGGGATCTATGTGTTCCTTACGCTTAACAGTGCGCATCACTTTGCATTTGATGAGGGAGTGCCCACCGTGGATTCCATGACGGGCGTCTATGGTACATCAGCGATTATACACTTTCTCTACCCACAAGCAGAGTGGCTGGAGCATAAGTGGGCCCGAGCGTTTACATCGCACATCAACCCATTGACTGGCATTGCGCTTGGGAAAGATCCTGCGATAGCTTGCTTCGAAATTCTCCAGGACCAAACAATGCCGTTCTTTTGGAGGCTCGGTAGATTGAATTATGTGGATGCGAATAATGCGCTTGATCGCGGACAATACACGGTGAGTTACCATCAGTCTCGTCGGCTCGATACTCTCTTTTCAGGGTACCTCCTTAGGAAGTACGGAAGTGACGCCGCGCTGAATAGTGCCTGGGCAGGAAATCAAGCGGTGAATCAGACGAACCTGATTGTAAATCCCAGTTTCGAGACTTTCGACAACAGTTGGAATGTGTATGCGAACGCCCCTGTCATGGCACGCCAGATTCTTGTCGGCCCTGGGGTTGACGGGCAAACGGCCGACTTGATTCACATTACTAACAGCGCCGGCACGTCGAGACCGACGGATATACTCTTCTATAACAACACTGCACGTTGCGGCATTGATACTCTTTATCAACTTTCGTTTTGGGCGAAGGTGCGCCCAAGTCCTGGGGCAAGAGTGCCGAGGAGTGGGATCGTGATCGTGACCGATCAACAGGTTACAAGCTTACAGAATCAGATCATCATTGACACTGCGTGGCAGCAATTCACTTTCTCATTTCGAGCCCAGTCCAATAAGGTGGAATACGTGGGCACATATCTCTCTGGGGATTCTGGGGACGTGGTGTTCGACAACTTCATTCTGAAGCAGACGCCGGAACAAGGATTGAAGGCTGGGGAGACTCTTTCCGGGTCACAAATACAGCGTCTTGCTTACGACACGATGCAAGTAGTGTCCGTTCGAAGAGCGCGAGACGAAACCATGTTCTTCGATTCGCTTCAACGTGCTTACTATGGGGGTATGGTGCGCCTGCTGCGTGATTCGCTCTCCGTTGCAGGGCTTGTAAATACTTCCCAGGCAAACTACTGGGGTACGATCCTCGACTACCATGCCTTCAAAGTTGGTGAGGTAACTGAGACACACACGGGGTGGGATTATGTTAGTGCTCGTGGCAGTACTCCCTACTCCGATTCATCGTGGATGATTCGCAATTACTCCATGGTCAAAGACAACGGTTTCTTTGCCCTCGCATTAACGGCAGCTGGCAGCACCGCTGGGAAGGCCCACATCCTCGGGCAGTGGAGTGTACCTATTCCTAACCAAAATGCTTCCGAGCAAGCTATCATCCCAGTGGTGTATGCGGCCTATCAGGACTGGGATGGGATCTTCTTCTCCCCATACGCCGGGAGACGAGAAGAGCTATTCACTGACACCATTGTGCCTGGGTACCAGACCTTCGCGTGGAACAACATTAGCTCAAACCACGCTCTAATGGCACAAATGCCGCTAGCGAGCTATATCTTCCGCAATGGCCTTGTTCCGGCATCCAATGTATTCGATACGATCGAGCATGATGCTGATGACGTGAACCTTTTTCCCCACTATCCCAACAATAGGGGTCAATTTGGTCAGGAGGGGTACAATCAGGTTTATCAGGGTCAGGCGATCATGACTTCGATCGGTGTACGAGAACGGTATGATGCGCCTGTGCACCAACAAGCGGCGGAGAATTTGTATAATCATGTTTCTGGTGATCTCACCTATCCATCTGGGGATACTTCATCAACGAATCGGATAGTTTGGAATCCAACGGAGGGTACGTTTATGACTTCGGAACCGCATGCTTATGCCTTCACGGGTTACATAACTGATTCCGTGGTCTTTCCAAAACTGATGATAGAGCGGCTTGATCAATCACACGATAATCTTTCATTTGACTACGTCTTTTCAGACTCAATGAAGCAGGGAGTATTTTCTGTCTCGACTCGGACTCAAAACACTGGTACACGATGGATCGATACGGTAGGATACGGAAAAAATACTGGACATGGTCCAACCATAATGAGTGCCGCGAATCTTCGCCTTACCTTCACAAGCGATTTTGATACCGTGCGGCTGTATGGCCTAGATTCAACTGGAGCGCCGAGTGGTTTTGTCACGGTCGCTCAGCGCAAGGGAAGAACCAATCGTTTTCTGGCAAATATCGATCAGCAGGCTACACGGAGCGTATGGTACCTCGTTGAAGAGAAGGCAGGACCGGTAGCCGGAGTCGCCAGTAGCTCGGTTGACAACAGCTGGGAGGTCACCGTCTCACCAAACCCTACGTCGGGCCCCTTGACAGTTGGGTTGCAATTTCCGAGAGATGAAAGGGCAAGCATTTCAGTAATTGACGACCTGGGACGGGAGGTCAGGAGACAAGAATCTTCATGTTTTGCTGGTCTTACGAGCATTCCTATGAGTCTAGACCTTCTCCCCAAGGGTCACTACATGCTTCGTGTAAGTTACGACGGACTAAGTATCGTGAAGAGCATTACTGTTATCCGCTGATTTTGACCAGTCCTCACACGGTCTCGGATAGCTTCTAGGTTGTAAGAGCGGGAGCAGTAGTATTTCCTGTTGGCAGCGGTTTGCCCTACTGGAACCGACAAGTTGGCATTCTCTAAGACACTTTATATTTCCGTGAGAACGAATAATATTAATACTTAGGAAATTCTAAAAAAAGTGCACGGCAGGCTGTTACCTTTTCGTTGTTCGTTGGTCTTCTTATAAGCGTGGGATAAGTCTCGAAGGAAAGCATTGGCTTTCGGAGAGACGGATTTCATGGGCTAAGTGATTTGACGTATTATATTTACGAAAGTTTCTTGGTCCTGGATCCGATCCGAGGGTACCCGACCTCCCGAAAAGGGGGCTAAAACGGTGCTTCGAAAGGTGGGTTATCCTCGCTAAAGAGAGTTGCTACTGCTTTTAAGATAGTTCAAATTAATCATTCACTAATCTCTAAACGAAAATGAGACGTGTTTACTACGTGTCGGTATTCGTGCTTCTTACGATGCTCGCTTTGGTGAGTAGCGTGGGTGCGCAATCGAAGGACCGCCGCGGTGAGCCGAGCATTTTATCGACCGGCTATTATGTAGTCGATTCCGATGATAATTCTCCCACTCCGTGGCGCCCGAATTATTTCTTCATTGACACTACCTACAATAGGACGGAGTGGACCATGGTTACGACTGGTCCTCAACAGTTCGCTCAACCGGGTACATTTTTCTACAACCCTTCCTACGCGAACTTCCCGACCATGGATACGACCAACGATGCAATGGCCGGTCCGATTTACATGCGCCTAGGTCATCAGTGGAATTTCTACAATGGCAACTATGATAGCGTGTACATCTCGTCGAATGGCTTCATCGGATTCCGTCCGTATGCAGAAGCATCTGCCGGTACTCCTCCATCCTATTGCCGTGGCAACTCGGTTGACTTGAAGAACAGCGCATCGTCCGCTCCGCGTGCTATCGTTGCGGCTATGTGGTGTGACATGGACATGCGTCATGGAGGCACACGCGACACCTCGCTTGTGTACTATCGTACTTCTACCTCACTTGACACATTCTATGTCAATTACTACAATTTCCGTCTAAAGAACGCAAGCCCGAACAGCTTCTCCCCTCCCGGCTTCACTTCTGGCGGTGCTGATCGTATCTTCTCGAAGAAGTTTCAAATCGTATTGGCGAACTCCGATTCCAGCATCCAGATCAACTATGGTCCGTTCTCTGGTTCGGTTAACTATTTCCCTCCGGTGCTCGCATGGCGCTTGTTCGAAAACAATTGTTCGATCGGACTCGTGAGCGAGACTCAATCTGGCGGTACTGTCCAGTCTACTTCGGTTCTCTGGGGTACTAAGGGTGGAACACCCCGTTGGGACGCGTCGAATCCTGGTTGCAAGAGCTGTAACAAGGACTTCCGTCAGTCGGGTCAGTGGTCTCTGAAATTCAAGCGCTGGCACAATATCGTTCGTGCTATTCAGGTTTCTTATCCGCCAAGGAATTTTGAAATCTGTCTCGGCACATCGGTTACACCGAAAGCCAAGTTCACGAACGTCGATAGCATCCTGCATCAGTCGATAAAGGTTCGCTTCCAGATTCGTAACGTCGTTACCGGTATTGCAGTCTACAGCCGCGTATGTATCCTGCTGAACGTCCCTCCGGGTGGATCAGTGGATACGATTTTCGCTCCGTACGCGACGAATCCAAACATTCTGAGCCAGCTTGGTACATTCAATGCTTGCGGTGTCGCGACAACATTCGACTCTGCAGATGTTAATATGGGTGACCAGTGGCCATTCGACGATACGGTCTGCACTCGAATTTTTGGCGTTCGCCGAACAACGCAGCCGTACCGCGATGCCTCCAACAATTACAGCAAGACGACTTCCGCCGACATTCCTGACCAGACACTGTGGATTTCCATTGGTGCTCAGGTCGTTGACGGTGAAGACGCAACTTGGGATCCGCCCCCGCCGCGTGACCTTAACGGTGCCGGCTACGGCCCAGATGGAATGCACTCGCCTGTCATTCGAATTGACAGATCCGATGTTGACGGTAACCAGTATGGGCCGGCCAATACGGGTGACACTCTCATGAGCTTCCCAATCAATTTGCAGGGTCAAACGAGGGCGAACCTTACGTTCGACTACATGCGCTCGGGCAGACAGTACTACCCATGGCTTTGGGACGCTGATGCTATGCTCGGCCCGGAACACACCATCGTTAATATCAACGGTGTCGTTGTCCGTGCTGGTGACTCGTTGGTGCTTGAGTTCAAGAAGCCAACAGAGCCAGGTTGTAACCCAGCCACGAATGGTTGGAATCAGATCACAGCTATCGATGGTGGTCGTGACTTCCAGTTCCACCAGTTCTTCATGACTCTCCAGAGCCTTGTGAAGACGACGAACTACTTCACGGCTGACTTCCGCTTCCGTCTTCGCCTGAAAGCTAAGTATGACGGACCGAATCCTCCGCCACCAGTTGACGACGACGATCCGTGGTTTATTGATAATCCTACGGTGATCGTGCCAAAGAAGCCGGAAATCGAAGTTATGTGGGTTCGTATTGTCAATCCATATACCAAGATCCCCGCATCGCAGGCTGTTACATTGCCGGTCTATGTCGACGTGAAGAATATGTCGTCCGACGTAGCGGTGGCTTTCCCGATCAAGGTTCAGATTCTGGATCCTAACGGAAATACGATCTACTTGCAGACTGTGACCGTCAATTCGCTTCAGGCGGGTACGGATTCGGTCGTGCAGATGCCAAACTGGAACGCACAGGATGCCACCTCTGGCAATAGCACTTACATTGCAAACGCATGGCTTGATCAGCCAGGCTACGATTCCTATGAAGACGACAATGGCACCTACACGAAGTTCAACTTGAACGTCGAAACAGGTGACCAAGCGGTCCAGGAGTTCGCCTACGATCATGCCGGTGTCACACCCTCCCCAGGCTCGGGTAACGATATGCCTAATATCGTCCAGATTGCTGGAGCAGGTATCGGATTCTCGAACTTCAATGGTAGCTTTGCTACGAAGTTCAAGCTTTCGACAAAGGACACAGTGTATGGTGTTCGCGTGTACTTTGCGAACGCTAACCAGGCGCCGGATTACATCCGAGTTTCCTTGCTCAATGGTGATCCGTCATCGTGTACACCTGCCGACACCGTATTGCAGGCTGGTGTTCAGACAACATTCCAGGATCAGCGCCGTGGTGGTTTCTTCAATCAATTCTGGCCATACTACTTCCCGAAGCCGATCGTTCTTGCTGGCGGTGCCGATGCAGGTGCGACGAAGGGTATTTACTGGATCAGCGTCAGCCAGCTCTCTCTGAATAACTTCGAGAATGGTGGTGACCTTTCCCGTGGTGGTGGTTGGATCAGGGTAGCAGATAACCTGACGCCTCAGATCGTACCGATTTATAATAACGTGTACGGTACCCAGTACGGAAATGGACCTTCCGATAACAACGGTGACGTCAGCTGCGTATGGGCCGTCGAAGTTACAGCCGGTAGCGGCGCATGGGCCAAGTGGATGCCAACTTCTGGTTGGTGGCCAACGATGGGACCAGCTGGTCTTCCGCTCGCGATCAAGACGAACGTCCAGCAGAATCCAGGCGGTTCTCTCCCACAATGGTGGGGTGGTAGCTACACGCCAATGATTCGTCCGCTCGTTTCTCGTAGCATCCTTCTGCCAATCCAGCTTGTCTACCTCAACGGTACAGGCAAGGACGGCGCAGCGTTGCTTACGTGGGCAACATCCAGCGAAAAGGAAAATGCTGGATTCTATGTCGAGCGCATGAACAATGCGGTTCAGGGTGACATGTTCGAGAGAATCGACTTCGTTAGCTCGAAGGAGCGTAACTCTTCGACCGAGACGGGTTACGGTTATATTGACCGTAATGTCAAGCCGGGTACCTACACATACCGCCTAATCCAGGAGGATGTCAATGGTGCCGAGCACGTGTCGAACACTGTTGAAGTGGCGATCGAAGCGCCAAAGGACTTCAGCCTCGAACAGAACTATCCGAATCCATTCACTCCTGTGAGCGGCTCTACGGCTCTCTCTTACACGGTGCCTTCCGAAGGATCAGCCAACTTGGTTATCTACAACCAGCTTGGTCAGGTCGTCCGGACACTTGTAAGCGGATCGGTCGATGCCGGTAGTCATTCCGTACGTTGGGATGGTAAGGACGAGAGTGGGACAGAAGTCGCTGCAGGTACATACATCTGCAAGCTGATCTGCGGTGAGCACACTGCAATGATCAAGATGACTGTCACGAAGTAATCGCTAAGCTTCAGTCTATTGAAAAGCCCTCGCTGCTGTTGCAGCGAGGGCTTTTCTCATATTGGTCCAACTGAATGCGAATGCATTTGGAAGTGTAAGGGTACCCGCGCGCACCGTTACCGCGACCTTAAGCGACCTTTATAATACCTCGTTTGGACAGCGAGATGAATCGGAGGATCTGCTGAATCTCAGGCAGAGCCGCATTTGGAGAGCTTGAAATGCGAGCAACTGCTTCTGTAACGTTCAAGCCCGAATGATAAAGTGAGAAGTACGCCGCCTTTATCGCCTGGATGGTCTCAACCGGAATTCCTCGGCGCTGTAGGCCAATACGGTTGATTCCACTAAACTTTGCATCACCGCCGCCGACCAACGAAAACGGTGGTACGTCCTTCCGGACTTGAGCACCGCCAAGCATGGAAATTGCACCGATCATACAAAACTGATGCACAAGGCAGCCCCCGCCCAGCGTGACCCATTTCTCCACAGTTACATGCCCCGCCAACTGTACCGCATTTGAAAGTATCACGCCATCGCCGATCAGGCAATCATGTGCCACGTGTGCATACGCCATTACGAGGACGTTCTTCCCCACTCGAGTGACGCCATCGAGCGTCCCGGCATTTGTGTCGGCATCGTGAAGCGTGGCGCGATGGATCGTAGCAAACTCGCGGACAGTCGAGTCGTCACCAAGTTCGACGTAGGTCTTCTCTGTACCCTTGAACTTGAGGTCTTGGGGAACATTGGAGACGACAGCAGAGTGGTGAATTTGGCAACGCTCTCCGATTCTAGCCCCAGTGCCGACGAAGGCGTGGTGGTGAATGTGGGTGCCTGCCCCGATCGTCACATCACCTTCGATGATTGCGTAGGGACCAATCTCGACACCGTCCGCGAGTTCGGCTTTCGGATCAACGATTGCCGTTCGATGTATTTGTGCTGACATGCTAGTTCTTCTCCACAATTGCAGCCATTAGTTCAGCTTCCGCCACGAGTTGACCATCGACTCTTGCTTCACCCGACATAACGAACGTCTTTCCGCGATTACGAAGCATCTTCAGCTCAAAGATCAACTGGTCACCCGGCACCACCGGCTTCCGAAACTTCGCTTTGTCGATCGCCATGAAGAAGATCAACTTTTTGTCCGGCTCTTCGACGGCATTGAGAAGAAGCATTCCACCGGTCTGCGCCATGGCCTCAAGGATGAGAACGCCTGGCATCACCGGCTTTCCTGGAAAGTGACCGGGAAAGAACGGCTCATTGTAGGTCACATTCTTTAATCCGACAATCCGCTCTGCTCCTTTGTCGGCAATATCTATTTCAAGAATCCGGTCGACCAGCAGCATTGGATAGCGATGCGGCATGATCTTCTCGATGGCAGTGATGTCGAAGACATAACCTTGGGTTGCAGACGGATTGTACCGCTGCACAAGCGATTGCTTTTGGCTTAGTTTTCGAAGCTTCCGAGCAAATTCCACATTCGAAGCATGTCCCGGCCGAGCTGCCAGGATCTGCGCCTGCATCGGGGCACCCACAAGTGCGAGGTCGCCGATAAGATCAAGCAATTTGTGGCGGGCCGGCTCATTCGGATAGCGAAGTGCCTTGTTATTAACGATCCCGTTCGTACCCAGAATAACACTCTCGCTGATCCCTAACTTCTTTGCCAAGGTTCTGATCGAAGCATCATCCAGGTCGCGATCCACGATGATGATCGCGTTATCCAGATTGCCACCGCGGATAAGACCCTGATCGTGCAGTAGCTCCAGCTCGTGGAGGAAGCAGAAGGTCCGCGCCTTCGAGAATTCCGTAATAAATTCCTTCTCCAGGGAAAACAACCCAGTATGCTGGCTACCGAGTGCCGGATTATTGTAGTCAATAAGCACCGTGATCCGATAGTCACTTGGAAGCGGCAGGGCAACGATCTCCACGCCCTTCTCCTCATTGCGGTAAGCCACAGTCTCATCTACGATAAGGTACCGCCGCGCCGACTTCTGCTCTTCGAAACCCGCCCGCAGCAGTGCCTCCACATACGGCTCAGAACTTCCATCACCGATGGGCGGCTCATTCGCGGTAAGCTCGATCCGAACATTATCGATCTCCAACCCGACCACGGCCGCAAGCACATGCTCCACGGTGTGAACACTCGCACCATTATTCGTCAGCGTCGTCCCACGGGAGATATCCGAGACGAAATCTACGAGAGCAGGTATCTCCGGCGAGCCCGGCAGATCGGTGCGGACGAACCGAATTCCGTAGCCTTCTGCGGCTGGATGAAATTCTATCGAGCTTACATTTCCCGTATGAAGGCCAACCCCTTCGAATTTCGATATATTGGCAACTGTCCTTTGTGTGGCGCGCATCAAGTCATTATCATGTGCGGGTGCAGCAGCCTCTATGATTTCCAGGGCCGAATTCCCCACGTCCAAAACAAAAATTCCACGGTCAAACACAACTATTTCAGGTTTCAGCCCCAAACTACATAGAAAAGTATGGCCAACCTTCCGTCGGTCGCCCTCCACTGCCTCGGCTGCAGAGCCGTTGCCAATAGTAGGAGTGTGTTCGTTAAATATTCATATTTCTCTGCTATAAGACAACGTCCGCTTTGCCAATCCCTGAGTTCCCGAGCACACCAGAAATCTGCATGACCCAACCCAAAATTCGTGAGGTCCGAAATATCCAGATTTCAAACCTCCATACCCCATGCCCTACACCCCATACCCCGCCCGACGCACGCGTGCGCAAACACCTTTTGTTGCGTGTGTCAATTCATAATTCATGAACTTCTCATATAAATCAACAACTTACAGCTTTTTGTCTATAAGACAGAAAACGCTTTCCATAAATATTTTGCGGTTCCCAAACCGACCAGGAATTCGGTAGAAACCCGAAAATTTCTACCCATCTCCCCGTGTAGCACAGACTTTAGTCTGTGACCCAGCAGCACCCACAGGAATCAAGAACACAGGCAAACAACTATATGAAAACAAATTAATGGACAACTTCCCATTTCCGCCGTATCTTTGTCGCACTCAGTTCCCTTCTCGCCGCGCGACACACTGCACGGCAGTGGTGCAATGCCACACGTTCTTGTCTTACTTCTCGTTCTTCGATCTCTTCTCTGGATGGCGCTCGGCTATCCGTTTCGTTACAATTAGCGCCCGGACGTTTCACGGCAGAAGAAATATTGCCATGTGTGAAGCGCTCGGTTTTTCATTCATATTCGAGAAAGAGATGTAGGTTGAATTTATGATACCCACCGTAACACCTCACGGTTTCCATAGTACGCAAGGTCTCACCGATCACGGCTTGTAGGTCGCGGTGTTAGAATAGACACGAAATGGATAGGTATGAAAGCAAACATGTATTTCGCGATTGCGGCATTCAGCGTTGTTACGCTGTGCGGGATAAGGACGATCTCCGCACAATCCCCTCGAAGTCGAGCAAGGATGCTCGACCTACGCGCT
>CAIUMP010000029.1 GCA_903900335.1 uncultured Ignavibacteriota bacterium | reverse complement strand
ATATCGACGCTCGGTAACTTCTACTTGGAAACCGCGCAGTCCGCAAAGGCGGTTGTCGCGTTTGAAGAGGTGCTGCAATCAAATCCGGAAGATCTTCGGACATCATGGAATCTGGTGGTGGCCCATAACCAATCTGGTGATCTCACGGCACGCGCGCGAGTCGCAACGCACGCCATTCCATACTATCAACGAATGCTACGGCTGCAACCGGACAAACAAACGGATCGAATTGCCTATGCGATTATTCTTTGTTACGCTGGGCGGCCAGATGAAGCCTCACGCGAAGCGGAAGTGCTCGACGCGATGCTGACCGATGGAGCGCCTCTCTACAACCTCGCATGTCTGTGGCAAGAATTGGGCGATGGTGCGAAAGCGCTCCGAGCATTCCGGCGCGCGTTGGATGCCGGATACCGTAAGACCGTGCGGATCAAAGAATTCCTGGAGGACAATGAGGGTGGGAGAGGCGATTTGCTCAAGCGCGAACCGGAATATGCGGAGTTGAAGAAGAGGGTGGATGAGATCGTCGCCGGGAATCGGTAACGAGTAACGAGTGACGGGTAACGAACAGGAGGTGCATCCACTCCTTACTACTTACCGATCAGCACGAGGGATTCTGCCTGCACTTGCAAGCTCCACCAGCGCGGCCTTGAGGGCCTCAAAGTCCGAGCGATCATTATATACTTGCGAAGAAGCCCGCACATGCAGCTTTCCGTTCGCATTCATTGCTGGCACTTGGATATGATACTCATCAAAGAGCAGGTCATGCAATCGCTGGACAGCTTTGTCAGAAGCATCAGGATTGTTCGGAAGAGGAATAGTACACAGGTTTGCGAGCATCTCCTCCGGGGCCGCGAGCGGTACGCCTAAGGCAGCCGTGATCTCCCGCCGCGCGTCCAACAACATATTCCGCATGTATTCGCGGCTGCCAGAAGCCGCTAGCTTTTGATGGAATGCGATCCCGGCCGGAATACTGAGGTAGGCAGTTGGGTCCAGCGTACCCGTCCATGCAAATTCTGTCTGGTAGCCTCCGTCGAGGAAATGGGAGATCACCGTAGGATGGATCTTCGGCTGGTGCTTCTTGTCCACCCAGAGTAGTGCCGCTCCTTTTGGAGCATACAACCACTTGTGGCAATTGCCAACGTAGTAATCGGCACCGAGCGTGTCAAGCTCCAGATCAACCTGCCCCGGTGCATGTGCACCATCAACGAGCACCGGAATCCCGCGCTCTTTGAAGAGCGCGATGATCTGCTCGATCGGAAAGACCACCCCGGTCGGACTCGTAATGTGATCGATCACAGCGAGCACAGTCTTAGGACTAATAGCACGAGCGATGGCCTCCGTCACCTCACCCGCATCCAAGATAGGAAACGGGACATCCGCATCGACGACCTTGGCGCCGCTTAGCCCTGCAACATATACCATCGTCTGCCGGACGGCACGATATGCATGGCTCGCGGTCAGCAGTTCGTCTCCTGGCTTGAACGTTGGCAACAGAGAACGCAGAACGGCATTTGCGCCGTCCGTGGCATTTTGGACGAATACCAGATCTTCGGGACGTGAGCCAACGAAGGTGGCGAGTTTCTCTCGTGCCTCGTCGAGCCGCTGTGGTAATTCGCGCACGAGGAAACGCACTGGATCCCTTTCCATTATGTCCTGCCAGTCACGTTGTACTGCCAAGACAGAGCGTGGGCACGCCCCGAAAGAGCCGTGATTCAGGAAGATCAGGTCGTCAGCTAATAACCACTCACTACGTATCGCTTTTCCAAATGTCATAGTGGGCACCTAACGCAATGTGGCTCGTGGATGACTCCCCGGTTGTCTAACGCAATTCAAAGCAGACTTGGGTGATCAATTGAGAAGTACAACGGTCTTCCGCAGTTCATCGAGGAAATCGACCGGTGAGGCCTGCGCTTGTGACATAGTTCGTCTCTCAGACAGAAGGACCTTCGCGCATCTCAAGCAGCCATCCCTTATCCACATAAATAGCCCGAGCCCGCCGTTTCGTCATCCAAATATGATTGCCACTCGGCTCGTCTGAGCAAATGAATTTTCGGAGAGTACTTTGAATTTTTGCAGTCGGGAATCCAACTTGTTACATCCGTAAGCTCTGCGGCAACTTTCCGCCATAATTTCCGTACCACTGGGCAAAATCGAACTCTCCGGCACCATGCCAGAGCCTCCCGCCAGCCGTGCCTGTACTTTCCTTCGTATTTTTGCACGGATTTTGAAAATTGAATTGACAAAAAGACACGATATGAGCGATACGAACGGAATCAGTTTGCCGGTAGTCAGTCAGCCATTTGAGGTGGCAGCGAGCGTTACGAGCATGGAGGACATCCACGCCAATCCTCGTGCCGCCTTCGTGGAAACCACCAAAGATTGGGTCGAGAGCATCTACAAACGCACTGGCGAGAAGCTCGCGGCGGTCCGCGCAAAACTGAATCGTCCGCTCACACTCGCCGAGAAGATCGTCTATGGTCACCTCGACGAACCCGACACCCAGGACTACACACGCGGCAAGTCCTTCCTTCGCCTGCGCGTCGATCGCGTCATCATGCAGGACGCAACTGCGCAGATGGCGATTCTCCAGTTCATGCAGGCTGGCCGCCCCCAGGTTGCGCTCCCATCGAGCGTTCATTGCGATCACCTCATTCAGGCCCAAAACGGTGCCGACACCGATCTCGATCGCGCCGTTGACTCCAACTCCGAAGTCTATAACTTCCTGAAATCCTCCTGCTCCAAGTATGGCATCGGCTTCTGGGGACCAGGCTCCGGCATCATACATCAAGTCGTACTCGAAAATTACGCCTTCCCCGGCGGACTCATCATCGGCAGCGATTCCCACACTCCGAATATGGGTGGACTCTCGATGGTCGCTATTGGCGTAGGTGGCGCAGATACGGTTGATGCAATGGCAGGATTTGCTTGGGAGGTTCTCAATCCAAAGCTCGTAGGAGTGAAGCTTACTGGCGAACTCAGTGGCTGGGCTGCACCGAAGGACATCATCCTGCACGTCGCTGGGAAGCTCACGGTCAAAGGTGGCACGAATCGCATCATCGAATATTTTGGACCCGGTTGCAAGACGCTTTCGACAACCGGCAAGGCCACGGTCACTAACATGGGCGCGGAGATCGGCGCAACCACCTCCGTCTTCCCCTTTGATGACAACGCGATCCTCTACATGAACGCCACGGGCCGTGAGTCGCTCGGCGCGATCGCGCAACAATACAAGCATCTACTCACCGCCGATCCGGAAGTCGAACTCAACCCCGAGCAGTATTACGACGAAATCCTCGAGATCGATCTCTCCACGCTCGAACCACTCATCAACGGCCCATTCACTCCCGATTTGGCACGCCCCGTCTCCCAACTCGCGGCAGATGCTTCGGCGAATGATTATCCGCTCAAGGTTTCCACGACGCTTATCGGTAGCTGCACCAACTCCAGCTACGAGGATATTTCCCGCGTTGCGGAGATCGCTAAGCAAGCTCGCGCGCATGGCGGCAAGGCAAAGATGCCGTTCTTTATCAATCCCGGTTCAACACAAATTCACGACACCATCGCTCGCGATGGACAACTTGAAATGCTCGAAGCCGTCGGCGGACAAGTCATGGCGAATGCCTGCGGACCGTGTATCGGACAGTGGAAGCGCGATGACGTGAAGAAGGGCGAGCGCAATACGATCATCAACAGCTACAACCGCAATTTCCCCGGACGTAACGACGCGAATCCATCCACACTTGCATTCGTCGCATCTCCCGAGGTTGTGATGGCCTACGCGCTCGCTGGTGACCTCTCGATCAATCCACTGAAGGACGAACTCGAAGGCGCAGACGGCAAGAAGTATCGCCTTGTCGCGCCATCGCGCGTTGACCCGCTGCCGAAGCTTGGCTACACAGGTCGTCGTAAGGGGTATGTACCACCGGCGATCGATGCCTCCGACGTGCAGGTATCCGTTCTGCACACCAGCGAACGCCTCCAGGTTCTTGAACCATTCGTGCCATCGAATGCCGGCGAGACCAGCGACATGCCCGTCCTT
>CAIUMP010000028.1 GCA_903900335.1 uncultured Ignavibacteriota bacterium | reverse complement strand
TGCAGGCACCGAACTTCGTACCCTAGTAGTTACAACATCTACGGGGGATAATGGCTGGCACGACGAACATGAATTTGCTGGAATGACTTTTTTGGTTGATACCGATAGCAGGGGAAAGGCGCCGTATGTCTTCGGAAGTTAGTCGTGTAGGGGAGCAGGCGGGCCGAGTTGCAATCGTCACTGGTGGCTCCAGCGGCATTGGTAGAGGCGCAGCCAATGAATTGGCGCGCCAAGGTGCGAGCGTCGTGGTACATGGACTTACTCATGAAGAAGCGACCCTAGTCGTTCAAGAAATTCGCGGTGCGGGTGGAATTGCTGTCGCTGCAAGCGGACCAATTGATGACCCTGAAACATCTCTGCAAGCTGTCGCAATTGCGCTCAAAGAATTTGGTCAGCTCGATGTTCTCGTTACCTCCGCCGGTATCCAGCGATATGGAACGACGATTGATACTCCGATTGAAGTATGGGATGAAGTCTTTAATGTAAATGTAAAAGGCGTATTTCTCGCCTGCCAAGCAGCTCTCCCCGAAATTAGAAAGAGCGAAGCCGGAGCGATCGCAATCATCGCCTCCGTGCAAGCCAGTGCCACTCAGGCAAATGTTGCCGCATACACCTCGAGTAAAGGTGCGCTGCTCTCACTCGCTCGTGCCATGGCCGTTGATGAAGGTCCGCATGGAGTACGCGTGAATTCCATCAGCCCGGGAACTATCGATACTCCAATGCTTCGGAATACTGCGCGCTTATTGAGCGATGGTTCATCCGCAGGGATGCAGGGACTTGTAGATGATTGGGGCTCTGCTCATGCCCTCGGTCGTACGGGAACAATCCAAGAGTTGGGTGCCGTGATTTCATTTGTCACAAGCCCGCGTGCCAGTTTTATGACAGGCGATGACATCCGCGTCGATGGAGGTTTGTTAGCCCGTCTTGCAGCTGCTGCTCCTAAGGGAGATAAGAAATGATTTTCCTAAGCGAACAACTATCAGCTCGCCCTTCAGCACTCTGGGAATTAGTTAAGCAATGTGGGGTTGATACAACTGTTTCTTTGCTGCAAGGCGCTGAACAAGAACAACGGATGTTTGCATCAGTTGGCGATGGAAAGTTACTCGGTGGCTACACCGATGGAATCATTCCTTGGTCATTTGAAGGTATCGCTCGCGATAAAGAGCTCTTCGCATCTCACGGACTTAAGATGATTGGCATCGAAGATACCGCTCCAATGGATTTAGTCCGCCTCGGACTTCCAGGTCGGGACGAGCAGATCGCACATGTGATTGAACAGATCAGAGCGATGGGAAAGCTTGGAATCACAACTCTCTGTTACAACTGGATGGCCGTTTCAAGTTGGGCCAGAACTCGCACGGATATAGTTTCTAGAGGCGGCGCGCTGGTAACCGGTTTCAAAGTAAGTGATACCCACGAGATGTCTCGCATCGCAGAGCCCGGGCAGTACACACCTGAACAACTCTGGGATGCGCTTCAATATTTCCTAGATTCAGTTGTTCCTGAAGCTGAAGCCGCAAATGTGCGACTCGGAATGCATCCCGATGATCCTCCTTTGCAGGAAATGCGCGGCATGCCTCGGATCATGAACTCGATTGAGAATTATCGTCGTTTGCTTGATCTCTACCCATCGAAGTCCAACGGCATAACCCTCTGTCAAGGAAACTTCGCGCTGATGACCGATGACCTGCCAGCGGTTATTCGGGAGTTTGGCGCACGTGATGCAATCGCTTTCGTTCACTTCCGTGACATTGTCGGGGACGCCTCCGACTTCGAGGAGACCTTCCACGACGCTGGGCAGAACGACTTGCCAGCCTGCATCGCCGCTTATAAAGAGGTGGGCTTCCACGGCCCCATGCGCCCAGACCATGTTCCCACGATGTACGGGGAGACGAACGAGCACCCAGCCTATGAAACCCTGGGTCGACTCTTCGCTCTGGGATATATCCGCGGGCTGATCCACTCGATTTATGGAAAGCCACAAATCCAGAATTAGTTAGACTCATGGCATGTGCAGCAAGAGAACATGTCGCAAATGCGGAAAAGCTTCGTGGTCTGGTTGCGGCCTACATGTAGAACAGGTGCTCGCGGGAGTGCCTCAGTCAGAACGTTGTCAGGGACATCAGAACGATCTTAAAACGTCTGGCCTCTTCGCTCGAATCTTCGGAAAGAAATAGGGTTTCATTATGTGTAGTCCAGCGCAATGT
>CAIUMP010000027.1 GCA_903900335.1 uncultured Ignavibacteriota bacterium | reverse complement strand
GAAGAAGCGCGAGATGGATTCCGATGATGGCACCGTCACCATCCGACTCAAACCCACCACCGACATCCTCGCCGAAATCGCAAAGCGGAAACGACCGGGCCAAATCATTGTTGGGTTCGCTCTTGAGAAGGGCGATCAGGCGGAAGCCTATGCACGAGGCAAGCTCGCGGAGAAGAATCTCGACATGATCGTCCTCAATAACATCGCCGAAGTAGGCGCGGGATTCGGTTACGATACCAACAAGATCACGATCTTCACTCGCAATGGCGAGAAGGCGGAATACCCGCTGCTGACCAAACGCGAATGCGCCGCGAAGATCCTCGAACACATTCTGAAATTACAGACGACTTAATGGCAACGGAACAGACACCAAACTTAGCCGCCGATCTCGAACGCTTTGTCAAAGAACAAGCATCGCGGTTCGGCGATGTCATTTCGTATGTGCCGGTGCCGCTGACGGTTGGTAGCATCGTGCTACCGCCGGCCCACACTCCGCTGCCAGTTGGTGATCGCAAGACCGCCGTCGTCCTCGACGAAGGACTTGCCGGACTCGAAGCCAAACTCGCCCCATACAAGGACGAAAAGTGGATGTCCGCGACGAGCCTTGACATCATGCAGCAGGAGATTCACGATTGCCAAAAATGCGCGCTTGGTGCGACGCGCAACAAGCTGGTCTTCGGCGTCGGCAACCAGCAGTCGAAGGTGCTGGTCATCGGTGAAGCACCGGGTGCTGATGAGGACGAGCAGGGCGAACCGTTCGTCGGACGCGCGGGGCAGCTCCTGAACAAAATGCTCGCCGCCGTGAACTTCGAACGCAGCGATGTCTATATCGCGAACATCCTGAAATCCCGACCACCCAACAACCGCGACCCAAAGCCGGAGGAAGTCGCCGCGTGCGAGCCGTATCTCTGGAAGCAGATTTTGCTGCTGCAGCCGAAGCTCATTCTCTGCCTCGGACGCGTGGCCGGCACGAACATGCTCAAGATCAACGAGTCCCTCGGCAAAATGCGCGGACAAATCTATGACTTCCACGGCATCCAGCTCATGGTCACCTACCATCCCGCCGCCCTCCTCCGCAACCCCGACTGGAAGCACGGCGCCTGGGAAGACCTCAAGAAATTCCGAGCGATGTTTGAGGCGCTGGGGTGACCGAATTCTCGCGTGGGTCGGTGCGTCCTCGCCCGACATCCCAAAAAAGAAAAGGCCGCTTCCTCGAAGCGGCCTTTTCTTTGGTACATCCAACCTTTCCGTAGGATGACTTTGTATAAATAAACTTGATGTGTGTGTCCGGAAAATGTTCATGAACGGACGATCTCTTCTGAAAGAAAATTTTCTTTTCGATATTTCTAAATGCAAGGCATACAATCGTAACAAACGGAATTTGGTTTCGAAGCCGCTATAACACAAAAAACGCAAAAACGGTTCCCTTGCACGGCACTTATTTGATTAATAATAGCATTCTAAATGCCATCCGCTCCAAATCTGATTAATCCTTCGACGCGTAGAGCCTGCCAATCGCCTCGCGGAGGTCGGCGCTTCCAGCCCGACCTCCCCAAACCCCGAAGGGGCAAGGTGCCAATAGCCAGGGGTGAAGAGCAGCGGAACCCCTGGTGGGCGATACCCCTCGCGTAGGTCGGGCATCCCCGCCCGACACTCCCGGAGGGACGGCATATTCCCCGCTCCCATCATGGAGCCAATCACACGAATCAAACGGGCATGTCCTGAGCTTGCCGAAGGATCACCGTTCAGACGCGCGGGAGGCATTCCCCATTGCCAGCGACGCGGCATATCAGTAGCCGGGCGGGGTACGCCAAGTGGAGCAGGGTACGGGTTGAATCAATCAACCCACAACTTGAAAAGGACCGCTATTTGTTATCGCTTCAATAACCTCGCGCATCTCGGACGCTACCTCGTTAGGCAGAAGATGCTTTGCAATTTTCGCCGCATTAAGCGAGACCCCATACACGTCCTGACTCCACTTCGAGAGTCCAGCCATAATATCCTTCCCGCAGTGAATTGCAATTCGGGACGCTAAGGATGATTGGGTGCTCTGAAGTTTTTGGCGTGCGTATGAATTTCCTTTCTCACCCTGACTTCTATATTGATGTCGAAAGGCCGTGGATAATGAATCGAACGTTTGATTTTCAAGGGTATCGCAAACATTTCCAATCTGATTCTCCACCTCAGAAATCGAGGGAGGATCAACACCCGCCACTCCTACTGCGATGGTCCTTCGAATAGCAGAAGGGACAATGAAGTAATTCTCGATTTCCTTTTGGCTCCAGATGTGGAGCTCTACATGTTTTTCAAGTGCTTCCTTATACCGATCGCTGATTTCCTCCTCGGTGTGGTAATCACAATCCATTAAACAATAAGTTGTGATATTCTCGCCCCCCGCGTTTGTAAGGAGCAGCGCGGCGCCCACCACGTAAGACCATCCGCCCCAACCACCATAGCTTGACGAAAAGACCGAGTCAATTGGCTCTGTAGCAGAAGGATTACTCACGTCCTGGAATAATTTCAGCATCCCTAGGTCTTTGCCTTCCACAAGGAGTAGTTTTTTGGAACCCCAAAGTCTCATTAGCTGAATACTGCTGATTCCTCCAAGTGAATCGCTAATTGCCTGAACAGCCGGAACGGATGAGGCAAACTCTGACCGTTTGCGCCTTCTATCAATAATCACTACTTCGTCAGGCGTTACCTCTGTGAGGATCTCGGTTGAATGAGATGAGAGAATCATCTGCTTGTAGCCTGCTTTCAACGTCCGAATCAGTTTCCGTTGAAGTTCGATGTGCATATATACATCAGGCTCGTCAAGGATGATGGTGCTATCCCTTTCAACATTCGCCAAGAACCACATGATCTGCAACCACATCTGGAGCCCGTGCCCTAGCCACGAGGCTTCTGCTTCAAAACCAGAATCATGCACCATTAGAAACAATTTCTCCCCCGGCAGCCCGGTGCCACTATCAAGTTTTCTAATGCGAAGTCCGGGCCAAGAGTCCTGGACGAGTGCGGAGAACCGTTCGAAAGTCGGTTTGCTCGCAAGGTGTAATTGGTTGCGAAAGTGCATGGACGCAAGGCTCGTTGAGGCTGCACGTCTCACGTAATCTGGGTCAAGTATTGTTTCCTCCCTTTGCAGCGGTCCAATTTGCGGCAAGATGCGCACGTTGGGTAATTCCATTCCGTGTGCGGCACTTTTCGAGGTAATGACTTGCCCGGTACTGTTGCGAATGACCGCATAAATTGCTTCATCTTCCCCAAGGTATATCGTGATTGACTCCTTGGTGTCGAACTCAACCTCGATTTCGGCTGGCGGTTCAGAAAGCTTGTGAAACAGAGTTCCAGCAGTGACTTCGAAGTTACGAAGGGATGGAGAAACGCCCCTATTAACTTTTGCAATCTCTAGCCAGCGAGGGACAGAATGATAAGTGAGATTTTGGTATCTCTCGACAACCAAGGAAGCAACCCGAAGGGCCTCTAGTGCGGTGGACTTTCCTGCGTTATTCTTTCCGACAATCACGGTGCGAGGTGCGAAAGGTATCTCGTATTTTTTGTATCCGCGAAAGTTGGTCAGCTTTAGGTTGGTTATCATAATGATATACGAATCTCAAGTACTTTCCATAATCTTCTCTTTACCGCCGCTCGTTTAGCTGTCGCTACCTTCGCAGAACTCTTGCACACGCTGTTCGAATAGGTGCCCATCGTTAGGAATGCAATATACGAATATTCCCAGCGGCACGTGTGTCGTCCCGCTGGGACTCCCGTTCCCGCCTTAATGAGATACAGTTCGGCGATTCAGTTGATAGCAAGCCTTCTTCGGCAAGTTCTTATTAATGCTGAGTATGCCTCATAAACGGCATCCGACCCCGTATTAAGCAGCTCCCGTCGTTCATAAAACAATTTACCTCCCCTCTCATCCTCGCCAGAGATTTTACTAAAGCCACCATTCGGGCGCTCAAGGGGCCATGTATTTGCTGCCATATTGTTAAGAAAGTCTTGAATAGCCTCACTCAAATTTGATCTAAGTATTTCCAAATCGGCATTCAAGAATTCGCTGGCGGGAAGTCGGGACCACCTTCTAAATTCCTTGAGCTCATCTAACTCACTCCTCTCAAAGGAACCTCCGAAGTCATGCACGCGCATAAATTCCATCGACCCCTCATCTGTCAATATTGCTCGAATTTTGGAAAACACGGCTCGATCTACTTCGAGGCTACCCTGTTCTGTGACCGTAGCAGGCGATGCAGCGACACGGGCATACCATCCATCCCGATGCATGCGTAGTTCTTCACTGGAGTACTTATTTCCCTTTGGATGCTTGGGATTATAATGCTCAGCGTCTGCGTGACAGTCGAAACACAATGGAATGCAGTTGTCGAAATTATTAGCTCCTCCGCTCGCTTCTGGAATGATATGGTGGCACTCAATATTCACCGCACAAAACTTGTGACAAACGCAACAGCTCCGTTGCGCCGCCACGATCGCCTCCGTCTTGACATCAGGTGGAAATCCCATATAGAACTTGGATTACTAAAGAACACTCACCTCCTTGAAGATATGTGAGTAACGCACAATCTTCAGGCTTCACCATCCCAAGCGCCGAAGCTCAGAAAGCAGCGTCCCCTTCTGCGTTGTGATTTCGAGAAAATGTTTGAGGGCAATTTCGAACGACGCAGTTGCTTCAGCGTCGGTGTATCCGTAGCCGCTTAAATCCAGGGCAGGTGCGTATGCAATGTGAGCATCACCCTCTTCGAAGAGTACAACGATAATATTGGCGGCCTGCACCTCATGGTGTTCCGTCTTGAGGTTGGCGGTAAAGCTGAGTTTATCTGGCCTGGTTTGCATGATAATAGTACAAAAGAACGGCGGACAAAGTTACACAAGCCTTAGCGCGTCGCGGTAATCCATCCGGCTTATCGCATGAAGAGATACGGCTCCCATTCCTTGTCGATGCGTCCGACGTATTGGCGCAGGAACGTCACGTGGTTCGGGCGGATGGGATGCTTTGCGAGCGGCATGTGCGCTTCGTCCGGCGTTTGGCTGCCTTTGCGGTTGTTGCATCGCAAGCAGGCGGCGATGAGGTTCTCCCACGAGTCCTCGCCGCCGCGGCTCTTCGGCATGATGTGATCGACGGTGAGCATGACGCCGGTGAGTCCGCAATACATACACTTATGTCCATCGCGCCGCAGGATATTTTTGCGAGAGAGAATGACCTTCTTGAACGGCACGCGAATATAGGTCGCGAGACGAATCACGCTTGGGAATGGCATCGAGATCGAAGTCGAATGCACGGCCTTTCCCGTCATCGCGCTGACAAGCTCCGCTTTCTCCAGATACATTAGCACGATCGCTTTCTCCACAGAGCAAATCGCGAGCGGCTCGTAGTTACCGTTCAGTACGAGTACCTTGCCGTTGAGTGTAGAGTGTGTTGGATAAAAATCCTGCTCGTCGAGATCAATGCCTAAGTCAGCATCATCTGCTTCTCGGAGCGCGCGTTGAGGGGAGAAAAGTTTTGGCGAGAGACGACGATCTGCCTGGACTCTCAACGAGTGTCCGCCGCCGCCATGCTTGATATGTTTATGCTGCTCGAATGCGTCTGCCGTCCCTTCTGGACAAATAGTGTTCCCTAAATAGAATGCTCTTTGCCATCAGGTTAATTCCCGACTTTGGCGTCTTCCAGCGCGCCGAAGATTATCTTCCTATTACTTCCAGCCCATTTTCCTATTACTTCCAGCCCATTCCGCGCTCGGCGCACACGCTTGCGCCAGCAGACATCCACTAATTTCCCAACGCCCGGATCACATCCTCGCTCGATCGCTCAATATCTGCCCCGCCCGTGAGCCGATTGAATGCGCGCTCCAGCGATAGCTCGCTGGTTTGCTCCAGCAACTCCTGCGGCGTACCAATCGCGACCAGTTGCCCATGATTGATGATCGCGATCCTATCGCACAGACGTTCGACAACATCTAAGACATGCGAGCAGAAGAAGATCGTCTTGCCACCATGTGCATACTTGCGCAACACTTCTTTAAAGATGAGCGCGGCATTTGCGTCAAGCCCAGAGAGGGGTTCATCCAAAATAAGGACTTCGGGATTGTGAACAAGCGCCGCAATAAGCAGCACCTTCTGCTTCATCCCTTTCGAAAATTCCGCAAGTAATTTCTTACGATCCTCTTTACTGAGATCGAACAACGCGAAGAGATCATCCCGCTGAGTGCGAAGTTTTTCCGGCTCCATGTGCCGAAGTTCACCGATGAGATCGAGATATTCATCGGCGGTGAGGCTCTCGTAGAGCAGTGCATTCTCCGGCACATATCCGATGCGCTTCTTTACTTCGAGAGAATCCGCTGTCACATCAAAACCGGAGATGCGAACAATGCCCGTAGTTGGCTTCGAAAGGCCGGTAAGCACCTTCACCGTCGAAGACTTTCCCGCGCCGTTCGGACCTAAGAGCGCGAAGATTTCTCCCGTCTCAATTTGCAAGGAGAGATCCTCGACGGCGAGTGTCTTACCATAGCGTTTGCTCAGATGCTGTATCTCGATCATTACTTCGGCATCTTAATATGCACGGTGAGCGAGGCCGGGTTCACGTCGATCTCTTTGTAATCCATCGTAAGCTTGTTCTCGCCAGCGACTGCTTCAATGTGCCCCGGAACGCTCACATCTTTGAATGTAGAGTATTGCGAGTAATCCACCCACAGCGCAGGGCGAATACCGGCATGAAGAGGATCGGCGATATTTCCATTCCATCTGCGATACCTCATGCGCGTTGGTACCAGAACATCCCCATCGGCTTCGTCAATGTCGATCGTCTCTGTGATGTTCGGCGAGGTGCGATGCACGACGTAGGTATGGCGGCTACCTGTTATATAAGACGCTGCAATATTTTCTGATCCCAACTTCCATCCATCCGGCACCAAACCATAGATGAGGTCACCCATCATCGGTAGTGATACACCATCGAGATGCGTGAGCGCTTCGAGTGAGCGCGAGTCCACGGCGCCACTGAATGTCTCGCCGTGAAGAATGTCATAGAACTGATATTGCACGGGTGAAGCTAAAAATCGCGCGACCTTTATACCAAATGGCCCCTTGACTTCAATGCTCAGAGAATCCACGCGCACGAGCACATCATACTCCGGATTCTTCTCTGAGGAATCCTGCGCGCGCGCGCGCTTGCTCTTCATGTCGAACGTAGCAGAATTCGCAGATCCACTTTGATCGAGCGAAATATCACCCGACACACTCAGCGATCGCGCCCGACGCGCACTAATTCGCAGCCAGTCCAGCAATCGCTCACGATCCACTGAACTGGTATCCACCGTTGCAACGGGTTTTGTCGTAGTTGTCTTCGTACTCGGAGCGCATCCCGCGATGGCGGAACCCGCAATCAAGAGGACGGCAAAAAGGCTGTTAATTCTCTGTTTCTGGAGCATGAAGTGTCTAATACGCGCTGAATGTGCAAAAAGTAACACCGCTGCCGGACTATACAGTCCGCACCCAGAACGTACACTCGAACAGGCAGGGGTAAAATGTTTCAAGTGGGTTTTAGTGGCGATAGGCGCCAATTTGCCACGCGACCATGCACTGGCATTCGGTTGGAGCATATAGCTGTACAG
>CAIUMP010000026.1 GCA_903900335.1 uncultured Ignavibacteriota bacterium | reverse complement strand
GAGTAACGAGTAACGAGTAACGAGTAACGAGGAACGAGTAACGAGTAACGAGTAACGAGTAACGAGTAACGAGTAACGAGTAACGAGTAACGAGTAACGAGTAACGAGTAACGAGTAACGAGTAACGAGTTGGATTGCCATCCCCACTCGTTACTCGTTACTCATCACTTCGCCAGTTTATGTTCAAAATGGAATGGAATGCCATAGCGCTCGCAGCCGGATTTGAGGACGGAGAGCATCATGGATTCGTATGTAAAGCCAGCGGCGCGGGCGGCTTTGGGAAAACAGGAGTTCTCTTCGGGATTCGGCAGAATGCCCGGAAGAGGATTCACTTCTATTATATTGGCGCGGCCACGGGAGTCCAGACGGACATCAATTCTCGACCAATCGCGGCAATCGAGCACTTCGTAAGCCCGCAGCACGACGTTTTCGATCTCATCCTGCAATTTGCTGGAGACGTCCGCCGGGCAGGTGAAGATATGCAGCGGGTTTTCGGCTACATCATAGATCCATTTTGCCTCGTAGGAGTAAATTCTGTTGGCTTCTTCGGGCAGCTCGCCAAAATTGATCTCGACGAGCGGGAGCACGCGGGCGTTCTTGCCTGTTCCGAGGACGGCAGCAGTGAACTCGCGTCCGGGAAGAAACTCCTCGATGATCGCCGGCTGGTGATATTCGATCACAATGCGCTCGATCTCGCGGTTCATCGCGTCCAGACTCGTGACGAAGGAGGAATTACGAATACCTTTCGATGATCCTTCGGAAACGGGCTTGACAATATAGGGAAAATCGGAGCCAGGAAGAATCGCGCGGATGGATTCGACGGTTTTGCTTGTCGTGATGAAGCGGGCGACCGGCACACCATGATATGACAAGACTTCCTTCGTACGAGCTTTGTCGAGAGCCAGAGCGAGTGTCAGCGGACCAGAGCCCGTGTACGGAATGCCAAGCATTTCCATGAGCGCAGGAAACTGCGCTTCACGGTCGGCACCGACGAAACCTTCGGCAAGATTGAAGACGATGTCGAAATCTTTGCGCATCAATCGGTCGACAGCTTTGTCGGGCACGGCTTCGACGACTTCGACTTGCACATGGGAGTGCGACGCGAGCGCGCGACGAACGGCTTCGATTGTTTCCGGCGCATCCCACTCAGCGTAGATATCGTCGAGTGAGTATTGCGGAAAACGCGAGCGCAAATTCTCGTCGGGCTTCGGCGAGTTTGGTTTGATGTTAGCTAAGAGTCCTACGAGCATATTCCGATGCAGTTGGATTTTTTAGTGAAGAGCGAGTCTGCTTCAACATTTGATTCAAAGAATCATTTGTAAAGATGCAGTATTCGAAATCAAAAGTCAAGCCTTTGAAGCGATATGTGGAAAACAGGCGCAATGTGTTTACAACTTATCGTTGGTTCGTAGAGATTAAACTATTAGGTGTGAATAAAGCTTAGTGAATCGTTCGTAATTAAGAGCTATGAAGTACCTTCTCGCAGTTGCACTGATCTGTTCGCTCGCATCGCCCAATCTCGTTCGGTCGCAAGTTCACTTCAATGAAGATGAACGGCGCATCATCACACTCACCGATGAGCGGCGCGACGCCGACAGTTTGTTGCCGTATCTAACATCAAGCAACCCACGGGTGGCGTGGCGCGCGGCGATCGGGCTTGCAAACATTGGTGATACGACGGTTCGCGATGCGCTCATCGCACGATTCCGCGAAGAGCAGCGAGACAGCGTTGCAGATGCCGAGGCGTTTGCGCTCGGGATGCTTGGACCGAATGGGATTGCGCTTGATGCGCTGCTCAATTCGCTGTTCGCACGCCCGACGACAGCAAAGTTGAAAGCGCTTGCGGGTGCTGCGACAAAAGAGAGCGGACCCACAGCAGCCAAGGTACCTGGCAAGATGATGGAGGCGGAGAAGATCGACCATTTGAGTGCGGCAAAGGCCTACGTGGAATGCGCGCTGCACAAGATCAACACCGAGAATCCGCGCATGATGGATGATGCGGAGATCCTCGCCGGCGAGGACAATCCGGAAATACGCTGGCGCGCGGCGTTCGTCTTTGCGCGCGCCGGGGACTCGCTGGATATGAGCCACCGCTTGCCGCGTTTGAAGGAGTTACTTATCGATCAGGGTTCGGCCTATGCGCGGATGTTCGCTGCCACGGCTCTGGGGCGATTGCATAACGAGGCCGCCGAGGCGAATTTGTGTCGGGCGTTCCGCGGTGAGCAGGAGTGGCGCGTGCAGATCAACATTCTGAACGCGCTTGCGAAGTTCGCTGATCTCGACTCCACGATCTTCGCGACACTGACGAGCGCGGTGATGTCGGCGCGACCGGATAACACGGCAGCTAGTCAGATCGGGCTGACGGCGCAATCCGTGATCGAGATGATGGTACGCGCAGGAAAGGTCTCCGGGCCGATGCTTCCGAAGCTTCGTGCGTGGGTGGATGAGTTTAGTGCGCCAGAGAACAATATGGACGTCGCTCGAATCGTGCAGGCAGCGGCGACACCGACGGCGGCGTTGCTAAGCACTCCGCATCTCAGAGATGCGATCAACGCATACGGCCGCTCCACGATCATTCAGGAGAGGGTCTATTCCGTGCGAGCGATGGGGTCGCTGAACGACACGGATTATTTCAGCAATTTTCTTTCGACGATGACGTATGTGAGTCCGCTTGAACAGCTGTGGCGATTGGAAGCGCTGGACAGCATGTGGCAGCGCGCGAAGCACAACGAGAACTTCCGGTTGAAGCTGGAGCACAGTCATTTCGCGAATATCTATCGCTATTTGCTCATCCGGGTCAGCGATCAGGTGCAGGAGCCGGGTGTCGTCACGACGGCGATGGAACATGTGAAGGATTCGTCCATTGTGTTCGACACGCTTTTCCGGCATGAAGCTGAGCGATACCTCAGCACCTATCTGCGCAGTTTTTGCGACCCGTATCATCGGGACCAGTTGATGAGCGTGGTCACGGCGGTCGGCTGGATGCGCGAGCCGCTCACGACGTTCGAGAAGGGGTTGGACATTGCGATGGACTCCGCGCAGCAGTGGCGGGACTATGAACTGATGGATACGATCCAGAGTGCATACGCTAATTGTCATATCACACGTGCGAAGCGCGCGAGGCTTCAGCGTGTAAGCCACATTGATTGGGCGTACATCGAGAACATGCCGGCACGGATGACGATCAATTTGGAGAAAGGCTCTGTGGAGTTGAAATTGTTGACGAACTATGCACCACTGACTGTGTATCGCATAGTGCTTTTGGCGAAGCAGCAGTACTTCGCAAATCAGAAGATCCACCGTGTGGTGCCGAACTTCGTGATACAATCCGGCGACCCAGGTGGCACAGGATGGGGCGGCCCCGGATATGCGATGCGCAGCGAGTTCACGCCGTTGGAGTACGACCGCGAAGGCGTCGTCGGTATGGCGCGTGATGGCAAGGACACCGAGGGTTCGCAGTGGTTCATCACCGAGTGCCCGACACCGCACCTCGATGCGCGATATACGATCTGGGGTGAAGTGACGGGTGGCATCAGTACCGTCATGAAGGTTCTGCAAGGGGATAAGGTTGAGACGATCGTGCCGTATAGGTGAGTATCAATTACGAATTGCATTCCTCGCCCCGGAGGGGCCAGCGTTGTTAGCCAGGGGTAGGGTCCGCCCCCAGCGGACTCTACCCCTGGAAAATTAAGTTTGTACGTTTCCTCGCCCCGAAGGGGCACGCGAGTTAGCAGCGCCAACAAAGAACTGACAAACCATGCCTCAATCCTACGCAGGACTCTTCTACCACCTGATCTTCCGCACAAAATATAAACGTACCCAAATTCCCCCTGCGCTCTTGAAGGATCTTTATGCCTTCATGGGTGGTATTATCCGCGCCGACAAAGGTAATCTCATTTCTGTGGGTGGAATGCCAGATCATGTTCATCTATTATTGAGAATCCATCGTGAGATCTCCATCTCGGATGCGGTGAGGAATATCAAGATGCGATCATCGAAGTGGATCCATGAGAAGGGGTACGCGGAGTTTCAATGGCAGAGTGGTTTCTCGATCTTCTCGGTGAGTGCGAGTGTTGTGCCAAAAGTGAAAGTGTACATCGCGAATCAGGAGGAGCATCATCGGAAACGGACGTTTGTTGAGGAGTTGATCGCGATGTATGAGCAGTATGGGATTCCGTATGATCCAAAGTATTTGGTGGATGAGGATAGTGATTGAGGTGTTGCTTGTTAGCAGGTGGTAATACAGAGCCCTTTCAGGGCTCGGATGGTTTTGAGAATCGTAGCCCAGGGGTAGAGTCCGTGGGGCGGACTCTACCCCTGGCTAACGACGCGAGCCCCTTCGGGGCGGGGGATGGATGGGCGGAATTGTTGATGAGGTTTGTAAGCGATTATCATAGATAGAATGCCAGCAAACATACTAACCGAGATCCGGCTAAAGGCGGGGGAGCGCCGCAAACGTATTGCGCTTTGCGATGCGACCGACGAGCGGATGATCCGCGCGGCGCGGGAGGCGGTTTCGCGGAAGATCGCGGAGATCGTGCTCGTCGGCGACGAGGCAGCGATTCGCAAGGCGGCGGACGAGGCCGGGGTTTCGCTGGAAGGTATAGAGATCACCTCGCACACAACCGCTAGGAGAGATCTCTCTACTATATACTACGAGCGTCGCAAATCGAAGCTGGCTTCGCACGAAGCGGCAGAGGAGGAGATTCGGAGCAATCCGCTGCTCTTTGCGGCGCTTTTGGCAAGCGAGGGTGAGGTGGATGGAGTGCTCGCCGGCTCGCTTTCGACGACAGGGGATGTTATTCGCGCGGCGCTGCGTGGTATTGGGTTGGCCGATGGCATTTCGGTTCTCTCCAGCATGTTCCTGATGTGCTTCCCGGAGTTGCCGCGTGTGCGCGAGCGGGAATTCACCCTCGCCTTCGCCGACGGCGCAGTGCTGCCCGATCCAACTGCTGAAGAGTTAGCCGATGTTGCGATCACCACGGCGCAGACCTATCGCTCGCTGAGTGGAATCGAACCTTATGTCGCAATGCTTTCATTTTCAACAAAGGGCAGCGCGGTTTCTCCGTCAACGGAGAAGGTGGTTCGTGCGACGGAGCTTGCACGCGCGAAAGCGCCGAGACTGAAGCTCGATGGCGAATTGCAATTCGATGCGGCGTTCGTGCCAGAGGTAGCGGCGCGGAAGGCGGGAGATAGTCCGCTGGCCGGCTGGGCGAATGTGTTCATCTTTCCGAATTTGGATGCGGGGAACATCGGTTACAAACTTGCCGAGCGGCTGGGAATGGCCGAGGCCATCGGGCCGATCTTGCAGGGATTACGAAAGCCAATGAATGACTTATCGCGCGGCGCGCGTGTTAGCGATATTGTGAATATGATCGCGGTGACGGTGCTACAGAGTGGATGAGTAACGGGTAACGGGTAACGAGTAACGAGTAACGAGTGGGGAAGGGAGTAATCCCTCGTTGGTGCAGCAGGACAAACGGATTGCTTCGTCGTGTTACGCACTCCTCGCAATGACGAAAAGTATTACGATAGTAATGGGACTGGTGTGAACATTCTTGTAACCAACGACGACGGCATTAACTCGCGAGGGATCTATGACCTCGTGATGGCCCTGCGCGATGTCGGGGACGTGACGGTGATCGCGCCGCTTGCGGAGCAGTCGGCAGTAGGGCACGCGCTGACGATGAGTTTGCCGCTGCGCGTGACGGAGTTTCACAAGAACGGCGACTTCTTCGGATATGCTGTCAGCGGCACTCCGGCCGATTGTGTGAAGCTCGCGATGCGGACGTTCCTGGATGAGAGAGGTATAGCAAAGCCGGACATTGTTGTGAGCGGTATCAATCATGGCAGAAACACAGCTGTGAACATCATTTACTCTGGTACGGTGAGTGCTGCGACTGAGGCGACCGTGCTCGATGTTCCCGCGATTGCCGTGTCGCTTACGAGTTACGACATGGACGCGGATTTCACCGCCGCTGCTGATTTTATGAAGCGATTCACGCCCGAAGTTGCGCGTTTAGGCTTGCCGCGAGGCACGTTGCTGAATGTGAATGTGCCGGCGGTGGCGAGTCATCAACTAAAGGGTATCTCCTATACGAAACAGGGAGCGTCCTATTGGGAGGATGAGTTCGAGAAGCGGATGGACCCGCAGGAGAGGCCCTATTACTGGCTGAAGGGGAAGTACGTCGTCGAAGACAGCGACCGCGATATTGATGACATCGCCATACACGAGGACAAGATCAGTATCACGCCGATACATTACGATCTGACGAATCACGATTTCCTGCGTGAGTTGCGCAGCAGTTGGCCGAAAGGATTTTGATGGGCTTAATCATTCGAGAGACCTTCCGCGCAATACGCCGCACACTTGGTACGTGGGCGATGAATGTGCTGACACTTGCCGTCGCACTGTCCGTCAGCGGACTCTTCGGCGTGCTGGCGTGGAAGGCGCACTCGGCAATGGCGGTCTTGCGCCAGAATTTGGCGATAGAGGCGTTCTTCGATCCGGCGCTCTCGTCGGAGTATGCACAGAAAGTGGTGGAGAGCGATGTGAGGTCGATGGCAGATGTGCGCTCAGTGGTCTTCACATCAAGGGAGCAGGCGCTGGTGGATTACACGAAGGCCTCCGGTGAAGATGTGCAGAGTGTGCTTGGGATGAACCCGCTGCCGGCGAGCGTGACGATTCGTTTGGTGAACCCAAGTGCGGCGAGCGCGAAGGCTCTGCAAGAGAAGCTGCGGAAGATCGAAGGCGTCACGGAGGTGCGCAGCGACGAAGCGCTTATCGCCACAATGGAGCAACGCTCGCGCGCGCTTGATATGCTCGCGATGATCGCCGGGGCCTTGCTCTTTCTTTCCGCTTCTTTCTATACTGTGCTTACCGCGCGCTTCATTCTAAAGACGCGCACCGATACCATTCACACACTTTCCATGCTCGGCGCAACACGCTCGATGATTTTCGCGCCAGTCATTCTCGAAGCCGCGCTGGGAGGAGTGCTTGGCGGGTTGCTCGCGGCGGGGATATTAGTTGGGTTGCAGCACAATGCGGTCTCGGCGTTTGGGGAGGGGCTGAGTATGGTGGAGTCGTCACGGGAGTTGGGGATTCAGTTCGTGGGGCTTGCGGCGGCGGGGTTTGTGCTGGCGGTTGGGGGGACGGGGGTGGCAATGGGGTTTAGGAAGCGGGCCAAGCTGTAAGATATTTACGGATGAAGAATCTTGTATATTCTCTGTCTAAGTGAAGAGACAAAGGTCTTCAACTTCACCAATTCTCCGCCGCCCCAATTATTTTTCGGATCGGATACGATTCCATTCCTCACAGGGTAAATTCCTCCGACACCATCCATAGATAGGCCAAATGCCAAAGAAGGAAGAGGTGCCGTTGTAATCCTCGTAAACCGTGGTAAGGAATACGATGTACTCACCGCCAGGCACCACGGCATCCCATCCCATTGCGTCTGGCCAAAATACTAACTTGGTACCAACCATAGCAAATGGATTCATATCGCTCCCGGTTTTAGACCAGCCAGCAGAATATTGGAAGTGGAAGCATGTGTTTCCCAATTTTGAGGAGTCTTCGCAATGGTCGGTAAGTAGGTGTTGCCCCTTGATCGTGTCGATGATGGTTGCCTCGATACAAACAAGGGGCCAATAGGAGCTTTCTTCCACGCTGGAATCTCTTCTCACGCCAGAGACACGAACGTGAAGGATATAGGAGCAACTCCCCAAATAATTTGCATAACTATCTCGCAGTCCAGTGCCTACCACCCGCTCAAGATATCCGATCATGGCAGCGGGTTTGCCAGTGTACCGTGGTTGCAGGTTCGGCGCATCTCGTCCATACTCCTGAAGCAGGACGGGATCGTAATCGCTTAGCGCGTAGAGATACTTTGCGATCAGCCTGATGCTATCCAGATTCCTCAACGAGTCGAGCGTGGCCCAATCCGCGTCCGTGAAATGATGTCGCATGATGCTGTCGAGCCATAGGTAGGCGTCTCTCGTCTCCTGTGACATGTCGGGCTGGAGTGGTGGTGCCGCAGTTAGAGGATGAACAGCGATTCGGTAGCAGCCTGAGGACGTGGGGCCCGAGGAGTCAGGCCATGCTGGTAATTGCGCCATTGTGAGGAGCGGCGCAAGTGCTAAGAACGCGATGATGAGGAGCGTCTTCACCCAGGAAGTCCTCGAAGTTTAATCGGTCGGAAAGGAAATGAAACACATTTTCAATTCATATACATGGAATTGAAAATGGTGAGAACCAGTATAGGAATTAGGCTTTGAACAAACGCTTCGAGCGACAATCGCAGCAGGGTTTTGTTCTCTATCTGCCTTGCGAGTGAGCCGATGGTGGACATTCCTATCATGAGTGCAATGATCATCATCAGCGGTCCATTGTGTTTTGCGCTTGCAGTGCCGACAAGGAGAGGGTTAATGAGTGCTATCACGGCAAAAGTGGTGAGAATCATGATCATGGCGATGAGAAAGATGCTCATCTGGACTTTGTTCGACTCTGGGTTTGCGAGTGCGAGTTTCATGGTTGTTTTAGGGATTGGGTTGTTCATTCCTCGCTCGGAGCAACATGTGGAGAGGGGTGGGGGTTCGTCCTATGCGAGCTGGTTGGACTCCGCCCTTTCAGGGCTCCTTGTCTTTCTTCGGTGCTCGACCCAGGGTTACGTCCGCTTGGGGCGGACTTCACCCTGGGCTGCGGGTACTTCGTGCCTTCGGCACTAAGATGGGGTCCTCTGGTTCTGGGTTGGTCGGTTGCCAGAACATAAATCACATCGGAGCAACAATTCCACCGCCCTTCGCTGTTTACGTGCGGGAACTCCTGAAAAATCTCTATGGCCTACACACCGAATCGCGAACCGCTTGGCGCCTGGAACAGGCTTATCACAAAGTACCGGATGCACTCCGGATCCGTTGCGTATCTCCTGCAGCGCATCACGGGTATCGGACTTATCGTTTATCTTTTCGTGCATATCTGGGCGCTTTCGTCGCTGACGAAGGGGCACGCGGCGTTTGCCGAGGAGATGAAGACGTTCTCTACGCCGCCGTTCAAGTTCGTCGAGTGGGCGCTCGGTACGTTGGTGATGTTCCACGCATTCAACGGCATCCGTATCGCGGTGGTGGATCTCGCTAACGGCGCGAAGTATCACAAGAAGCTCCTGGCTGGCGTTTGGATCGCCGGTATTGCCGTAGTCATTGGCATGTTCTGCCTCATTTTTTCCACTGAACTCTTCGCAAAGTAAGCACCATGTCAAGCGAAAATCAATACGTTCAGAAGAACGCGGGTTATTTGAGAGGTTATACACGGTCGCGCAACTCCGGCGCGCCGGCATGGTGGATGCAGCGCATTACGGGCCTCGCGCTCGTTGTGCTGACGGTCGGGCATTACATTCTGATGCACTACAATCCGACGAGCGGGCATGATTACGGCGAGACGGCTGCGCGCCTTGCATCGCCGTGGTTCAAGGGCGTCTATCTGGGATTTATCACGATCGGTATGTACCACGGCCTGAACGGTGTCTGGAACATCATCCGTGATTTTAAGATGAAGTCCATGTGGGGGCAGACGCTGTTCGGTTTGCTGGTGGTTGCCGGTCTGGTATTCATTGCTGTGGGTTGGAATACGATATTGACGTTCGATCCGCTGAAACCGTGAGGGGGAAGTGCTGAAGTGCTAAGGTGCACCAGTGCTAAGTGCCCAGGCGTGTGCGATGACAGCAGCGTAGCTGCGGCCCGTCTGTAGAATGGGCCGTTACACCCTGAATTATCAAGCTCCGTTAGGAGCGGCCTTTGCGGGGCCGATCACGGGTCGCTCCTGACGGAGCTTCATCGCAATTATCGAATTTCATTTCTACAAACGGGCCGCGCCGATGGCGCTGTCGGGTTGTGAGCCGAGCGTTGGTGACGGTAATTAACATCTGACCATGAAATTCTTGCAGAGTGAGAAGATGCTGCGTTTTCGAGCATGGTGGCGCGTGCGGGAGGAGCGGGAGATTGAGAAGCGGAGAGGTCATTCGAAAACGCGGCGGGTTCTTACGTCGCTGGCAGCGGGTTTGGCGGTTGGAATTGGGTCAGCAATTAGTAAAGACGGGACGTTATCGGCAAGAGGCATAGATGCCCTTATATTCGGGCTTATCATGGCCCCCTTCATGTATTGGATATTCTACTCGGATGTCATGCTTAACCAGGAGAGCAACCCGCGCGGAACGTAAGCCCCGCCAATTCCCCAACATCCCCAGATTCACTTCATCGACAACATGCTAACGAAACTACGAGCGCGGTTCAAGCGACCCATTCGGTTTACGACAACACTCGGCGAAGTGCGGCAGTCACGTGGGTTGACCCAGGAGGATCTGGCGGAGTATTGCGAGGTCTCGGTTGAGACGATACGGATGATCGAGGCGGCGAAGTATGAGCCGTCGGTTGTGTTGGCGGCCCGAATATCGGAGAAGCTCAATGCACGGATTGACGAAATATTTAGCGCGTTGCCGCGAGCGGCGAAGAATTCAACAGAGAGGCCGGATAGCCGGGATCAACAATTCAAGGCTGGGATGTGGATAAACACTGCGTTTCTATTCATCGTCATTGCCGAGATGGCAGCCCTTCTCACCTTCATTCCAATCTCCTTTGTTCTGCTCGCGTTCTGCGTTGTTGGTTTGCTCGATATTCTTCTCATCATTGCCTTTGTTCAGCTGGTTCCGGGGTACAACACTCATCTTTCCATCGGGCAGGAACGACTCAATCCCCAGTGGGATAGAATTAAACTCTCGATGCTGAAGGGGTTTTCCAATGCGCTCCTTTTTACATTCATTGTTCAGCGAGAAGCTGGCGTTGAGCGGCTCCTTATAGCCGTATTGCTGGGAATCTGCTTTTCGTCGTATCATTACTTCTTCTATCACTCCAACATCTCCATGGCTTGGAGACCTGGCAATAGGGTAGAGTGAATTCGAAGTCGGCCGGGTAACAAGCGAAGATGAGGATACGTTGAGCAAGGTAGATAGGAGAAAGCTCTGTCACTAACTGGTCATATTCATTTCATTGACAACATGCTAACGAAACTACGAGCGCGGTTCAAGCGACCCATTCGGTTTACGACGACACTCGGCGAAGTGCGGCAGTCGCGCGGGTTGACCGAGGAGGAGCTGGCGGAGTATTGCGAGGTCTCCGTCGAGACGATACGGATGATCGAGGCGGCGAAGTATGAGCCCTCGGTTGTGCTGGCTTCGCGTTTAGCGCAGAAGCTGGAGGTTAGCGTGGAGGAGTTGTTTGTGTTGACAAATGAGAAGAATGCACTTCGCGCCTCGGAGGACGAACGGTTGCAGTCGACGATGTATCACTACGGCTTCTGGTTGATGTTCTTCCTCATTAGTGGAAGTTTGATCGCGGCCAACGTATTTCTCAATATGTGTAGTTGCTATGAAGACGTTGGTGAGACGTTATTCGCTGTATGGGCTGTCGGAGCCGTACTCTACCTCGCTTCAACAACCGCAATTCCCGGATATTGGAGATATTCTCGCTCAGCAAACCGCAGTGGAACCACGGCGAAGTATCGCATTGGCTCCTCTATCGCTTCTGGGATCATGTTCGCTGTGATAATGTATTTGTTTGATCCAGGTGACAAGTCGGTGCAGGGGAGGATACTCCACGCTACCTACAACGCCCTGTTCTTCGGCGGACTCACTTATTTGACAAATTACTTTCAGGGCCGCTCGAAGGCGAAGAAACAGGCAGCGGAGAATCCCAAAGATTAGAATTGCGGGAGCGATGTGCCACATCGCTCCACACAGAGGTGAACTTTGATTGAAGGTATTATCCCGGTCCGGCGCCGGGAGCGCAGCCTTTGCTGAGGAAGAGCATGAAGAGAAATATCGCTCCAAGCATCAGGGCGCCGACGGTGAGGTAGGAGCTGAGCGTGAAGGGGCGCTCAAGGGATGCGATAAGCATTGCAGGGTATTGTTTGTACCAGGGTTCACGAGGTGCAATGGGCTGCTCATTCGGGAGGGTGTTGGGGGATGTCATGGTGTGCAGTTGGTGGTGTGGTAACTCAATTGAATCCACTTTTCATAGCAGTGTCATTCCCGCGTTCGCGGGAATGACGATCGGCTGGAGTCGAGTATCACTCTAGTAATTTGGATTCGCGAATGCTTTGTTTGATGTGAAGCTGTTGTCTGTCAGGCTATTGAGGAATTCGATGATGTCCGCGATCTGGGAATCGGT
>CAIUMP010000025.1 GCA_903900335.1 uncultured Ignavibacteriota bacterium | reverse complement strand
GTTACTCGTTACTCGTTACTCGTTACTCGTTACTCGTTACTCGTTACTCGTTACTCGTTACTCGTTACTCGTTACTCGTTACTCGTTACTCGTTACTCGTTACTCGTTACTCGTTACTCGTTACTCGTTACTCGCACACATTGAAAGTCGCCGTCATCTACAACGAGCCTCGCAACACTGCCGCCGAAGACCACTGGCTTCGGCGGTCGGATCCCGAGTATCGTCCCCCCTCGGCGGATTTCGTCGATGCCTCCGAGTACGGAGTGCTCCAGCAGATGCAGTCCATCGCCGATGCACTTCAGCAGCATGGACATATCGTAAGCGTCTTCTCCGCAGACGATGATCCTGGTCGCCTGTGCTCCTTTCTCACCGATCATCGCCCGGAAGTCATTTTCAACTGCTGCGAATCCATCCTCGGGCAGTCCAAACTGGAGATGAATGTCGCGGCAATGTACGAATTGTTCGGCATTCCCTACACCGGCTCCCCGACCCTCACGCTGGGCATCGCGCTCGACAAGGCGATGACCAAATCCATTTTCGTTGCCACCGGAATCCCAACGCCGCGTCATCAACTCTTCGAAGAGCGCGCCACAACCCGGAGTCCGCTTCCGTGGAAAGTCGATCCAACGCTCCGCTTTCCGTTGATCGTCAAGCCGGTACATGAAGACGCGAGCATCGGCATTGATGCCAACGCGATCGTGCATGACGAAGCGGCGCTGCTTGCAAGAGCGCGTTTCATTTTGCAAGAGTTCGAGCAACCTGCACTCGCCGAAGAATATATTGAGGGCAGAGAATTAAACGTTGCCGTCATGGGTGCGTCTGAAGATACACTGACGACGCTTCCTATTTCCGAGATCACATTCGATGCTGTGCCAAAGGGAATGCCGCGCATTGTGAGTTACGAAGCGAAGTGGGTGGAAGAGTCACCGTTGTACAAGACGACCGTGCCCGTCTGCCCCGCAGTGCTTCCAGCCAGTATTGAAGCAGCTGCGAGGCGCATCGCACTCGATGCTGCGCGCGCCGTTGGGCTTCGCGATTACGGTCGCGTGGACATGCGGCTTGATGATAACGGCAATCTTTTCGTGCTCGAAGCAAATCCGAATCCTGATATCAGCGAAGATGCCGGCTTCATGCGCGCCGCACAGACGAGTGGACGCACGTATGCTGGCACGATAAATGAGATTTTAAACTTTGCAATTGAACGAACGAAGAGTGCATCGCGTTAACCGCACGTTTCGCGAAAGGAATTTCTCTCATCGTGTGTTCTATTCGCAACTGTGCGAGACAATGTGCGTACGATACCGACCATGATACGAACGTATCAACGCGATGACAAACAGAGTGTACTCGATCTCGTCCGTGCGACGAAGAATTTTTCGGACGACGAAGTCGCCATCGCCGAAGAGCTCATTGACATCTGTGTAGATCAACCCGATCAAAAGGACTACTACGCCTACGTTAACATTCTTGACGGCCGCGTGGCAGGTTTTCTTCTGCTCGGACCAACACCCGCGACGACCGGCACCTACGACATGTACTGGATCGCTGTCCATCCGGATTTCCAGGGACAAGGCATCGCGCAAGCGCTGGATACATTTGCGGTCGCCTTCGTGCGAGAGCGCAACGGCTACCTGATAATAGCCGAGACCAGCAGCCAGCCAAGTTACGAACGCACGCGCGGTTTCTACACAAAGCAAGACTATCAACTCATGTCGCGAATTCCGGACTACTACAAACCGGGCGACGACCTGATGGTCTTTGGAAAAAGAGTGTAGGGTGCAGTCGGGCAAGGACGCCCAACTCCCCGCACAGACAAGTGTTTCCCAGCTCTCATCGTGAGAGCGCATCGCCACCGCGATCTTATGCGGGACGATGTAAAATGACAATAGAAAAACACGGGCCGTGTGTACCGGGAGGCCGGTTCCAATGGTTCGAATAACTCACGTATTATGGAATATTGGCAGGAGCTATTACGTAAATCGGTTGAATCCAAAGAGGAGATCATTTCCCAATTTGGAATCAAACCGGAAGTCGCCGAGACCCTTAACGACTTCTTCCAAACCCGCGTAAACCCCTACTATCTATCACTGATCCGCCATAAGGGCGATCCTATCTGGCTACAGTGCGTACCAGACGAGATCGAACTTGCAGATCTTGATGCACCCGACGATCCTCTCAACGAGGACGCCATGTCGCCAGTCCCCAGCATCACGCACCGCTACCCGGATCGCGTGCTCTTCCTTGTCACGAGCCAATGCTCGATGTACTGCCGATTCTGCACGCGCAAGCGAAAAGTCGGTGATTCCTCGAAGATCTCGATGAAGTACATTCAACAAGGATTGGACTACATCGCTGCCCACCCGGAAGTCCGCGATGTCATTCTCTCCGGTGGCGATCCGCTCACGCTGACCGACTTCATGCTGGAGAAGATCCTGAAAGGACTCCGCGAGATCCCCCATGTGCAGATCATCCGACTCGGCACGAAGATACCCTGCGTGTTACCGCAGCGTGTCACACCACAGTTGTGTGACATGATCAAAAAGTATCATCCTGTCTATGTCAACACCCACTTCAATCATCCGTGGGAGTGCACACCGGAAGCAAAGCAAGCATGTGAAATGCTCGCCGACGCCGGTTGCCCTGTCGGAAACCAGATGGTGCTGATGAAAGGCGTCAATGACAATGCCGAAGTTGTCATGGAATTGATGCAGAAGCTGCTCGCCATGCGTGTTCGTCCGTACTATATGTATCAGGCGGACATCACCAAGGGCGCCAATCACTTCCGTACGCCAGTCAAAGTCGGGCTCGACATCATGGATAAGCTTCGCGGCTGGACATCCGGCCTCGCAATTCCATACTACGTCATTGACGCCCCCGGAGGTGGAGGCAAGATTCCGATGCTGCCCAACTACGTCGTCAGCCACGACGAAAAGACGTGGGTACTTCGCAACTACAAGTACGACATCTACACCTATCCCGATGTCGTCGAAGAGACACCGACGAAGGCACCTGCCCGCAAGCGCCCCATCCGCGCTCCGCGCAAGAAGAAGGTCTTCAGCGAGCGTACCGATCCGGGAGCTCGGTAAAGAATAGTAATCTGCTTGAATATCAGAGGGACACGCTGTTGGCGTGTCCCTCTTTGCTTTGGAACGCGATTCTCCAAAATTCACGTTTCTCCAACATGACACTCGGCAACGATCACATTGTCTCCGATCCCGGAATTTGCTTCGGCAAGCCCCGAATCGCGGGGACACGTCTTGCTGTAAAGTTTGTCGTTGCTCATCATCATTTCTCACGGATGTCGTTGGAGGAGATTGCCTTGGACTGGAATGTTCCTCTGGCCGCCGTCTATGCTGCAATGGCGTACTATTACGACCACAAAGCAGAAATGGATCAGTCGTTTCGGGATGACGAGGAGTACGTCGCACAACTAAGGGCCAAACAAGGGTCGCTGCGCGACCCTGAATATGTCCGTCCCTCATAGAATTGTGTCCCGAATTCGATTTCACCTTGATGAAAGCGTGACAACGAAGGTCGCCTTCGCATTGCGCATGCAGGATTTCGACATTACTACCACTCAAGAGGCCGGCCTAAGAAGCTCTCCCGATCCCACCCAATTCGATTTTGCGCAGTTTGAGAACCGAGTGCTCATTACAAAGGACGCAGACTTTCTTCGGATTGGATCTGAACGCTGGGATCATGCAGGCATACTCTATTGCAAAGCAGATGCGGGAATTGGAGAGATTGTGCTATGTTGTATTTCCCTTCAAGCGGAGTTCGATCAAAACCAAATGCGTGGGCGAATTGAGTACCTCTAGCTTTTGCGGAATGAACCAAGTCAGAAACCACATGTATTGTAAGGACACGATGTGGGCGTGTCCCTTTTTGTTTTGATTGAATTGGCACGCTTTTTTTTGGATTGTTCGTCATAGACTACTTCTCTAAACACACATAGAATAGGAGGTTCAGTGGACACAAATTCACATACGCCGATCGCGACTATCCGCGTTGATGGCTCACTGAACTACGTTAGGTGGAATCTTCTTTCTGCCGGTCGCTCACCAGCCACAGCACATTAGCGCGACGCGCTTCGCGTCCTGCCGACGAAGTAACAGCTACATATATACATCCAACAGACGGCATCGCGGTGCCGCAGAAATTGCTATCTTATCCTTTTGAGCAGAGCAAAACCCTCAACCAATGGTATTTGAGAGTACCGCCTCAATTAACACGGCATCGGATTCCGTAAGGCGCTATCCTCGCTGTAACACAAACTAAATTGGACTGAACAAGAATGACAATGGAGGCACACAATGAAAAAGCTAATCATCGTGCTATGTGTGGCTTTCGCAGGGTGCGGAAGCCCTAAGGTTATCTACATGCCCTTTCTGCGGCCTGACGCAGACTCGCTTGGGCGGGATCTGTTTCAATTCTATGGATACGAGGACACCCTCGGAAGATGGCATGAATGGGGCTATCCTGTCTGGAAGCGGACTCTGTCGACCAAAACTACGCATCCATTCAGCACAGCACAGGAAGGACCAATTCCGCCTGTCGCCTTCTTCGGAAGGCCGGATACTACCAATTGAGGATAGCAGGGGCACGCCGCTGGCGTGTCCCTTTTTGTTTACCACTTCGTCGAAGAGTAAACTTCCTATTTCTTCTTCGAACCGTACGCTACGGCCTGCTCCACCCACATCGTAACCGGCCCACTATCCGTCATCGCCGGGATGAACCGCACACGCATCAACGCGTCCTTCACATCATTGTCGAATAGCGTATCTTCTGATCGCGGCAGGCTCACCTTCGTAACGAACCCTTGCGTACTTACTAAGAGCCGCGCCTTCACCTCCCCGTCGCGTTTGCCTCGTTTCCTGGCAACATCTTCGACTGCGGAAAGAAGTGAACTCATTGGCTTAGCTTCTTGCACAACGACCACAATCTGCGTTGAATCCTTTTTCCCGCGTGTGCCTTGAAAAGTCGTCCATCCCACGCTCGAATCACGTATGGAAGATTCCATTGATCGGTACTCGATCCTCTCTGGAACCCACCAGTTCACCGGCCCGGAATCCCCACGCGCTGGAATAAACTGCGCCGCCATCAGCGCATCTTTCACAACCGCGTCGAATACCGTGTCTTCCGATGGGCGGATCTTCACATCCTTAATAGCGCCATAGATGCCGATCAGCAACTGCGCCTCAACAACTCCCTCGCTCTTCCCATATCTTTTCGCTGCTCGCTCAACAATAGGCCGAAGCGGTGTGATCGGCTCCGGCCCTTGATCGAGTGTTAACTTTCCGCCTGAGATGACGGAGTCCCTTGCCGTTTGCGCCGAGGAAATAGTCGGAGTGGCTGCGCAATACAGCAGGATCATCGCGGCGATGCCCAACGGATATGCAATATATCTCACCTGCCATCTCAACGACGCAATCATGATTCCTCTTCAAACTTAATGCACCCACACCCATCCACCACCGACGAACACGAACATCGAAGCGGAGTTCACACCGATGGTCGCTCCGGCGAACAACACTGAAAATCCGCTGCCGGACTTATTGCAAATGATAAGCTGCTGACCTGTTGTCGGAGCACCAACCACGTTGGCAGTGATCGTGCCGGTGGAAGTGCCCGTCACAATAGCGACGCTCTTTGTGCCGGTGATCGTCACCAGATTTCCGCCGCCGGTAGCATCGCTCTCTGTGGAAAGATTGCTGTTGCCATTGTTCATGAGCCCGGAGAACGTCGCGAGTCCGCCCGCATTGACATTCCAACCGGACCCCGTGATCGAGGTGATACCAACAGAATTCCCGATCGTCGTCTGGCCCGTACCAGTACCCACGTTCGTAGAACCCGCTCCACTCGCGTTGATATTCGTCGTGCCCAGCATGGTCGTCGTTGAACTTGTATTGCCGATCGAGACCATTCCACTACCTGCTCCGGTATTGATCGAGGTATTCGATGACGAATTCTGATTGAGGAACGTCGTGCCCAGAATGGAATTTGTTGAGGTGCCCGCCGTGCCCATGACATTCGTTGTCGCACCGACGCCGAAGCTATTCGTGCCGCCATTGCCTCCGAAGTCATTCGTAGCAGCCGAAACACCAAAGCTATTTACCGTCGAACCGCCGCCAGAGCCGATGGAGTTATTCGCGGCAAGACCATTGCCAAATGCGTTGATCGTACCTGCCGTGATTCCAAGCGTCGTGTTGCCCGACGACGAAAGCGTCGTGAACGAACCCGCGCCCAATGCCGACTGCGCCCACACCGCGCTCGTCCCATTATAAATAAGCGCCTGCCCTGCGACCGCGCCCACCGTGCTGAGTTTCGGCAGCGTGATCGCACCATCGGCGATCTTCTGCGTGGTGACCGCCGCATCCGCGATCTTCACCGTACTCACTCCACCAACTGCCACACCTAGCGTCGAAACCGGTCCATTCGGACTGATCACCGAGAGCGACCCATCCGCGCACTGCATCCCCTGCACCCCTGTGCCACCCGAACCCGAAGAAGAGATCGTGATAGTCGAACCCGTCTGGTTGATCGTTGTTCCACCTGCACCAACAAGCGTCAGCGCACCGGACTTATTGTTGACGGACGTCACTGCGCCCGTCGCCGTTGCCGAAAGCCCATCGGCTACTTTCGCGTGCATCGCGTTCATCACATACGTCAATGGCGAGCGCGGGGTTATCTCCGCGCCGCCATCAAAGGCGACGCCGAGGTAATAGGTCTTCGCGAAATTAAGTGTCGATGGTATCGGCGTACTCGCCCCGATCTGCACATCGAACACCCCATTGGTAAACGTAACGCCCGATTGCGTTTCCGACATCACCGGCGTGCCGCCGGTTGCTTGATCGTAGATGGTAAGCTGGACCGTATGCGGCCCCTTCATCGGCACGCCGCCCTGATTTGCGAGGCCCTGATACGAAATGGTCTGCGCGCGAAGCATGCCAGAGAAAGTGAGGACGAGAAGAGCAAGAAGAAGCGAGCGGCAAAGTGAATTCATAACGCCTCCTGAGTATAGATTGTGTGAACCAACGAACTTTGGCTTGTAACATCGTTTGCGGCCGGAATGGTGCAATCGCCGGTGCCTGTCTGTTTGAAGACGAATGAAAACCGACCCGATTTGACTGAGGACACCGAATTCGCACCAGATGTCTCGAAATCTTAGATCAAATCCGCAAAAACCGTTACAACTCCCCCGCCTTTCCGTAAATTTGCAAAAATGTATTGTGGATGATTCCGGCCCCAACCGAGCCGCCGAGGGTTATTCACTCCGCCACTAACATTCGTACATGCGCTACTACTACACGTACTACCCCAAGATCAGCGAAGTCGAAATCCCGGATGCAAACCTGATCGGCAGCTTTGCGCCGCTCGAAACCCCGCACGCCGACCACGACAAGATCCTCAACGCCGCCTTCGAGCATCCCATCAACAGCGCACCGCTGCACCAAATTGCGAAGCCCGAAGACCAGGTGCTCATCGTGCTCGATGATGCGCTGGAGCCGACACCGAGCGTCTTCCCCTTCTATCACATCGTGCAGGATCTCCACAAAGCCGGTGTGCCGGATAAGAACGTGACCGTTCTCATCGCCAACCGCGGCCACCGTGCAAGCACCACAGCCGAAGTTGATCGCAAGATCGGTGCCCAGATGCGGACGAAGTACAAGGTATTCCAATCGGCGCTCAACGAGCACGACGACAGCTTCCACACTTTCGGAAACATTCGTGGCGAGCACGGCCCGATCCCCGTTAGTGCCGACGCACGCCTCAAAGAGGCCACACTCATCATCGGTATCTCCGGTACCTATCCGAACCGCTTCAAGGGCTTCACCGGCGGCGGCTCGCTCATCTTCCCCGGACTCGGTGACGAAGAGCTGATCGGCACTATCTACATGTCTGGTGCCGAACTTCCTTCCACCGAGGTCTTAGGACACGTCGAGACACCCGCACGCAAGCTCATCCGCGAATTCCTCAGCTTCATCCCTGCCTACAAGTTCTGCGTGAATGTCGTCGTCGATCGCACACTGGCGATTACGGCCTGCGTTGCCGGCGAGCCCGGAAGCGTCTATAGGGTCAGCGCAGACGTCGCAGCCCGCATGACGAGCTTCACCATTCCCGAAAAGGCAGACATCGTTCTCATCGACTCCCATCCGTTCGACACCAATATCTTTCAGGCCGCGCACGCGCTCTATGCAGCGCTTGGCGTGCTCCGTCAGGGTGGAGAGATCATCATTGTCTCCCCATTACAAGAAGCGATTCGGCCTCACTCGGCAGCCATCGTGAAGAACATCACCGAGTCCAGAGCGAACTTGCTCGCTATGTCCAAGTCCGGACCGCTTTCGCGCACCCCGAAGGGTGGCGCGCGCTTGGCGGCTATCCGAGAGGTCATTGACCACGCATCGCACATCACCTTCGTCTCGAACGGTGCCGGCAAGGATGACCCCGCAAAGTTCGGGTTCTCCTCCAGCGATACCGTTCAACATGCACTCAACGCTGCACTCGGAAGACTCGGCACATCCGCCCGGATCGCGCACATCGCGCATGGGGGGATGGCAGTGCCGAGGGTCTAAGCAGAGATCGTCTGAACCTTGATTTTATGAGATGGGGAAGATTTGTGAGATTGGGATCAGGTGCGTGCAATCTACCGCGCACTTCTGCCTGACTTCAAGCTTCTCGATACTATTTATTCTAGGGAGCCCAGATCAGCAATGCCCATAGACGAATCAAGTCACCCGGATTCTCCGTTAACACGGAAGATCATCGGCTGTGCAATGCATGTGCATACTACGCTCGGAAATGGGTTTCAGGAAGTGATCTATCAACGAGCTTTAGAGATTGAACTGCGGAATACCGGCATTGAATTTTCGCGAGAGTTTGAGATGCCAATTTTCTATGCAGGCGAGCACATCGGCAATCGGCGCGTTGATTTCCTTGTCGAAGGCCGAATCTCTGTCGAACTTAAGGCGCTGGTCGAACTGCAGAGTGTTCAGCTGGCCCAGGCAATGAACTATCTTGAAGCTTACAACTTAGAAACTGGGCTGCTCATTAACTTTGGTGCAGGGAGCCTTGAATTCAAGCGGCTTACAAACCGAAAGTTTGTTCGGCGATAACTCTTCAAACGGGATCGTCTGAACCTTGATTTTAAGAGATTTGTGAGATTGCTTCACACTACTGAAATATCACAAGACTCCTCCCCTGACCCCATCTTCCCCATCTCCATAATCTCCTAAACTCAAGCTCTGACAATCCCAATCTAGCCGCATAAAAAAGCCATCCTTAGCGAGGATGGCTTTCCCAATCTTCTTAATCTTAAAAATCTCTTAAAATCAAGGTTCAGACAGACTTCACGAACGCCGCGTCGATCGAGATCTTCACCTCTTTGCTCACCGCAACGCCGCCGGCTTCGAGAACGGCATTCCAGCCCAGACCGAAATCTTCGCGGTTGACCTTTGTCGTCGCGCTGAAGCCAACCTTCGTCTGACCGTATGGGTCGACGATCTCTTGCGTCGGTCCTTCGACCGTCAGAACGACTTCCTTCGTTACGCCGTGCATCGTCAGGTTGCCAGTGACGTAGATCTCGTCATCTGACTTGTGTGCCCACTTCGACGACACGAACGTGATCTCCGGGAATTTCTCCACGTCGAAGAAATCTGCGCTCTTCAGATGCGCGTCGCGGCCAGCCTCGTGTGTATTGATGCTTGCGGGATTGATCGTCACGTTCACACTCGAATTCTCGATGTGCGTACGGTCGAGCTTCAGCGTGCCGGAAAGCTCGTTGAAGTCACCCTTCACGTTCGTGATCATCATGTGACGCACCGTGAATGCCGCGCTCGAATGCGCGCCATCAAGCGACCATGTGCTGAGTCCCTGTGCGGTCTCGACTGCTGCTGCTGGTACTTCTAAAACGTCCACTAATTCTTCTGGCTTGTTCATAACAACCTCTATCCAAATATAAAATGCGTGTGTTGAAAATTCTGTGAAGCGCTTCCTCAGTGCTTCCCTCCTGAGCTGTCGCTTAGAAGTTATTACCAGGGTCGTCGCTACATCGAGCAATGCAAGCGCTGGGCCAATGCATCACTTTCATAGGAGGTTACGCAGTCCGACAATAGATGTTTCAACACATATCGGCTTAACTGCTAAATTTCTTTCAGCAACTCCACGGGATTTTTCCTTCTATATATTGTTGATCTCCTGACGGCCCATCGGCGGCTGAAGGCGTCATCGGCGCCACACCACATCCCGGAGATTCTCCAGATGATGCACCCACGAACCCCATTCGCTAGACTCGCCCCCATCGCGGCGTTTCTTTTCACGCTCTGCTCGGGAAACCCCAGCTTCGCCCAAAATTGCAGCGCACCGCCAACGGGTTTCCCACCAATTAATGACTTGGGCAAGGGTTTGTACAGAGGCTATCAGGGTGGATTGTATCCGAATGGGTTGAATACGCCGCCGCTCAAGCATCTTCAGGAGGGACTGCGACAGGCAACACAGATTGGAACGCGGAGCTTCGATAAAAACTACGTGGCATTTGTCACCATTGGCATGTCCAACACGACGAACGAATCACAAGCGCTCAAATCTCTACTCGATACATTCTCGCTCAAAAATCGCGGCCTCATTTTTGTCAATTGCGCGCAGAGTGGAATGGATGTTAGCCGCATTGTCGATACGGCTTCACCCTACTGGCGATTCGTCCAGACCCAACTCGATTCCGCGAAGATCTCGGCTCGTGATGTACAAGTCGCCTGGTTCAAAGAAGCGGAGATGAATCCGACCGACCCCGTTTTCCCCCATCATGCCGACACGCTCGTCGGATATTACACGCGCATACTTCAACACCTGCGCACGTTCTTCCCGAATCTCCGTATCTGTTACTTATCGAGCCGCATCTACGCCGGCTACTCAACCTCGACCTTGAACCCAGAGCCGTACGCATATGAGTCAGGCTGGGCCGTGAAGTCGTTGATCGAAAAACAGATAAATGTAGACACCAACCTATCCTATGGGCCCTGGAATGGTCAAGGTCCCCTTAAAGGCAAAGTACCCTGGCTTGCATGGGGCCCATATCTCTGGGCGGACGGCACCACGCCGCGCTCCGATGGGCTGACATGGAAATGTCCGGATGACTTCGCAAGCGATGGCACACATCCTTCTTCAAAAGGCGCATATAAAGTTGCAGCCATGCTATTGGACTTCTTCTCACACGACATCATAACCCGGGGTTGGTTTCTTTCGCTCGACGCACTTTCCCAAGACACGATTCGTATTACCTCTCCTCGCGACGGCGCGGTCATACCAGACCGCCGAGACACATTCCAATGGATTGCTCCGGCAAACAAAGAGGCAATCGATCATTACGCCGTCACTTTCTGGCCCGGGGGATTTGAATCCTACAGTATCTATGACACTGTCATGGAGACTAAGGACACAAAGCTCATTTTCGACTCCCTCCCTGTGAGGTTTGGTGATAATCCCGACTATGGCTGGAGCGTCAGCGCAATCGATGCACGCGGGCGTGTACTATACGCTTCGAAATACTCCGGGTTCAGTTGGTACAGGCCGTGGCGTCCAAACCTTATCTACCCTTCGAGGGATGCACAGAATGTACCTGTTCCGATATCGTTCAAGTGGTCAATGGATTATCCAGCTAATGCGGGAGGTGTGCTCACAGTTGCCACTGACTCGTTACTCCATAACGCGGTTGACCTGAATGGGACAGTTTCAACACCACAACCTCTGTTGCCAAGAACGACCTACTACTGGTCAGTCATGTTACCGGGTGAAGGTATGTACAACCCGCGTCCCGATATCTACAGTGACACTGCCACATTCACCACCGGCGATTTCTCCTCTGTCCTCTCCGACACCACCACCAGCGGCTACCCCATGCTCCTGCGCTACATCGAAGGCGCGCCAACGCTCCAATATAATCTGCTTTCCAGCGGAGTGCTTCGCATCGCCGCGGTGGATATTCTTGGCCGCCTGCAGCCGCTTCTTGAAACGCCACTTACTTCTACACGCGGCACGCTCTCCATACCACACTTCAGCAATGATTTTCCGTTGCTCTTCTACACCGTTTCTGTTGGCGATGCGCGGTGGGTGTTGAGGGCGGTATCGAAACCGTGAGGAATGGTAAGTGAAGTAGAATTGTCATCATTTATCAGAGGGTCAATAGATAGCTGATGAAGATCGCGGTAATATTACTTCGAGGATCATGCACCGCAACAGCGGTGTTGTACTTCATGGCCTTAGGTTGCAGCACGCCTCCGCCAACTTCAATCAACACAGGCTCCTCATGGAAATACCCGAATCCAGCAGCGCGCTACACCTACACAGACACGCAAGTCGATACGAGCAACGGCTCTGCCGCTCTGAAGACGAGCACGACAACACTACTATATTCGCATCTCGATTCCTTCAACGGCAAAACGAACGTAGAGCGATTCTTGGAAGAGGGACAAAACGTATATCACTACATCGCAATCCAACCGAATGGCGACATCTCGCGTGGAGATACTGGAATCTGGTACTTGCGGGATACCGTCGGCACGTCACGCATTCTTTGGAAAGACTACCCGACTTCGCGACTCGCTCCGATAACAGTGATGATCGATAGTGGAAACGATGGAGGCATGGACATTCGAGGCAACTTCGTTATTACTCGCTCCTTTCTTGGAATGGAGACGCTTCATCTCGCTGGGCAGGACTGGCTAACCTACAAGGTTCGAGACTCTGCTTTCCTCTTTACGACCACCTGGCCGAATTGGAAACGCTATGACACGATAATCTATACTCAAACGTGGTGGTACGCGCCATTGGTAGGCAACTACGTCAAAATGAATGAGCACATGTTCGAACAAGATGGAGGTGATTACAGGACGAGCACATTCGAGAGAATTCTGACAAAGTATTCTCCCTAGCCAATCCTCCGAGCAATAACAACCGCAGTAGCACCCGCCGCACTCCCACCTATTGCCCCCACAGCCGTTGTATGAAAATGTTGCCGGTGCTACTCAGTGCTGGTGGGATACGCCACTATCGCGCCAAAGTTGTTACCCCACCGCTAACTCTGGGTGATGCAATCGTTAGTTCTGCAAACTCGGTGGCGACACAACTAAAATAAAAAACCCGAGTAGCGCTGGACCTGCACCCCCACGGTACTCACTATTGTTTTGCTATATAGTGTGGTCAGCGCTACTCGTTACCGTAATGTGTTGCCACTACCGAGCCAAGTGCCGCTCTATGAACAATTACTGTGATACCCTCTCTGCAATGCTTCGGAATGAGCATTGGCATCGCCTGTTACTCGGCATGTCGTTGGACAATAGGAGTATCAGTGTGCCAGATAGCGCTAATGTCCCACCAGTAAGGCACTTGGTGAGTTAACAATCACCGAGCACACTTACCACACCCAATCCGGTATCCGCATCACATCCCCGATGCCATCGCGAATCGGTTTCCACACTGACCAGAAGATGTTCACATTCGGATCCAGCCGCGCGCGCATGGTCGCCGTCTTGATGGGGCTGTCCAACTCTATCGTATTATGCGAACGCATAATGAGCGCATTCGCAAAGAACGAGACGAACCCCGGCGGGAAACGATCCCATCGGAAGAACTTCACATGAAGGCTGTCATATTGTGGCGCGAGTGTCCCCGTCATCATGCTGTCTCGTAGCGCGATCTGAAATTCGGCAGAATACACTCTTCCCGTCAGCACGAACGGCTCGCTCTGTGCGAGGAAATCATTGAAGAGCGCAGCATCCATGCTGCCAACCGTCCCGCGAATATCCATCGCGAGCTGCGGGTTCAACAGTTGATATCCGACACTAAAATCAATGTGCCCTGCATCCATGATCTTCATATCACCTTCGATCGGAGTGACCGTTGTGTCCGCAAGCTTCGCGTCATTGGATATTCTTCCAACACGGGCGTTGATGTGATCGAACGTAAGAGTACCCGGCGTCGTCGTGTCCGGCCAGCTTTCACGGAAGCGAATATTACCATCGTGGAGCACGACACGCTGCACTCCTACCGGCATTCGGATCTCCTGAAACAGCTCATGCGGAAATCTGTCCACCGAGATGCGCGGCTTCTCCGGTCGCCGGCGGTCACCATATACATGCATCCGCCAGTCACTGGCCATCATGCTGTCCGCAAAGAGCCCATCGCCCAGCAGCAGCTTCTGATAATTCACACCAACTATTTCTAACTTTGGAGCAAACAGATCGACCCGTTCCGTTCGAAATTTGAACGCAGTGCCGAACGAATCCTCGCTGATCGTTGGAAGCATGTGCAGCGACGAGATCGTGAGCGTCCGTTTGCGCAGGTCGCCCTTCACCCCGCCCTCGCTGAAGCGATAGGTCGCGCCGCGCGTGTGCTGCGCCATCGCTCCAAGCGAAAAGCTTGCCGCATCACTAAAGAGCATTCCGCGCTTGGATAGCCACGTGTTCCGATTGAGTCTGAGTTTCTTTAGCGTAGCCTGCAGCCCCACGATCGAATCCCCATTCGCACGGTAGGGCTTTGGATCATCAAAGAGATGGATACCGTGGACATTGGCATCGATAATTCTGACGGAGCCCACGCGCGCTTCCGGCAACAACTCCGGCAGCGGATAACGCTTCACACCGCGAATGACCGCTAACGGATCCAGCGCCAGCGCTGAGTCCAGCGAGGTGATCGGCGGTGCAACGTTATCACTCAAGTAGATGGCGGGATGCTTCACTATTACGGTGCTCGCCACCAATCCTTCGCGCATCAGCAGTTTCCAAATGTCCAGGCCCCCGATCTCCGTGGAGCGAACGCGAATCAGCTTGATCTCAATACCTATTGGCTTCAACCGAACGTCCGAGACCGCAACCGATCGCTCCGTACCGCGAACCGCTCCCATCCGTAACTCTCCCACTGCTGTGCTAAGCACATTCTCGCCCGTCATCCCATAGTGTGCACTCTCGCTGAAGAATGAGGAGATGTGCGTGAATGGCGTCGTGGTATCGAGTCGAAACTTGTTCAGCGACATCCCAATGCGCTTCAGCGTACTTATGCGGTGGCTCTGTGGAAGCACCGCGCTCACTTCGGCATTGGCGATCTCGACCTGATCTACCGTCACATCTGGCAACATCGTCGGGAGTGGAATGAGATCACCGGCGTCGTCGTGCAGTATTGGATGCGCGCTCATAGACGCCACATCCTGCAAATAGATCTGCGGTCTGCTGATCGCCACTTGCCGGCCATGCAGCCCGTGACCACTCAATGCTGCGTACCAATCAAGGCCACGAAAGGCAATGCTGTCAATTGCTACTCGCTGTACTTCTTCGATCGGTCTTCTGCTCTCTACAGAATAGACGCTCATCGAAGAATCTATCAGGTAACCATTCACGCGCTCGATGTGGATGTCCGTTACGCCAAGGGAATCGACCTGCGAAATATCTTCGGCCTGGAATGTCGCACCTTTACAAAAGAAGTGAGAAGTCGCTTCTTTGAAGGTAGGCTCGTCGAGGAAGAAATCGCGAAACTCCATGGATGCCTTCTTCACCAGCACACCACCGCCAGGAAACGACGTGGGATGCGGCCCAAGCGCAGCGGGGATCCTCTGCTCCGACAAATACACTTCCGCATTCTCGATCTTCACAAGTTTGGAAGAGACTGCGGGCATAAATCCCGGAAGCAGCTTCGTGTTCTCCTCAAACTTCGGAAGTGTACCGGGACGCAAATAGATCTTCGGTGAGCGAATACTGATCGTGCTGGCAAAGAGTCCGCGCTGAAAGATCAGCTTCCAATATTCTAACCCGGAGATCATCACCGTGTCCGTCGTCAAACGATCGAGCGGTGTTTCTCCGCCAAAGTTCTTTGCAAGGGTATCAGTGGAGCCCTTCGCTGTTCGACCATTATCAATGATGCGTACACCGATGAGCAACAGACTGTCCTTGCCGCTGGAGAGCTTCATGCTCTTCATCTCCAGTGCATAGCGCTGCCCCAAACGGTCCACCACCAACTGCTTTAGCTTTGGCTCGACGACATAGCGAATGATCGCATTTGGAAATGTGGTAAGAAGGAGTACTGTCGCGAGTCCGACGAAAAGTAATAGCGCCGCAACGGCATAAAGCCACGTTCGCATTCGCGAGCGAGGTGCTTTCACGGAAATCTGCTCTGGAGTCTCGGAAACGGCGTTATTGGGCATTCAGGAAGTGGGTGGATTCTCGGAGAGGGTTCTCCAGTCACCGGGTACAAATCCTGTGCCTAACTCGATCGACACGCTAAACAGCCACAATGCGCGGCGTGCTGGTCACTTCTCGAGCCGCAAGGTCGCACCGTTCTGCTGTGCCTCACGGCCTCTTCTTCGCCTCCTCACGGTCCCTTCTTCACCTCCTCACGGCCCCTTCTTCGCATCCTCGCTCCACCATTTCACATTCGCATCCGCCCAGCCCGTTTGCGTTTGATAGGGGTAGCGCTCATAGATCGCGTTGTCCTCGTTGATGGTGTACCCAGCCGCAAAGTCATCACGAGCCTCCATCATGATCGGCAACGCCGTTTGCTGATCCTGCAGCTTGGCGACACACAACGCTTTGTAATATTTTGCATCGGAGAAATGCGGATATCGCGCAATGGCCCTGTCGAAGTTCTCGATCGCATCAGTATATCGGTGCTCTTCATACATCACGATCCCAAGATAGAACGTATGCATATAATGCACCCAATCCCTGCCAACAACTTCATCATGTTTTACGCACGCCGCAAGACACATCTCCGCGCTATCGAATTTGCAGAGTTGCAGATAACACAAACCCATGTACCAGTTATACTCGTGATCCATCACCCCCGCCTCCGGACGCAACTGCTTCGCAAGCTGAAAATCCCGCAGCGCCTCGCGATACCGCTTTGAGAAGATACACTCCATGAAGGCGCGGTAGTCGAGGTTCTGCATCGTGTCGTACTTCACGGCGCTATCCAAGAACGCCTCACCCGCTTCATACTTCATCTGCTTGTAGAGCGGCATCGCCTTCTGCTGCCAGAGATACGCATCGTGCGGCAAAAACATCAGCGCACTATCGAGATACATCTGCCGCTCCCGCGAATCCCGCCCGAAGCGAAATGCTCCGCGATAGAGATACCGCTGAAGCACCGAATCTCGCGACAGCGAATCAACCGAGGGGAGCACGGGCGGGACGCACCGTGCCACGCGAGGGGATGAGAGTGCGGTGATTACTCCGAGAATGAGAATGACGAGGAGAGTGGTGGCTTTTTGCATTCGACTTAGAGAGCAATGTTAAGACACGGCGAAGATAAGCAAAGTTTTCGAAGTCCGCTAAAGATTCTATCGACACACCCACTAAGGAATCACGATGGTCACCGTATTCGAGAAGTGTGCTGCCGCAGGTGGACTAAGCATCTCCCTGTTAAAGTACGTAACAGAATCTGTATTCGAATGCTGAATCCCGAAGGGCAAAGCTGCCAATTGCGCTTTCATTCGTACATGCTGACCGCTTGCAAAAGGTACTCGTGCTGGAATGGTTTGGCTGATGGAGGCGGCGCTATTGAGAACACCAGAGTATTGCCCATTGTCAACGAACGCTCCTTCATAGTGGTTGTCGGTGAAGGCAGTATCACCATCGAGGGCTGTCCACAGATGGTAATACTGTCGAACCTTCGATGAGATGTGACCGGAGAATAAAAGGTACCGCTGTGGATTAACTCCGAATGAAAGTGAATCGAGGACTATGCTATCGGTGGGGAGCTGAATCAACACGGCATCATCCATAAAAGCTACCCCGCTGCCGCTGAACTTGTAATCGACAATGCTCCCTGTATTAAAACCCGGACGCGAGAACTGAATGGTATAGATTCCAGCAGGTACGCTGTCCAATTTCCAGGCACCGTTTGCATCTGTCGTGGTTTGGAACTTGGTCCCGCTGATATTGACGAATGTCCCTGAATAGAGGTTCGTCAGTGAATCTTCCTGAACATCCAGCGGCACTACCCGTCCTGTCATCCTGCCGATGAAATTACCGTACGGCAACGGGTAAAAGATGGTGTTCGTCTTGCAACCCATCCCAAAAGCCACCATCCCCACGAGCAAAAGAATACTCCGTCTCATCACATCAATCAGATTTTGTGAACAATCTCTACCGCATAATAACCCGAAAAATTTCGTTTTGTTACACCCACCAATCAATTCTCCCAACCCCTACCGAGTACCCCCAACTCACCCCCGTGTAGCGCGAAGTGGTACTTCGCTCCCCCTCCCCCAACACACAAGGCCGAAGTGGTACTTCGGCCCACACACCGTTCTGAAACATTATCGCGTGATAACAACCTTCCGCGTAACCGTCGTCCCCTCCGCCGCGATGTGAAGGAAGTACGTGCCCGGTGTAAGCGCGGAGGCATCGATCGGGATGACATTTTGCCCAGCAGTCGCGCGGCCATTCTGCAACATGCGGACGTCATGTCCCAGCGCATCCATCATGCTCACCTGCGCGTTGCCATCGGCTTTCATCGTGTAATACAACTGCGTCTCACCGTTCGACACCGGATTGTTCGAAAGACGAGGGGTAAGAATATCTTCAATTTCTGGAAGTTGGGAAGCGACCGAATTTGGTGAGGCAGGAATACTGTATGCCGCGCCAAGCGGTACCTGGTTCTTGTCCGCGATAATATTTGCTTCACGACCACTCTTCGTAAACCAGTTTAGCGTTTTAGAAGTAAAGGAAAACAGTGCCACCCCGGAGCTTGAATCCGCCGTAGTCGTTTGCGTACACATTCGAAGCGCCGGCTCAGCTGCCCATCCTGGAAGGATGAGCGTTCCCCAGCTATCCACAACAGTTGATTCTGTGATGGAAACTGATTCGCCTGGTTTACTATACTTACTATTCTCTGTGGAGGTGCTCGTCCATGTGCTTTGATATGTTAATGGAAATTTGAATTGCTGAAGCGGAGGAGAGAACCAGCTAAGCTTGGACAGAACTCCAAGGCTATCCTGCGATTCTCCTAACGACCATAACCCTTCTGAGTTAATCTTATAGAAGCTATAGGTAGTTGCCTTTGTGGCATCATTCGGAACGGACTTGATTACTTTCGTGGCGGTCAAGAAATCCGGATCGTTCGCGAGTGCAGCGCCGCCAGGGTAGTCGAACATCGTATCCTTTGACGTTGTAGGGCTGGCAGTAAATTTCTTTCCACTGAAATCCCAGGTTAGTCCGGGGCCGCTCAATGCTGCAAGCGCGCAGAGACCGACTGTGTCGTTTGCATCAAAGCTATGTGCGTGGGGCAACGAACCGATCCGAGAAGCTTCGTCGTCAGAAGTTAGAGTTATCTGCGACAAGGCGCAGACTGGCAGGCAAATAATCCAACCCAAAAGTAGAATGAAGACATTCCGGTACATAGCATTCCGTTCTATTAGCGATTTGATTGTGGGCGAGATGGGCTGGCGTTGGTCCGAACCCAATGCTCTGCGTCGCAAATATACCATCAATACGTAGGATGTTCCACGAAATGGAATTTCACCAACATGATAGGGTTCGAAAAGCTCGTTCGAACCCTATCAGATACGCAAACAATTACCGCGTCACTACCAACTTCCGCGTAACCGTCGTCCCCTCCGCCGCGATGTGAAGGAAGTACGTGCCCGGTGTAAGCGCGGAGGCATCGATCGGGATGATATTCTGCCCCGCTGATACGCGGCCATTCTGCAACATGCGGACGTCATGTCCCAGCGCATCCATCATGCTCACCTGCGCGTTGCCATCGGCTTTCATCGTGTAATACAACTGCGTCTCACCGTTCGAGACCGGATTGTTCGAGAGACGAACCGTCATTGGATCATCCATCATCGGAAAGAGACTCGCAACGGAGCCGCTGCCCTTCGGCGCAGTGTAACTGACATTTATCGGCTTGCCAGCGGAGTCCGTAGCGATCGCTGCGCTGTAACCTGTCTTCGTAAGCCAGTCGAATGAATATGTAATAAGCGGCGGCGCCACTTGTAATCCAAATACGGAGAAGGTAATGGCCATGCTTGAGCGCACACGGATCGAAGGCTGGCTTCCACCACCCGGAAGCAATAGCGCCCCATAGCTATCGACAACCGAGTTGACGACAGCACCAACATCCACTCCGGCAGGGATCGGGAAAATCGACTGCGTGACGCTGGAGGTGCTCTTCCATACGGTTTGGTAGGTCAGCGGAAATTTGTATTGCTGCAACGCTGGCGAATACGATGCTATCTTGGTCTTTGTGCCGACGCTATCTTGTGTGATGCCCAACATATACCAGCCCGTTGAATTGATGGTATAGAAGGTGTAGGTAATGGCCTGTGTCGGGTCTGTAGGAACATCCTTCATTACCTTGTTCGCCGATGTGAATGCCGGATCATTGGCAAGTGCAGCGCCGCCGGGATAATCGATCATCGTCGTGGTCGAACTGGAAATGGATGGAGTAAATGCCATCTTGGTGAAATCCCACGTGCAGTTGACACCATTGGTTGCAAGCAGCCCTTTGGAAATAGTGGTGTCGCCCGAGTCGAACGTCGCCCCATTATTGGAGGCGTTGAACCCAGTAAGGAAGTCATCCGAGCTGATCGTGATCTGTGCCGCTGAGCGTTGTGTCAGCAGAAGAACCGAGCTAAGCAATACGATTGTAACAATAGTCTTCATAGAGTACGAGATAAAAAAAGCTAACCTGATCGGCGATCTTCGCAAACGAGATATTCCCCGTTCGACCACCGTGTGACGGATACGGTCGCCATAAGAAACACAGGGCCGGTGGTATAAATCCTGACAAGGACACAGGAATTGTCCCGGATCGGGTCGTAGTTGGCTCCGTCAGCGAAAGGGAAATATTTTTGCCAATGTGTAACAATCCTCTCTGCTTGAAGTTATTCATCTCGCGCCCCACGCGGCGCTTCGTCCACTTTTTTCAAGGATCAACAGATGCGAACTCTCTCCGTTCTTCTCCTGTCATGCACGCTTGCGCTTGCTTCCTGCAGCAGTTCTACCGGGCCCGCCACTGTCATCCCAACAGACCTCACATGGCACGTCCCTGCACCGTACACCATGTTTCACTGGTCCGCAGAGAACTTCGACACGCTCTCCCAACGCTACGACTCCGTCGGCACGCCATTCGTGAACACCCATACCGATTCACTCCGGTTTCGCTTCACGGTCAACGACGGTGCCATCCACAACGCCGAGCACTTCGACGGTGCGAAGAACTACATTGAGCTCATTGGCAGAAACGCCAGCGGCGATTTCCTGCTTGGTGACTCCAACTATCCCGGCTACGCATGGCAAACCTTCCGCGGCATGGACACCGCGAACACGAGCATCAATCCTCCCACCACAACTATCCAACGGAATGTGCAGACCGATCTTGGATTTGAGAGTTATGTCTCCACGACCAAAACATGCTACGGTGCCGAAACGCTGTCAGTGCCAGCGGGATTGTTCGCAGCGATTCGAACCCGTGACTCAAGCTATCATCTGCTGACCGGACTTCGCGGGATGCCGGACACCGTCATTCTGATCACAACAATTTGGTATGTCCCCTCGCTGGGCTGCTATGGCAAATGGACGCACTCTGCCAACGCGCACGACATTGTCCCCCACCAACGGCAATACGAAGTGCATGTATTAACAGGCTACGGACCGTAAGAACAAGTTCCTTTGCGTCGGAACGTACCCGCTCCTCCCCCCCGTTTCGATCTGCATACAAAGCAAGGAGCCATCCTCTGTCTCTCCGTACTCGTAGCCCATACTTCTATCCTCTGCTCGCGGCGTCGATCGTCCGGCTGGCGGCCATTCCGTGGCTTGATTTCAGCGCGGGTGCAACAATGGAGTATGGCCGCATCGCGCGCGCGATGCTCTCCGGCTTCGGCTTCGCCTATCCGTGGACAATGGCCGATGGTACGACGTCGATCCTACCAACCGCCTACACACCACCCGGACAAGTCTATCTTCAGTATTTCACCTTACTCCTCTTCGGCAGCGGCCACACGGGACTCATCGCGCTCTATCTGTTTCAAATCGTTGAGGCAGTTGCATTCATCTTCGTTCTCGGCAGGATAGAGACCGCTCTCTTCACTAACGAACGTGTGACGAAAGTCACGCTCTGGTCTGCGGCACTCTATCCGCCATTCATCTACGCAACGATGACCTTCGGCGTCACCTCATCTGCATTATTGCTCAACGCGCTGTTCGTCCTGCTTGGAATTCGACTCTCCTCCGCACTGCAATCCGAGAGCGAACGCGCACGATACGCCCTAAGCTTCGGCATTGTCTGCGGACTGCTCCTTCTCTTTCGCGGGGAATCCCCAGTGCTCATCGCACTCACGCTTGTGCTCATCATCTACCAGAACAGAGCGCGCGTATGGACATCCGTTCGCTTTGCTGCGCTCGCAGCTATCGTGGCAGTCACACTTCTGGCTCCATGGACCATTCGCAATTACCAGATCTTCCATCGCTTCATCCCTATCAGCACGAACGGCGGCTTCAATTTCTGGCGTGGCAACAATGCATTCTCTACCGTTTATACGCCCATCTGGGCCACGGAAGATGGTGTCGCGAAGATCGAGCAGACGGCAAAGACAGGCATGGACTACGAACTCGCAGCCTCCGCCGTATCCACCGACCAAGCATGGGAGTGGATCAAGAGCAACCCATCCGTAGCCCTTATTAGATCAGCCGAAAAGGCGGCTGCTCTTTGGACTATCTCTGTGCGACCAAACACTTTGGCCAACGTCGGATACGCTTCCTTTCATGTGGCCACCCTGCTTTTGCTGATCTATGGTGTGCTCCAACTCCGAGCAGGTAAAGACACACCGCGCAATCACGAAACACGAACGGGCGTTCGCTTGATCGGACTCTACTGCTTGCTCGCAACACTTTTGGCAATGGTCTTCTTCACGCTGCCACGCTACCAGGTACTGCTATCAGCTGTATACTTTCCCCTGTCCACCTTCGGACTTTCGCATCTCCTGCCAAAGCAAACCCGCTGACCCCATCCCCGTGTAGCGCGGACTTTAGTCTGCGTTCTCCCCCAAATCTCCTCCACTCAAAAATCCCGTCAAATCCAATATCTGTCCATAAGCACAGCTTTTCTAATTATGGGTTCTTTCTCACCGCCATCTATAGTTCCAAAAATAGTTTCAGTCAATGCTCACATAGGCACCCTTCTTGGTATTCTAAGGTATTATTTATCAAAGAGTTACCCGCTAAGTCACTGAATTATGTCGTTTATGCCTTTGATTGGAACTTTCGAGCCGTTTTTTGTGTTGTATAGAGCGAATTCAGTCAAGTATTTTAATCACATATACGTCTCTTTTGTTTATGTACGCAACAAATTACGCAACCCGCGAATTCTCCCCAAATTTCCACAGGGCAACCTTCCCCATGCCCCAGCAAACCCGGTATGTCCCGTTCGATGAGGACGTCCCCCTTGATTCCGACACCGACTTCGACACCGAGTGCGGCACCATCGGCGAAACCAACGTCCAGCTCTCGCTCCCCGAAGCCGATCTCCGCTTCGTGCGCGATTTCATCCTCGGCTCAGCAGCATATGTCGAGGAGCTCGAAAACTTCGCCTGCGACCGCTCCGACGAATACTGGGAAGCCCGCGAACACGCCTACCGCATCATCACCGGTCTGCTGATCGATGTCTATCGCTACGACATGGCGGATTGACGCGCCCGCTGATTCGTACTATGCGGCATGATCGTCATTCCGAGCTTGAGAGGAATCGGATGGGGAGAAGAACCACCACCCGATTCCTCGCAGACCCCAAAATAAAATGGGCCGGAATTGCTTCCGGCCCATCTGAACTCGCTCTCGCGTTGTAAATGAATTTCGTTACTGCCCGCCTGATTTGGTCCGGGCCGGCCTCATGGCTCCTCATGGCTAATGTTGAGCGGTGCTAAGGGGGAATGGATTCTAAAGAACCCATTCCCACGAAGCGCGTGGTCACTGAGAGCTTATATAGTACCACTTGCTGACGCCATCCGTCACCATCTGTGCCCAAGCACATTGTCTCGTGTAGGTGTTCGTATTAAAGTCGCCGTTCCCGACCCCAATGATCGAATACCCGGAGCAGGAAAACGTCACGTTCGCATCGGCATTTACAGATGGGTAGAGAAACCAAAATGCATGGCCAGGGGTGCAGGATGTGGGTGCAGGTAACGTGATTGTTATTGCAGTCCCGGGGTTAGTAGTTGTCGAGCCAGAGACGATACCGTCAGTGGTGGCGACGGTCACTGTACCATCTGTTTGCGTGAACGTGTGGATGCCGGAAAATGTGACTCCCGTACCACCTCCGCTCGGAGTCCCCCAACTTTCGGTGGTTCCATTTGTCGTAAGGAATTTGCCGCTGTTGCCGGTTTGGCTTGGCAGCGAGGCGCCGGTTGGGCCGGTGGCACCCGTTGGTCCTGTTGGGCCCGTTGGTCCAGTTGGTCCTGTTGCACCTGTAGCTCCAGTTGCACCAACCGGCCCGGTCGACCAGGTGTTGTCGCCGCGCAGAAAGGTGGTGTTATTTGCTGTTCCCGTTGCGGAAAAGGTCGTAACAAGCGAACCACTCGTCGTTACAGCACCAGAGAGATTACCATTCGTGATCGCGCCGGTGGTGGCTGCAGATTGAACAAGGCCACCCGTGCCGGCGGTCCTGATCCAGACGCTGCCCGCTGAAGGCGAACCGAGGCGAACGCTTGTGTTCGCGCTCGTTCCGTTACCGACGATAATCGAGTCTCCATACCTCGCGTCGATTGTTACAGTCCCGCTGCCACTAACAGCAGGATTGCCGATATTGACCGTCCCTGTACTCGTGTTATGATTGAGGTAGATGTGGCCCAATGGCAAGACATTGTCCTCCAGGTCAATACTTAATCCGTTAACATTGACATTTCCTCGAGTCCCCCCTGTCCCGGCGGTTCCCCCGTTAATCGTGACGTCCCCTCCATTGGAGGCCGCAGTCGAGCCACCCGTGCCGCCAGTGATCGTAACTGCTCCACCCGTATTGCCACTCGCTCCAGAGGCACCCGTCTGGCCGGTGATCGCAAGCGTATGCCCAGCCCCGGAGGCTGCTCCTGCATTGAAACTAACGTTGTGCGCGGCATCACTTAGCTTCACGTCGGTTCCGAGATAGAGGGATCGCCAGTTGTGCGTGCCGTCTCCCAGATCCGTTGCGTTGTCCGTCGCCGGTGTGTTCGGGCCAGTGGGGCCGGTTGCTCCATCGGTACCGTTCGTGCCCGTGGCTCCGGTTGCGCCAGTGGCACCGTTTGTGCCGTTCGTACCCGTTGCTCCGGTTGCGCCGGTGGCACCGTTCGTGCCGTTCGTACCCGTTGCTCCGGTTGCGCCAGTGGCACCGTTCGTGCCGTTCGCACCTGTTGCTCCAGTTGCGCCAGTCGCTCCGGTCAATCCGGTGCCGGTCGCTCCAGTTGCGCCTGTGGGGCCGACACTGCCCGTCGATCCTGTTCCACCCATCGGTCCGGTTGCGCCCGTTGCTCCGTTGGCACCCGTTGCACCGGTTGCGCCGACTGGTCCATTCGCCCAGGAAAGCGTGCCGCTGCCGTTGGTCTGAAGATACTTGTTCGCATTTCCGCTTTGGCTCGGAAGTGCATCACCAATGGAGGCCGTCGTAAGGATGGTGCCGCCTGTGCTTGGTAGTGTGAGCGTCACATTGCCCGTCAGGTTCGTCGGGGATACAAGCGATACGCCATAGCCACTCGGTGAACCTTCGGCAAGTGTTAGCACACCTGGTACGCTGTTGGCGTTGCTGCCGATCGTCGTGGTGCCACTCGTCGAGTTGAGCGTGACTCCGCCGCGTAAGTCACTCGTGCCGTTAACCTGTTCGTTTCCGGCGATGATGGTCGTCCCAGTCTGCGCCGACGATCCCTTAAGCGAAGTGATACCTTCGACAGAGGAACCCGTGCCCTTCAGCATCAGCGTGTTCGTGCCGGGATCAACACTCGCTTGAATGCCATCTGTTACGATGTTGATGTTGCTACCCTTTGCTGAGACCTTCTCGCCATTAACGGAGAGTGAGCCGACATACTCGGTGCCCATCTTCTCTGCCGTGACAGCGTTATTGGCAAGCTTGTTCGTCGTGATCGCGCCATTCGGAACGGTAAGCGCATACGGTGCCGCTGTGAACTTCGATAGCGGCAGCTCCTCACTTCCGTTGATGCGGATACCAAGCGAGAGCCCCCCGTTCTGCGAAAGGTCGGGAAGCTCGATCGCTCCAGAACCCAATGCGAGATTAACGATACCACCCGTGACATGCACACGGTAGTTATCATGCCAAATGGCATGTGCGCCGTTCTCCGTGTAGAGCGCGGCACCGATGATGTAATCGCCATCGGGCAGAGGCTTGCCGGAGGCGTCCGTCAGCGCGGCCTGATAGCTGATCGTTTTCGGCACATCCGAAGAACTCGGCGAGGATTGTTGCGCTCGGAGTGAGCCGACAGCGAATAACAGGACGGCAGCAAGCACCGTCCTCACTAAGTGAGTGAGTTTCATGCGTATAAAGTTAACAGGTTAATGACATGGCTCGCAAGATCGAGCCGCACCAGTACGGGGACGACCCCTTTGGACCGTATCGGAGAAAGTGAACGGACAAAGATACAACACTTTCTTTCAGCCCCACCAAAAGTACCATGGAATTAATACTCCGTTCCATTCGCACTCCTCCTCCCATCCACGTCATTCCGAGCCTGCGAGGAATCGCGTCGCAAGGAGCTCTCCCCACCCCATTCCTCGCACGCTCGGAATGACGCCTCACCAAAGTCCCTGAGCAGTTCACAAAAAAAATTGGCCGGAATTCCTTCCGGCCCAGGTGAACTCTCCCCGTGGTTAAAAAAGTCAGTAGGTCACTTCCGCAGTTTCGACCCGCGCGACCCACCGGATGTTCGTGGACGCAGCACCAGTTACTTGAATGATTAGGTTACCACCAGACGCGAAAACGGTTGGCACACTCCAGCCGGAAGGGGTATTGTAGGTGATGGTAACGTTCGTGCCCATGATTGTGGTTGTCCCGCTATTGTTATAGATTACGCCGCAGACATCCCATCCGCCAACCGCCGCAGGTGAACCCGTGGTTTTGCCAATGATATGGACATGGAAGTTCATCGCGCCACTCGAAGGAACGGCGATCGACGTGCCTCCACCGCTTCCATCGAGGAAGAGATCCGTTGCCGTGGCACTCGACGTGCTATTGCGCACGACAAAGACGGAGGTCTGCGCGTCGCCTTGTTGGGTAAATAGTCCGGAGGCCTGTGTATTCTGCCCGAACTGCACGGCAAGGGCATTGAGGCCGCCGGAAACTGTCGAATACGCGCCGCTTGCCGTGTTGCCGCCGCCGCCGCCGACCGTTGCAGGGCCGCCGCTGCCGCCGCTTGCCGTGTTGTTGACGCCGCCGCCGACCGTTGCATAGTTATCGCTTGCCGTGTTGAAGTAGCCGCCGCCGACCGTTGCATAGTTGGCACCTGCAACATTTGTGTACCCACCGGAAACAGTTGTGTTAAGACCGGAAGCGCTATTCGATTGTCCGCCCGAGATGGTGGCATAAGTAGAATTTGCGGAATTACTAAGTCCCCCGCTGACGGTGGAATATGGACCACCTGCCATGTTATTATTTCCGCCACCGACTGCAGCATAGCTATTCAGTGCTGTGTTGCTTGCGCCTCCAGCGACAGTTGTGTACGAGTTTGCTGCATCGTTAAATTGTCCACCCCCAATCGCAGCGTAATACCATTCTGCTGTGTTGCCATAGCCGCCAGCTACCGTTGAATAAGGGGAAGTCGCTCCATTGCGTGAGCCGCCTCCGATCGTTGAGTAGTTTCCACTTGCGACCTGGTAAGCTCCAGTAGTAGGAGTCCTCTCCCTCTGCCAATCAACTGCGTAAGTCCCACGCTTATCTCCACCAGTGCTCGTACCATCGGCTACCTGCGCTGTCAATGCTCCGGTCCCCTTTGGGGTAAGCGCTACATCGACATTCGTTGCAGCATTGCTCGCAAGTATCTGCACCACCGGTACGACATCATTCGCTGATGTCGATGAGAGATTCGATGTGAAGTTCGAGATGAGGCCTGTTGCACCGGTTGCACCAGTCGCTCCCGTTGC
>CAIUMP010000024.1 GCA_903900335.1 uncultured Ignavibacteriota bacterium | reverse complement strand
TTGGGAACCGCAAAATATTTATGGAAAGCGTTTTCTGTCATATAGACAAAAAGCTGTAAGCTGTTGATTTATATGAGAAGTTCATGAATTATGAATTGACACGCACTATATATTAGGTCGGTTTGGGCCGCTGGGTTGCTGGGTGAATTCACGCGCGCGAGTGTGATGGTATTTCCGGAAGGGATCCTTCGCAAGCTCAGGATGACGGACGAACCGGAGGGGAGTCCTTGAAGATTGGAGAAGTTGCTTATCGACAGGCTTTTCAGGGATTACCGTTTGTTCTGTGCGGCATCGGTTTTTCAGAAAAACGGCGGGAACTTGGGATTTGAAAAGCAAAAGTTGTCATACAGCAGAGAATTATGAATCGCGAATAGACACACACGCACAAAATATTTTGCGGTGCTGTGCTGCGTGAAAGGCTGGCTATCGTTTTTCTATGGTTTAGGGGAATTTTCACACCCCTCGTAACAAATGGCTACTCAGCCGTGTCGAATAGGTGTAGGGAATGAACGAGGTCAGTTTGATGGGCTTCAATCTTGGAACGCGATAGTTGATTGATGTATCATGGACAGCGAGCGGATCTCGGGATTTTCAGAGACGGCGAAGCCGGAAGACGGCTTTCTGGCAGATGAGCAGTCATCTGAAATTGAAAACAGAGAAGTAGGTCAGGAGAAAAGTCAGGGTACCAGCCGCTGGCCGGACAGGGACACCGAGGTGTTCAACCGGTTTCTGGATGGGAATGACGAGGCATATCGGATACTGTACGATCTGCATGAGCGGCCTCTCTACCTATATATACTTCGGTTGGTCGGTTCGGAGGGTGACGCCCAGGATGTATTCCAGGACGTGTGGATCCGGATGTTCCGGCTGCGTGGAGAGCGTGGCACCGTGACGAAGTTCTCGGGTCTGCTCTTTACGATCGCACGAAATCTTTCGATGAATGCGATTCGCGATCGGAAGGTATTACCGGAGGTCTCGATCGACGACGTGTCGGCGGATTTTGAATCGGCGTTGCGTACGAGGGAAGTAGATGATGCGGATATTCGGGAGATGATCACCCGAGCGCTGGCTCAGTTGCCGGTGGTACAGCGGGAGGCGTTTATTCTGAGGGAGTACAACGGGTATTCGTATCAGGAGATCGCCGAGATCACAGGATGCACGATGGTCACAGCAAAGACGCGGGCCTGGCGTGCGAGGGAGCGGCTCCGAAAAATGATTTCGGCGTGGCTCGAACTCAAAGAACAAATTTGAAAACAGAAGAGACGGAGAAGCGCAGTCAAATAGAATTATTGGCTCTTAGGGAGCCCTCCAAGGCGCCTCTCTCTTTCGTATCTATTGAATGGTTATGACACACGACGAACGGATCAGTTCTTACATCGATAACGAGCTCTCGGGTGAGCAGGAGCAGGAATTCCTGATCTCTCTTGCTGCGAGCGATGCTCTGCGGAAGTCCTTCCGCTCAGAGCTCGTACTGAAGAAGGTCCTGCATCACGACGAAATGGCGACAAATCCGCCGCGTCGTCTGCGTGGAGCTGTCTTCGCTGCCGTTGGTCTGGCAGGCGCAGGCATTGCTGGTGCGGGAATGGCCCCGGCACATGCAGCTCCGGTGGCGTCCTCCGCGTCGGGTCTTGTCAAGTCGTTGTTCGCGACGAAGATGAGCACGCTCATAACCGCAGCAGGAATTTCGCTTTCGGCGGTCGCAGGGTACGGGGTGCACACGGTCATTGCACCAAAGGATGTTGCACCGGTGCAGAGCGTCCAGGCTCCCAGAGCAATTCCAGCTGCTTCGGATCAAGTTACTCCCGTGGATAACACTATGGGTGTGAAGCAGGATGTAGGTTCATCGCAAGCTGAACATGCCCCTGCGACAGTCCTCCATCAGCGCGCTGCTCAAACTGCTGCGTCCAGGAATTCTGCGAGGGTCAAAGCGTCAGAGAGTACGACGACGCCAGCAGGACCGGTCAGTGGCGCTGCTGGTGGTGGTACTATCCAGCAAGATCCACCGGTGGTCAATGGGAAATAGGTGTTAATTTGAACTAGTCTTGTAGTAACACGTCTCTCCAACGCGGGTGAGTGATTACCCGCCAAGCTCGCTTCGGCTGAAGCTGGGATGCCTTAGGGCGTCATATCCAGCACCGCCGGGGCGAGTTTCCTTATTGTAGGTGTCGTTGTCAGGCGTCCTAGGGGAAGCAATTGGGAGCGAGAGAAGTTATGAGTCCTGCGTGGATGATCGGCCATCCAGCTCTCCTCAACCCACTACTCAACGTGAACCGGAAACTCCTCTTCATCCTCTTGGTGCTGATTCTACCCGTGGGGGGGAGCTATGCTCAGAAGTTGATACTGGATTCCGTTGTGATGAAGGATACCCTGATCGAGAGTAGCTTCGAGGTCGTTCATAAGCCGCTAAGAGCTGGGTTCGAGCCGATGTTCGGAAGAGGATGGTATGGAACGAGCGGGGTGATCCCTGACCCAATGTCGCAAAATGGATGTGATAACTTTGGACCTGGCGTGGGCAAACTGTACGGCCTTCGACTACTAGCCGAAATTCCATTCTGGGGTGATAATTCTCCGTGGACTTTTGAGCCGACTATTTATGGGAAGCTTCATAGCGCAACGTTCGATTGGTTCGAACGAGCGCAGGGTTATGAATCCAAAGCGAACGCACTGACTCCGTTTACCGTGGATCATCAACTGTCTGCCTCGCTCGATGAGGTCGGCATCGAAGGACGGATGGCGTTTCGGTTATTCGAAGGATTTCAAGTTTCCGGGGGAGCCTCGGTGGGATATGTGGTCCACCGCAGGTATGAGAAGTCGCTGCACATCGTCGAGGCAGGCAATACTTTTGCAGATGGATCGCGCGATTCGTCGGTCAGTTCGGGAGTGCTGGTAGATAGCTCAGTGGTGCTCCCAAATCTATCGCTTGCTCTTAACTACGAATTACCACTATCCAAGAAACTCCGAGTGCAGCCTTCAGTCGAGGTTACTCTCCCGATTCTCGGCATTACAAATTACTGGAAAGGTGTGCAGTTTACCGGAGGGCTGAGTTTCCTCTTCGACCTTACGCCTAGGCGTGAGGTGGTGCCCGTCTTCGAGAAGCGTCAGGTGCCGGTCATCGTCGAGAGAAAGAGGGATAGCGTTGTTCCACAAGCGCCGCTGACTGCCACTATTCGGGCGGTGGCTGTTACGCGCGATGGCGACACCTCGAGTGTGGTTCGAATGAAAGTCGAGGAGGTGCTGACGAAGAGTGCATGCCCAATACTAAACTACATCTTCTTTGATGAAGGCTCCGCGCAGTTGCCGAAGCGATATGTGCAGTATGCCTCGTATGCTGACGCAAGCCACCAGTTTCAAGGTTCATCCGAACGGCGCGACATTAAGCTGATGGATCTCTATCACGAAACGCTGAATATCCTCGGTGACCGGCTTCATCGAAATACTAAAGCTACGGTGACGTTGCTCGGCTCGACGTCCAACACTGGTCGCGAACACAACGACCTGACCTTGGCGCGCAGCAGGGCAAACGCGTTGAAACAGTACCTCGTGAACGTCTGGTCAATAGACCCGAAGCGGATTCGTGTGGAGGCGTCGCTCTTGCCTACTCGGCAGAGCCCGACGAACACCGAACAAGGTCAGGAAGAAAATCGGCGGGTGGAATTCCGTGTGGATGACGAGCGCCTGACCGATCCCATCACCGTGACCAACATCGAACATCTGGCTACACCGGATCGGATTGTGCTGAAACCTACGATCGGTGGGGCGGCCGCGGGTGTGCTTCGAACTCATACCTCCATCAGTGCTGGTGGAGTAGAACTGATCTCATTCCGGGGTGATGCGACGGCAACAAGCCAGGAGAAGATGTGGGCACCAACGGAAGATGCACTCGCGAATCTCCGAGATTCGCTTCGATTGGATTATGATGTATGGGACAAGGCGAACAATCATGCTCATGCAGAGAACTCGGTTCCTCTGGATGTTTCTCGGGTAACGACTCAGCGTTCGGAACGTGTCGAGCGATTCAGCCTCATCTTGTTCGGATTCGATGAGTCGCATCTTGAGCATCGTAATGATCGCGCGATCCGCAAAGCGGCGGAAATGCTGCCGACAATTCCTGTCGAGCACGTGCTCATTCAGGGCTTCACCGATGAGACCGGTGATTCGCAGCACAATGATGCGCTCAGCGAGGAACGTGCGATGGGAGTTCGCATCCGATTGGAAGAAATGCTTCACGAAGAGAACGTGCCGCTTCCGAACGATATGCACACCGAAGGCCGCGGCTCACGCGATCTGCTCTATGATAACAAGCTCCCTGAGGGACGTTTCTTTTCCCGCACTGTTAATATCACCATACAGCGGTCGGCGAAATGAAGCGAACCTCGTTCATATGGTATTGGCAATGGGCATTGTACCTCCTGATCCCGGCGATGGTCATGGTGGGTGCGTCGTCGATTAAAGCACAGCGAATTGTCCGCCTCCGACCGGATCGTGCAGCACCAGGGATGAACGTGATCGTCGAGGTGATCACGCGAGTCGCTTCGGATGCGCTTCTTGGCAATCCCGGTCTTTCACCATCCCTAACCCGGGTCTATACTCAGAACCCCTTCGACACAAATCGCATCGTTATCGGTCCGGTTCAAGTATCGTGGCGCTCCCACTTGATGCAGATACCGATCTTCGTAGCGTCGGACGCGGATACGGGGGTGATCCCGATCGTCATCGCGACGAACGCGGCCTCTGACACAGTGTTGTTCACCGTCGCCAGGCCAGATCATATCCCGGCCGCCTCTGGTGCTTTTGTATTAGGCGAGGGAGGAAATGGAACACTTTCAGCAGGCAATACCCTGCTCATCGACAGCTTGAAGGCAACAAATGCGACCATCACCGTGTCCATGGCCGATCCCGACCAGAACACGCCAGGAAATCCGCGACTCGAACCGGTGATGATCCTCTCCACGGGCCCGATCATACTATCCAACTCCACCTTCTCTCTCAATGCCTCTGGAAAGAACGGTGGACCCGGTGGTGGGGGTGGTGGTGGTGGATTCGAGGGGATTGGTGGCGTTGGATTCACTGGTGGTGGGAGCTGTTCCGATACCGTTCTACCATCGCTCAATATTGGCTCCGATTCCGATGCCACTCCTGTTAGTGGTGGACGATCCATTACCGGAGTGCTCGGCGGTGGAACCTCACCCTCGGATCAGGGCGGCGGCGGCGGAACCGGCGCGCCATTCGGATACAATTTCAATGCGTTCAAGGCTAGCGGTCAGGCAGGCGTCGGCGGTGGGGAGCCGAGAATCGGTGGGTACGGCGGTGGATCGGCAGGCGGGGAGTTCGTCTCCCTACCGATTTTGGAATTTGGTGGAGGTGGTGGTGGATTCGGGACTCCCGGTGGCGGTGGAATGGAGGTCGCTGGGGCAGGCCAAAATGGAGGCAGCGCCTACGGTGGAAGATTCTTGATACCGCTCTCTGGAGGTTCTGGGGGCGGGGCAGGAAATGCGTACTTTAACAATCAGCAACCACCGCCGAGCGGTGGATCGGGCGGCGGCGGTGGGGGGGCGATAGCAATGGTGTCCTTTGACTCGATCACACTCATTAACTCTTCCTTCACCGCAAGCGGAGATTCCGGAACATCCGGGCAAGTTTATGGAGCTGGTGGAGGAGGTGGCTCGGGCGGAGCGATCTGGCTGTCCGGAGCTAGAGGAATAGGTGGTGGAACCTCGACGCTCTCAACGTCTGGTGGTGCAGCTGGAATCGGGAGTGCGAACGCTTTCGCTGGTGGGGCGGGAGGCGACGGTAGGATCCGAATCGACGGCTTGATCGGGCCGTCCGTTCTGTCGCAAAAAGTAGAGCACTCTAGTGGAGTCTCGATAACTCCGATTCGTCAAGTCATTCGCGGAAATCTTGGCGTGGTTTCTGGGCTCGCACCCGACACTAACAACACACTCGACACGGTCCGCATCTACTACCGCAACCATCACACTGGTTGGCAGTACGTCGATACTGTTCGTACAAAAGGCAGATGGACTAAGTGGATTCCGCTGGGCCGCGATTCGTTACTGTATTTGATGGCGATCGTTCAAACGCATCCGCTCCCAACCGATGAAGCGAATCTCGAGCCGGACTGGATCATGTCGCATATTGGACTCACTCAGGTTCATCACGTACCAACTCCGGCTTTTGTTGCGGACACGTCTCTGGATTTCGGAAAGGTTCGATTGGGCTATTGCTTGAAACGCTCGCTTCGGATCTACAACGCGGGCCAGGCACCGCTGGTATTAGATTCAGTGAGTACGTTGGGGGCGGCCGGTTTCTTCGTCCTTGGTGGTAAGAAGACAATTCCCGGATACTCGACAGATAGTATTGAGGTAGAATTTTGTCCTGATACCCTGGGACCCAAAGGGGATTTCCTGATGGTGCGCTCGAACGACTCCGAGCATTTGACCAGACAAATCGCTCTTTCCGGTGTTGGGATACACCGGGCGGACTCTCTTCGATTTGTACCAAAGGTGCTTCACTTTGGGCGCGTTTCGGTGGATTCCTGCAAACGTGACACCGTGGTGCTCTACTCGTTGGGCGCGGACACACTATCGCTCAATTTTGCGAAGTGGATTCGACCACCCTTTTCTGCGGAGCTAATTCCTGCGGATTCCCTGTTGCCTCCCCGTGATACCGCCCGATTGATCATAACATTTTGCCCCGCAGATACTGCCACGGTCCGTGATGTTGTCGAGCTGGACTCTCGTGGAGATTCTCTCCCAATTGACGGCAACGGGAAGCTCCGAAAATTTTTAGTTCAAGATACATTAGATCTCGGGACCTTCTGCGCGTCAACCCCGATCCGCTTCTCGGAGCTGATTCGGAGCACAGGCAATGACCTCGTTACGCTTACATCAATTGTTTCGAGTGCTTCAGGGATCACTCGCGTCTCCGCTGTACCATTCATTTTGAACCTGAACCAGGACGACACTGTAAGCTGGTGGATACCGGCTCCGGCATCGGGAGTCCATCAGGACACCCTGTTCTATCGCTCCGTTGATTCGGTTCTTAGAACGATCGTTACCTATACTGTGGGGCGACCACAGCTTACCATTGATTCGGCTACGGAGTTGCCGTTCCTCTGTGTTTCGGAGACCGATACTTTTAGTGTACGACTGCGAAATCCAACGGTAGATACACTAAGTATCAAATCCAGCCAGTTGGATCCATCGCCGTCCTTTACCGTAGTGACCAGCATTTCAACAATAGCTCCTCGGGATAGTGTCGAAGTTAGGGTGGCGTTTCACCCTCTTGCGGCAGGACCGTCTCGAGACACACTACGAATCATTATTGCAGCATTCGGTTGCGACTCGAATTACCAAATCCCAATAGCGCGAACAGGGACCGTTGATGGTCTCGCCGTTGATTCCGCTGAATTTGGCGTGCTCGATCTCGGCGATTGTAAGGACGACTCGATCCGAATACAAAATACCTGCGGTCCCGTCGAAACGGTTGATACTGTGCTGGGTCTAACTCCGGGATTCCAGTGTCTGTCAGCCTTCCCTATCACGATTCCTTCGAAGGGTTCTGCCCAGCTTCACTTCCGATATTGCCCAGCCAAAGCAGGTAATGGTATTGATACTATTCAGATACTTCAGCGCAGTGGAGGCCGTTTCCAATCTCTTCTTCGCGGAACGGGGAGGAGCCTTGTAGTCCCGAGCGCTTACTTCACAGTCTCCAGCCCTGAGCTCATTCGTCCCGGTGATACTGCTCGAACAGACATTTGGTTGGACTCCGCAACGCTCACCGGTATTCACACGCTGTATTCCACCAAGGTCTCATTCGATCCATCCGTTGTTCTTCCTCTCTCGGTCTCCCCAGGGCAGTTTACAAGGATCATGACCGATAGCATCGTCTCCGGAGCCATACAGCTAGACTTTAGTAAGCGTGCACAATTTGTCCAATCCATCTCTTGGCTTGCGCTCATTGGTCCGAGTCTATTCTCTCCCATCCGGATCTCACTCCTTCCGGACACTCTCGTGGAACTACATATCAGGCAAGGTAGCATATCGGTTCAGGACTGCTCGGGTTTGAATGGGCAAATTTCCGTGGCAGGTCCGTACCGACTTGGACAGGTGGTACCGGATGCTGCTCCTGGCAAAGGAGAGGTAGAGATCGAACTTGGTAACGACGGTTATGTTGAAGCTTCGATCTTCGATCTAACTGGTAGACTTTCTCGGACGGCACTCTCGGAGTTCAAGCGTGGAGGTAGGTACATTCTGCCGCTGCCACTCTCCGGGGTAAGCTCCGGTCGCTATTTCCTCGTCGTCAGCTCCAATGGCTGGCGCGCGGTTCGCCCGTTTAGCATCGGCTGGTGAGTGGGTCGGTTGTTAGCGTATCGGTGCTTTCCGACAGCTGTGCGCTGCCGTCGGAAAGCTATTTTGTCTAAAAATAGTACAAAAGGGGGGACTGCGTTTCTTTAGGCACGGTAGGAGAAAAAAAATTGTGAAGAGGATGTAACTTTTCTTCTCTTCCGCGTGTCGGTACGATAACTGGGCAGATTACGGCTTCACGCTACCCTCGAAGTAAGTTGAGTTGTCCGGGCAAGTTTCATAAATTCATTTATTCAAGCTATGAGAAAACTTTACGGTTTCTTACTTGCGCTACTTGTGCTTGGTGCGGTCTCCTCCGGGGTCGCTCAGGCACAGACGTACGCGATTACGGACTATCTGGTCCGTACGGCGAACAATTCTGGTCCTAGTTACCAGGAAATCACCGGTACCCACATTGCAAATCTGGAAGCCACAAACTACCAGATTTACTATCAGCTCTCGGGTCCGATCCAGGTGCCGTTCAACTTCCGGTTCCTGAATCAGCAGTTCACCACCAGCAGCACGTTCCAGATCAACGGTGCCGGTGACGTGTTCTTCAGCCCAACATGGTCAGCTGGTACGAATAACTACCCGGATTACGACGCGTATTACTACTACTTTTACATGTCGAATTCGAGCACTCACCAGGGTTACATCTACCCTTATGAGGCGTACTACAATGAAGCGGATTATACCTCCTATGGTTACTATCCAAACTTCAAGCTGTCCCCGAATGCTGGTTATCACTACCAGTATCCAGCGGTACAGATCGCTGACGTTGAGTGGACAGTTCTTGGCTCCGCGCCGAACCGTCAGCTCGTAGTGCAGTTCAAGAACTTCTTGCAGAACTACTACTACTACAATCCGACGCTTGCTTCGAACTTCCAGTCGGTCGTTTATGAGGGTGGCATTTCCAGCTTCCAGTTCAACTATGGTCGCCAGGTCGGAACCATCAGCACGAACGCCTACTCTGGCTGGGGCTACAACTACGGCGGCTACTACGGCTACGGTACCTTCTGCGGAATCAAGGCCGACAACGGTCAGAACCTCTCGCTCGGTTGGTATGGCAGCACATCCGGTGGCATCAATGATGCAAACTTTGCTCCTAACGCTAGCGTAGCAATGAGCACTGGCCAAAACCCGAAGTGGGGATATAACCTCTACGGCAGCGGCGAGCAGTACTACCTCGACAACAATGGCGTGAAGCAGAATGGTACAGGATCGTACTGCACCATGAACTGTATCACCAACTTGCCTTCGACAAGCTATCGCATTTTCATTGCGTATCCTTACGATCTAACAGCGGGTCTTATCTCTGCGCCGGCTGATCAGTCGATCCAGAATCTTGGGTCTGTTCAGCAGCCAACGGTTACGCTTACGAACAGCGGAACGGTTCGACCAACGTCGGCTGTGCTTCAGTTCCAGATTTCACTGGCGGGCACGGGCGTCGTGTATAACCAGTCGATCACGTTATCCAGCGCTCAGTTGCCGGCACCGTTCCAGACCATTACTATTGGCGCTGGAATTTTGCCGACCTTCACGGTACCGTCCTATGGTATCTACACGGACACGGTCATCGTTTACAACCTGTTGCCTACAGCAGATCAAAATCCTGTTGACAATTCTTCCAACAATTCTTGGACATGTAGCCCGCCGAATAACATCAAGGCGGTTACGATCCTCGGTCCGGCACCTGGCACAAGATCGCCTGTGGCAGTCAATACGCCAATTTCGATCCGCTTCAGGAACATCGGCTCGGCTGACCAATACAATGTACCTTTGACGGTCGTTGTTACGGATCCATCCGGTGCGGTCGTGTACCGGGATACGGTTGTGAAGGCTTACCTTCCAAGTCCGAACACGAGCATTCCGCTTTCCACCCTGGATACGACGTTCAACAATTGGACGCCAGCCGTTAACGGCAACCACAAGGTTTGCGGTATCGCTATCATGACGACCGATCAGCTACACGCCGATGACACGACGTGTGCTACTATCGGCATTCGCTATGAGGCCGACGTAGCTGCAAATTCGATCGTCAACCCGATCGCGGACGAAGAAAAGCCCTACACACTGCAATGGCAGCCAGCGGCTCTCTTCCAGTCGATCGGTGTGTCCGATCTCTTCGACGTGCCCGCACGCGTTCAGATCCGCCGTTGCTCCGATGGTCAGCTGGTCTTCCAGGCCGATTCGATCATTCCGGAACTCAACGTCGATCAGAACCTGGTTCGCTTCCAGTTCCCATCGCATCAGGGACCGTATGACATCTCTCGTCTTACGCCAGGTTGCTACAATATCTGTGCGATCGCACGATATCCAACCGATGGTGATCGTTCGAGCGATACAGCGTGCTCGTCGTTCTCGATCATCGACCGCTTGAAGGGTAACATCTTCGTCGGTGTTGGTCAGCGCTTCCAGTCCATCCATGCGGCTGTGGATTCCATGGTCTTCCGTGGAGTTGGCGGCAACTTGAACCTCATCCTTACGGATGCGAATTATACGGAGAATGGTACCTACCGCGTAAGCAATCCTCAGGCTGCACTTAACTTCAATCCTATCCGCGGTCTCTCCGACACATCGTGGGTGACCTGGATTCCGAAGCAGGGTGTGACCCCGACGATCGCCTTCACTGGTAACAAGCCGTTCTGCTTCTACTTTGGTGACCTTATGGGTGGCCACATCAAGTTCGAGGGATATAACCCACTCGGCGTGCCGATCCCAGACAAGTTGGTCGCAGAGCCGAACAAGCGTGGCATCACGATCATCGACAACTCCACTGCAGCTGGTGGTGTCTTCGGTGTCGAACTCGGCGCAAGCAACTTGATCTTCAAGGATCTTCGCCTTGTCGGTAATGGTAAGCTCGCCAACTCCAGCCTCGGTGGCGGTACGATGTTCGCTAACGATTCGTCAGCGGTCATCCGTATGTACAACGAGCAGAATCGTAATAACTACATCGCACGTATCCTCGATACGGTACAGATTCACAACATCCGTGTTGAGAATTGCGAGATCGGCAATGCCAAGTACGGCCTCTACGATCATGGTTTGCACGATCAGTTCGAGCTTGGACCGTCGAGCTTCAAGAGCTGGAAGAATTTCAACAACGTTGTTACACGTAACACGATCGGTACTTCCACGAACCCGATCAGCTACGCTGGTATCAGCTTCCAGAGCGAGCGCAACATGACGATCTCTCATAATGAGATTTCGAACATTGATGATTCGCTTACACTCGCAACCGCTGGCTATACAAGCCACGCCTATGGCATCATGCAGCCGAGCGGCAACCAGATCACGCAGCCTGGCACCATCCAGGACTCGATCGGTAACGTTGCTGGCATTTGGATCGATGGAAATCGCATCCACAACATCCGTGCATGGCAGGGTAATGCGTACGGCGTAGCGATCCAACAGGCTGCTACGATCTACAGCACATCGGGTGCGAAGCCGGTGGTCTCCACACTTCCGAGCCCAACGCGCAACGTCACGTCGAACAACATGTTGTACGATTTCCGCATCAAGTCCGGTGCAGCGTATCCGATCGTCTACATGACGGCGTCTACGAAGTACTCGGCTGATCGCGATTCGATCTTCAACAACTCGATCTCGACGTCGAATGCGGCTGTTGACATCACGGTGCAGAATGCGGCTCACGCCTTCATCTGGAACAATGTGATCCAGAACACAGGCAAGACGGGTTCGTACACGAACTTCGCGTTGCAGTTGACACGCCCATACGCAAATGCGTTGAGCTCTGACTACAACCTGTTCGATCTTCGCGCTCCAGGATCGCCGTCCGTTGCGACGTTCGCGACAATCACCGAGTATGACGGTCGTCCAACCCTTGGTACGATCATCCAGACCCGCACGTTCCGCAAGCTCAATGACTGGCGCACCTACAACCAGATGGACATCCACTCGCAGACGGGTGACCCGATGTTCGCTGCTGACACTGCGCACATGCCAGGTGCCTTCAGCTATGTCTCTTCACCAGCTTCGAACAACGGCGCATGGTTAGGCACAGCATCGCAGCTTCTGGATTTCGACGGTGACTCACGTCAGACGGGTAATGGTACCCCAGACATCGGCGCCGACGAATTCGAAGGCTTCCAGTACTCGAATGACCTCGCGGTCCTTTCGATCAACAACCCAGGTGGTTACTCGCAGAAGAGCGACACCTCATTGGTGACGTTGGAGAACCCCATGTACATCAATGCGACGGTGAAGAACCTGTCTGCACAGGCAGTCTTCAACCGCACGGTCAAGGCGACTGTTGAGGTAGCATTGTCTGGTGGTCCATGGCAGACGCTCTGGTCCTCGACGACCTCGCTTCAGAACTGGGATGTGAACGAGTCCCGCAACGTGACATTCACAGGCCCGACGCTGACACCTGTTCAGTCGAAGACCGGTGTGTTCCGCGTAACGGTATGGGTACCGACCGATCAAAACCACGTCAACGATTCGTTGTCGAAGGTATTTGCGACAGTGCTCAAGACCAATGCGACACTCGTCTCCTACAATGGTGCGACGCTCACAGGCCGCATGAACCGCGATTCCGTGTATGGTGCACTCGCACGTCTCGGTATCACTGGTTATGACACACTCGACCGCAACACCTACGGCGCGATTGATCTCGATTACACGCCATATTGGACGATGATCTGGGCTTCTGGCGATCCGACGATCCCGGTGGTCTCTGGTCAGCCGACAGGTCAGGCTGGTCTCAGCTTCAAGGAGACTCAAGAAGTTGAGCGCTTCCTGAAGGCGGGTCAGACGTATGCGAAGAAGTCACTCATCATGGCTGGTCAGAACATTGCGTTCCAGAATGGCTTCGCAATGCCGAATAACGTGGTGACCGATACGGAGTTCACGAACACGTGGATGCACACAACCTATGTAGCGAACACGCCAGTGGCTGGTTCCTACAGCGGTACGATCACCGGTCGCTTGTTGGATTACAACTCGTTCCCGGATAACCTGAACTGCGCATCGCCGGATGTGGTGAAGCCAGCAATGGTCACGCCGACGGTCGGTTCGGAAGTCAACTGGTGGGCGTATTCCTACAATACGCATCCTCAGACTCCTTCTGACAGCGGTGCCGGTACGACGTATCGTAACCCACTGTACAACACGGTGTTCTACGGCTTTGACTGGATGTGTCCGATTCAGACGACACCTGGTGAAGTTGGTACACTCACGAGCGGTGTGACACGCGTCATGCGCGGTGCTCTTGACTTCGTGGCCAGCCATGCCGGCACGATCCTCGCAGTTGATTTCGTGAGCGCCAGCGCTCCACGTATCGGCGATGGAACAACGGCCATGATCAAGTGGACCACGGCACGCCAGGAAGACGTCGCTCGCTATGACGTCGAGACCCGTCAGGGCAATGCATGGGTGAATGTTGGTCAGGTTAGCGCCTCGAAGGAGAGCGACTACCACTTCGCACATGACGGTCTTGTGGCCTCGAAGAGCTACACGTATCGCATCGCTGCTGTCGATCAGAGCGGCGCGAAGACGTACTCGAATGAGATCGAATCCGCACCGCTTGCAGCGACCGGATTCACGCTCGAGCAGAACTACCCGAACCCAGCATCGGGTATGACCACGGTCCACTTTACGCTTCCTGTTAGCGCGACGGTGTCGCTCCGCTTGCTCGATGTAACGGGCAAGGTCGTAGCCACCGAGTTCGCTAATGAGGCGATGCAGGCTGGCCAGCAGGTCAAGTCACTGGACGTCACGGAGCTCGCAAGCGGTTCATATATTTATGAACTCACTGCAGTGGACGCGAACGGACAGACTGTCACGCTCTCGAAGAAGATGACGCTTAGCAAGTAAGCGACCCTTTGAAGACTCCGCCTTATTTGGGCGGAGTCTTTCAGGGAGAGAATCTTTTGAAACTGCCCGGCATCCATAGGATGCCGGGCAGTTTTTTCTTTTCACCCATGTTGGTGAGGTCGGACTAATGAAACTGCTGAAGTAACGCGTGGTGTTGGGGGTTCAATTAATGGGGTAAATCAGGCAGTGGCAATCCAAAAGAGCGAAGGACTGGTACGTAGTGAAGTAAGGGCTTTGTCAGCGAGTGCGGCGGAGCTAAGTGAGCGACAGCGTGAGATTCTCCGGCTGATCGTTCAACATTACGTTCTAACGGCAAATCCTGTGGGGTCGCGATACCTTGCAAGAGTCGGCGCACTAGGGCTAAGCGATGCGACTACCCGAAATGTCATGGCGGATCTGGAATTCCTGGGTTACGTGGGACATCCGCACACCAGCGCAGGCAGAACTCCGACCGACAAGGGCTACCGAATGTACGTCGATGACCTGATGTCCAGGGAGCGCCTGAGCGAGGCCGAGCGAAAGGCGATCGAGCGTTCGATCGTGGACGCGGTGACCGCTGACGATATCGTCCAAGAGTCCACTAATATCCTGGCTCGTCTATCACGTCAGTTATCCATGGTGTTGCTGCCCTCCCTTGATTACGGGATCCTGGAGCGCGTAGAACTGGCACAGCTCTCCAGCAATCGAATACTGATCGTCCTGGCTGCGTCCAGTGGCCGCGTACGGACCGTAACGCTGGAAACAGGCAGTCATCTGAGTCAGTCTAAGCTGGACGAGCTTCGGATCCTTCTTAATGAACGACTTTCCGGGCTGACCTTTCGAGAGATAAAGGCAACATTTCGAGAGCGACTTACCGATCTAGCGGAACACGAGAAGTCCGTCTTGCGGCTGTTCATAGATTCTCCGGAGAAGCTCTTCGACGATCCGGGGACGGAGCGGGTGAAGATCAGCGGTGCGAAGAATCTCTTTGCGCACCCGGAGTTCCAGAAAAAGAATGCTTTTTCGGACGAGGAATTTCAGAGCATTATTGAACTGATAGACAACGAAGAGGTCGTCATTCATGTCCTGGAGCGATCGAGTGAATTGGTCGGAGGGCTTAGCTCTGAATCCGGCGGCCTTTCTATCCGTATTGGAAGTGAACTCGAAGAGCGAAATATGACCAATTACAGTTTGATTTGCACCAAGTACCAGATTGGTGACCAAACTGGAATTGTGGGGCTGATCGGGCCAAAGCGCATGGATTACGGACGCATAGCTCCGATCGTGGAATACGTTGCCCGATCCATGTCTAGCGCGCTTTCGGCGAAGTAGATCACACTGGATAAGAATTACGGATGAAATTTGGACAAAAGAACTCAGCGGCAAACAATCCAGATGAAACATCGGGCGATCAAGACGTGCAAGATCTTGTCGAGGAATCGCTCGAACTTAAGATCGAAGCGCTTGAGAAGGCTCTGGCTGATAGTCGCGACCAACTCCTGCGCCGCACCGCGGATCTGGACAACATGCGTCGCCGTCATCAACAAGAACGGGAGCAGCTTATCTATGACGCCAATAAGCGCTTGATACTGGATCTCCTCTCCGTGGTCGATGACTTGGAGCGGACTCTCGAGCATGCTGCAGAACAACATGACCCGATGGCTCAAGGTATTGAACTGGTCTACAAGAACTTCTTGAAGACACTAGAGCGCTATGGGGCAAAACCGATGAATGTGGTTGGGGAGACCTTCGACCCTATGAAGCACGACGCACTGATGGAAGAGCCTCGCACAGATGTCGAGGCCGGGATGATCACCCGAGAGATTCAAAAGGGTTATACCTTGGGGGATTCGATCCTGCGTCACGCTAAAGTATTCGTCGCACGCTCATCGGACTGATAAATAAAAGAACAGATTTGTGAAGAGAGATTATTACGAAATTCTCGGGGTCGAAAAGACGGCAAGCGTAGAGGAGGTAAAGAAGTCCTACCGGAAGCTTGCAATGCAATATCATCCTGATCGAAATCCGGATGACAAGGAGTCCGAGGAGAAATTCAAGGAGGCCACCGAGGCCTACGAGGTGCTTAGCGATGGCGACAAGCGTGCGCGCTATGATCGCTTTGGGCACCAGGGCGTGAAGCAGGGTGCGGATTTTGGTCAATACTCTAACGCCAACGACATCTTTTCCCACTTCGCCGACATCTTCGGCGGGATGGGTGGTGGTAGCATCTTCGAACAGTTCTTCGGTGGTGGAGGCAATTCGCGAAATCCCAACGGGCCAGAGCGAGGGGCCGATCTGCAAATACCCTTGCCGCTCGCAATGGAGGAAATTGCAACGGGTATCGAGAAGAAGATCAAAGTTCGACATCTTAAGACGTGCACTACGTGCGCCGGTTCTGGCGCGAAAAGTGGAACTGCGGTCGAGACGTGCAGTACGTGCCATGGGGCGGGTCAGGTACGGCAAGTGCGTTCAATGGGATTCGGACAGTTTGTTAATGTAACCGCTTGCCCAACCTGTCAGGGGACGGGCCAATCCATTCGTGAGCGTTGTGAAATTTGCCAAGGAGAGGGAAGAACACTCGAAGAGAGCACGCTGAAGGTCACGATTCCTGCAGGCGTTAGCGAGGGCAACTACCTAACGCTATCTGGACAAGGTCATGCGGGCCGACGAGGCGGGCCAGCGGGTAACGTACTGGTGGTGATTCAGGAGAAGGAGCACGAGCAATTCATACGCGATGGAGATGACGTGGTGCTCGATCTGGAGATCAGCTTCCCCCAAGCTTCGCTCGGGGCAGAAGTCGAGGTGCCAACACTTACGGGACACTCACTGCTAAAGATCCAATCGGGCACGCAATCGGGGACGCTGCTCCGTATGAGAGATAAGGGCATACCGCATCTCAATCGGGGTGGTAAGGGCGATGAACTGGTGCGCGTTCAAATAGTAACTCCCACGAAGCTTACAAAAGAGGAGAAAGCTCTGTTGGATCAGCTCTCTAAGTTGGATCACTTCAAAACATCCGTGAAGACCAAAACGAAGACCGATTCATCATCCGAAGAACCCGAAGCAGCCATGACTGATGATCCTGGGCTGTTCAGCAATATTCGGAGTATGTTCTCCTAGTGTGAGTGCGGCTGGCTGAGGTGTTGTCCACTGCCTTCAAAATGATGCGGAGAAAATCTCGTATTTTCGTAGACGATGCCACTTCGCCGCCGTGCTACTGACCTACTTGAGCGGGCTGACAAGATCGCGGAGCAGTTCTACACTCCGCGAGAATTGCGAGCGCTGTTCCTCTTTCTCCTTCTGGGAGTTAGTGTACTCCTCTTCCGATTTGGGAGGCAGATCTATTTCAACGCATTTCCTGAAAGAAGGGACACACGAGAGATCGTCGAGCGAAAACAACAAGACAGCTTGTTCTTTGCACTGAGTAAGCTTGCGAATAAGAAGGATTCTCTCTTTTTTTCATTGCCAGAGGATTCGCTCCTGCCGCCATCTGTCCGCACGCGAGAACAACACCACTCCAAAGCGGACGGGCTGCGTCTTGGCTCCATCTCGCTCAATCACGGCTCTAAAGAAGATCTGATTCGTTTGCCCGGTGTGGGACCCGTAACCGCAGAAAGGATTATTGCGTATCGCTCAGAGCGAGGGAGATTCCGAAGTCTTGATGAGCTGAAGAATGTCTATGGCTTCGGGAGCTCACGATACGAGGGGCTCAAACGGTTTCTTCGCCTTGAATAGCCAGGGGAAGAGTTCATTTGAGCGCGAAAACCCGTTTTGCAATATGTACTTCAGCAATGGGGGTAGGTTTCGACGTAAATTTGTGCAATGGCATCCTTCAGCATCCAGACCAGAACCCTTGCAAATCAGGTTGGGCTCGCCTTCGAGAACGAAGGCGACGTCCTCGTCGCGACGCAAGTGGCCGAAAAATCAGCCGACGCCATCGTCCAGGCCTTCGACCCGGCAAGGGATGTATGCTACTGGACTCCGATGCCGCCAACGTCAACCGAACTGGAAGAGGAGCTTCGCATCCATTTCCCGAATTCCTTCACAAGTAACTTGAGTGGGAAGGCGTTTGCCTCGACCGTCGGCCGGGCCATTCTCATGCAGGTTGTTGATAGCTCAACGCCAGCGATTTCACCTCTGTCCGCCTTGCGATGTGTGCTTGAGGCCATTGGGACGGTGAACTCCGCAATTCTTCAGGCGGATAACGGTGGGCTCCTATTTGTACAAAGGGCTGGGGAGGACTACATCGCCCGCAAAAGTGTCCACTCTGTTGCTGCTTTCCTAAATCTCACGTACGAAGAAAGAGAGCAGATCTTTCCAGATTTTTCTGCACAGGAAGTTATCCTGAGTGGTTCTGATCTCGGCGGCATGGATGTCGATCTTTCCGATCCTCTGTTGCTCATGCGAAAGATCGGAGTTCAGGACTTTGTCGCGCTCGCCGATATTGCAGAGGACCTCTTTGAAACTGTAAACACTGCGCCGCACCTTTACACGCTGACCATCGGAGCCGCCTCCATTTTCGCGGAGATTCGCCGACATTCTCGCACCAATTGATGCGAATCATTGCCGGGGAGTTTCGGAGCCGGACACTCATCGCGCCTCGCGGTGACAAGACGCGTCCAACTACCGATCGTGCGCGGGAAGCCGTGTTCAATGTTCTCTCGAACCAATTGAACTGGAGTGAGACCCGCGTGCTCGATCTCTTTGCAGGCTCTGGAGCACTGGCATTTGAAGCGTTGAGCCGAGGCGCGTTACAGGCGACACTTGTGGAGAATAATAGATTCGCACTCCATGCAGCGAAGGAGAATGCTGCTGCTTTGGGAGTCCAGCAGGCAGTACGACAATTACCGAACGACGTATACAAATTTTTACAAAGTCCCGCCCGTGGGGAGTTTGAGTTGATCTTTGCCGATCCGCCCTACAGTGACGGTAGAACCCAGACGGAACTCCCAGAGCTCATCTTTGCAAACGGCTGGCTTGCACCAGGCGGACTGTGCGTGATCGAACACCGAGCAGGTCAAGCAGCGCTTGCTCCAAAAGGAGCAAAAATTCTCCGGGAGTTAAATGCCGGGGAAGCGGGATTTACTATTCTCGTACATCAATCTAAGGAGAACATCTCACAGTGAAAGAGCCTACGAAAAGGATAGCCATTTACCCTGGCACATTCGACCCGATCACGAACGGGCATCTCGATATCGTCCGTCGTGCTTCGGAGCTGTTTGATGAAGTGATCGTTGCGCTTGCGCGGAACAGCCAGAAGTCCCCGGTCTTTAGCGAGCCGGAGCGCTTGGAGTTAGTGATCCGTGCGATTGCCGAGGCCTGCCCGGAATGCACCAACATTCGCGCTGATGCGTTTCAAGGGCTGCTGGTTGATTATGCCCAAACCCGGGGCGCAAGGGCGATTGTCCGAGGGCTTCGTGCTCTCAGCGATTTTGAATATGAATTTCAGATGGCGCTTATGAACCGCAAGTTAGCAGAGGGGATCACCACGGTATTCCTTATGCCGAATGAGCGCTACACCTATCTCAACTCCACCATTGTCCGCGAACTTGCGCGCAATGGCAAAGACGTGGGCGACTTTGTCCCAAGGGCCGTTTCGGAGGCATTGAGAGACAAATTTGAACCGAAATTTCACTGACCCGTAATACCCGACGTGGAATCTCCTCACCTGAAGATCACCAGCCCGCTTCTGCTGAACCCAGATCATGCGGTGCAGATGCTCGCCATTTTCATCGAGTCCGAAGTTCACAGGACCGGTCTGAAGAGGGCGGTGCTCGGGCTCTCTGGTGGAGTTGATTCTGCGCTTTCCACCTATTTGGCCGTTCGCGCGCTCGGAGCGGAGAATGTACATGTGGTGCTGATGCCCTACCGCTCTTCTTCCGCCGAAAGCGTCAGCGATGCAATGGCCGTTGTCAACGATCTCAAGCTCTCCTACGAGAAGTTCGAGATCACCGCCGCCGCCGACGCCTTCTTCGCACAGACAGAGGCGGCCAGTGGTGAAATGGACCGAATGCGCCGTGGCAATGCACTTGCCAGACTCAGAATGGTTACGCTCTACGATCGCTCACAGGCCCGCAGCGCGCTTGTCATAGGTACATCCAACAAGACGGAGTCCCTCCTCGGCTACACGACGATCTACGGCGATAACGCCAGCGCGATCAACCCACTTGGTGATCTCTACAAGACTCAAGTCTGGCAGTTGTCGAAATTCCTCGGGGTCCCCGAGCAAATTGTCAGCAAGCCACCGAGTGCCGACCTGTGGCCTGGGCAGACGGACGAAACCGAGTTAGGGGTCACCTATGAGAAAGTCGATGAGCTCCTCTTCTACATGGTGGATTTCCGGGAAAAGGACGAGCAACTGATCGCCAGAGGTTTTGACCCGGAATTCATACGGACTATTCGGACCAAAATACAGCGGATGCAGTACAAACGAAGTCTGCCTCTGATCGCGAAAATATCGAATCGGACCATAAACGCAGATTTCCGATATCCCCGAGACTGGGGGACCTAAGTTGAAGGGCGGCACTTTGTTCATGGTCAGAGAGGCAAGCAGGTTTGTCGGGAGGTGAGGCGCCAAATTCATGATTCCACTTCCAGGGAACGGGAAGGGCCATGTTTTTCGTTAAAGCCTACCTTGAAATACGAAATAATTGTAGGCCTAAAATAAACGCTTTTTTACCGGAATGCTTCAAAAAGAGGCTCCGGAATGCAAGAAGCGTTTTTTGTTTGCGTCTCACTCCCAGCTTCGGTCAGGCGGGACGCGAATAACGCCTAAAACTATTGCTTTCTCCGAATTTACTCCGACAAAGTGACAAAAACTACAAAGCCACGTACCCGGCGCCGATCCAAATACATTACGGGGCTTCTCCTTTGTTCGGACTGCACCCGTACCGCACGCAAGGAAATCGTCGGCGAAGCGAAGACCCAGCTCGCCGGTGAATCCCCGCAACCCATCGATAAGGATTCGGACGAGCCGCGTAACGAGAATCTCTGGGTGCGCTGTACGAAGTGTCACAACACGATGCTCGTCAATCTTGCCGCGCTCTTACAGGAAAAGCCCAAGACCCACACAAACCTGACGGCCTCCGAGTGCACCCCCTACACGCCTTCGCGCATCTACGCGATCGGTGAAGCGGTTTATCACAAGGACTGGGATGAAGTCGGAACAGTAATGGGCAAGGAAGTTACAGCTTCAGGCCGCAACGCGGTGATCGTCCACTTCGAAAAATCCGGCGAGAAGAAATTGCTGGAGAATTTCAAGCCCGAGTAAGGTGGGGTATGGGGTGCGGGGTATAGGGTATGGAGGCTGCGCTCCTCAACTGGAATTGCCAAGCGTCCTCAGCATTGCCGTTAGCATTTTTCCCGTGCTTTGACAAAGTTTCCAGCTGAGCCTCACATCGCTTTTTGTGACATAGCCAAGCCTCCCGCACAGAATGAGCTGCGTTTCGAGATCACAAAGCGATCCTCTTGCGATCGAAAGATGGTGCACGTAATCCCCTCGATGCAGACGACCGTACCCTTCTGCTATGTTAGAAGGTATGGAAACAGAGCACCGTTGCATTTGCTGCACAAGACCGAACCGTTCATCGGGTGGCAATTTCTTCATCAACAGATAGACTTCGATAACTAAGTCCATCCCATACTGCCAAACCTCGAGCTCGCGGTAATTCTGAATTGCCATTGTAGTACTTTTTGATTCGAAGAAGAGCTACGAAAATAACACCTAATCGTGATAGGCTATGAGATTGAAAGAGGGGCTCAAGCGGTGAATTCACTTTTGTGCCATTCCCCCCACACCCCACACCCCACACCCCATCCCCAATACCCCGCCCCCGGAACCCGACCCCCACCCCCCGCGTTTAGCCCGTCCCAATAACAGAAAGAGGTGAATTACAAGTGGTAGGAATTATTGTTCAGGAGCACGAACCGATCGATCGGGCGCTCCGCAGATTCAAGAAGAAGTACGAGCGGGCCGGCATTCTCAAGGAATACCGCAAGAGAACGGCGTTTGAAAAACCGTCGATCACCAACAAATTGCTGCGTCAGCGAGCAAATCGCCGTCAGCACCGCATCCAGGAAGAAGCGGCGTAAAGTCCGTTGCTCCTAACCAGGTTTCAAAGACCCGTTCGCAAGGACGGGTCTTTTTGTTGAGCAGAATCACAGAAAGAACCCTCCAAACCCATACTGAGTTATAGGTGCAGAAAGACAGACCAATCATGCACGCCATAACACTCCAGGAAGCCACAGCCCACATCTCCTCCGTCTTCAGCGACGTAATCCATGGAGAAGAGATCGTCATCACCGATCGCGAAAAGCCGGTTCTCAAAATGACCCCCCTCATTCAGGACGACCCCCCGCGCCCGCAATTCGGATTTTTAAAGGGTTTCTTTGCCGTACCCGATGACTTCAACGAGCCTTTGGAAGATTTCAAGGATTACATGTAATGGATCGGCCGCTCGTCGATACCCAATCATTTCTCTGGTATGGGGAAGCAAACCCTCGCTTAAAGCCAGAGTTGAGAATGCTGATCGCCAACTCTCGGCCGATCCTGAGTATCGCGAGTTTGTGGGAGATTGCAATAAAGAGCTCCATCGGCAAGCTCAATCTGTATAAACCGTTCGATGAAATGGCCCACACGATCGAGGCCGCTGGATTCACCATTCTCCCGATCACTCCAAGCCACCTTGTCGAGCTTCATCAACTTCCCTTTCATCACCACGACCCGTTCGACCGCCTGATCATAGCCCAAAGCCTAGCAGATGGGCTTCCGATCGTCACTTCCGATGATTGGTTTGAGAGTTATGGGGCTGCGATCATTAAAACGTGAGGGACCTGGAATCACCAACAAATTGCTGCGCCAGCGAGCAAATCGCCGTCAGCACCGCATCCAGGAAGAAGCGGCGTAAAGTCCGTTGCTCCTAACCAGGTTTCAAAGACCCGTTCGCAAGGACGGGTCTTTGTTTTTGCTGCCGCTTCCTGGCTCGGCGTGGGTTCGCTGTGGAGCCCGTTTTGAGTTGCTCTCCAGGCCGTTGCGGCGATCTCCGAAAGTGAGCTTGAAGGGCTGCTAACCCGGCCCCAAGAATTAAACCGATTTTTGTGCGGGGCCGAAATTTATGTGTTATATTGCACGCTGTTAATTCTCCCGTGGCACCTGCGACTGCTTGCTGTGGCTACAATATTTGGAATTAAGGGCTTATTTTATCTCGATTTGAGAGGTTTATGATGAATACTTGGAACAGGTTCTTACAAGCATGCCTCGGCGTGCTTCTCTGCTTCGCGGTGGTGCAGACGGCCTATGGTCAAACAGGTCGCGTTACGCGCTACGTGCCTTCAACGTTTTCGGCTACCTTCACTTCGATCATTGGCGGTAGCGGGACGAACTCGGTCTCGGTCACTAGCGTTGACGATGGGTACGCCACGTTCTCGTCTCCTTTTGCTTTCAACTATGATAGCACGAATTTCTCTCTAGGGACGACGATCGGTGTGAATTCAAATTGTATGCTCACCATGAATGGGTTCATATCCAGTGGGTGTTGCAGCAACAACGTAGGTAGCTCAGCCTATCCGAACACGATGTGCTTCTACTCTGCTGACATGTACATGAACAGCGGTTCTGCAGTGTACTATCAAGTTTCAGGAAGCGCGCCAAGCCGCGTTTTGACAATCGAGTGGCCGGCCGAGTCACCTTGCTGCGGCAGCACAAATAATTGCAGCATGCAGGTGAAGCTCTATGAGTCAACAAACGTAATCGAGTATTGGTATGCTACGAACAGTAAGGCAATCGGCAGCAGTGCGGGTTGCGGACTCAACGGTGGTACGACCTACGGCTTCCTCTATCAGCAGTTGTACACGTCCATGTCTTCGACCCCAGCAAACCAAGTGCGATGGACTCCTCCACAACCGCCTCTTCCACCTTCGCAACTTTCCTTGTCACCGCATAGCATTAACTTTGGTGGCGTGAGCGCGGGTTCGCCTGTGACCGCAACCTTTACCGCGTACTCGGTCGGACCAGCGAATTTGCACATCAATGGTTACGCAATTAGCGGCGCACCTGACTACACGATGGTCACGTTCCCGAAGGCTGGAGACAGCATCGTTTCTGGCGGTTCGGCGACGTACACCGTTCGGTTCAACCCGATCACCTCTGGTGCACGTAACGCAACCTTTTCGCTATTTACAGACGGTCGAGATAGCGGAACTCAGAATGTGGCACTGAGTGGTCTGGGCTTGGCACCGAGCGTTTCGTATGGCACGAACAACCTGTTCCACAAAATTTCGCGCCGACTCGGTGATAGCTCGGCAGTCCAGTATATCCCGATCACCAGCACGGGTACAGGCCCATTGTCGATCAACAGCATCTACTTCATCGGCCTGAATCCGGATAATTATTCCGTTTCACGCATGCCGGCAAATCCGCTGGCAGTGGGGAAGACCGACTCTATCGGCATTCGCTTTACACCAAAGCTTGAAGGCCGACCGGATGCTGCAGTTGTGATTAATACCAACGCATTTAACATCCCATGGGATACGGTCGCGCTCTTTGGAGTTGGGCGTCTCGCACGGCTTGTGGTCGCCGCCGCAGGTGGTAATAGCGGTGGGTACGGTGCTAGCATCAACCTTCGCTTTGATTCCGTTGCGCTCGGTGACTCCGTATGCCAGTCACTGTCGCTGCACAACACAGGCTCAGACACGCTCAAGATCTTGAGACAGGTCGTCACCTCTAGCGATTACGATTTCAGCTACTATCCGCTGACAGGTTCTGACACCATGTTGGTTCCGGATCAGACAAAGCTTGTCAACCTCTGCTTCAAGCCCATCAAGGCTGGTGCACGCCTCGCCTCGATCCGCTACTTCACGAACATCCCGATGACCTACGAGTCGACGCCGCGTGACACAAGCCAATTCAACGTGAACGTCTCTGGCGTTGGCGTGCCATTCGGACGTCTCGATGTTCAGGGCCGCTTCACCGATAGCGTCCTCGTTGCTACAAAGGATTGCATCACTGCCACACTCCATAATTCAGGTCAGACGGATCTCACGATCAATTCTGCAACTCTGAGCGGCACATACAATTCTGAGTACACACTGACCTGGACGGGCGGAGCACCGAGTTTCGTCCTGACGCCGGGTTCGTCGAAGACGGTACAGATCTGCTTCACCCCAGGTGATCGAGGACCACGCCCAGCAATGCTGAAGCTCGTTGGTTCAACGTCCGGTCAGCCGATCGTAGATTCGCTCGCCATTGCTGGCTACGGCTTGCACATGTGCGGCACACCTACTCCAGCAGCGCTGTATGACACCGTTATGCTTGGTGCCAGGGACAGCAAGACGATCGCTGTGCAGAATTGCGGTGAGGTCACGACGATCGACTCCGCATCGTTCTCCGCAACGACGAGTCAGTCTTTCGCATTTGGTAGCGGAATCAGCGCAACAGTTCTGCCAGGCAATTCTGGCAATTTCACGGTGATGTTCTCGCCGACCGCACTTGGTGCAGCGAACGGAATGCTGAACTTCACTCCTTCCCCAGCGATCCCACCAGTGCCGCTCTATGGATATGGCATCGGTGTTATCACGAAGGGTGCCAACACGCCAGCCAGCGCGAAGAAGGGCGATTGCGTCAATGACACGATCAACTTCCCGAATAACGGTAACATTAGCTGGAATCCAGGCACACCGACGCTCGGTGGACCAGATGCGGCCGACTTCACGATCGTGAGCTCGACAACCGGCGCAACGGCAGCAGGCGGCACAGTGCAGGTCATCCTCAAGTTCTGCCCCTCCAAGGTCGGAGCAGAAATGGTGACGATCGACTTCCCGTCATCCAGCCCAGAGCCTTATCTCTGGACAACGGATACCATCAATGCAAACGGCTTGCAGGCTGGCGCCGTCGCAGAGCGTTCCGAGCAGAACGGCTTCGTGCTGGGCCAGTGCTATCCGAACCCGACGAATGCTTCGGCGCAGGTTGCACTCAGCTTGCCGATCGATGCGTCGGTTCGCATGGATATCATTGATGCAACGGGCGCTGTTGTTCGCAACGCATTCAGCGGACGCCTCAGCACTGGCGACCATACCCTTTCGATCGACGCGAAGGGTCTTGCCAGCGGCACGTATTATTATGTCGTGACCAGTGGCGACGTTCGCTTGACGCGCCAGATGGTGCTCGTCAAGTAAGAGCCGAGCGAGGTTCGAGTTTTTTTCAGGGCAAGCCCTCCTCGCAAGAGGAGGGCTTGTTTTGTTTACGATAGACAATACAGATGACCTTCTTACCAAACGATGCTGCGATGATGCGCAAAGCCCTTTCTCTTGCTCAGGAAGGGGTGGGCTACGTGAGCCCCAATCCATTGGTGGGGTGCGTTATCGTGGGACAGGATGGAAAAATTGTGGGGGAAGGGGCACATCACCAATTCGGTGGACCGCATGCTGAGCCGAATGCGATAGCTGATGCAGAGTCCAACGGGCACACGGTTGCCGGGAGCACGGCCTATGTGACGCTCGAACCACATTCGCATCACGGGAAGACGCCTCCATGCTGCGATCTTTTGATCGAGAAGAGAATAGCTCGCTGCATCGTAGCAATGGTGGATCCGAACCCCAACGTCAGCGGCGAGGGCATTCGCCGGATGCGAGAAGCGGGCATCCTCGTTGAGGTAGGGCTATTGGAAGCAGAAGCCAGAGAGTTGAATCGCTTCTTCATCAAGCACATCACAACAGGACTGCCGTATCTCACACTGAAGGTCGCCTCTTCACTCGATGGACGTTCCGCGTTGGCAAGCGGTGAGTCGAAATGGATCACTTCGGAGGCATCGCGAAAGATGGTTCACAAGCTGAGAGCCGAGCACGATGCGGTGATGGTTGGTACAGGCACCGCTCGGGCAGATGATCCTGCTCTTACTGTCCGATTGGTCGAGGGTCGTCAACCACGACGGATCGTACTAGATCCACAGCTACAGTTGCCGCACACACTTAGCCTGTTAACGGACGAATATCACGAAAAGACGATTGTGGTCACAAGCCAACAAACCGTCGAAACCGGCGGTACTCAAGTGCAGTGGCTCAGACAACAGGGCGTAGAGATCATCGCCGTGCCTGCGGGAGATGGTAGACTTGATCTGAATGCGTTGCTTAAGAAGCTCGGTGATCAGGGGATATCGAGCATCGTTGTCGAGGCCGGGCCAACGCTCGCGGCGTCGATTGTTCATAATAAGCTTTTTGACGAGATGCAATTGTTCGTAGCTCCACTCTTCCTCGGAGCAGAGTCCAGACCAAGCATTGGGGGTCTATCCATCCACTCATTGGCCAGTGCTGTCAGATACTCCTACGTGTCCATAGACAAAGTAGAAGATTCGTTGGACTTTCTGGTCCGAGTTCGGGTTTAGTGAGAGCTACTATATAGGGCGACACCATCACACAAGGAAACCGTATCCCATGCTAATTTCCATGACCGGCTTTGGCCGGGGCGAAGCGATCCACAATTCTGAAAGCGGTGCGTCGATAACGGTAACTGCCGAAATTCGTAGCGTGAATTCCCGCTTCATCGAGATCTCTGTACGTTTGCCACGCAGCATGAGTGAGCGCGAGCTGGAAGTTCGCGAGCTGGTACGCAAGAGTCTGGAGCGGGGTAAGATCTCCGTGAATATTTCTGTCGATCGCCAAGGCTCTGAAGCAATTCCTCTTACCATTAACGAGCCGCTCGCCAAAGCATATTTTGCGCTGCTCGATAAGTTGCGTACCATCACTGGTGTGACAGCGGAGATCCAGCTTCGCGATCTCACGAGTTTCGGCGATATCTATTCCGTCGAGGACACTGGAAACGCCGCCGCGAAAGAGGAGTGGGAGTTGACCCAACAAGCACTTCTGCAAGCCATCGAGCAACTTCGGATCATGCGCACCCAAGAAGGCGGTGAGTTGGAAAAGGATCTTCGCCAACGGCTGGCAACAATGGAAGCGCGCATGAATGAAGTGGAGATTCTTGCAAAGTCCAGCGCAAAGGAAGAATATGATAAGCTTAAAGCGCGCGTGTTGGAATTGACACAGGATACGCAAGTGCTCAATGATCAGCGACTGGAGTTGGAGATAGCAATGATCGCTGAACGCCTCGACGTAACTGAGGAGATCGTTCGCTTCCGCTCGCATTTAAAGTTCTTTCTGGAGGCGCTCGAATCTCCAGAAGCCGCCGGACGCAAACTGAACTTCATCATCCAGGAGATGAACCGAGAGGTAAATACTGTCGGCTCCAAGACTGGCCAGGCCGAGGTCGCGCACCACGTGGTGATGATCAAACAGGAGATGGAGAAGATCCGGGAGCAGGTACAGAACATCGAATGAGGAGCATCGTTATTGCTATTTGTTTGCTCCCCCTCCTCTTCAATGAGGGGATCGGGGGGTGGTCTCACACGGACGACTCCATCTTTGCTGTGCGTGTGGATTCGATTCGTTCGATTTACTCCAGGCCGGGTGAGAATCGGATTGTGGCGATCGGAAAGCTTTTCCTCGGTACGCCGTATGTCGGCGGCACGCTGGATCAGGACTTCGCACACGAATCTCTCGTTGTGGATCTTCACGAGCTCGATTGCGTAACCTTCTACGAGACGACTCTTGCTTTTATGCGGGCCAGCCAGCTAAGTTCGTTCAACGGTTCGAGATTCAGTCCACCATCACCTTCAAAGGAGGCATTGGAACAAGAACTGAGATCCCTCCGCTACCGTAACGGCAAAGTATCGGGATACGCATCACGATTACACTACACCACCGACTATTTCTTTAACGCGGAGAAGAATGGCCTCCTGCGGAACATGACACGCGAGATCGGAACAACATACATCCGAAACTTCGGAGATAAACAGATCGACTTCATGAGCCAGCACCGCGCGCTCTATAAGCAACTCGCGACGAACGATGCGAACTACGATGCAATCGTGAAGGTGGAAAAGAACATTCGCAAACGCGGGCCATTCTCGTTTATTCCGAAAGAAGATATTGAGAAGATAGAAAAGAAGATTCAGTCCGGGGACATTCTTGCGATCACAACGAATCTCCCAGGGCTGGACTGCTCGCACACCGGCATCGCGATCCGGTTGAAAGATGATCGCATTCACTTCCTTCACGCCTCCAGCCTTGCCGGCAAAGTTATCATCAGCGATGAACCGCTCGCAGAGTACTTGACCCACAGTAGTCATCAAACCGGGATCATTGTCATGCGTTCGCAGGGCCCGTTTCTCGACTAAGACACTACCATGGTTACCAAAGAAGAAGTACAGAAAGTCGCAACACTCGCAAAACTGGAATTCGCAAGCCATGAACTTGACGCGCTCACATCTGAACTGAACGCTGTCATTGGCTACATCGACCAGCTCAGTGAGCTCGATGTGTCGAATGTCGAGCCGCTGGAAAATCTGAATGAAGCCACTACAACGGAATCGGCTCTACGCGCAGATGTAGCATGGCCTTCGCTCACCGTTGAAGATGCTCTTAGGAATGCTCCCAAATCTGCGGACCAGTACTTTCTCGTTCCAAAGGTACTCGCGCAGGAAGTGAAATCCTATGTGGAGCAAGAAATCGTTGGAGACGAAGAGGAGGAGCTTCTCTGAGTAACCTCAGTGGTACCTTCCTTCGATCGTTCTTTCCCATTTCTGCAGCATAACATCCATCTCCTCGTGCGTCAGGGCAATGAGTGCCGAAGGTAGATGAGTGACCCAAGCATCCTCTAATTCCTCGAGCCTCGCTCCAAAGAACGCCTGGAAGGTTTCGCTCGTGATCGGGTAGTCACTCTTGGAGAACGTGGCGATTTGGTCATCGCTATAAATATTTCCAAGATGAAGGAAGAACGCTCCCGCTAGCACCCGTTGCGTTACGGTCAGGGGAATGGATGGTATTGCCCACAGATCGACGATCTTCGACGGGTGGTCCTTGTAAATATGGTACGCGATCACATCGGCGTCCGCCCCATAGAAGGGATACACTGCGGGAGAAATAGATAAGCGTTCATTCAGGAAGACACTGAAGCCCTCTTCCATGGTTGCCCAGCCTGGAGTATGGTCGTAGTGCTTCGCATAGCGCACGATCCTCATAGCGTGCGTTAGCTGTTCAATTAGCTCAGCATAGATGTTTTGCGAAGATGTCTCGACGAGGTAGATTGCGCGCTCCGCAAAATTGAAATGAGGTCGCACCGCGCGGCCCAGCAATTCTGACGAACGCTGATCCACCGCATGCACTTGGAATCGATCCGCAAAAGATTCATGCGTGAAATGGAATATGAGGCTGTATGCCGACTCAAGAGTTTCTAATATCAGTTTTGCTCGGGGCACCGCAAAGGCCGACTGATCATATGCAAGCTGAAAATGAGGGCTTGTCATTGTCGCCCACACGATCCGCGCACGCAACTCCTGGTCGCTGATCGGTAATTGAGGACGTGTGGTGATCACGCGCTTTGGCCGTTCAGGAGAAATCATTGCCGCTGACGCCCCAGCAGCGATCCCGTTAGATGATGAACCGATGAGCGAGCTTCCCGCCTCTAATTCCGTTCGAGCTATTACCATTTCGCGCTTCTCCTCAGTAACAACCGACAATCACACAATCTCTGTGACCCCAAACACAATGAGTTTTGAAAACCGTTAGGTCTTAATCTACTATTATATCCACGGATTTACACGCCAAATTCCATTCTTGCGAATAAATATTCGAGGCTTTCCCAAAGTGGCCAATATTCGCAGAATTCGCCGTTTTACGAAGCCCTTGTTAAACGGCACCGCGAAGCACCGTTGTCGGGAATTGCATTGTGAATCGGATGTTGTGATGACCGACTATGACACAGACTAGCACGCCGGACTGTTTTGGAAGAACGAGGGAAGAACTCGGTGAACTGCTTTCGGGTGAGTTCGGAGTTCGTGAGAAGTATCGTGCGGAACAGATCTATCTCGGATTCTATGCTCGGCGTGCCCGCTCTTTTGAGGAGATCAAGGAGCTGCCTCGCGCACTCACCGTTGCTCTTGAAGGGCGCTACACTATTCCCTCTCTTGTGACGGAGCATTGCTCCTCCGCGTCGGACGGCACGAAGAAATTTCTATTTCGCCTTCCAGATGGGCGCCAAATAGAAACGGTACTGATACCAAGCGAGATGCGTGACGACACAGGCAATCACCGACGGAAGACCTTGTGCGTCTCTACCCAGGTGGGCTGTCCACTGGATTGCAAATTCTGCGCGACCGCTTCACTGAAGGTTAAACGTAATCTGACAACTGGCGAGATATTACTCCAGTTGTTCGAGGTCGAGCGAGCCGCGGGCGAGCCGGTGACAAATCTCGTCTTCATGGGAATGGGTGAGCCGATGCTGAACTATGACAATGTCGTGCGCGCGCTCAGAATTCTTACCGATCCGACCTTGCACCTGCTCGGGAAACGGCGCATAACTGTCTCCACTAGTGGGATTCCGGATGAGATCCGTGCGCTTGCCCGGGAAGGGTTGGACGTAAAGCTTGCACTCAGTCTTCACGCAACTACGAATGGTCTTCGGACTCGTCTAATGCCTATCAATAAGCGCTATCCACTGGAGGAGGTGCTTGCTGCCGTCGAGGAGTACTACCAGATTACTCGAGTTCCGATAACCTATGAGTACATCCTCTTCCAAGGTCTAAATGATACGGAGTTGGATGCCAAGCGCCTGGCAAAGATAGCGCGTCGCGTGCCTAGTAAGATCAACGTCATACCATTTCATCCCATCGACTTCACAGACCCAACAGGATTTAGCGCGACTCTTAAGCCAGCCACAAATGAAGAGTTCAATCTCTTCCTTGCCACTCTCAAACACGAGGGTGCTCAAGTGATGGTCCGATCGAGCTCTGGGAAGGACATTGAAGCAGCGTGCGGACAACTGGCACTCTCAGAACTAAAGAAGAGTTCAAGGCCATTGGATATTGCGCTGCCGCATGCCGTCAATGCTGAATGATGAGAGAACCTTCCGTGTGATAATCAAGGCTCTTTAGTTGATAGACATACTTGCCCTCCGGGAGTCCCGAGACATCAACATTCGCGGAGTGAGGTCCTTGTTTCAACTCAACAAAGTTAAGTCGACGTACGATCTGTCCGACCGTGTTGTAAAGATTGATTGTTACTGAACCGGTCAATCCTAACTCGAAATCTAACACCGCATTCTCTTTGGATGGATTAGGCTTGATCGCCGAGACGGTGTAGTTGCCAGTGAATATGACCCCTTGAACTGGGCCAAAGCAATCCAGTTCGGTTATCATGCCGTCCGTCGCGGGCTGCTGAATGTCTGGTGAAGGATCAGCACTATCCACCCGAATATAGCTGACGGGATGCGGTCCGAGCAGGGCCTCGGCCTGCAACGACACAATTTCTCCAGTAGCAAAAGAGGAGGCAACAAGTACACACTCAACAGTGCTGTCATCGATACGGTCCAGTCGCGCAGTCTGGCCAGGAATGTTAGGTGTGACGCCATGTAGCGCAAGCATCGCCGGGTCATAGTGCAGGCGGAATAGGAGGCTGTCTGCGTCGATCTTATCCAGCCGAATGCCATTCAGCATGATCGGAATCGAAAAACGGTCACCGGCATTCACAGTCTCGGATGCAACACTGAATCCGAAGCTTGGACCCTGTCCAGCAGGATAAAGTCCTGTGCCGGTCAGCAAGATTGGCGGTATGGCATCCGGCGAAGAAGTTGTGAATTGAAGAACGTGTGTCAGTTTCCGCGCTCGCGTTGGGTGAAATGTGATTGCGAAAACCCGCGAAGAGTCTGCCAGAATAGGAATCGACGGGAGGTCCGGCCCAATGGAGAAGTTCGCGTCCTGTGCAATTGCGTGAACGAATACCTCATATCCACCCGAGTCGTGCATCGTTATGCTGATCGGCTGGTTTGGCGGGCTGGGGTCGCCAATCGTTGCGGGTGTGAAGTCAATCCTCAAAATATTCACTCGAGGATGGGCCTCCACTCCACGGCCGGTTAGCGGTACAGCCACGACACCTGCATCTGTGTAAATGGACAGTATACCAGTGTCTCTCTGCTCCAAATGCGCATGGTAAGTAACTCCGATCGCAAGCGTATCTTGCGAGGTTCCGATCCGGAATGGCAGGCCACTATCGCACCTCACAGTAAATGAATCCACCGCTTCAAATGCGACGCTAAAACTATCAACGCGTGGGAAAACATTCGTCGCAGTAAGAACGAGCGTTCGTGTCGAGTCATGACCAACGTGCACGTCGCCGAAGTCAACACCAACGGAGCTCAGTTGCAAACCAGCATCCGTCCCGTATCCCCGAACGATGACCGTGTCCAGGTGTCCATTCCAATTGATTGGTATTGTATCAACCAGTAATCCTATGGATGACGGGGTGAATGAAATGAGCAAACTATCCCGCATCAGTGTTCCTATCGTCGAACGAAGTGTTGAGACAAACTGGGGCCTTCCTTTGGACGCTGTGATGGTTGCAGGATAGTTGCCAACATTTGAAATTACGATCGTGTCCTGCTTTGAGGTGTTGCGCAACACGTATCCGAAATCCAGTAGGTGCTTATCAAGTCGCACGTCGGCCGCAAGCCCGACGCCGTGGAGGGAGAGCGATTGTGTTGGTGCACTGTCGGATCGAACAAAAAGAATCGCGACGGAAGTGTCATGTCCGGTTGGCCGATACCGGACACAAATGTGAGCGGTGTCACCTCGCGAGAGTCCGCTGAGGCCCGAGCTTCCAACGATGGTAAATGGAGTGGAAGCAAGACCACTCACCGTGAGTGGGATTGCAGTGCAACTCGGATTCGTGATGGGCAGACAATACTCGACCGAATCTCCAGCGAGGACCGAACGGAAATCGTGTTGGCTTTCGATCGGCGTGATGGATGGGGCTGGACCGGCTGATCCATGCAGCGGAAGGGAGAACGCTGTCCCGCACTTATCTCCCGTCAGCTGAAGGCCCCCAGTGTAGTCTGAACGGACAAGCGGTGCAAATCGCACGCGAATCGTCCCACTGGGACCAAGCGCCGTGGGCACACTATCAAGCGAAAAGCCAACACCGCTGACCGAGGCTTTGACAATATTAATCGTGTCAACACCGGCGTTGATCAAGGGAATTGAAATCACCTTTGTCTCGCCAGGGCAAACGGTGTCGAATTCACCCGAGGCCAAAGGCCATTGAACCGATGCTTTCTCCCGAGAGCCGCGCAGCGGTATTACAACAATAGGACATCCGTCTGAAGAAAGGAGATTGAAGGAGCCAGTGTCCTTGGTACCAAGCCTTGGTGTATAGGTGACCGAGATCGTCCGAACCTGCCCGGGCTGCAATGTCAGAGGCAAAGGAGTAGGTGCGATGACAAACCGTTGCGATCCTGTATGGATGCTATCAACCAGCGAAATCGGCTGTTGCGAACCATTGAAAATGGTCACCGTCCGAGAAGTGGTGGCAGTGTCACACCCTCGACCAAAGTTGAGCGAATTGGGCGTCGTGGTAAGATCCTTAAATCCCAAAGTCCCGGTAAGGATCACTATTCCTGTTCCACATGGCGACATGTGCAGATAAGCGGTGTCAACATAATCTCCAGGCTGTGGAGGGGGAAAGAAGCGGATCGGTATTCGTAGCACTTGATGAGGTGCCAACTGGGAATGCCAAAAGAGCTGCACCGGGTCGGCATAGAAGACGACCTTGTCTGCGAACGTGACTGTGTCAAACTGAACTGCATAGTTATTCGGGTTCGTAACCAGCAGCGTATCATCATGATACGTACACACACGTCCAGCATTCATCGCTGGTGCAAACAGAGCCTGGGGTGGCGTGACATCCATGTTTAGTATGCATGCCGTATCCATAACGCAACTAAGTCCGCCTTGCACGTGGAGTGTAGCTGAAAAGTGGCCGCAGGACGTAGCGAACATCCGCACTCTGATCTGTGCAGTATCTCCTGGCGAAAGGCTGATGCCTTTTCTTCCGTCTAAAAGGCTAAGTAACCCGGTTGGAAGAGCCGAGACATTGAGAATGTTCTCCTGAACATCTCCGGTGTTGGTCACCGTTACGATGGTATCTCGGCTTACGCCTGCGAGGCTGCTCTGAAACGTCCCGAAGCTGATCGTCGGTGGAACGCTGATCTCTGCCAGCTCTCGAATGCCTAGAACAGTCACCGAGGCCAGCCGTGAACACTTATCCAACGACACCGATAGCTTCGCGCTTACCGGACCCCGATTGCCTCGCACAAGTTGTACCACGAGCTGTGCTGAGTCGTTACGTTGCACGACAAGTGGAAGCGGAGTAACTATGCTCAGGCCCGAGCCAGCAGGAATCGACTGCGACAAGATCGTGACGGAGTCGGTCGAGCTTGTATTATAGACGGTCATCGATTGCCGCTCGGGGAGCTGGCACTGGGTACGAGGACCGAAATTCAGTACAGCGGGATTGCAGCTCAGTCCTACGCTATCATACGTGGCGTGTATTCCGATGCGCAGCGTCCCAGCACATTCATCTCCGCTGGAAATGTAGATAGAGTCATCGTAAGAGCCGCCGCCCGAAGGAGAAAAATGAAGCTGCAACGGATAAGAATAAGTACTGTCGGCGGGCAGGGTGATCGGAAAGTTGGCGATGATCGAGAAAGACTTGCCTAGATAGAAACCGTACGAATTCACCACGAGAGGCTGAGTCCCGACATTGCGAATATGAATGATCGTGTCGAATGATGGATTGCATCTCTTGCTTGGGATCTCGACTTTCAGTTCTTTTGCACCTAAGCTAAAGCCGTGCGAGGATCCTTGCATCGGTGACGAGGATGGGACGATACCGGAATACGAACCCCGCAAGTAGCCATCACGACCGTGGCCTGAAAAATCATGAATGTGCGTGGCTCCGGCCTCGTCGTCGAATGAGTAATAGAGAACCAGCGTAGAATCGCCTGTGCCCAGCGTTCGAAAGAGGTTGCTCTTGATCTGCGATAGCGTTTGAGGGACATTCCAGATCCTTACTTCGTCGATCGCTCCGAGGAGGCTCGAGCCAGCGCCACTGGCACCGACTCGAATGTTGTCCTTACTGGTGTCGATATCAGCCATTCCCTTGGCGCTTGCACTTGCTGCTTCAAGAGTATCGATGTAGAGATACAGACTGTCATTCGGACGAAAAACGAAGGCGTAGTGGTGCCAGACGTTCGGAGAGTCCAGCGGCTGTGAATAGAGGTGGATCGGCGCGGCGGAATGACGCAGCGCACCGAAGACGGCCGAAGACGTATCAAAGTAGATCCCCCAGAATGACGTCGCTCCGTTGCCCTTATCGATCAGCGCTGGAAAGCTGGAAATGCTACTTTGCTTCGCCCAGCACTCGATCGTAAAGCCGTGTGCGAGATGCAGCGCCTGCACGTCCGGTGTCTGCACGTAGGAGCCTGCCCCGTTGATCGAAAGCATATTCCGAGCGCAGTCCTGCGCTGAGGAAATTATAGGAACGATGATCGAAAGCGAGATCACCACCAGCACGCTACGCGCGCAGATGAATATCGCTTTCCCCGATTCCCGTAACTTCATCCGTAATTTCTATTTTGCCTCGTTTTCGATAAGCGCTCGCACTGTTCTCGAAAGGACACGCCCCTCCGGAATGGAATTGTCAAAGAGTTGATCGCGCGAGCCATGTGACTCGACAAGCATAGCTGGCCTTTCTTTTCCCAACTTCTTCAGCTCCTCGCCGAGCATGTCGGCAGCATGTGAAACGCGTTGCAATGCTAAGCGCGAATTGAAGAGATCATCGCCGGTTCGATCCGTGTGTCCTGTGAGCGTTATGGCGCTCGCATCGTGTATGGACGCTGCCATTTCTCGAAGGATGCGATCGGACTGCCGTTTGTCGAGTTGCGACGAGCTGTAGTCGAACAAGATCAAACTGAAGCGTTCGAGGTCCTTGTCAAATGCCGTATCTCTGGCGTGCTGCGTAACGTCGTGCGTTTCCTGACGGAGCAGAATTATCCCCTTTGACGTGGCGGTGTTTCCGAGGCTATCAACCACCTCGAAGGTATAATTCAGTGAGTCCCCGCGCTCCGGCATGCTTGGTCCGCTAAGCGTCCACATGTACTCTCCCGTCGAGCTTCCTGTCAGCGCGTCGAACGTCTGCAATATCCTGTCGCCTTGTCGAACAATGATCGTGGCGCTCCTGACGCCTCCTTCTGTTATGATCTCTGGAGTAAAATCAATGCGTGGCGGTGTGGCAACGCGTTCGATCCGTTCAGTCCACAGCGGAGCAACGATGTCTGGGCTCGATGGGACGATTTCCACTCTCCTGTTCTCCGCTTCGCCAGATGGGTTATGATCGTCCGAGGGTGCGTCTGGAAGGCTGCGAGCGCGGATGTGAAGGCGCTCGGGCGAGATGCCCCACACATCTCGAAGGTAATCTGCAACGGACTCCGCACGACCTCGCGCCACAGAAATCCCTTTTGCAGAATCCAGAGGAGAGTGCTCGCTCCTTGTTCCAAGCAATGTTACTGACGACTTCGGATTGTCCGCAAGACGATGCCCGAGGATGTCAAGCACATGATGATGGATCTCCAGCGCGTTCGAAGTGAAGAGACTCTTTTCGTTAAAGCTTGCTTTCGTTAACACGGATTCCCTCTGGTATCGCGTCGGAATCTCTGCAGAGCCATCATCAAAGAAGACATAATGCAGCATCGGATAAACTTCCGTGACGTGCATTCGTTCGATAGAAAGGACAGGCTCCGGGGTCTCCGTGCCGTCGTCCAGCACGCCAAACGCTTTGATGGATACTTGCAGAACGGACTTCTTCTTGACAGGCTCAGATGGCACGCGTGGGTGTGGAACCACGAGCAGAGAGTCCATCGCGAATAGCGGCTCGCTCGGTGCAACCTGAATTGGCTCAGGAGCGCGGTAGAGGAGAGAGAGGGAGGCCGAAACGGGATAGACGTGCCACGCCTCGGTGCTTCTCGGTGATATGCTTGTTATTGGAATGACGCTGCTCAATGCGGGACGTAACCAGAGTGACGGTTGGAATGGCAGTTCATAACTTACTCCAAGCTCGATCCCAGCCTGCAGCGCGTTGATCGGAAGTGGGCCATCTGAGATCGTGCGCACCGTGCGGTTATTCTCTACATAAACAGCATTGGATGGCGAGGTGATCTGCTCAGTTTCGCTGAACGAATGTCGCACAAAGAATCCAGCGGAAGGCCCAGCAGAAAGAGTGAGATGTGGCAGGGGGGAATTGGACATCAATGCCGATATACTCAGCAGACTCAGCGAGGCATCGAAGAACCTGTCTCGTTGGATCGCTACGAGTTGGCCGGTCTTAGGATCGTAGGCCCGCGGTGTCGAAACCGTTTCATGCGCCGTGACATGAAAATTTGTCGAGAGATTGCTCAACCAAAGCTTACTTTCAAATGACCACTTCGAGCTCAATGGAAAGATCGCCCCCGCCTGCGGGCTAAGGCCGTAGTGATAACCTTGCGTAAAGACGCCACACAGGATGCTCCCATCACGAGCATCAATGCTCGCTTTGCTGTAATTTTGCGAAACGATGCCACCAAGATAGTAAGAGGGAGAGTGGCTGGCCGAAATTAACTGAGAATACCCTGGTACTGCTGAGACTAGCAGTATCGCCATAACCGACAATAACCTTCCCGCCGCCAAAAATCCGGCGGCACGTACACGCTCAACTCTCCTGTCCGTCTGAGGCCTCACGGTGATGGGCTTCGGACAAGGCAACTCAGGGCAGTCGCGTAACCGCTGGGGGACTGCGACTAAACCGGGCACGTCTTAGGTGCCCGGTCGTAGGAATCAACTCTTAACGAATTAGCTGATCTGACGTAGTGCGCTTCACGTCCCTCCAAGAACATCCGCGCTGTGGTCAACGGATGCCTAATGTGCCTCTACCGAATCTTTTGTTGGAGTTTGAATGATGGTTTTCTTCACCCTCATTCGTGACTGCCCAGCGATATTGACCTCCGGTAAACGACCGGTGACGCTAGGAGTAGCTGCAATCACGCGAGAGTTGTCCGGCTTGCCTGGCGACGCTGCCGTGCGAGCCGCAGAAGAATGGACAGCTGTTTCTGATGCCCGACTTTCCTGCTCACTATTTAAGCTATTTCCAGCCGGTATTGTTTCACTCTTAGCGGAATTTAATGGCTGCTGCACGGAAGGAGCAGCAACCGTCTGGGTGGCGGGCGTCGGACCCGTTACAACTCTGAGGCTTGGCGAAGGCCCAGAAGGCATCAGGTTCATCAGCGTGACCGCGCCGAGGAACCCGAGCATGACGCCCGTTCCGAGAACATACTTCGGCTTGCGAAGTAGGCCGGAAAGGAAACCACCGTTCGACGAGCCACCAATCGAGGCCGTCTCCAAATGATCGGCTTTGCCCGCTGGGGACTCCAGCGGCCTCGCGTTTCGAACCAATTCTTGCTCGATGAAGGGCATCACGGCGGTGGCCGAGAGTCCCAACGCAGTGAGTGTCCGGGTCCGAACCTGCGCGACCGAACGCAAGCCATCTTTATCATCCCGAACTGCCTTCATCAGCTCCAAATGGGATCGAAACGCGATCCGCATCTCGTCGGAAGCCGCCAGCGAAATGAGGAAATTCTGCTCCTCACCCGACGACATCGCGTGATCGAAGTACCGATTAATTTGCAATTCCTGTTTCATAGCCATGACCGTAGCTAATACTCCTAATTAGTAAAATTCTATCAAATGTAACTCACAGGATCGTCGGTCTCCCCTAATCCGAGCCAACCCTGAATAAACTTTCGCAATCGCAACCGCGCTCGACACGCGCGGACCTTCACATTCTGCTCCGTCGTGTCCTTCATTTCGGCGATCTCCGCATAGGTAAATCCCGAATACTCATGGAGCACAAAGGTCTCCCGCTGGTCGAAGGGCAGCTTTGCCAGTGCCTTCAGCATCAAGTCCTGCATTTCGCGGGAGGATGCCTCGCCGCTCATCGGTTCAGCGATCGTCAGATCATCGCGATCCTCACTTGCACTCACCTGCGGCTTTTGCACGCGGATGATGTTCATGCACATATTCCGGGCACTCCGGAAGAGTAACCCACGGAAATGCAGGATCACCACGCCAGGCCTTTTCCTGAGCTCGAACACATGCGTCCAGATCTCCTGGAAGGCATCCTCGGCCATCCAGTCATTCTTCAACATGCGCTTGCAATAGAAGAGCAGAGCTACTTCATACTTCGCATAAAGCTTGATGAATGCTTCCTCGCTGCCGGCAAGGAAAGCTTCCTTCAGGACCTGATCACTATCATCCCATGTGCGCTCCGCCTTTGCAAGGACCTGGCTTGAGTCTGCGGTACCGGATTCTCCCAACTCCTCCAATTCATCAAGTTCCGAGAGGGGCGCTTCGAGGGCTTCGTCGAGTTCTGCCGAAACTTCCGCTAATGACGTAGCAACTGGAAACAGCTCGGTCAAGACGACGCTCGGTTCTTGCGCGGCGTGGCCGAGCCGAGCAGTGATCTGCTCAGAAGCCAAACTCGTCGCCATTTCCGATGTCCCCTGTCTCATCTGATTCCAATTGATAATCAAATCCTATACTATAAAGACCAACGAACAGGCCAAAGGTTACAGCCAAACCACCACTTTTCTTCATATTTCTTTCAGGCAGTGAAGGCGGAGGACATAGGCAACGCGGCCAAGAGACATTCTCATTGACAATTCTCACCAGACTGCGCGCAAAAATATCAAGAAGCGGAATCACAATTTGAAGCTGGTAGAAAGCTATTGCCGGGCCTTTCTATCTGCAAAATCACTCAAACTCAAATGCCTTTCAGAATACTATCGCAGAATTATATAGTGTGTGTCAATTCGTAATTCATGAACTTCTCATATAAATCAACAACTTACAGCGTTTTGTCTATAGGACAGAAAACGCTTTCCATAAATATTTTGCGGTTCCCAAACGCGCTGGAAATCGGTAGCAACGTGAAGATCTTCCCATGCATAGAGCCTGCCCTTAGCTTGTCGAATGGGCACCGTTTTCTTGAAAATGGGTGCCCCTATTCTCTCAATTGAGTGTTCATTTAATGAACGCCCTCTCCTTCCTGTCATTCCTGCGGATAGCCTGCCCTCGACCAGATCGGGGACGGGAATCCAGATCACAGGAGGATGAGTGCCGAATTGAAAAGGTGCCCATATCATTACCTACAACATAACACATCCAAAACCCAAAGTCAAGAGCTGCCCGAATATTTTTGAGAAAAATTCTAAGAGGAGAGCCTGCCCTGAGCTTGCCGAAGGGCCGGGCATCCCTGCCCGACACCGTGGTTGATGGGACGAACTCCTGAGCACGGACTTGAACCGTGGACCCTCTGATTAACAGTCAGAGGGCATTGAAACCGCGACATCAACCTTGGCAAGGTTGCAGACTACCGTTCGCTTTCGCCGCAGCGAACCGGGGCAGTACCGCACCTGCTTTGGGAGCAGGAGGTCGCACGTTCGATGCGTGTAGCCCCGACATTCCCCAGTGGCGGAGCCACGAAGTACCCGCAGCCCAGGGTGAAGCGCAGCGCAACCCTGGGTTTCGGATTACCCCAAAAACAACATTAGCCCCGAATGGGGCGATGTAAAACGCGCGGCCCCCAGCCCCCGGATTGGCGCAGGTGGTTAGAGAAAGGAGGCAAGGAGGGAATGGGCTTCTTGGCTTTGAAGCAGACTACGGACGAGGGTAAGAGGCAATCTTACGTAGCCAGCCAATGAGTTCTCCAGATGGGTCCACCTCCTTTAGATATGCCAGATTCATTCTGTCGGCAACGTCCTTATTAAGGCGTCGCTTGGCACGTGACTCCTTGTCTTTCTTGGTAATATCATCAAGGTTGGCCCATGGTGTGCCACCGGTGCTATTATGTATCTCACTGGCGGTCAGCATAGGTACATCATCGTTATCCCCTATAAGGCTAAGGCTTGTGCCAAACACTTGGTTTATCGGATCATGATGAAGATAGTTTTCAAGTTCATTCTTAGACGTTAGAGTCGCCCACGAACCATCGGATCGCGCGTTGACGGCAGCACACTCTGTTGCATATTTCCGAGGGGTGGTTAGTCCGCCGTCATGGATATGGAGTTCAGGGACGTCAAACATTTTGAGATAGTGCTGTTGAACCCACTGGCTCAATGTTCCTCCACCTAATGGAATTATCGCCACTTCTCGCGAGTCCCGCAATGCCGAAATATCAGGGATGGAGGGATCCTCAGTATGGAGCCTACGACTAATCCTGGTAAGGCATTCTATGTCATTTGGACCCTCGACACAAACAATTAGTTTAGGCTTATCGGGATCAGGTAACACCCCTAACGATTTCGCAATCTTTGCTAGAATTGCATCATCGCGGTAGGTAACCGTCTTGGTTCCTGCCTCTTCCGCTTCTACCAAGCGTAGGGATTCGACCGGCAACAAACCAGCGAAGGCAGGGACATGTGTAGTTAGTAATACCTGACATCCCGGACTTTCCGCCAACGCAATGAAAGCCTCGGCGAGCATTCGCTGATTTGTTGGGTGCTGGGATGTTTCAGGCTCCTCAATCGCATATATGATTCCGGGACTATTCTCTAAACTTTGCCTCCGCTCTGCTTCTGCCCGGAAAAAGCTGATTAGAATCAACCTTCTTACTCCACTACCTCGCTTATTCAAAGGAATATCCTGATCGCCGCGCAGAATGAATTTGAAGATGCTTGACCACTTAGGTTCTTCCTTGAAGTCGGGTGTTAGCTGGGCCGCGATTTTAGGGTTTATTTCCCGCAACTTATCAAGCGTTCGATTAGCCACATCCAAAACTCGTTTTTGAATAGTGTTCTTAATTGACTCCAGTTCAGGTTGAAGTTCTCGGATAGCTTCCAATGTCGCAAGCTTCATCGGGTCCTGTGCCTCGTCATCATCGTCTCGTGAAGTTCTATCTGCTTCGAAAAGAGCATAGATCGGCAAAAATTTGACTAGCTGCTCGTAAACCTCCTTTGCTCCATCTTTGTCAAGCGGTATTTCCTGCATAGAACCCTCCTTCGGTGCGGCAGCCCATAAAGCTTGTCTCATCGAGACATTCGAGCTTTTTTTCGCGAGGCCCTCAATCCCTCTATTCGTAATTTCACTTTTGAGTTCTGTGTTCTTGAATAAAAGAAGGCTCTTTTCAAACTCCGTCGGATGGAGGGCGTTCGCGAACGTCTCCATTTTTAGCTTTCCGCTACAATTGTACCTTTTGAGGATTTCTAAATCTCCGTCAGCGTTGAGAAGATGTTCATCACGCAAATTCGTAGTGGCACTAGCGTCTAACACTAGCTCCTCATTTTCGTATCCAAAGACACAGCCGATGGAAAAGGATTCACTCTCACTTCCCGCACTTAAGTCGTCCTTCTCTGGCTTAATGAGTGCTGAATTGAAAAAAATTTCTAACGCGGCTAATATAGTTGACTTGCCAGCCTCGTTCTTTCCTACGAATGTTGTCAAATTCCCAACAGGAACGGTCGTCCGTTCACGGTAAGAACGGAAGTTTTGGAGAATAACTGATTTCAGATACATACGCTTAATTTGGTTAAATTTTATGTAAGGCTACAACAACCTCCCCTGCTCCCCGCCCCCATCCTCCACAGCCGCCCGCTTAAACGTACTCCGCCCCAGCGTTAAATCCGGGAAGCGCGGCCGCTCGACGCCCGACATCAGCCCTTCGATCGTCAGGATTTGGAGCTTCGGGTATTCGGGGCCATAGACATCCGACTTGTAGTAGCCGAGTCCGATGGCCTCCTCTTTCATCTTGCTCGTCGGCTGTGCGAGCGTGACGAAGAATCCGAACGAGGCTTTTTCGCGGTCGATGACATGCGCTAAGTCGCGGATCATCGGGACGCTCACGTTCTCGCCGCCCTTGACCGATACGACGATCTTCTTCGCGCCGCGAACCTTAGTCCCAAAGGGACGATGTACTCGCAGCCCAGGGTGTAGCGCAGCGGAACCCTGGGTTGAATGGTAGTAGAAAGCAATAAGCCCTGAAAGGGCGAAGTTAGTCACCGTCATCCTCCTTCCATAACCATTTCGGATCGTATTCAACCCCTGCGATCTTCAACATCTCCTCGAACTCCTCCTGAAATGTTTTATGACGATGATGTTCTTCTTGATTCTGAATGTAATTGAACGCCGTTTGAAGTTGACTCGGACTCACGCTAAAAACCCCGTACCCGCCTTGCCAACTAAAATCCCTTGCGGTCTTCTTCCGAATCCATGATGATGATTTTGATTTTATCTCCCGAAGCAGCGTTGACACAGATGATTCGCGTCCGAGATCAATCAAAAGATGAACATGATCCGGCATTCCACCTTCGGTGATCAATCGAGCTTTGTAATCTTTTAGAATCGGCGTGATGTAACGTGCGAATTCGGTGTGCAACTCTGGAGTGAGCAACGCCTCACGATGCTTTGTGCTGAAGACGATGTGGAGATAAACAGGGCCGTAGGATTGTGGCATGTGTGGGGTACTCCGTCCTTTCAGGACTTCCTATCGTAAACGGTTACCCTAACCCAGGGTTCCGCTGCGCATCGTGGGCGATGCTTGCTCCACCCTGGGCTGCGGGTAGTTCGTCGCTCCGCGACTATTCGCACTGGCCATCATGACGTTCTTTCCGAGGAACCCGTGTAGCGCGATGATCATCTCGGCCACATCGGTATTCGGCTGATGCTGCAACTCGTCGAACTCCCGCTCGGCTTGTGGACCCCAATGCCAGGAGTCCTCGAATGCGGTGATCTGCGCGTCGCTCTCATGCCCCTTGGGCGTCTTGAAGAGCACGGAGTAATCCCGCTTCGAATTAAACGGCGGATCGAGATAGATGAGATCGACGCTCTCCGAGGGGATGTGGTCTCGGAGGATGTAAAGGTTGTCCCCGAAGTAGAGTTTGTTCATGAGGAGGATTGGTGCCTATCACATAAGCTGCAATATACGCACATTTGTGATGGCCGGCAATTGGTATCGGTTGCCACCAGCGCGGGCCGCCGGGCTGGAAGCACCTGCACAGACGAGCAGTAGTAAGAAGAGACACGCACGTTTCATGGTGTTATTCCTTCGCCGCCGCAATAATATCCTTCACCTCCAAATGCTGTTTTGCAAACCCTCGAGTGCTGACGTGGATCATCGCCAGCCCGATCTCTCGCAGAGATGAGATCATGTTAGGTGTCACGACTCGAAGGATCGGAAGCAGCCACATCACATACTTGTAGTACTTGATGGTGTTCTTCATTCCCTTCGTCGGCTCGATGATCCCCGGACGAAACGCGAAGACTTGCTTGAACGGCAGCTTCATCAGATCATTTTCCGTCTTCCCCTTCACCCGCGCCCACATGATGCGGCCCTTCTCGGAGCTGTCTGTTCCGGCACCGGAGATGTAGCAGAAGGTCATGTCTGTGTTCACCTTCGATAGCGTTCTGGCAACGCTCATGGTCAGGTCATACGTCAGGCGACGATACTCCTCTTCCTTCTTCCCGACAGAGGAAACACCAAGGCAGAAGAAGCAGGCATTGTATCCGCTAACCCGCGCTTCCAGCGCCGAGAGATCGTAGAAGTCCTTAACGATGATCTCTTTCAACTTTGGATGAGTCACACCGCTCGGTCTGCGCGTTAGGACAAGGGCGCTCTCCACATCCGGGTGCTGTAAGCATTCGTGTAACACACCTTCACCAACCATTCCGGTCACACCTGTAACGATGACGTTGAGCTTCATAAATGATCTGTGAATCGATGTAATCCGGTCTGAGTGAGATTACTAAAGTTTGGCAACGGTAGCATCGGATAATGCCTTCCACTCGCGTCGCTCCTTGACGAGTGCAACCGTAATGAGTATGGCAAGAATCCCCGCGAGGATCGCCGACGAACCGATCGTCCCAAAATCCAATCCGCCCTTCGCCGTGGATTTCGTCAATAGATCACCAAACGTTGCCCCGAAGGGACGGGTGAGAATGAACGCGATCCAGAATAAGAGAATAGATGAGATCTTCGTCCAGTAGTGCGCTGCTACTACAAGCGCGAGGACGGAGCCAATAAGGATTGCACCGCCAAAGAATCCAAGTCCGGAGCTATCTGCAAGGAAATCGCCGAGTGCAGTGCCTAATGTGTTCGAGAAGAGGATCGCCGTCCAGTAGAATATTTCCGTTCGTGGCTTCGAGATGTTCTCCACGGAGAGTGAGCCAACACTCCAACGCCACAATGCGAGAATCACCATGAGCAACGTGACGAGTAGGACTGACCCAGTTGTATATCCCAATCCAAGCGTTCTGTCCATGTAATCGGACATCGTCGTCCCCGCAGTGCTCGTCGATAAGATGACCAGCCAGTAGAGCACCGGATGATACCGCTTCGACAGCACCTGCCAGATAACCGTAACGAAAAACAGCCCGATCAAAATGAGCGAGCTTGTTCCGTATCCGACGTTCATCGTCATTGAGAGCAGATCGCCGGCGGTTTCGCCCAGTGTTGTCGCGCAGATCTTCATCACCCAAAAGGCGACCGTTACCTCTGCGACCTTTCGAACCGATAGGTGTCCCTGATCCTTTACAATGAGTGCCACTTGTTATCTATTTGTTAACTGATCGTCAAGACTTGTTGGCGTCCGATTTTCGCCTGCGGTCGCGTGAGAGTCCTAAACGACATGATCCAGTTCCGCTGAGCTTGGGAAACTACTACGCATTGCGAGCTTCGTCTTGTTCCCATCGGAACAGAACGTAATAACCGTGCGAAAGTGCACACAGTCGGAGAGCCAAAGAAAGAGGAGGAAGCGAGAGCACGGTCGCTGAGACGTGGCACCTATTCAAATCCACCGATCACGCCACCAATAGATTTTCTCAGACTAAGCCAGATAAATTGGAACAGGTACTCATCCTTGCTCCGAGTGAGTGTGGTGGTTGCTGATTTCACCGCTTCGCCATTCGTCTCACGATTGTTGCTCCGAATTACAAAAGACTTCGCAAACAGTGTTTGAACATCCTGCACAATTCCGGTGGAATCCGTGTATAGCGGGGCAAGCACTTCCAGAGAAAGATCGTGATAGAAGGGAGTAACCGTGGTCGTTGCAACGCTGGACTGAATTCTTATCTTAATGATCCCCGTATCGAGTGCGCCGTCTAACGCTTCTAGACGCTCGTTGGAGATGAGCCACGTATTCAGTCGCTTTGCCGAGAAGGGACCCACCGCACCGTCGAGCGAAAGATCAAAGCCGGTATCCGTGAGCGCATAGCTTGCGGTCGCGGCAAGAGTTGCTTCGTCGATAGACAGGGCGTGGAGATTAAAGCGCATGGGCGCATGGTACAGTCCGTTCGTTGTATCCGTAGTGAACGGAGTGGATATAATCTTCACATTCGAGAAGGTGAGAACTCCCGGTTTCACACTATTTACTGCGCGTTCACGGAAGAGAACATGGCCGTTCTCCAAAGCGAACTGGTTGATGGTGATCGGGTATCGTATCGTGCGCACCATATCGTGCGGCAAGGGAACATCCAGCAGGTTGTTGTCCGCTGGTCTGCGCCAATCCATGAAATAGCTTACCCACCAATCTGGTGACGACACGCGCCGAACCTTGATGCCGTGACCAGCGAATATCCCGGCGAAGTCTATCCCCTCCGCTCGTAGCCCAATACTTTGCACCGCCGTGCTCCCCAAGGGATGTGGGTGACGAGCAGTGTACTCACTGTCAGAGAATTGCGGAAGATATCCCACGCTGTCGATCGTCACGAGCGAATCGCGAAGATTCACTTGCATGTTACGCATCTGCACAGCGTAAAAGCCATCGCTATCAACTATGCTCACGCTCGGCACCTTCAACTTCACCTGCTGCGAAAAGAGTGGGGGTTGATGTTTGAGCGACGTGGGATCAAGATTGAATTGCCAAGCACCCACACTCACTCCCTTGATCGAAAGTACGGATGCGGTACGGGCGCTATCCGCCGCAATTGTTTCTAGCTTAATGGTCCCGTGCGGCAATTCGATTCGCCCGACCTGAATTGGTATCGAAACAGCTTGGGTGCTTGAACTGTGGGTCAAGGTCTTTTTCGCAGCAACGCGCTTCGCGTGGCCCTCATCCGTCCGCTTCTCGATCGACCATGATCCTGATTTCAATACCGCAAGAGCAATGCCCTTGCCGTTGAGCAGCCTGTTAAAATCAATTCCTTCGGCGCGTAGAGCCTTGATACCGTACGTCGTACCATCCTTCGGGTAGCGTATCGTGCGGACGGTGACAAGACTATCGCGCACGTTGATATGAAAACCGGTGACATCAGCAGTCGCTCCATCCGTTGGATAACGGAGTTGCGGAATGGCAATGGTAATCTGTTTAGAGAATAGCGGGTCGCTCGACGGGAGATTGGGAGCAATATGAATATCTTCAATATGCAACCCGATGTCCCTTACGAGCACCGGAGAGCCCTTCTCTGCTATTAGAGACAGATCACCATTTGGCAAATCGAGCCTACCAACCGATATTGAGATCGGAATGAGCTTAGCAAGATCATCCTGGGTGAAGGTATGCTTTGTGCTCGTATCCTTCGATGATGTCTTGCCCGACTGCTGCTCCAAGTTCCAAGAACGAGCCGCAAGCGTCCGAACCGCTATTCCCTTGCCACGCATCAGCAGCGCGAAATCAATGCCTTCGCTCCGCAAGCCCACAGCGCGCGCATTGGTGTATGCGCCCTCCCTCATGGTTGGTGCGTAGCTAATAGTATCAATCGTAAGAATGGAGTCTTCGGAATTGGCTACCAGGTTTCTAACATGCAGCGCAGTCAATTCGCCCGAGTCTGGCAAATCGAGCTGCGGTATCGCAAGTGTGAGTTGTTTGAATGTAAAAGGAGATGGCGCTTTCCCATCAAGGCAAACGTGTCGAGATGACGCAGAGGCCACGCCTGAAAGCATGTCTCCGTGTACTGAAGTGCGAAACAGTTGAGCATTAGAAACGATAGCGCTCTCGATCGAGATGCTGGGTGTGCTTGAGGCGTGTGCGGGCGTCGTGCCGTTGGGCAAGAGTGTCAAGTGCGAACGCTCCTCTTCGATCCGAAAGGAATAGACCTTCGGATCGTTGACGAGCAATTTAGAAAAGCTAAGCGGGTGACCTAGCGCAACATCCCACAAGTCCACACCTTCCAGCCGTACCGAGTCTATCGAAACGTTGCGCACAGCGACTCCGCGCTCATCCACATGGTAACCAATGCGGGTCAGCTCAACTCCCCGTGCGACGACCACCCCGTGCGAATACGAAATCCGACGGAGTGCAAGTTGATACCTGCCGGAAGTGGCAATGTTTACGGCGGAGCTTAGCTTCTCGCTGGCAACAGTACTAAATACGCTATCGAAATAGAATACAAAGAAACCCCACACCGCGAGTGCGAGTATGAGGAAAAGCGTGGTAAAGCCAACAAGAAACTTCCGGCGAGTCGAAATATGCACTCAGCCTTCTTCTACTACGATCGTTTCTTCGATAATGCGGGGCTTTGGCTCTGGCTTGGTCTCCGTGCGGGTCACCGTTGTCGTCTTCGTCTCGCTGACGGGTGCCTGCGTTTCGGTCGTGACTTCTCTCGTAATGGTCTTCTCGGTCGGCATAGTGTTAAATGATTAGTGTGATCCTATGCCGACGAGTTGCTTCCTTTATCATGCCAACTCACATCGCAAGAGAAAGCTACTGCGATCACACAACCGGACGATCCCGGCCCGTCCATCGAGGTGGCCTCACTTGGGACTCAAACTTATTGTTCAAATATTCACGGTATAGCTTCCCAATCAGTGCAGAATCTCCTTGAACAAGCTCGCCATTGCCAAGAAACGCGCAGACCGGCTCATCTGAATGCAACTCTCGCAGTCCGTCCGCCTCCACAAACAGGGCTTCTATCTTCGACGTGAAGTCCGCCGACCGATTGAAACCCCGAAACCGCCACTCCTCATCCAGCGTCTCGATATACGTTTGCAGCCACGGAAACTTTGGACGCCCCTCATTATAGATGAGCAGCGAAGACGGATGATTCTTCCACCCGATCTTCGCATCCGGCTCCAGCATCCGTCGGAGCACGACACGCCCAACCTGATACGCCTCGACGACCTGCTTATTCAGCCGTCCATCATCTAAGAAGCGGGCAGTGGCGGAGAGATCGGTGGGGTACGGGAGGAAGAGGTTCATAGCTGTTATTGTAAACACAGAACGAGAGCGGCGAAGTCCAGGAATCTTATGTAATCCATTGCCGCAATGAATTGGTGTAACAAAACGTACCAGTGCGAGTTGTTATCGTATGCTGAAGTCCACGATCAGAGCGAAACGGCGGGCAGATTTGCGCAGGCAAAAGGAGCGCGCTCGTAGGTTTTTTCCGTGGTGCGAGAACCCGGAGAAGTACGCCGATCACCTTGCGTCCTGCTCCTGCTGGATGTGCGGCAATCCACGAAAATACTTTGGCCTGAAGACGATGCAGGAGCTGAGGGCAGACTTGAATAATCTGGAGTGAACACGCAGGACACCCTGCGGGCCGGTATCTATTTCTTCTTTCCCTTGCTGGCTTTAACCTCCTTCAACAACTTCTTCGGATCGAACTGTACGAGCTTTGCTTTGCCGCTCTCTACTTCTTCAACCCTGCGATGGAGTTCAGCCGCGAACTTCTGCACCTGCTCTGGCGAGCCATGCCAGGATAACTCCCACATAATCCCTTGAAGGATATTGCCGAGCGTATAGACAGGATTCGGGAGCGTGGTAATAACCTCCGATGACTTTCGCTTTTCGAGAAAGACCTTTCCTTCGTTATTCAGCTTGAGCGGAAGCGGTGCAAGCTTCCATGGCTCGGAAAGAGACACGCCCCACTGGATAGTCTCGCCCTTCTTGCCGTGGCCGTCCTCGCTATCCTTCTTCAACTTGCCAACTCCATGAAATTCCGGGAAGCGAAGACCATACGTCCGCTTGTCATCCTTAGGATACTCATCGCGAACGATGTGGTAGTAGAGTTCGAGATAATCAATGTCGTCCGTTTTGAGGTTTCGTTTATGTCGCTTGCTCAGACCTGCGGTCACGACCTCCTTGCACCAACATCCGAGGATCAGGTCGAACATCTTCAGGTTCTTGTTGAGCAAGAGGAAGACATCGCGCAACGTTACGTCCTCGGCGAGTGAGCACTCCTCATAAAGACAGCGAAATGCAACCTTGGTAAGGTCCTTTGTGCGCCACGCACCGCGGCTGTAGCGTTTGGTCTGTAGTACGCCGCCTTTTTTGAGTAGGAGTGTTTCAGGGTGTGTCATGCAAATGGAAACAACGGCGGATTAAAGCGATTCCCTGAACGCGTAGGTCGGTGCCTCCGGCCCGACTTGGTGGGGCAACCACAATCGTGTTGCAATCCCGGGGAAGTCGGGCCGGAGGCACCGACCTACGCGTTCAACACATTGTCCGCTCACCCTAGAACCTTACGGCATGACGCACGGCGGTCGCACCCACACACACGCTCTCTATCCACCACCGCTGGCGAGAGAGTGAGAGAGAGACTGCCGCGCGGCGGGAATGTACGCTGGAGCATGGTGGCGGGGAAACAGGAGTGGCGGACAAGAACCACGCACAATGTCGCTCTGTTAATTGTGCATGAGCAGATCGATAAAGAGAAGGCCATACTTCGCGGTAGCTAAGCGCAGGAGAGATTCCGACAAGTGGGACAAGCGGATGACGCACAAGCTCTTCCGGCACCGCGCAAATACGCTGCTCGCAAAGCACGAGTTCGAGGTGCTGCCACTCCGATTCGATGAGGTGCGAAGTGAATGGCAGTTTAGCTCGGATGGACCGAAGACGTACCATGACGATGCGACCGAGAAGATGTTGAGGAAGTAAGGCGTTCGCGTAGAGCCTGCCCTGAGCTTGCCGAATGGGTCGGGCGTCCCCGCCCGACATGTCCGCCAACCCAAGAACCCTACGGCATGACGCACGGCGGACATTCAGAGGGATTCATAAAGAGATGAAAATGTTTCCTTTCTAATCCACAAAAAAGTCAGGAGCCGATTTATGTGCCGATTTCTTTTCGCGATATTCATGTGTGTCTTCTATGTTACATCTTCCCACGCTCAGAAGCGACCCTACTTCGATACAACCATTCATCTCTTCACGGATACGAACTACGTTGCACGCTTCGTCATCGATAACGAGGACGGTCAATATGACGATGACGACCGCAAGAATGCTGCGTTCATGCTCTTCAAAGGCAAGCGATTGATGTATCACGACTCTCTTTCGGTAACTGGGCCCGATGGCGGCGATCTTGTCCAGAGCATTGATTATAGCGGCGACGGCATTCGGGATCTCGTGCTCTTCCATCTGTCAGATGTGCGGAGCAACCATCAATTTTATCTATACATTGTCGATACAGCATCGCATTCGGTACACCGAGTCCGCGGCTTCGAGGAGATCAAAAGCGCCAGCGGGGCACCGTCATACGACTCGGTGAATAACATCATTGGTTCCTATGTCATGTCTGGTACAGACTATATGAAGTTCTACAAGATCAAACCCAATTTCACCGCCGTTGACTGTGGTTATACCGTCTATGATGACCACATCCATGACAAACGGGTAGATCGCCAACTGCAAAAAATTTACAAGAAAGAGGGATGGAAGCTACAGCCCTAACAGATTAGCTGCACCGTTCCGTCGTGCCGCGCGGCGGGGAATGTACGCCGACCCGAGAACCCTACGGCATGACGCACGGCGGTCGCACCCCCACACACGCTCTCTCCGCCGCCGCTGGAGAGAGAGTGAGAGAGACTGCCGCGCGGCGGGAATGTACGCTGAAGCAGGGAGTCTGGGGAAACAAAAGTGGCGGTCTTTGGTCACGACAGAATATACATTGGCGCGACGACGCGAGCCGTGCTGCTCAAATCTTCCACAGCTTAATGGCTTTCTCCGCAAGCCAATTCTGGCGATTTGAAATATCGCTGTCGGTCCAAGACTTCATCTTCTTAAGGTCACTGTTAATAGCTAAATCCGACTGTTTGTACCATTCATCGCGCTTGTGTTCAAAGAAACGATTTTGTGCCGATTTATTTACTTTTCGCGTCAGCAAGGTATAATTGCCGAGCCGATAGACAAGCTCATCCCTCTGAAGCTTGTTTTGCGCAAGGTACTTCTTCCACTCTTCATCGGGGCTTATTGGGAGAATGTGTTCGAGCGTCATTGTGGTAGCAGTCTTTTCCTGTTCACCGCTCAAGCTGTTCTCGATGGACCGCAGGATGTACTTTGCCACCTGCCGCGACTTAACCGTTTTCTCCTTCAGATTTGCGAGGAATACACTGTCGGCGGGATAAAGAGGCGCTAGCCTCTGTGCAATCCCTTTAGTATTTTCAAGTGAGCCCTTCCTAATCTCAAGTGCGATATTACTAAAGGCTCTTTCCATCTCCTTGTTTTCTAGTTCGCCGATTGTCTGATACCTAAAAACAAATGCAATGCAAATCCTAAGAAGCTTCTTAAATTCAGAGGACTGAAACTTGCGCGCACCAGCAAGGAGCAGCGGCAGAGGTTGTTGCGTCGACAGTATTTGCAATTCGCCAAGGAGAACTGGTATTTGGTCGTCAGCCCAGTATTCCGAAGTCGGATTGAGTAACGCCTCGTAAACTTCCGCTTCAACTTTGAGCTCCTCAAGGAAGGTTAAAGCTTGGGCGCTAGTCTTGATCGAGCCTTTCACCTCTCCCAAGAGCTTCTGTTCCTGAATCAGTCCGCGGGTTGAGAGCCAAAGATGCCGCAGGAAAGAGTTTGTATTGATTCCACTGAGAGTCTCTCTCATATCCTCCCAAAGCTCGACGGCCCGCTCGGTGTTGGATTTACCAGACTTTTCAAAGAGGTGAATTTTTAATAAGTCCGTAAGGGTCAGATCGAGCCCGCGACCATTGATTGTTTGAAACACATTGTAGGCCGCTAGTTCATCGGTGACATTCATCGTGATAACTATCAGCTTCTCGGTACAGCTCTTAATCAGGGACGAGAGATACTCATTTCTAACATGGCCTGTTAAAGTGTCCAGCTGTGCCTTAAGTGTTTCATAGTAGTATTTATAGGCTCCTAGAAGAAGCTGATCCGAAAGGCTTAACTTCTGCTTTCGATTTGCCTTGATCTTTTCTTCTGGGGCGGCGACCGTTTGCACGAAACGTGCGAAAAAGTCGGTGTTTAGTGCGGATAATCTCAACTTGGGTTGAGCGGGCTCTCCCGTTTTGAATCCAGGTCGTTTGTTAATGTACCGGTCCAACTCTCCCCAATCTGGATCACCAATGCTATTCAATATGTCACGAATTACTGCAAGTAGAATCGTGATGGTCGAGAGTCGTTGCTGCCCCTCGATAATCTGGACTTTGCTTTCCCCGTCTGGTCGAAAAGTCATAAAGCCGAAGAAGTGCGGCTCGCCGGTTGTGCGGATTTGCTCCACATCTTCTAACAATGCTCTCCAGTCATCGAGCTTCCACGAGTACTCTCGTTGAAAATATGGGACGTAATACGTTCGCTTGTCCTCAAGAATCGCCTCGATTGGCTCCGGTGTGATGTTGGTTATTCCTGCGTCGATCATATCTGTTCTTGTATCTACTGGAAAAATCAAAGGCCGCCTCTCGGCGGCCTTCTGCTTATCCTAATGAGGTCGCTACTTACGAGCACCCGCTCGTCGTCCCGCAATCATCGCACAGCGTACACGCGCCGTTGCGCTTGGTGTTAGTGTGCAGCAGCCAGTTGCTCGTTTGATTGGAGCACGGTCTCGTGCAAGAACTCCGGCGCTAAATCGGCACCGTTGGGCCAGACGATGGTGTCGAGTTCGGCATCTACGCGCACCTTTTTGAAGAAGTCCACGTCCTTTAGCGGCTCGAACATCTCTCCCCACAGTTCGGCTTCGAGGTCGATAATGCCCTCAAGGCCATCCTTAAACTTCAGTTCGAGCTTGTAGCCCGAAACATAGCGAACGGCGGTTACAAAGTTCATGGCGCTAACGGTTCAATTTTCGTAAACGGCTTCTTCGCTTGCATATCCACCCAGTTTTGCATCAATTCGTCTCGATGCTCATCAGCCCATTCCAGCACGTATGACTTCGTCCGCTTCGGCAGGTATCCTTCGATGACCCGGAGGTCTTGAATGGAAATCTGTGCCGTGAACTCGCCATACGCAGCGTGAAAGTGCGGCGGTACATGCTCGCGATAATACATCGCGATGACAATTCCAAAAAACCGGCTAATCTCTGCCATAGTTCAAAGCTACACCCACTCGTCGTCCCGCAATCATCGCACAGCGTACACTCGCCGTTGCGCTTATGCCACTGCTCTCTTAGTCCGCGTCGGTCGTGCCTTTGGCAAGGTCGCAAGAGGTACACTACGCTTAACCGCTTCCGTTCGTACTCGGAAATGCAATTTCTTACCGTGAATTTGCTCGACTAATCGAAAAGCGTCTGCAATGAGCCAGGGATTACCGTCCTCAAGGCAGATATTTAGATACGCCTCGGCCTCGGAGGGTTCGGCGAGATACTTTCGCATAATATCGTCATGGGGTACGCTCGGCATAGTGAGTTCCTTGCTTCTTGTCTTCTTCGATCTCCTTAATAAAGTTGCGAGCTAGCTTAATAGTTCTTTCCTGATCGCGTTTGTCTGACCCTGCCAGCAGCAAAATGATTTCGAGGCCGTCGCGATAAAAATAAATGCGATAACCCTGAGCAAAATCGACGCGCAATTCCCACAGCTTGTTCTCTAAGTTCTTCTGATCGCCAAGCCCGACGGTCAATTTCTTAACGTTCTTTAACACGTTAAGTCGGATGTTGCCGCCAAGCGTGCTCAGCCATTCGTCGTAGTAGCTCTTTCCATTCCGAGCTACGTACGACCGAAGAATGAATTGGCGTGAGGGCAGCAACATCCTCTATCTTCCTTACGAGCACCCACTCGTCGTCCCGCAATCATCGCACAGCGTGCAGGCGCCGTTGTGCTTACCCATACACCAACACCTTCCCGATGGATGGCAGCTTCTCGCGGCTGCCCTCCAATTCGCGCTCGATGCCTTCGAGTTTGCGGACGGTCGAGCGGTCGAAGTAGCGTTCACCACATTGTGTGCAGACAAGTGCATCCACCGTGACATAGACGATGTCGTCGCCGACGTGGATTTCTTCACGGACACTGCGCGGCACGATCTCATCGCCGCGGCAGATCACGCATTTCATTTGGCTCGCCTCTTCTTGTACGCTATCCATAATCTTGGGTTTGGCTGATACACAGTCCCGACGACGATTCTGTCGAGTTCACTATTGTAACCGAAGAGAGCGTGAATTGCTCTCCCCGCCGAAGTCCTGCCAAAGACCAGGCAACTCGGTAGCGGATAGGAACTGGCATATTCTTCGATTATCTCGCCGTTCATGAGTGCCTCGAAAACATCGTCATCCCAGATTCGTCCATACTCATCCGCCTTCATTTCATCGAGAGCGTGGTCGCTATATCGAACACGCCCTCGGTCGAAACAAGTACGAAGTTTCAGTATGTCAAAACCCAGCATCACTTACGAGCACCCACTCGTCGTCCCGCAATCATCGCAGAGCGTACACGCGCCGTTGCGCTTGACGCGCATGGAGCCGCAGGCGGAGCATTGTTCGCCGGTGTAGCCTTTGGCGCGGGCTTCGCCGCGCTTGGTGGCGAGCGTGGCATGTCCGTTTGTCTGTGCTATCGGGGCAGCAATGGCGGCGGACATCACCGGCTCTGCTTCGAGTTCTTCACGGAGCTTTGCAATGTTGTCGTCCTCGCTGATGACTTGTGACGCAACCGCATCAGCCACAGGCGCGACTTCGATGCTCGGCACATGATCGCTGGAGACGTTGTGGCCGTTCGTCTTCGGTTCGTCGATGGCTTTGACGTGGACGAAATCCTGGCGGCCGAGATACTCATAGCCAAGCGCGCGGAAGACGTAGTCGAGAATGCTCGTCGCGTTCTTGATCGCTTCGTGGCCCTGTACGCTTCCGGCGGGTTCGAAGCGGGTGAAGGTGAACGTATCGACCAGCTCTTCGAGCGGCACACCGTATTGCAGCGCCTTCGATGCGAGCACAGCGAAGCAGTTCATCAGTCCCTTGAACGACGCGCCTTCTTTGTACATGTCGATGAAGATCTCGCCGAGTTGGCCGTCCTCGTATTCGCCGGTGCGGAGATAGACTTTGTGTCCGCCGACGACGGCCTCGCGGAGCCATCCGTGGCGCTTCTGCGGCAAGCGGTGACGGCGTAGTTCCGGCGCGAGCGTCATGCCACTCTGCGCTTCGACGATCTGATGCAGCATCGCCGCGTCGATCGTCTCGTTTGCCGGGTCTTCCACATCATTGAAGAGCACTTCCTCTGCGAGATCGGCGTCTTCGTTCGAGGAGTTCAGCGGCTGCGAGAGCTTCGAGCCATCGCGATAGAGCGCGTTGGCCTTGAGCATCAGCTTCCAGGAGTCAATGTACGCTTTCGATACGTCCGTGATGTTGGCCTCGTTCGGCATGTTGATCGTCTTCGAGATCGCGCCGGAGATGAACGGCTGCGCGGCGGCCATCATGCGGATGTGCGCCTCGTAGGGGATGTAGCGCGTGCCGTAGCGTCCGCACTTGTTGGCGCAGTCGAAGATCGGGAGATGCTCTTCGTGCAGTCCTGGCGCGCCTTCGAGCGTCATCGTGCCGCAGATGTAATCGTTGGCCTTGGTGATCTCCTCGCGGGTGAAGCCAAGCGCGGAGAGCATGTTGAAATTCGGATCGACGAGCTGCGCCGGAGTGAATCCGAGCTTCGCACAGAACTCCTCGCCGAGCGACCACTTGTTGAATGCAAACTTGAGATCGAAGACGTTATCGCACTGCTTTTCGATGTCGTCGATCTTCTCGTCGGTGAATCCTTTGAGCTTGAGTGACTGGCGATTGATCGCCGGACATCCGACGAGCGTGCCGTGTCCCTTCGAGTATTTCTCGATGTCCTCGATAACCTTTTCGGAATATCCGAGCTTCGTCAGCGCCTTGTGTACGGACTGATTAACAATCTTGAAATATCCGCCACCCGCGAGCTTCTTGAACTTCACGATGGCGAAGTCCGGCTCGATGCCCGTCGTGTCGCAGTCCATGACGAGACCAATCGTGCCCGTCGGCGCGATGACCGTTACCTGCGCGTTGCGGTATCCGTGCTTCTCTCCGAGCGCATTGGCGCGATCCCACGCATCTCGCGCAGCTTCGAGCAAGTCCGTCGGGCAATGCTCTGGATTGATCCCCATCGGCTTGATGGTGAGGCCTTCGTAGCGATCCGGCGAAGCGTTGTACGCCGCAAGCTTGTGGTTGCGCATGACGCGAAGCATCGCATCGCGGTTCGCATCGTAGCGCGGGAATGCACCCAAGTCCTTCGCCATCTCTGCGGATGCTGCGTAGGACTCGCCAGTAAGAATTGCCGTGAGTGCTCCCGCGATTGCGAGTGCTTCGGGAGAGTCGTATGCGATACCGGCCGTCATGAGGATCGTACCGAGATTCGCATAACCTAAACCAAGCGTGCGGTAATCATACGAACCCTGTGCAATCGCGCGCGATGGGAATTGCGCCATGAGCACGGAAATTTCGAGCACGATAGTCCAGAGGCGGACAGCGTGCTTGTAATCATCAAGCTTGAACGCGCCCGTCTCGTCATCGTAGAAGTATGCGAGATTGAGCGATGCAAGATTGCAGGCCGTGTCGTCCAAGAACATGTACTCCGAGCATGGGTTGCTCGCGTTGATCCGTCCGTCGGCCGGGCAGGTGTGCCACTCGTTGATCGTCGTGTCGTATTGCAGACCGGGATCGGCTGAGGCCCACGCGCTCATCGTGATCTTCTCCCAGAGCTTCTTCGCCTTGATCTTCTTTGCAGTCTTGCCACTCGTGCGGAATTTCAATTCCCAATCGCCATCGGTTATCATGGCGTGCATGAAGTCATTCGTGACACGGACGGAGTTGTTCGAGTTCTGTCCCGAAACGGTTTGATACGCTTCGCCTTCGTAGTGTGTGTCGAATGTCTTGAAGTCGATGTGGTCATAACCCATCGTGACCATCTGCAAACAGCGGAGGATGTAGTTCATCGGCACGCCGCGAGCGAGCGCCTTCTTGATCGCGATGTCGAGATCGTGATTCTCCTTGCGGTCTGTGCCGCCTTCTGCCGCGATCTTCATGATCGTGTTCAGGAAGATGTCGCAGATCTTCGAACCGGCGACGAGCGCGGCGACCTTCTGCTCTTCGAGGGCCTTCCACTCGATGAACGTCTCGATATCCGGATGGTCGATGTCGAGGATAACCATCTTCGCGGCGCGGCGCGTCGTCCCGCCCGACTTCACAGCACCAGCCGCGCGGTCGTTGATCTTGAGGAAGCTCATCACGCCGGATGCTGCTCCACCACCGGAAACACGCTCGCCTTCAGCACGCAGCGAGCTGAAGTTCGTGCCTGTACCGCTACCATACTTGAAGATACGCGCCTCGCGTGTGACGAGATCGAAGATGCCGCCTTCGTTCAGCATGTCGTCCTTGATGGACTGAATGAAGCAAGCGTGTGGCTGCGGATGGGTGTATGCATCCGTCGAGCGTGTCATCTCGCCCGTCTTCGGATCGACATACCAATGTCCCTGCGCGGTGCCCGTGATACCGTACGCCCACGCGATGCCGGTGTTGAACCACTGCGGCGAGTTCGGTGCGGCCATTTGGCGAAGGATCATGTAGCTGATCTCGTCATAGAAAGCCTGCGCGTCTTCCTTCGTTTCGAAATAGCCGTGGTCTTCACCCCATGCGCGCCAGCAACCTGCGAGGCGATGCGCGACCTGCTTGATCGAGCGCTCTGGTCCGACGATCACATTGCCGTCCTTATCGCGAAGTGGCGTGCCGAACGTATCCATCTGCGGCACTCCCGCCCGGCGGAAATACTTCTGCGCAAGAATATCGGTGGCGACTTGCGACCAATGCTTCGGGACTTCGATGTCCTGCATGTCGAAGATGGGCTTGCCATCGGGATTGCGGAGCACGCTGGCGCGCTTCGTGTATTGAAATTGATCTGCTGGGCTGGTTCCGGCCTTGGTGAAACGACGTGTGATCTGCATAGCTTGATTCTAACGCTATTATCTCTGTTTTTGCTTGCTTTCCACGCCTGTCTGGCGAAGAAAGAGTTGAAGAATTGTTCGTGTTGCCACGTATGATTCTCTATGAATTTTAGTATTGGCCCGACCATACATGTTCGGACATAGCCCGCCTTTGGCTAAACTGGGCCAAAGCGCCCTTTTGTCAAAAAAGGCGGACGACTCCCCGGAAGGTTTTATTAACCTCCTCTCGCAGAAACGCAGCGGCGACAGTGCGTTTCCGCTTTAACTGACGAAATACCCGATGTCAATAACAGGGGGCTGTGAATGACCGACCATCGGTAACGATGAGCGATCTTCCATGGGTCTGGAAAGGTGGTGGCTGTTATCGGCTATGAAGCGCAGGAGTGCTGCGCTCTCATTCGCGATCAATGGGATGCGAATGATCCGGCCATCTCGGGTCCAGGTGGAATCCTTATACGAGCGATTCCTGGCTTGCGTGCGTGGGCTTGTATCACAACACGGTACGCAGGTCAATTGCGGCGGGGGCTAGGGATGAGAAACATCCTTTGTGTGATGGGCCTTGGTGTGTCGAATTGGGCGGCAAATCGAAGCCTGTCACACAGTCGAGCGCGAAGAATCCCGCTCGAATTCCGCGATGCAAAATTACAGTTTTTCCTCTCGGATTGTTCACCCAAACACCCCAAATCTTCCCACATTCTTCCCATACCCTCCAAAGGGTTATCCACCGATTTTCAGAAGTTGTTTGTAAGTTGTTGAACGAAGGGTGGAAAGGGGAATTAGGGCGGAGAATTGGTACCATAGGACAGACACATTGCGTAGAAAATCCGTAAGCTCGCAAAATATTGCTTCCGTGCCGCCGAATGATTCCGACGACAGAAAGTTTCGAGTGGAATGTCGACGACGGATGAACTAATTCAAGGCAGGGGTAAACCGAACATCATCAAATACTCTGAACGAATGAGAGCATAACGCACCTCGCGACCGGCGCTTCGAGGATGAATACGTTAATGCAATGCTCAAGGTCCAGAGAATGAATTAGGGGGTATTTCTCTGTGGCACTGGCTGTTCTGGAAACGGATGCTGGCGTTTCGAATAGTGAAATAGGTCGTAGAAGAGCGGCGCCGGAATTGAGAAAATGCTCCAAGTCTGAGGTCGAAACAGGTACAGCGGGGAAGCCCAAATCAGGTGTAACTTTTTCTCTCCCAAGTGTTTTCCATAGTGACTTCTCTTCAACTGAATCCTATGAGACATCTGGTTGGGTTACTGATCGCGGCTTTCCTCATCCTCTGTGGGCAGGCTGCTCCGTCGAATGGCCAGCCGCTTGTGTGGCAACAAGTCGGCTTTATTAATCCCGGTGGTGCAGGCGCATTGCTCTCGTGCGGGTATTTCTGGGATGCACAGCAAGGCGTTGTCGGTGGTGATGTGATCTATTACACCACGGATGGGATGACATGGCTTCCGGCGCAGTGTCCGCAGACTCCGCAATATGTTTCCAACATCCGCTCGTTCGATGGCGGAAAAACCCTCTATGCCCAGAGCTGGAATTTCGATGAGTTGTGGAAGTCCACGGACCGCGGGGCAAACTGGTCTGTTGCCGCCAGCGGAAAAGGCACAGATATGTACTGGGATTATGCAACGAGTACTGCCGTTATCCTGCCTTCCACGGTTGGTACGAGTGTGGGCCGGATGGATGTAAACTATATGATGGCCTCGCCTGTGGACGAAAAGAAGCTCGCGGCACCCATGTACTCGACCGACGGCGGCAAGACATGGAAGCAGGGGACCTTCATTTCCGCGTTGCCAGCGAACTACGCCTCCGGTGGCATTGCTGCCTATGCTGATACGATCAACAGAATCTATTATGCTATCAGCGAGGTGGGCACACTATGGATCATGAAGTCCACCGACTTAGGCCAAACATGGGGTTTCCTTCCGAACCCAACATTGACGCTCGGCATCGATTTTCTGGATGGTGCCGATAATCGAATGTATTACCACGGTGTCAAAGGCATGAATATCAGTTTGGATGGTGGCAATACGTGGAGCAATATTGGTGGGCCGGGAAGCGTTGCGCAGCTCTCTGCCAATGACGATCAACGTTTCATTCTCTTCGGTTGCAAGGGACAGTCGATCGTCTGCTTTGATGACTCGGGTGGCATTTGGATGGCAAATGCAACTACCTCTTCCGCTTTGAAGCTACAGACTCCGCCGCTTTTATCTGTTGGCTGTTCTGCAGAATCCGCGATGATAACGCTTGTCAATTCGAATTGTCAGCAAGTTCGGATAACAGACGTGACTACTCCGCCCGTGTTAACCATCCGTCCGTTCGACTCTCTCTTCGCAGTCACCGACACCATTCAATTTGTCGCGGATCCACTTCCAAAGGATACTGCCATTACCGTTGCGGTTCGAGTGCGTGGTTACTACGGCACACCGCAGTCACCGTTCGATACGATCATTTATGTGAGCATCAAGTATTCGTCGAATTCGTCTATACTTGTTGCTACCGTGCCAAAGGTGGACATGGTCTCTCCGAATCCTTGTACCGCAACGGACACCATTCTGATTCTTCGCAACATCGGTTGCGATACACTCCGTGTTCCGCATCAGCAATTGGGACTGCTTACAGGATGGAGTGTCACGCCCTCATCCGACACTGCCAGGGTTCCTCCCGGTGGCTTTGATACGATCCACGTGCATTACGCGCCTGGTACTCCCGGCACGTATTCACAAAGACTGAGCTATACGTTCATTCCTTCCAGCGGTATAGGCGGTGGTATCACGAACGTCGATCTTACATCGACTGTACCTGTCGGCGCACCAAGCGTCACACTTTCATCGCAAAGCATTGCTCTTGGTTCGCGAGTCTTCTGTGCTGATACGACCGTGTCGGTGAGTATTCGCAATACTGGCTGCGACAGTTTGCGCGTTACCAACACGCATCTCGGGCAAGGGGACCCATTCACGCTCTTGAATTCAAAAGACACCATCCTTGCGCCCGGGGAAGTGGTTACACGAAGGATCACTTATCATGGAAGCATCCTCGGACTGCACAGCGATCTGCTTTCGCAGCACATAAGCCGCTCGGATGGCGCGCTTGGTGCCGACACGGCCGTCGCTGTTGCTTGTACGGTTGTCGATGACCCGAATCGTTTTCATTTGTCCACGACCAGTTTCGATCTTGGTTCACGCGTCGGATGTGCGGACACGATCATCGAGATAACGCTCCGCAATACCGGCTGCGACAGCCTCCGCATCTCGAGTGCTCATATTGGAGGAAGCAATCCCTTTACGCTACTGAATATTGAAGATACTATTTTAGCGGTTGGAGAAGTGCTAACTCGGCGAATCCAATTTCACTCTACGACTTCCGGCCTTCAGACGGATCATCTCATCCAACATTATAGCCGCGTGGACGGCAGCGTTGGTGCTGATACATCCGTGGTGCTTGCTTGTACTGTTCTCAAACTTCCGACCCAACTGCAATCACTTTCTGCTGCGATTGATGTAGGCAAAACGTATGTATGCGAGGAACGAGATACCTTTGTGGTGATCCACAATCCCAGTTGCGAGCGAGTCTGCGTCAGTTCGGTGCAACTTGCTCCTCCCGCGTTTGTGCTTGCCGCTGGGCAGGTGAGTGCATTTTGTATTGAGGGGGGGCAGTCCGATACAGTGCGGCTCAGCTCCAGGATTGACACTTCCGGTGGCGTGACGACGAATTTTGCCACGATGACCCTTACTTCAGACGCGTCTCAGCCATTCCTGCCGGTTACCCTCTCGCGGGGTATTACATATCCGGTGACCTGGGGTTTGTTGGTGAGTGGCGCGGATGGAAGCCTGCCTGGCAGTGGAATCACCTACAAGATCGTTCAGCACACGCTGCTGCCACCGGACGTGACGTCGCTAGATTTTCGACTGAGCTACAACGATGACGTGCTTCGGTATATCGGCTCCGATAACCCGTTTGTTTCTGCAGCTGCGAAGTATCGCGACGCGAATGGATTCGCTCATCAGATGTATCATCTTTCGTTCGTCATTGCTGACACTACTCTTGCGACGCTGCACTTCAGCACGTTTCTTTCTATCTATCCCAGCACGCAGGTCAGAATTGATAGTGTATCCTTCACCTCCGCGAAGTCGGGTCCCCTCGATTGTATCACTTCTGTGATTTCTGATTCGAGTAATCCAAAGAGCTACACAACATACTCCATTTGCGGTGGAGGTACGCTACTGACAACGCTAAAGGATCAACCGATCAATTTCGATGCCGCGCAACCGAATCCAGCGCATGAAGAGGTGCGACTTCCTTACTTGTCGAATGGGTCGGGGCAAGCAAGCGCGATCGTTACGATGGAAGATGTTCTCGGCAGAGTGACGTCCTCCCGCACGCTTCAATTAACCCTTGGTTCACCCGGAGAGATCACGTTTCCACTTGCGGGACTCCCTGGTGGTGTCTACCGGATCCGGGTGGAATCCGGAGGATTCGTGTGGTCGAAGCAATTTGTAAAGGAGTAGCTATCGTGCGTTGATGAATGCAGCGATCTCATGCACCAATTGATCGGAGATCGGCAACGCTGCATCAAAGTAGCTCTTCCGGTTTTCCGCGATGTCTCCTGCAATCAGGCGAAAGACATGGTTCATTCCCTCGATCAAAACCAGTCTTGCTTTCGGATTTGCCGCCGCTAGCAGCTTTGCATCTTCGACCGATATTTGAATGTCCTTGGTACCTTGGAGGATGAGAACTGGAATCTTCAGCGCCTTGATCTCCGATTGAGGACTGTGTTTTATCCAGGAGATCATGTATGGTTGGACGCTCGGTCGCAAGAGATTCAGGAATCTCTTTGGGGGCTTGGGTACGCGCCGGCCGACCGCTAGGGAATCAAGTACGGCATAGGCGGAGTCCCGCAGAGGGTTTGGAAAGTCTTTCAGTTGCTCCTTTAACACCTGATCGATCGTGCGGCCTGCACCAGCAATTGAAACGCACTTGTCCGCAGCGCCGCACGCCGCCAACCCGACGAGAGATCCCTCACTATGACCGATCACAATGATCCTGCTAAAACGATGGCTCGCACGAAGGGTATCCACCCAAGCTTTCGCGTCATCAATATAATCATCGAAGCGAAGCGACAGCTCACTCTTGGCGGCCCAGATACTTTCACCCACACCGCGCTTATCGAATCGAACACTCGCGATACCTGAGAGCGTCAGCCGGTGCGCCAGTATCTTGTACGCGTCATTAGTTACGGCCGTACCACTGTTGCCATCCCTACTTGTCGCACCAGAACCAGCAAGGAAGAGAGCAACAGGAGGATGCTCTGACTTCGTGGGCATGCACAGTGTTCCATAGAGATTTCCAGTGGCAGTGCTTAACACAATTGGGCTCTCCGTGAAGAGAGTTGAATCTACGGACTGCGCCAGAGTGTACTGAGTCTGGAGCAAAAGGAGTAGAAAAAGGAGTAGTTGCTTCATGGTTTTCAAAAGCAACTTTGGACAACTAATCGTTCAGGGCGTGGCCGAGCTAATTCTCCTCAACAATCAACTCGCCGTCTGGTTGAGTGAGCATGTGGCGATACTCTGGAATCAGAATGGGCGGATGAGGGACGAGGGCTTCGTCATTGTCCAGGTAATTCTTCCAGATCTGGATCGCGCGGCTGCGAAGCCCCACGCGGTGCTCGCTCGTCAACCGGGTCCAGTGCGGCGAAGCCATCATCCCGGATTCCGGGATGCTATAGACGTGCTGTTCGGCCTCCCACATGGAGGCGATCCGCTGTTGAAGAAGTAATCTCATCATAACAAAGGCTGTTTTGGGGGCGGACATCAGGAGGATGCCCGACATCTTTGGCATGAAAAAAGGCTCAATTTCCTGCGACGCAGGAATTCAAATATAACCAATTCCAGGCGACGAAGCAAGAGATACAAAAAGGCGGGTATGCTCTGAGAACAGCATACCCGCCAAAAGGTGAATTCTCGGCCACTGAGGGCCATTTCTTAGAGCGAATCCCCGTTTTCTCCTGGGCCAATCGTGGTCTCCGGGGCACCGGCGCCGTCCGACTGCCCATTCGAAGTCTGTTTGCTTTCCGATGCTTTCCGAAGAGCCTCGACCGCCTTCGAGATGTTGAAGGTCCGATTCTCTTTGTCGAACGGTGGCAACTCGCCACCGCTCATCAGTATGTCGATCTCACCAGCGTCGAGTGTCTCATGTTCTAAGAGGGCGATGGACATCTTGTGTAGAATGTCCACCTTCTCCGCGAGAATCGACTCTGCTCGTGCAGCACCGCTTTCGACCAGATGGCGAATCTCCTCGTCAATGATACGCGCTGTCGTGTCAGAGAAGGTCTTCTGATGCCCCATGTCGCGTCCGAGGAAGACCTCCTGCTCTGCTTGTCCATATTTCAGTGGACCAAGCTTATCAGACATTCCCCAGTCGCAGACCATCTTACGAGCGATGTCTGTCGCCCGTTCGATGTCGTTGCCGGCACCGGTTGTGATCTGGTTGAACACCAGCTTCTCCGCTGCGCGACCACCGAGTGCGTAGGAGATCACCGCCTCGAGGTAATTGCGCGAGTACGTGTGCTTCTCATCCACCGGTAAATAGTGTGTTACGCCAAGTGCTCGTCCGCGTGGAATGATCGTCACCTTATGCACGGGATCTGCCTCAGGTATCGAGCGCGCCACGATGACGTGCCCACACTCGTGGTACGCAGTAGTCTTCTTCTCTTCATCGCTGATGATGGCAGACTTCCGCTCGATGCCCATCATCACTTTGTCCTTCGCATTCTCGAAGTCGTACATCGTGAGACGGTCACCGCCGCGACGTGCAGCAAGGAGTGCGGCTTCGTTTACGAGGTTCGCAATGTCCGCGCCGGAAAGCCCAGGAGTTCCACGAGCGAGTGCATCGAGATCGACATCGCTGCCAAGCGGTGTGTTGCGCGTGTGAACTTTGAAGATACCCTCGCGGCCTCGAACATCGGGGCGATCAACTACCACTTGTCTGTCAAAGCGGCCGGGGCGAAGCAGCGCGGGGTCGAGCACATCCGGCCTGTTCGTTGCGGCCATGATGATGACACCATTATTCTGATCGAAGCCGTCCATCTCGACAAGCAACTGGTTGAGCGTCTGTTCGCGCTCGTCGTGACCGCCGCCAAGTCCGGCGCCACGATGACGACCGACTGCGTCGATCTCATCGATGAAGACGATACACGGAGCATGCTTCTTCGCCTGATCAAACAGATCGCGTACACGCGATGCGCCAACGCCGACGAACATCTCGACAAAGTCTGCACCTGAGATAGAAAGGAATGGTACACCTGCTTCACCAGCGACGGCGCGTGCCAGAAGCGTCTTGCCTGTGCCAGGAGGCCCGAGGAGCAACACGCCGCGCGGAATCTTGCCACCCAGCTTCTGGAATTTCGATGGCTCTTTTAGAAACTCGATGATCTCGGCAAGCTCTACTTTCGCTTCATCCGCACCAGCAACATCTCCGAACGTTACCTTGGGTGCGCCCTCTGTCTGAAGCTTTGCACGTGACCGTCCAAAACTGAAGATGCCCTTCGGTCCGCCGCCGCCCATGCCGCCCTGATTCTGCATCCGGCGGGTGATGAAGAAGAACGCGGCCATCAAGATGATCCAGGGCAAAAATTGCAGCAGACTCTCCGTCAAACCGCCGGAGTTGTCCGTCTTTGTGACGTTCACTCCCTTATCTCGCCACTCTTTGTATTGATCGTTGAGCGTCTCCGGGATGAGGTTCGTAATGATGCTCTTCGTGTCCTTCGGTCCGTTCTCGATGCTCTGCACCCGCGAGACTCCCTTCAGAGTCCCATGAAAGCGATTTTGGTTTAGACCGTATTGCTCTACCTTGCCGGCAGCGATCAACCCCTGATCGAGCAACCTCTGATATTCTGTCGTCGAGACCTCAATCTCACCCGGATTATTATTCCGATTGAAGATGACCACGAGGAATACCACTCCCAAAAGCATGGCAGCCCAAAGCAGCACAGTGCGCATGATGTGGCCGAAATCCATTTCGTCTTTCGGACCGCCGCCAGAGCTGGCAGGTTTGCGTGGAGTTTGTGGACGAGGCTGCTGCGGGCCGGGCGTGCCGGTAGAAACCGGGCGACGCTTGCCGTTGGTAGAAGGCGGAGCACCCTGCGGCCCAGGCGCTTTCGTCTGCGTCTCTGTCGGAGCTTTGGATTCGATGGTTTCTGGTTCGGTCCCCATGAAGAGGGGGCCGGATGGATTCGTTGTTTCTGACATTCTGTGTTACTTGTGGGCCACCGTGAGCCCATCCTATACGCGCACGGGTTCTGACCGTTACGGCAGCAGAGAGCCGAAACCCTCCGAAATGCTCAACGTCCACCCCATAACGAGAGTTCGGGAACGTCGGAGCCCTTCGACAGGCTCAGGGCAGGCACTTGATTTTAGGAGATCAGGGAGATTTGTGAGAGTGGCTTCCCCTCCCCATCTTCCCCATCTACGAAATCGCTTAAAATCATGGTTCCGACAATTACCGCGCCAGTAGAAGACGCGCAACCGCCGAATTTATTGGGGTCGAAATGAAGGCGCAGGATAAACCTACTCGGCGCTACAGATTAAAGACGATCGAAGTCCTTGGCTGCTCCGAGTTATTGGCAGGCACCTCGTGGTACAGCCATGATGGCCACATCATAAGAAGGCCGGGATAGGGGGTATAGACGGCGTTCTGCTTTGCCCACCAGTTGTTCGGATCCTTGACGTAGAACATGTAGTCGAAGAAATCGCGGAAGGGCTGGTTCGGGTGAAAGATGATGTTTGCCGAGCCGGGTGGTGTCTGGAGATAGAATATCCCAGAGACGGTACATTGCGAGTGCACATGCTTCGGATGCGTGGTGCCCTTGCGGAAGGAGTTCGCGAAAAAGGAGGGATTCCAGTGCACCCTGCTGGAATCGTATCCCTGCAACTCCAGAAAATTACAGGCGCGCTCCTGAATGAACTTCACGAACTCCGCGAACTGTGGCTCCGTATGGATGGAGCGCTTGCCATAAGTGGTCTCGCCGTTGTGGTAGAAATCACTGCGCAGATTTTCCTTCGGTCCACGGAAGATCTCATCGAGGATGGGCAGCATTTTCTCAAGCCACTCCGGGTGCTCTTCGCGGCCAATGGGGGACGGAAAGTAATTATCGAGGATCATCATAAGTAGTAGCGGCGATGCAAAGGATCACCAACACGCATGACCCTTCAAATCACGAACGTGCCTCTTCGCAGGATAGTTTTATCGCTCAACCACCACGCGCCCCACAGCCCGGGTCATACCCGCCGAGAGCACGGCGGAATAGACGCCATTCGACAGCGTCCTATCCTCAAACGGAATCTCCACTGCCCCGGCCTCGCGCTCACCATCGAAGATGATGCTGCGCAGGATGCCAAGTTCGTCATAGAGTTTAAGCGAAACGCGCTCGCGCTCGGGGAGGGAGAAGGTGACGGTGACGGTGGTTTTGGTGGTGAGGGGGTTGGGGAAGATGGAGAGCGCGCCTATTTCAGCTCCAAGTGCTGTGCGCAGAACATCGAGAGGCAGGGTGGTTCGGGCTGCCCGCCAGATGCCTTTGGACGCCGTGCCGACGTAAGCATTGTGCGCGTCCGTTGCAAAGCCGGTGATGGCGGAGGTGCTGTCATCCCACAGAAGCTGTGTCACTGGGCCATGATCTGATAACTTCCACAAACCGGACGCTGGAGTCGATCCATTCCTTGAGACATAACTTGCAAGAACATCACCACCACTCTCTTTTAAGAATCGAATCGGTAAATCCGCGGACGGACCGGAGTATGTCCAATTTAAGCCGTTGTCCGTGCTTGCGACGAGGCCGCTATCAGCGATGAAAATATTGGATGTCGAACTGGCCGAGGAGACGATGCCACCTGACAAGGGAAACTTGTGAACGGAATTCCACGTCTGCGCTCCATCATCCGATTGAAAGATTTCGAGATCCTTTACCGAGTCAACCGACAGCGCATAGAGCTTCCCGTTATGCGCGATGATGTCTTCGATAACGTTGATACCAAGCGGCAGCCCGTTCGAGCCGGGAAGCCATGACGCGCCATCATCGGCGCTACGAAAGACACCGCGTGTCCCGGCAGCAGTGTACAACATTGAATTTTGAAATGCTACTCTTGCAGGACCATAGACGAGAGAGTCCCAAGTCAGTCCATTGTGTCGCAAGAGAGCAGAACTTGTAGATTGGTAGAGTCTGCCATTCACGTTTTGTAACCGGGCCGATAGCGGATACCCGAAACTCTCCGCGAATGGCGGCGCGAGCCACGTCATACCAGAATCTGCCGAAGTGAAGATGCCCCTCCATGTCTCGGCAAAGAGGGTATCACCAAGCGATGCGAGATCGAGGATCGGGGCGGAGATGAATCCGCTATCAGCATAATTCCATGTTACGCCATCAGGTGAAATGAGGATGCCTGATGGAGTAGCGGCGATGAATTTGTGATCGAGAAAGACGAGAGTGTTGGGATCGTTGTACATCGGAAATCTTCCGGCGGAATCGATGCGCGTCCATGTGCGCGCCCCGTCAGAGGATGCAAACATGCTTCGCGAACTCGCAACATTCGCGACCATCTTCAGGCCATTGACGGCGAACTTTCCCATGTGTACGATCCCGCTGATACCGCTGTTCGAGGGATGAATCCAAGATGCGCCGTGGTCGGTGGAAACAAATACGCCGTTCGTGCCTCCGACAAATACTTCTTCACCATCTGTGGCCAAAGCATCGACCCAAAGGAAGCTGTTCGAGGGAGTATCCCAGGCTCCTCCCGCGATCGGCACACGCCACAGACCTATCCCCTCGCCGATGGCGATGAAGTAATTTCCACTTCGCACCATCGTCTCCACGCCGCCGGGATACTTGGTTTCTGGAAGCATTGACCAGTTCTTGCCGAGCGTCTGCGAGTGCACCACTCCGCTATCGTACAATGCAACCCAGACGTTGACGGAATCACAAATAATGTCGGAGATATACTCGGTGCTTTGATAAACTTTCAGCCAAGACGCCCCGCTATCCATCGAACGGTAGAGCTCCGTGTCGGTCGCGGCGAAGAGAACCTCCGTCTGCGGTACCGGGCATGATTGAATGCGGCTAAAGGATGGACTCTGTGTGCCAACTTTCCCCCACGACTTCTGGTGATCCTTAGATACATATACTCCGTGTTGTGTTGCGGCATAGACGAAGCCCGTGTACGTGCTTTGCGTGATGTCTGTCGACCAACCTCCGGGAGGCCCCGGAAGCTGATGCCACTGCGCAGGAAGTCGCGTGGCGAGGAGGAGAAATGCGGTAATGAGAAGGTGTTTGAAAAGACGCATTGTTGGAGAACTCCGATGATTACGAAATGCTCCCCGTGCGCTACCAATCAAGGACGAACCGCTTTGCTGATGCGCAGCACCTTCCCCGACTTGCGGAGTCGAAGTCCGCGACGCAGTTCGAGTGCCATGTCATTCGTCGTCAGAAAGTCCTCGATGCGCCGTGCTTCATCGGCCGAAAGTCGGTAGCTCGGCGTCGGTTCAGTTTTGAAGAGCATCGTCAAACTCGCATTGATCCAACCTTCCATGACGGCATGAAGAGGAAAGCCTGTGAGATTTGCTAGACCCGCGAGTGAAAGGCCGCCATGATCCCGCAGCATTTCGAGCTTCTCTTCCGTCACATGATCGAGGAATGTGGAAAGCTCTCGCATCCGGGAAGCAAGGCCAGCGATCGCAGTAACTGGTGAGCGATCCGGGTAAGCTGCTTCCAACGCGGGTAGGACTGCATGTCGAACGCGATTGCGTTGATAGGTAAGGGTTTGGTTTGATTCGTCCTGTATCGGGGAGAGTTGGTGAAGCGTGATGTATTCGTCAATTTCCTTTCGTGTCACACCGAGCCACGGGCGAATCACCTGCACATTGCCAAGCGGCCGCTTTGTGGGGATCCCAGCAAGTCCGCGCACGCCTGCCCCGCGAATCATATTCATGATAACCGTCTCGGCCTGGTCGTTGGCTGTGTGTGCGGTAACAACGAAGTGACATCCATGCTTCGCCGCAACTTCCGCGAAAAACTCATAGCGAATATTCCGCGCGGTCTCTTCGATGCCCTTCCTGGTCTCTTCCGCAATACGTGCCGTCTCCGCGTGCTTGACCTCTATCGGGACATTCCACTGCGAGCCATACTCCTCTACGATGCGTTGATCGTCATTGGAAGAAGTACGCAGCGTGTGGTTCACATGCGCGACCACCACTCTACGGATAGCCGCCGAGTCCCTCAATTGAACGAGAGTGTGCAGCAGCGCGAGCGAGTCTGGTCCGCCACTCACGGCGACAAGAAGTGAGGCGTCATTGCGAACACCGAGCTTCGCGAGCGCGGCGCGTGTCTTCTCGATAAATGGGTGATCGTGCAATGGTCTTGAAATGGTCTTACGCAACTCCCGGTGGCCCTAAACGCTACTGAAACGTCACGCTCGATGACTCCTGGCGTGTCAACTTCACATCCTGCAACTGCGGCGCTTTGACGCGAATGACGAAGTTAAATCCCGACAACAGCGAACCAGGCGGATAGTAAGAGAAGTCCATCTCCCAACAATGCAGATCGCGGTGAACATGGATTTCCGGGACGGTGATTTGCTTATTCGTCAGGTCATATCCGGCCGCGGTAGTAAATGACCAGTTCTTTGTAAGCGAGAGCGAAAGGGTCGCATTCGCCGTGATGTTGTGCTGAATGCCCTGCGCGGAGTACGATTGGTTGTAGTTGAAATTATATCCGACATTCCAATTGGGGCGAAACGGCATCGTCACAAATGGACCGGGGAATGACCCGTTGAGCATAAACGCGCGTTCGTCATCTGGTGTCTGAATTTTGAACTGACGCCGGAGGGAATCATAGTTATCACCTTCGGTGGTCGTCGCGCTGGCAAAACTGCCGCTCACGCCACCCGAGACATAGAGCGGGCGAAGAATGCCCTGATGGAGAATGAGGAGCGTGTGGTTGGTCAGCGTGTTGCCGACACTGTCAATCGGGTAGAACGAAAACTGCGCATTCCCGCTCAGGCTGAAGAGTGTGCCAATCGTGGTGTACGCGGATAGGCCCAGGTTACTGAAAATCTTCGTATTAAGATCATACCCGGAAGAAGCATCGAGATGAAAAAGCTTCACATGATCTACTGTACTCGAATCCTTCGTAACAACATGTTCGATCTTGGCCTCGAAGTCGTTACCGAGGCTCAATCCCATCGATTCGGATTTGCCTCGACCAACGAGTCCGCCGTTCGGCTCGCCATCAAAGACATTGTAATAGACTGTGTCGTGTGTGTGGGGATCGATGTACCACCGGTAGTTCTGGTTCGAGAGATCGGGATGATACGAAAAGCTGACGTTCGGGATCACCGTGTGGCGAATCGCCTGAAGCCCGAATGCTCCGATGTTCGCAATACCGTACAGCGTTGTACCCACATTCAGCGCGGCGCTGTAGGTGTTCAGCCGGTAAAACCCATTCTCTTTGGAAGTCGCGTAGGTGCTGATCGTGTCGAATGTGTTCGAGGCGCGTTGATAGACAATCGCTGTGTCGAACTTGCTTCGAAGATGCTGATGAAAGAGCCATGCCTCCTGATAACTGAAACTCGGCGAAACAGTAAAGTGTCCAAACTTCGGGGAGATGCTGATCGAGGGGTTGTGCATAACGCTGTATTGCTCGGTGGAGTAATACGTGGAGGTATCAACCGGAAGATCGGTCGAGGGTGCATTACGCTGGTGTGTCAGGTGCCGGTTGGCGTTGAGGCTGTAGCCAATCGCGGTAGATGCCGCTGAGGTTTCCAGCCACGAGGGATTCAAATTCCCTTCGGAGATGGCGAATGGGAACATCGTAGATTTCGATAGATTGAGCGAAGGACTTTCCTCGTCGTACGTCTTCTGTCGCAAATCCTGACTACGGCTATAGCCAATGCCTAAGTTGATGCCAAGATCTTCCCAACTCGTGTTGAAACTCGCACCGGATGTTACGTTTTGCGTAAGGGCGTCTTGCGTGCTATGGGCATTGTTCTGGTAAAAGTCGTTACTTTCAAAATGCAAATTCGCGGTGAGGCTCGTCTCATAGCCGAGCACTAAATTTGGAAGGTTTCCGTCGAGCTTCCATGTCTGCGAGTAGGGATCGACACTGTTCTGGCGCGTCTTTCCGTAATTGACCTCCACAGATGCCGCGCCGTTCAAGAGATACCGCTTATTCCATTCCGCCATAGCATCGATGTTCCAGCCGCCCTTCGTGAACATATCGGTTTGGATGCGACCATCGAAATAATCGCTGAACACTTCGTAGTATCCGAGATGTGTAAGGCCGTACCCGCGCTCTCCCGTCGTCTGATATCCGGGCGCGATGATGCCGGAATGCCGCCCACCACCATGATTCGGAAAGACACCGAATGGAAGCGCGAAAATAGGAACATCTGCCACATACAAATACACCGGTTCGGCAAAGATCTGGTCTTGCATGATGACCTTCATGCGCGGGGACTCAAAGTAGTAGTGGGGTACCGGGGCATCGCAGGTTGTGTAGCGGCCGTTCTGCACAAAGAGTGTAGAAGGCGCAACCTGCTTGATCTTCTCCCCATAGTAAAAGCCGCCTTCCAACTGCGTCGTCCCCATTTGGACGGTGCCATGCTTTGTCTTGAAGTTATAGACGATCACTTCGCCCTCATATACCGTGCCGTCATCGGTAAGCTTTGGCGCTCCGCGCACTTTCGTGCGGCTGGTGTCGCGAATGATCTTTCGTCTAAGTCCAAGTGTTGCCGCGAGCACAGAATCCACATTTTGGCTATACGCGGTCATCGTGTTTTGCTGGAAGTCCATCACAATGGTGTGAGCACTCATCTCGCGATTCTGATACTGCACCACAGCATCGTTTGTTAGGATCATCCGTTTATTCGGCACATCGAAGACGGTGGAGTCCTTCGCGGAATATCGTACGATGGTATCCACATCCGCGTGCGTTGAGTCCAGTGGGATATAGAGAGAATCGGCAAGTGCAATGCCTGGGCGAAGCTCTTTAAGCTTGGCTGCTTTTTTCGACGTGTCCACCTTGTTTTGAGCGGAGCCGGTCTGCGCACGCGAAACCGCAGTAGTAAGGCACAGCGTCATTGCGAGGATCACGATCCTTGCCAAGAACATACTGCCCCGACTTCTGTGGAAGATCATGTGTACAGCGGGCGCACTTTGTATGCGATCGGATCTTCCATGCCTGCTTCGCGAAAGCCTCTCAGCCGCAGTGCGCAGCTATCGCAAACACCGCATGCCTCATCCTCCGATTGATAGCACGACCACGTCCGCTCCATTGGCGCACCGAGCCGGATCGACTCTTGAACGATCTCGCTTTTCCGAAGGTGGATGATCGGCGTCACAATGCGAATATGTGTATTGGGTTTGGTGCCAATGTCAATGGCATGCTCAAAGGCGTCGAAGAAAGAACGTCGACAATCGGGATAACCTGACGAGTCTTCCTCCACAGCTCCGATATAGATCGCTTCCGCGCCGATCACCTCCGCCCAGCTTGCCGCAATGGCAAGGAAATTTCCATTCCGGAATGGGACGTATGAGCTCGGGATCTCCGTGGATGTCAAGTCTGCTTCGGTAACGCGAACGGAGGCATCTGTCAAACTTGATCCACCGATAGCACGAAGGAATTCGATGTCCACTACGAGGCGCTGAGAAATACCGTAGAAGTCTGCCACATGATTGAACGCCTGCAGTTCGCGTTTCTCGGTTCTATGGCGATAATTCAGATGGAGCGCAGCGACGTCCTTCGACCCTGCACGAGCGATTGCCGCGGTGAGCGTCGAATCCATTCCACCAGAGAGAAGAACAATAGATTTCATGATGTGGCGCATGCTTTAGCTTGCGTCAGAGGATGGGGAAAGCTAAAGCTTGCCCCACACTTCCGCCGAGGTGCGTTCCGTTTCTTGAATACGCACGCGGAGTTCGGACAAATGTTTCATGTCGGAGAATAGAACGGATAGACGCTCGAAGAACCAACGGGCGATGTTCTCCGCTGTGCTTGGAAAATCCACGAAAACCGCTTTGAGGCCAGAGGCCTGCAGAAACTCTACGATCAACGTATCCGTCCTGTCACACAAGAAGGCGTGGTCGATCTCGGCAACAAGCGGATCGACGAGTTTCTTCATAATGAAATAGTCCAGAACCATCCCCTGCGCGTCGGGTTCGCCAGTGAGCTCTACCCACATTTGGTAGGAATGCCCATGCACATTGCGGCATCCACCATCATGGAATGGCAGGCGATGGGCCATCTCCCAGCGAAAGTCTTTCGAGATCCGAGTTAGCATATTAGTTACTTCTCGAATGTCTTCACGGTTACGCGATCTGAGTGTGGCAACTCGTTCTCCCCCATGGTGTACTTTGCCACAACGGTCGAATGCAAGCCGCCGCGTGTCGAGAACTCGCCCGTCACTTCCATCCATCGCGGACGAATAGCTGAGACGAGATCTTCGAGGATCTCATTCGTTACCGCTTCATAAAAGATACCCTTTTGCCGAAAACTCACATAGTAGTACTTGAGCGATTTCAGCTCCACGCACAATTCATTGGGCACGAACGCGACTTCGATCTCACCGAAATCTGGCAGACCCGTTACCGGGCAGACAGAGGTGAATTCCGGATTGGTATGCGTAATGACATAATCCCGTTTCGGATAGGGATTCGGAAAAACGATCAGCTCTGGTTTTGTATCGGTCATTAAACTCCTCTTAAGATCTCTGGCCAAATAAGTTTGTGCAATTGCTTTTGAAATCGAACGGGTAGTCGATCTTCCAATATCCACCCGGCAAGGTCGGCGTCGGAGAACTCTCCATGCACCGGCGAGAAGAGAATCGTACCGGCTCTAGTTGCCAATTCATGCTGCACGATCTGCTGCTTCGCCCAGTCATAATCCTCGCGCGAACCGATCACGAATTTCACTTCGTCGTGGCGGGTCAGGTGCTCCATGTTCGAATAGAGATTCCGCTTCACCATCCCGGATGTCGGCGTCTTGAGATCGACAATGCGCTTGACGCGAGGATCGACACGCGAAATATCAACATGCCCACCTGTCTCGATCATCAGATCATATCCGATTCCGAGCAGTTCCGCTATTAAGGTGTAAACACCCTCTTGTTCCAGCGGCTCACCGCCCGTCAGCTCGACAAGGTTACAACCGTAACCTGCTACTCGGTAGACAATTGCCGCGATTTCAAAATCCTCGCCTTCGTAAAAAGCGTACTCCGTATCGCAATAGGTGCAACGCAATCCGCAACCGGTCATGCGAACAAATACACATGGTTCACCCGCGCGAGAAGACTCCCCCTGAATGGAATGGAAGATTTCGTTAACGCGCAACACCCCCAGGCGCTGCTTTTCAGCTTGGGTTAAGGCCTTCTGGGTTTGTATTTCGAGGGTTTCTGGCATTCGGAAGAGCAAACGTGCGGCGAGGGGAGTAGGCTCCCGGCCTGAATCACACCAAAACCTACCGTTCCAAATATGTCACATACTGAGCATCTACGGGAGAAAGAGTTACCGTGCATCGCTAGCTATCTCCCCGCGCCGCAACTCCTCGATCTCAGCGAGAAGGTCGGGTCTTGGTGAGTTTTTGTAGATCTCTTCTTCAAGTGCGAGTGCGCTTCTGCGGTATCCTTCGATTTCTTCTTCCGAACCAAGATTGAGTCTCCATAGCCAGACATAGCAATCGGAGATCCTAAGTGTATCCGTAAGCGTAGTAAGTGCCTCCTTCAGCCGATCTCTCGCGGATGTCTTTTTGCCTTCGGCGGCTTCTACGCGGGCGAGAACGACCACGCTGGCATAGCTTGTGTCATATTTGTTCAACTCCCGGCTTAGGCGATGCCCTTCTTCGGCGTAATTCCAGGCCATCCGGCGAACAGCTTTGCGCCAGTCTTCACCGGGGGCCATGTCCACGAAGTCGATAAGGAAGCCCGGGGGATAGCCAGCACCAAATGCAGCTTCGCAATACATTTCTGCGAGCGAATTGAGCCAGTAGGTCATCCCTTGCGGGAAGCCCATCTCCCGATGTGTTTCAAGCGCCGTTAGTAACATGGGGTACCCTTCTTCGGGTCTCCGGAGCTTCACCATGTAATTGCCGAGATTTCCTAAGATGATCCCTGCTTGTTTGCGGTTGCCAACGGACTTTGCCAGCTCCAATGCGATCTCTAATGTCTCGATAGAATCGTCATAGCGCCGGTATTCAGCGAAGATGATACCAAGATTCATACGCGCATAGACAATTCCCATCGTGTCGCCGATAGATTCCGCCAATGAAATCTGCTTATGGCACACGACCTCCGCTTCCCGATGCTTTTCCTCGTCAATGAGCACAGAAGCGGAGTTGCCAAGTGCATTAGCCATCGCCGAGCGATCCCCAATAGTCTCAGCAAGTTGGTACTGCTGCTCAAAGCTGTGCTTCGCTGCTTCGAATCGGCGGAGCCGTAGAAAAGCGTAGCCCAGTGCGCGATGCGCTTGCTCCTGAGCGGGCTTATCACCAATCGCTTCGGCAAGCCGGAGGCTCTCTTCGGCATGGCGCTGGGAATCATCGTATCGTCTACCCACGTAGCTCAAATAGCTCAAGCCTTCCTGAGCTTGCATTGAGCGTTTTGTGTCGGCATGCTTCTCTGCCCAGACGAGCAATTCAGGGAGCAATTCTGAGAGAAGCTCCGTGGGGAGGTCGAAGTCGCTTCGAGCGCGAAGCAATTGATAGATTGCAATAATCGCCTCTGGTAACAGTTCAGGATTGCTCTCGCGCAGTTCGGCGATAGATGCACGATAGTACCGCTCTGGTAAATGACCGTGCTGGACCAGTTCTTCCCAGAGTGCGAGCATATCCGTCTGGCTTTCCTGCCAGTTCTTGAGCAAGACTGGAATGTGCGCGAGTTCCGTTGCAGTCGCTTCGTAATCATGCGACTGCTTCAGCGACTCTGCAATTTCCTGAGCTAGGCGTACGGCGATGGCGAGCACTTCAGCATCCCAACGCTGCAGATTGGGATTGCGTTAATGAAAAAGCGGGCTGTCGATCACGAAACTAGCCTGGCTTTATTAACATGATCAATCGCCGACACCCGTTTCACTTGCGTAGTCACGGCAGGGACCAGGAAGGGGCTGGGTGTCAGAGGCATAGGGTGTGCTCCCGGTGGGATTAAACGAGATAACTAAGTCAACATAGCGGTTCGGGGCTGTGCCGCCATAGAGTTTGCCATCGGGCTGCTGGACAACCTCGACCTTCGCATAATAATATATCCCTCTTTGCAACACATCAAAGACTTGCATCACGAGGATGGCAGAGCCGCGGCTCGGGGAAGCATCTCCCGGAATTTCGAAATCACGATCGCTGACCCACTTCCGCGTGAAGGAGAGGTCCGTTGAATTGTAGAATGAATCCAGCCCACCGACTGAGTAATAGATCGGCGAGCTGAGATACGTGTGGTTTGAACTGGCTGTGACGCGATCGGGAGATACGAGGGCAAGTCCGGATGAGGATGAGACGATTGGGTCTGTCTCCACGTCATCCAAGATCAAGTGGAGATTGAGCAAGTTATCTCCATTGAGCAGAACCGTCCCGCCGCTACTGACGCAGAGTCCGGCATTGTGGCCCGTTTGCGAGCCGTTGTTCATTTGCGCCGTCACTTCGTACACACGGATGGGATTCGCTTCTGTACCCATGCGACGAGCGGGCGACCAAAACATCGTCTTCGAAGTGCCATTGGAGCTGTGAATAGACATGCCATACACCAGCCCGCCAAGCTTCCCAATGGTCACAGAACACCCCGGCGCGGGGACGGCAATCTGTTGGACGATCTCGTAGGCCCCGTACCATACAAAAACGGTATCCACCCCATTATCGCCTGGATCCCTTGTCCATCGAAGATTGATGCCTCCGTCGCTCGAAGAATTTGCCATGAGCTTTGTAGCGACCTTGTCGCTCGATTGAGGAATTTTGATCGTCCACGGTATCGGCGCCGAAGCACTATCGGCTGAACTGACAACAATTGAATACGCAATGCCCGGATGTAGGCCAATAATCTGTGTGGAGGTGCTCGGCCAGGGCACGAACGCGTTACCGGCTTCAATCCCACCCGGGCTTGTCACAAACACGCGATCATTTTTGGTGTCGCCCACTGCCCTTGTCCATGTCAGTCCAATTGCGGTCGTGTCAAGTGATACGACTGTGATACCCGTTGGCGGGAGGATTGCGGCGGGCGCAGGGCCCGTCGTCCAGGAGATCGGCGGCGCAGCGGCATCCGCTGAGCGCACGAGAATCGAATAGACGATGCCCGGATGAAGCCAACGAACGGCCGCAACAGAATCCGGCGCAGGCACTCGGACAGCACCGGCGAGGGCACCACCCTGCGTCGTTACGATCACGCTGTCCGCCTGATTGTCACGCAGACCGCGCGACCAGCTGACGAAAATTGTGCTCGTGTCAATTGTGCGCACCACAATATTCGTCGGCGGAGGAATGTTCGTTGGTGAACTCTGAATGGACCAGGGAATTCGCGTGGCGGCGCTATCTGCGGACCGCACCAGAATCCAGTATGCAACGCCGGGATGGAGCCCGCCGATGTGCGATGATGAGTCAGGCGAAGCCACAGCCACTTTAGCCGCGAGTGTGCCGGACTGAGTCGTCACGATTACTGTATCAGCACTCGCGTCACCGGCCGCTCTTGACCATGCAACTCCGATGGTATTTGTGTCGATCGTGCGTACGGAGATATACTTTGGCGCGGAGATCGAACCTGCGCCCACGGGTGGCTGCGTGGGTGTGTCGCTCTTACACGAGACAAACACAACGACGATGATAAGAGCTAACCAACTTTTGTATCGCACGGCGACTTTTTCTTTTGGCACTTGATCCAGTTTTGATACAAACGATTATGAAAGACGAAACCTGACTACGCATTCCAAAACTGCCGGTCTAGGCTGCGGTATTGGATGGCTTCGCTGAGATGTGCGGGGGTGATGTCCTCGGCGCCGGCGAGATCTGCAATCGTGCGGGAGACTTTCAGGATGCGGTCGTAGGCGCGGGCGGAGTAGCCCATGCGGGACATCGCCATCTTGAGCAGGTTGCGGCCTTCTTCGCCGATCTCGCAGAACTCCTGCACCATCTTCGGTGGCAGATCGGCGTTCTTAAATATGCCTCGTCGTGATCCCGGCGCGGCGAGTCCTTTGTAGCGGGCCTGCTGCTTATCGCGAGCAACGATGACGCGGTCGCGAATTTTATTCGAAGGCTCGCCGGAGGATTTCTTCCCCAGTTCTTCAATCTTCACACTCGGCACTTCGACATGAATATCTATGCGGTCAAGCAGCGGGCCAGAGACTTTGCTCATGTAGCGTTGTATCGCGCCTTCGCCGCATGTGCAGGCGTGAATGGCGGAACCAAAATTCCCGCAGGGGCAGGGGTTCATCGCGCAGATGAGCATGAAGTTCGCCGGGTACTCAACGGTCATCCGCGTACGCGAAATGGTAATTGCGCCGTCTTCAAGTGGCTGTCGTAACACTTCGAGCACGTTACGCTGGAATTCAGGCAACTCATCCAAGAAGAGCACGCCATGATGCGCGAGCGAAATCTCGCCGGGACGAATATTCGCCATGCCACCGCCTACGAGCGCGGCGTCCGATATGGTATGATGCGGCGAGCGGAACGGGCGTGTCGTCAGCAGCGGCGTGCTCGGTGGAAGCGTACCTGCAACAGAGTGGATCTTCGTCGTTTCTAATGCTTCATCAAATCCGAGCGGTGGAAGAATGGATGGGAATCGTTTCGCGAGCATACTCTTGCCCGAACCCGGTGCGCCAACCATGATGATGTTGTGTCCCCCAGCGGCGGCTACTTCGAGAGCGCGTTTGACAGCTTCCTGTCCCTTCACTTCTTCGAAATCGAAGAGTGAATGTCCTTGATCCTTACGGAAGATCTCTTCGATGTCCACATGTGTGGCCTCGGGGAAGGAGAGTCCGTTGAGGAAATCGACGGTGTCGCGCAAGGTGTGAAGTCCGTACACTTCCAACTCATTGACGAGTCCCGCTTCGCCAGCATTCTCTTGCGGGAGTATCATGCCTTTGAGTTTTGGCATCTTCGCCTTCATCTTCTTCGCATGAAGCGCAACGTTTAGTGCGCCACGAACGGGACGGAGGGTGCCATCGAGCGCCAACTCGCCGAGCAGGATATATTCGTTGAGCTTCTCTGGATCGACCACATTTGCTGCGGCGAGCATACCCATCGCAATAGGCAAATCGAACGCGCTGCCTTCTTTGCGAATATCTGCCGGAGCGAGATTGATGGTGATACGGCGGTTCATGTCGAATGGCAGTGCGCTGTTCTTCATGGCGGAGATGACGCGCTCTTTGCTTTCGCGGACGGCGGAGTCCGGCAAGCCAACAATCGCGAAGCCGGGGACATGGGCCTCGATGTGCGTCTCGATCTCAACAGTATATGCTTCGATGCCCTGAGTGGTTGCGGTATAGCAGCGGGAGAACATGTGGTATTGAAGGGATTAAGGAATCATGGGCAACCACAAGGGGAGGGGGTTCAATTCCTGAACAATGGGGATTGTCAGCCGGGGACGACAGGCGACCGCGAACTAACTTATGTGTTTGGCCATTGGGACCAATGCCCAGACTCCGCTGTTACAAAGCACGTGTTGCACTTGCCCGGCTCACCCCCATCAGATCGCTTCAACGCGTTGCCGTGTCTGCTGGTCTGGCTAAGCGCAGTGCCTCGCTCCGCGTTATTGCTCTCGTTCGTTGACCCCAATAATCCATTCTGCTTATGCTATATGAATTTCTGACCCGCGAACGTGAGACCATCCTCTCCATTGCCAAGCAAAAGGCACAGCAGGCCCACTGGACGCGAATAACTTCTGATGTTGTCGAAGAAGGATGGAGTCTTTTTTACGACGATCTGACCGGTCTCTTGCAGGGCGATGTCACCTCTATTTCCCCGGAAAATCATAAGCAGGAGCAAGCCTCCGGTGTGAAAAAAGGAAAGGAATATTTGCGCCTTGGGTACGCGATATCCGAGGTGGTGCAGAGCTTTAGTGTTATTTATCAGGCGATCACCGAGTCGGCTTCGGCGCTTGGGTTCGAGATCACTCAGCCCGATTTCGAACGGCTGAATGCCTCCTTTGACACGGCCGTCGCCGAGGTGATCAGGGAATTCGGTGAAAATCAATTCCAAGCACAGCAGCTTGTAACGCAGGAGAAAGATCAGGCCGAGGCCGAACGTCTTGGCTTTCTTGCGCATGAGCTGCGCAACAGTCTGCAATCTGCGACGGTCACGCTGCAGATGATAGAGGAAGGGATCGTCGAACTCAAGAGCAAGACGGGCAGCCTCCTGCATAGCAGTCTTGCGACGATGGCCGAGCTGATCGATCGTGCGCTTGCGGAGGTACGCTTGCGTATTGAGCCGGTCGCTCATCTTCGGCCGGTGCGAGTTTTCGATCTCTTGGGTGAAGTTGGTGCTACGGCCGGGGCTCAGGCTCGGTCTAAACAACTGACGCTCCGAATGCAATCTGGCTCCGGAATCGAGGTTCTCGCTGACCGGCACCTGCTCATTTCGGCGCTCTCGAATTTGATCCAAAACGCGATCAAATTCTCCAGGCCTGCTGGTACCATTCAGGTGCGAGCCCGAACCGAAAAAGGAAGGGTTCTCATTGAGGTTGAAGATTCGTGTGGTGGGCTGCCAGATGGAAGAATGGATGAGCTATTCCATGTTGGGGTTCAAAAGGCCAGTGACAAATCAGGTCTCGGCCTTGGCCTGACCATCGCAAAGCAAGCGGTCGAGAGAAATTCCGGCGAACTGCATGTCCGTAATTTGCCAGGGCAGGGGTGCGTTTTTATTATCGATCTTCCATTACTCGCTGATGCGTGACGCGACCGAGGATTAATAAAAGTCTTGACCCGATATCCACCAAGTTGCCCGAGCGCTCTCGAGCCAAAGGTGAAGATATCAATCTTCGTCCGTCGGAAAATTTCCCAATCCAATGCTGACGCTCATATTCCCCCAAACTTCACGAGTACTGGCGAATACCTCGGCGCGGAATTGAAACCCCCACCAATTGTAAGCTCTGACATTTGTTGCGAGGGAAACTACGGCCGCTGGGTACGAGTCCATCTGAGAATGATGCTGCCAGTAGGAGCCACCATCGCTGAAAAAGCCTGGATCCTGATGAATATAGGCATCCTTTATGTTTGTCGTTCGGTCAACCCATGCAAATCCTCCGCCTGCGGAGATCTGGGGAGTGATTCGTTGACCGTAGGTTGCGAGATATACCGAGCGGCTATGATCTGGAAGGGTGGGCGGTCCACTACTCATGATTGTACCACTTGTACCAATGGCGAAGCTTCCGTCGGAAGTGTAGACATAGCCAATCTCCACTACATGCTGACCAAGGATCGTGGTTATGGCGGCCGTGCCCAGTGTCCCGACGAAGTCCGTACCAACGCCACCAGAGAGTATCATGTGAAACGCCTTCTTTTGTGACCAGTCCGCGTGGGCCGGTATGCTCGGTGCTGGTAGAGAATCGCTCTTCAGCGGGTGTGCATTCTCCCCGACCCCCATGAGGCGGCCCGTCGGTATTAGCTTATTTGTTGGCGAAAACGCCGGGATTTGTGCGCGAGTCGAGGTTGAGAGTGTGAGGATGATGAGTATCGCCAGTGTTTTCATTTTGCTTGCTAATTGTTGAGACAAAAATAGCCAGCATAAAGCGTGAGAATGTCATGGAAGTGTAAAAAAAAATCTGGCAAGCTCTGTAACTTTTCCCCCCAATGGAGATTGTTATGGTGATAATCGCCATCCTCAAGTATGTCCTATCGATTGCCTGTCTTAGTCTGCTCGATTTTCTGTCTCACGTTTGTCGTGGCAGGACGCTGCGCCGCTACGCCAAAAAAGCTGGGAGTCCCTATCATCACTTTCGCCCAATATGGCTGTCAGGGACTTGCTATTACAGTTACCGACTCCACTCCCGATGACGAAGGACTCTCGGACGTCGAGCTGGTCTTCGATTCGCTTGGCATCAATGGGCCCGCCCTTGAGAGCTATAACGTCTATTATGAGAAGGATCCGAACCAGGGTGACTATGTAGGCAGCGTTTCAATGAGCTTTCATGTCCTAGTCTTCGATCCACTGAAGCCCGCATACGCTGCGATTTATGCTGTAAATCATGCCGGGATCACAACTGTAAAAGAGTGGCATTTTTATCCTGTGCGAATGAGTCTGGCAGTTGATTCCTTTGTGCTAGATCTCAGTTCAGGTAGTGTGGACACTTCCGGTGTGATCTCTCTGCAAAACAGTGGAATCGCGGATGTCATAATTGATAGCATCCAAAACCCAATCCATCCACAGTTCCGGATCTCCAAGCGCACATTTCCCATACAGCTCCCAACGGGCTCAAGTGTGAAGTTCACTGCACGATTTGGAGCGCAGGACACAACGACTGTTGCGGACACAGCTTATATCTTCACGGGGTGTTACCGAATCCCTGTTCTACTTTCTGGTAACGGAATTGTGCCGATCATTGATGCGGAGGATGTCGCATTCAATGGCGTTGATCTCGACACAACAGAATGCAAATCGTTACGCGTATGGAATCACGGTTCATCACCCCTGCGTATAGCTCAAGCTGTGACGGGCGGGTACTTCCTGCTAGAAGGTAATTTTCCAAGTAGCATCCCACCCGGCGGCTATCTAGACTACAATGTTTGTTTCGCACCAAAGCAAGCCTACGGAATTTACACTCGTGATATAGTCTGGTCAACGAATGAGCCCGCAGCCTATCTGCACGGTCAAAAAGACGTTTCTCACATTATCGGCATCGCTGCTGTGGGTGGATTGCATTGGGACCGGGTTAAAGAAATCTACACTCCAGCCGACGGTGGAGCAGATACGCTAATATTCCAAATCGCAAATACGTCTTCGCATACGAAGCAGTTTGATAGCCTTGCCTTCGGCGGTGCCGATCCTGGTGACTTCCCGATCACGAACGTAGTCACCACGCACACATCTGAAACCGCAGGATCGATGATCGAAGTGGATATAGCATTTCGCCCCGATCTGCACTCTCAGGCAGCGGTCCGGTCTGCGACGGTCTACGTTGTAAGCGGTGGCCTTCGGGTCGATAGCTTATTCCTCAATGGGTACACCGGACAGGCTGCGGTTTCAGAGAAGGACCGGCTACCTGCAATTAGAATCTATCCAAACCCCGTCCATGGAGCAACACTCCACGTGTCTTCTGGCGACACTCAGCCATCGGAGGCGAGACTTTTTGATATGCTTGGCAATGCTGTGTGGACCCTCGCGAGGACGCCGCCGACCGAGTTTGAGATTCCAGTCCTTGGGATTACTCCCGGGCCCTACCTGCTGCGGCTTGTTTATCCGAATGCGAGCATTTCGAGGATGATAACGATCAGCCGATAGTCGTACTATATTGTAAGAACTCCTCCTTTTTGTATAGAGTGGAGGAGTTCTTCTCGACGAGATCGCCTAAAGCTTTTGCATCTGTGCAGGGAAATGCAGCTCAGGTTGCGGTTTCCTCATGAACTCCAGTGCAACTCCGAGATTGAACAGGATGGAAGTTGTCATACCGATCATTCCGAGGAATTGGAGTGAGGGTGATATAACAGAGAGTGCAAAGCTGGCAACAGCGAAGAAGCCGCTGATAAAGCCAAGCCAGTTCACCCAAGCAGCGAAGCCTTTCGTTCGAGTTGAAGCGAGCGCTGTTGCAAAGGTCACCACCCCGATAGCGGCAACTGCGGACATCTCGACGGTCGATTGCATGAGCGTCATGCTCTTCATAAACCCGAGTCCTGCACCCGATGCATAATCCGCGACTGCCAGCTTGACACCATAAATTCCTATTGTTCCTGCCGTAAGGAACAGTCCAGAGCTAATGACGCCAAAGCCGCCAATGACAATGCCCAGCCAGGGCTGCTGGCGCGAAAACTTTTGGGTGAATGCCGCCGCGAGAACAAATACCGTGATCGCAAAGAACCAATCTAATCCCCACAAAAGTGTGAACGTGCTCTTGTGGTCGAGCGTGAATTGAGCCGTCTTTGTGGGGTTGTACCAGTCATCCATCGTCATGCCCGTGCCATTCATGACATACGAGTAAGCACCCATCATCACGGCAAGGAACAGGAATTGAAGTAGCGCAGCCTGCGCTGCAATTTTGCGAATGCCCATCGGTCGTATCCTCCTGAAAAACAATTAAATAAAAACACAATCTCGGCTTAAGGTAACCCGAGACCCACAATAGCTTGCTGCAAAATACAACGCGGCTTAGGAAGTCCCGAGAAATCAGATCTTAGGGGCTGACGAGATCTCTGGGATCGATCAATTCCGCATACTGTGGTACGACGAAGTCCCCGGCATCAGCGCGGCGATGCGGGGCCTTCCGCTTTACTCCGTTAGGCTTCGTTTCCGGAGGTGCGGGCTTCACCTCCGGCCTTGCAGCTTCCGCATTTTGCGTTCTGGCTGCCGACTGCATGTTGCCACGTGCTGAACCAGTCCCGCTATATTTCTGCATCTTCAATGCCGCGTACTCCGGCGTGTTCGGTAAGATGGAAGAGCGGGGATCCTCGCGGGTGCCTGTCAAGTAGAGATTGACCAGCTTTCGAGCAATCGGGGCCGATACTACACCACCGAATCCGGCGTTCTCCACCATCACGCAGATTGCAATCTTTGGATGATCGTACGGAGCGAAACAGATGAACCACGCGTGATCCTTTCCATGCGGATTTTGTGCAGTGCCCGTTTTGCCGGCGATCTGAATCTTCGAATTGGGAATGGCGGCCTGATGCGCGGTTCCTCCGGCCTCTGTCGTCACGCCGAGCATTCCACGGCGTACTGTTTCCACGACCGAATCGGAAATCGCGAGTCGCCGCGATTTGTAGGCAACCGTATCCCACTTTCCAGTCCGCATGTTGTACAAGCGGTGTGCTGCATGTGGCTGCACCCACACGCCGTGATTCGCCCACGTTGCAACGTATGCTGCTTCCTGCATGGGTGTCACGCCAATCTCGCCCTGACCGATTCCCTGGCTCACAACATACCCCAGCGTCCAACCACGTGGATAGAGTTTCGTCATTCGCTTAGAGTTCGGAATGAACCCTCCACCTTCGTGCCCGACATCAACTCCCGTCGGCTGATCGAAGCCGAACTCACGAGCATACTTATACATGGAGTCAATGCCAAGCTTGAGCACCATGCGGTAGTAAAAAACATCGCATGAACGAACGATAGACTCGTGAATGCCAATGTTCCCATGCACGGCGTCGTCGTTGTAGGTGTGGTTACCAAATGTGAATGAGCCGGGGCAGGATAAGCGAAAATCGAACGGAATTGTGTTCGATGCCAGACATGCGGCTGCCATCATGAGCTTCCACGTGGATCCCGGTGGGTAGCGCGTTTGCAATGCGCGGTTGAACAGGGGATGCTTCGGGTCAAGCATGACCTCCTGATACTCTTGTTTTGTCGTCTTGCCACTAAAGAGATCGAGATCGAAATCCGGTTTTGAGACAAGCGCCAGGATATCTCCGTTGTTCGGATCGAGTGCCACGATCGAGCCGCTGTAGGGATCGAGCAATTGCTCGGCGTACTCTTGCAAGTCAATGTCCATTCCAAGCTGCATGGACTGGCCGTCAATGCTGTTGATGTCCGTGCCACCCTCGTTCAACCGTGATTGTCGCTGACCCTTCGCATCGACAGCAATAAACTCGTATCCGCGAGTGCCGCGCAGTTCGCGCTCGTGAACTTGCTCCAGCCCCGTCGTACCGACCACATCGCCGGGATGGTAGTAATCGCTATCGGGGGAGTCTTGCAATTTCTCCAGCGCCGCAGAGGAGATTTCCTTGGTGTATCCAAGCAAATGCGAAGCCCGCACTGGAGCGACATATTCGCGTTTCGATTCCGAGATAATATCTACCCCCGGCAGTTTGTCGTGGTTCTCCTCGACCTGTGCGATCACCCGTGCATCGGCATCGCGCCACACTTTGATGGGCTGGAAGCGCGTGTAGAATCCGCTCTGGTTGATTCTGTCAAGGATGAAATTCGTATCAACGCCAAGAATCTTGGCCAGGACCGGAAGTGCTTGTTTCCGATATGGATCGAAATCCTGACGAGTGATTGTGACGCCATAGGCCGGAACGCTTGCTGCTACAACACGGCCACGCCTATCATACAATGTGCCACGTACTGGCACGCGGTCAATGCGCTTCAACCCCTGCTCGATAGCCGCACCGGAGAGCGCCGGGCCTTCGACTATCTGCAATTGGACGAAGCGAGCGATAAACCCGACGAAGACAAGAATAACCGCCCCGGCCAAAATGGTCGAGCGGAGTGGAGAGGCAAATTCGTGTTCGTTTAGATCAGGCACGGCAAGCGCAACAACAGAGATGGGAAATTGAATCAATCCAACTCAATTCTATCTCAGGGCCATATGAAGAATAAAACTGAGAGTGAGGTCCTCCGGTAGTTGGACTTAGTGAATTTTAGCTGCCGATCAGGTCAGAAGCCAGTTTTGATACTCTCCCCAAACCGCTTCATCGGCAATTCAAACATCTCCCGCCACTCCTTCTCTTTGCCCGGGTCGCGAACAATATTCTCTTCCAGCAACATCGTCAACTGATCCACCGTGAAAGGGAAGAAGGAGAAGCCTTCCATCAGACTCGCGGCAACTCTAGCGAGCGAGAATGGTATGTGAAGCATCGGCTTGCGTTTGCCAAGCGCGACTGCGATCTGGCTGACGATCTCATTGTAGCTCAATTTCTCTGGCCCACCCAACTCGAATGTCTTACCAATGGTCTCGCTCTTTCCAAGCGCTTGCACGATCGTCTGCGACACGTCATCAACGGAGACCGGCTGCATTCGATACTTCCCATCCCCAAAAACAGGGATGAATGGTGCGAGACGAATCACCTTCGCGAGTTCACCCACGAAGTTCATTCTGTCGGATGGGCGGTCATCGAATATGACGGATGGGCGGATGATCGTCCAGCCTGTGTCTGAGGCGCGAATGTGTTCTTCCGCTTCCCACTTGGTGCTGAAGTAGGCGGTGGAGGCGTTTGGCCGCGTGCCGAGGGCGGACATTTCGATCCAGCGGAGGCGGGGTTGTTGCTCATCGCTGACGGCGAGCGCGCGCGGGGCCGCTCCACGCCACGCGTTCAATAGATTTTTCGGGCCCTCGACGTGGGCTGATCGGAAGGTGATCCCCTTTCTCGGAAATTCTCGGAGAAGCCCTGGGAGATAGATTATCGCCTCTATCCCTTCCGGCATGGCCCGTTTCATTTCAGCGACGTTCCCAACATCGCCAATGACAACCGCTACCTCTGGGTGCTTCGCAAGGATCGTAGCTCGCGATCGCTCGGACTGAGACAATGCTGTTACATTGTGTCCTGCACGGAGCAGATCATCCAAAACCCTTGAGCCGACAAAACCAGAGGCACCGGCAAGGAGAACACGCATGGGAGGTTAGGAATTAAGAATGGAGAATAACGGGTTGGGGGTGCGCAACGCGGGCTGGGGTCCCGCGAATGCGCGCGCCCAGTTCCGGAGCTCTTCGCGGCTCCCTAACTCCAAAATCTTAATTATTATTTCACACCAGAAAAGATGTTTACCGGCATCATCGAAGAACTCGGCACACTCGTTGACCGAAAGGCCGTAGGGACGTCATTGTGTCTCAAAATTGAGGCACAGCGTGTCTTTCAGGAAACGGGGTCGAACGGACTCCAAATCAGCCAAAATGGGCTCAAAATCGACGATTCTATCGCGATAAATGGTGTGTGTCAGACAGTGGTGTCTGTGAATCCGCCCTTTTTTGAGGTCATTGCTGTCCGGGAGACTCTCCAGAAGACAACCCTTGGTTCATTGAAAGTGGGTGGAAATGGGGGAAGCCAGGATGCCTTGTCATCCGCTGTGAATCTCGAGCGGGCAGCTACCTTATCGACTCGGCTTGGGGGACATCTTGTCCAGGGCCACGTCGATGGAACGGCTAGAATTCGTGAGATACGAGATTTGAACGGAAGCTGGGAATTCTACTTAGACCTTCCCCCCGAGATGGCTCGCTATGTTATCCCGATGGGGAGCATAGCCCTCAATGGGGTCAGTCTGACGATCGCTGGTTTGGAGGATAGTGCTTCTGCAACGACGATCAAAACAGCCATCATCCCGCACACCTACTTCCACACGAATTTTCAGTTTTTGAAAGTTGGAGATGAGATCAATGTGGAGCTCGATCAGATCATGAAAATGGTCGAGCGGCTCACAGTTCGATCAACGTAACTGTCATTTCACGGGTACGAAGCGTACCGTAAGGGGACGAAGCAATGTCTAAAGGTGGTGGAGCCGGTAAAGTCTATTTTATTCTTTACCTAGCCGTTCTTCTCGAGTTACTGATCATCATCGTAGAGCGCGATGATGCCGAAGATGCCCTCAGAAAAGAAAAAGAAGCACTCTTGCGCAAACGACAGGAAATTCAGCTCATCGCTGAGACGATCCTGAATTCGCTCCGAGGCTCCGTGGCTAGCGTAAGCTCCACTTCGGACCAGAGCATGGTTCTTGGTGACAAGAACGAAGCACAGGGCCGCGAATTCCATGTCCGCGTGCGTGTTGCCGACCCGACCCGCGACACGGTCAAGGAGCTTGATCTCCACATCCTGCGGAATAATAACGAGATGGCGATGATCAATCTCGCTACTGATTCCGTCACCTACCCCCGCACCGTTGACGGGCATGACTACATTTTTACCTATAATTTTAAGCCAAGCTTCGGGGCCGGTGAATACAAGCTTCACTTCGACGCTCGTACGAACCAGATCGTCGGTGTGACGCCTGCCGCTTCGCCGGAAGACACAGTGAAGATCGGCGCGGTGCATCTTACCGTCCGCGAGCTGAAAGAAGTCAAAGAGGGCATTACGGGCAACATCGCCCTGCGTGGCTACATTGACTCGCTTCTCGGCGGCCAATACGAGAACTTCGATATTAACCGTGGCTCCAACGAGTTCACCGTTAACGTCAAGCCACCGTCGGAGGTCGATCAGTTGAAGATCTTCCCGCAAGAAGCAGACTTCGCGGCGTTCCCTACTATGGAGCTCCCGAATCCGGTCAAGATCGAAGGTGCCACTATCGGTGGACCGCAGGGTGTGAACATCACGAAGGTGGATGGTCCGGGTGAGATCAAGAAGATCGACTCGAACTTCTACTGGGTTTGGAAGCCGGATGCAGCAGCTGTAGGTCAGACCTACACCGTCAAGCTTGCCGGTAAGGCCAACCGTAACGGTGCAACGAAGGATATGGCCTCCACTCAGTTCACGGTTAGCGTGCACAAGTTGGAGCCTGCGAATGTTTCCCATTACTTCCCAGAAAATAAGAAGTCGCATGACGCGACCCCTTACACATTGCTTCCATTTAAGGCGAATCAGAAGTTTGCAAACCTCGACGGCACCTACCGCACCGAGATGTACATTGGAGGCAACAAGGTCAAGGAGTCCGGCGAACCGACAATCGAGTTTACTCCTGAATTCTTGAAAGATGAGGGCAAGCCACTCGAAGTAAAGACTTACTACAAGTCTAATTTCATGAAGGAATACATCCTGATCGACGATGAAAACTTCAAGATTGCTCCGCCGCCTTTCAAGGTCGCAGCCGAGAACGATCCGGAAATTGGAGACGTCCTTACAATAAAAGCTGGCCTTGGTATTCCTGGGTCAATGAATGAAATCGGTTCTGATCACTTGGATGTTGAATCTGGCGGAATATTTGGCACAACGGCCAAAAAACAGGCAGGAGCGCACCTGGATTTTGATGTTCAGATGAACACTGCCAAGGCTGCTTCGGTCGTCAAGAAGAAAGATGGCGAGGACAAGGACGTTACTGTAACTGATCCATTAACCCATCAATCTCAAGTGATTACAGTCCACATTACGCCGAAGGTTCAAACGAAGCGAGGACCGGGCGCAGGTGGCGGTGGCAGGATTCGCTAAAACATTCATCACGCGGGCTCTGGCAGATGCGTCCGGGCTCGCGTGTTACTCGATTTTTTGTTCGTGTGCACAAGAAGATGATTTTCTCAAACATGAAAAGATCTGCAATGAAGCGTCGGCTTTGCGCGATGCTCCTCGTCGTTGCCTTTGGCGTTCCCGTGTCCTCCGCCGTGGCGCAGCCCATTAATGATACGCTCAAGGCGCTGACACTTCGGAACGAGAAGATGTACCGTGTCCTCAATCAGATGGACGACAAGGGTAACTCATACGAGTTTACAAATGTCGTTGCTTGGAAGATCACGGATCCCGAACTCTATGCGCAGATCGAGAAAGTCTATCGGGCCATTTACGGTGAACGTGAACTAAAGGATTTCGAGGTTTCCACTATCTACGTATTCAGTGCTCCAACTGGCCCTGACCATGTTGAGCCCTTCCATGTATTATTCATGGGCAAAAAGGTCGTCAACGATACAAATAGTGAGGTCGACTTTGATTTTGGTGGCAAGCGCAGATCGAAAGGTGGTCAGGTCGTCCCTCGCGCATTCAAGGGCCGCGATGTGATCCGCATCATGCACCGTCAGCCTACGCTGCTCGACAATATCAACGCGGTGCAAGGTGAGATCGTGGAGCTTCCCGGAGAGCTTCTTCCGCGTGGTGTTCAGATCATCAAGAACTCGACTGAGCGTTACGTATTCCATCAGATGTTCACGGGCTTCTACTCAAAGCGCCAGATCATTGACGAGCAGAGCCGCGCCGCTGGTGGCCCAACGAGTGATGAAGGCTTCCAAGCGGATTCCAACGCGCTTGTGATCCCAACCGAACCGGATATGTCAACGGCATTGCCGGAGGAGCAGATCAATTCTCGCGCATTCCGTTATGAGAAGCTTCTCGATATCGGTATTGATCACATCAACATCAATCTCTCGCGCCAGAACGAACTCGAATTCCAGATCGGCAACCCGGAAGTGGGTCTTCCATTCTGGTCCAGCGGTGAGAATCGCTTGTGGTTGAACATGCGCAATCAGATCGGCACCGAGAGTGATTTCAAGATCGGTCTTGATTTCCCACTCGACATAGGCCGCAGCGATTGGCTGACCTTCCCATATAGGAAGATGTCGGGCTTCTGGGGTGGTTCGGTCGACGCATACTTCGCCGGCATGGATTTCTTCAGTGCCTTTAATATGCCGATCGCGTTTAACTTCACTGTTATTCCTTCGGCTGGTACGAACTCCAGCGTGATCTACGGTGCTGCTCAGGGTATGGACATCAATGACACCGTTACCGTGGGAGCGAACCGCACCTTCTTCCGTACGGCGTTCATCGGTCAGCTCTACATCCCATTCATCGTACAGCTTGATCCAGCGAACTTCATTCAATTTTCAGCGGGTATCGGAATCCACACTGTCAAGCTGAGCTGGATCCCGGCCGACACCAACGAGACATTTGCGCACAACCTGACTTCGGATCAGGTCGGCAAATCGCAGGACTTGCTCTACAACGGCAAGACTTCCGTCTCCACGCCGTTTACTCCGCACGTTGGGATTCAATACGTGAATCATCGCTCGAACAAATTCGGCCTCAACTTCCAGTATGACCATCTCTTCTCCTTTGGTGCATGGCTTGAGTTGATTCCCGATCATCTTCGTATTGAGGGGAGCTACACAGCGCCACTCGTCCGCGATGCGAAGCCGTACGAGCAGCCGTACTTCTTCATGATCACACCGCGTCTCTATTTCTAAACCCAGAGGCAATCATCAACCATGCACAACGATAGAATGATAATCCGACGCACAATGAAGACACTTCTGGGAATTTTCACGATTGTTCTGGGCATCTCCGTGTCAACGGCGTTCGCTCAGCAGGGCGGAGGCCAGCAGCAGACTGGCAACATCCAGCAGCCGCAACCAACGGCCACGAACGTAACCGATTCGCTCCGCATCGCTCGAGCGGAGAACGAAGCGTTAACGCGCATCCTTTCGTCCATCGAGTCGATCGACACAGCGCGCCAAAACGAACTCATCCAGTGGATCATCACGGACCGCGCAGTCCGTTCACGCGTTATCAGCGCCCTCCGCAAGGGTGGCTACCGCATTTCGCCGAATTCCGTTGCTGAACTTACCGTCACGCAGAAGCCACCGACACCGGCCAGCGAAGACATGGCGCTCTTGCGAGTGGTTATCGAGCAGATCGGTATTTATGGTGAGCCGAACATTCGCCGCGTGCTTGGACAGGATCTGTATGAGAAGATCAACGGACGCACTGGTTACGAGTATACTCTTATTTCTACCGAGCCAGTTCAGCAGAAGATCCAGTTCGTCTATATGGATGCTTCACTCTTTGGTGGTGATATCATCTTTAAGTCGGGCTTTGGTTTTGGTATGAACGTCGGTAACGACTACATCGGCTACCCATTCTGGCTGCCCGGTACGATCGGTACATACGGACTCATGCGCCGTGGTACTACAGATTTCCGCTTAGGACTCGAGTGGCCGTTGGGCCAATCGGGTATTGCACCGTTCGTTGTATCTCAGGGACTACAGATCCGCGAGCACAAGCTTGTTGGAGCGATGGCCTTCGCAGCAGAGGTAAAGCAAGAGTTAGGGTTGATCAATGAGCAGTCGGGCAAGCTGCATTTTGGTCTGCAATTCCTCGATGCATTCACTCCATCGATCACCAGCTTCCCAGCGTTCGCCAACGACGACAGATTCAAGACCGGTACGACCGGGAAGAGCGCCACAACTGGCGCTCCCGACAGCTTGTTCTATCTGGCATTCTCTACGCACGCCTACGTCTCCTATCGTTTGCCTGACCAGACGATGAAGGGCGCATATGTGCAGGTTGGTGGTGGTATGCACTCCATCCAACCCGTCACAGTAGGTGTGGCGCCATTCCCAGCGAATCAGCCACGCAATACCGATCTCGCATTTTGGGATCGAAAGAATTACTTCGACCCATTCCTAAAGCTGGGATATGTCCACTCCTCCGAGTCTGGTGATGAGTATGGAGTAAGCGTTCAATACTCGAATGAACTGCTGACCGATGCGTGGGTGAAGCTCTTCCCATGGCTGCAAATCGAGATGAAGTATGCGACGGTCATTGGCCGCGATCCCGAGAAGTGGGAATGGAAAGATTACGTGATGGTCTCTCCGAAGCTTACTCTGAATTTCTAAACATAGTTGTCACGTTCAACTCTAAAGCCCAGGCAGCAATGCCTGGGCTTTTCATTTAGGACTTCGACAATTCTGATGACGGCGCACGACGCTCCGCTGGTGAGTGTTCTCAGTGCATGGCCCTACGAGACGATATTCTGCATCTCTTCCGTCAGCATCCCGATGATCTCTTCAAAACGAATGAGATCTCGAAGATGCTGCGTATCAAATCCGATACCCCCGCCTACCAAGAACTGCGTCGAACGCTGGATGCACTTGAAAACGAAGGCATTGTTGTTCGCGGTACTCGCCGCCGATACGGCTTACCTCGCAAAGTCATCGCTGAGATCGAAGGTGAGTTGCGAATACAGCCAACAGGTAACGGAGTTGTCACGCCTTCGACAGAATTCGACATTGGCGACACCGTACTCATACGTGCGCGAAACATTGGCACTGCCTTGGACGGTGATACCGTCCGTGTCCACCTTGCCGCCGTAAAGGAGGGTGAGCGACCGCAGGGTGAGATCACTGAGGTCATTCGGAACGCAGCGCACAAACTTGTCGGAACAGTGGGGCGCGCCCGACAGGGCTTTTTTGTTCGTCCTGAAGGTGGGAAGATAAAAAGAGACATCTTTATCGCTAAGAAGGATCTTCGGGGTGCCCGTGAAGGTGATCGAGTCAAGATTGAACTCTATGATTGGATAGATGAGTATCTACAGCCAGAAGGGGTTGTGCTGGAAGTCATCGCAGAGCAAAAGCGAACGGGCTTCGGAAATGAAGCGATCATCTCAGAGTTAGGGCTTCCCGAACACTTTCCACAAGCTCTGCTAAAGGAGGCCGCTTCGCTTCCAACGGAGATTCCAGAAGCAGAAATTGCGAAGCGAATAGATCTTCGTGGGCAAGTGATCTTCACTATCGACCCTGAGGATGCGAAGGATTTCGACGATGCCGTCTCGCTTACGAAGAACGATGATGGCACCGTTACGCTCGGCGTTCATATTGCTGATGTTAGCCACTACGTTCGGGAGAACTCCGAGTTAGACAAAGAGGCGCTCGCTCGAGGAACAAGCGTCTATCTTGTTGGTGAAGTCATTCCCATGTTACCCGAACGCATATCTAACGAACTTTGCTCATTGCGCCCTGACGAAGATAAACTCACGTACTCTGCCTTCCTTCAAATGGACCCGGAGACGGGACAAGTATTGAAAGCGGAACTGGGGAAGACGGTGATCCGAAGCGTCATGCGATTCTCCTATGAAGAAGCGCAAAAGCGGATTGACACAGGGCGGGGAAAATATGTAAAGCTCCTTCGCGAGATGCGCGCACTGAGCCTCAAGATGTATGAGCTTCGGCGCGAGTCCGGATCCATCGACTTTGAAGCCAACGAATATCGCTTCCGGTTTGACGAGAATGGCCAGCCGCAGGAGTCCTTCCGTAAGGAACGACTCGGGACGATGCGAATGGTCGAGGATTTCATGCTCGCTGCGAATAGAGCAGTCGCAGAGTTTGTCACACGCAAAGCGAAGCAGGGCAACGAGCGGCCGTTCTTGTACCGAATCCACGCCGAACCGGATCCCGCCAAGGTACGAGATGTTGCGCAGCTTGCAAAGACCCTAGGCTATAAATTATCGCCAGACAACCCCACGCCGAAGACAATTCAGAAATTTCTCGAATCTGTAAAAGGCAAACCTGAAGAGCATCTTCTCAATCAACTCATGCTTCGGGCAATGGCGAAGGCCGTGTATGCAGAGCATAATGTTGGCCATTTCGGGCTCGCGTTTCTGCATTATACGCATTTCACCTCACCCATCCGCCGCTATCCCGATCTCATCGTACACAGGATGCTTGCGGAGTATCAGCGCCCGGGAGGCATGAACCGTGAGAGGGAGCATCATTATTACCAACTGCTGCCGGAGATCGCGGATCAAACGAGTACCCTCGAACGACATGCGACCGAGGCGGAGCGTGAATCCATCAAGCTTGCGCAAATACATGTGCTCAAGAGCAGAGTCGGCGATGAGTTCGACGCTGTCATTTCCGGGGTTACCCATTTCGGGATGTTCGTCGCGCTCGATGGCGGCGCGGAGGGACTCGTTCACATCCGCGAGTTACCGGGTTATTATCAGTTCGATGAGGCGCACTACTCGCTCGTCGAAGCACGACGACCAAGCCAGTACGGTCGCGGTGGGATTACACATTCGCGTCCCTCGCAGGAAGGACGCCGTTTTCGCATTGGGGACAAAGTCCGCGTGCAACTGATCAAAGTCCTCGCCGAAAAACGGCAGTTGGATTTTCGTCTCGCCGAAGAAGATAGTGCGCCAGCATCCTCGCTCTCCACACTTCGCACCGATGGGCCCGCTACAGAGGAGAAGTTGAGGCGGCAGAAGCTCAGGCACGAGCGGGTTTCGGGGAGGCCGAGGAAGGGGAAGCGCCCTTAATAAAGATTTAATGCTGACTTGGGAATTAGTTTGCAAAAAAAAAAACTTTTCAGTGGCACATTCACACTTTATTCGATTCAGTTATGTGGAAGAAACAATTCAGAACCGCGCCGATTGTCACTCTGCTTTGCATCGTGTGTTTTTCGGTTTCAAACTCGGGGTACGCTCAAGGGTCGCACAAGGCATACTATACGGGGCCTCTTGAGTTTTCATACCCGAAAATGAGCTACTTTCCACCGCTCTCAATGGGGATGCCGTTTGACGTGCTGATTGGCTATGTGTACTTGGATAGCATCTTTCGGACAGTCCCCATCTCTGTGATGGATAGCGCAATTGGCGATTACAGAGTCCCAAACTCGGGCGCGATAGGCTACTCCGATACGCTTCGGAAACTCGCCAAGTATCTCTATGAGATAGACGATTATGACCCAATCCGATTTTCGCAATACACCCATCTAAACGCGCCAGGAACACGATATCCCTCCGGCGGCCCACTCTACGTATCCAAAAACATCTTCGGTGCCATCACGAGCAAATTCCCTGATACCATGAGAACGGCTCTTCTCTGCATGTCCGACTACATCGCGCACGTGAAGGTGACAGGGCTTCTCAATATGCTTGATCCTGATTCTCTCATCCCGGCTCGTTCCGCCGTAAAGGTTACTTGCAACGTGCTCGACCTGATTAAGGGTCAAGTTATTCCTGGTTGTATTCCGGACACATTGTACAGTTCCCGCAAGGCGAAGTCAGCTACCTTGTTCGGTTCACCAAGCTGCCTGCAATTCGAATACCGTTTAGACTGGCCCCGAATTAATCATGGTGATTTGACCACGAATGAGGACTCGACGTATGTAATCAATGGGCACCCATGGATTCAGGCTGACTCAGAGTATATCGTGTATCTTTCTATTCAGTCGCTCGGTTACGACTCGATTAGCAGCTATTGCACTATAAAGCCACGGATCACGACGGAGTCCAAGATGGGAAGCATGTACCCTGTTGTCGGAGGAATCGTATTAGATCCTTACGATGAGATGGGCTTCGGAATGGGCCTGACAGCCGACGATTACAAGTCGAAACTCCGTGCAAGAATTTATTCTCTTCTTCACCCATAAATCGGAGGCACCATGAGCATGAAAAATCTTTGTCTGATTCTTTGCCTTGGCTTCGTGGGACAACTGTTCTCTACGGACGTCGTTCTGGGGCAGGCCTGTCCACCAGGGAAGTCCTATCCTTATACATTTTGTATAGGCGGGACGAAATCCGAAATCCGCTGCTCAAGCTGCCCAACGAATAGTGGTCAAGGAACGCCATTGACATCCGGTTTTCCAAGCTGCACTACGATTAATAATGATGCCGGCGCATCAACAATCGTTTCTTATGCAACGAATAACCCCTGTGATCGCACTCGAACAATTTGGGATTTCTCGAATCTTGCTGCTAACCTCACAACAGCTATGGGCAATTGGATGGGCATTTGCCCTTCAAACCCGAGCGTTTCGTGCTGTTGGGAGCTGGACGTCACTAGCAACTCATCATCAATCCAACAGATTACAGGGCTTTCCAATGATCCGGCAGCATCCTCGTTCACTTTCTTAGATGGCGACTGTAAAGCAGATTGCGGTAAGTTTAAGACATTTCTAAATTTTTCCGATGATTTCTTCGGTCAAGTTTTTACCTTCACAGATAATGATCCGGTTTCCGGTAATCCTTGCGATGTCGATCTAACAGAGAATACATGGGTTGATCCTCAGGATGAGGGGAACATCTCAGCTACTGCTGGGCACATCTATTATTATAATACCGTCGATGTACTAACGCACGAATTTGGTCATTTATTGGGGGTACCTGAAGAGAAGAATTTCCCTGCAGCCTGTGCATTAACAGGAATAATGAATGGTGTCACAATGACAGGAGGCGTAATCCAGCACAAAGGTCTTCCTCCTAGCGACGATGCCCGTTGCTGGTTTAAGCAGCTCTACTGCCCTGACCCTTGCACGGATGCAGTTTCAAGTATGAGTCCGCCTCCGGACTTCGCGCTCGGTCAACCATTTCCGAATCCTCTTTCGGGAAACACACTTGATGTTCCATACTCTATCGGCTCTGCTGGACATTTGAGCATTACTCTCTTCGATGTTCTTGGCAAGCAGGTTGGTAATTCATTCGAGAGTAAATCCAGCCCTGGTACTTATGATTATCCGTTGAATTGTGGCGGTCTTGCTTCGGGGTCATACTATGTTCGATTAAGTCTCGATGGTTATCCGATGACGAAGCGGATTTCCATCAAGCGCGATCATTGAGCGATTTAGATCGCTGCCGCACCGCCTCGAACAACGCCACGCCCGAAGCCACGCTCGCATTAAGCGATGCAGTCTTCCCCGCCAGCGGTATCGACACAACCTTTTCGCATCGCTCGCGGACGAGGCGGTGTAAGCCCTTCTCCTCGCTGCCGGTGACAAAGCAGATCGGGCCAGTCAAGTTGGCTTCGTAAATCGTCTCGGGTGCATCGCCAGCAAGTCCGACACAGGTGACGAAGAACTCCTCCTGCATGTTTCGAATGGTCTGTTCGAGATTGCCGTATTTCACAATTGGCAAATTGCTCGCCGCGCCTGCGCTGGCCTTGTAAACTGCAGGAGTCATCACTGCCCCGCGCTTGGGAAGCAGGATGGCGTGTGCGCCAGCGGCTTCTGCCGAGCGAATGATCGCCCCGATGTTGTGCGGGTCCTCAACACCATCGAGCGCGATCAACAGCGGTGTCCACCCCCCAGCCCCCTCCTCCTGCGGAGGTGGGGGAGTTAGGATGTCTTCGAGTTCGGCATACAGGCGCTGCGAGAAGAGGACGATCACGCCCTGGCTATCCGTGCCATCTGGAATTGCGCGGCGTTCGAGTTCGCGAAATTTGACGCGATCGAGTTCACCAACTGTTACACGATTTGAGCGAATGAGATGCAACAGCTCCCCTATCTGCGGCCCTTGAATCCCGTGCGCGAGATAGATCTTCTCAATGCGCGAGCGTGAGGAGGCATCCTTCAAGAGTTCGAGTGCGGCGCGGCGTCCCGCTGCGTAATTCTTCGGTCCTTCGTCCTCCTGGCGGCGTTGGGGCTTTTCGTATCGCATCATTGTGTGGGCTGAATGATCTGAAGATCGGGCAACAAAATGGAAGAGCCAATCAGCCCCTGTAAATGCCCGACGGCAGTCTCGCACTTTGCGTGATACTGAAGAAGGGCAAGATGTGGTTGCAGGAGATCCTCCTTTTCGATAGCACCAAGGAAGGAACGCCAACTTTCCCCAACAAGCAAGAACGGTTTCTTTGGAAGAAAGCCTTTCACCATATAATCCCAAACCATTGCGACTTCGGCAAGCGAGCCGGTTGAATTGCCAATCGCAATGTAAGCGTCGGGAAGATCGAGCAGCTCCATGAGCCGGTCGGCGGCGCTCTTGAGTCGGACCTCGCGGGTGAGAAACCCATTTGCTTCCCGTCCACGTGCATAATAGACTTCTGCCGTAACGCCTATGGCACTTGCACCTGCGGCACGTGCGCCCTTCGACGCGGCCTCCATCACACCTTCGTATCCGCCCGTAACCACTGCAAAACCTGCTTCGCCCAACAAGCGACCGCAAGTCTCCGCACTTTCATACAGTGGATCTCCGGCGGCGCATCCAGCGGGACCAAATACGGCAACAAGTTTCTTCATTAGTCTAAGAAAGCCCAAGTGACGTCCAGCCGCCAGTGAAATCCAGGACGGGGATAGAGGCCAACGTTGTAATACGGTGTGCTCAGCAGATTTAGGAATGACATGCTAAGCTGCGCTCTTCGGTCGATCTCCATCGAAAGAAGAGCGTCAATGAGGTACTTCGGCGTGTTGATCCGGGGGTCCGGAAGCGGTAAAACGGAAGAACTCAGTATCTCGGGCGTGTACCCGCGATAGACATAATAGTCCGAAGCAGGATCGTATGTCAATTGTGTGTTCAGCCTGTTATAGAACCTCAGACGTGGGCCCGCGACGATCCGCAGATTTCCTTCGCTTGTTTCATTCTCGAAGTAGAGCCCCGCAAATCCGAAGAAGTGTTGCGAAAGATCGCTTGCAAGCGAGGGGACAATCGTGTAGGGGCTAACAGGCGATGTCGATGGAAAATAGGTGGCAGAGGTCGCAAAATGGAAATGAGAGAAGTACGCATCCAGAGCAATATTCGCTGATTGGGAATGTAGTTTCTCGTTCGAGAACATCGGATGCATTAACGAAGAGTCAGTTGAAAGATCATAGACGATGCCTTCGGGTTCGTTGCGGTCCAGCACTCCCGCGTGAATAGCAATACTATCACGGTCTGTAACATGTACATGCAGATCGAGCCAGGCACCAATGTTCTGTAACTGGTAGGTCTTCTCTGGAGAAGGGCTTAGTGTAGCGCGATCCTTGGCGTAATGATAGCTCGCACTGAACGAGAGGGCATCCGTCAGACCGATCGATCCGGCAAGCCCAATGCTTGGCAGGACAAGCGATGACACAGGACCACCACCAATGGAAAGATTCGATTGCACAGTCCGAAGGAAGCCGAAAAACGCAATTCGGAATGCGGTGCGTAGCGCAACAGAGTCACTAAAGGTTGCCGAGAAACGTGTGTCACTTACCGGCGGTACAAACGTGAAGACCGAGTCCTTATGAATTCGCTGAATGTCTCCTTGTAAATCCGCCCGATTGACAAAACTACCGAGAGAAAGCGTGAGGGGTTGGTTAAGCGATATTCCCATCCTGCTACCAACGGAGACGTCCGGGATGAATGTCGGAAAAGTGCTATCGCGTGTTAGTATCCGACGAGACTCATAGGATGCATATCCTGTGAGCTTCGTCCGGGCTTCTGCCAGGAGGGGTAGTTCTAGCTCGGCCAGGGCATCCATTCGAATGCGATGATCGTAGGTGTTGAGATCGAAGACCGTAGCGCGCTGCTGATCGAAGACGTCAACGGAGTCACGTGCGTTGATGCCTGCGTTGAGTCCGCTAAAGGCCGTCGTGTAACCTCCCCAGAGGAGGAAGTCCAGCGTATTCTTCTCTGCCGCAGCAGTTGCGAGTATGGAATCGATCTTGTGTTGAGTGACCGTGCTATCCCTCGGCAATGCACCGAGGTATTTGGTGATACTCATTTGCGTACGCACGTTCCATAGGTCCGTCCGTGGATTGAACGTCTGATCGAATTGACTCGGCTTCGACCCAGAAGCATGGCGGTCAATACTAACTGCGAGGTTTGTCGAGGGACTCGCATTCACGCTAAATACAGCATCGAAATTCGAGGTGCTGCGACCGAGGTCCTGCGTATAGTGAACTCGGGAGTAGGGGACTGGGGCGCGGAATCGTTCGATAGAGAATTTCGCCACATCGCTAGAGGCGAAATCAACACCGGTCGTAGAAAGTCCGCCAGCACCACTGCTTAACGAAATATCGCTAAAGGCATCGAGCGAGTAGTAATTTGTTAAGGTGTTGCCGGAAAGGATGCTGTTCATCGGGAGTACACCGTCTATGAGAGTCGAGGTAATGGACTCGCTGGTTCTGGGAGTCAATTGAAAAGATTCTCGCCCATACGCCTCTTCGCCGAGCACTAGCGGATATGGCCCACCGGCCTCCTCGAATACGTTCGGCAGAGTCACTGGCGAACCGTAATATCTCAACGCCTCCCCGGTGAAGTAGAGATCGGCGTTCGATCGGTTGACTTGCGGCCGGCGCCATAATGTCTGCTGATTTAGCGGCGTGCTCGAAAGAGTGGTATCCGTCCCCGATCTGCTCCGGCTCGTGTCGGACGTAGCGGCAGTCTGGCCGCGAGCCATCGAAGCAGCGAAAGCAAGGAGGAGGTATGAGAGAAGGACTCGGTACAATTGGTCGGTGTGGTAACCCCGGTTGCCAAAAATAGAAATGATGGATGATGAATTATGAATGGCCCCGTGTCGTTCCCCGTTCGTCATTTGTCACTTCATAATTCATTCTTGTTGAAGTACCTCGCACTCTTCGGATCCACCGGCTCGATCGGCGTAAATACCCTTGATGTTGTCCGCCGACAGCCCGATCGTTTTGGCATTCGCTACCTTGCGGCCAATAATAGCGTCGATCTCCTTGCGCAGCAAATCGCAGAATTTCGGCCAGAGGCAGTTGCGGTTAACAACCGCGAGGCAGCGGCGCTACTCCGCTCGAAGAACCCCGGATGTGAAGTTCTCGACGGCGACGCCGGACTGAAAGAGCTTGCCTCGCGAGCAAATTACGACATTTTCGTTGGGGCCCTGGTTGGTTTCGCAGGGCTGGCTTCTACTGTGGAGGCTGTGAAACAGGGAAAGCGAGTGGCGCTGGCAAACAAAGAGACCCTGGTTGTGGCGGGCGAGTTGCTCTCCGCACTTGCGCATCGAAGCGGCAGTGACATACTGCCGATCGACTCTGAACATTCCGCAATTTATCAGTGTCTGGTAGGGGAGCCGGAGAATTCCATTATGCGAATAATTCTCACCGCGAGCGGAGGGCCGTTTCGATTAACACCGACGGAGTCTTTTAGCGGCATCACGCCGGAAGCCGCACTACGACACCCGAAATGGGTGATGGGGAGGAAGATAACGATCGATTCCGCAACTTTGATGAACAAGGGCCTGGAAGTCATCGAAGCGAAATGGCTCTTTCACCAGCCTCTTGAAAAGATTGACGTCGTGGTGCATCCGCAGTCCATTATTCACTCCATCGTAGAATTCGTGGATGGCAGCATGAAGGCGCAGCTCGGAATGCCCGACATGCGGTTGCCCATCCAGTACGCACTCGCTGCGCCGGATCGCATCGCTGAATCCTACGACAGACTCGACCTGCTGAGCTGTGGCCCTTTGGAATTCGCACCCCCCGATCTGGATAAATTTCCTTGCCTGCGTCTGGCTCGTGAGTCTGGAATGCGGGGAGGGTTATATCCTTGCATCCTGAATGCTTCGAACGAGGTCGCCGTCCATGCGTTTCTGGAGGGCAGAATCAAGTTCACGGATATTCCCGAGAAGATTCAGTGGGCTACTGATAGGGCGCCTTTGGACGCCGCAGCTCCTTTTGGGTGCGGCTCGGATGAAGAGATAGCCGCAGGTTTGGAACGGATTCGTCAATCGGACGTAGAGACAAGAGTTGCCGTTTCAAGGTTAATCGGATAAGATGGTCGCAGTTCGCCTTTCCGTGCCGTGGAATTATCGTTTCGCCCGCAAAGTTCGGCTGCAGCGGTTGATTGCTCATCGCGCATGACCTGTCACCCAGAGGCATTCCGAAGGATATCTAAAATTAGCTCGGTTTTTCTGATTACATTATCCCCACCGGTCATTTCGTGGAACACTACATACTCGGCCTAATGGGTCTCGAAGGCACGCTCAGTGTCCTCCGCGCCATCCTGTATTTTGTCATTACCATCTTCATACTCGTGACCATCCACGAGTTTGGGCACTTCATTGCCGGGAGGATCTTCGGAATGCGTGTGCCGGTCTTCTCCGTGGGGATGGGGCGGAGACTATTCGGATTTAACAAGCTCAATAAGCTTACGTTTGGTCCACTCGATCCCGAGACAGAACTTAAGCTGGAGAACAACACCGACTACCGGCTCTCGCTGCTTCCTATCGGCGGCTATGCTAAGATAGAAGGGATGATCGACGAGACCCAAAACGAGGCGCTGCCACTCGAAGTAATGCCGTGGGAGTTTCGTGCGAAGCCGTGGTGGCAAAAATCCATTGTGATCTCAGCGGGTGTCATCATGAACACGCTGCTTGCGTGGCTGATCTTTTCGGGACATAACTACACCATCGGGGAAGACCTTCGGTTGACAACGACCGTCGGCTATGTGGAGACCGGATCGCAATCGAAGAAGCTCGGGGTTCAAGCAGGGGATAAGATCGTCGCAGTTGATGGCAAGACGGTTTCGAATTGGGAGGAGATCCAGGAGGCGGTGATGCTCGGCCACTTAGGCCGCGATTACATGCTTACACTGGAGCGCGGCGGCAAAGCATTCGCCGTGGCCTACGCCACGAAGAGTCTTAATTCACCAGAGGATCTTTCAACCGCCTTTGGACTAACCCCCGTAGGGTATTCTTCTCCCCCCATTGCGGAGGTGCCCGCAGCCAATCCTCACTCTCCCGCTGAGCGAGCAGGGTTGAAGGCAGGGGACATCATCACTCACATTCAGGGTGACTCGATCGTCAGTTGGTTTGCACTCGTCGACCACATTCACTCCAATGCGGGAAAGCCGCTCTTATTCCAATGGCAGCGAAATGGAGTCGCTATGAACGCGACCATTACACCCGATGCTGACGGCACGGTCGGCATTAAGCCGGGTGACTTCTCTTATGTAGGTGCAAAGAGCCACGTCGATTACGGGATCGGTAAATCGCTTGCTCTTGGTTGGCAGGATCTCACGAACAATGCTGGGCTTACCTTTCGCATGCTCGGTATGGTAATTACCGGAAAAATGCCGGTCGGCAAAGCGCTCGGTGGACCACTGAAGATCGCTCAGATGGCATCGCGCAGCGCCGCGAGCGGCTTTGAGTCGTTCATGCTCTTCATGGGATTGCTTTCCATGTCGCTTGCACTCATCAATATCCTTCCAATTCCAGCTCTCGATGGCGGGCATCTCATCATCATCCTGATCGAGGCCGCGATCGGCCACGAACTATCACAGGGGTTCAAACTTGGATTTCAGAAGGTGGGAGTTGCAATACTTCTGTCGCTGATGGCATTCATGCTCTTCAGTGATATTCGCAGCATGATCTAAAGTAGGGTAGTGCATAGCGTTGTTGGCGGATTGCAGCACATGCCGCATCGCTCTGCTCCTCTCGACTATGTGCTTGATATAAACCCACTCACCACGCGGTTAAACTCTTCTGGCTGATCCAAATTGGAGAGATGACTGGCGTTGGCAATCTCGTAATACTGTGCAGAAGGAATAAGCCCTCGGATTTCCAACCCGAGCGCCGGCGGCGTGATCTTGTCGAGAGAACCCGTGACGATAAGGGTGGGGGTACCAACGCTTGGCAATGTGCCGCGATAATCCTGACTCCACGTTTCACGCCAGGAGAGTAGGTAGGTTTCTACATCCTTCGAAGACATCGCTCGAATGGAGTCCTTTAGAATGTCAGCTGAAATATCGGGGCGATGCGCGAAGGGGATTCGTTCTGCGGCAAACTCCGCAAGGGATTTAGTTTTGAGTGCGTTGCCTGGACGCGGCAAGATCGCAGCTGACTCCAGGTGGAATGCGAAGGTATTGCAGAGCACCGCCCTGTCGATCGTTGCCAATGATTGCCGAAATGCTTCCTGGATGATGACACCTCCCATCGAGTTGCCGACCCAATGTGCGCGGTCGTATCCAAGTTCAAGAATGAGTTGGTGCACATCAAGTGCGAAATCAGCTATAGAGATGGGCACGGCCTTGCCGGAAGCCTCTCGCGCTTGAGAGTCACCGGTACCACGCATGTCAATAGCCGCGACGGAAAAACCCCGTTGGCTGAAGTACTCCACCTGCGGAGCCCAGCCATGACGATCCGCGCCGACACCGTGAATGAAAACAATGAGTTCACGGCCGCCGCCGACCCAATCGAAGGCAAGTTCAATTCCACGAATGATTTTTCGCTCAAGCATGATGATATGTAGGGGTGGGCGTTGGGGATCAATCCGATTGACTCGTGATCACCATCTCGACTCTTCGATTGCGTGCGCGCGCTTCTTCCGATCTCAGCTTGGATAATGGACGACTCTTGCCATAGCCAACGGCTTTAAGTCGGCTTGCAGAAACACCGTGCGCGACAAGATACTCCATTACAGACTTTGCCCGTGCCTCGGAGAGTGTTTGATTCGCTTCCGCCGTGCCTACGTCGTCGGTGTGTCCGGCGATCTCCAGTGTGGTCTTTGTGGACTTTGCAAGAAACGTCGCAACACGATCGATCTCCAAACGGCTCTCCTCCAGGAGATCCGATTTGCCAAAGTCAAAATAGACGTTTTTGAATTCGAGGGAAGCACCAACTTCGGTTGGCATCAATTCGAAATCCAGCTTCCTTCGATCGAACGGCTGCGCCTCAGGAATAGAAAGCCGCTCGGAGTGCGGCAAATGGTTCGCTGCAACGGCTTGCAGACCCAACCTCTGACCACGTTGAGCAGCGAGCACATACGCTCCGGATGTGCTATCGCTAAAGACGCTGAACTTCATCTTCTTCGCAGAGAGGTCGTCCACGAAGATCTCTGCCTTCAACGGTTTGTGCGTCTTGGCATCCGTGATGTGTCCTTGCAAGATCTCGACCGGTTTCGGAGCGATCGCAGAGTCGGCAGCAGTGAGTGAAACCTGATAGAGCCTCGACTTGCCACTGCGATTGGAAACGAAGTACGCGGTCTTCCCATCGGGCCCGATGGAGAAGCCATAATCATCGTAGGGTGTGTTAAACGGAGCTCCGAGAGGGGTGGCATCGCTCCAATGATCCCCGAGCCACTGTGTGCGGTAGATGTCTTGCCGACCACCGGTCGCCGGTGTGCATGTGGTACAGGGTCGATTCGATGTGAAGTACAGCGTTACCCCATCGGCTGCAAAGAACGGGTAAGTCTCATCATATGGTGTATTGACGTTCCCGATAAAGCGGCGCACGGTGTCCCAATCTCCATTCGGTGTGATATCCACCAGCCACAGATCTTCGCCTCCTTCGCCGTCCATTCCGTAACTGTTGCGTTTTCCAAAATTTTCGCTAATGACGGCCTTTTTACCATCGGGCATGATCGTGGACTCGCATCGGATCGTCGTAGCAAAATCCACGGCCATCTGGGTGCCGTAGTGCGCAACCATCCGCTCACGATAGTGTAGTTCATACGCATCTGGCGCTCGAATCCGGAGATCGGAATCGGGTTCGATCTCCTTCAGCGAGAGCTGACGAATAGAATCGTAATAATGAGCAGCGGCGAATTGCCGTACATTGTAGATCCGATTTAGCATTCCTCCAACCGGCTGCGGATTTTGGAATTTACCCCCAACCAGGCGCGCTTTCCAGAGTACGGGTCCACCGCCAACGTAGTAGAGAACATCACCGCTCGGAGAGACAGTTGGGTTAAGTTGGCCACCAGAGTTGTTGATGGGTTGCCCGACATTGATCGGTGCCGACCACCCAGAGTCGCCAAGAATTCGGTACCAGAGATCGCTATCCCATTTCCAATTCGGATTCGCGTCAGGTACTCGCCACGGATCCTTGGAAGGTCTTCGAGATCCAAAATACATTAAGCGGCCATCCAAAGTCAGGCTTGGGCGATCATCAGCGGAGTCTTGTTGAGCGAGGTCCGCCGGGATTGCTTGAAGTGTCGTTGGCGTCAAGCTTCCGGAGATCAGTTTGTCGCCGGGCAGAAAAGTCTTTGGTTCGTTCTTGCCCTTCTTGAGATTCGCCTTGATTGTGTCCTTCGGGTGGGATTGTCGGTGTTGGGCGAATATCACCGAGCCGGGGTTCATGAGCGATAACCCTGTCAGGAGAAGAAAGAAAAGTGTGAATAGCCCTGTACGTTTCAAAGAGTCAAACGAGAACATTTGAGACTAACATGGATAAGCGGTCATCTTAGATGATCGCGTGCCTCGATTCAACGAAAAATGGCTGTGTGGGTTTCCTTCCTGGCCGGTCAATCTCGCCCTATTTCTTGACCACAACCCGCTTTACCACCCAGACCTGGCCGACATGGACATGCTCGGCCTTCACGGTGTCTTCGCCGATATGGCGGGGAACACTATGGCGATCTTCCGGGCGGAGGAGGACAGGTGGGTCGATCTCCTTTAGGATTGTGTCCAAGTGCCCACCCGTCTCGTTGATCAGCTCATAGCGTATCTTTTCGATCGTGTCACGCCCGAAGTTCTCGTAGAGAACGGTAAGATAGGGCTTACCATTTTCGTAGTCCTTGAAGGCGGAGACTTGCAATCCAGGGGACTTCTCCCAGTTGTCCTGCGGTTCTGAGCCGCAGCCTGACAACGCCCAGCCAAGCAGGCCAAGAGCGAAAAGCACATTGGATTTTCGTTGAGGAAAATGGAGTGAGTGAGTTGCTTTCATATGTGCACTGCTTAATTCCTGCCCTCTGATCACGAGTCTTCAAATCACGGAAGCGCGATCATGTACGCCGAGAACTGAACAAGGCTACAGCAAGAAAAGCACCAACCCAAACCGAAATAATCCGCTGCTGGTCAGAACCACGGAGGTTCACCCTCTAACCGCTTACGAAAATTGGCAGAATCCCAAGCGGGTGCGGATTACTTTCGCTCTAGCACCAAACGCTATTTATTTGCGTCTAGTGAACTGTGAATTATCGCTCTTTTTCCAGGAATCTCTCGATAGGAAGAGGCCCCAAGCTCGGCTTGTGGCCACTCGTCATGACCATCTTCTTCTGCGTCAGCGGCGGACCGTATGGGCTGGAATCCGTCGTGCAATCCGGGCACGGGATGGCGCTCATCCTCATTGCTGTCGTCCCATTCATCTGGGTACTCCCTATTGCGTTGATGAGTGCAGAGCTTGGCTCAGCAATCCCGGAAGAAGGTGGATACTACGAATGGGTGAAGCGCGGAGTTGGCCCGCGCGCTGGATTTGCATGTGCATGGCTAACGTATCTCTATAGTTGTGTCGATGTGGCGATCTACCCAGTGCTGTTCGTCAAGTATCTCGGAGCGTTGGGTTTCGATTCGACACTTGCAAATCCCTGGGTAAGTTTCGCGGTACGATTGGTAATGGTCGCCCCGCTTACGTGGCTCAATATCAGAGGTGCTGTGACGACTGGCAAAGCCGCGCTAATGTTTGCGCTCGCACTCTTGGTCCCATTTGTGCTTCTGATTGCGGAAGGATTATTCCCCGCCCTTCGCGAATCAGCGTCGGTAACATCGCCCCTCACACCAGTTGGTATCTCGGCGTCAACCGCGTTCACCACCGGCCTCTTCGTCATCCTTTGGAATTACCTCGGGTGGGATTCCATCTCTACGATCTCTCGCGAGATCAAAGATGCGAAGCGCGTCTTCCCAAAGGCGTTGATGATAGGTCTGCCGATTGTCGTTCTCTGTTATCTGTTGCCCGTGTTCGTTGGCTTGCAAGCTGTGCCAGACATCACAAAATGGACAGAAGGTAGCTGGCCTGTTATCGCAGAAGCAGTTGGAGGGAAGACGCTTGGCACTGCCGTCGGCGTCGGTGGTCTGCTTAGCGCGGCAGGCCTTTTCGTAGCGGGGCTCCTCGCAGCATCACGCATACCATTCGTTCTTGCGACGGATGGCTACATGCCACAATCCTTCACGAAGCTACATAGGAATTACTCTACACCAACTCGTGCCATCACCACAAGCGCGATCATCTATCTCATCCTAAGCAGCTTCTCCTTCGAGCAACTTGCTGAAGTGGATGTACTGCTCTACTCTTCTGCACTGCTCTTGGAGTTCTGGGCTTTGATTAAGCTTCGACGCCGACAGCCAGAGTTATCCCGACCGTTCAAGATTCGAGGCGGACTTGCAACTGTGATGCTCATCTCAATCTTACCTGCATTGCTCATTGCTGTAGCATCCTACCAAATGGTCTCATCGTCATGGCAAGAGAGCATTGGATTGTTTCTCTTCGCGACAATAACTGGGCTATTACTTCTCCGCTTCCAACGAAAACTTACTGCGTCGTCTCAGTAGATGACTTGCTGATAACCACCACTCGTATCGCGATAATCAACCATGCGAAATTAAGTACCACGAATGGGTAGGTCTGAGTGTACAAAGCGGAAGCAAGAAGGAACAGTGAGCCGAACACATTGAAGTATTTCGGCACCCACGTTCGCGAGCCGTGTGTGGCCTGGACGTAATACGCGGCAAGCAGTAAACCTGCGCCGAGCCAGCCGATTAGGTCAAAGTATAGAGCCATAGGCGTAGAGAACCCGTTTGAGAATGGACCGCCCAGCGGCGCTACCATTACACCCCTATCACAAAACTCCGCTCCGAGAACGCTGGCAGACTCGCAGGTTCATCATAGAAAAATCGTAGATCTTCGTCCTTATCCAATAAGCCCAAGCTGTACAGCACCGGCACAAAGTGATCCGGTGTTGGTGCTGCAAGTTTGCCCAGTGGATGGCTCTCGCGGTAATTGATAATGTTCTTGACGTTCCGCTCCTCGATCTGCTTCTTGATCCACACATCGTACTCTGGCTCCCAGCCGTAGAGCCTATTATCACCTGACATCATCCGGCGCACGGCAAGTGGCAGATTATGTACAAGCGCGCCGCTCCCGATGATGAGCACACCCTTCTCGCGCAGCGACTTCAACTGCTGACCAAGCTCGTAGTGATAACTCGGATCAGCATCATACCAAATGCTCATCTGGAATACAGGCACATCTCCCTTCGGAAAGAGATGCATTAGCATTGGCCAGGCACCGTGATCCAGGCCCCACTCTGTGGTCTCAGTCACCGCCGGGATGATCTCCTTCACCTGATGAGCAACTTCCGGGTCGCCCTTCGCATGATACTCGACCTTGTAATACTCGTCCGGGAATCCATAGAAATCGAAGATCTGCTTCTGTTCCGGGGCGATATTGACGAACGTACCATTCGTACACCAATGCGCGGAGACGACCAGCACTGCTTTGATCTCGTGCGTGCTCTTCAGTGTATTTCCCAACTCATGCAGCGCCTTCCACAGAAGTCGCTCTTCCGTCGAGCGCACGATATCCATCGGATTGCCGTGCGACGTGAAGAGCACGGGCATCTTACGGCCCTGAACGGGAAGCGAATCGGTGATCTTCTTAAAACTGGATAATGTGCCCATAGCTGTCAGCGCGAGTACGGATTGAAGAAAATGTTTGCGTGTCATTTTACTATGGCGACAGGTATTTGTTTCAACAGGCATTATTGTGACCGCTGCTACTCAGCTTCTGTGCCCGACCAGACCCAAACCCCCAGCGCGGCTGACGAAGCGCGGTCGCGGCGGTACGGGGCGCTATGGCGAAGGACAGAACGCGGTGAGGGGACGCGATTGACACTCATCTTCGTCCCCAATAATCCGGCTCACGAGAGTTATGAGCGACGCTCTGGATTACAACTTCGTCTTCGTCCTCGTCGATTCGATAGAAGATGGAGAATGGGAAGCGGTCAACTTGCTTAACTCGGACATTGTGGGAGTAGATAGGATAACGATAAGGAGCTTGACCTATGAGGTCAACGGCTTTATCTATCTCTTCGAGAAACCAGATCAATGATTGAGGACTCTCGCCGAAATAGTAGTCGGCGGACTCGGCGATCTCATCTTCCGCAGGTGAGAGGAAGCGAACTCTCATCGCGACAAAAGCCTCGCGCGAATTTTGGCAATCGCTTCTTTCGCATCGACGGCCTCTATCTCGCCGCGCTTGTATGCATCGAAGCGCCGATTGCTCTCCTCAACCCACGCCGACGTATGCGCATCGTCACTCGCAAGGTCGATTGCTAACCGTTCGGCCAAGTGCGTCTTGCTCTCCCGATCAAGTGCCAGGACTTCCGTTAGCACTTCTGCATAATTATGGCTCATGCTTATTGTAACCACGCCATTAATAATTCTGTGCCCCCCAACTCCCACCGTCCAACACACCCAAACCCCCAGCGCGGCAGAGAGGAAGGGCGGCGGCTCTGCGGCGCTGGTGCTCACTCGCCAGCGAATGACTGCACGCGGGAAGGGACTAGAGGAGCGGCTCACTAAGACCAGTGAATGACTCTCAATCCCTCGACTTCTCGAAAATGTTTGTCATTCGAAATGAGAGGCAGCCCATGCCTCATTGCGGTGGCAGCAATCCACATATCATTCTCTGGAATGGGCTTGCCAATTCTTCGAAGCTGTGTTTTTATTCGACCGTAGAGTTCAGCGACTTCCACATCAACCGCTACTATTGAAATAAGATCGAGAAAATCAAGAAGACGGCGCCGGTTCTCTGCTATCCTTGTAGATTTGTGCGCTCCGAAGAACAGCTCGCCAACAACAATCATCGGTACGAGTATCTCGTCGAACCCAAGTTGAGTCGGATCGAGCGTGCCGTTTAAAATCTGAACGACGGCATTTGTGTCGAGCGCCGCCTCACCATTCATGGAGATCGATATGTTCGCAGCCCTCTTCGATGGCGGTCATTATCTCCTGTGCATCCTCAGCGGGCAAAGTACCGGCAAGGTGCTTGATCTCAGACCACGGCGTACCCTTTGGAGTCGCCGACCGCAGGTCACGCGCTAGAACAAGCAGCCGCATTTGCTCGGCGGCGCTGAGCATGTCTATCTCCTCGTAAAGGTGATGTTGTATTTCGGCCTGTGTCATGGTAATGCCCTCCGATCCCTTAACCAATACCGCGAAAACAACGTGCCAAGATGACTCCTAGCCCATGTTCCTCCCCCCGCCCAACAAACCCAAACCCCCAGCGCGGCGGAGGAAGGGCGGCGGCTCTGCGGTGCTGGTGCTCGCTCCAGCGAATGACAGAACGCGGGAAGGGGCAGTTATTTCGGCATCAACTCACGAGCAAGTTCACGCAATACGGGCGTAGCAATTGTGTCGAGCTCTGACTTATCATACATAGTGAGTAAATGAATGACCTCATCTTCATCGACCACATAGGTCACAACTCTCCTCCTCCGCTTTTGCCTTTACCTTTGCTGCGAATGCCGAGACGTACTTTGAATAACCCAAACCCCAAGTCGGTGCCGAGATGCGGATACTCTTTCAGCTCTTGTGACAACTCCGTAAGCTCCGAAACCAACGACCGATATTTCTTCATCAGCCGTTTGGACTCGCGCTTGAACAACTCGGTCGGTTCGATTCTATAAGCCACGGAGAAATTCGTCGAGCGTCTCTGACTTCTGCTTCCCCGCCCGCTTCTGTTCTACTTCCGCGAGCGCTTCCGTTAGGTCGGACTTGATCTTCAACCGCTGCTGAAGGCCGCGCATCGACTTCAGTAGTCGCTTCCAATCGCTAACAGGAACCTGAACCGCGTGGACGTTGCCCGCAGCATCGTTAAGGTATTGTACTGATAATCTCATACTCCGATAAACCGCCTTCCCAAAAACAACGTGCCCCCCGCCCCAGCACACCCAAACCACCAGCGCGGCGGAGAGGAAGGGCGGCGGCTCTGCGGCGCTGCTGCTCGCCAGCGAATGACAGAACGCGGGAAGGGGATGCGATAGTCACTCCACTTCGCGTCGGCGCAATCTATCGAATATAGAATATACCGTCCCGAAGATCATCGTGCTCATCCAACGCCTTTAGAAGCCTCCGTAATTCTTCACCGATTGGAACCTGCGGACAGGTGATGATTCCACAATGATGACGACCTTCTTCCATATACTCGCAATGCAATGCGGTAAAGTCGCCTCGATTGAAGGTCACAATAGCGCGTTCCAGTTTAACGGCTAAGGCGAGTTGATCGGG
>CAIUMP010000023.1 GCA_903900335.1 uncultured Ignavibacteriota bacterium | reverse complement strand
TAGCGCTGGAGCTACGGGAGCGACTGGTCCGCAAGGCACGATTGGCGCAACTGGCCCAACGGGACCGACAGGTTCTGCTGGTGTAAGTGGTCCGACAGGCCCAACGGGTACCGCGGGTGTGACAGGACCGCAAGGCCCAACAGGCGCTGCGGGTCCGAACAACCCGACGTCTTTGTCGACCAATCCTGCCCCGGGTGGTAGCTTCGTCGGCACCAATCCTGCGGCAATTTATACTGGGTTGTATGCTAGCAACGGTTCTATGACCGTTGTTACGCAGGCAAGCACTTCTGGGCATGACGGCCAGGCATTTGTGGGCCAGTTTGGCTTCACTGCGGCCACAGGCGTGGCATTCTCCCAGGAGTATGTGATCTACAATGTGAACCTGACACTGAAGAGCATTGTGATGCTGACAGTGCAAGGTGTAGTGACAAATCAGGGTGACTACATTGCCCAGGTCACAGATCTGAGTACACCAGGACAGATGAAGGTAAGAGTAATGACGCGCCAGACGGGGACGCTTACGTCAACGTATACTGGTCTCATCAACTACTCCATCGTCAACTAATCGCTTTTACCGAGCGGTCATTCGCTTCTTAGGCTTGCGCGCGGGTCAACTCGACTCGCGCGCTCCTGAGAAGTCTGTGATGGCCTAAGCGGTTAAGGCATAATTTTTCCCGTCAGGGAGAGTTCGCACGTTTTGGCCTCGGCAGATTTCGATCTGTCGAGGCCTTCGTGTTTGTAAGCTGCAGCTGGGAACCTACGTGCGTGGTGATTGGCTCGAGCAAGCTAGCTGCCATTTTGAGAAAGAGAATACTGCCGAGCGGTGGGCCAATCTTTGCATTATCTGCTCAACTCACGAATGGAGTTGAATCGCATGTTGGCAAGTCTTACGGGAACCTCCCCGCATCGATTGAAATTAGAGTTCCTCAACAACTTTTGCTTCAAGAGGAACGTCCCCTGGCCTCACTTGGAGTGAGAGGCAACGGAGGATTCTGAGATTAGTGCGGTCCGTCAATGACTATTGGTTCAAGCAGAGTGACAGATTTGAGCAGGGGAACACGGAGTGCCACTCGGGCAATCGGGCGGAAGATGACGCTGCACGTAGTATCGATGCCGCACACCGAGACAACTCGTGCGTTCGACTGGTGTCCGTTTACCAGTGGCGCGCGCAAATTCGCCACAATGATGACGTCGCTCGGTTACGATGTTCGGCTCTATGGTGGGGAATCGAACGAAGCTGCATGTGCCGAGCATATTCAAGTGGTCAGTCGAGCAGAGCAAAAAGAGTGGTTTGGTCAATACGACTGGTCCAGAGATGTATTCAATCCCAATGACTCCACAAAGCCGTGGTGGCGGACGATGAATGCGCGGGCAGCAGACGAGATTCGCAAACGCTCGAAACCCGGCGATGTACTCGGGCTTGTGATGGGACTTGTGCAACATCCGATCCAGGAACAGTTAACTGCTGCGGGTCTCTATGAGGTTGAACTGGGGATTGGATACACGCTTCCATCCTCTCCCTTCAGAATATTTGTAAGCCATGCGCTGAGGCACTTCCTGGCGGACCGCGTTCCAAATGACGATCTTCGTCCTTTCGATACTGTCATCCCTAATTCCTTCGAAGTGAATGACTTTCCCGAGGGGTCAGGCACAGGTGACTACTATCTTTTTGTGGGTAGAGCTACCAGGCGAAAGGGGCCAGCCATCGCGGCGGAGGTCTGCAAAAAGCTTGGGGCGAAGCTGTTGGTTGCAGGACAAGGGATTGCGTCCGGCAGCCCCGTCACTACTACAGAAGGAATTGTCCTCGAAGGCGATGTGGAGTACGTCGGCTTGGTCGATCCTGTTCGACGCGCGGAGCTGATGGGAAATGCAAAGGCACTGTTTGTACCAACGATCTATCTTGAGCCGTTTGGAAATGTTGCTGTTGAGGCAATGATGTGCGGAACGCCAGTGATCACAAGCGACTGGGGCGGATTTACGGAAACGGTGGTCGATGGCGTAACTGGGTTTCGTTGCAATACGATTCCAGAGTACCTCGATGCTGCTAAACGGGTGGATGACCTTGACCGCAAAGCCATTCGAGCGTACGCGATCGAAAAATATTCTACCGAGGTGGTCCGTCACCAGTATGATCGATACTTTCAGCGTTTAGCTCGGGACTACCCAATGTACGCGGAGAGGCAAAAAAGTAGCGAACAGCGTAGGCTTGAAGAAGAGGAAAGAAGTGTAAGGCAGAACCCGACTCCAGAGAAGTACCTAAATCTTTCTCTTTTGTACGGAAAGCAGCTTAGGCACGGTGACTGCATCGCGGCCGCAAAGGAAGCTCTTCTACTGCGCCCCGAGTATGCCGAAGCGTACAATAACATCTCTGCGTCGTACCAGGCATTAGAGCAGTGGGACTTGGCTGTCGAGGCTGCAAAGCGGGCGGTTCGGATCAACAAGAACCTTAAGCTCGCGCAGGGTAATCTCATGCACTCAATAACTCAGCGCGAGCGTGTGAGGAGCGCTCCAGGACACGATGCAGACCGGTTGCCCGTTGTCGCCCTTGCTCGTCCGGGTGGAATTGGCGACATACTTGCATCGCTCAATCTCATCCCCACGATCAAGATGGCCAACCCTGGCAAGGAAATTTGGTATTTCTGCCACGAGTGGTATGCAAGACCGGAGAACCTTGGTTCGACGATTCTGGCGGCTGGTTGCGATAAGGTATTGGATGAACTGGAATTCGCTTATTGGTCGACACGCACTGAAACGCCTGTTGCCTTCGGTTGGCCAGAAGATTACGATGATTTTCCGGGGAAGCCGGCGGCCGCTCAAATGAAACATCTCCTTCATTACTTTGCAGCTGAGGCAGGCGTTGCATTCGAGGAGAGCAATTTTCCGAGTCTAAGAATCCGAAAACCCGCCAGGCCGAATGTTCCTGCTGGAGACTATGCCACACTGCAGTGGAAAGCGCAGTGGTCAGTCTATAAGGAATGGCCTTTCGATCGATGGCAAGCAGTCATCGCGCAACTAGATTTTCCCGTCATCGTGTTAGACCCCAAAACTACCCCGCACTTGGAGGACGCTATCGCACTCATTGCGAACGCTCGAATGCATATTGGGATTGATAGCTTTGCTCAACACGTAACGAACTTTACGTGGGTGGATGCTGTGGGTAACGGAAGAAAGATACCTTCCGTGATATTGTGGGGAAGCACGCAGCCGCGCACGATGAGCTACCCGCACAATACTGGCATTTACCTCGACCTGCCTTGCCAGCCCTGCTATCGATGTGGACCGGATCGACCGCAGCGTGTCGTTTCCAAACTTTGCGATAATCCGCCAGGGCAGACATACCAAGATCCACGTCATGCTTGTATGAGTGGAATTTCGGTTGAACGTGTAGTAGAAACCATCCGTGCAAAATGGCGCGAAGCTAGATAGCAAATTGAACCAACTGCACCGATACGTAAAGTATACTTCTAAGGGCAACGCTTGAGCGTGAGTACTCAACAAACGATCGACGAACTTCTGAGACGTAGCGTGAAATTCTATCACGAGAATCACTTCGAGCAGTGCATCGAAGTGGCGCGTGAGGCCCTTCAGCTTAGCCCGGAATCTGCCGATGCCTGGAATAACATTTGTGCTGCAAGCAACAAGCTTGGCAGGTTTGAAGATGGCAAACTGGCGGCGGAATCTGCCCTGCGCCTGCGAGAAGATTTTCCAAACGCTAAAGCGAACCTTGATTGGTCACTTCGCGAACTCCGATTGCGACGTCATGCAAATGCGGGACCGCATTCTGCCAAGATACTTATCGCGATTCACACATGTAAGAAGAATGCTGAGCGAATCAAATCGCAATACGACACCTGGGTTCCTGAGATGATTGCTGCGGGATATGCAGTAGATGTCTTTGATGGTGAACGCTTAGGAGAAGGAGATGACTATTACAGCAATTCTCACAAAAAGAAAGCATTGTGCGCCTATGCGCTTAGCGAGGGCTACGAGTATCTGTTTTGCGTGGATGATGATGTCTATATTCGTACCGCAAACTTCAAGCCTGCACTTGAGGATTATGCTGGCATTCGACAGCTTCCGCATGATCTAGGTTCGCCCTATCCGCCCGGCAGGCCGGCGTCCCCCCCTGGGACGCATCCACACAAGTTTGTAGCCGGGGCGGCATGTTGGCTATCTGCTCGCTCCATGAGGATCATGGCGGAAGCACCCATAACGGATTGGGCGGATGATAGATGGATGGGAAATACGCTCGCGAAACATGGGATCGAACTGGTCCACATGATGCCAGAGTATTGCAGGATTCCTAACGACCAGCCAACAACGGATGCTCAGGTATTGTTGGAGGTTCGATCCCCGATTCAGATGCGCCGATTGCACGAGACATCCGATCTGTCGACATTCGTAAATCCCGCCGGATTGGTGAACAGAAGCCTTGAGGAGTATAACCAGGGGGATTTGCACTGTTGCATTGCCCTGAACCGGGAGGCACTAGAACTGGAGCCTGACATCGCTATGGCATGGAATAATATCTGTGCCGCGTACAACATGCTGGGGGAGTTTGAGCAGGCCCGCGTCGCAGGTGAGGAGGCAGTGCGATTAGATCCGTCGCTAGTGAACGCGAGAGGAAACTTGAATCGATCGCTTAGGGAATTGCATCGCTTGAAGCCTGCCGCGATCATACCAACTTCAACGAAGATCCTGATTGCAATCTATACATGCAAGAACAATGCGGAGAGGGTGCAGGCGCAGTTAGATACCTGGGTACCTGAGGCAATCGCTGCAGGATATGATGTAGGAGTCTTCGATGGCAACAAGCTCGGAGTAAGCGACGATTATTTTTCCTTGCCGGATAAGACAAAGGCACTCTGTCGCTATGCGCTTCGCCACGGGTACTCAAGTCTGCTTAAGATTGACGATGACAGTTACGTCCGGGTTTCCAATTTCAAACCTGTGACAGATGATTATGCTGGCATTTGGACCAAGCCGTACGATGGTGGTACGTCGCATCCTCCGGGCCGGCCTGCTATGCCCGCTGGCACGTTTCCACATCCGTATGCCGCTGGTCCAGCCTATTGGCTCTCTGCGCGCGCTATGCAGCTTGTCGCAAACGCGCCCATCACGGACTGGGCTGAAGACCGATGGGTTGGTCACGTGCTTGCTGAGCATGGAGTAATGCTGACCGATCTGCTGCCAGACTTTTGGATAGGATCAAAAGGCGCCCCGAAATCGCATACTCAGGTTATAGAGGATGTTGGGTCACCCACGTTGATCCGTAAACTCCACCAATTAGCTGATCTAAGCGAGTACAGAGAACCCGCATTTCTTGTTAACCAGGGGCTTGCTGCGTACCGCGATGGGAAGCCAGACGAATACATCGCACTGCATCTAACTGCACTCGAGTTTGATCCAACTTATGGGTTGGCGTGGAGCAACCTATGCGCAGGGTATAACGCTCTGGGGAGTTTCGAGGAAGCACGCAAAGCTGGTTTAGAGGCGGTTCGGTTGCAGCCGGAATCGCGGCTCGCTAAGGAAAATCTGGAACGAGCAATGAGAGCGCTTGATCAGAATTAATAATTAGGAATCCATGTCACTCTGCCTAAGCATGATAGTCAAGAACGAGGAGCACGTCATCGCGAGGTGTCTTCGTTCTGTAAGGCCTTTCATTGATAGCTACAGCATCTCGGATACTGGTTCGACCGACAATACCATAGATATAATTCGAGAAGAGTTGGCAGGTATTCCGGGTATTCTTACGCGTGATCCTTGGCTTGGTTTTGGTCCGAGCCGCAACGTCCCACTCCGAAGGGCAACAGGCACGCATGTACTTTCACTTGATGCGGACGAAATAATAGAACACAAGGGCGGACCAATGCAACTGTCCTCGCAGTTCGACTGCTTCCTCGTCCAACAGATTCAGCCGCCTTTGACCTTCTGGATACATCGGATCATTCGCAACGACCCTCGCTGGAGTTGGAAGGACCGAATTCATAACTATCTGGATTTTGACGGAACACCCACCGAAGGGCGCGTCACCAATTTCCAAATACGACCCTTCTTCGATTCTCATCAGAATGTGTCAGGTAACAAATACCTTGGACACTTAGCGCATTATGAATCCGCTGAGAAGACGCCAAGAAATGTTTTCTACCACGCCCGAACGCTCGATGACATCGGAGGTAGGGAAGAAGAAGCGCTGAAAAAGTACCAGGAGCGCTCAACGATGGGTGGATGGGACGAAGAGGTCTACCTCTCGCTATGGATGGTCGGGCACATAATGGGTAAGTTGGGAATGTCAGTTGACTCTGTTGCCGCTGCACTATTCCGCGCGTATATCTACCGGCCATCAAGGCTGGAAGCTTTGGTGGAGCTTTGCAGCGTTCTAAGAAAGAACGGAAAATGCGAGCAAAGCTACAACCTTTCCCAGGTCGATCCAAAACCAACTAGCGACATTCTGTTTTCCCAACCGCGGTGCCAGTGGAGAATTCTAGAGGAACACGCACTTGCGGCCTATAAACTAGGTAAGCATTCCGAGGCCCAAGAGTACTTTCACAAAATAGCAGCGTACCCTCTTTCCGAGAATGATCATGTGGATCAAAGCTTGGCAAGATATCAAGTGGGCGACTATGAGGGGAGCCTATCTGCTGCGCGATCCGCGATCGCGATCAACCCGAATTTAGCATCGGCGTGGACTAATATGTGCGCGGTTTATAACACACTCGGAAGGTTTGCTGAAGGTAAGGAGGCTGGGGAGGAAGCACTTCGGCTTCAACCCGATTTCCAACTTGCGCAGAATAATCTAAAATGGTCCCTATCGGAATTGGCAAAAAGCCAAAGTGCCGGATAGCTGCCCAAACTTTTCAAAGCCATAGTTATTTGCCATGACAGAGTCACTTCTTCCCAGGGAATTGTTCGATCCACTTCGGCGCGTTCTCGCGCAAAAGCGTGTCATGTATATTCCCAATCCGGGCAATGTCGGCGATCAACTGATCGCTGCATCAACGCGTAATTTCTTCAACGAAATACTTACCGAGGTAGTCGATGATTGGGAGCGCGCGGAGTTGTTGGTATGTGCTGGGGGAGGTTCGCTCGGAACATTATATCCCAAACCTTTGGGTATTCGTCAGGAGAAGCTGTGGGAGGCACACGAGCGTGGTTTGCGATGTGTGATTCTTCCGCAGTCGCTAACGCAGGACGGAGAAGAATTTCCACCAGACACGATCATTTTTGCGCGCGAGAAACTTACGCTTTCAAGGATTTCCGGATCTATTCTCGTGCCTGACATGGCGCTCTCGTTTCGGATTGAACGTTCCATTCTCCCCAAGCCTGAACATGAGACCGGCGTCTTCTTGCGAAGGGATATTGAACGTGCGTCACCGATGGTCCGCAATCTCGGTGACCCGGCTGCGATGACCTCTTCGTGGCAAGAATATGTGTCACTGGCTGCACGCTATCAGCACGTTATAACGGATCGATTGCATTTTGCCATCGGAGCGTTACTTGCAGGACGTGAAGCGACCCTCCTTGCCAATTCCTACCCCAAGAATCGCTCGATCTATGATGCGTGGCTTGCAAATATCGGCTGCAAGTGGCTTGATGATCCTTCAGAGGCTGGCCTCGAAAGATTTGTTGATCCATACGAGGGCATGGAAATGAGTCTCGTTTGCTTTCAATCTGGCAACTTCGCCGGCTGCATCGCCGCCGCTCGCTCGGTGATCGAGGTCAGACCTGATCATGCAGGAGCATGGAATAACATTTGTGCCGCGCTCAATCAATTAGGAAGATTTAAGGAGGCAAAGGAAGCAGGGGAAGAGGCACTTCGGCTGTTGCCGGACTTCGCCTTGGCAAAAGGCAATCTTGAGGTTTCTCTCGAAGAATTGAGAAAGTTAGAATGATTCAAATCTGCGGAATTGTGTTTAGGGCTTGGCATAGGATCAACGCTGCCCACGACTAAGCAAACTTGCACTCATGACCGAACCAAGAATTTCTTGCATCCTTCCCGCACTCGGAGACTTCGAGGGTTGTATCCGAGCGATAAAGTGCTTCCAGGCACAGACGTACCCAAACCGCGAACTCGTCATCGTTGACGGAGGAGTTGGGGGACTAGCGAGCTATGTGACGGGACTTGGGGAAAGTAGAATCATTCTCGTATCCTCGCAGCGGACAAGCGCCAATGTCTGCTACGGACTTGGAGTTTCCCAAAGTACAGGTAGCCTTATCGCCGCATGGCCGGAGTATGGCTACAGCGATCCGCTTCGCTTGACATTCCAGTACGAAATAATGGAAGCGGAGAAGAAGAAGGCCAATATCATCAGCTCGATTTCACTTGCCGTACTTGGAAGGCGGAGATTCGGGAGTTCGCGACAGGGCCTTTGGTGGAGCACACTACTCGCACCACCAGCAATATTTCTCAGCATACCGCAAACTGATCTGCTGGAGGATGCGCAGGATGGGATGCCAGTCGGAATAGAACTTTCTGTATTTACTGCCCCCGATCACTTCGTCGCATTACTTCCGGAAACTAATGATGCATTCATTGCAAGGAGATTCGATGGTGCCTTCGAAAATCTTCCTCTGGCTGACGTTGTACGAATGGTCGAAAGGTTGAAGTTCACGGATGACGCACACTCACGTTGGTCTGCCTACGATGCATTATTTCATGCTCAACAAATGTGGCCTCTGGATGAGGCGCAGGCGGAAAAACATTTTGCGTCGTTTATGAAGATGTCTGTTTCAACTGAGTGGTGCGCGTATGACGCACTGAACAACTTGGCGTTCCTTCGGCACAAACTGAAGAAGACACCAGAATTCCTGGAATCAGTTACGACACTGCTGTTAATGGATCCCAGCCGAGCCGAAGCTTACAACCTCCTGGGAATCCATTATCATCAAAAGGGACAACCTCTGAAGGCAATTCCGTTCTTCACCGCAGCAACGCAAGCGACGAGGCCGCACCTGCCCTATGCGATCCATCAGCCCTATTACTCATGGCTTCCCTACGATTACCTAAGTGATTGCTACCGGCAGACTGGAAACATCACAAAGGCAATCGAGACAAATCTGATGGGACAGCGATCGCCGGACCAAAAGGAGCGGTTAAAACAGAGACTTGCGGAGTTGGTCAAGGCATTGTGATGGGTGATATCAAAGCCTCGAACCTCCCTCTTATTTCTTGCATCATGGCGACGAAGGATCGTCAAGAGTTCGTGAAGGTGGCAATCAGCTGCTTTCGGGCTCAAACGTATCCGAATCTCGAACTGGTGATCGTTGATCATGGATCGGATGAAACCGACGAAGTGGTCCGGTTTATCGGCGATCATCGAATTCGATACGAAAGAATTGCAAACCCTGGCCTGCTCACTGGGGAAATAAAGAATCATGCGCTGAAACGTGCTCTGGGGGAATATGTCGCCGTCTGGGATGATGACGACTGGCACCACCCTGCGCGGATCATGTTGCAATACGAGATGCTGCGTGCCGCAGGTGCGGATGGGTGCATGCTTAAAAGACTAACTCTCGCGTGGCCGAGCCGAGATTGGTATGCATATTCGTATCGTTGGTTTTGGGAAGGGACACTTCTATCGCGCAAACTCGGAATGTCCCTGTTCGGAGGGTTGCAACGTGGCGAGGATACTGCACAACTTCATAGCACCCTTAATACCGGCAAAAAAGTAGTGTACTTGGATCTTCCCGATCTCTACATTTACAGAATTCATGGCCGCAATGTCTGGGATTCCGGACACTTCGAAAATCTGTTTGGTCCTGGCTCATCGGCGTTGTCGGAAGAGGGAAGGCTACGTGTTGCATCAACTCTGGAGCGCCAATGAACTCTAGTCATCCAGCGAGCGTGGGGTTACCTTACTGTGCAGGCGGGGAACGCCGATCGTTGAACTCAGGGAGTTAACCCGAGTGTTGGCCACAATGAGAATCAATAAGGACTCCGAATCGCTAGTCAGGGTCTTCGTATTTTCCCGAAGAGATTGATTTGAAGAAACCAGAAATACTGCTTGTGGACACGACCCAGCCCCTTGTATCCTGTCTCATGGTTACCAACGACCGCTATGATCTGGTCCGAAGGGCTGTGGCCTCCTTTCAAGGGCAGAGCTATCAGAATCGAGAGCTGGTGATTGTCGGGGAAGGCAGCGAGCGGCTTCGTGACTTCGTGCTCTCCTTGGAAGATCCAAGGATCGTGTACCACACTGCCCCGACTCCTGGGATGACACTCGGTCAACTACGCAATCATACGCTTGATCTTGCACAAGGGGAGTTTGTGATGCAATGGGATGATGACGACTGGTCTCACCCCGCCCGCATTTCACTCCAGATGAGAGCCCTGCTGGACTCGCATGCAGATATGTGTATCATGATTCGTCAGACCCATTTCTTGCAGGAACGAGGGGTCTTCGCGTACTCTGAAAAATATCTCTGGGAAAATACTTTCCTTGCGCAAAAGAGTGTGATGGCGCGCTACCCCCACGAACGGAGAGGTGAAGACACGAGGCAATTGCACTCGTGTCTGCGAGCTGGCGCTAAGCTGCTTGTCTTAAATGTACCCGATCTCTATATCTACACCTATCACGGAAACAATACGTGGGACCAAGCGCACTTTGAGGAAATGTTCAGAAGAGGTACGAAAGACCTACTCAAGAGCAGAACCAACTATGATCGAAATGCTCTGACTGGATCGACTCTGTAATACGCCTTCCGCTGTTCAGCCAAATCAATCAATCACGCTTGACTTCTGTCCGGAATGTCAGATCATCTCTCAAGCCATGGCAACTTCCCATTGAATTGCGCCAACATTTTCTCATTCTGCCTGCGCGCCCACATCACGTGAGAAGTTGGAAGCTCATAATTGAGTGAGTAGTTGAACGAACAATCTGCGGTGGGAAATTTGGCGATCAACGCTGTAAAGAACTCGCGGTCATTAAAGAATGCTTGCTCCTCGAATCGGTTTGCACACCAGTATCGGCTAAACTCTAGCGAAACATCGCGTCGGAAGAGATAGCAGCCTGTGTCCACGTGACGGGCATCAAGGTGTGCCGGAACCTCATTCAGATCTCGATGCAGTAGCCCGAGGGAGTTGTAATTGTCGCGCATTACAAACAACCCATCGACAGTGAAGTTTCTCAGGCTATAGGCCCACGGTTCAGCACCGATCGTCTTGACGAGAGATTCTACGTGATCCGGCTCCAGGAAATTGTCGTCATCCAAATTCATGATGAAATCACCTTTTGATAGGTGAGGGATCGCCGCGTAGATTCTGCCACCCCAAGAACGAGTGGGGTATGGAAGGATGAAGACATCGATCCCCTCGTACTTTGCAAGTATCGCTTCTGCTCGGTCGTGATTGGCTGGCCCGTCCACGACAACAAGGTGCTGTATATTCGGATAGCTCTGCCGCTTCACTGACTCGACACATCGTGCCAAATGGGGGCGGCCAATCGTGGAGGTTATGATTGAAACGAGTTTCATGTACGAGGAGTGATCGGATTGCTTAGGATTGCAGAGACCATCTCATGAGCGAGTGATGGTCTCGTTAGGTTAATTGCGGGCGAGAGTGTATCGTATCGCCCAATCGGTAGTCTCCTTGAGAGCTCGCGCAGCACACGCCTATACGTCGTGCCCTCGTAACGGCGAAGCGCCACCGACCAATGGTCGTCATAATGCTCAGACGCCCAAAGATTCGTACCATGCATAAGATAGACATAGAGCCGTGGCATGTCGATCCAAGCAACGCGCGCGACAGATTCAAGTGCTCGTTGCATTATCCCATCCTCACCGATTGTAATATGACCGTATCGTGCCATTACGGATGCCTCGCATAAGAGCGTACCTTCCCATGAGCGTTGTTCATTTATGAGAAGATGTTCAATTGCAGGAGCCCAGTCCACCGTACGACTCATCACGCAGGCGTGGGCATCTAACATGCAAAGCAGTGTATGCTGTGCTTCCAACCGAAACGGATCGCAGAGGTCATCGTCATCCCACGCAGCGATATAATAACCAGTGCATTGGTCGAGAGCAAAGTTACGAACCTCCCCGAGGGTTTTCTCACCATCTGGCTCGCTGAACAATCGTATTCGTGTGTCCCCAAGCTGTTGCACATGCTCGCTCAGCCGGTCATCCATAGGGGTGTGCTCGACGATCACCAATTCCGTGTTCGTATAGGTCTGTCGTCGAAAGCACTCAATCGCCATTTTTGCAAAATGGAAGCGATTGCGAGTTGGCATGATACAGGATATCTTCGGAGCTTGCACACCATCGGGTCGAGGGTTTGGTGGTCCGATCTTGGAATGTGTTGTAAGTAGTTGCCCGGAGACCCGGATGAAATCTGGCTTTGACTCAGCTTCGGCCCTTGCCCAGGTTCCCGCCCAACGGTGGACGGCGTATGCCTCGCGGGTCCAGACCTCCCAGGTATCGAGATCGAATGTTTCTCCCCCGTAAGTCAACGCCCGATCAAATCCGTTCAGCGATCCGTACCATGCAATTCCAATATCTGCCTTTTTCTCCCAAGGAGCATTTGCAAGCACAGAGGAGAGAAAAATAGAGCCAGTTGCTTCGAGAGGATCGTACATCCCACTGAATTCGGATAGCCTGCCGATTAGGCAATCCCAGAAGGGGTGATTCGGTATACTGGCTAAGAAGGAAGTGCCAACCAATTGCTGGATCTTTCGTCGTACGGCGATGGGATGATCGTGGTGGGAAGGCGGCTCGTTGCTGAGGAAGAGAGGCCAGTTGATCAGCAGCGGCTCGACCGATTTTAGGCATTCCAAATCAATATCGACAAACACTCCACCAAACTTTCTGAGAATTAAATAGCGGGCGAGCATCACCCGATTGATCTGCTGCGGGTAGGAGAGGTATAGAGATAACAGATCGGGGTGTTCCTTGCGTACGAACGTCTCGAGATCGGAATCATCCCAGAACATAAATTGCCACTCCGGATGAAATTCTCTCCAGGACTCAAAGTCCCAGCGGAATTTCTCCGGAATACTCGCCGTCTTCCAGGTTTGGTGGATGATTCTGGGTATCTTCATCAAGGGATAGTCAACTGCAAGTTATGGAATCACGCGTAGGTGAGGTCCAAGATGGTTAGGTACTCGCGATAAGTGACAGCACGCGCCGCTATTTCTCAAATTTTCATGAGGAGGCCATGAGGTCAGTTGTCAGCCTGCTAAGCTATTCCAAAACGGATTTAGTTTCATTACCATTCTTTCCGATATCTATTGTTCAGCTTCTATCCCACTGACGGACACGCGGCTCCCACAATATTGGTTATTAGGTGAAGACCATGATGGTCGCCTATGCGAAGCTCAGGCGACTTGATACCACTCCAGCAAGTCTACACGGCGAAGTTAGCACGCGATGAGCAAAATATCCTGCCTAATGGTGACACGTGGACGGATTGAATTCGTCCAGCGATCCATAACCTGTTTCTTAAATCAGACATACCAAAATAGAGAACTGGTAATCGTCGAAGACAAAACGAACCATCTCGAAGAATTCATTGCAGCAAGGCAGGACCCGAGGATTCGTTACGAGAGCGTACGACAGGCCAACGTTACTTTAGGAGAACTCAGGAATCGATCGCTGGAGATGGCAAGCGGAGAATTCGTTGCCGTCTGGGATGATGACGATTGGTACCACCCTTCTCGTCTAGCGATCCAATTTCGGCATTTGCTGCATTCCCGTGCCGACGTCTGCATGTTATCGAGAGAAAGCTTTGCTTGGCCTGAACGCGAATTGTATGTCTACTCGAACCATCGACTGTGGAAGCACTCGTCACTCGCGAGTAAGGCGGCTTTCGCCAGATACCCGGCTTTGCGAGTCGGTGAAGACACCGAACAAATTATTCAGATGCTCAAAAATGGGGCGAAGCTTTGCATGCTGAACGCACCCGATCTTTACATCTATTGCGTGCATGACTCGAACATATCTGAAACCTGGTTGCTGGAAGCCGCGTTTGAGCAGGCCACAGCTCAACTCACGGCGGGCCAGCGTGCTTTGGTTGAGTCGCGCTTACTAATGTAATCCCACCGATTCGCTTGTAGTCTCCACTCGGAGATACTCTTGCTACTAAATCAGGCGTGTTAAAGTTTAGCATCGCAGAAGCCGATGTTCGAGAGCGTTCTCTCGCGGTCGCCCGTAGCTAAGTCGTAACCAGCGACTCGGGTGAAGTATTGGCGAGCCTCCTCGAACTTGCCCAAGTAGTAAGCGGCAAGCGCATGTTCTTCCAAAAGCCTCCATGCTGCATTCGGACTTACGAAATGGGTGTCTGAGGTAGGGGAAGGTTCGAGGTTCGAAAGTCGATACGCTTCCGCATATCGTAGGTTTTCTCGAAGCAGTTGGCACAAGGCATTGAGTGCCTCTAATCGTTGGGGACGGAAGATGAATGCACGAAAGAAGGCGGCCGCTTTTGAATCGAACGATCCGGGCAAGTAACTTCGAAGGTTCGCCGCCATAAAGAGGGAGTGGTAGATTTCCTGGTCCCAGCCGCCCATTGCCGCTCGCTCCTCGTATTTTTGGATCGCCTCTTCGTATCGGTTCAACCCAAAGAGACTCTGAGCAATGTAAAAAACATTCTCTGGCGTCGGCGGCTCCGACTGGAGCACCGCAAGATCCTTCTCGTACTTGTTCCCAAGCTTGTTACGATGCGAATCATTGAATGAGCGGATACAGATATTCTCGAGCTGTACTGTTCTTAGTTCTCCTTCGAAGAAGAGCGCTTCATGGATCTTTCGATCCCATCTCCACCTCGGATCATTCCGAATTAAGATGGTTCGCCAAAAGATCGAGTCCGTCTGTACTACCCGCATCTGGTAGCCATCGTATCCAACCGGTATGTCCAATGCCTCCTGATCACATTCCAGCGTCTCGTCCGCGTCAATGAAGAGAACGTAGTCTCCGACCGAACGCTTCAGTGCTAGGTTCCTATTTGTTCCGAAGTCCTGCCACTCGTCGCTCTTCAGCACACCTGGCAGCCCTGCTAGTTCCTCTCTAACCACTGCCATCGTGTCATCCGTCGAGCCCGTGTCCGCAATGGAGTAGCTGTCAATGAACGGCCTGACCGAACGGAGGCACCTTCGGATCACGTGTGATTCGTTCTTGACGATCATGCTAAGGCAGATGGACATGTCAGATTCCTGCTAATAGTATTACTTACCGAGCTTCGAAATGCAAAAAGCGATGTTTGAGATCGTGCGTTGCCGATCCGCTGGATCCAGTTCAAAGCAGTTCACACGAAGAAAGTAGCGGTGCGCCTCATCGAATCTATTCAGAAAATATGCGGCGAGCGCATGCTCCTCAAGTACTCGCCATGCGTGGCCAGAGTCCCTGTAATGATAGTCCTGCGTCACCTGCGGTTCAACATCAGATAGTCGAAAGGCCTCTTCATATCGCATGTTCTCACGCAAGATCTTGCACAACGCAGATAGCGCCTCGGTCCTCTCAGGTCGAAAGACGAATGCGCGGAAGTAGGCGGCCGCCTTCGACTCGAAGCTTCCAGGCAGGAGGCTTCGCAGATCTGCTGCATTCAGTAATGCGGTGTACACTTCTTCTGGGACTTCACCGATCGCTGCAAATTCCTCATACTTGGCAATTGACTCCTCGTAGCGATTCAGCCCTCGCAGACACTCGGCAGTATAAAAGAGATTCGACGCCGTTCGAGGCTCTGCCTCAAGAATGGTGAGATCCCTCGAAAACTTATCTCCGAGTTTATTCCGGTGCGAATCATTGAACGAACGAATCCTCACATTTCCCAACTGGAAGCCGTTCGCGTTGCCATCGTAGCGCAGCACTTCATGGATCTTCCCGTGCCACTTCCAGCGCGCGTCATTCCGGATGATCGCGGTGCGCCAGAACACCGCACCCGCGCAGTGAATTGCCGCGACGTACCCATCGAACACCCCGGGAAGCTCGATCTTCGTGGAGTCCACCTCTAACGTCTCGTCTGCATCGATGAACAGCACATGATCAGCATCCGCCCGTGCAAGCGAGAGGTTTCGGTTTGTGCCGAAGTCCTGCCACGCATCGCGTGAAAGAACACCCGGTACCCCATGGAGTACTTCGAGGATGATAGCCCTTGTGTCATCGGTCGAGCCCGTGTCCGAAATCGAGTAACTGTCAATGAACGGCAACACCGAAAGCAAGCAACGGCGGATGACATGCGACTCATTCTTGACGATCATGCTGAGACAGATGGACATGCGTAAAGTGTGAATCGGTGTGAATGAGTGGCGTGCTGCTTGGTATGCGCTCAAAGATGGATCAGTGTTGCCTGTATCTTAGAAGTTCTGAATGCGGTTCCCGTAGGGTCCCACACAATGCATCCACCGAAAGGCGGGATCACTTGATGAAATGCACAGGAAGGCCGCCTTTCCGATCCGAGCACTCAGGCTTCCAAATCCGCTTTTCTTGGCGCGGACCGATTTTATGCTTATATTTGAAGTGCTATCATGAGATGCTTCCGTGCCCCATTGGGGGTTTGCGGGCTCGTGAGGATTGTCGAATCATTCAATAATGGCTATTTCGTTGCGTTTTGGGCATACTTGTTGCTGCTGGGCGAACGGATTACCTTTCCTTGGCAAGGCCTCACTTAGGTGCCGTCGAAGGCGCCCGGCTGACAGATAGCATTCGAAACTCAGTAGAGCCTTGCGAGCAATTGCGAGCATAGGACGAAAACGGACGACCGTCCGTCCGTTTCCGCCTCACGTTTTTGGCTCGGGTGGTTGTCGTGATGCGGACCGCTGCAGAGTGTTCTTCTTCGTGCAAAGTTTCGACGCACATGCTCGCCTTTCGTGCTCCCAGAGCCGTAGGTATGCTTGGCTCTTCAGCAGAGTGGATGATTCGTCTCCACGAAATTCGTTCTTTAGAAGTTTTTTCGAATCTGGCAGGTGCCATGAACGGATGCTCGTCATCACGGCCGCGGAGCAATTGTGCTCCGAGTCGGTGAAGATCGAACTCTGCTCTGCAGATGCCTCGCGCAATCCCCCACTAATTGCGTGCGGTTTTTGTGTGCGATCGCTCGGTGTGCTCAGGAATGCTCCACGCCTCCTGTGTGGCCACCTTCGGTCGGATGCGCAGCGCTTGCCGCAAGCGTAAGATTTAGTTAATTCAGTTACTTCATTCAATAATCAAATAGGAGCTCATCATGAGACGTTTCCTACTAACCCTGGCTGTGGGCGCAGCGATCACTGTTGCCGCTGGCACATCGTCGGCGCAGGTGACAGCACCGGCTTCGCAGACTCAAGGTATCTCGATTCCGAAGACATTGTCCTATCAGGGCATGATCACCAGCAAGGATGGTCAGCCTGTGAAGGACGGCGATTATGCGATCACTGTTAATCTTTATTCCGATAAGGACGGCGCCCATTCCATCTGGAAAGGCTCCTACCTGACACACGTGCAGAATGGCGTGTTCTCCATCGAGCTCGGCTCGGGTGACACACCGCTTCCGGCGGCCTCCTCACTCGACGGTGCGCTCTTCGCAGGTGTTACCATCGGTGGCGAGCCGATGCTCCCACTCACGCAGCTTTCGACCGTCCCTTACGCGATGAACGTCGCGGATGGTGCGATCACGGCCAAGAAGATGGGCGTTGACTACGTCGGATCGCTCTCCGTTAACGGACAGAAGCTCACGAGCAAGGGCGGCGACATCAATATCGTCACAGACGGCATTGATGCTTCCATCGACCCAGGCACCAACACCCTGATGCTCAAGAGCACAGGCGGTGCGCTCAACAAGGCCATCACCACCAAGGGTGAAGGCGCTCAGGCCAACACACACATCACTGGCACGCTGACCGTTGATGGTACGACGACGCTCAACGACGATCTTTCAATGAAGAGCGACGATAGCAAGTACATCCACCATGTCCATGATCCAGCCGCTGCGCAGGACGCGGCCACAAAGGCCTATGTCGATGCTTCGCTCAGCACTGGCAATGTAAAGCTCGATCCAGGTTCGGCACAGACTTCGACCTCGACGAATGGAATTGATCTGCACAAGACCACGAACCTTGGCGCAACCAATTTCCTTCATTTCACGAGCCCGGGGCACACGGGAAAGTGGGCAGACGATGGTACGATCAGTGTTGAAGGAATCAATGTCGCGAATATCAACACCTTCCCTCCGGCCACCGACGTTGCTTTCAGCACGGACGTT
>CAIUMP010000022.1 GCA_903900335.1 uncultured Ignavibacteriota bacterium | reverse complement strand
AGGTGCAGGACGAGCAGGCGTAGGTGCTTTGTGTGCTGGCTTCGGCGGTATCGTGACTTTCTTCTTCGGAGCCACTACTACCTTCTTCTTTGGTGCAAGAATGACTTTCTTCTTAGCTACGACCGACTTGGGCACTACCTTCTTTACCGGCATCGGGACTTGAACGGGGACCGGTGCAACAACTTCCGCAACCGGTATCACGATGGGCTTTGGCGCTTCCATCGCTATCTCCGGGATGTGAGAAATATTCAGGTAGTCGGAGACAAAGTTACGTGGGTCAGCGCCATCGAGGACAGTCGCGCCGTCGTTGGGGTAATCTGGGTAGAGCGCGCGCATATGCGCGCTATCGAGCGCGAGAGAGAAGTCGCTGAAGGCTGCATCCGTTATGTAGGAGAAGTTCATCTCCCAAGCCATGAGGCGGCCCATGATCATGCAATCTTGTGGGCGCCAGTCCTCGGGTTGGAGTTTCAGGGCATCGAATTCAAAGCCGAGTTGATTGGGATGCTGGTGGAGATACTGATTGATTCCCGCAACAAATGCAGTGATAACCTCCCGCGATTTCGGTGCGGCCTTCGACCACATTTGCTCCGCGATGCGCGCAAAGCCGATCGTTCGCGACCACTTATCGAGCACAAGCGTCCGCTTGCCAAAGACTTCCGACATTCTGCCTTGACCAAGCCGACGAGCGAACTCCATCTGGAAGAGGCGATCCTGGGCTTCTGCATATCCAAGCCCGAAGAAGACATCGCGCTCTGTTGCTGCGTGGATATGTGGGATAGCATACTCATCGCGGTCAATATCCACCGTGCCGCTAATGCCCGCGACCTTTGCGGTGCCAGAATAGTCCGGCACTGTTCCGTGCATGAAATGCACCCCGATCGCGAAGAAACCGATCGCGAGGAGCACAAGCAAAAAAGCGAAACCGTATAGAAAGCGCGGCAGCTTCAAATCTTAGTTGGAAATCCCAGGGCACAATAATGCGAGGAAGAACACCCGGCGCTGCAAAAGGATTAGAGGCTAGGGGAATCTTGTCAGCGAAGTAAGCAGGCGACTTGTCTTAGTATTATTTTGAGGGCACAGCTGTTAGGTACATCATGGTTGAAATCCCCAATTCCGAACTAACCTCAAAATTCATCCCTGCTGATGACGCAGACATTCAGGATATCATCGAATTCGCCCATACCTTCGACGGCTACAAGGCGCACGGTTCGTTCGAAGGGTGCGCAGAGATCGCAAACATTCATCGGTTAGATACGCTTACGAACGCTCGAACCTGCCTGTTTTTCGAGGCCCGGCGATGGCGGCACACCGGCGAAGGGCCAGACAAGCGGGACATGGTATATATTGTGGAGATTCTTGCGTCGATCCGAAGTTTCATTGCGGATGCAGAATTGGCCTAATCCAAAAGATCTTCTCGAAAGAAGAAAATGTCTAGGTCAACACGATTGACACTCCACCGCTTGGCCAGTGCTGATGCAGAAGACTGATATAAGGATAGCTCCTTCTTCTCCACCCATTTTAATCCAGCCCATTTCTTAGGTAAGGTGCGGTCATGCCATCTTAGATGATCGGCGGTGAAGCTATCAACAGGAACTTCAAGCAACGGTAGCAAGCGATTTAGTCCATGAGTCTTGCTAAGGACGACATTGTAGCAGGCCGAACGAAGAAATAAATTTAGCGCCTTGCGGGCAGCACCGTGATTCTTTGCTCGCTCCGGAAACTTACGGAGTAACCTATCCGTCTGCCTATTCAGCCACTCATTAAACACGCTTTCCGATACTGGAATCATCGACAGATCAAGACTCTTGAAGTGTTTTCTACTCTCTCGGATCAGTCCGCTGGCACCCTGTCCACGAAGAGAAGAAGCACCGATACATGTCTCGGCAATGAAGTCCTGCATCTTATTTGCCAACTCAATCTTTGTCTTGCGTTTGCTTAGCATGCTTCGTATTGATTCTCCATTCTATTAATCAATATCGTCTCATGCAACGGCGCGCCCAAGGTCCATCCAGGGAGTTTGTCGAGGGAGAGATCGACGGATTGCTTTATCAACTTTTTTCGGACTCTTCAGCCAACTCACGATTTGCCTCAAGCACCATTTCAATGGCCTCTTGAAGGTTGCTACGTGCTTCATCCAAGGTCGCACCCTGTGTGTTCGCCCCCGGCAATTCTTCTACGAAGCCAATATAGCCTTCTGGAACTTGTTGAAATACCGCAGTAAGATTTGTCATACGAAATTCAACCACAGTTAGTGGGGGTGAGTGCCCGGACTTACGCCATCACCAGCTCCCGCATATCGATCGCCTTTGGAATGAGCACTTCGAACTTCTGCATATCCCACGCGAAGGTTGGGCAGCGCTCGGCGCAGAGGCCGCAGTGGACGCAGAGGTCTTCGTCCTTGACCATGATGCGGCCAGTCTGCTTAAGGGCTTCTGATGTATATAGGCTCTGCGTAAGATTCTTTGCAGGCGCCGTTAGCCGCGTGCGCAGATCTGCTTCTTCGCCATCCTTGGTGATGGTGAGGCACTGCACCGGGCAGATGTCAATACAGGCATCGCACTCGATGCACTTCGGTGCGACGAAGTAGGTCTCCATGTCGCAGTTCAGGCAGCGCTGAACTTCGTGCGCGGTCTGCTCCGGTGTGAAGCCAAGCTCCACTTCGGTTGAGAGATTCTTGAAACGCTCGACGAGATCAACATGCGTCATCTTCTGGCGCTTGACGGCGTCGTAGTTATTGGCATAGCTCCACTCGCTGATGCCCATCTTCATACTTGCCAGATTCATACCATGCTTCGGACGCTCGGTGACGGCGATCTCGCTGCAATAGTTGTGAATGCTGATCGCGGCCTGATGTCCGTGCTCCACGGCCCAGATGATATTCTTCGGTCCCCATGCTGCATCGCCGCCAAAGAAGACGCCCGGCAATGTGCACATGTGTGTTGACTCATCCACCTTTGGCATGTCCCACTTGCCGAACTCGATGCCAATGTTCTTCTCGATCCACGGGAAGGCGTTGTCCTGACCGATGGCAAGGATCACGTCATCGCAGGGGATGACGATGCTGTCAACGGTTGTGGAGTTCTTCGCACCCTCATCCCATGTCAGGCGTTCGAATTCCATACCGACGAGCTTACCGTTCTCGACCACGAAGCGCTTCGGTGCATGATTGATAACGATCTCAATTCCTTCCTCTTCCGCATCTTCCAACTCCCACGGAGATGCCTTGAAGAACTCGCGCGGACGGCGAGCCATAACCTTAATATCCGTGCCACCCATTCTGCGCGAAGAGCGGCAGCAATCCATTGCGGTGTTTCCAACACCAATGATGAGCACGCGCTCGCCGATCTTCGTGGTGTGACCAAATGCGATCGAATGCAGCCAGTCAATTCCAATGTGGATATTTGCTTCGGCTTCTTTGCGGCCGGGCAGATCCAAATCCTTACCGCGCGGTGCGCCGCTACCTACGAAGATAGTGTCAAAACCCTGATCGAGGAGTGACTGCATGCTCGAAACCGGTGAACCGTACTGCACATCCACGCCCATGTCCACGATCATTGCGATCTCGTCGTCGAGCACCTGCTCAGGCAGACGGAAGGAGGGGATGTTCGTGCGCATCAGCCCACCCGGCTTGTTCTCCTTCTCGAAGATGGTCACCGAGTAGCCGAGCGGCATGAGGTCGTTCGCAACCGTAAGTGATGCCGGACCGGCACCTATGCAGGCTACACGCTTGCCATTCTTTTCAACAGGAATTTCCGGTAGGCGATCGGAAATGTCATCGCGAAGATCAGCGGCGACACGCTTTAAGCGGCAAATAGCGACGGGCTTGCCGTCCACCCGCTCACGGCGGCAGGCTGGCTCGCAAGGGCGGTCGCAGGTGCGGCCAAGAATGCCAGGGAAGACGTTCGACTCGCGGTTGACCATGTACGCGTCCGTGTACCGGCCCTGAGCGATCAGGCGGATGTACTCCGGCACGTTTGTGTGCGCCGGGCACGCGTACTGACAGTCAACGACTTTATGAAAATAATTCGGATCTAACTGATTTGTTGGCTTCACGGAAGATTGTTATTCGTATTCAGCGACTCGTATCGAACCGGGGCAGAAACAAGCAGGGGGGATGTGGAGTTCGGAAAAGCACAAATGAACAGGAATCCGGCTAAGCTATCGACTCCGTCATTACGGAGTCCGTTTCGCTAATTTTCTAGTGGGCTGCGGAGCGAATGTGGTTTTTACAGTAGAGGGCGCTACCAACAAACCTCTCTAATGACAACTTCAAAGTTGCATAAACCCCACCGTTCGGCGTGTCACCCGTGCCATTATCGACATCTGTGCTACAGAACTCGGAGATCCCGGGCGGTTGGTAGCTTTACGCGGCGCTAATTGAAAAGAGGGGTCACAGTACAGGAGGGAAGTGTGGTGAGGTACTTTCCGCAGTTACCCTGGGAAGAATCTCCGCGGGATGCTTGTTCGGTGTGATGCGCAGTGGGAGATGCTATATTGGTCATTTAACTTAGGAGCACCTATGCCAGTACAATACCGACCCGAAGGATTCCATGCCGTCACTCCTTACGTCATGGCGGATGATGTAGAGAAATTGATAGAATTTTTGACAGCCGCCTTCGGCGCCGAGGCCCCGGAAGTAATGCGCTCACCCGGTGGCCGCATCCTGCATGCGCAGGTGAAGATAGGAGACTCGATGCTAATGCTTGCCGGTTCAAATCCGCCGCAGTGGAATGCGCAGCCGGCGTCGTTCTATCTCTATGTCGAAGATACCGATGGTTTCTATCATGCTGGAGTCGCGGCCGGTGGAACGAGCCTCATGGAGCCCGCCGACCAGTTCTATGGCGACCGTAACGCAGGTGTGATGGATCCCAGTGGCAACTCCTGGTGGATCGCCACGCACATTGAGGATGTCTCACCTGAAGAGATGCAACGCCGAACGGCGGAGTGGGCAAAGGGGGAAGCGTGAGGCCGGATAAGCGGGGAAGCCATGTCCATACTTGAACGACTCTCCAGCTCTCGTGGCGAGCGAGGTAACGTCGCAGATATTGCGCTTGCAGAGGAGCTTTCTCAAAGGCCAAACACCACCGCCATTCGTGAACTTGTCGAACACCTCAACGTCCGCGATCGCAGACTCCAGAGCGACTGCATGAAGACGCTGTACGAGATCGGCGAGCGTGCGCCGGAGTTGATCGCCGAGTATGTTAAAGACTTCGCCTCGCACCTTGCAAGCAAGAACCCGCGAATGATCTGGGGCGCAATGTGTGCCCTTGATGGCTGCGCAAGTGCGAATCCGAATGGAGTGTATGCGCATCTCGATGCAATTGTGAAAGCAGCAGAAGGGGAGTCCGTCATTGCACGCGATCATTGCGTGAACATCCTCGCAAAGCTCACGAACGCAGGCCACGCGAAGAAGTGCTTCCCGATTCTGCTGGAGATTATCCGCCATGCGCCGATCAATCAGTTGCCAGCCTATTGTGAACGGGCAGCAACTGCGGTGCCTGAGAAGGAGAATGGTGCTCTCGCTGCTCTGATTAATCTGCGCCTAGCCGAGGTAGAGCAGAAACCGAAGCGTGTGAGGATGGAGAGGGTGCTAAGGAAATTATCGTAGAGATTTGTTGCGTACGTCCCTACTTCAAAGTCGCGCAATATTCCATTGCATCCTTTGCAAGCTGAGCCCAGTGCGTCGCATTTTTGACAGGCACAACAACCCATTCCTTCATCGGGCGTCCAAGCATCGGCTCGAATAATTTGGCACCGGTAAGAGCTATGGCCTGCGTGTGTGCCTCGCCGTTCAGTTTGAAGACGAGGGCATCTTCAAGAAGTCCAGTGAAGGCTTTCCCGCGAATTTTGAGAACGGGCATGCCGAACATTTGCGAGGAGACCGCCCCATCGGACTCGGCAAGCAAGGCTGCGATCTCTTTGTACTGCTTTTCTGCGACAGTCATGATCTCACTCCGTTTAGTTTCAATCAAGGGAATCACATAAATCGCACTTCAGACGTTCCCGCGCCCGATGTTGTAAGTTTGCGTAAAAGTAGTCACCACTAATCTCAATCACCATGGAATCACTTTTCTTCTTCGTATTCTTCGTTGCACTTGGTATAGCCGCACTCTTCGCGCGCCGCTCGAAATTTTCGGCCGATGCCGCCGGGAATATCCGCCAGAACGCCATCCATCGCGCTGCGAGCATTGCCTATCCGATCTTCTTTCTGCTGGCAATAGTCGTGCTGGGAATGGGCTCGTTCGTAACGATCCAGCCGGGTGAAGTCGGCGTGCAAGTGCTCTTCGGCGGAGTGCAGTCGGAGGTTCTCTCTAGCGGATTTCATGTGATCAACCCGCTCATGAACGTCGTTCGAATGGATTCCCGCACACAGGCCTACACGATGTCTGCAAAGACGAACGAAGGCCAGATCAAAGGCGATGACGCCATTCAGGTCCTTAGCCAGGATGGCTTGACACTCACGCTCGAAGTGACAGTGCAGTACCACCTTTCTCAGCCAAGTGCGCCGAAGGTCTATAGCACCATCGGCCTCGACTATGTGGAGAAGGTAGTGCGCCCTGAGATCCGCTCTGCCTTACGCGATGCCGCCGTGAATTATCTCGCCACCGATCTTTACTCAACGAAGCGCGATGATTACACACGCCTTGTGAAAGATAAATTGGTCACTGCATTCAAGGATCGCGGTATCGTGCTTGAGAATGAGTTGCTCCGCGATATTTTGTTGCCGGAGAAGGTGCGTGGCGCGATTGATGAAAAGATTGCAGCGGAGCAGGAGTCACAGAAGATGCAGTATGTCCTTCAGCGCGAGCGCCAGGAAGCAGACCGTAAGCGCGTTGAGGCTGGTGGTATTTCGGACGCCCAAAAGATCATCGCCGGTTCGCTGACCAATCAATATCTGCAATACAACTACATTACAACATTGAAGGAGCTTGTCAACTCGAAGAACTCGACTTTCGTGATCACCCCATTCGATTCGAAGTTGACGCCAATGTTGAATGTGAATTCGAAGTGATATCCGCAGCGTGAGATCGCACCGAGTTACGGTAATGAAAGCAGTTTAAGAAAAGGTTGGCTCCCGTTTTGCACTATCTCAAGGGCATACGTGCCGGTGATGAATGTTGAAAGCGGGAGCTGATACTCTGTCGTGTGCGGCGTCACAGAAGTGATTTCCCTCCCAAGAATATCATACAGCCGAACGCTGCGAATATCCTCATCCGAGGAAATATCCAGATAGCCACTGCCATGTGAAACGCGCAATCCCGAAGCGATGGCCGTCGGTGTCCCAACGCTGCTTTGCAGGTCACCAATATAAACACCCGAATCTGCGGCAACAGCAATTCGACTTGAAGATGTATCGTACTTCAGAACCCAGATCCTGCGTGAGAGCGGATTGTTCGGATCGCTGCTGCTGCCAGCCGGGAAATTCACCGAGCGCCAGGTGTTGCCGCCGTCCGTTGTCTCCTGAACCATGCCATTCTTCATCGTGTCGGACTGAACATCGAAGAGCCCGATGAAATAGTGAAGCGGGGAAGGGTAGGAGGGATCGCTCGGTTTTGAGATCAGGCTTCGCCGCTGATCGACATCCAGAGCCCACACGTGCCGTTCCGGGAAGGATTTCTCCGTCCAGGTCAGTCCCGCATCGGTGGTTAGCATCACGGCGCGGTAGTAGGAGCGCCAGCGGGAAATGACCGCGACCTCGTGCTTACCATTTTGCGGATTGATAGCATAGTCCGAAAATACGATCTTCGGTACTTCCACCATCTTATATCCCGTGTCGGCGTCCAGCGTTACGAGCCAACTCGCACCCTCGTCGCTGCTTCTCGCAATGTGGCCAGTCGGAGCCCCGTTGCGAAGTTCGGATGCCTGAAGTACGATTGGCGGCGTTTCCTGCGAGACACCAACGTCACAGAGCGTGATCGAGTCAGTGCTGGCGGCGCCGGTCTGTATCCAGGTTGCACCGTGATCCAGTGATTTCCATAAGTAGCCAAGCGAGGTTTGTCCGTAATAGATAGCGTCTGTTGCAGCATGGAAACCGATCACCTCGCCATCTGCCCCGCCAAGTGACAGATTGTTGGAATCGTAATGCCAGGTGTGTCCGCCGTCCGTCGAACGGTAGAGCAAACGCGGAGTGACGGCCATGACGATATTCGTGTCGCTCGGAATACAAATGACTTGTCTGCAATCGGCGATCGGATCATCGGCTGGACTCAAGCCTTGGATCCATGTTTGTCCACCATCGTCCGAACGATAGACCCCGTCGGAGCCCTTCGAACCGGCGAAGATGACCCTGCCGTGGGAAAGGGGGTTGAAGGCAACCGCTTGCCAAACGGTGTTGGCTGGCAAGGTTAAAGCCCGGCGCCAGTGATAGGACTGGGCGGTAGCGAGCGATGAGAAGCTGAGTGCGATCAAAACAACACGAAGGATCCGCGAGTGTGTCATTTTGAATCTAACGAACCACTGGATTTGGCAGTTGCACCCACAAAAAAGTTGGATGAATTTTTGTAACCGGAGACAGTTTTTGCGTTCTTGTGTATGGTGGCGATTGTTGTTCAGAGCAGTTGCGGTATTTACCAGTTCTGACTCGTCGTGGACCACCAAAAAAGTAGGCACTTTATGGCCTGGAAAAGGATTAGACAAATGCTGTTTTCCGGAGTTGTCCGGAATTGGATCATGAGTCTATCGTTCTGCGCACGTTCTTTTGAATATAGGTGGGGCACTGCTGTTGTTCCCACGCTCCCGGAGATGTTGAGCGTCGTCTCGTCAAAATGATTGTTCCGTGCACTGGCAAACCGGTCCCGGCTATATATGAGTTTGTATTCTGCGATTCCCATTTAACGAATATCATCGTTATGAACCGTTCTGCTAACCTCCTTCGAATCAGTGCACTCCGTCAGTGCATAATGGTCGCACTGCTGCTTGCGACCTCCTTCCTGACAGAGCAACGCGTCCTTGCTCAGGGTCATGGTATCAGTTCCGATGCACGGGACTTTTATGTCGGTTATATGCCGGGTATTCGTCATCCAGGCGGCTGGACTGGCTATACCGAGAACTACTATGTGCTGGTGTGTTCCTATCAGGACAATAACCCGGTCACTCTCTATTACTTCGGAGCGGACGGTTCTGAGATTCAAGGTCCCACGAAAATACTTACGAAGGGACGATGCCAGCAGATTCTCCTGGATCGGAATCAGATGCAGCCTGCCCGTCCCGGCGAGGTCCTTGAGTTCAAGGCAGCGCACATTAAATCCCGCTATCCGATCAGCGTACAGCTCTATGACGAAGGCTCGAGCACGGGTGGAATGTATCAGGCCATTCCCACGTCCGCGCTTGGAAAGAGCTACGTCATTGCGAGTTGGTTCGATAATCCGATCCAGAATAATCCAGGATTCCTCAATCGTGACTCCTCCAGTTCGGAGTTCATGATCATAGCCCCTTACGATAACACGAATGTGACCTTCATCCCGAACTCCACTACGTACGCCGGTGTGCTCGGGTACAAAAGCGGCGCCGGTTCCGATGGACTACCTCACCCAAAGACCATACAGATGCGCAAAGGGCAGGTCTATTGGGTTCGTTCATTCTCGGTTGACGCGTCCAATGATCTATCCGGTTCGACGGTCGTCTCCGACAAGCCAGTCGCTGTCCTTGGCGGACAAGAGCGCGGGCTGCTCGGTGATCCATCCGGCTGGTGGCTTTCCCTCGACAATGATATCCGCGATGTCATGATCGAGCAAATGACCCCGGTCGAAGATTGGGGTTCGGAGTATCCTTCCATTCCCTTTATGCCTGCCCAGAACTCTGATCCACGCTTCTCGCGTCGCTTGAAGAACGGTGAAGGCAACATGTACCGCATCTACACCAACGATCCGAACGGCGGCTTCATGAATATGTGGAAGAACTTCCCGGCCTCGGCATATCCGACCGGTGTGAGCCTCTACCAGTCCCCGGCCGCTACCTATGATAATATCGAAGATCCCGTGGATCTGATGGTCGATTCCAAATCTGTTGACGCCAATGGCAATGTGAAGAAAATGTATGCCGTCATGTATGACTACTTCCAGGGCGGTCACGACTCTAGCCCTGGTGGATTGGCGGATGGTGACAACGGTAAAGGCAGCCAGGCCCAAAGCGGTGGCGGAGACAACCCGCAAGACGAAGACACTTACAAGTGCCCGAACGAGATGGATCTTGTGCCGATCGATCGGTATCGGACGAGCACCGTATTCAAGATTCCGTTCAACTCCACGTATTTCGGATATCAGTTCATCAATATCATCACGAATAAAGACTCACTGTCGAAGATATTGGTTACGCACAATGGCCTAAGCCCGACACCGCTCAAGGCGATCACGCCAATGAAGGTGTATCAGATACCATTACGTCCAGAATTGACGGGTCTTACCTTGAAACTCGCCGCCGGCGACTATGTGATCACGGGTAATACGCCATTCGCGTGCTATTCCTACGGCCGCACAGAAACTCAGTACAAGGACGGGTGGGGATATGCTGCCCCGACCGGTGAAGCGTACGGATCCCACAGTGAACCCAATGCTCCACAGGCAGACATCGTACCCGCCTGCGACCACTGGGATATTCGATTGCATGACACCGGTCCTGGCAAACAAGAAGGCATTGCAGACCTGATGCTGCTGGAAGATCCTGATGGATTCTACACAAAGCCGGGTCGTGTGAGCTTCAATACAACGCTGGTGCCGGTCGATCCACAGTTTACTCCCGGCGATACAAGCGTGAGCTTTAGCATTGCCATCAACGATCCGACAAAGGACGCCTACGCTGCCTTGTACGTTGTTGACAGAGCCGGCAATGACACTGTCATCGAGCTGCACTACAAGGCTCCGACGATCACGATCACGCCAGCGAATGTGAACTTTAAGCACGTCCTGGTCGGCACCTCCGTTTGTCAGGATATCACCATTAAGGTCGTCGCCACAGGCGCAAGTTCTGTCGATACTGTTGGGGTGCCAGCATGGCTGCTCAATGACATGAGCAACTACGGTCCGGATGGCACACGCAAATCACCGACCTTCTCCTGGAGTTCCACCACGAAACTACCCGCGGCTCTCAAGGCTGGGGACTCGGTCGTGATCACTGTCTGCTTCGCACCGACGGACACCAACAACGTGCTGGATATAAACCACCGGATCCTCGATGGTCACCTCGATTATCTGACGACACAGGTGGGATGCGGATACGATACCATTCCGATCGCGGGTAAAGGCATTACGCCGATAATCGACGCGACCGATCTTGATTTCGGTAATGTCTCCATCGGAGACGTGCCCTGCAAGATGGTCAGTGTCAAGAATATCGGCAATGCACCATTGATCCTCGATAAGACCTGGGTAATGAAGAACAACCCAGATTATACCTTCGGAGATCAGACCCAATTGCCGGATACGATCCTGCCAGGACAGACATCCAAGCTTCAATTCTGCTTCGCTCCAAAGGTCACCGGAGAAAGTGACTCCCGCATGGATTGGGGCACGAACATTCCGCCTCAGTATGCTCACCTGAAGAAGGACACGTCGCAATTGCTTGGCCGTGCCATCGAGCCAGGTTTGACCTGGGACCGTCCGAAGCAGGGCTACACTGTGGACTGTGCAGACTCAGAAACCATTCGCGTTAATCTCCTCAACCCGCCATCTTCCACTGATAACATCAGCGTGAAGAAGGTTGCCATCGAGGGACCCGACGCAGCAGAGTTCACGATCGTCAACAACGAACCTGGCTATCTGCCCTTGCAGGATCATTTGCCATGGCAGCTCGTGAAGGGCGACACAGAGTGGCTTGATGTACAATTCAAGCCCGATCTCTCAAAGGGCTTCGGTCAGCGCAACGCCTACATTGTGGCCGTTGGGACTGGCTCCAGTGGTAATCTAAAGGAGTATACGGACACGCTCCGCCTGTTCGGCATCGTGCGGCACGCTGCCGTGGCTATCGTACCGCCATCCTTCGACTTCGGTGCGAATCGTCCGGGTGTGGTGCTTACCACAACGTTCACGCTTACCAACAACGGTGACACTACCTTCACGGTGAAAGATCTTAACCTCGTCGGCTCGGATTATCAGATCCTGAGTGGATTGAAGGTTGGGGATCAGATCGCCCCTGGTGGCTCGGTGTCATTTATTGTTCAGTACACCTCACCGGCGAAGGGCCGCTCGAGCGCCAACTTCCATGTCGGTGGTGCGACGATCTGTTCCAGCATTGACGGAAGTGCAACGGGAGTTGCAACCTCCTTTGGCGTTGACGGTACGGGCCAGAAGTACAATCTGATCTATGTGTGTCCGTCGGCCGGTAACAACACCATTTTGCCGGTGACGACGCAAAACGTCGGTACAATGGGTGGTATTCTGCACAGCGTACAGATCCTGGATCTACCGGGTCGCGGTGATGCCGTGCAGTTCTACTTCGATGATGCCTCTCGCCAGAAGATCCTCGATCAGGGTGTGGATGGTGGCGGCATTGTGACCTTACCCATCCGATTCCAGCCGACGCATCGTGGTATGGATACCGTGATGGTGCAATACACCTGGCGCGATACCTCGAGAACGGACGGTGTGAACCCGTGGGTCGATACCGTTATCAACCAACTCATCACGGGCATCGGCTATAATTCCGCCAATGTCATCAGTGTTGCGAACTCTGGTCCGACGGCTACTGCTGGAAATGGCTACACGGCAGTGACGAAGTCGAGCGTGACGATTCCCGTTCACTTAGAACAGGCATTCGTTGATCTTGACTCGGTCTTCGGAGCGCACTTCACCCTTCGCTATCTCCGCGATCAGTTTATTTTCGATCCTGCAGCCACGACACTTGGCCCAGGGCTCTCCTGGCAAGGTGGTGTTGCGCCAACCCCGGTTGCTGACCCTGCGGACAATAACTACGAGTTACTTTCAGTACGACTGACCAGCGCAACTCCGATCACGAGTACGGCGCTAATGAATGGTACCTGGAAATACGTGGTCGCCAAGGATTCAATAACGTCCTTCCAGATCGTTGACCGCGTGTTCCTTGGTAGAAGCGGAGACACAGCATGCTGGGTCAAGGACAGCGTCGTTCCTGCACCGTTCTTCGGCACCAACGTCTGCGGTGATTTCACGCTCCGCACCTATCTGAAGACGGGCGGCGTGGCGGTGTCGGTGCGCCAAGTGGTACCGAACCCCATAAATAGCTCGGCACGGGTGGAGTTTGTCATCAATCAGATGGCGGTTCCGGTGACGATCGAGGTCTTTAATGCGCTTGGACAGAATGTTCAGACGATCATGAAGAATGAGATCCTCGATAAGGGGGCCTTCGAGCGAGACTTCGATGCCAGCGAGCTTTCAAGCGGACTCTATACGATCCGCTTCTCGACTCCGGGTTCCGAGGTTTCGAAATCCATCCTGGTCAACAAGTAAGCTAATTGTGCTTGAACGTGAAAGTCCCGACTGGCACTCGTCAGTCGGGACTTTTTCTTTTCTATGCCAGTAGCTCGGAACGTAAAAAGTAACCATCTGTTTGTACTCCGCGCCTGAATTAGGACGAGAGTTCAGAATCCCCCAATTCTTAATTTTTCATTCTTAATTCTCCATTGAAAAGAGGCCCCTTCGACTAATGGTTAGGTCACCACCCTTTCACGGTGGCTGCACGGGTTCGAGTCCCGTAGGGGTCACAAGCGAGTAAGTTGTTGCAGTGTGGAAAGCCTTTCCTTGTTGTCCCGAGTGTCCCAATCCGCAATTCTGGGCTGAATTCGCCAAAGCTGCGTGCCGCCCACTTAAAACTCAGTACCAAACTCAGTAACGGATGCTCCTCGGCACTCCGTATTTTTGTGTCACTAAACTCCGCGCAAGACCTATTCTTCTCGGGGATATCTTAGCTTTTTAGCTATAACATAATTGCGGTATGAGGCGAAACACAATTCTCTTTTTCCCTGCACTCGTCGTGTTAGCGGCTCCCGTCTTAGGCTGGACACCCAGCAACAGTGTGTACCGAAGTGAGTTATCGTTCGGATTTGGCCTCTACCCAAATCCGACAAACGGCACCGTCGAGGTGCATAGTAGGAATGCAACGGCGCAACAAATAAAAATCTCGAACATGCTTGGCCAGCCATTCGCGGAATTCACTCCAACCAATGCCTACGACATCTCCAATTACCTATCGCATCTCCCGAGTGCAGACATGGCGAAGATTTCTGCTGCAGGATCGACGACGAAGAAGATAATCAGTAAGGATTGAACCTACACTCATAATCGAACAGTAAGTATGCTACAGATCAACGTTACGCCCAAGGTAAGCAAATTGATAGTTGGACTTGCAATCCTCTTCGTCGCTTCGGTGCTCCATGCGCAAGGGGGCACCTGGTCAGGGGCATCCTCCGACGGATTTGCGGGGCGTTTCGATGCGACCGCGAGTGTCGTCGCCGGCAAGATTTATGTCATCGGAGGCGAAGCGGTTCTGCATGATTTCGTCAGCAAGGTGGAAGTCTTCGATCCAGCAACTAATACCTGGAGTACTCCGTCAACGACGGGTGTGTTTACTACGAGAGGACTGCTCAGTTCATCGGTTGTCCGTGACAAGATTTACGTGATGGGCGGGTTTAATGATGTGGACACTCAACTCAATACCCTGGAAGTCTTCGATTGTGCGACAAACACTTGGAGCACACCAGTAACGACAGGTGCATTCACCCCGCGGAGGGGCTTCACAAGCGCCGTAGCGAACGACAAGATATATGTGATTGGCGGGGCTGGAAATCATGCGCTGGTTCCATCCATTGAGGTATTTGATCCTGTAACAAACAAATGGAGCACGCTTACAGCCACCGGCACCTTCACCCCGCGTATCGGGCTCACTTCGTGCGTCATCGGTAACAAGATCTATACATTTGGAGGAGACACCACTTCAAACAACCTTGAGGTACTTGATCCTTCTACTGGCACATGGAACACCATCGCGACAACAGGTAGATATACGCCGAGGAAGGTCGCAGCGACGTGTGTCCTTGGCGGAAATGTCTATCTGATGGGAGGTCAGACAAATGTCGATCAGGTGGAAAAATTCGACCCGGTAACGAATGATTGGAGCATAGCAGAGGGGCTGTTCACTCCCCGATGGGGACTTACCGCCAGCGCAGTTGGAGGGAAGATCTACGCGATCGGGGGATACAATTCCTTCAGAACGAACGAAGTGTTTGTGCCGGACAACGCCGGTGTGTCGATCAGTTCGCCGCTACCGGAATTCACCATTTCACAAAGTCCAACAAGCCAGGTGGTAACCGTGCGAAGTGTGAACAAGCGGGCACTGCATGTCACGCTAACGAATCTGATCGGGGAGACAGTGATGGAGGTGGGACAGTCGCCTCCTGGAGAGGTTAGCGTGGATCTCTCGCGGTTGCCGTCCGGAGCATATTTCATGCGGGTCTCATCGGACCGATCAACTACTATACGGATGATCATTCGTCAATAGAAATTGCAAAGGCAATCCCAAGGAATACATCCACAAGTTCATAATACACACTCGCAATGAAAAAGCTACTTTACTTGGCTTCTATTCTCCTCATTGGCGGTTCGCAACTGACGGGTTGCCAGCACCCGCCGACGTCAGCACCCGAGCAAACCTCACATGCATTAACAGCAGGTGGCAAGGCTGATGCCCATCCTGCGTGGACATTCATGGCGCCGGGCAGCTCGGTCTGGACAATCGCGGTGTCTGATTCCGATGGCTCTGACCGCGCGACTATTTACACATCCGCGGACTACACCGCACATCAGTCCCGGTTTCCATCGTGGTCGCCGAATGGGGCGAGTGTCTCGTTCGTCGAGGCACCAGCACCGACATCTACATGGTATTCTGGCCTTCCTTGGGGACCATGTTCTATTTAGGCGGTCGATGTCTCTGTGGGGACCAACGGCGTCGCGAAGGGCAGCACGGCCAGGACGATTTGCAACTACACGCTCGCAGACAGTGTAAAGATCGTCGTGCAGGCGTGGTGCCCCGTTTCCAGCGTCAACAAGATCGCATTCCTGGGAATCACGCCGACGGAAGTCGGAGTCTATACGGTTTCTGCAACCGGCGGAACACCAACACGGATCTATAGCGTCAATCAAACGACTTCTCTGCTGAATCCGGGGCCACTCGAATGCGGTAGCCTTACGTGGAGCAACGACGGCACGAAGCTTGCCTTCGTCGAACAAAGCCCACTCTCCACACCGGACACAGAGCGAATCTATATGATTCGAGTGATCAACACATCGGGGGTGCTACAGACGACCCTGGATTCCGGTAACCACTGCCTCGGCGGTTTGAAGTGGTCGCATTCCGGAATGGACTCGATCGCATGCTACCGCACGAATGTCCTGCACAATAGCGTGTCTTCTGATTTTGATCTTTACGTGATAGGGGTTACGGCGGGTTCGACACCGAGGTTCGTCAAGTCGTCCGCCATATGCGCCTTCTGGTCGCCGAACAATTCGGAGCTTCTGTATTCGAATTATACTAATGCTTCGCCGGGGATCGCGAAGATAAACGTACGAAGTGGTGCTACCACGTCGCTGTCATCAATCTCGTACGGTTCTGTTGGCAACTACGGTGATTGGAAACAGCCATAATTCTGCAGAATGTCCAGCATGCGGGCGTTGACGTGGGTGAATACCTGGAGTGGGGTGCTTAGGGGCTCGCTGCTCCGGCCTATTCATGGGATTTTTGCCAGGCCCGGGCGGTTCTACAATCAACCTCGATTGCTTTTTCTATCAATTCCAAAGGGTCCTATGAAACTAAGGCTATCTGAAAGCTCGGCATGTGTGTGCTGGATGTTCCTCCTCCTTGTGGTCTCGTGTAGGCAGATTCCCAGCAGCCCGAGCGAGGGTATCACCACTGGCATTGTCACCTCCCCTGCCCGACCTGCGCTGACATACTACGGTATGGCGAAGGATGGCGACTCAACCTATCCCGCAATTTGGATTGCGGACACCAACGCCCAAAATCAGACAGCGATCTATGTTGCCACTTCAAATAGCCTAAATCTTGCCTTTCCCTCCTGGACGCCTTCGGGCAATTCAATCTGCTTCACGCAGTGCGGGATGGGGATCGTCCCGGATACCATAAAGGCCGTTGACGTTAGCAGCCGTACTGGCACGGTGCCATTCCTACGCAGAGTACGACCAATTATCGGCCTGTCAAAACCCGGCAGCCGTTATGAGATTTCGGGCTTGGGAGCAACGCTCGGGTACGCATTCTGTTCCTCCACACTGAACCTCAACATGATCGCGTACACGGCGAGCAATATGGATACGATAACTCTTTGCGTCATACCGATAACCGGCGGTACACCACGAGTGCTATGCAGTAGCTTGAATAGTGAAATGAATGACTACTGCGCCTGGAGCCCGGACGATTCGCATCTCGCTTATTGCAGGCTTGATCCTCCGTTTGGCAATAATGTAATAATGATCTTCAATACTTCAGACTGGACGTGTGTGGATAGTATTCACGTAAGTGGTATCATAGAAGGCCTCTCGTGGTCACGTGGGGCTATGAACAAGCTCGTCTTTTCTCGTGCATCCACGTTCGACAGTCCATACTATCTCTACTATTGGGATCCGAAGACCACTGCTATACCGACGACGAACGGGGTGATCGGAGAGGCTCCTTGCTGGTCACCAGACAATTCGTCTATAGTTTGTTACAATAGCGGCCTAATGAAGGTGACGCCTTATACCAAGAATGCGGTGATGGTTGATCCAACTATTCACTCGTCTGTAAATTGGAAGTAAAACTGCCGACCATACCATCGAAGCAAACTTCATTTCATGAAGGATAGCGCTATCCATTCCTTGGAAGCTTTCGACTCGATACTTGATAACGCTGAGGCCCATCTCGCGAAGAACGAGTTTGCTCAGGCCGAGAAGCTTGCCGGTAAAGTTGTGTCCTCCGCTTCCGCAACTCCGGATTCGAAGCGATCTTCCGCGCAAGCCCTCTGCATTCTCGGTGCGTGTTGCTCTGCGACGAATTGTGTCAGCGAAGCACTCGGACACTTCGAAAAAGCAATTGCATTAGCTGAGGCCACCGCGTCGCCCGCCATACAAGCACGAGCCCTCAATGGCATGGCAATTCTTCAACGGGGTGATCAGCCAACAGCCAAAATAACTGCGGAGCGTGCCTTGAAACTCGCGGAAGAAGCCGGAGACAAACCGCAGCAGGCGCGAGCGCTCAACATTCTCGGAAGTCTCAACACGGATCTCGCGAATTATCTGAATGCGTTGGAGTACTATGTTCGGGCCCTAGCACGGGCGGAGGAGATCGGAGATACAAAATCGGTCGCGGCCTATCTCGGCAACATCGGCAACGTTCATCGAATCCTCGGGGATTACTCACGCGCTACGGATTACTTCGCTCGTGCGCTCGCGATCGCTGAACGGTTACCGGACAAGATACTTATTGAGCGCAATCTTCACCTCATGGGGGAAGTACACTCGACGCTTGCCAATCACGAACGGGCGTTGGAGTTTCTGGGAAGAGCGCTGTTGCTTGCTGAGCAGCTTGGCAATAAGGTCAATGTTGAGAGTCTGTACATCAGCATCGGGATCGTGCATTCCAGTCTTGCCGATTATGCACGTGCATTGGATTACTATGATCGCGCGCTGACGCTCGCGGAGGAGACGGGTGACAAATTCGGGTATGCTGCCTGTCTCGATAATATCGGCACGGTGTATTGGAATCGGGCGGACTATCCACGTGCGCTCGATTATTTTTCTCGCGCGCTTGCAATCGCAGAGGAGATCGGGGCTAAGACGCTGATCGCGAACAACCTGGGCAATACGGGAATCGTCCATAAAGACAGCGGCGATTATGTGAGTGCATTGGAGTGTCTGGGTCAGGCATTGCGCATTAGCGAAGAAACCGGTGACAAGAGTCAGACGGGCCATTGGATGCATGGTATTGCGTGTGCACGCAGGAAACTCGGTCACTATGATGCGGCGCGGCAGGGATTTCTCGATACGCTTGTGCATCGGAAAGAGGTCTTGCAGACAAATGAAGGGGTCGCCGAAACGCTGCTTGAACTTGGTGCGATGCTTCGCGAACAAGGGGAGACGGAAGCAGGGCTCGCACGGCTCACGGAGGCGCTCCAACTTGCTGTCGATTTAGGCGAAAAGAAGTATGCCGCACAAGCACACAGAGAGATAGCTGAGGCCTGTTCAACACTTGGTGAGACGGCCCGCGCGTTTGAACACTTCAAGCTGTACCACCAACTCGACAAAGAAGTGTTCAGCGAGGAGTCGCAGAAGCGCATCGAGTTATTCCATATACGCGCCGCCGTTGCAGATAAGGAGCGCGAGGCGGAATTGCTGAGACTGCGTGCGGACCGTTCCGAGCACGATCTCGCGACCAGCACTATGCAATTGCTGGAGCAAACAGAACTACTCTCGAAATTCCGAAATGATCTGTTCGACATATTGCGACGGGTGCCAACGGCGCAACCATCCGCATCTGGCACGGAGGGGGAGTGGGGTCGCGCTATTCGCGATCTAAAAGAGAAAGTCAAAGACCTGCCTTCGAAGTCCATCGACTGGACAAAATTCGAAGCGCAATTCGCTTCGGTCCATCCGGACTTCAAAGCAAAGCTCCTGGAGAAATATCCGGCGCTTACAAGGCAAGAGTTGAAGATGTGTCAGTTGGCGCGACTGGGTATCAAGACGACCGAGATGGCGCGCTTGCTATGTCTCTCCGAGCGCACCGTCGATAGCCACCGTCTCAACTTACGCAAGAAGGTGGGGTTATCCAAGGATCAGAGCTTGAGTAAGTTTTTGGCGGAATTGCGATGATGCTTGCGCCGCTTTGTTCGGTGCGGTAACAATCCATACCTCTCGCGTGTCAGATTGGTAGCAATCCCATGAAGAAACAACTTGTCCCTGCAATTCTGCTGTGCATTCTTACGCAATGTGCACTCCTCGCACAGCCGCTTCGAAAGCAGCCCACGATTCTGTCCTACAACGGCTTGACCGATTATGGCCGTAGAAATTGCGACTCGGTGAAGGCAGCGCTTGGACGGTTGGGGATTACGGATTATGACACACTCGATCGCAACCAATACGGCAGCTCAGCAATCGACTACGCTCCGTGGTGCGTACTCATCTGGTCTTCCGGAGATCCGTCCGTCGCGCATCTTCCGGGCGATCCCAGGGGACAAGCGGGCTTGAGTACGAAGGAGATTGGCGAAGTCGAGCAGTTCTTGAATTCCGGCAAAACTACAGAGAAGAAGTCACTCATCATTGCTGGACAAAACATTGGGTATGTGCATGGTGCGTTGAAATTGAATGGAAGTGATGTCGATTCCGAATTCCTCGAAGGGTACCTACACACGAAGTACCTCGCAGATGCACCTGTAGCTGATACGAATACCTACGACGGTACAATCACGAGTCGGCTTCTTGATTACAATTCCTTTCCGGACAATATTCTCTCGGCATCACCCGATGTCGTGAAACCCGCGAAGATCACGCCGACGGTCGGTTACGAAGTGAATTGGTGGGCATACTCATACAACATCCACCCGGAGACGAAGGCGGATAGTGGTGCTGGTACGACGTATCGTAATGCGTTGGTCAATGTGACGTTCTATTCCTTTGATTGGGCTGATCCAGTGCAAACGAGTCCCGGCGAAACGGGATTGCTAACAAGCGGGGTGACGCGAATTCTTCGGGGAGCGATAGACTTTGTGGCCAGTCATGGATGGACGGGATGCCCTAAACTCTCGGTGGATGAGCCGACGCCACACTCCCGTTTTGATCTAAGTCTCAGAAACTCCGATCCGATGAACAATGCGCAGGCGGAGATCCAATTCACGCTGCCAATTCCTGTCAATGTTACGCTTCGCCTTGTGGACGTGACAGGGAAGATAGTCCGAAGCGAACTGGAGCACGAGCAATTCTTCCCCGGAGAATTTACGCGTGTGATCGATCTGTCCAATTATTCAAATGGCACCTATTTCCTTCAACTCGATGGCATCGACGAGCAAGGAAGAACGGTGACGATTTGGAAGAAGATTGTTGTGAAGCGATGAAGGGCTAAATCACGAGTCGATCACGGCCCATACTTTAGAATCGTGAATGACCCAGGAATGATCGAAGGTCGGGGATTCGTATTCTCCTTTGTTGCGGCGGGTGTGGGACCAAACTCTGCGGTTGGTAGGTAGATAAAATGGCTTCGCGGATCGAGTGCCATTGTGCGGGCGCCGCGTTGGGTGGCAAGTGATTGGACTACCTTGAAATCTTTCGGTGTGACCTCATGAACGATCGTTGTCGTGCCGTCACCACATGAGGCAAATGCGTACTTTGTAAACGGATCGAAGGCAACAAAATCGCAACCCTTCCCGATCTTGATCTGCTTTAGGATCTTACCGTTATCAGCATTCATCACAAGCATCATCTCATTGGCACATCCGATAAATAATCGGTTGGAGCCGCGATCCATCGCAATTCCTGTTGGCCCTTTACCCGCACCGATAGACCAGACCTTTTCGACTGTGTTGAAATTTGCATTGATCTTCACCACTTTCCCCGCGTCTTCGAGATTGACATAGACGTGACCGCTCTCATCTGAAACGGCAAACTCCGGGTTACTCGTTAGCTTGATCGTGGTCACGACATCACCTGAAACGGATTCGAGCAACGTGATGTCGTTGCTCTTGGCATTCATTACAAAGATGTGCTTCGTGGCAAGGTCATAGATGATGGCGTCCGGCTTCTCACCGACGGGAATGCGCTTCATGGTGTCTCCCGTGCGCATATCCACCATCAGCACGGTGTTGGATTTTCCGCAGGAGATGAACGCGTGTTGGTCCCTGTCAGCAATGGCGATGCCGTGCACACCTTCCGTGTGAGGAATGTGCCCGACGATCGAGTCATGCTCGAGATCATAGAGATCCACCTGCGCGCCGTGCGCGATGTAGAGGCGCTCGTTGATAGGGTCGGCGGTGATGAAGTCCCATCCGCCCTCACCACCGACGACGGTCTTCTTCATGAAGTGGTAGTCTTTGACCTGGCTGTGCCCAAGAGTAGGCATGAGCGACAGCGAAAGCAAACAAAGTGATGCGATGAACCGAGTGTGAAGCATGGGAGTACTGTTTGTGCGTTGCGTATTATTCGTCTCTTCGCTCTCCGAATGTGAGTGAGAGTAGCAAACGAAGCAAGACCAACACCCCAACCGTGGGGGAGAATCCAGCAATTATGGTGAATTTGAAAATGCACGTTGTTGCCGTTCTTGCCCTCACGAAGTTTGCGCACGGGACGCGTTACCAAATCATTACCATTTTGCGGGCGGGAAACGAAAGAAGCATTTGGGAGCCTATACAACCAAAATCAGAGATGGCCTCACCCGTGCACCTTTCGACACTAGCGCGAGCGAGGTCGCCAAAATTGCTATGATGATGACAGCGGACAGTACAAAGTATCAGGAAAATCCTCTGGAGCGTTTGAGCACGCTGGACAGGTATCTGCCGGTGTGGATCGGCATTGCGATGGCGCTGGGGCTCGCGCTTGGTCGAATGTTTCCTGCACTGAATACTGCTCTCGACGCGGCGAAAGTCGGTGGCATTTCCATGCCCATAGCGCTTGGACTCTTCGCCATGATGTATCCAGTGTTGGCGAAAGTTCAATACAATCGCATCGGAAGCATTGTCGGCGACCGCCGATTGCTGCTTCCGTCACTGTTGCTGAACTGGGTGCTCGGTCCCGCGTTGATGTTCGTGCTCGCATGGATATTTTTGCCGGATCTTCCAACATACCGCACCGGGCTCATCATCGTCGGCTTGGCGCGTTGCATCGCCATGGTACTCATATGGAATGACCTCGCATGCGGAGATCGAGAAGCCGCTGCGCTGCTCGTGGCGGTAAACTCCGTGTTCCAGATATTCGCGTATTCGCTGCTTGGTTATTTGTACCTCGAGTTGCTCCCGAGGTGGCTGGGCTGGCAGGAACACTCGTTGGATATTTCCATCTGGGAGATAGCGCGAATCGTGTTGATCTTCCTCGGAGTGCCGCTTGTTGCGGGATTCTTCACTCGTGTGATCGGCATCCGGCAGCGGGGGAGTAAATGGTATGAGAAGATCTTTCTGCCGCGCATTTCGCCGTTCGCCCTGTGGGGACTGCTTTTTACCATCACAGTTCTCTTCGCACTTCAAGGCAAAACGAGCACCTCGCAACCGTGGGATGTTGCCCGCATAGCGCTACCATTGATCGTCTATTTCCTCCTGATGTGGTCCTTCTCCTTTCTGCTCGGCCTAAGGCTTCGCCTGCCCTATGGGCGAAATGTAACGTTGTCGTTCACTGCCTCGGGGAATAATTTTGAATTAGCGATCGCCGTGGCGATCGGGGTATTTGGTGTTACCTCCGGCGAGGCGCTCGCCGGTGTTGTTGGGCCGCTAATTGAAGTGCCTGCGCTCGTGGGGTTGGTTTATCTCGCGCTCTGGGCTCGCAAGAGATTCTACAACTCGCAGGATGAAGTGATGGGGAGTACGAGATAAGATAATGGAAGCCAAGAAGCCATCCGTGCTTTTTCTCTGTGTGGCCAACTCTGCCCGTAGTCAATTGGCAGAGGGGATCGCACGAAATTATTTTGGAGAATCGGTTCGGGTTCAAAGCGCGGGCTCGAATCCATCGCGCTTGAATCCAATTGCGATGGAGGTCATGCGGGAGATAGGCGTTGATATTTCCGCGCAATATTCAAAATCGGTGGATGACATTGAGCTTTCTGGTCTCGATCTGGTGATAACGCTCTGCGCCGAGGAGGTTTGCCCGATACTTCCGATCAAGGTGACAAAGCTACACTGGGGGATGAATGATCCTGCGGGCGGTGGGACGCACGAGGAACAATTGGCGAGATTTCGCGTAGTGCGGGATGCATTAATGGGGCGGGTGCCGGAGCTTCGCACATTGCTGGGCTTGGCATCGAACTAAGTGACGGAGCATTCCGCCATTTTTGTTGTTTAGCGCCCCACAAGAATTTTCCGGTTTGCATCTCACATTATCACACCATGGCCAAGACCAAAATCCCAGCATTTAAGAACGAAGAATATAAAGATTATTCACTCCCGACGGAGCGTCGCGCAATGGAAACCGCGCTCGCGGCCGCTAAGAAAAAGCTTGGCAAGAAGTATCCGCTTGTCATTGGCGGGCAGAAGATTTTGACGCAGGACACGATTTCTTCTACGAATCCGGCGCATCCGACGTCAGTGATCGGGAAGTTCTCGAAGGGGACGGTCGATCATGCGGAGAAGGCGCTTCAGGTTGCGGCGGAGACGTTCAAGACGTGGAGCAAGGTGCCGTACGAGAAGCGCGCAAATCTTCTCTTCAAGGCCGCGAAGATCGCTCGCCGCCGCCGTTATGAGATCAACGCGTGGATGTGCCTCGAAGTCGGCAAGAACTGGGCGGAGGCCGATGGCGATACCGCCGAGGGAATAGACTTCCTAGAGTACTACGCACGCGAGATGATGCGCCTCGGCGGACCTCAACCAGTGGTTCAACTCAAGGGTGAGAAGGATTGGATGGAGTATATTCCAATGGGAGTTGGTGTCGTGATCCCACCGTGGAATTTCCCGTTCGCGATTTTGGTCGGCATGTCAAGCGCAGCGATCGTTACAGGCAACACGGTTGTGCTCAAGCCATCGAGCGATTCGCCGATGATGGGCTGGCTGTTCGTCGAGATCATGGAAGAGGCGGGATTACCAAAGGGCGTGCTGAACTATGTGACCGCACCTGGCGGTGAGGTTGGCGATCACCTTGTGAATTCACCAGTCACACGCTTTGTGTCGTTCACGGGTTCGAAGGATGTCGGTTTGCGTGTGGCACAAAACGCCGCGACACATCGTCCAGGACAGAAGTGGATCAAGCGCGTAGTTGCTGAAATGGGTGGCAAGGACTCCATCATCGTTGCGAAGGACGCCGATCTCGATAGCGCCGCTGATGGTATCGTTGCAAGCGCCTATGGATTCCAGGGGCAGAAGTGCTCTGCGTGTTCGCGCGCGATCATCGATCAGGCCGTCTATAACAAGATGGTGCAGAAGATCGCCGATAGGGTGAATGCACTGGAAGTTGGTGATCCAGCATTGAACAAACGGGTCGGCCCAGTTGCGAGCGCTCGCGCGTTCAAGTCTATTCAGGAGTATATCGAGATCGGTAAGACGGAAGGCCGCGTCGTTGCGGGTGGTAACACCGTTGGTGATGAGGGCTACTACATTGCTCCTACCGTAATCGCGGACATCAAGCCGAATGCACGCATCTCCCAAGAGGAAATTTTCGGACCGGTGCTCGCGCTCATCCCAGTGAAGAATTTCGATGAAGCGATCGAAGTTGCGAACAACACCGAGTACGGACTAACTGGCGCCATTTATTCCAAGAGCCGCAAGAACATCGAGCGCGCGGAGAAGGAGTTCTTCGTTGGGAATCTCTATATCAACCGCAAGTGTACGGGTGCGATGGTTGGCGCGCACCCGTTTGGTGGATTCAATATGTCCGGCACCGACTCTAAGGCCGGTGGACACGATTATCTCCAACTCTTCCTGCAAGCAAAGAGCATTGCGGAGAAGGTGACGCCAGCGCCGAAGAAAAAGCCCGTGGCAAAAAAGGCAGCACCGAAGAAGGTGGTGGGGAAGCGGAAGTAAGGGCGGGTTGAGATTCTGAATAGCAAAAGGGCGGGATGTTCCCGCCCTTTGCTCGAAGTTTCTATTTCTTCACCAGCTTCACCGTGCGCACTTCTCCGGTGCCGAGCGATATGCGCAGGTAGTAAGTGCCAGCAGTGCAGCCGCTCAAATCTACCGGCAGTTGGTGCTCACCAGCATCTAAGATGTGGCCAGTGCCAACAACGGCAACTTCCCGGCCAAGCACATCCAGCACATCTACTTTCGTGTAGGATACCTCCGAGAGCGTGAAGTGGAGGGTGGTTAGCTTATCGAAGGGGTTTTCGGTTACGAACACACCGGTGTCTTTAGATGCTGAACGCGCGACACCCGACTGCGGCCAATCCTCTTCCCAAAGACCGCCCCCTTTAATAAACCCATCACTATAGGTCATACCAGCTATCGTAACACCCTTAGCGGCATAGAAGCGATCATTTGTAAAATTCGTGACGTAGCTTGGTCCGTCATCCTTCTTCCATGTCACCCCTTCGTCAACTGAAACGAACATCCCGGAATCAGTCTGGATGAAAAGACGAGATAAATCGCCCCTAATTATGCCCGTGCAGTACACCGATGAATCTGCGGTCAGATCAGCTATCACCCGCCAGGTATGGCCAAAATCGTCACTCCGCTGAATTAGACGATTCCAACCATAGGTCGCAATGAAACAGCTTGAAGTCCCAGGTATCGCGAGAATTTCTCCACCCAAAACGTTCTGTGGTACCATGGAATCCCAGGTTACCCCGCCGTCCGAAGTTGTGAGCCAGAAACCACTAGTATAGGGATATGGAGAAACTGGTATTACTCCCTTCAGAGGGGACCAGAAGGAAAAAGTAAACGCCATATACCGTAATGTAATGGACCAGGTGTCACCATAGTCCGTAGAGATTCGAATCGCTGTATCGTTGCTCAGAAGTAACCGGTTGGTAGGAGCGCAGTAGAAAACGCTAGTCGCAGCTCGTTGAAAGCCGGGACCCATGAGCTTAACCCAGTGCTCCCCACCGTCGGTCGTGCGGTAGCACGCATCGTCGGTGCTCTGGGCCTGATTATAAACAGTAAACCACCCGACCATGCTATCCTTAAAAAATATATCTGAGGGATAGTAACGATCATAGCTACCTCCGTTGCCCCACACGCTCTTCCAAGAACGTCCACCGTCTGTGGTCTTGTGCAACTCGGACTCAGTGCCTACAAATCCGATTCGGGGTGGGCCAGGAAGATCGAGAAAATAGACGCAGGTAACCGGTTCGCTGCCCCTGAACAAATCATGGTCTGTCCCGATGAAGTCAGCAATCTTCCTCCACTGCGCACCTACTTCCGAGGTTAACCCGATGGAAGCAAGAAAGATAAAAACGATTGTTCGCATACGCGATAAAAAAATCCGGGAACGGCACAGCTGTCGTTCCCGGATTGAGGTTAAAATACAGTATAAGGAAGAACGGTAGTAGAACCACCGACGCTGACGTGAATATAATATGCACCCGTCATCGAAGGCGCAGGTATCGCCAGCCGATCCCATAATTGACCATCTGACGTGAAGGTAACAGTAGGGCCAACCATCGCACCACTAACGTTATAGACTTGCGCGGTGATAGCGAAACCGGAAGAGCAGTAATGCACCAGAATTGAAACATTCCCTGCATTAGGAGCAGAGGGTGTCGGATAAGGGCCGATTGCAGTAAGACAGGAACCGCCCGATGGAGTAACGAACCCACCTCCTGTGCCGACCGCAATTGTTGTATCGCCGTATGTCTGATAAAGTCCGAGCATTGTTTCGCGCGTAAACTCAACGAGCGAATCGTCGTCAGGTACATTTGCGAAATCACCTCGAACGCGGAGCATTACCGTATCCGCCGATGAACCGGCGTTGTCAATGTGGACCGTCAGAGGGGTAATATTGAGGTGGCTGTATGGAGCGTAGTCCATCTGCTCCACAGTATCGATGTGTCCGTTCGAGTGAACCAACTCCACGGTGTATTTCATGTGCAACCCCGTGACATGAAAACTCGAATCGCGGTTGAGGCTATCGGGATGGAATCGCGGCACAGTGTCATAGTAGGTAGTGCTGTCAATGATGGTTGATAGAATTGTATCTACCCAGTAACCGCGTTGCGGCGCTAGCAAAGAGCGATCATACCGAATTTGTGCGCTCACAGGCCAGTTGAACCACTCCGTCGCAAAAATCGAGTCCCGCATCGCGTTGTGCGATGCAAACCCCATCGAATCAGGATGCCCGTCGTGGAGCATCACTTCTCGAATAGGGGAGGCGAGGGTTGTGTCCTCCACGTAAATCTTCCCCCACTTGAATATGACCGAACGGGAGTCCTTCACGCGTAACTCAGAACGATACAAATCTACGCCAAGCGCAGTATCGTAAGTGCCCTTAAGCGCCCCGATATCGGCGGTAGCGGAAGCAATCGTGTACTGTTTGACGCCACTTACTGGAGGATCATTACCGATGCCGTAGGATAGACCGTTTATGTACAAATCAGATGCAGGTGGTGCATCCCTATAGAGCCTCAAATCGTTAGGTGCAAGGGATGATGTCCAATGGTATTGTGGTCCGGTATTGTAAATCCCAAACGAACGCTGTGCATTCACGCCAGAGATACCAATTCCTGACGACGGCCACACTGGACTCCCTCCAACCGGATCGACAGTATTCCATTTTCCTTGGAAGCTCGAGTGGTTATCGCCTTTAGGCTCCACGAACTGACGTTCGTGGAGCTTATCTACGGTTGAAACAGAGTAGGTGCATGCAGGACCTGGAACCAGCTTGTTATGCTGCCAATAAAGCATCTCTGCAGCGCCGGGATCTTCATCAGAATAAGCATTTGTTGCATCCGTGAGGTGGGTCTTCGGAAATGCGGTCTCGCTTGGGTTCAATAACCACCGGAACTGCACATCTAACGCCAGATCGGTAATGGCATCCTTGATGGGACTCCATGTTCCACTCTTATCCGTTTGGGCCATCCGAATTGATGAAGAATTTTCATCGGGGTAGATGCAACCGCCAGGGAATAAGATCTGAGAAGAGATAGTCGGGAGAAGGAATCCATCGATGTGCTCCCATGATGCAAGCTTCTGCCCGGTGCTAGTAATTGTTATCGAAGGGTTCCTATCGTACGACACCGTGGAAGGGAGGAAGCCAAATGGTGGTTTCGGTTTCGGCGATGAAATCTGTTTGGGAGGAGTAACTGTGCTGAGTTCGCCAAGTTGCGCTCCCGACGTGTTGTAAGTTACGTTTTTAACTACCCAGGCTCCGGTCGCCGGTTCGAGTCCGTCGCCTGTAAACACAACTTCGTGGGTAATGTCGCCTGTGTTGGCGGGTGAGAATCCGTTCCCCTTGCTCTCGTTAGAAGTTGAACTTACAAAAGCATGGGAATTAAACCAAGTTCCCATATTAGGGGTCACGGAATTGTAACCAACGGTGGGAACAATGTTCAGATCCGAATATTCACGCCAACGCTCGTTATAGAGCCTGACCCCGCTACCGGTTTGAGGGCCTCGCAGTAGTGTAACGGACAACATTTGCTGCCCAAGAGTAGATGGAAATGTGATCACCCAACCAATAAGATTGCGATCCGTTGTACCTGAAATGGTCGATGTTAGTGGAGCAACTGTTGGTATTACTCCATTAGGATGCCGCGAGAGGCTTAGCACCTCGCCTGAAATGATTGGTGACCAATCCGAAATATCTCCAGCGTCACAATTCTTGAATTCCTTCACACGAATGTAGAGTTGTGTGCCATCGACTCCCGCCCTATCTTCCACTCCCCATACCACTGCAATCGCCTTTTGCGGATTCGGCCCTCCGTGTTCATACACTCCGATTACCGGCTGAGTGGAAAGCACTTCGCCTCCCTCCGAATTAAGATCATCACTAATCTGCAATGGTGGCAGCCAGTTCGTTATCGTACCGGATGGGTTGGCTGATTGTTCGCTATACCAAATTGCGTGCGGTTTGTCCGTACTCCCTGAACCTGGTCCTCCGATTCCGACGATGTGTGCCTTGTTCCCTGTCATTACGATCCGGCGCTGATTACTGAATCCTAAATCGCCTACGTCAGGTATGCTTCCCGAAGGACCTTGTAGAGGGCTGCTGGTGATGTTACCTCCAAAGACTTCTGGTGCCCCACTCGCACCTGGATCGGTCCACACTGCGTGCGCGAGATAAAGGATCGGATTCCAAATAATCCCTGCGTAATCCGAGACATCACGCGCGGTCGCTGTGTTTGAAAGTGTACTTATTGATCGTTGCCCACCATGGGCACCCGTTTCAAATATCGTCGCGCAAGGCTGCTGTGGATGAGCGAGCAATCCTGTTTCCTGCGCGGAATAGTATAGCAAGAATACTCCGTCCTGACCATCGGGAGCTAACTGAGGCTCGAATTGGTAAAGGAAGGACGCTGTGTTAGTGTAGCTTGCATAATTTACTGCATCGGCATGGGTTACTCCGTCCGCGTCAACGTTTCCATCCGATTCGCTCGTTGCGCTAACCCAAGTTGGTGATGATGGTAATGGCAGTGCTGTCTTAATTAGAAAAAGATCACTCTGACCGTTGGCTGATGTGCTTGCTGGCTTCTGCGTGTACGCTACAAAGAGTTTTTCAGAGGAGCAGTCCGTGGTCGAGATGGTCATGCACGGATAGTCCTGATACTCCTGTTCAAAGCCCAAATCAACCGAACTAGGTTGTGGGGAGCTGGATACGAAAGGGGTGGTCGGGATTGACCAGGTTGTACTATTATTGGGCAGTGTCGCGATAAAGAGCGATCGCATATGCGTCGTTACATCCGTCTGTCTCCACAAGAGGTAAACCGTGCCATCCTGCGACACTCCCATGTCGCAAACATCTACTTCAACTGTTGATGATCCCGCATAGATCGTAACGGGTGTTGATTTTGTGTAACTACCTGCCGAGACGGTGCAGACCATTACAGCGTTGGATGCGTCATTAACAGTGCCGTTCTTAATGGTCCAAGCTATGTAAGCATTGTTCATTTTACCCGAAATCTGCGACGTTATGTCAGTAGCAATCACAGGCCTTCGTGTTGTATGCCCATCCGAATTTGTCATTAACTCAAGCGTCTTCGGCGTGGAGCTATGGCTCGACCAAGTGGATCCATCATCCGTCGAAAAACTTAAGAACGTTCCCTCTGCACCCGCCTTGCCGACGCGGTAAACCATTAGAAGCTCTGGTGAACTGCCGGGATTACGGTATGCGAGCTTTTCATCCCTTAGGTCAGCGTAGGCACTTCCGTCAGGGCTCTTGTCCATGGGTGTCTCGGTGGTACTCCAACTGGTGGTGCTTGTGCTCGTGGTGCCCTTCTTGGTCTTGACGTTCTTAATCAGTCCCTCCTCGTAATATGCGGCCACCAAGTGGGTACCATTCCCGTCAGGTTTTAAGGCAATAGTGCATTCTCTCGCAAAGTCATTACCAGAGATTTGCGGGTAAGTCTGTGCGTGTGTATCACGTGGGCTTACCAACACTGAAACGATTCCAAGCATAAACGCTATCTTGGATACATACCTCATTCCTCTACTTCTGATGAACTGTTTCATTGTAATACAAACTAATAGATTTACAACCACAACGTGGGGTGCGGGCCTGTGGGGCGGGCATAGCGCGTTGAACGAGTCTGCGCGAGCGGTGGCGGTCGGAGCAAAACCAAACCAAATCCGAACGTGGGGTCGTCAGGGGCAGACTTAGTGTACGAATATACAACGCGTTTTTCACCACGGTGTGAATTTTGAAAACGGCTTTGCTCCAAACACAGTGCGCGGTGGGTCTCGGGCGAGGACGCGCCGAGCCAGCGGGAAAAAATCTCTGCCTATCTACCGAATTCCGGCGGGTTTTGGAACCGCAAAATATTTATGGAAAGCGCTTTCTGTCGTATAGACAAAAAGCTGTAAGTTGTTGATTTATATGAGAAGTTCATGAAGCACGGATTGACACACACAACAAAACGCGTACAGAGGAGCTGGAAGACGCTGCCGGAAAGCTAGGAATGAACCGGTAAGGGGCAAAGAATTTGGATTGATGCAGCCCAGAAAGTGGTTCAGGAGCGGTGATTAAGATGAATATGAAAAGAACACACACACCGGATGAGTCTTACGGTTTGCGGAATGATGCTGTTATCGGGGGCCTCCTGATACTGGTCTTCTTTGCCTCTGGCTGTGTCATCAACTTCAAAAGTGAGAAGCCGACGAAGGGGATCATTCACGTGGATGTGCAATACGTCTATCCCGGCAAATGCGAGATGAATTCGGTGGAGGGTTTCTACAAGAAGGAGCTGGAACCAGGGCATTACGCTCAGACGAAGATCGAGCTGGATCCGGGTCAGCAGCTGCTGATATTGAATAAGGCGCTGGTGCTCCACTTTTTTGAGATGCCAGTGACCTTCGCCCGCCGCGCGAAATCCAGCGCGGATGCGGAGCCGCAGTCCCTGCGAATCCACGCGGATAGCCTTGACAGGACGATCCAATGGCAGGGCAGTATGGATGGTCTGCAAATGGGCAAGTATCACCCGGACGAGTTGATCCAGTACGTGGATAGCATCGTACGATCGACGGAAGAGTATCAGGGATTGCCCGCAGGGAAGAGCTGAGGCCAACTTGCGGGATTAGGGTCGGTTACTTCAGGAGCGGGGCGGAAGTGATGTCAATTGTACGCAGCTCTTCGAGGAAGTCACTGAGTGCCCGGTGTGCCTCCGAAAAATGAGTCGCGGCGATGCGCAGGAGCAGGCATGGCTCCCCGGATGCGACCTCTCCGACGCGCCGGAAGCATTCCAGGTCCATGAGGTCGTAGTCCTTTGTGACGCGATGTGCGAGTTGCAGCAGCCGTGCCTGCAGCAGTTCGCGGTCGGCCTCGAACCGCATCCCGCGGACGAGTTCGCCACCCTGTTCCTCACGAACGACGTGGAAGTACTCCAGGATGGCACCGGTCAGCTTCGGCTCCAGCGGAAAGGAGACCTCATTGCGCGTGATAGGGCGGTGGATAACGAAGACGCGGACACCCATTTCAGTTAATAATTAAGAATGAAAAATGAAGAATTGGGGAATGTGGCACATTGAGAAGCGCGAGAATCGCAGAAGAATTCGCAGAGGGGTTGAAAAATCGGTGAGGAAGCGAACTTTTTGAGGCTGTTGGGCATTTCATGCGCTCCTTGCAGGAGTAAAAGCGGATGCTGGGTCATCCACTTCCCGCATGCAACCGGCCGAAAGGCCACAAAATTGACCAAAGATGCTCGCAATCGTAGAAATTTCAGGTGAACAGTTCAAGATCGACGGCGCAACGAAGCGCCTTCGCGTGCCGTATCAGAAGGATGCATCGGCCGGTCAGGAAGTTGCGATCAGCCGCGTGCTGATGTCACAGGATGATAATGGTAACGTAGCGGTCGGGTCCGGTAAGGCTCCATTGGCGACGGTTATCGGTCATCTCCGTGGCGAGAAGGTCATCGTCTTCCACAAGAAGCGCCGCAAGCGTTATCGCAAGACGAACGGTCACACGCCGAAGTTCACGGAAGTGGCGATCAGCTGGTAATCAAGATATTCTTAGCACTCAGTACTTTAGAACTTAGCAGATACTATGGCTCATAAAAAAGGAATGGGTTCAACGCGCAACGGGCGCGATTCCCATGCACAACGACTCGGTGTGAAGAAGTTTGGCGGCGAAGTCGTCAAGTCCGGTAATATCCTTATTCGTCAGCGCGGGACGAAATTCCATCCCGGCCTGAATGTCATGCGCGCCAAGGATGACACACTGTTCGCGGTCTCGGACGGCGTCGTGAAGTTCGAGCGCTTTCGCTTGGATCGTCAGCGCGTGAGCGTGTATCCCGCGACTGCGTAATTCGCAGCGGAGTTTGATTTTTTGAAAAGCCCACCGATAGGTGGGCTTTTTGATTTATTAGTTTTCGTGTTGGTCTGAAAAATGTGTTATATTTGATCGTGAGTTTTGTTAGTACCAATAAGATAGGGTGCTTATGAGACTCGCATTGTACGCACAGGCAAGGGACTTGGACCCTGCTGCTGCGTATTACTTTACCCAAATGAAAACAGTGTCTATGTCTTTGAGAAAATGGGGGGGGCGCATATTAAGCCTTGCTTTCTGCCTAGTTGTCGCCACTACCTCTGAATCACACGCTCAGTGCCCAACCGGCTGGACAGCCATGACTTCCCCTACACACTATATCTACCCAGGGTCTACCTGCGAGTATTGGTTCGACTATTGTCAGAGAGTCACTACTGATCCACTTGGCAATACAACGATCGAGATCACGATCCGAAATGTCTATCATCTCGGGACATGTCCAGGAGTAACAGATCAGGACATAATTCTAGCCGCCGTACAAAAATGCCAAGTACTTGCCCAAGACGAGGGCGTGTACCACAATCCTTGGTGCACGGATTTCAATGGATTCCACCATTATACATTGACCACGGTCGTTGCAATGGGATCATGTTGGGGTATTAGTTGGATCCCGACCCCAACTGGGGGGCCGGCAGTTCAATACGCCGCATGTGGAGATGCGATGTGTACAAAGACTTGCACCATGTGTCTGGATATGAACACGGGGAACTGGACGAACATTGACTGCCAGTATTCATGCACTGGTGAAACAAACGGTTGCATTCCCATTGAGCAATCGAACGGAATGATGCTTTTCGGATCATGCTATCTGATCGGCTGCCAGTGCCAGTAGAGAACCTATTTTATTTCCGCTATACGATGCGCCTACAAAGAGCGATCCTGAATTCCCTTTGCGGTCCGTTATTCTTGTGCCTTGTCGCGATCCACCCAGGACTCAGAGCGCAGACATACTGGCATGTCACACATCCGGGCGCAAACGGTTCGACAGGGTACATATTCTTGACGATTGGCGGCAGCGGACAATGGATCACTGCTGCCGCCCAGGTCTATGATACCAACGTACATCTTGCCAATCGAATCGCATTCGTACGAAGTAATGACGGCGGGGAGACGTGGACAGATCAATATGCCGATATTCCACGAAAAGTATATGAACCCATACCAGGGCTAATCAGGAACGTTCTGCAAATCGACTCACTGAATGTCGTTGCAATTGGCGACAGCGGTTTTGTCCTCCGAACATTTGACGGTGGAACGACATGGGAGGAGCAGGATATCCCTACGGCATACAGGGTTTTAAGTGTAAGTTTTTCCGATCCACTTAACGGAATTCTGACAGTTGCCGGTTATTACTCCACCATTTGGACGACAAAGGATGGAGGAAGACATTGGGATACTGCAAGCTTTCAAAGACTTGCGGCGTGGAACGCAAATTCAACGGGATTTGGAAAGTATCGAATTTTTCGTGTTGGCGCATCGCCGATGTACTCGACCAACGATAATTGGGCTACCGTCGATTCCACCCCGCCGGAGTATGATGGTTCTTCATATCCCGGAACGCAGAAGGATACACGGTATTGCACTTTTGGGAAAAAGGGTGAGTTGGTTGCGTATGGGGCGTTTTGGCTCGGCGATTCGGTTGTTCATGATCCGAAACCCCTAATGGCCTGGTCAAGCGATAACGGAATGCACTGGCAGGACACAACGCTTAATGTGTGGGGGTATGGTCCCAGCAGAATGATGACCGATCTTGATCGTGATACAGTAGTAGCAGGCGGAAGCGGTATGCTTCGCCTTCTAACAAGTTTCGATCGTGGGAGGAGCTGGCGTGCGGACACGATGCTGGCTGACAGCAATACTCTCAACTTCATTTTGGGAATAACGATGAATGCTTCCGGCAAACTCGTCGGGGCGTTTCAGGAAGTACCCTTGCCTGGGGCACACAACTATCTTGCAGTTGGTACGTTTGCGAAGTCTTCGGTTGTGGAGGGCTCTTCAAAAGCGACACGCACACGGATTTTCCCGAATCCCGCTACAGGTATTGTAAACATCACAACTCCCGATCTCTTCCGCTCAGTACGTGTCTATGACATACTTGGCCGCGAAGTGCTGCGCGGCGTGTTAGATGGAAAGGGAAGTTGTAGTTTCGACGTATCACCCCTGGGTACAGGCGTGTATTCGCTCGTGTTCGAAAGTGGTAGTACATCTTGGCCCGCCGGGAAGATCGCAGTGATTCACGGGGACTAATTTTTGAAAGAAGCCCACCTAGAGGTGGGCTTTTTGCGTTGGGGCAGAGGTGGCACGAGATTCTGCGAGTTGTGGTTCAATTATCAGGAGGATAATATGCTTACAGCTTACATGGAAGCCGCGATGCGGCACGCGAAGTACGAGAAGTTGGATGATGGGGGGTACTACGGATCTATCGAAGAGTGCCCGGGTCTTTGGTGGGACGACTTCACTCTGGAAGAGTGCCAGGTTGGACTAAGGGAGGCCCTTGAAGATTGGATTCAACTCGGGCTACAGCTCAACCACCCTTTTCAAGAGATCGACGGGATTGAGCTCGAACAGTTAGAGTTAGCCGAGGTAGATGCCTAATTTGGGACCTATTAGCCGTGCTGAATTAGTACGTGTAGCCGTGCTGAATTAGTACGTGCACTGCTTAAGGCGGGTTTTTCGTTCCCTGGCGGAAAGGGCAAACACAAACATATGTATCGTGGCACAATGATGGTCACGGTTCCAAACCCGCACCGCGGGGACATCGATGTATCTCTATTGAAGCGGGTGTTAAAGCAAGCCGGAATTTCCGCTAAGAATGGGAAGCCCTCTAACTCACCGCCGTCACCGTCCCAAACCGCGTCCAAATCTCCTCCACATTCTCCACCGGCTTCGCCTGCAAACCATAGACAACATCCTCCACATACTCCTCGGAACGCATACCTACCAACACCGACGATACACCCGGAATACTCCTAACGAGCAGCACCGCCTTCTGCGATAACGAGAGGGGGTGATACTCTTCCGTCAGCATCCCATCCAACGCCTGATGAATCTTCTGCGAGCGTGCGTATCCGCGATTGGAGTAGTGATTGGAGATGTTCTCGAATACTTGGTCTGCCGTTTCCGCGTAGCCTGTTAGGAAGGCAAAGAGCCCTTGATTCTGCTGAGAGAGAGGACGCAAAACATCAAACACATATTGCACACGCGGCGCGAGAACGGTCGCGGAGATATCCTGCCACTCTTCCATGCTGGCAAATTCCTTCCAGTTGCCGTTCAGGTTACGGCCAAGTGTTAGCAGTTTTTGAACGGCTTCTGCGGCCTGACTATTGAGCGCCAGATCTTCAAATTGATCTTTGAAGAATTCATCCTCCTGCAACTTCAGATCATAAACCAGTTCATCAATGCTCTCATCCGGCGGCACTTCGCGTTCGGGGAAATCCGCGAGGCGCATGAGTTGCTTTCCCGTGATAGCATTCAGCGGACGATTAATTAACACACCGAGGTTCCTCTCGCGGCAGAACTCCATCAGCGTCTCCGATCCACGCTTCTGGTTCTTTTCGGTCACAGCGCCGGACTCGAAAATGTTGAGCGGGAATTGCACGACCGCAAAGTGATGCGAAGCAATTCCTAACTCGGTCGCAACTTCCTCCGCATGTTGCCAGCAACGTTCGATGGAAGTGCGATCAACAGCATCCTCGGATTTCGGGAAGGTGTTCGAACTTATGCCGTAAAATTGAATGCGTCCAGCAACTACTTCCGACTCAAGATACGCGAAAGCCTGTTTGATGCGGCGCTCATACTCATCCCGCACATCTTGCTCCGCCTGGCCTTCCGCGATAGCCCACTGAATGTAATACTCCGGGTTGTGGAGCAGGAATACATCCAGCGTTTCAAGCTGGAGGCGTTCGAGGGAATCGGTTAGTTGTGCGCGAAGGAATTCGGGATGAATGGAGTGCCACAATCCCTGGCTGTGTCGAACGAGTTCGGATAGCTCCGAGCCCGCGGAGTAATCAGCGTGAGGCGAGTTCGCTCTGCGCTCCATCTCGTTAAACAGATTACCCTGAATGTAACCCGCCTTGGAGACCACAATGATCTCTTCGCGATTCAGCTTGCCCTGCTTCATCAATCCGAGCATGACCTCGCCAATCAATCGCTCGGAGTTGCCGCCAGCGTAGTTCGTGGACGTATCAACGACATTCACACCCATCCGCAGCGCAGCAGCAAGCGCAGCGCGATGCGTAGCGACACGGAAATCGACACGGTACGAGCCAAACCCAGCGGCGGAGCATGTTAGTCCTGTGCGACCGAGTTTGGTGTACGATGCAGCCCAATCCGGATGACGAGCAGGAATCTGCGCTGTCGCATCTGCGGTGGCGCGGCCGGTGCTGAGAGTCGGGTGGTCCTGGAGTTGGCCGGTTTGGTCTATGATCACGGTGCTGGCTTGTTACAATTAGTGCAGTTCTACGTTGAGGAGCCATGCAAACCGGGCGAATCAATTTCCAGTGCCGCCATTCGAACGGAATGCTCGGAAAGCGGTTTGTAAGCAGTCGGATTAATCATTTGTCGAAGCATGGCATCCAAGAAGCTGCATTTAGGTTGCGGAAATAATATCAAGCAGGGGTACGTCAACGTCGATCTTGCGCCTCTTCCCGGCGTCGATGTCGTCGCAGATCTGACGGTCTTCCCGTGGCCGTTCGAAGACTCCTCGTACGACGTGATCGAGCTTCACAACGTGCTCGAACATCTCCCCGACGTATTCCGCACGATGGAGGAGCTTTACCGCATCTCCGCGCCGAATGCCGAGGTGATCATCACCGTCCCATATTACAACAGCATCGACTTCGGCAGTGACCCAACCCACCTCCACGGCTTCTCGCAGCATTCAATGAACTTCATGGATGAGCGCACCGCAGCAGGGAAGGAGCGGCCGTACTATTCGAAGGCGCGATTCCATGTGCAGTCGATTGATTATTTCAACACGCTTGCGCTTGGGAAGTGGATCAAGATCAGTAATCCGATCGGGCGCAAGATCATTGGCGCCTTCGCTTATTTTCTCTCGAATATCATTCGCGCGATGACGTTTCACCTGCGCGCCGTTAAGTAACGCCATGAAGCTCGGCGAGCATCTAAACAAAGGATTCTGGGCGCTGGCGGATAGGGGATTGCCCTTCGTTTATGGCGTCGCACAGCTTGTCGTTGGGCGCGTGCTCACTCTGGAAGAATTTGGGACGTTCTCCACGTTCCAGGTCATCTTCATTATGCTCTTCACTTTCACAGACAATTTCGCTCTTCAGGCGATTGTAAAGTACGGTGTTGAGCCAGACATTGATCTGGAAGCACTCGTCAGTACCACGCTATCCTTGTTTCTCGGATTCTTATTACCCATACTCTTCCTCTTTAATCTCTTTCCGGCGCTCACGGGCTCATTGATCGGCAACGGGCGTCTTGCGACACTCTTCCCGTTGCTTGCCTTGTACGTGTTAGTTAGTGCACCACGGGTGGTTTTTGCAAAGGTTCTCCAGATGCGTTTTCGGATGAAGGAGATATTCTTCGTCGATCTCGCCAATTATGGATTGGGAGGGTTGCTACTGATGGTCGGACTGGGAATGCACCAAATTCAACACGCGGACCAAATCATCTGGCGGACGATAATTGCTGCGTCCGTTTCGAGCCTCGTCGCGGTGTGGTTCGGCAGGAAGTTTGTTCGGTTGCAGTTTGTGTATTCGAAGTTGATGTTTCACCGCGTGAAAGAATTCGTGCGGTATCAGGCATCGACAGGTCTCGTCTCGGTCTTGCAGCAGAATTTGGATCAACTCTTGGTGTCTCGTTTCACAGGTGCGGCGGGAGCTGGTGTCTATGGAATGGCCAAGAACGTCTATCGGATATTCGACGTAATGCGGGACACGGTCACGCTGCTTGTATTTCCCGCAACGAGCAAGTACTATTCGAGAGGTGACAAGGGGACAGTAAGGATCATTCTCGAAAAAGCTGTGGGTTTCCTCTATCTCGTACTCGTCCCCATCGCGACAGTCCTCTTCATATTCGCACCGATGTTCTATCATCTCGTCTTCGGAGCGAAGTTCGATTCCAGCATCCCGATCTTCCGCATCCTCGTGGGTGGGAGTATCGTGTTGCCGATCCAGATGGTGTTTATCTCCACGATGGTTGGCATGGGGCGCGTAAAGGAGATGTTCCGCATTATCACCATTGGCCTAAGCGCCAACGCGGCGGTTTCCTTCCTCCTGTTGCCGACAATCGGAATCGCTGGCGCAGCGATCTCATTCGTCGCGGGAAATGTGCTGCAGGCAGCACAATCCTACCGATTCATCAAGCGGGAGATCGGCTTCGAGATGAGCAAAGTACTACCGTTGGCGTTTGCGGATGCGAGGGAGTTCGTGCGTTCGCGCAGCAAATAAAAAAGGCCCGCAATGTTGCGGGCCTTGAATCAAATCAGATGCACTTAGTGCATTATCATAACCTTTAAGCGTCCCTGCCAGCTTGGAGTGCGGACATCCGCGAAGTAAGCGCCAGACGGAAGCGATGATGATCCAACGTTCAGATCATATGCCCCGGCGGGGATGGAGCTTGGATTGTATGAACGAGCCACTCTGCCGTCGGTGGAGATAAGATCGACCTTTGCAGAGCCATCCGATGGGAGTGTAAAGTGGATGATAGCGTTGCCATCAGAGTATTGCACAACCGCACCGGATGTCGCTCCATCGGCAACTGTGACACTACTCTCCGGATGATTTGCCGGCATCGCTCGATAGGTCCCAAGCGCGTAGGGAGTCACGTCGAGAATTTCACAAGTATTCGTGTAGGTGTTATTCCCGGTTATTCCTCCACCGACGAGAATCATATCTGTTGGTAATTCATCGTTGACACTCTGGTGTAAATACACAGCGCAGTGACGGGCGCGGGCTGTCTCCAACGTTGGAGCGTAATACCACGCGGCTTGGGATTTGTCGTACCATTCCGTGGTTGCGGTGCAGAGTACATCTGTGGAGGATTGCCATTGGGCATCGATGAAGCCGCCGGTTGCGAGGAGGCGATCGCCAGGGAAGAGGACGGTACCCATCCACGTGCATGGTTGTTTCATGGGGTCGGTGGAAGACCAGTGGCCGGTCGAAAGATCGAAAAGCTCGGAACCGGGTGCGGTGCTTGTGGAAGAATTACGTCCTGCTGCGCTGAGGATGCTGCCATCGCTGAATTGTATGAGCAATCCACGTTGGCGCGCCTGGTTCATTGGATCGACGACGGACCACGTGTTTGTGGCGGGGTCATAAATCTCAGACTCGGTGAAGAATGTCCCGTTCCATCCGCCAATGCGCCCACCCGTAACCATCACGCGACCATCATTCAAGCTCGTAGCTTGATGCTCATACCGCGCTTGCTTCATGGGGGCGACCATCGTTGATGTCTGAGTTGCGGGGTCGTAAATCTCGCAGTCGGCAATGGGGGAGACGTGGCTGAGACCGCCGACAATCAAAATGCGACCATCGCTGAGCATCGACGCAGTGTGATGCTGACGAGCAATGTTGACAGAGCCACCATCCGACCACGTAGCAGTCGCTGGGTCGTAAATCTCAACCTTCGTGGTTTGCACCGGGTTGCCGCCGTCATACGTCTCGGCAGTCTGTCCACCGAAAGCAGCGACACGTCCATCTTTGAGGATAACGACTGCATGAAATACTCGTGCGATCTTCATCGGATCGGTCAGTGACCACGATGCTGTCGCGGGATTGTAAATCTCGCACTCAGGGTGCGGGACCATATCGGTATTCTGTCCGCCCGTCGCAAGGATGGTGCCGTTGTCCAGTGTCGTCAACGAGATTTCCTGCTTGGGCACACTGAGTGCGCCCGTGTAATGCCAGGATTGCGCAGTTGCTGCGAGCGGAAAAATCGCAAGTGTTGTGAAGAGAGCGGTGGTAAGGAGTCGTTTCATACTCGTCAACTCAGGAAAGTGAAGATAACCCAACTCGGCAGGGGAATCCATGCCGACACAATGAAAACACGCGAGAATGCAATTAGTTACAATCCTAAAGCCACTTTTGGGGGACAATTGCGCCCACTCTAAGCGTTGCTGAGAGTTCATGTGGCGTGCCAAGTGGTTTGGCGTGCCCTCTCAATCATTCCATTCCAATGTTAACAGGATCCGAAGCAGCACCAGTCATCGCGCAGGAGGCCAACAGTGGCCCCATTATTCACATCACATTCCCAGACGGGACCGTGAGAGAGTTCACGCGTGGTACGACGGGTATGCAGATCGCTGCGTCCATTTCGCCGCGATTGGCGGAGGCTGCGTTCGGGATATTTGTGAATGATGTGCCCTATGATCTCGCGACCCCCATCGAGCACGATGGTCACATTCGCATTGTGCAATGGCGCGACGATGACGGCAAGAGCATCTTCTGGCATTCGAGTGCGCATTTGATGGCAGAGGCCATCGAAGCGATCTATCCTGGAACACGCTTTGGTATCGGGCCGCCCGTGGAGATCGGCTGGTACTACGATATGGAGCTCCCGGAGGGCGTGAAGCTCACTCCGGATGACCTGTTGATAATCGAAGCGAAGATGGCAGAGCTTTCGGCGCGCGATGTTCCGTACATCCGCATTCCGAAAGATTACGACGACGCCGTCGCCTACTTCCGCGAGAAGGGCGATTGGTTGAAGCTTGAATTACTAGAGGGCTTCAAGGGTCAGAGCATCACTTTCTATCAGCAGGGAAATTTCGTTGATCTCTGCCGTGGAATTCACGTGCCGAGCACCGGGAAGATCAAGTTTTCAAAGCTGCTATCCATCGCTGGCGCTTACTGGCGCGGCGATGAGAAGCGCCCGATGCTTACACGCGTGTATGGCGTGAGCTATCCGACAAAGAAAGAACTTGATGCGTATATCACCGCCCGCGAGGAAGCGGAGAAGCGAGATCATCGCAAGCTTGGTAAAGAGCTTGAGCTTTTCCTGCTGTCGCCGAAGGTTGGTGGGGGATTGCCCATGTGGCTTCCGAATGGAGCCGCGTTGCGCTATGCACTGGAGTCATTCCTTCGCAAGGCACAGGCCAAGCGCGGGTACTCACAGGTTGTTACACCACACATCGGCAATCTTGAACTCTACAAGACCAGCGGACACTATCCTTACTACAAGGAGAGTCAGTTTCCGCCGATCATAATGGAGAGCGAGCATGAAGGCGGACAGACCGAGGAATATCTCCTCAAGCCGATGAACTGTCCGCACCACTTCACCATCTACAACGCGAAGCCGCATTCATACCGCGATTTGCCGGTGCGTTTGGCGGAGTTTGGGACGGTGTATCGCTACGAGCAATCGGGCGAACTCAACGGCCTCAGTCGCGTGCGTGGATTCACACAGGATGACGCGCATCTCTTTGTGGCGCCGGAGCAGTTGAAGGACGAACTGTGCGAGGTTATCGGCCTGACGCAGCACGTTTTCAAGACGCTCGGTTTCCCCGACATGCGAATCCACCTATCTTTCCGTGACAAAGCGAATCCGGATAAATACGGTGGAAGCGATGAGCAGTGGGATCGCGCCGAGCGCGACCTCATCGACGCGGCGCAGACGATGGGTCTTGATTACAAGATCGTCGTTGGCGATGCTGCGTTCTATGGCCCGAAGATCGACTTCCTGACAAAGGACGCCATCGGTCGCAGTTGGCAGCTTGGCACAGTGCAGTTGGATTACGTGATGCCGGAGCGATTCAATTTGGAGTACGTCGGGGCGGACGGCCAGAAGCATCGCCCGGTCGTTATTCACCGCGCGCCGTTTGGATCGTTCGAGCGATTCACGAGTATTCTCATCGAGCACTATGCTGGCAATTTCCCGGCATGGCTGGCACCGGTGCAGATCGTTGTTCTGCCAATCACTGGCGGACAGGAAGCCTATGCCGAAGAGATTCGGAAGACCTTCGAGGACATGGGCGTTCGTGTGAAGATAGACGCGACGAACGAAAAGGTCAATTCGCGCATTCGCGATCACGAAATGATGAAGGTTCCGATCATGCTGGTCGTGGGGGAGAAGGAGCGCGAGGCGCGTTCAGTCTCTTTTCGGCGACATGGCAAAGGAAACGTCGGAACGGTTTCCTTAGAGGAGGCATTAGCCATGCTTCAGGCGGAATGCGCGATTCCCGATTAACGGGATCGCGCCGTTTCCCATTTGATGGCACAATCTTAGTCCTGTGATGTTCACAGGCAAACGAAGCTAACGAACAACTTACTATTTGAATAATTTAGATACTGCTGCTGACCCCATGGATAATGGTGGTTCGGCTTCCGATACTTCCTCTCCGTCCGAACAGAGTTCTTCCGCACCGAAGGCTCCACCAGCACCCACGAGTATTGGGGGAATGACGCTCAAGAAGCGCGCTCCCTCGGATAAACCTGCGGCTACAACTGCAGCGCCAGCCTTAGTCACGCGCGCAGGCGGTGCTGCCGGTGCGCCGCGCACTGGAGGTGCATTTGGTCGTCCAACAGGTCCAAGTCCGAACGCACAGAAGCGCATGGAGCGCTTCAGCCGCGTTATGCCTACGCGCGATCCCGGCGTTCGTATGAACGAGAATATCCGCGTCCCGGAGATTCGCGTTATCGGTGCAGATGGCGGACAGATCGGTGTCATGTCCCCACGAGAGGCGTTGGAGATAGCCCGCAGCAAGGGACTCGATCTTATCGAGATCGTGCCGAATGCACAGCCACCCGTCTGCAAGATCATTGATTTCGGTAAGTGGAAGTACGAGCAGCAGAAGAAGGACAAGCTTGCCAAGAAGTCCTCGCACCAGCAGCTTCTCAAGGAAATCCGCTTCCATCCCCGCACGGATACACACGATTTTGAATTCAAGGTTCGACATGCCAGAACCTTTCTGAGCGAAGGGCACAAGGTCAAGGCCTATGTTCAATTCAAAGGCCGAGAAGTTGCGTATAAGCAGTTCGGTGAAGAGCTGCTCAATAATTTCAAAGCTCGTCTTGAAGATCTCGCTAAGGTTGATCAAAACCTCTCGATGATGGGTCGAATGATGTCGATGGTTCTTTCGCCCTCGGGCAAGAAGAAACCTGTCGAAAAGAAGGGTGAAGGCAAAGCCGCGTCCAAATCGAAGGGAGTCGTTAAGGACGAGGTAGAAGAGCTCGGGCCAGATTTCACGGAGTCCATTGATACCGAAGCCGATGATCTCGGGCCAGAATTCACGGACTCGTTGGATATGGACTTTGGGAGCACCGAAGACGAATCACAAACGGAGATTGCCGAATTAGTTGACGTTCAAGCTGAGTAGGTGCCTTGCGACTGGCAAGGAGTTCTAGGATTCTATAGTTTACTAACGAATATGAAAAGATCCCTTGTAGTTCTTCTAACAGTCGCTGCTGTCCTGTTGGGTCGCGGGCAGGCCGCTGACGCCCAAGTCGTAAATGAGGGTGCGAACTTGACCGGCGCAAGCGCTCAGGGTTCGTTAATTTGCTTGACGGAGCCGATGCTTCTGCCTCTTTCCACGCCTGCGAACCCACTTACGGCCGATGTCGCACTTACGTATTTCGATAATTCGCTCTCTACGATCAATTTTGGCGTTGGGACGGTTGGTCAGTACACGATCTATGCCTTAGGAGAGCGGATGACGCTCCCTGCGGCCAGCGGGTTTGTGGATTCATTGACACTCACCCTGTCGGCTGCCGCTGGGGATAGCGTAGTTGTCGCGTTGTTTCCGGATACACTTTACGCCAATGCCTTCCACCTGATCAATATCATTGATCCTAACGCCTTGCCCTACGCGGCCGGTTGGGTGCCAGCGGCAGCCGTATCGGGAGCAACAACAGTGACATTGCACTTTCCGCACGTACCTGTTCCCAAGGAGTTCTTCGTGGTAGTCAGTGCGAACGTTCACACCACGCTCCACACCATCACGAGCACCTTCAATGAAGTTGGCGATCGCAAACCATTGCGTGCCCGATCGAAGGCGAACAGCCGCTCCGCATTCCTTGCATTCGTCGGCGCAAGCCCGACTACAAGCTTGTTTGACAGCACTTTCCTCGATGGCTCCTCGCAGCCGATCATTTCGGATTTTTACGTGACGACCTACGTGAGCACTGGCAAAGGCTCCGTCGCCATCGGTTCAGGCGTTGAAAATGGGATGAGCGTCTTCCCGAACCCAGCTTCTTCGACTCTCTCTGTTTCCGTCCCCGAAGGCACAGAAGCCGGTCGAGTGGAACTTCGGGACATGCTCGGTAAGCTGGCCTTGCAATCATCAACTTCAGCGCACGAACCCCTTAATGTTAGCCAACTTGCTCCGGGACGTTACGAGGCCATTCTGCGAACACCGCTTGGCACCCGCAGCGCTCCTGTTGTGATTGCTCGCTAGGATTTTCGTGACACCGGGTTGGTTTGGCCTGCATATAGAAGATAAAGGCAATGGTTGATCGTAGTAAGTATAGCCTGTTCTCGGCGACCGTCGCCATTCTGTTCCTTCTTGCCTTAGCGATACCCTCGCAGGATCAGATAAAGGCCCAGTCTCTGTGCGGACCCTACATCGGTGCGAAGCTAGAGCGTGGTTCGCTAACCCCCATTCCGACCTTCGCACGGAGCCAGGGGTGCGGAGCAAAAGCGACCTCGCTCCCATTGACACCACTGTCGTACTTCGATCCAAAGTTGCCGATCTATGATTGGGGCGTTGGCCTGAATTATACTCCTTTTCTGATGGAGCAACTGGGGCAGCGCTTTACTCTTCCTAATAATAGCAGCGGCTTCTTGGACTCTGTCAGGATCCTGGTGGATTCGCTTCCTCAGGATAGCATACATGTATCGCTTATTGGTGATACTCTATTTACGACTCCTGCAGGTACATTCCACCTGATGAATCGGTTCGATGCCACGCTGGCATCCTATGGCGAGGCGTTCATCAATGCGTCGCAAGTTCACGGGCCAACCGAAGTCACAGTCCATTTCAAGCACGTTCGCGTCCCTCAAGAGTTCTGGGTAGTGCTTACTCCAAACTTGGACACAGCCCAGTCACAATTGACGACCTATGCCTTCATCCCTGGTGACAGCTCCACAGTCGTCCCTAGAACGGCCGGAAATACGCGCACGAGCACCCTCGTCATCTATAATGGCGGAGCCTATGTATTTCTTTTGGACAGTCTGATTCAGGCCAATGGCGGTGGAGTGATCTACTCAAACCTGTACATGACTGCCTATGCTTCTGTAGCTGGCGGCGGCGTTGCTTCGGCTTCTAACAATGGTAATTTGGTCGTCTATCCCAATCCTGCTTCGAGCGATGTGAACATTTCCGGCGAACCACCTCTGGCTTCAGCGTCGGTAGAGCTTGTCGATATGCTGGGGCGGCAGGTGATTCCCTCCCAGCCTTACACCGGTGGCCGCCTGGATGTTAGCGGTCTCCCCAATGGCCATTACCTCGCCATTATCCGCGCGTCCCAAGCAAATTTCACCACTCCTGTGATTGTCGGACGCTGAGATGCTGGTTTTTTGGGTAAAAAGTTGAACTTTGGCTGTTCCTTTCCTGTTACCGCGCACTCAATTTAAGCGATTTTATGCCAAAAATGAAGACCAAGTCGGGCGCAAAGAAGCGCTTTAAGATGACCGGAAGCGGTCAGATTAAGCGTGAGAAGGCGTACCAGGCTCACATCATGACCTCGAAGTCGAAGAAGCGTAAGCGGAACCTGCGTCAATCAACGCTGGTATCATCGGCAAATGCGAAGAATATTCGCATCTTGCTTGCCTGCTAATTTGACGATCCACTAATTCAAGCTGCCTTGAGCGTCCGTTAATTCGGACGGTCTCCCCGGCGATCCCGAGAAGGAATCCGGGTAAGGAGATTCAGATGCTTGGGGAAGCACATCTTAACAGTCCGCAATGGCGGTCAAAATCTGAGAATCTACAATGCCAAGAGCTAAAAACCTTGTGGCCGCGAAGGCCCGAAAGAAAAAACTCTTCAAAGCCTCCTCAGGCTTTTGGGGAATGCGCGGTAACGTTCTTACCGTTGCTAAGCATCACGTTGACAAAGCCCGCCAGTTCGCATTTCGCGATCGCCGAGTAAAGAAGCGCGAGATCCGCTCGTTGTGGATCGTCCGCATCAATGCTGCGGCACGCGAGAATGGCACGACCTACTCCCGTTTGATCGGAGCTTTTGCAAAGTCAGGTATCGAGATCAACCGCAAGGTACTCGCTGATATTGCGTACCATCATCCTGAGGTATTCACCGCATTGGTGAAGCAGAGCTCCAAGTAAGAGAATAAAGCTTCTCATTTAGATGCACGATGCTGTCACATTTGTGATGCATCGTGCATTTTGATTTGATACCCGCATGGATCTCGATCAACGTCTCCTTTCAATCCTGAAATGCCCCCAATGTGGCGGGCCGTTGAAGATTGCTCATGAGAAATTGGTTTGCAGCGCTTGCAATGCTGTCTATCCGGTAGAGGGTGGAATTCCAGCTTTGCTTCCGAGCGTGGAGCCATCCGAAGCGATTAGTCAATTCGACTACCTCACGCACTACAAACAGGACTCCGAGCAGTTCGATTATTTCGAGCGGCGAGGCGGAGCAACTGCGCACAGCGAGCGCAGGCTACGTGAGTACATCCAATCCTTCGTGCCGCAGGACGCGACCAGCATACTCGATGTCGGCTGCGGTTCAGCATGGGTAGCAAAGGCGTATCAGAATTCTGGCACGTTCGTCTGCTCTTTGGATATTTCCGCAGTCAACCCACGCAAAGCGATCGAGCGGTACCCTTTTGCAGATCATGTCGGTGTTGCAGCAGACACCTACCACCTCCCGTTCATGGATGGCTCGTTCGATTGTATCATTGCTGCAGAGATCATTGAGCATGTACCTGATCCCAAGGCATTTGCAGACCAGTTGATGCGCGTGTTGAGGCCAGGAGGCACCGTGATTGTTAGCACTCCCTTCAAGGAGAAGTTGGTCTTTGAACAGTGCATTCACTGCCATCAGCAGACACCCCATAATGCGCATTTGCATTCATGGGACGAGGGGAAACTGCGGAGTCTGTTCAGGTTGTCATCAGCAAGAACAGAATTCGCGAGCTTCAACAACAAGCTGCTTCTTTATGGACGCACCTACCCACTGCTGAAACTGCTGCCGTTCACGCTCTGGAAGGCGGCGGATTCGATTGCGAACTTGATCGTTAATAAACGCGTGAACTGCATTCTATCAGTCACGAAAACATAACCGCAGAATCTTATCCAACTGACCTCAACTTCCTATGTCAACAATTCACATCACTGCAAATCATACCTTAGGTCTGGCTTCTGCGAAAGAACAAGCAGAGAAGCTCGCGTCTGAACTGCAGGACAGGTTCGCTGTCGAATACCATTGGTCTGGGGATACTATTGAGTTTGCGCGCCCCGGTGCAAGCGGAAAAATAGTGGCCGAGGAAAGCATGGTGACGGTAGATGTCGAGCTGGGATTGATGCTGGCAGGCTTCAAGGGAGAGGTGGAGAAGCAGCTGAAGAGCTTCCTCGATCAGAACCTGCGGTAGCCTGTTACACCACCGCAGCGCTACGGGGCCGTGATCGAGATGAACTGTGGGCTAACTCCGGCATCCTGACTCGACTTGATAATGGCGGCGCGCGTACCGTCTGGTGATAATCGAAATTGATAAAATTGTAGTGGTATGTCCGTCTCCGCATTTGTCACTGGATTGACAAGCTTCACCGTGCCTTGTCCAGCAATCGCGAAGAAGCGACCATCGGTGGGTGCTTGGAGGTCATACAACGAGTATTGACTGGGAGTCGGATAGTTCTTTATAGCCCCGCTCGCAAGATTGAACGAAGTGACATAACCATAACCCGAAATCACTAACGTCATGCTCTGGGGAAGATAGAGCGCAGCTAACGCCGAGCGTGTTAGTGGAGGTGAGGTGAAGACGACAGTGCCCGTCGTATCAAACAGCGTGAAGTGGGGACTGTCGTTCGAATCCGAAAGGTTCAGTCCCCAGTGATCTTCCGCCAACATTATGCCTCCGTAGGAATATCCGCCTACCAACGTCGTCCGGTAACTTAGAATGGTTCTGGCTGTCGCAGCACGCAGATCGATCACACTGAAAGTACGATAGGGTCCTCCATTCATACTTGCGGAATCCTCCGTCAGCGCCATCGCGCCGGTTGGAAGTGCCGATTGAAAATATTGTCCCAATATCAACGGTGTGTAACTTCCGTTGTGCAGATTTACTGAAACCAGATGATAGCCAGCGCCGCCCAAGATGTGATCGCTATCGTGATAAAATGCGGGTTGTGATTGTGGCCAAATCTGGAAATACCCAGCATCATAGGAATTTCTCATCCTGCCATCTGCGCCCCACCATGTTACGCTGGAATGGCTCGTACCACCTTCATACGTGTTGGAAAGAACGAGGAAACTCTGGCTGTTGAAGTGCCAGGCTGATCCCTCTATTTGGGGGTTAGGGAGCAGAGGAGTCCAGCAGCCGCTGAACAGCAGCGTCAGCAGGCTTGCTGCGACGGCAATGCTGAGTCTGTTCCGTTGGGTTCTCATACTAAGACTAACACGATTTCCCGACTAAAGTTATGGGAGTATGGCCGCTTCCCATGAATTCCTTTTGCCAAAAGTTGGGTTACTACCTCTTCACTTATCAAATGATCACAGAATGTTGAATTCTCTCGACACCCCCCCATTCTTTACTCCCGATGAAATCAGCGGGTTACGCGAGCTTGGCTTATGGCACGAGTCTCACACGACGCCAGCAAAGCTGGCCTATGCTGGGCTGATTCTTTCGCCGATCATGCAACTTGTCATGGCGGACAACGCCACGACGACAGCGGAGTTCGAAGCAGTGTCGCGATTTGTCACCACAATGGAGCGCTCATTCGAACTTGCCACACGAAGTGACATCGAGAATATTGGCACTGATATGGGGCTACTCCCTATGCTTAAGAGTACGTGGGATAATCCTCGATTCCTCGCTGCTCGTAGAATTCTTGGCGGCACGCTTCCGCGCCTGTCGGAGGCCGATGCTCATGATGTCCGAACCGAGATATCCAAAGCCATCCTTAGCGTTGCGCGTGCTGGAAGCTCGCATATGATCAGTCTTCATATGCTCGACAAGAGCGAGCGAGGCGTGATAAACGAGTTGGTGCGAGATCTCCATCTGGAAAAGTGCGCAGAGGGCCTGAGCCTTATGGATAAAGCCGGGGATAACTAGTATTAATGAGATAGGTCAGCCGGGGACGGCTGACCAAACAGCAGTCGAGACGACTGCTCCAAAAGTTTTGATTAGGTCGCGTTTAAGAAGCGCTCCACCTCATCCACATTCTTCGGGCTTCCGACGATAAGCGGCGTCCGTTGGTGCAGCTTCTCTGGTTGAATTTCTAAGACGCGGCTTTGTCCATTACTGGCGCGCCCACCAGCTTGCTCCACTACGAAGGACATAGGGTTGGCCTCGTAGAGCAAGCGCAGTTTGCCTTTGTAACTCTTGATGTCAGCAGGGTAGAGGAAGACACCGCCATAGAGTAGTGTGCGATGCACATCCGCGACCATCGAGCCGATATAGCGCAAACTGTAAGCCTTCTTATCTTCTTCGGGAACATCCATCTTTGCCCAGTCGATGTAGCGTTTCATCCCGGCATCCCACTTGTGGTAGTTGCCTTCATTGACACTGTATATCGAGCCGTGCTCTGGGATGCGAATGTCATCGTGCGAGAGCAAGAACTCACCGACGGAAGGATCATACGTGAATCCATACACGCCCCGTCCCGCCGTATAAACCAGCATGGTGGATGGCCCGTAGATCGTATAGCCCGCTGCAATCTGCTTGTATCCGGGTTGGAGAAAGTCTTGGAGTTCGCCGGGTGTGTCCTCCGGCGTTACGCGCTTAAGAATGGAGAAGATCGTGCCGATGGATACATTCACATCAATATTTGATGAACCATCGAGCGGATCGAAGAGCAGCACGTACTTGCCGCACCTGTACTCTTTCGGGATCGGGAGAATCTCCGCGTTCTCTTCCGAGGCCATGCCGCAGAGATGTCCGCCGTGGTCCATCGCGCGGTAGATAACGGTGTTGGCGAACTCATCGAGCTTCTGCACGATCTCGCCCTGCACGTTCTCCTGTCCCGTCGCGCCGAGCGCATCGACGAGTCCGGCTTGCATGACTTCGCGGTTGATGATCTTGAAGGCGAGCGCCATGTCGCGCAAAAGCGCGGAGAAATCGCCGGTGGCACCATCGGAGCGCTCCTGCTGCTCGATGATGTGGCGCTCGATGGTGATGACTTTGTTGTGAACCAGTGGCATGTAATCTCTTGATATATTATTGCGTCTAATGAGGCTTATTTTCAACACCCCACGGATGATCTGTGTGCTACCTCATGGACTAATCCTGTGCCCTTTGCTCGTGATGAAAGATAGAGTGCAGGAAGACTCAGATCATAATTGTTGGTTACATCGAGGATTACATCGAGCTTGCCGTCGCCATCGACATCGCCAGCCCAGAGCAACCGGGGAAGTCCGTCGATATCTCCATTTTCCTGGTTGACCAGCATCTGATGCTCTTCACCACTTGAGGAAACTCTCATAAGGTCGATGGTGAGATGCCGGATGGCCTGCTGGCTGTCAACGTACACTGTCTTATTGAACCTATCGGAATCAACACTGATGATCATTGTATCCATGAACCGTGTCACAACCTCATATCGAATGCCTAGGAGTACAAAGTGTTCAATCCAGACATTGAAGCGATTCTTCCTGATGCTATCAAACGATAGTGGAACGTTCACAAATGATCGACCGTAATACTCCCCATTTTTAATGTCAGTGCCAGAAAGCAGAAACAAAATGGAATCCTTCGACTTAGGTTTAACATCCCACGCGCTTAGTGAGTCCTCGGTTGACAATAGCTCATCAACCACACGAGAGAATACAACATCGACCGGTCGGAGAAGAGAAGTCGAATCGCTTGTTTGAATCAGTGCGATCCAGGGCAAGCCTATATCGGATGAATCAACCTCGCCTTCGTGATAGCCCTCTGGCAAAAGGATGTGGATCCCTGATGATGAATCATCGAACGTGATCCAATGATAATCGCTGTCTTCAATGCTCGTAGTCGAGTCCATACGATGAGCGGGTTGTGACACTTTCTTGCCACAACCGATCATCAAAGGACACACGGCCAGTAGCGCAAGAAGAGTACGATTCAGCATGGTTTGAGAGGATGCCGATCAATGAATACCCGTATGCCCAAACCCACCGCTCGCCCTCACACTATCCGCTAACTCCTCCGTCTCGACAATATTCACGCGCTCGTACTTGCTGATGACAAGCTGCGCGATGCGCGTGCCGCGCTCGAAGCGAACGCTCTCTTTGCCGTGATTAATGAGAATGATCTTGAGTTCGCCGCGATAATCGGCGTCGATGGTGCCGGGCGAGTTGAGGCAGGTGATGCCATGCTTGGCGGCGAGTCCGCTGCGGGGGCGCACCTGGCCTTCGTAACCTTCGGGGATTTCCATCGCGATGCCCGTTGGTGCGAGCAAAACAGCTCCGGGCGCGATTTCGATGTCGGTGTTGACGCGGATGTCGAGTCCGGCGGCGTGTTCGGTTGCGTAGCTTGGAAGCGGAATATCGGCGTCCGTTTCGCTCAGTCGTTTGATCAGAAGTTCAGTCATAGCTCCCTTTAATCTTTTTCTCGCGGAATATATTCCCGAACGCATTTCGTTTAATAACGCAATGAACCTGCCCGAGCCCTCCAATTACACCGATGGTGTACAATATTTTCGCGATTCCCACAAGGTTGTCCTGCACTTCTGCGCGGAGCTTGAACTGCTCTTAACCGATGCGAAGACCAGCGGCGTCTTCGCAAGCTTTGCAGCAAAGCCCGAGTGGAATTCTGTCTTCGAGTTCTTCCTCAAAGAGGCACCGCTTCACGAGCGCGATGAGGAGAAATTCCTCTTCCCGATGATCGCTGCGAAAGTGCCTCGCGTCGGATTCCAACAGCCCGGTGCAACTATTCGCTTCCTCATCGAGGGTCATGAAGTGTTGCAAAAGGCGATGATAAAGTTGGTACGCGATTGGGACGAGTTTCGGAAGAAGCAGCGCGATCCCTCGGATGTTGTAGAGTCACACGCCGCGCACGAGATCGAAGATGCGGAGTTCATCGCCGATGGCACGGAACTCGCGCGGCTCTATCGCGAGCACGCTGCTACGGAGGAGACGCAAGTGTATTCGGTTGGAGACAAAGTGCTGACAGGCCGCGATAAACTCCAGATCGCCGATGCGTTGCGGGCGGTCTATGATAATCAAGCGATGACGCCCATGCCGCAGTTCGGCGAGGCGCATTTTACGAATGCGAATTACACTATTCAGTATAGCGCCGCCACACCCCCCGCCGAAGAGAGTGCAGCTAATTCGGACTTTGCGGGGAGTGATTGAGTAACGTCATCACCCCACCGTCATTGCGAGCGTAACGCAGTGGAGCGAAGCTCCCCCTTCGAAGGGGCGCTGGAAGCAAACCGTTGGGAAGGAAAGACTCGCTCCTTCCCAACGGATTGCTTCGTCACCCCTCCGGGGTTTCCTCGCAATGACTGTTATTGGTGGTGGGAATGGGGTGGGATCCTACCAGGCATACGCTTCCGGCGCTGCACCACCGGGACCGGGGAAGATCTCATCGAGCTTATCAAGCGTCTCTTTCGAAAGGGTTGTTGAGAGCGCAACAAACGCATCATCGAGTTGCTCCACCGTTCGTGGACCAATGATCGGTGCAGTAACAGCGGGTTGATGTAGCAACCACGCAAGCGCGACGATTGCGGGCTTCACCTCGATCTCTTTGCACAACAATTCGTACACCTCCAACTTGGGGCGGATTTCGAGATCATTTGCGAGCCGATTCTTGATCGCTTCCGAACTGCGTCGTCCGCCATCAACGCCCTTCAATACGCCGCCAAGCAACCCACCGGAGAGCGGCGACCACGGGATGAGTCCGAGACCATAATGGTGACAAGCGGGTATCACTTCCAGTTCAACGGTACGCTCTGCGAGATTGTAGAGGCTTTGCTCCGAAATCAACCCGAGATAATTGCGGCGCTTTGCTGCCTCGTTCGCTTGCGCGATGTGCCATCCCGCAAAATTCGACGAACCGTTATAGACGATCTTGCCCGAAGCGAAAAGCTGCTCGAATCCTTGCCACACTTCATCCCACGTCAGTTCGCGAACGATGTGGTGCATCTGATAGAGATCGATGTAATCGGTTTGCATCCGCTTGAGGCTTGCCTCGCACTCGCGGCGAATGCCGAGCGCGGAGAACCGCGCGTTGTTCGGCCAGGGATCCATTTGACCGAAGAGCTTTGTAGCGAGCACGACTTTCTCGCGCCGTCCGCCATCCTGCGCAAACCAGCGCCCGATGATGGATTCGGTCGTGCCGACTGGCGCGGGACGACCATAGACATTCGCGGTGTCGAAGAAATTGATGCCGAGCTCGAGCGCGCGAACCATAATGCGGAAAGACTCCTGCTCATCGGTCTGCGAACCGAAGTTCATCGTGCCAAGGCACAGGCGACTAACTTTAAGACCAGAGCGGCCGAGATTTTTGTATTCCATTGGTGAACCGGGATTACTCTGCAAAGGAAGGATTACGCTGAGGGGAATTCTGCACGTTAATTGTGCGGGGTGCTAACTACGAATTGGGAAAGATGGATTCGGACTAAAAGTGTGGCGTGAAATTCCGATGGTATAGACATGGAATCCCGGCACTTCCTCTAATGCAATCGGCGTTCAAGAACACATGGACTGGCACAATTACATTCACTCCGATCCGGGCATCCTTTCGGGACGGCCCGTCGTCAAAGGCACCCGCCTTTCCGTCGAGTTTATCCTTAAGCTGATGTCGAACGGTTGGACAGAGGAGCAGATACTTCGGAATTATATCGGCTTGACCCCCGAATCGCTGCGAGCCGTCTTCGCGTATGCTGCCGATGGACTCATGGCGGAGAATTTTATCCCGATGGTGTCCTCGTGAAGATCGTCGCGGATGAGAATGTCCCGATTGATAGCGTGATAATTTTACGCGAGGAAGGACATGATGTCGATTCCATCCAAGAGAGTTGCCCTACCATTTCCGATGTCGAGGTACTTGCGCGAGCGGTTCAAAGCGAGAGCGTACTACTGACATTCGATAGGGACTTTGGCGACCTCCTCTTCAACAAGAAGTTGCCAGCGCCAATTGGTGTCATTTATCTTCGCTTCGACCAGTTGTCCTCCGAAGAGCCCGCACGAATCGTGCTTGACCTATTCAACGAGTGTGAAATCGAAGGTTACTTGACAGTTGTAACTCGATTCGATATACGCCAGCGAGCATTGTTCGGAATTAGTTAAATCATCAGTTCGATTCGAATCCCCATCCCCATAATCCGCTAAATCCCATTCATCACAGTTCAGACCAATGCAAACCCTCATCTTCGACATAGAAACCATCCCGCTCGATTTTGAAACGTCTTTCGATGATGTGCAGAAGGAGTATCTCCTTCGCGGCGCGGAGAGCGACGAAGAACGCGAGAAGCGCAAGGACTGGGGCGGACTCAATCCGCTGACGGGGAAGGTCGTGTGCATCGGCACGCTCGTGCATGAGACGCAGAAGGGCAGCGCGCTTTTTCTCGCGGATGACGATGAGGAAGAGGTTGTGGAGGAAGACGGAATGACTGTGAAGTACAAGACCTTCCCGGATGAGGAATCGCTCTTCGAACATTTCTGGAAGGGCTTGCCGAGCAAATATAACGCGGTCGTTTCTTTCAATGGTCGTGGATTCGATTGCCCATTCTTGATGCTGCGTAGCGCGGCACTGGGGATTCGCCCATCGGTGAACATGATGGCTGGGACGAAGTGGGATTTCAAGGTCGGCGGTAGTTCAAGCGATCGCTACGGCGGCATCGAGCACATTGATCTCCTCGATAAACTCTGCTTCAATGGCGGCTTTGATAAATTCGGGGCAACGCGCAAGTTCAATCTTGATTTTTACACAAAGGCGTTTGGGATTGCCTCGCCAAAGTCCGAAGGAATTGCGGGGGACAAGGTGCCGAAGTTCTTTGCGGAGGGACGCCAGAGGGAGATCGCGGAGTATTGCATGAGGGATGTCCGCGCGACGAGCGAGCTGTATGAGAAGTGGTTGACGCTGATGAAGTTTTAGGTTCGGAAGAAGGTACACTTCAAGGAGTCGCAAACCGTTGTAGTCGTGACCTTTAGGTCACGGTGTGTTGAGAATGCAATGACGTCGTCACGCTGCGCGACCGTGACCTAAAGGTCACGACTACACCTAACATTTCACCCAGGCCGTGCAGTTTTCTTCCCATATCGCCACGCCAACCTCCTTTTTCAGGTGCCGATGATAACTCGGCACCAATCTTGCGGTAAGAATTGCTATTTACTATCACCACTATTATGAGCACGAAAACACGAAGTGACAACCAGCAGGAAGACGAATTCAACCAGGCGCGATACTTCGCGGAGCACGGAGCCGACGTGCTGGAGACGGAAGTCCCTGGCAATGCAGGCCCGGAAGTGGAGCAGGACGACATTTTCGCCTCCGAGAACCGTGGCGGCGAGCAGCCCTCTGGCGTGGACGTGGTGAGCGAGATCGCCGATGAAAGTCCGTTCTTCGGGCAGGGCTTCGGCAGCGGGGATGATGATGGGATCGCGCGCGGGCCGAGGAAGACGAAGAACGAAGACAAGCCGTCGTTAGGGATGTAGGCTGATTCGTCTCGAATTTACTGTCATTGCGAGAAGGCCGAAGGCCGACGAAGCAATCCCTTGTTGAGGAGCGACTCAGTCCTCGACAACGGATTGCTTCGTTGCCCCTCCGGTGCGGCCTCGCAATGACGTAGTTAGAATGTGTAGTTGAATTGTGGAGCAGTCGTCCCGACTGCTGTTCCGTCAGCCGTCCCGGCTGACCTTCATTGAGTGTCCCTTGCCACTAATTCTCCCGCCAGGATGTTCACGCGCTTCGTAGTCGCAAAATCAGCCCTGTTAGTCGCTTTTGGGCTGGTAAGAGGGAAAGCTCCGGTGTATCTCGCATAGTAATTTCGTTTAGAGGATAGATGGCTAAGTCAGCGAAGAATAAGAATGGATCGAATGGTACGGCTGTGCTCGAACAGTCCGAAGGAACAGTTGTCGCCTCGACGAACGGGTCGATGAACGGCAAGAACGGCGTTGCCGCCACAACGGGCGACGGCGCGATGGATTCGTCCGTGCAGATCATGGATACCGAGATCGAGCTGTTAGCCGAGACGCTGTCGCCGCATATCGCCCCGGCTTCGCTGCAAACGATGCCGAATGGTGCGGAGCTTCGCGGTCCGCTCGCGGATGGTGCGCGTTCGTTCAAGGGTACGTTCGCGCAGTCTGGCGTGTCGAAAGAGACGCTGATGGAGTGGTATCGCCTCATGGATCTGGGGCGCATCACCGATATTGCCGCAGCGAATTACCTAAAGAAGGCGATGGGTTGGAGCTACCACGCTCCGTGCGCAGGACACGAAGGCATTCAGCTCGCGATGGGATTCAGCTTCCGCCAAAAGAAGGATTATCTCTTCCCGTATTACCGCGATTTGATGACCTGCCTCGCCGGTGGAATTACCGTCGAAGAGTTGGTGCTGAATGGGCTTTCGAAGGACACCGATATTGCTGGCGGCGGCCGCCACATGTCGAATCACTTCGCGAAGATGTCCATCGGTATTCAGAATGGGTCGTCGCTGACCAACAATCATGCTCAGCATGTTACGGGTTGCGCGCGAGCGATCAAGTATTACAAACTCGGCGCGGTGTCGATTTTCTCCGGTGGTGAGTCGGGGACTTCCGAGGGCTTCTTCTATGAGGCCGTCAATGGAGCGACGCGCGAGAAAGTACCGGCTATCTTCGTCATCCAGAATAACAAGTATGGAATCTCCGTCCCAGTGACAGATCAATCTGCGAACACCCGCGTGGGCGATAACTGGCGCGGCTTCAACAATCTGCTCATCACCTATTGCGATGGCACCGATGTGCTCGATAGCTACCGCGCCATGCAGGAAGCGTACGAGTGGTGCTTGAGCGGTCGCGGTGCGGCGATGGTTCACGCGGATTGCGTGCGCATTGGTTCGCACTCGAATTCGGATCGTCACGATCTCTATCGTTCGACCGAGGAGATGGAAGCTGTTAAGCTGCGCGATCCGCTGGTGCTTCTTGGCGATTGGCTCACGAAGCAAGGCGTTGCAACTGCGGCGGAGCTTGAGACGATCCACGAGGAGAACAAGAAGCACTTTGCGGAGTCCGCAGACAAGGCCGAGGCCGCGCCTCCAGCCGATCCATCGACGGTGTATGATTTCGTGATGCCGTCAAATCAGATCGTCAGCCCGAATTCGTACACATTCCAGGCTGATGATATTGATACGAAATTCTATCCATTCACCATCCCGAGCGGGAAGGATGAGGGGATGCAGTTCATTGAGGGTATCAATCGCACACTGAAGGAGGAATTCCATCTCAACGCGAACACATTCCTCTGGGGACAAGATGTTGCGTCGAAGAACAAGGGCGGCGTCTTCAATGTGACGAAGGGGATGATGCAGGAGTTCGGCAACGACCGTGTATTCAACGGGCCGATCGCCGAGGACTTTATTCTCGGCACTGCGACTGGTTTTTGCCGTGTCGATCAGCAGCACATTTGGGTGTGCGTCGAGGGTGCAGAGTTTGCCGACTACTTCTGGCCGGCGATGGAAGCGTTCATCGAGATCTCGCACGAGTATTGGCGCACACGCGGGCAGTATTCACCGAATATTCTCATTCGTCTTGCAAGCGGTGGATATATCGGTGGGGGGTTGTATCACTCGCAGAATTTGGAGGGTACGTTCACAACGATCCCAGGCATTCGCGTTGTCGAGCCATGCTATGCTGATGATGCGCAGGGTCTCATCCGCACCGCAATGCGCACGCGTGGTGTGACGATGTTTTTAGAGCCGAAGTATCTCTATTATTACCCGAAGGCAAAGGCGAATCCGCTTGCGGATAACGAGTTGATCCCATTCGGCAAAGCGCGTCTGCGCCGCGAGGGCAGCGATGTCTCGGTCATTACCTACGGCACAACGACGCACTTCGCGCTCCAGGCTGCCGATGAACTCGCGAAGGAGAGCGGCGTTCAGTGCGATGTGCTGGATTTGCGTTCGCTCTATCCGCTTGATCTCAACGCGATTCTGAAATCGGTTGAGAAGACAGGCCGTGCACTCGTTGTGCATGAGGATAAGATCACTGGCGGATTTGGTGGTGAACTCTCTGCGCTCATTACCGAGCACGCGTTCAAGTCGCTGGATGCGCCGGTGATGCGCGTTGGTTCGATCTTCACGCCGGTTGGATTCGCAAAGGTGTTGGAAGATGCGATTCTCCCGAACCCCGCGAAGATCATGGATGCCATGGGGCGTTTGGCGAAGTGGTAGTCCTGGGGACGAAGAACAATGAAATGGATAGCCAAGGCCCTCGTTCAGAAAGTGCTTAGTGGGTTGCCGCAGGGTGACAAACTGAACTATCTCCTGCAACGCAAGACGGGTGGACTTCCAGTTTCGCAGAGTGAGTTCGTGGAAAAAGTTGGCTATGCGCATGATCGTTTGAGGAAGTGGGAGAAGTTTGGCAACTCGAAGCCGCTGAACGAAATACACTGTTTCGAATTTGGTGCCGGCTGGGATCTGATCGGCCCGCTGGCTTATTGGTCGTTTGGTGTTGAGCATCAAACTGTCATCGACATTCGCCGGAATTTGCGACCAGAGTTGCTATCTGATACGGTGCAGAAATTTCGTGAATACCGTGAGCAGTGTGAAGCAGCGACGGGTCGACAGTTGAGGACAATTCCCAGGGAGCTCCCGGTGGATCCCGAGAGGCTGCTCCAAGCTTTCGGGATCGATTACCGTGCACCACTGGATGCTTCTGAAACGGGTTTACCCTCAAACAGTATCGACTTCATTTCGACGAACTCCACGCTCGAACACATCCCCGCAGAGTCGCTTGCTCGAATTTTGCCAGAAACGCGACGATTACTATTTCCTGATGGGATCGCTTGTCATTTCGTTGATTTGAAGGATCATTTCTCTTACTTTGATTCTTCTATTACCAAATACGAATTTCTCACACACTCCGATGCGTTTTGGAGTGTTGTGAATTCCTCCATATCGTATCAGAACCGACTTCGGTACGCAGATTACCACAGGTTATTCCGTGATGCGAAGCTTCGATTGATTGATGAGGAAGTGCGGTGGGGGACGGAGGAGGATATGCGAGCATTCCGCTCGCTAAGACTAACCAGCCGGTTCGCGAAGAGTGACACGGATGAACATTTGGCGGTGCAGGTCATTGGGGTAGTGTTGGGGAAATGAGTGCGATGAAGTTACTCCTGATCGCGTGTCTTCTCTCCGTAGCCTTGTATTCTTCTGCGCGTGCTCAGGACTCGACACGCCTCAACCGCTATGAGAGTGTGATCGGCGTAACCATCGCATTTTCGCTTTTCGATTACATCGGATGGAATCTAGATGTCAATATTCACCACAATCCGGTCTGGATATTCCGAGGCATTCAGGTGCTTGCGCAGGCGGCTATTTCCTACTTCTTATACAAGACGTGTGGACTGAACTCCGCGATTGCGTTCAATCTCATTTGGTGGACGTGGGGGGATGATCTCGCCTTCTACGGGTATCAGTTGGGGATAAACATGGGCTCTCCGTGGCCAAACCGGACGTATCGCAATGACTTACAGGTCAATCAGATCACGTGGGCTGGATGGACTCCTATTGGGATGATGCGAAGTCCCGGTAGTGTCATTGCTCGTAGTGCTTTGTACGGTCAAGCCGTGGTAGGATTCTCAATAGCGATGGGGCTGCTCTGGTAGCATGGCGAATGCAAGTTGTCTCTTTCGAGAATCGCTCCTCTGTTTGACTCTGCAATTGTAGACCGAAATTCATGACGCCTGGTCAAGCGTGATAGACCAATTAAGTCTCCGTTGGCAATTTCTTAACGAGTGCGGCCTTGTACGTCGGATGGGCAAGTAGTCCTCCTAAATATTTTTAGTTTTCAGGCTCGTTAAATGGAACGGTCATTCTTCTAAAGCGTTGCTATTATTGATATGCGCGCTGCTTCTGATTCGCGCTCTGAATTAAGCTATGAAGTTTCGGGGTACCCTGGCTCTTTCCGTTGTGCTGGCCATTTCGCTAATCCTCCCGATCTCGGGCGCAGCGAAACCGCACATATTTGCTGGGGATCCAGTGTGTCTAACCAAGCATCAGGTGCTCCGCCAGTATCCGATCCCGGGGGCTACAGAGGTGCTGTGTGGTACGGGTATCGGCATTACCGGGAGTGAGAAATTCGATCCAGCGCTGCTCTCGGCAAATTGTTTTACAGTTACGGGTTCCAGTACTGGCCAGCACTCTGGCAGGGTATATCTTTCACGTGACGGTGCTACGGCGATATTCCGCCCGTGGAATGAGTTCAATCTCTTCGAGACTGTCCTGGTGGTGTTTTCAGCAAGATCGATCAGTGGTGCACTCGTCACGGACACGTTTCAGTTCGTAACAAAGAAGCATCATCTGACGCATCACTCGACCACTCCTCCGGATCAGCCTTCGTCACTGCTGCCGCTGATTACTGTGACTGCCGATAACAGTCCGATGCCTGGTCGATTATTCCTTAATTCGACCGGGCAGCCTGATCTGGGTAATCTCTTAGTTTTGAATGAGGATGGAAGGCTGCTCAAGTATCATCCTACGGAGACAATGGATTTTCAAGTTCAACCCAACGGGCAGTGGACGTATTTCATCAGCCCTGATAGCGGTCACATGGGGATGGACTCCAATTTTACTCCGATTCGCTCTTACCGATGCACCAACGGAGTAAGTGCCGATCCTCATGACTTCATCTGTTCTGCAGACGGCAGCTATACGATGCTCGGGGTTATCAAGACGACGGCGGACATGCGGCCGATCGTTGCTGGTGGAGATTCAAACGCAACCATCGAAAGCAACGTGATCCAGCGGTTCGACGCATCGGATAGTCTCGTCTTTGAGTGGCGCGGGTTGGACCACTACGACATCAAGGATGCGATTCATGAGGACTTGACAAGTTCGTTGATCGACTTTGAACATGCGAACTCGATCGACATTGACTCCGATGGCAACTACCTGCTTTCCAACCGTTCTTTGAGCGAGATCACCAAGATCGATGGCAGAACGGGGGCGATGATTTGGCGATTTGGAGGCGCACACAATCAGTTCACGATCCAGAACGACTCGGTCGGCTTCAGCTATCAGCATGATGCGCGCCGTCTACCAAACGGACACATCACATTCTTTGATAACGGGAATTACCGAGAGACCGGAAGACAGGCGGAAAGCCGTGCAGTTGAGTATCACATGGACACCAGCACCATGAAGGCATGGCTGGTGTGGGAATACCGGCACAGCCCACCAGTGCGCGCAGCGGGAATGGGATCGGTACAGAGATTGCCGAACGGGAACACGCTCATTGGTTGGGGGGTGAACGCCACCGTCAACGGCACAGGAGGTGGTTCAACTGTGACAACCACAGAGGTAACCGCCGACAAACAGGTTGTTTTTGAATTAGCATTTGATAACGCCGGACCACCACTCATTTCATATCGGGCTCGTAAATACCCCTATCCCACTGCCGCAGGAGTGAACGCATGGTCGGCGTTTGACGCACGACGGGAGAACTCGTTCGCTCCGACGATCTTTGCAGACAAGGAGGGTGATGCCGTTTGGTTCGATACGCCTCAGTCTGAGTGGATCGTGGTAACAGTACGCGATGTGCTGGGTAGATCCGTCCAATCTGTGTTTGAGGGCATGTCTGCTGGGGGCCCGCAGAAACTCGAGTTGCCCACAGCGGGGCTCGCAAACGGTATCTACTTCTGCATTATCCAATCGGCGAGCGGCACGGTTGTGCGACGATTCGCGCTCAAACGCTGAGACCCTGTTGCGCGCCAATGACTCCTCTCGTCGTTGAAGCGCCAATTACTTCCTGGCACTCTCGGGGCCGGCAAAGATGGAGCCAATACCTTCGATAACTTTTCTTACGCGCTTCTTTCCCTGAGGTGTGATCGGTTCGGTCAGCCTCACCGCTCCAACTTTATTTAGTTTTCAACTGATCGACGAGGAACGGACGCGCTCGCGCCGCGTTGCAACGACATGTGTGTGCGGTGACATTATTTTGCCCTCTAAAATTCGTTATGAAGTTACGGGCTCTTCTCTGCGTGTTTCTATCGCTAACGTTCTCGCTTGTTAGTCCCACTACAGGCGCGGCAACGCCACGCGTTCTCGTTGGTGATCCGCTCTGTCTTCCCGGAAATTCGATGTTGCGGCAGTATCCGATCCCGGGCGCGGTCGAAGTGTCGTGCAGTACGGACATCGGCATCACGGGGACCGCAAAATTCCATCCTTCGGTAGTAGCTGATACGTCCAGTTTTGAGGTGACTGGCTCACGCTCCGGTCACCATAGCGGACGGATCATCCTGTCGTCGGATAAGACCACCGCCATTTTCCAACCGTTCGCCGCGTTCGATCTCCTCGAAACGGTGCAAGTGCAAGTGCATATTAAGTTTTGGAATGGGGGAGCGATCCTGGACACCTTTCAATTCACCACCGAGCAGCACCATCCAGCTCCTCCACCGAAAGGGCCGCCCGCGAGCACCACTTCGCTTTTGCCTGAGATAGTCGTAACGATCGACACGAATCCTACCCCCGGTCGCCTCTATCTGAACTCCATGGGTGTGCCCGGAATGACTAATCTCCTTGTGACGAATGAAGATGGATTACTTCGGAGATTTACATCCGCAGACGCCTGGGGATTCGAGCCACAGCCGAATGGAATGTGGACGTACTTTAGCAATGTCGAGCGAACATTCATCTCTATGGACTCCTCGTTCACCAGGATCCGTTCTTTTCAGGCTTCCAACGGTGCGCTGACCGATCTGCACGAGCTGAGATGCACTGGCGATGGCGGTTATGTGCTGATGGGTCAGATCCAGACCACAAAAGATTTGAGAGGCGTTGTCATTAGAGGTGATTCTGCTGCGACTATCATCAGTAATGTGCTTCAGCGATTCGATGATTCTGACAACCTCATCTTCGAATGGCGCGGCATTGATCACTATGATGTGCAGGATGCGGTCCACGAGAACCTCACGGGCCCTAAGGTAGAATTCGAGCACGCCAATTCAATTGACATTGACTCTGTGGGCAATTATCTCATCTCTAACCGCTACCTCAGTGAGATCACCAAGATCGACGGTCGGACCGGAGCCATCATTTGGAGATTCGGTGGTGCTCACAATCAATTCACGCTCTTGAACGATTCGCTTCCATTCAGCTATCAGCACGATGCTCGCACCCTGCCGAATGGACACATCTTGTTCTTAGACAATGGCAATTTCCGATATAATGGAAAGCTGCCCGAGAGCCGCGCGGTCGAATACGCGCTCGACACAGCTACGATGACAGCCGAATTGGTGTGGCAGTATCGACACACACCACGCGTGTGGGCCTCGGCGATGGGTTCCGTGCAGCGGCTTCCCAATGGTAACACGCTCATTGGTTGGGGGCAGAACATGGCGCTTGGTGCTCCGGGAACAGAGCCCACAGTGACGGCAACGGAGGTGACGAAGGATGGAAGTGTCGTTTTCGAATTGGCGCTTGACAATGGAGTCGCACCTGTTTACTCATATCGTGTCCGCAAGCATGCGTGGGTGGCTCCGCCTTCAGGAAGGCCGGAGTCCTCTGTCGGCGATGCACAAAGCAGCTTACTGGAGCCAAGGGTGGAGGAGTCATCAGGCGGTTATGATGTACTGTTCCAGACCAGTGAACCAGAGCGTTACTCTGTCGCAATTCGGGACGTGTTGGGAAGAGTTGTGGTGCCGCTTTTCGAGGGGATGTTGATTGGCGGAAGTCAGCGGGTTCATTTGCCGGTTACCGGAATTCCGAATGGCGTGTATTACTGCATCATCCAATCGGCCAGCGGGGAGGTCATTCGACGTTTTGCGGTGAAGCATTAAAGAGGGTAGCTCGTACTCACCTAGTGTGCCAGGAGGAGAACTTCACAATCTTCGCTCGGAATAGCGGAACGCGCCACTGATTGACGGGCGTAACTTTCACGCACCTTGCCGTGTCGGTATGGAAAGGACCCACACTAATCCAATTCCCGATCCGCAATGCAATCCCGCCGTCTGCAATTAGCACTTTCCTTACTGCTACTCGCACCAAATCTTTCCGCACAATGGGTTCGCCAAAGTGGACCGGAGGGTGCGACCGTGAATGCCATCATCTCTAATGGGACAACGCTATTCGCTGGCACAGGATTGGGCAACTCTTATGGAGATCTCTTCGTGTCCACCGACGATGGTGCCAACTGGAGATCCATAGGCGCTACAATTCCACGTCACGATGTGGTGCTGTCGCTTGCCGTTCGGGGCTCCGAAGTCTGGGCAGGGACTGGCAGATGGCTATACAAGACAACAAATAGCGGTGCGTCCTGGTCGCAAATTGGGAGCACGCTGCCCGGTGGGAAAGTCCAGTCGCTACTCGCGTCGGATTCTGACTTAATTGCGTCAGTTAGCGGGCAAGGTCTCTATAGGTCAACAGATGATGGTCAAAGCTGGCTTCCGATGGCATCCGGGCTCCCATCGAATGGACAATTCCCTGCGATCATACGAAATGAGGGGCTGATGTTCGCCGGTTCGAATGGCAAGGGCGTATTTCGTTCGACAGACAATGGGATCAACTGGACTGCTTGCGACACGGGCATTGCCGCTGGCAATGATCGCTATGTGTTCTCGCTTTCTTTTTTCAAGGGCTCGGTCTTCGCGGGGACGCTCCGTGGAATATATCGCTCAGACGACTCAGGAAATCACTGGACCTCAACTCGGAACGGCTTGCCGATCGACGAAAGTGGAAACGCTTTCGTCTCGGCGGATTCTACACTCTACGTCTTAGCGAATGGGCAAAAGGTATATCGAACGTTCGATCTCGGCGCGCATTGGTCATCTTTGAGCGATAGCACGATCCCGTCCTCGTATATGGCCCTCGCACTGCATCATGACAAACTCTACCTTGGGGGGCAGATCGTCGGCGTGGTAAGAACGGACAGAGCGAATATTCAATGGCAACCGGTAAATAATGGTGTGACGTCGGTAAGCGTCTCAGTGGCTCGGCCAGCGACGTTCCAAAGTGGAGTCTCACCCGTACTGCTCGCTGGCACGAACGATGCGGATTATGGCTATGGCTGGCATTCGGATGACGCCGGACAAAGCTGGAATTTGTATTCCAGCGGCTCGAAGCGTGGTATCACTGACATGGCCATCCTGAACGACGAGTTGTTCGCTGCGACGAGTGGCGAAGGCATTCTCCATTCAACCGATCACGGTACCACGTGGGCACCGACTAGCTTCCCTGCGACAGCGACTTATGCAACCTCCATCTGCATCACGCCGCGCGTACTGTATGCTGGGATCACTGGGACCTCCGGCACACTTCAATCGCACAATAGTGGTGCCTCCTGGGAAGCATCTACTGGATCGACGATTCCATCCTTCGTATCGAAAGTGTTCTACGACAATGGCCCTGTATACGCTGTGGGAAATGTGAAGGTGTTCCGTACGCTCTCAGAAGGAAATAGCTGGGACACGCTGAGCGGCGATCCGATCAATTCAATGCAATGGACGGGCTTTGCTCATACATCGTCGCGAATCGTGATTGGATCAAGCTCCGGCCTTTTCGAATCCACCGACGAAGCCACGACGTGGAAAAGCGTGAATGGGCCGCTTGCTACATCAAGGATATTTGCAATGGCTTCCGACGGCGACCTCGTATTGGCTGGAGTCGAAAGCGCGGTGCTGATCTCAACGGATGGGGGAGGAAGCTGGTCGACGATGGCGGATTCCCTTCCGGCGGGTATCGCACTCGAGACGGTTTCCATGGATTCGAAGAACATCTACGTTGGCACAATAGGATATGGCCTGTGGAGTCATAAGCGTCCGAGCGTGGCGAGCGTGTCAGCCACACCTACCACAGGAAGTTTCAGTGCAAGGCTGATCGCCGATCACCAACTCGGGATTCAGTATGCGCCATCAGTCTCAGGCGAAGCGAGATTCGCGCTTTCCGATGTACTTGGAAACCGCGTTGGAACAGCGACCGCAACGGCGGGCAACCCCAGTTTCCACATGTCACTGCCCACAGGATTGGCGAATGGGAGCTATTTTCTGACAATGAGCAGCAATTCTGGCTATCAGACGATCAAGCTCCAACTTCCATGATTTCGCGAGAATACGAATTCATCATGAATTTTTGTAACCGGATGATGAATTCGCGTTCTTGTATTGCGAAGGAGACCCACTACGCTGAGGCAAGGGTGCGGTACCTCGGCACATTTATTGAGAATTCAATAGGGAGTGTCTCGAAAATTGAACGCACTACCATGGCATCGTCTGGAATGGATTGAAATACCTTGGCGGCGGCGCACTTAGAAGTACTCTCTGTTCTTCACATTTTTACTCATGACTCAAAGAGCGGTATTTGTTAGGAATCGCAATTGAGCCCACGTTCGAAATGCAATTCAGGCACGTATTTGTCTTTTTTCTCTCGTTGAGCTTCGTCTCGACTGTTCCTGCGATCTCAGCCGCAAGCTCGACCGTCGGCGTTATCCGGACGTATCCGCAATCGGGTGCCGCTGAGGTGTCGTCTCTTACAGGTATCGGGATAACCTCCGCTTCTGCCTTTGATCAGTACGCGGGCTCGATCATACGCTATGATGTAATTGGGGCGAGTTCTGGGCTACATGCCGGTTCGATAAGTTACTCCGCGGATCTCAAGACCGTGATTTTTAAGCCTGTCGTGCCCTTTGGACTGTTCGAGCGGGTTTCTGTCTACTTTTCTGGATTGGCAGTGGGCGGCTCCAAGATCGCGGACACCTTCAGTTTTGTTACGGAGCGTGCACATCTTGTTGTGCCTCCAAACTTCCCGATCGGCACTCTGAACAATCCACCCGACGTGCCTGGTGTAAAGGTTAGCGTGAACAACAACCCAACGCCAGGAAGGATATTCCTCGCCACCTACGGTTCTCCTCAATTCAGCGACCTCATGATCCTGAATGAGCAGGGGCAGTTGCAGAAGAGCCTTCCAGCTCAGGCAATGAATTTTCAGCTGCAACCCAACGGGACTTGGACGTATTTTGACGGTATTAGCAGCACATTTATCGCTGTAGATTCGAATTTCAAGAAGGTTCATACCTACGCGTGCGCCAACGGCGTTGCCACGGATCTGCACGAGCTGCTCCTTTCTCCCGATGGAAGTTACTCCTTGATTGGGATAATTCGTACAACGATGGACATGCGCCAGCAGGCGGCAGGAGGAGACTCCGCGTCGATCATTGTGAGCAACGTCCTTCAGCGATTTGACAAATCGGATGCGCTGGTATTTGAATGGAGAGGAATTGATCACTATAGTGTGCTTGACGCAAATCACGAGGATCTCAAAAGCTCCATCATCGACTACGAGCATGCTAACTCCATCGACCAGGACGAAAGCGGTAACTACCTTTTGTCTAATAGAAATCTGAGCGAAATTACGAAGATCGATGCAGAGACTGGTGCGATCCTTTGGCGATTTGGAGGGCTCAACAATCAATTCGCCATACAGAACGACACGCTTGGATTCAGTTATCAGCACGACGTTCGACTGCTACCTCACGGGCATCTGACCATGTTTGACAATGGCAACTTTCATGGTCTCGGTTCGGCGCCGCTCCCGCCAGAGAGTCGGGCTGCGGAGTATTATCTTGACGAGAAGAATCGGATGGCTTGGTTAGTCTGGCAATTCCACCACAACCCTCCTGTTTGGTCGCCTTCCATGGGTTCTGTACAGAGACTTCCGAACGAGAATACTTTCATTGGGTGGGGACAGAACATGGCATTGGCAGCAGGTGGCCCATCACTCAGCTTGGCGGCGACTGAAGTCACGACCGACGACAGCGTGGTCTTCGAAATGTATCTGGACGCGACCCCTGTTGTCCGTTCGTACCGCGCACTTAAGTATCCAGCGGCCGCACCGCTATCCGTTGCAGCTTCGCACCCTGCCTTGATATCTGCGGCGGAATTGACTTTGTCGCTCAGTCCGACTTCGGACGGATATTCTGTTTTATTCCACAGCGAAGGCGGTAGTTCGGTGCGGATCACATTCCGGGATATTCTTGGCAGAGAAGTGAAGCAGATTTACGAGGGAGCAGCTTCGGGGCTAGTACAAGGAGCCAGCTTCGCTACGGAGGCATTAGCGAACGGTCTGTATTACTGCGTATTGAATTCAAGTACAGGTACCCTTGTCAGACCGATTTTGTTAGGCAAGTAAGCATTCTTCCTGAATTATGATTGTACACCGGGTGGGTCAAAGGGCAGTAAATTCAAGCGTTGCAATTCGTTGTAGAGCCTTTCGGTGGCGCAGTGATACTGTGCACCTTAGAATTCTCACGATGAAGTCACGGACGCTCGTATTAATTTTCGTCCTAGCGATGACGGCCTTCGCTGGGCTGAGGACAGCGACCGCCGGTTCGGGCACGGGTTTCTCTGTGGTCAGGAGGTATCCGATGGCAGGTGCTACTGAAGTTTCTCGAGTTACGGCTATTGGCGTGACAAGTCCGGTGAGCTTTGATCCGGCCTTTCTATCCCATGCCGATTATGACGTGATTGGTTCTCTCTCAGGTCTACATGCTGGTGTAACTACCTTGTCGTTGGATCGGAATACAATAGTATTTCATCCAACCCTCCCATTTAGTTTCGGCGAACGTGTCCAGGTGCGGTTGTCCGTGCGATTGCTAGGGGGCTCCACGGCTCGGGATACTTTTGCATTCACAACGGAAAGCATGCAGTCGGTTGATGAGTCCGCTGGAATCAAGTGTGCTACAGTAGGCTCGGCGCAGGAGTTGCCGACTTTCACAGTCACCGTTGACAACAACCCAACGCCCGGGAAGATATTTCTGGCGACGTATGGCAACCCTCAGTTCAGTGACCTGGTCGTTTTGGATCAGGACGGGCTCGTCCAGAAGACCTTCCAAGCGCAGGCAATGGATTTTCAGAAACAACCCAACGGACTTTGGACGTATTTTGATGGCTTGATCGCCAAGTTTATTGCGGTCGATACGAATTTTCAACAGGTGCGAGTCTATGGGTGTGCGAACGGAGCACAAACGGATCTACACGAGTTACTCATTTCCCCCGATGGAAGTTATACGTTGATCGGCACGCTCAGGACGAAACGAGATATGCGACAAATGGTCTCGGGTGGAGATTCGGCTTCGACGGTTCTGAGTAATGTGATTCAACATTTTGATGCGTCCGATGCGCTCGTCTTCGAGTGGCGAGGAATAGATCATTATAGCATTCTTGATGCGAATCACGAGGATCTATCCACACACCAAATTGACTTCCAACATTCGAATTCGATCGAGATTGATTCACTTGGCAACTACCTATTGTCGAACAGAAATTTGAGTGAGATCACCAAGATCGACGGGAAGACAGGGGCGATCATCTGGCGACTCGGAGGCCTACACAACCAGTTCCAATTTCCTAATGATTCGCTGGGGTTCAGCTATCAGCATGATGCCCGTTGGCTCCCACATGGCCACATGACGCTTTTTGACAATGGTAATTTTCGGGGTACTAATGGCGTGAATCCGAAACCGGAGAGTCGAGCCGTGGAATACGTCATTGATGAGCAGAAAATGCAGGCATGGTTGGTGTGGCAGCATCGTCATGAGCCGCCGGTGTGGGCTTCCTCCATGGGGTCTGTCCAAAGGCTCCCGAATGGCAATACCTTCATTGGTTGGGGACAAAACTCCACGAGCGACTCCGTAGGAAATATGCTAAGCCTTATTTCAAGTGAGGTCACGCCCGATGACAGCCTTTTATTTGAAATGACAGCGGAGAGCTTCTTGCCTGTCTTCTCCTACCGAACGCTGAAGTATCCCTCTGCTGCTTCAGGCACGGCATCCGTAGCCACCTCGGGTCCGACCACTGCTGGTGGTCTGTTGAGCTGCTCTATTGATGAAAATGCAGATAGATATGCAGTAACGTTTTCCACCGCTGCCACAAGCGAAGTCTCAATAGTGCTTCGCGACATGTTAGGCCGGCAGATCGAACAAGTCTTTGCAGGGAGGAGCACTGGTTCGTCGCAGAAGGTGAGTATCCCAACATCGACGTTTCCGAACGGAATGTATTACTGCGTTCTACGAACGTCCCAGGCGAGCAGTACTGTGCCTTTTACAGTAGTTCATTGATGTAAGCAGAACGGCCGAGCAGAATTGAAATTGACCAAGAGGGAATGATTTAGGTCATTCCCTCTTTTGCGTCAGTATGGATCTACCTGAATCACAGCCTGCGTCCGAAGCGCCGCGAGTTCACCCGCGAGAAAAACTCAAGCATGTGCCGCTGCGCGGTATTCTACTCTTTTTTGGTACGCTTCTCGTTGCGAGCTTCATGCGCTCTCCAATCCTTTTCACACTCTGGCTCGTTGGCTGGGCGGGCTTTCTATTGGTGAAGATCGGCCTGGCTGTCAAATTGCGGGTGGAGCAGGAGCAAGCTCGCAAGCCGATTTAGCAATCAGGCAGTTGTACCGATGGCTTATTGTCAAGCCCTAGGAGAGTATCATTCCGGGCACGACCAGCGGCTCTTGCTGCATTTGTCCGCGCGGAGTATTCCAGACACGCTCGACGGCGGCGAACATCTTCGAGACTGGCAGGTCGTCAAGGCAGAAATAATCCGGGTTAATGCAATGCCCGCGGAAGAAGCAGGTGCACTGCTTGTTTGGTTGCACGATCTCGCCTAACCCATACAGATCCCCAAACTCATACGGGTTGAAGATATTGTTCATAAGTACGAGCTTCTTGCGAAGAGCCATCGCGATATGCATACCCATCGTCACTCCGGAAACGATCAGTTCACAATTGTCCACGAGTGCGATGAACTCCGAGAGAGGAAAGTAACCAAGATATTGTGCACGCCCGTGGGTCCGTTCGTGGATTTCGCGGTTGCGCTCTTCCTCGTCAGGTCCTCCCAGTAGGATGACGTTTCGGCCGGAGTCGAGTATGGATTCGGCAAGTTCGGCCCAGCGTTCTACAGGCCAGAGACGTGAAGTCCAACGCGCACCCGCACCTGTGTTGAGTCCGGCAAGGGGTCGCGAGCGATCCAGCGCGGCAAATTCGAGTGCTCTTGGAGTGTCGAGGATGTACTCTTCGCCAGCGCATTCATAACCACAAATGGCGAACAGCTCGGTGGTGAATTCAAGATGGTTTGCTAGGCTGACGTCGTCGAAAATGCCTGTCAGGAATTTTGCCCTTGCTAGATCATTGGCTGGCTCGGACTCTCCAAATTTTCCGAGTAAAAAGCCGTCCTTCCTTTCCGCTGTAAGCCGCGAAGCAAGCGCGCATGCGTAGTGATCCTTGTCAAGATTGATCAAACGCGAGAACTGGATCGCATGTAGCGTTTCCAGACTTTCCGAATTCCATTTGAGGACGCGGTCCACATGGGATTTCGGAACGAGATCTGGCGAGTGCGTCAACCACCAAATCCTGGCGTGAGGATGCTCCTTACGAAGCGGGGTGAGAATCGGAGTTGTTCGCAGAACGTCCCCAGCAGCCCCGAGCTTGATCACGAGGATGTTCTCGGTGATGGCATCGTAGTGAGAGCAGCCGTCGCAGTGGACACCCTCCCGCTTGTTCGGTGCGCAAGGAATGTCACCACGGAAGTAGCGGCAATCCGAATGATATATGAGTGAGTTGTGCATCGTCTGGAACCTGCTTCTCCTTATCGCTTGGGGGCCGGTCGCCTGTCTCCAGAGGCTGGCGCGGATCCTTCAGGCCGAGGTCCACGAGGTTGTCGTCCGCCTGGTCGCGGAGTTCGAGGGCCCCCAGCGGCCATGTTGGCGCGTCGTGATGCTTGTCTCTCGCGCATTTCTGCCGATGGTTTACCCTTCTCCTTCGAGTAAGCGAGATTGGCTCGAGTATTCGAATTCTTAACGATCATCTCACCGAGGAGACCCAGTGAGACCAATTGGACACCAACCAAGATCAATAGCACTCCGAGCTGCAATATCGGGCGGTTTGACAATGCCGTCAGTCCCATTGCCCATTCGGCAGTGATATACCCATCAATGCCAAGGCCTACCAGTGAGAGCAGCGTGCCGATCGTGCCGAACAAGTGCAACGGCCGCTTGCCGTAGCGATTCGTAAAGACTATGCTCAGTAGATCAAGAAAGCCCTTGAAGAACCGGCTCGAACCGAACTTCGACTTACCAAATTTGCGCGGATGGTGGACCACAGGAATCTCCGCTACCCGGAATCCTTCCCAGTGCGCCAGTGCAGGGAGGTAGCGGTGAAGTTCGCCATAGACATTCAACCGATCTGTCACTTCCTTGCGATAAGCTTTCAGCCCACAATTGAAATCGTGGAGGCTAATACCAGAGAAGATGCCTGTTACAGCATTGAAGAATTTGCTTGGAAGCGTCTTGGTGATCGGATCGTGGCGCTTCTTCTTCCAGCCGCTTACAAGATCGTACCCTTCAGCAAGTTTGGCAATCAGATTGGAAAATTCGCGAGGATCGTCCTGCAGGTCAGCATCCATCGTAATAACGATGCCATACTGTGCCTCCGCGAATCCCGCCGCAAGCGCAGCGGATTTGCCTTGGTTTCGGCGGAAGGTTATCGCCGTCACTCGCGAACTGGTCGCAAGGATGTCCTGGAGGATGTCGCCAGAGCGATCCGTAGAGCCATCATTAATATAGAGAATCTCATAGCGCGAGCCAGCGAGACGGAGCAGCTGCTGCTTGAGAGCTGCAGTAAGTTCGCGAAGTGAATCCTGTTCGTTAAAGAGCGGAATGACAACCGAGATACCGGTCTTCATTGCCAATGTGCGTGCCGACTCGGATGCGCGCTCGGTCTGCTTTGGCTCGCCACCTTTTAAATCGGAAAGCGCGGGCTTTGCATCCGGTCTACGAATCGGTGCTCCGATCTCCGATCTCTTTACCAACCCCCCATCGCGGGGTCGTTCGGAAGCGTCTCGGGGACGCTCTTCTCGAGTGCGAACTGCCGTCTGGAGTGGTGCATCTTCTCGAGGGCCGCGAGCTGGGCGGTCCCCGCGCTGAGGCCGATCGGGTCTCGGTTCGCGTTCAACGCGCGGCTCACGCTCGGGCCGACCTTCACGTTCTGGGCGACCTTCACGTTCTGGGCGAGCGTCGCTCTCAGATCGCGGTTCACGCTCGATACGCGGCTCGCGTTCGGGCCGCGGCTCACGGGCTGGGCGCTCATCACGCGGTTGTCGATCTTCGCGTGGAGTGCGCTCCTCCCGATCAGCCCGTTCTTCTCTTGGGGCTCTTTCTTCACGAGCGCTGCGCTCTTCGCGCTGGCTCCTTCGGATTAGCTCCGGTTTCGGTTGCGAAACAGTGGATTCTGCCTTTGCCATTGGCGACCCGTCCGCGGGTGATTCAGCTATGACCGAATCATCGGTACCCTCGGCCGCGGCCGGTGCCGGGCGGCGCTGACCGCCGCCGCGACGCAACTCGGCACGCTCCTGCTGGCGCAGGCGTGCTCGCTCTCTGCTGGATAGACCTGCAGACTCCGTTTGTCCTGCTTCCTGAATTGGACTTGACTCTGTGGATGAAATTTCCTGCGACTTGGTTTGCGCATCAATTTCTTCGGAAAGGGTGCCGCTCTCGCTCTCTGGAGACCCAGCGGCCTTGCTTGCCTTGGTCACCGGAGCCGTGGGGCGACTCGGCGAATTCTCTACGTCGGAGGCGTGAGCCATCGGTCGGGATGCCTGCGATTGAGCGCTGCTGCGGGGCTGTCCTTGGCGAGCTAGGCGCTCGGCAATGATATCTCTGTAGCTGCTTGCTGTTGCGGCTGGCGCGCGTGAAGCACTAAGCTCCCCAGCTCCAGTAGAGCTGAGTTCTCCCTCATTTACGCTATCGGTAGTCTGGGATTGCGAAATATCTGAATGATTTGAGACTGCCAGATCTTGCTGGTCTGTTTGGCCCGGGGCCGCGGATGAGAGATTCTCGTGTTGAAGGTCTTCCTGCATAGATTGTCGTTAGTTCATGGGTGGGACTGCGGACAATAGATGCCTCCCACCGCGTGACTTGTTCTTCTCGGCATGTTAGCCAAAAGCCACGGACGACGCTAAACCAAAAAAAGTGAACTTTAATTAGTCCAAAATTCAGGAATTGGCAATATCTTCTGGCTTAATTCTCCCGAGAATCGAGGACGGGGGAACCGGGAGTCACCGGGGTGGTGTCTCACATAGCACCAACCATGAAATCACTCCTTCGCCTTCTCCCATACTTCAAGCGCTACAGGAAGATGTTCCTGAAGGGCTGCGTCCTCGTAGTTTTTTCGACGGCTGCCCAGGTACTGTGGCCCATGTATTTAGGAAGGGGGATAGACCGCATAGCTCAGGGAACAGCGACCAGCGAGTCTCTAATGATGAGTGCGGGTCTGATCATCCTGTTGTCCTTCCTAAGCGGATTCTTCTATTACCTCGTCCGGCAGAATATCATTGTTGCAAGCCGGTTGATGGAGTATGATCTTCGAAACGATCTGCTCGCCCACGTTGAGCGACTCTCCATGCGCTTTTTTAACAATACACCCCACGGAGAGCTCATGGCCTATGCAACAAACGATGTTGATGCCGTCCGCTTCTTCATTGGGCCATCTATCATGTACACGGCCGACACCCTGACGACCTTCGTCGCGGCTTTTGGGTTCATGGTAGCGATCTCCCCAACACTTGCCATCTCTGCGATCCTACCTCTTCCTCTGATGTCCACGGCAGTGTACTTGATTGGCAAACGAGTGCATCCTTTGTTCGATGCAGTGCAAGCGCATTTTGCAAATATGACAGGAAGAACGACGGAAAGCATTTCCGGTATGCGTGTCGTGAGGGCCTATGTTCGTGAGCAATACGAACAAGGGGTATTCAATCGCGCAACAAAAGGGTACCGAGATAAGAACATGCGCCTGGCAAAGACGCAAGGGCTTATGCAGCCGATCATCTTCACTTTTATGGGCCTTTCGACAGTAGTTCTGATCCTGCTAGGAGGGGAGATGATCGTAAAGGGCACCCTTTCGATCGGGCAGCTCTCGCAGTTCTTTGTGTACCTTGGAATGCTGACATGGCCATTCATTGCGCTCGGCTGGGTAACCAATATGGTGCAGAGGGCCGCTGCGAGTATGACGAGGCTGATCAAGCTTTTTGAAACTGAGCCGGAGATCAAAAACACAGATTCCACAGATTGGAAGATCACAACTATTAAGGGAGAGATCAACTTCAAGGACGTTACATTCCGCTATCGGCCAGAGTTGGAGCCGGCACTTTCAGATATTTCGCTGCGAATTGAACGTGGGACAACGGTCGCGGTCATGGGGCGCACTGGGAGCGGTAAAACTTCGCTTGTGAATTTGATCGCTCGTCTATACGACCCAACGCAAGGTTCGATATCGATCGATGGCCATGATCTGAGAACAATTCCGCTTGAGTCGTTGCGCTCGAATATCGGATATGTGACTCAGGAGCCATTCCTCTTTTCCGAGACCATTTCCGGGAACATCTCCTTTGGCACATCAGAGTTCGTTGATGATTCGATTCCGGGATCGGGTCAGCGAGCTTTTAAAGACGTGCCTCTAGTTTCCGGTACGTGGAAGCGTGAATCGGAGAACCTTCTGGGTGGCTCCTCAGGTATCGAAGGTTTTCCTAGATGGGCCCGACCCAGCCCGTTGGGTACGGAAGAAGCTGCAAAAGCTGCGGACATCTATGACAATGTGATGGAGTTTCCGGAGCAGTTCGAAACAATGATAGGCGAGCGAGGCATCACCCTCTCTGGAGGGCAAAAGCAGCGAACTGCCATCGCTCGTGCGCTTGCCCGCAATCCCCGGATCCTTGTTTTCGACGACGCGATGTCGGCAGTGGACACCGCGACAGAAGAACGAATATTGGCAAATCTCCGGTCCAATACTTCTGGAAGAACTACGATCCTGATCAGTCATCGAACCTCCACCGCACGAGAGGCAGATATGATCATCGTGCTTGATCATGGGAAGATCGTCGAGCGAGGTACTCATCAGGAATTGCTTGCAGCCGAAGGACACTATTACGATCTGTATCGCCGGCAACTGCTGGAAGAATCACTGGAGGCGGCATGATGAAGCTCAATGAGAACCGACTCGTTATCTTTGCCTTCGCAGGTATTCTCGTGTGCACACTCAATGGCGTTATGCAAGGATCGCGTCACAGCTCGGAGTATCGAATTGTTAGTGATTCCTCGCTTGGAAAACTGATCAAGACGGTGAGCAGTAATGGGCAGTTCATTCAATTCGATAAGGATCACGCCGACCGCTGTTTCCTTAAGGATGCCTATGGCATGTCTTTGAATGGATTGATGGGAGTGAAGGAAATGGACTGTTTCCTGGCGAATCATGTCAAGGACGAACTCGCCTTTACCTATGAGATACACGAGGCATCGGCGGAGGCAAAAGGAAGAGTCAATTACTTATTGCGCATTGTCGCACTCAAGTCGGGCGATGATACCCGCACCTGGGAGAAGAAAGAATCGCTGGACTCTGCTCAGCGTGCTCGGCACCACGAACAGTTGGAAAAAGTGCGCAAGGGTCGAGGCTGACCGCGGCCGCCCCGAGGCCGATTAGAATGCGCACGGAGGTGAGGAGAACCGAAAGGGAGACATACTTAGTTAGGCCGCTAATAGAATGTGCCTGACGCCTCAATCATTGATTATTGCCAATTCTTGATGACATTTACCGAATATCTCAGCTACTTCAACAATTCGCTCACCTCGCTCGATGAAGCTGAGATTTCGAGTTTTCTTGACCTTCTTGTCGATGCGTATGAGAATGGCCGGACTGTATTTGTGATCGGCAACGGTGGTAGCGCTGCGAACGCCTCCCATTTCGCGAATGATCTGGCCAAGGGTACACTTCGATCCATGGACCAAACAAAACGGTTGCGAGCGATGTCGCTGACGGACAACGTTGCGCTCATGACGGCATACGGAAACGACGAAGGCTATGCCTCGATCTTCGAACAGCAGCTTCGCACCTACGCGCGGCCCGGTGACATTGTCGTAGCCATCTCTGGATCGGGAAATAGCCCTAACGTGATAACCGCCATCGAGTGGGCTAACAAGAATGGGCTTCACACAGTTGGGGTGACGGGGTTCGGAGGAGGGAAGCTGAAACAGATAGCAGCATCAGCTGTTCACGTTCCACTGAACGATATGTGCACCTCAGAGAGCGTGCACTCCGTTATCTTCCATTATGTCGCTATCGAGTTACAGAAGCGGTTGTATAGAGGGACAACTTCTTCGTCAAACTAAGCGTAGATTCCTCTCCACAACGGAGTGCAGTTCTGATTGGGTGAATGGCTTTGAAAGGTAGTCGTCGCAACCAGCTTCCAATACCGCACGCTGGTCGGTCTTCATAGCATATCCTGTGATTCCGATGATCGGAATCGTTGCTGTCTCCTTCTTGCCTCGCAGAATTCTGGTCAGATCTAACCCCGACATTCCGCTTCCAAGATTCACGTCCATCAATATCATGTCCGGCCGCTCGCTTCCAAGCATTAGTAATGCAGCGCCGGCCGAGCTGGCATGTTCGACCTCATTCTCCGCTCGCAGCATATATCGTATCATCTCGGCAGTCTCAAGGTTGTTCTCCACCAGCAACAGCCGCCGCTTCGGAGCTGGCGCAGCTGGTGGCAAGGTAGCGTTTGGGGCGACCGCGGACGAGTAGGGGAGGCGGACGATGAACGTGCTGCCAGCGCCCTTCGCGCTTCGGACCTCCATGCTTCCACCCATCGCAGCTACCAGCCGATTGCTAATGGTCAAGCCAAGTCCGCTACCTTCATGCGAACGATCGTAACCTGTGGATTCCTGTTTGAATTCATCGAAGATCATTGACAGCTGATCCTGGGCGATCCCGACTCCCGTGTCGGACACCACGATCCGGAAATGCTCTCCTAGCGGGTCTTCGGAGGTTCGGTATGCCGGGAATCCTCGAATCTCTGTCATCGGGAGCAGCGCCTCGGCTCCCATGTGCAAATACACATTCACAAAGCCCTCGTGTGTGAACTTGATTGCATTCCCGAGAAGATTCGTCACGATTTGACTAAGGTACTGCGAATCGAGAAATGCTTCCGTTGGCTGCGAAGAAGGTATGAAATGGAGTCCGACGCTCCTCTGAGACGCGAGTGGCTCAAGAAGATCCACGAGTCGTTCTAATTCATCATTAATCGAGACAACCGTTGGCGAGAGTAGGATCTTTCGTGATTCGGTGCGAGCAAGGTCGAGAATATTATTGATCGTCTCAAGAAGGCGCGTAGCAGAACTATGAATGATCGAGGCATGTCGTGATCGAACTGGATCGATGGGGTTGGCAGAGAGCAGCTCAGCGAACCCAAGAATCGCGGTCAACGGAGTCCGAATTTCATGACTCATGTTAGCCAAAAAATTGGTCTTCAGGACACTCATTTCCTCCGCACTCTCTTGGGCGGTAAGTGCATGGTTACGCTCTTCAACGAGTTGAGCTTCCATGCGCTTTCTTGCCGTAATGTCTTGCGTGCTTCCGACGACCCGAACGGCAACTCCCGCTTCGTCCCGCGAGATGATACCGCGATCCCAGACGTACACGTAATGCCCTTGCTTATGAAGCACTCGGTACTCTGCTTCGAACTCCCGACCCTGTGCGAGTGCACGCTCGATTATTGCGGCGGCTTCTTGCTTATCATCGGGGTGAATTCGCCCCATCCACCAGGCAAGGGAAGCGCAGTTGGGTTCGACCTCGGGATCGAATCCCGTGAGCGGCAACAGTCCCGGAGAGTTATATACATACCCTGAATTGACATCCCAATCGTATATGACACAACTCACGGCCTCCGTAGCGAGTCGAAAACGCTCGTTCGCAAGGCGAAGTGCGGTCTCAGCCTTCAGCCGTTCGGAAATGTCTTCAATGAGCGCAATTCTGGCTTCGCGGCCTTCAAACATCATCTTGTGATGTTTGACAATGACGTCCATCACAGATCCAGATTTTTTCATGTGGCGAGTGTGCACCGGCTCTTCATCAGGGAGATGACGAATCTGGGAGATCGTCTGCTGATAGTACTCGTCGCGGTCTGCTGGCTGGCGTAACTCCAAAGGAGTCAACTGAAGAAATTCTGCTTCGGAGTATTCATACAGGGCACACGCTGGTTTATTGACTCGGAGGAACTTGAGGGTATGAGTGTCGATCACCCACATGGGCATTGGGCTTTCATCGAACAACTTTCGCTGTTCTGCTTCTGCGTTACGAATTTGAGTAAGATCCTTCCCGAAGGAAGACGCCCCGCTGATCGTGTTTCCCTCATACATGGGATAGAAGGAAAACTCCACGATCATATCTGCGGAGGGCAGGTGGAATGTCCATTCTGCCGTGAAGGTCTCGCCAGCAAGTGCGCGTGTTTCGGATTCGTGGAAGAATGTGCCAACATCTTCAGGTAGGAACTCTCGCAGTTTCATTCCTTCGACGACATCCACTCCATAATGCTCTCGAATGATATTGCTGACAAAGGCATTGCACGCGATCAGGCGATGCTCTGTGTCTACAGCGCTTATGCCTGCCAAGGAGCTATCCAGAACAGACCGAAGCGTACTGCGGGCCTTGGTAAGCTCCGTGTGTTCACGAATCCGCTGGGTCATGTCCTTAAGCATGATGACCCTCGCAGGCACGCCGGCAAATCTGGTTTGCTGCGTAAATAACTCAATATCCATTACCTCGCCGTTCTTTTTCATGTGGCGAGTCATCAGGGTATGGCCTCCAACTCTCGCGGCGATGATGGGTGCCACATTCGTCACGAAGTTCTCCCTACTTTCCTCCGGCCGAATATCGGAGAGTGTCAGGCCGAGAAATTCATCTTCCGAATATTGATAGAGTTCACACGCATGTTTATTGACGTACAGAATCCGCAAGCTCACCGCGTCGAATATGATCATTGGGAGCGGCACATCCATCGGAAGCGCCTCTTGAATCTTCATAGCGCCGCCAACGGTGGAGCCGGTTTCGAGATCAGCTGAGCGTTCACGAACTTGGATAGTTCTCGGATCTTGAAAATGTCTTGTGGGGGAAGACATAGGTAGTCATAGGATTTGAACAAACTTCGTCTTGCGGCATACGGAACAAGTATGCACGTAGCAAACCAACGTGGGGAAGCTGGTTCAGGTTTCGGCTTCGGATGACTGCTCACTGCTTAAGGACAATTAACTCCGGTTTGGAACTTCACCTCAATCCGATCACCTGGCGGAACTGGCCAGAATCGTGTGCGTTCGTATGCGCGATGAATACTCGCCCCATTGGAATCCTCACAGCTGTACTCTTGATCCTGGTAGTTACCGCGGCGACTGCGAATTCGCAAGCGCTTCTTCAGTCCAACCGCTCTGCGAGGCAGATGGACACTATTTCGGACCTGAAAGTGAAAGGAAGGGCCTACTACCATATCGCTGGACTTGGAAGTAGCGAAGGCGATTTTGTCGGCGCATTTCCTCGTCCTACTGCAGTCCTTCAGGTACTTGATACGATAAACACACGGATCGCTGTGCGTTTTCCTGAGCTAGGATTGCTGGGCCTCCGAGAAGATACAGCGTGGATGCCCTCGTTCTATGTAGGCGACTCGCTTCGGGGTTTCGTGTCGAAAACTCCTCTCCTGAGCCTGAGCTTTCCGAAAACACAATATTTCGTCTTCATTGATGTCTGGTCGCGCGACGGCAGGCTTCTCGATTCGAGACCGGTCGAGTATGACATGAACGTCGAGAAATATCGGAGTGCAAAACTGGCCTACTACCACGAGCCAACAAGCGGTCTTGGAAATGAGACATTGCGGAGAAGGTTTATTCCGACACTTCTGCCGTTGACACTGGAGGCGAACCCGGGTTGGGGCTCCACCGAAACACTCGATTCCAGCGGTACGTATGCACTGACCTTCCGCGATCCGAGACAGCCAACTCGTCTGGAATTGTCAGTGACACTGCGTCCGGCGCTTGTTGGTAAGATCGACTCCGAGATGTGGAAGAACTTCAAAATGAAAGCAGAGCTCGCCTTTGGAGCAAAAGGGATCGCTGTCAGTAGCGAAAATGATTTCAACGTGCACGACAGCGTAACGCACCGCTTTATCCGGGAAGGATTTGAATTTGTGGCGCGAAACCAGGACAGTACGCTCGAGTACGTTGCGGCGTTCCTAACTCCAAGGGCAATCTTGTTACTGCTTGCACCGTTCAATCAACCGAATCAGCAATTGGAATACGATTATTTTCGTGAAATTGCGAGAAGCTTTAAGTTAGATTAGGTTAGTATAGCGAATTATGTTATCAGTCAGCCTTCAGAAAAATCAACGCAACTTCGTTGCCGCTCTGGCCTTTCTTACCTTCGGGCCGCTGGTCGTTCACGCACAGTTACACAAACGCTTCGATCTACACGGTGTGCGCCCTGGCATGTTGACTCGTGAAGTGATCTTGAATTCTCACGCACCCCTCGATACCATGGTCTGGGGGGGATTTGATGGAGCGAGCATACTTTCCTTCAAGGGAGACTTTCTTGAGGATAACGGAGAATTTCGAGTGGCCGTACAGGGGCCGGAGGTCACGCAGGTTAGCTTCATCTCGAAGAAGCGAAGCGCTGCGGACAATGCCAAAGTTTTGGGCAAGGTCATCGAGAAGCTTAAGAAATTGCATGGTAAACCCACGCAGGAGTATCACAATGTTTATCAAAGTGTCGCCTGGGAATCGCCAGGTGAGAAGTTCACGTTAACGAGTAGCGATAAGGGGCAGTTTTATTCTATCGCGCTGATCAACCCGGATCCACCCACTGTCGCCCCGCCTGTGCTGATCCCACACCCAGACCATCCGGAAGCTCACCCGGCGGAACAAAAGCGGTAGCTTCGCTCTTACGACGCGAGCAGGATCGACTGGGGCACACTAGGTCTGTGACCCAGATAATAAACTTTGCACAAAAAACTTCCTAATGGGTATTCGCTGCGGTATTGTTGGGCTTCCGAATGTTGGCAAATCAACGCTGTTTAATGCAATAACGGCATCGAGTCAGGCCGCTGCCGAGAATTATCCATTTTGCACGATCGAACCAAATACGGGTGTTGTGCCGGTGCCGGATTACAGGATCAAGGAATTGACCGCACTTGTCAATCCGCAGAAGCAGATGCCCGCGACGATCGAGTTTGTAGATATTGCTGGATTAGTGAAGGGTGCTTCCCAAGGCGAGGGTCTTGGCAACCAATTCCTCTCTCATATTAGAGAAGTGGACGCGATTGCACACGTTGTCCGGGCCTTCGATGACCCGAATGTCATACATGTGGATGGCTCCGTTGACCCAAAGCGCGACATTGAAGTGATCGAAGCCGAGCTGATCATCAAGGATCTTGAGACACTTGACAAGAAGAAGGACACTGCCCAAAGGAAGGGGAAAACAGGTGATTTGAAGGCACGAGCGGAATCTGAGTTCTACGACCGATTGCGGGAGCACATGGTGCAAGGGCGATTAGCCCGTTATCTGACTCTCAACAACGAGGAAGAAACACTATGGCTTCGTGATATGCACCTGCTGACAGGAAAACCCGTTCTCTTCGTTGCAAATACCGATGAGGCAGGGGTGATAAACGGGAATGCATACATTGATACCATCCGGGAAATCGCCAAGAAGGAGGGAGCCGGAGTTGTGCCGATCTGTGCAAAGATCGAAATGGAGCTAGTCGAGGTCCCCGAGGAAGAGCGAGCGGAGTTCCTTCACGAGCTTGGGCTCAAGGAAGCAGGTTTGAACGCTCTCGTACGCGAGGCATACGATTTGCTCGGGCTTCAGACGTACTTCACTGTCGGACCGAAGGAGATCCGCGCATGGACGGTGCGTAAAGGTGCGAAGGCACCCGAAGCAGCGGCCGTTATTCACACGGACTTCGAAAAGGGCTTCATCCGCGCCGAGACCATGAAATTTGCGGATTTCAAAAGGCTCAAGTCTGAGGCCGCAGTAAAAGAAGCCGGACTTTTGCGAAGCGAAGGACGCGAATATGTTGTTGCTGATGGAGACATCATGCACTTCCGGTTCAATGTTTAACTGAACCGGGTCCGGGGTGTTGCGAAGCGCTGCAGCACAAATGGTAATCAGAGTACACAACAGTGTTACCCGACGCGAAATACAACGAGACATACCTTCCCCGCGAAGAGCTGGAACAGCTGCTTCGTGATCGAGGGGTAACTCCGGTCGATCTAATGAAGGTCATGGATGCCTACGACATGGCAGAGAGTGTCCATGAATTCCAAAAGCGCCTCGATGGTAAACCCTACTTCTGGCATCCCAGCCGGGTAGCAAGAATTTTCGTCACCGAGCTTAATCACTACGACGCTTCAATTGTCTGTGCTGCCCTTTTGCATGATACGTTGGAAGATTCCAACGTACTGACTCCGGAGATCATCGAACTCAATTTTGGCTCCTACACGAGTTATCTGGTCCAGAAACTCACGAAGGATATAAAAGCTGAGGGAGTGATGAAGGATTGGGTTGAACGAGAGTACATCGAGCGGCTAATGCAATCGAGCGAGGATGCACGGATGCTAAAGCTGGCTGACCGACTGGATACCTATCGCTGCTTAGAGTTCAATGTAAAGCGCAACCCGATCAAGTACATCATGCAAACGCAGGAGCACTATTTTCCGCTTGCACAAGGCTCCCAAAACGCGCGATTGAAGTATCTCATTAAGGAGTTGCAGAAAGAACAGAATAAATATTTGGGTTAAGATCTTCAGACCGATCCAAACCATCGGACAACGTCCGCATAACTCCCTCTCCAATTACCCCAATTGTGGCTCTCGTTTGACTCACGATAAACTGTTGGATAAGCTTTCTCTTGAAGCACACGCAACATTTTACGCGATTCCGTTTCGGCGTCATGTATAGTCCCGGTTTGCAAGAAAAAGTGGAGAGGGAGCTTCTGTACGCTTTTAAATGACCGAATGATTTTCTCATTCTGCACCCAAAGAGCAGGCGACTGCATCGCGATCCGAGAAAACACTTTTGGATAGATGAAACCCAGTTGTGCCGAGAGCAATCCACCAAGTGAAGAGCCGAGAGTACCGCGATACGCCGGTCGCAACTTCATCTTCGACTCTACGAACGGAACAAGAACGTGCGCCAGCCAGGACGCGTAGGATTCATTTAGCATGTACTCTTTGTCTCGCTCGCGTGGGGGCACGAATACGACGATAGTCCGATCGAGATTCGGCTCTTTGTTGTACAGGTTGTCGAGGATGTTGATGAACTTGCCGACGGATATCGTTTGTGGGCCATCATGCACAAACAGAATTGGAAGTTTAGAGATCGTTCGCATGTCCGCAGGTGCATACACGGTGACGCTTCTGGTGAAGTTCGCACCGGTGCCGTGTTTCAAATGGGGCACTTCAAATTCTCGAATTTTGCCACGAGGGACTTCAGTAGCAGGTTCGTTCGCCAGTGGTTCGCTTTTGTAAGCGGGCATCCGGATGACACTGTTCGTGCCGAAGACCTCTTCCTCTCGGTAAGGATTGAAGGGATCAAAGACGGAATGTTGGCCGTCAAGAAGGAGGCGATACGCAAGTCGGGCATCGATGGGGAAGCGCTTGCGAAGATGGTAAAAGCGAGAGTACGAGTTCAGCTTATCGAGCTTATCTATGGGTTTCCAGCCGTTCCAGTCACCCGTGATGCGCACTACCCCATCGATGGGCGATTCAAAGAAAAAGTGCGCTTCGTCGCCACGAATGATCGGGCCACCGGTAAGTTGCAGCAATTTCCGAAGAGGTGCCTCACGCTTGCGCGCCTCTCCCGCTGACCCGGAGTTCCGAATAGCGGTAACAATACGGTCAATATCGGTTTCGTCGAGTCTGGAAGTAACTTGTCTCGGCATGTGTTAGTGTCGTCGCCTGGTGACTATCTGAATCTCGGCTGTCAGCTAACAATCCATTTTGCGTTCATGTCATTCCTCGAATACATTAAAGAAAACAAAGCGCGCTATGAGGACGAGCTCATCTCGTTCTTGCGTATTCCATCCGTCTCAACAGAGCCCTCTCACGACCCTGAAACAAGGCGCTGCGCCGAGTTTGTTCGTGACGAGCTGAGCCGGATAGGGATGGACAATGTTGCGATATACGAGACCGCACGTCACCCCGTCGTCTTCGGTCAACGGCTGGACGCTGGCGAGGGAGCGCACACCGTGCTCTTCTATGGTCACTACGACGTACAGCCCGTCGATCCGCTGAATCTTTGGACCAATCCTCCATTCGAGCCGACAATCGTCGGAGATCAGATCTACGCACGCGGTGCCTCGGACGATAAGGGGCAAGTCTTTCTGCAGCTCAAGGCCCTCGAAGCGCTACTGAAAACAGAAGGCAAGCTGCCAGTCAACGTCAAAGTTATTATCGAGGGCGAAGAGGAGATCGGCTCGCCAAATCTTGAACCATTTTTGGAGAAATATCGCGAGATGCTCTCCTGTGACACCGTGCTTGTCAGCGATACACCGATGTACGATTACGGGATGCCCTCGCTTTGCTACGGCCTGCGCGGCCTATGCTACATGGAGCTTGAAGTGACCGGCCCCAACCGCGATCTCCACAGCGGTTCATACGGCGGCGTTGTTGAAAATCCGATCAACGCGCTTTCCAGAATTATCTCAAAGCTTAAAGGCGAGGATGGCCACATTCTCATTGATGGTTTTTATGATTCCGTTCGATCCGTAGAACCAGAGGAGCGGAAGGAGCTTGCGCGATTGCCATTTGATGAGGCGGCACGGAAAGCCGATCTTGAGGTTGGTACCTTTACCGGAGAGCAGGATTACTCTCCGCTTGAACGCATTTGGGCACGACCGACGCTGGATGCGAACGGCATCTGGGGCGGATTTGCTGGTTCCGGTGCGAAGACGGTGCTTCCGTCGAAGGCGGGAGCCAAGGTGTCGATGCGATTGGTACCGGACCAGACGCCGGGGGAGATAGCGAAGCTGTTCGAGGCATATGTGAAGAAGATAACACCTCCTGGAGTAATCGTCAAAGTCACAGACTTGCACGGTGGTCTTCCAGCAGTTACACCGATCGACTCCGCTGGCGTTCGCGCAGCGCGTAGGGCACTCAAGGAAGTGTTTGGTCGCGAGCCATTTCTCACGCGGGAGGGGGGGTCGATTCCAATTGTCAACTCATTCCTGAAGATCCTGGAAGCACCCACAGTGCTCATGGGCTTCACCATGCCGGATCAAAATGCGCACTCGCCGAATGAGAAGATGTATCTTCCCGGCTTTCACGACGGAGTTCGAGCGACTGCGTTGTTTTACAAGGAGCTTGCCAAGGAGGCGAAGTAAACCAATGGGGTCTCGATCAGAGATCAAGACCCCATCGCGCAATCTCCCAAAGAGTCAAGGCTATGCTGACTTGACCTTCAAAAATTTTCGCTTTCCAACTTTCAACACTACACCGGAGGGACTTCCAGAAAGCGGGGCCTTCGCATCCATTATCTTCTCTCCATCAATCGAAACACCACCACCATCAATGAGGCGCCGCGCCTCACCTTTACTTGGTGCGAGTTGCTTCTCGACCATGAAATCGACCAGGGATGTTGGGGCTGCGAGAAGGCACTCTTCAATATCATCTGGCACTTCTTTCTTTACAAACATCGCTTTGAACCGCTCATAGGCGGCGACACCTGCATCAGCACCATAGAAGCTACTCGCTATCTCCTGACCCAGTCGCACCTTCAGATCGCGCGGATTGGTGCTTACGTCGGCAAGTTGGGTTTTGATTGTTGCGAGATCGGCGACACTTGTAGCAAGCTCGAAGTAGCGGTAGATCATGGTGTCCGGGATAGACATCGTCTTACCGAACATCTCGTCGGCGGAGTCGCTGAAGTTGATGGAGTTGCCGTAGGACTTCGACATCTTCTTCTCGCCGTCCGTACCTTCCAGTAGCGGCATCGTGAGGATGCACTGTGGCTCAACATTGTAATGCCGTTGCAACTCTCTTCCTACGAGCAGATTAAACTTTTGATCTGTACCACCAAGCTCGATGTCAGACTTGATTGCGACGGAGTCCATGCCTTGTGCTAGCGGGTAGAGGAATTCGTGAAGAGAGATTGGCTGCTCGGCATTGAATCGCTTGTGAAAATCTTCACGCTCAAGCATTTGCGACACCGTATAGCTCGCCGCCAGTTTGACGACGTCAGAGAACGTCATCGCGTTGAGCCACTCGGAGTTGTATTGTATCTTGAGTGTCTCTCGATCAAGAATTCGAGAGACCTGTTCCACATACGTGTCGCCGTTCGATTTCACTTCATCGGCTGTGAGCATGGGGCGCGTCTTTTGGCGGCCGGATGGGTCGCCGATCATTGCAGTGAAATCACCGATGATAAGCGTTGCCTGATGCCCGAGGTCCTGAAAGGTGCGGAGTTTGTGGAGCACAACGCCGTGACCGATATGAAGATCGGGACTCGATGGATCAGCACCAAACTTTGCGACGAGCGGCTTGTTCTTCACGCGCGCACGCTCGATCTTCTTCGCAAGGTCTTCTTCGTTGATAAGATCGACTGTGCCGCGCCGGATGGCGTCCATCTGTTCGTTGAGAGGTGGAAATGTCATAATCAAAAAAACAGTCCAATTCCAATAAAGCCGCCCGCTTTCACCATGGTATTATCAGGCCATAGCAGAGTCTGGGAGGGTTGTCCATCGCTCGAAGTTGTTCTGCCTAATCTCCCATCACCATTCCAATGCCGCTTACTGAAAGTGGCACCAATGGTCCAATATCCATCGTGATCGGTGAAGGGATTGAAGAGGATGAAAGGCAGATCAAGTTGTACGCGACCGCCGAAAGTATATCCCGTAGTCCCTTGCCCGAAGCTTGCTGCATCGAACGACGTGTTGGACACGCTGACGGTCTGCGGGATAAGGTATCCAAAGTCATAACGGATGCGGATGTCACCATTGATAGTCAACGGTGCGGTGCCCTGTATTCCGAAGCCCAGTTCCGTAGAGACTACCGACTCGGTGTAGTCCTGATTCGCATCCGGTACGAATTGACCCTGATCATTTCCATCGAGCTGCCCGGTCCGCCGGCTGGAAAGCTGACTGCGCTCCACAGCGACGTACGGTTGAAGAAAGGGCAGGATCTCGACACCGAGGACCCCTCGACCCAAAGTCTCGTTATGTGTAGCTTCCGTCTTGTATGTGATGCCACCTGTTCCGTCGGTATTTGTGGCGTGCTCTACTTCACTGCCTTTCGAGGTCATAAGAGGCAGACAACCCTGAACGGTAAGAAAGAGCGGAAGTCGGAGATCCTGACGCGCGCGAAAGGTGATCGCGAGTTGGGGTGCGAGCGCAATGAAGCTGTTGCCGGTTGCGTCGAGAAGGGCACCGTTGTCCGGGCTGACCATAACTTCATCATACCCAGAGTTATACGCATTTAGCGTCAGCGCAAACTCCCAGCTCCTTTCTTGGGCGACACCATTGCCTGCCAAGCCGAGTGTCAGGCTACTCCAGATTACGAATGTCGCGCTTCGCATCACGTTCTTTAATGGCTTGTCGTTTGTCATGAGATTTCTTTCCTCGGGCAAGGCCGATCAGGACTTTCACTTTGTTGCCCTTGAAATACATTTTGAGTGGGATAAGCGTTGCGCCCTGATCCTGCAATTTAACGCGGAGCTTATCGATCTCCCGAGCGTGTGCCAGCAACTTCCGCTTCCGCTTGTCTTCGAGATTGAAGATGTTGCCGTGCGTATACGGGCTGATGTGTACATTCTCTAGCCACAACTCACCACCCGAAAGGTGGGCGTAGCCATCGGAAAGCTGGACCTTCCCTTGCCGAAGCGACTTCACTTCTGTCCCTGCGAGCATGATACCACACTCCAACTCCTGCGTGATCATGTACTCGAAGCGCGCACGGCGGTTGTCCGCGATCGGCTTGATCGTTTGAACTCGAGGGGTGGTGGTGGGTGGCTTTTGCTGCGACATTGGGGTTGGTAAACGTGAACTGCTCCACAAAGGTCGCGGATTTTTGAGGTGAGCAGGGAAAGGGGAGTGTATGGAGACGCCTAAAAACAGAAACCCCGGCCGTGGGCCGGGGTTTAATAACATTTACGAGAAGCGTTAAGTCGAGAACAATGTCAAGGCTAGTTCGAGGCCGCCGTTAGCGGTCCGACAAAGTTCTGCGCCATTGTTCCGCGAGTGGCGGTCGCCTTTGTCGAGGCAATCGACCCGTTAGAGAACAGACGCTTGGCACCGGCGTAATGCTTGGACCAGTAGGTGCTGGAAAGGGACGCTACGGTCACGCCCTTCGAGCAGGCAGCATTTGCGAAAAGTCCCTCGCCGAGGTAGATACCCACGTGCGTAATAGATGCGTAACGGGCCGTGTGGAAGAACACGAGATCACCAAAGGCGAGCTCATCCTTTTTCACATTCTCTCCCAATTGGAACTGCATCACAGCAGTGCGAGGAAGATCGTAGCCAAACGCCTTTTGAAAGACAGTACGGGTAAACGCGGAGCAGTCAATTCCAGCGCGATCCTGGCCACCGAAGTAGTAGCGAGTGCCTATCCAGTCAATGATCTCGGCCATGACGTCGGATCGTTGAGCGGCACGCTCGGGATCGGTCTCGTCAAAGAGAGTGAAATCCTGCTGGCGTTGACGCTGAAGCTCTGGGCTAAACGTAGAATCACCAGAGCGCTTCGCAAAGAATTGATCGATAGAGACATCGACATCATCCTCGGCAAGTTCCTCTTTAGCAGCTTGCGCGATCTGGGATTGAACTTCTGCGGAAATAGCTTCCTGAGCGATAAGTGTATCGCCCTCGAGGGACGACTTGTCATCCACGACAGACGCCTTTGCAAGCATCTTGATCTTCTCGACTATTTCCTTCTTCTGCTCGCTGGTTAGCGCCTTTTGGGCTGGAGCCGAATGCTTTCGGCTGTTATGGGAGAGCCTGGCATAATGCTTGCCGTGGTGACGGTTAGCAGCGTGCGTGGATTTCCCATGGGTTGCCCCGTGGCGCCCGGTCTTGTGTTTTCGGGCTGCGGAGGTCGTCGTTGTCGCAGAGACTAATACAATGGCAAATAGTACCAGCGACAGCAGGACTCCGAAACGCCGTATGATCTTTTGGGTCATGCGGTGTTACCTTGCTTGATTATTAATTAACAATTCGAACTCCACTTAGGACAACCCCCTCGCAAAAGTCCGTTTTCAAATGGCCTTCGAAGATGCCCGGAAATAGCAGTTTTTAGGCTATTTACGGAATCCTTCGAAGGACGTTGTACAAATATACGTATAAAATTCGCTCATCCGTTGAATTCGGGAATTTCGAACTGCCGAGTCGTGGATGTCTTCGATTCTGCGCATGACGAGATCAGGCTCAAGAAACGGTCCATTCCGTTCTTGAGAATTGTCTATCAGAAGCACTAACCAGGTTCCCCAGCTTTGGGGAGTTCTCGCACCAACAAAGCTAGCCGAAGTAGTGATAGGATACAAAAAGAACCGCCTTTCCCCATGAATGAGGAAAGGCGGTGAACTCTCTCAAGACGCTAGAAAATGATCAATTCAAAGCGTTATTTCTCAATGTTGTGTAACCGACTCAGTGCCACGAACCGCCCCCAAAAACGTATGTCGCTTTCGCGCCGCCGTGTGCCACGTTGCCCGCTGCGTTCGTGGCATCATGGGTGGCGTCGTTATTAACGACGTAGAGGATTTGCCCGTTTATGCCAGAGGGAAGCGAGATGGAGAAATTCCCGGTCGTGCTTCCCGCATCGATCACGAATACCGCAACGTTACTGATAGTTACCCCAGCGTCAGCAGAACCGGCGTGCGCGTAACTTCCGATATTGTTGCTTGACCAGCTAAGTGTACCAGAGCCATCCGTTGCTAGTACCTGTCCTGGTGAACCGTCTGCAATTGGCAACGTGTAGGTTACACTTGTGGATTGGGAGCCAGCTTTGAAAGCGGTGTATTTTGTCCCGGCGGGGAAATCCCCGGTCGTAGAGTTTGGTGCATAGAAGTAGAGCGCGCGTGCTGCGTTGTCGTTGTTGGCTAGCCACACATCACTGTTACCAAGCAATGTAACATTCGAGGCGCTGACATTCATATCGTTCGAACCGCTATTGCCAGCAAGGTACCCGAGTTCGTTATTCCCGGAAAGCGTTAGGCCATTTCCACCGATGATGGAGCTGTAGTCTCCAGCCGCCGTATTATTTTGTCCGAAGACAGTGGAGACAAAGCCCGTTGCTAGATTGCTGTTCCCGGCGCTAAGCGCATAGTCTCCGTTGGCAACCGAACCATTTCCCATTGCTGTAGAGGCCGCCCCGTACGCGGTCGTGCTGACGCCCATCGACATGGAGCCCACACCAACAGCAGTTGTGCTATTTCCAAACGCAGTGGAATAATTGCCGTACGCCAGTGTGCTTGTTCCGAGCGCCGTGGCATTTGCACCACTCGCCGTTGCGCTTACCCCCAGTGCTGTCGAGCCCGCGCCGCTGGCGATCGTGCTCACCCCGAGTGCGGTCGCGTAGCTACCGCTTGCCAAGGAACTTACACCAAGAGCGGTCGAAGAGTTACCCGTGGCCTGCGAGCTAACTCCGAGCGCAAGTGCCCCGTATGCTGTGGCAGACGCTCCGACACCGATAGCTGTTGACGAGGAGCCGCTTGCGGTGGTACTCGAGCCCATGCTGGTTGAGAAATCGCCGCTAGCAGTATTACCATAGCCACTGACGAAGGCTGCATATCCGGAAGCGGAGCTATAGGCACCCATTGCTGCCGATGCGAATCCACTAGCGGTATTGCTCGTGCCTGCACCGATGAAGGCATCTTGGCCGCTCGCTACGTTGGAACTGCTAGAGCGATCCATCTGCAAATCAACGGCACCCGCGCCACGCGCGTCTCCACTAGGGTCACGTTGGATGCTGGCGTCGGTGTTAAAGATGAGGGTCGGAGTGCTATTGACATCAAGATAGAGTGAAGTATTGTCCGTCGTTCCAAGGAAGTTCGTACCAGCGACGGTCCCAGCATTACCCAAAAGTGCCCATGCGTTCAGTGCTCCATCTGGTCCTGTCGCTCCTGCGGGACCTGTAGCCCCGTCAAGGCCGTTGGCACCTGATGGGCCTGTTGGTCCCATTGGGCCTGTCGGGCCTTGAGCTCCGGTCGCACCTTGTGCACCTGCTGGGCCCTGCGCGCCCGTCGCACCTTGTGCACCAGCTGGGCCTTGCGCGCCCGTCGCACCTTGTGCACCTGCTGGGCCTTGCGCACCCGTCGCACCTTGTGCACCTGCTGGGCCTTGCGCGCCCGTCGCGCCTTGTGCACCAGCTGGGCCTTGCGCGCCCGTCGCACCTTGTGCACCAGCTGGGCCTTGCGCGCCCGTCGCACCTTGTGCACCAGCTGGGCCTTGCGCTCCGGTAGCACCTTGCGCACCTACTGGGCCTTGTGAACCCGTCGCACCTTGTGCGCCTGCTGGGCCTTGCGCGCCGGTAGCACCTTGTGCACCAGCTGGGCCTTGCGCTCCGGTAGCACCTTGCGCACCTGCTGGGCCTTGTGAACCCGTCGCACCTTGTGCGCCTGCTGGGCCTTGCGCTCCGGTAGCACCTTGCGCACCTGCTGGGCCTTGTGCACCCGTCGCACCTTGTGCACCTGCTGGGCCTTGCGCTCCGGTAGCACCTTGTGCACCAGCCGGGCCTTGTGCTCCTGTCGGTCCCTGTGCTCCGGTCGCACCCTGAGCACCCGTTGAACCGTGTGCTCCGGTCGCACCTTGCGAACCTGTGCAGCCGGAAGGACCGGTTGGTCCTGTCGGCGCATTCGACCATCCACAGGAAGTACCGTCTGATGTCAGGACCTTCGTGCTACAGCCCGATTGTGAGGGGAGAACGTCGTCAATCGTACTCCAGGTTGGTGAAGAGCCGGCAGAGCCGGTACCGGTCTGCGTACAAATCTTCTTCGTGGTAGTGGTATTGCACGCAAAGCGGGTGGCATATCCGTACTCATCGGCATACGCCATGTCACCGAGGACGCAGCCCGACATTACAGCTCGACCTTTACTCATCCCATTTCCCGGAATCAGTGGGGAGTTGCCATTTACGATCACGGTATTTGTCCCTGGATCGAAAGAGAATTGGATCCCAGGACCTGAGACCAGGTTCAGATCAGCACCGTGGCCACTGACCTTTGTTCCATTAATGGAAATGGAGCCAAGGTAGTCCGTACCCATCTTCGCCTTGGTAATTGCCCCATCTGCCACGTTCAGCGCGAAGGGAGCCGCCGATAGTTGTGAGAAGGGTCGAAGCTCCGGGCCATCACCGACCTGGACACTAAGCCACAGTGATTGATCCAAAGATTGCAGTGACGGCAAAGGAATAATTCCAGCGCCGAGTATAACGTTAAAGATCCCGCCCGTGACCTGCACCTTGTATTGATCAATCCAGAGTGGCGTTGCGGCAGACGGGTCCGTGTACAACCGAATCCTCACAAGGTATTCGCCGTCTGGGACTGCCGTTCCTTTCTCCGAACTTATCGCTCCTTGATACGATATGATCCGAGGCAGGGCTTGTTTAGTCGGTGCGGTTGTAGATTGTGCTTGCACGATGCTCATCGAGTACATGCAAACAAATATGAGCGTGAGAATACCACGCATTAATGGGTTTTTCATTGGCAAAACGATTTTTGTCTTTGGCAAAAGTCCGGCAGCAGCACTCGTGGGGCGAGCAACTATCCTGACACGAAAAAGAGAATAACATTAGATGGTCGATCATCTACTAGGGTGCCACAACAATGGCTGTCAAATCTCCAGCGAGCAGAACTCACAAGAGTGAAATGGCAAACACGATCAGGGCAAAGCAAACAAGTATCGAAGCGCAAGCACGAATGACCGACCATTCGCGGTGGGACTTGCTAGAAATCGTATCAAATATAATAAGATTATTCGGACCTCGTGCAAAATCCAGAATTTGGGTTCAAGTCATTCATGGATCTGTCAAATCCAGGGAGTAGAGAATTCTGTGAGCGCAGAGATACAACGCCTCTAACTACTATCTGAGCGCCGATTCGAGTGCGGTACGCGCGTCGGTCCGTTCGTCTCTATATTTGATGATGATCGGTGAGTAGATCGAGAGTCCATGCTCTTCAGCAAACGCAGAGCGGCCTGCGACAGAACGTGATCCAGCAACAATAACAGCACCTTCGGGCACAATCAGTGGGTCGCTCTCGCTTGTACGGGAGATGATGCACGAGTTGACCAGGTCATAGATCGGAGTAGAACCGGTCAGTACAACGCCCGTCCCGAGCACCGCCCGACGCTTGACGATGCAGCCTTCGTAGACCCCCGTATTTCCACCGAGGAGGACATCATCCTCAATAATGACAGGAAGTGCGCCAGCAGGTTCGAGTACTCCACCGATTTGAGAAGCGGCGCTTATGTGTACGCGCTCACCGACTTGAGCGCAGGAGCCGACAAGAGCGTGGGAGTCGATCAGCGTTCCCGAGCCAACGTACGCACCGATATTCACGTAGGAGGGAGGCATCATAATGATGCCTGGTGCAAGATGAGCTCCGTCGCGAACGGTGCTCCCACCTGGGACGATGCGAACGTTATCTTCGATCCTGAAGCCATGCAGCGGCACCGTGTCCTTGTCGAAGAAGTGCCAGTTCTGCGGTGCACCTGTCTCTCGAAGCTTTCCGAACCGAAATCCGAGCAGAATTCCCTGCTTGACCCAGGAATTCACTCGCCATCCGCCGACCGCACTAACGTCCGGCTCCGCAGCACGAACTTCACCTTTGTTCAATGCCATTCGAAGCCGGAGCACGGTGTTGATGGCGATGTCACGGTGCACGAGCAACTCCTCGGCGCTGTAGGAAAGGAGTTGCTCTATCGTTGGATGTAGATCAAGAGTTGTCATTTGCTCGTCGGGTGCCCCTCTCCCATGGGGAAGAGGGGCGATGGAAAATGGGGGCGTCCCGATTACTTTAGCTTAAAGCTTTGAACAGATTTTTCAAGCGCTGGGCGGAACGCCGCCTCCAACTCGTTTGGCCAAGAAACCGTGATGCGGTAAACCTTCTCACCGGACATCACAAAGTATGTCCGTGCCGTTGCGCCACTTGTGCCGTAGCTCAGGACCTTCGCTGGTTGGCCGGAGAGCGTGGCACCTTGCGGGGCGGCACCTCGATAGATAGCACTCTTCGAATTCTCCGCAACGTACTTCGCTAGGTCTATTCCTTTGGCGACAGGATTTGCGTCAACACGAACCATGGCATCCGCGCGTTCACCCTTGATCTCCACGCCTGCCGCCATTGCCGAGGCAGAGAAATTATCGGGATATTGAATGGAAAATCCAGTGCCTGAGAAGGTGCTGAATATTTGCGATGGTTTCATCTGCTCCATCATGGCACTTAGGCTCGCGCTGTCGATCTTCCCGTTCGTCACTTTATAGACGAAGGCCGGTTGGACCGATTTCTCTGCGAGATCAAACACGGCAGCGTACTTCTTCATACGGTCTGCTCCGAATGTGGCAGCATCGAAGTAAGTAAGAAGAGAATCCTTGTCTGTGAAGATCCGGTATCCGGTGAGCCCGTCTTCTTCAGAAGTGCTATAGCCGATCTTAAGTGCGGGCAAACCGCCAAGTGTTGTTGCTTCTGCAGCAGTGAAGTTCACATTCTCCATGCTACCCTTGAAATCTTCGGCGGCCTTTTCTTTGGTCATGTGCTCGACGACCGCAACGCCGACGCGAGCGCCGTAATCGCCCTCCGTGAACTTCTGGAAGCGTGTCTCTGTAGCTGACGATGAGTAGTAGGTCGTGTTCCTCCCGGGTACGGATTCCACAACCCAGGCCTTCGGCGCTTTGAAGCTGAAGCGGTACACAAGATCCTTATACGTCACGCTCTCGCCAGGCTGGACGGGCGTCATGTCCTCCTGCTTTTTACTGCAGCTTGCAAGTGCAATTAAGGAAACGAATAGGAATAACGGGAGGGAGAGTTTTCGTGTCATTGATCCGAACATGTGATGGTTATCTTGGATTCTACCTTCAAAACTACTTGATTGGTTTGCTGCTTTCCCAGAAGCGAATGTTCGCGTCGATGCCTTGGAATCGTATTTGTTCGACAAGCTTCGTCAGAGAAGTTACGACGCTATCGACTCTGAGAGCGAACGCAGGATCCTTCATCAACTTGTAGAACACTGTCTTCTGTTCTGAATTGCCTGAAATCAGGCTGTCAAACCGTGAAACGAGCGTATTTGCTTTCTGTAACATCGCTCGTCCCTCGGTCAGCGCCCTGGCGCCAGAATCTATAAACATCCGAATCCCAGGTCTGTTCTCAGAAAGTGCAAGTGAAAGTTCATTGGTCGCTGTTTCCGCCTGAGCGAGAGTACGCTTGAACGCCGGCGCGTCCTCCACGATCATATTGTTCGCATTATCTGCCACATTCCCGAGAGAAACCAAGGCACTTCGTGCCTGATCGACAGTCTGATTAAGCTTTCCAGCAAAATCGTCCTTGAGCATCTTGTTCAAGAATGTGAACAGAGTGTCCGTTCGTCCGGTTATTGTTTCCAGCGTGTTAGCAAGCACCGTGACGGTTCCGACAAGTGAACTGATGTCGCCAGTATAGTTACCTGGAATCAGTGCAAGTGGTGGGAGCGGCTCTGAGGATCTTCCCAGCGCGAGTTCTACTTTTTTTCCACTCATTAGCTCCAACATGGAGATCGAAGCGCTAGCGTCTTTTCGAAGGTCCACGTGCTTCGTGAAGTTCATCGTCACGATCACATCCGCTTGTTCGAGCTGAATGGATTGTACGGTGCCGCTCTTTACTCCATTTATGGTTACCGGATCGCCCGGCTCAAGGCCCCCAGCCGAAGGGAAGATCGCTCGAGCAGTCTCGATTTTTCCACCCACCGTCCACGATTTCGCCCAAACAATGCCACCGAGCAAGAGCGCGAGTCCTACGAGAACAGTAACGCCGACCCGGATATCAGTCTTTTCTTCTTTAGTCACAGTGCAAAGTTACGATGTTGCTGCCACCTATTCATGAGATTCCTCAGATTTCTTAGAGTTAGGAGCAAGAAGAGCGCCAACCGCCGGACTGACGGAAGGAGATATTCGTAGACATCGTCTACGTTGCAGAAAACGGCGTTCGCTGGAATACCTCCCGCGTATTCTGCGAATCGCGTCAGTTCCAGAGGGCCTCATCCTGTCTTCGTCGTCAATTTTTCTTCCAGCCGGTGTTGTAGAGGAGAAAGGAAAGTTGATCCGCATATTCCCGAATGTACTTTGAGATAGGTTTGCCCCCCCCGTGCCCTGCCTTAGTTTCGACCGCGATCAGAACAGGATTCGGTCCAGATTGCACATCCTGCAAAGTTGCTGTGAACTTAAAGGAATGGGCGGGGACCACACGATCATCGTGGTCTGCGGTCGTCACCAAAGTTGCGGGGTAGGAGGTACCGGGCTTCAAATTGTGGAGCGGTGAGTACTTGTAGAGATTCGCGAAGTCAACAGAATCTTCGCTGGTGCCATACTCGGAGGCCCATCCCCAGCCAATGGTGAATTTATGGAAGCGTAGCATGTCCATAACGCCGACTGCTGGCAGTGCCACTTTCCACCAATCAGGATGTTGGCAAATTGCGGCTCCTACGAGCAGTCCGCCATTCGAGCCGCCCTCGATCGCCATGTATTCCGGAGAAGTGTATGCCTGTTGGAATAGATATTCCGCTGCAGCGAAGAAGTCGTCAAAGACATTCTGCTTCTTGAGCTTCATTCCCGCCTCGTGCCATGCCTTGCCGTACTCACCACCGCCTCGAAGATTGGCGACCGCATAGATCCCTCCGCGTTCGAGAAGGGCTATAATTGACGGGCTGAAATATGGTGTGAGGCTGATGTTAAATCCGCCATATGCCGATAGCTCGGTGATGTTGTTCCCATCTCGGACCATTCCTTTTTTGTGGACGATGAACATGGGTACCCTCGTGCCATCCTTACTTGTAAAGAAGACTTGCTCCGTTTCGAAGGCGCTGATATCAAATGGCACTTCGGTCTTGTGGAACAAGGACGATTTGTTCTGCAACAGGTCGTAGCGAAAAATGGTAGGTGGAGTCGTGAAGCTTGAGAAAGTGTAGAAGACTTCTTCAGAGTTGCGCTTGCCAGCAAATCCACCGACGCTCCCGATGCCCGGAAGTTCGATCTCTTTCTCCAAATTTCCTGACATGTCATAGACATAGACGTGATGGGAAGCATCTTTCAGATAGGTGGCAATTAGCTTGCCACCAACCGCGCTGACTTCCACAAGCTTTTCTGGCCGTGCTGCAAGCAGAGTCTGATAGTTTGCAGCTCCAGGATTATACGGATCAACGATCACGATCCGATTGGTTGGTGCACCTTCATCGGTGACCATCAGGAACCTGTCCTCGATGTTGTCAATGACGAATGACAGATGACCATATTCGGAGATAAGAGGCTTGAATGGCGCATGGGGTTCATCGGCCCGCTTCCAAAACACGAGTGAGCCGACCTTACCGCCTTCGTTTTGATAGAGCAAAAGATACTTCTCGTCTTCTGTTACTTCGATGTCGGAGGTGCGCTGAGCATGTGTTGGGTCTTCATAGATCAGCGTGTCGGAAGCTTGCGCGGTGCCCAACTTGTGATAGTAGATCTTCTGAAAGTCACTTGAAGCAGTGTATTGTCCCGATGTTGGGGCATCGTATCGTGCGTAAAAGAATCCATCCCTGTACCAGGACGCCGATGTGTAACGCGCCCATTCTATGTGATCCGGAAGCTGCTTGCCGGTAGCGACTTCCTTGACAAATATCTCCTGCCAGTCCGAGCCGGATTTTTGCAGCGTGTAAGCAACGTACTTGTCGTCGTTGGAATATTGCATTCCGCCGAGGGAGGTTGTGCCGTCTTTCGAGAGGGTGTTCGGGTCCAGGAATACCTCGGGCTTACCCTTGAGACCGTGTTGACGATACACAACGGCCTGATTCTGAAGGCCGCTATTCTTTGAAAAGAAATAATAGTTGCCAACCTTGTGTGGAGCGCTCATTCGGGGATAGTTGTACAATTGCTCGAGGCGAGAGTGAAGCTCCTTGCGGTACGGGATCTTGGACAAATACTCCTCGGTGACCCTATTTTCCGCTTCGACCCATGAGTGGACATCAGCCGAGTCGCCGTGCTCCATCCAGCGATACGGGTCTGCCACCGTTGTTCCAAAGTAATTATCTACCTGATCGACCTTGCGTGCTGTTGGATAGTGTAGCGATTGAGCGAAGCTTTCAGCAGTGAGCATAATTGAGAAAGAAACGATTAGGAGGAGGATTTTCATTGTGATTCGTCGATTCCAGTATGGATAACCAAAATTCTACACTCCGTAGAATTGGAATTGTCACGAGCGGAAAGCAAACGAGCGGCCCAGCGAAAATGTTGGGCCGCTCTTGCGGTTTTTGGTCAAAAGTAAATATTAAGCGCCGGCGGCCGGCTCGGAAGTCTTCATGTCCTGGACCTCCTTGCGGATCTCCTGGGCCTTACGCTTCAACTCGTTCATTGACTTTCGAATGCGAGTACCGGCTGACTTATTGCTCTTGTCGTAGAACTTCTCAAAGTCCTTTTCAAAGGTAGCAAGCAGGTCTTGTAGTTCTTTGTATCGGTTCATGGAAAAATTAACCTCCTGAATAGTCCTGATGTAGATTGAGTTCTGCTCCAATGACCTCGGAATGTTGCCATTTCCAGGACACTGAGTCGATTCACTGGATACTAAAATACGAGTTTTTTTGGAAGAATGCAAGGGTTTGGTAGAAATAGTGGCGAAATTCGCCGATATTCAAGGTGGGATGAAGTGGGAAAAGAGTTGAAAACAAGCTGAAATCGAGAAATTAAAGTATATTTGTGAGTTCTTAACAATTTGGAAGAAAATTATGGAAATGGCGATTGTAGGGCAAAATGGGCTGGGTGTCGGGGCTCTTGCAGGCTCGGCAATGGAAGAAATCGAGAAGCTTGAAACGGAGGTAACGGACTTGCAGAAGAAGATTGCGGCACTCCGCCGACAAATTCCTGCTGAGCCGATTCGTGACTACGAACTGACAAGCTGGTCTGGTGAAACTGTGAAACTTAGTGATGCCTTCGGCGACAAGAGCGAACTTATTGTCGTGCATAATATGGGGAAGGCCTGTTCGTACTGCACATTGTGGGCGGATGGCTTCATCGGATTGACCAAGCATCTGGAAGATCGCGCTGGATTTATCCTCACCTCGCCGGATGCACCAGAGACCCAACGGCGTTTTGCTCGGGACCGTGGCTGGAACTTCCGAATGCTGTCGACAAAAGGTACGAGCTTCAAACACGATCTAGGATTCGAGCCAGAACCTGGCAGATTTTGGCCGGGAGTCTCTGTGCTACGCAAGGACGAAGATGGCAAGATCTTTCATGTATCGAAGGCAGGGTTTGGTCCGGGTGATCCGTACTTGGGGTTGTGGCATTTTCTGGATTTGCTCCCAAGTGAAACCGAGTGGCACCCTAAGTTCTCCTATGCGGAGCCAGTGAAGAAAGACATGGCACACGACTAACATTTAGCTCTGCGGATGCAGGCAATACCTTGGTCTCGGGCTATTTGCACTCTTATTCGACCGGGACGCTATCAAGGAAAGAGCAGCTTCAACACAGCCCAGATCGTGTTCGGGGCGTTGCCTTCAACACGGTTGTTTGTATAGGCGTAGAGGCCACGTCCGTTTACTTGTGATTTCCGGATCGCCTCCACAAAGCCTTCGCGCAGTCGCGGAAGTACTAGTTGAGTCCGGTCATAGGGCGCAAATTCTTCTACCGCCTCATTATGCTTGACCCCTGGACGAACTAATAGTCGCATTACAGAAAAATCTGTCGAAAACACTCCTGGAATTTGCAGCTGCTCGCTGATCTCTGGCATCCACGTCTGCTCGTTGAAAGTGTACGCCAACCTATGATATTTCAGGCCTTCAAAATATTTCGGCACTGCTAGTAGTTTTGGGTCACGAACCTCTACGGCGAGTTGTGTCTCCAGCTTTGGAATAGCGGAAAAGAAGCGATGGTAGTCTTTGAGGAATTGCAAAACTGAGTAATCATTATGGCCCCACTCTCGATCGAAGAAGAACGGAGAGAATTCGAATATAATGGGCCCAAGTTTTTGTCCGAGCGCTTGACGAACAGGCTCTAGGAACTGCTGCTTAAAGAGAGTGGCATCGAGGTAATCTGGATTCAGCTTACCCTGATGATCCCTTCGTTCTGTTATGAACTTGGTGACCTTCAGCGCGAACCTGAAATCATCGGGTACCATGGTAGCGTACCTTGCGAGGGCGTCTGGATTTGGGAATCTCCAGTACGCTTCATCCAAACACACTGTCGGGAATACTTGAGCGTATTCCGCCAAGGATTCAGCTTCGAACCGCTGCTTATTCACAAGGGAGCGTGGCCCAGAGTAATCCCGCTTGTAGACCTGACCGATCCATCCTGGATACTTCCAAGAGGAGGTTCCAAGATAGATGTTCTGGGCAGCAAGTTCTCGTAATTTCGGAGCGGCGAGCTCGGCTGAAAATTTCATCTCCACGAACAACTGGAGCACAAAATGTTCAGTTCGAGCACCTAAGGAAGGAGTGTGTTGATCGAGCAGAGTCCCAAATCGGGGCCATCACCAATTTCCAGTGGAAGCCCTCCCTATTAAGATATTGAATTGCGGATCACTGGAGCATAAGGCGCAATGGAGACACTGGAGTAACAACCATGGAATCGGCGACAATCCACTTGCAAGAAGACCGATGCGGTCTCCCGGGGGGACAAAAAATTGACCTGCATCCAGTGGACGAAATAGGAACTGAAGGATGAGTTCAAATCTTAGAGGGGTGCTTAAAGTAGGGCCGTTTTGAACGGATCAGGCCCTGCTGCTAATCGTGCAGCTGGATGATCACAAATCCGCTGAGTTGATTCTGCAATTATCCAAAAATCGTTGAGAGCTAAGGATTTGAAGCCTAGAAGAAGCCCAAGTTTAGGGTTCTTACCTGCATTTGGGGCATCGGCAAATAGACTGGTCGTTGCCTGCATCGTGATCGCCTGCTGGGTGCGGCCCTCTTTGGCCCAGCTCAGCACCAGCGAGGTGTACTCGTCCTATCAGAATAAGATGGATGTCGTAGACACGACGATGGCCAAGATCTACGCTCAGCGGGTTGGGCAGCCAGCTGGTCCGCAAGATGCACAGCCGCTGGAACAAACCGTCGATCCGAATCACTACATACTGGGGCCCGGCGACGGTCTAAATTTGACGGTCTACGCATTTCATTCCTTAGATCAAAATCTTACTGTCACTCCCGAGGGTCGATTGCTGATTCCTAACGCGGGTCCGGTTCAGGTCTCCGGACTTACCGTCACTGAGGCGCAAAAACGAGTTGTTGATTTCCTGAAACGTGATTACAAATCTCCTGATGCCTCACTTTCCTTGCGGCGATTAAGGCCGATAAAGATCAGCCTATTAGGAGATGTGCTCTCACCCGGTGTCCAGTCCGCCGTTGCTCTGCAGCGAGTTAGTGAGATCATTGACAAGGCCGGCGGAATGAAGGCATCTTCTTCCTTGCGTAATATCGAGATCCGGGACTTGAGTGGACACATCCGGGCGAGAGCGGACATTTTTCGTTACTACGCACTGGGCGACCTTTCTGCAAATCCGGAGGTGCAAAGTGGCGATGTGATCGTCGTGCCGTCCGCGAAGAGATTTGTAACCCTTATGGGTAGCGTTTCCCAGCCGCAGCGCATGGAATTTGTCGAAGGTGATTCCCTAACCACAGCCATTGCGCTATCAAAAGGGCTTTTGCCAGCAGCAATCACAGATTCAATCGAGATCACCAGATTCGAGGCAAGCAATCCATCTCATCAGGAGCATCAATATGTGAATCTGGCTAACGGAGAAAACCCACTGCTTCAGGATGGTGATCAGGTCTTTATTCGATCCTTGTTGAAATATCACGTCGCTCAAATGGCGGGTGTTGGAGGTGAAGTGAACTATCCGGGCAGGTACCCCATTCAGGCAGGCACAACGCGCATAAAGGACCTGCTGCAGCGAGCTGGGGGGATGCTGCCAACTGCGTCGCTGGAGCAGGCGATGCTGATCCGGAGGGTGGGTGTGAATACATGGGAGAACGATCCAGAATTTAAACGAATTTTTGCGCTGGCTCCGCTGCGGAAGGAGGGAATTACTGATGAAGAGTTCACATACATGATGGCTCGTTCAGACCAGTTTAACCGCTCTGTCATGGTGGTGGACTTTAAAAGCCTTCTCGCCGGAGACGAGTCTCAGAATTTGCTCATCCGCGAGGAGGATTCGGTCTTTGTTCCGCGTGCGCTCGGATATGTGACTGTCTCTGGAAGCGTAAATAATCAAGGAAACGTCGTTTACATACCGAACGGCACATTCGATGAGTATATCTCGCGAGCGGGGGGCTATACCTCGACGGCCAACCGATCGGGAGTGCGTGTTGTGAATCCGAAGACAGGATCCTATATTGACCCGAGTTCTATTCGAGACTACAAGATTCTTCCTGGAGATCTGATCATCGTACCCCAGGAAAGGTCAGAATTCTGGAAGAATCTGGGAATTGCGACAGCACTGACGTCACAAATTTTAACAATTGTGGCTGGTGTCTATTTATTCATCAAGAAGCCGTAGGGTTTTGCAGCTACCGGCTGCTCATTCGAGAGCCGAAGCCGTCTGAGCTAATTGGTGGAAGGACCAGGCAACCGGTACGTAGCACGCTTTCCCTCTTCTCATTTATTTATGACACGTCTTTCTCTATCTGTGCTTCTGGCGCGCCAGTGGAAAACGATTCTGGCTTCGAGTTTTGCCGGAGCTGTTCTTCTATTCCTATGCTCCTGGTTACTTCCTGTTGGATACGAGGCTACAGCGACTGTTCTCCCTCCGGAGCGGCAGGGAATGGGGGGAATGCTAGCATTCCTTTCGAACTCGCCAGTGGGCGACCTATTGAAAGGAGATGTCGGCGGAGGCAACCCGGCAACCGATCTCTTCAAGAGCATTATTGATTCGCGAAGCGTTGCAGAGGAGGTCGCGGAGGAGCCTCGGATACATTCCTTCTTGATGAGGTTAGACACAAATTCGAAGGGCCACTCCGAGTTACTTCGGGATGCGCTTCAAACAGAAGCAGTTCGCACCGGGGTGTTCACGGTTTCTGTCACACTGAAGGGCCGAAGGTTCGCCTCCTCTGCCGATCTCGATTCGACGCGGGTAATGGCGGCCTATGTTGCAAACCGGTTTGTCGCTGCATTGGATCGTTTCAATCGAGATCGGCTCATGACGAGCGCGCGAAATACGCGCATCTTTCTTGAAGCCGAGTATGCTAAGGGAATGCTCAAGTTAGATTCCGCATACAAGGCCCTTCAGGAATTCCAAGATGCTCACCAGGCCATTTCCCTTCCGGAGCAACTCTCGGCCACGGTCTCTGCAGCAGCGAAGCTGACGGCTCAAATTCAGCAGATTGAAACAGCGATCAGCGTCGAGGAGCACGACCTCGGACCAGGTTCTTCCACCATCAAACTGCTGACCGCGCAGTTGGAGGCCGCTAAAAGTCAGCTAGCAAAATACGATGAAGGTGGCGCAGGAGAGTACATCCTTGCTCTAAAGAGTGCCCCAGAACTCGCAAGGCAGCTCGCACACTACCTGCGCGAAACAAAGGTTAATGAGCAGTTAACAGCTTATCTTCGTACAGAACTTGAGCAACAGCGAATCTCCGAACAACGGGATCTACCCTCGCTTCAAGTACTTGATCCGGCGCAGCCACCCACTCAGCCCTCATCACCAAATCGAAAGTTGCTTGCGGCCCTTGGCCTCATCTTCGGACTTCTTGGCGCGGTACTGTATGTATTGATCTCGAATTTCATAGAGGATGTGCGGCAGCATCCAGAAGCACACTATAGATTCGTCAATTTTTCTCGCTCTATCCGAATGGGGAAGAATGCACAGCTTCTTGCTCCACCAAATCCTGGATTGAACATCGAAGAGCCGAGGCAAGCACTGTCAGAGGCGTGGCGTCCATAATCTGATCGAGAATGAGGACGCTTATCATTAATTCCATGTTCGCAAACGCACTCTACAGACGTTGCGCGGACGAACTTGGTCTAATACCAGGCATGGATCTGACGATGCTCACGGTGGATTCATGGATCATGAACGGGAAAGCAATGCCATTCGACGAATTGGCGACCGGCTCTCCCTATCGAACCATCGTCGGCAAAGCCGGTTGGCGCGGCAAAGAGAATCGCGGATTCTATCGTTCAGGAATTGTCGCCGCATTCAACCAGTCCAAGCCAGAGGTGCTCTTTTTAATGGAGGAGCCGTTTTCAGTTTTTGCCTTAGAAATTCTGACCCTCAAGGCTCTTCTAGCGCCCCGCATTCCGGTTGTTTTCTTCACATGGAATAATCTTTCTCTATCGGAATTCGATTATCGACCATCCCTCTTCTATCGCAACGTTGCTCGCCGGACGCTTCCGCACATGCACTATGGCCTCACCGCCAACAGCGAAGGAATTCAAGTGCTCCGAAAAGCAGGATTTGATCGTCCTGTGAAGTCGGTTGGATATGGGGTCGATACGGCTGCTTACAGCCTGGAAAGGGATGAGCGAGTTGAATTACTGCGCCAATCCTTGGGTATCGAACCAGGCGAGCTTGTGATCGGATATGTAGGACGATTGATACCGATGAAAGGTGTTGATCTCTTGATCGAGGCCTTCTCGAAGCTTCGGCAAGATGACCCGTTGCTAAAGGCGAAGCTGCTCCTCTTGGGAAGCGGAGAAGCTGAATCTTCGATCCTTCAATTGGCTGAGAGTCGAGGTGTAACACATCTGCTACGGCACGTTGATACCGTACGACACGACGAAGTGGCTGATTACATGCACGCGATTGATTTCTTGGTACTCCCAAGCCGTCGAGTTGGAATGTGGGCCGAGCAATTCGGTAGAGTTTTGGTTGAAGCAATGGCCGCTGGCAAGATTGTTATTGGCTCGTCATCCGGTGCGATTCCGGAGGTAATTGGACCGGCTGGGTTCGTCTTTAAGGAAAATGACGATGCGGATCTTGCACGTCAACTACGGAGGGCCATCGATCTCAACTCCGCAGAACGGGCTCACTTGGCCTCGATCGCACGTCACAGAGCCTCGGTAGATTACAGTTGGCAGAGATTTGCGAAGGATGCCTTCGAAGCCATCTGCTACTGCCACCACAAGTACAATTCCTAAGCACATGTCAGCGATGCGCGTATCGCGTGGATTTGCTTGGAATCACCTGTATAAATTGGTGGAGTACGGGGGTGTCTATCTTTATGCTGTGCTTGTAGCCCGGCACTTTGGTCCAGAGATCAGTGGCAACTACGCCGTCTATCTTGCAATTACCGGTACTCTCGGAATTCTCTCAGCATTCGCGGTTGATGGGGTGTTGCTTCGCTATATCCCTCGGGTTGCGCGTGGAGAAGCAGAATTCGGGAATTGGAAAGTGGATGGTGTCCGGCCGTTCATGATCCACTTGTTGGCGTTTCGATCAATCGTCACACTGTTGCTCTCGATGATGGTTGCCATTGTTTTGGGACTTCTACCCAGCATTGTGCCATCGTTGGTCCCCGCGCTTGGAAGCATTCGGCTACTTTGGCCGTGGATCGTGATTTATCTGCTAGGCCAGTGCGGAGTGGCATTTGCAACCTTCACGCTCATCGGCTTGCTGCAAGTGAAGTGGGTCTTCTATGCGAGCCTTATCACTCGGGTGACGATGCTGGGAGTGGGTCTCCTGCTGATCGTTGCGGGTGGGCTTTCCATTGAATGGGCAGTAGCACTCTATGCTCTTGCTGCAGTGGCGAATGCACTATTGCTACTGTATTGGATGAATAGACACGTTGAGCCGACGACGAGTCCGGGATTTGTAGTAGAGCTCACGCGCCTGTTGAAATTGCTGACGGAGTTTGTACGGAAGCCGCAGAATCTGAAGCATTTTATTGGGCTGCCATTCATGCTCTATGGCATCACTACCTGGGGCTCGGACGTGCTTTCGACGGTTATCGGTCGTCAGCCTGACATCCTCATGCTACGTGCGATGCTTGGTGAGAATGCTCGCGACATCGGGCTCTATGAAGCGGCAGCGCGAGTGGTGCTGATGACGGAGTATGTGTTCCTCTTTGGATTGGGGGGCACACTGCTTAGCGTTTTCAGCGAACTCTCCCATCAGGACGAGAAAGAGGGCGCCAGATCAAGTGGGCTCTATCCAAGGCTTCGAAAGGCCCGCCTCGACGTCGCAGGATTTCAGGCCGTTAGTACAGCACCCTTGTTTGCGTTTGTGCTGGTCTTTGCGCCGTTCGTCGTTCAGATCCTGTACGGTCCCAAATTTGCCGATGCCACTCCAATGGTAATGCTCGGACTTGGAATTATTGCATCGACTGTGGTCGTGTTTGGCGGCGGGATGCAGGTTACGTCACTTGTCGCTATCGGGAAGGCCAGCGTGGTATTCAAGAACCGACTGGCTTGGGGCATCCTCAACCTGATCGCTAACTATTTTTTGATCCAACACTTTGGCGGCTTCGGCGCAATGCTGGGCTCACAACTCGCGAATGCGGGCGCAAATGTAGTGGAAAGTATGCTTGCCGCTAGGTGGATTGGTTCAAGTCTCAATTGGGGACGCGCGAGTGCGATCGTAGCGATAGTCTCCATTTCTGTTCTGATCAGCTACCTCTCTATTGGCCTGTTGCCGATCGGGACAGCCGCGTTAATCCAACTTGCAGTTGCTGGAATCGTAATGCTGGTGCTGACGAGCGCAGGATATATCCTCTTCCGGATTCCGGACGCTCGCGCCGTCTTCGATCGAATGCGGTCGCTTCTCAGGTCGAAGAAATCAAATGTCAATCCATAAGTGATGCCAACGAAAAAGGCCTCGTCAGTTGCCGAGTTCTTCGATGCTTGTGTATTGGGATTGAATCACTTCAGAAGTCTAGGTCGGTTAATACTCTCCTCCGGTGGCGATCTCCATTTCGATGGCCGCTTCTTCACCGGAAATTGGATCCGTGGAGGAGCGTTGCAGGTGCCTCTTGTTGATCGTCGAATTGATTCGATACATCATCACAGTCATCAGTCCCATTAATCCAATGACCGTGTAGCCGAGAATGTCGTAATGCTCGATCATTCCGCTCGAAGATTGTGTGACGATCATTCCAGCAAGTACTGAAAACAACCCACCGGAGCTTTGCATGACAGCAGCGTTGACACTCATGAATGCCCCGCGATCTTCCGGCGATGGAATTGCTGTCATCAACGCAGATGCTGGAATCATTCGTGCAGTAAAGGATGCAAAAACCGCAACGCTAAAAATGCACGCAAGCCAGAACGGCGTGACACCTAACTGTGTGTATATCCCAACGGTTATCATCGCGACGATGGTACCATAAACGAACAACTTGTATTTTCCGATTTTATCACTGAGCTTTCCTGCGATCGGGCCGAGTGCTATCGAAAAAATGCCGGTGATGAGATACATCATTGGGAGCTGATCAATGGAGAGCCCGAGATTGTGCGTTGTGAACGCACTTCCGAACGGCATCAGCATAAATCCTGCTGATGCGAGAAGCGTCATTGTCAGGAACGCGAATGCGTACTCCGGTTTGGAGACAGTGCGGAGCAGGTGGCGCAGCGGGTGCGTATCACTCCGGTATTGCAGATGGCCTGTGACCGGCTTGAGATAGATAAACATTACGACGCCCGCTACACTGCCGAGTCCCGCGATCATCCAAAAGCAGGAATGCCAACCGAAGCGGTTCGCCAGCAGCAATCCAATGGGGATGCCGAGAACCTGACTCGCAGCGAACGACATCTGAACAAACCCCATCACGCGACCTCGAACTTCCATCTTGAAGAGATCAGTGATGATCGCGAAACCAATTGAGCCAATGACCCCTCCGAAAATGCCTGTGATGATCCGTGCGATGAGGAGAGTATTGAAGTCCGGAGCAAGACCACAAAGTGCAGTTCCGAGGATAAATCCGGAGTAAAAGAACATCAGGAGTTTCTTGCGGTCGAATCTGTCGGCAAATCCGGCAGCAAGTAAGCTGGACGCCCCCGCTGCAAACGCGTACGCGGACACGACCATGCTGAACTTCGATGGTGGTATCGAGAGGGTCTTCATGAGTATTACGCCGAGCGGCGCGAGAACCATGAAGTCTAGAATCACAGAGAATTGCAGAAACGCCAGCATCGCGATCACGAAGATCTGATACGGCGTAAATATTTTTTCTTTTGGCGACTTCATATTGGGAGCTTCTTCGGATTCTATGGAGAGGAGTTTCAGACGAGCAAATGGAGACAAGACGGACCAAGAACGAGAGGCGACAACGATTCTGAGTAACCCGGCCAATGCAACATGCGCTGGCCGGGTTCTCACATTGCTTTACAGATTCGGCTGCGGCGTTGTGCGCAGATACGGCTTGATCTGTGTAAATCCCTTGGGGAATTTCTCCGCTGCCTGTTCGTTCGTCACCGAGTTCATGATGATGCAATCGTCACCATTATTCCAGTTGGCGGGTGTTGCAACGCTGAACTTCGATGTGAGTTGGAGTGAATCCACCACACGGAGGATCTCGTTGAAATTGCGGCCCGTTGAAGCGGGGTAGGTAAGCGTGAGCTTTACCTTCTTGTCGGGTCCGACAACGAAGACGGAGCGGACGGTCATCGTCGCATTTGCGTTTGGGTGGATCATATCATAAAGCGTAGCAACGTTACGATCAGGATCTGCGATGATGGGGAAGTTCATCGTTGTGTTCTGCGTTTCGTTGATGTCGTTGACCCAGCCGTTATGCGAGTCAATCGGATCGACGCTGACTGCGATCATCTTCACATTGCGCTTGTCGAACTCGCCTTTGAGTTTAGCGGCGGTGCCGAGTTCTGTTGTGCAGACGGGGGTGTAATCCGCCGGATGCGAGAAGAGGATGGCCCACTTGTCGCCAATCCATTCGTGGAAATTGATCTCGCCTTCGGTAGTGGTTGCGGTAAAATTTGGTGCGTCGTCGCCGAGTCGTATGGCCATAGAAAGTATAAGGAATTGTTAGACGAACCCCTCAAAAGAGGGAGAAAAAGTATGTGAGGCGAAGAACACAAAACACGTGACTATCCGTTCAAACAACTCCCATGTACCAACCTCAGCGCCAGCCGAAGGGTCTTGGAGCATTTTGGTTTACATAACTGTTGACTTTGCCTCATTTCGCATAGCCCCTTTTATGGCCGCCAATTCCTTTCTCACAAACGCAATGAAGACGTTCCTATCCCTGGTTCTACTCTGTTTCGTATTCCTCGAGGGTTGCAATAGCCTTCTCACCAAAGGTGAGCCTGCCGCTGAGACGGACCCGGTGCCACCGATGGGCTACATGCCTGTCTATGCCCATGCGCTCGCTCCGCTGCCCGCGAAGCCGAAGGAGACACCGGCGTTTTATATGAGCCGCATTGAATCGAACGAGCCAAATCGCATTCGGCTGTTCGTGCATATTGTTGATTCTACGGGCAACTTGCTCTATGGTGCGGGGAAGCAGAAGATTTGGTGCATGTTGATGGACTCCATCGAGGGCAAGGCGACAGAGATCAAGGATTTCAAGGTCAAGGAAATATCGGAGTCCGACCGTGTGCCGACTGCGATTGCACTGGTGATGGATCACAGTGGCTCGATGGGAGAAGAGCGCGCGCATTTGGTGCAGGATGCTGCCGAGCATTTTATTGATAACAAGCGACCCGAGGATGCAATCTCGCTGATCAAGTATGACAACAAGATCTCGGTCGAAGCGCCGCTGTCGAAAGATGCGGCGATGCTGAAATCCAATCTGCACAAGAATGGACTTGAGGGATTCGGTGGACTCACTGCCATCGGCGATGGCATTGCAGCCGGTGTTGGAATCGTTGCGGGTGCAAGGGAGTATGACCGCCGCGCGGTGATCGTCTTCACGGATGGTTTGGATAACAGTTCAACCATTCTGAAGGACTCCGTCATCACGCTTGCTCGGAAGACGAATACGCTCATCTGCTGCGTGGATTTCGGTGTCAATACCGACAAGGGCTATCTGCCGGATGTTGCAAACAAATGCGGCGGTACGTATAACAATGTGTATAGCTCGCACGAGTTCGATCCGGTCTTTGGCGATGTTTATCGCAAATTGAAGAACTACTACGAGATCGACTACGCGCCGCGCGCGTATGGCATGCACACGATTTCGCTGAAGGTCTGTATTCCCGGTCATCCGGTGAGCGCGGTGCAGTCGTTCGATAATACGCCGATCATTGGCACGTCGGGACTGGTCGATGTGAACTTTGATTTTGATAAGGCGGAGATCACGGCGTCCTCCAGGCAGGCGGTTGATGGGATTGTCTATCTGATGAAGGCATTCCCAGCAATGACAATCGAGTTGCGCGGGCATACGGATAGCCTCAACAGCACGAAAGACCCGGACTACAACAAGAAGCTCTCCCAACGCCGCGCCGATGCAGTGAAGGCGGCTATTGCAAAGGGTGGAATTACACCGTCGCGGATCAAGGCAATCGGGTTTGGGGAATCCGTCCCGGTCGCGGATAATGCGACGGAAGAGGGCCGCGCGAGGAATCGGAGGACGGAGATTGCGATAGTGACGAAGTAGGGATCAAATATTATTACGTCATTGCGAGGAAACCCCGATAGGGGTGACGAAGCAATCCGTTGTTGGGGAGCGAGTCGTTCCTTGACTACGGATTGCTTCGTCGGCCTTCGACCTCCTCGCAATGACGTCCTCTCAAATGATTTGTCGGACAGCCCTCGAATGAGAGCAAATACAATCACCCCTTTGTTTTTGGAGCATTTCCCGCCGCCTCGCTGTTCCACCCGCCTACTCACACAAAAGGCAGGTACGTTTGACTCTCGACAAAATTCGGAATTTTTGTATCATCGCGCACATCGACCACGGGAAATCCACCCTGGCCGATAAGCTCCTCCTGGAAACGCATACCATCGAGGCGCGCGAAATGTCGAACAACCAGGTCCTGGACGACATGGCGCTCGAACAGGAGCGCGGCATTACCATCAAGCTCCACGCGATCCAGATGAAGTATCTGGGGCTCGATGGTAGCGATTACATCTACAACCTCATCGACACGCCCGGTCACGTCGATTTCACGTATGAGGTCAGCCGAAGCCTGACCGCGTGCGAAGGTGCACTGCTCGTCGTGGACGCGTCGCAGGGTGTGGAAGCGCAGACGATTGCGAATCTCTTTCTCGCGATTGATGCGGGATTGGAGATCATCCCGGTGCTGAATAAGGTCGATCTGCAATCTGCGATGATCGATGAGGTGTCGCAGCAGATCATTGAGCTTATCGGGTGCAAGAAGGAAGATATTATTCTGGCGAGCGCGAAGTCGGGGATTGGGATCACCGATATTTTGGAGGCCGTGCGTCTGCGTGTGCCACCGCCACAGGGGGACATCACCGCGCCACTCCGATGCCTCATTTTCGATTCCGTCTTCGATTCGTATCGCGGTTCTATCGTCTATATGCGTGTCTTCGACGGCACGATCAAAGAGGGCGACGAGATCCTCTTCATGGCGACGAAGCAGAAGTATCGCGTTGAGGAAGTGGGAACACTTCGCATGGGACGCGAGAAAAAGACGCAGCTACTGGCAGGGGATGTAGGCTATCTCATCGCTGGCGTGAAGGATGTGAAAGACACGCGCGTTGGAGATACCGTGACGCATTTCCGCGGTGGCGCACCGGAGGCAATATCTGGTTTCAAACTCGCAAAGCCCATGGTCTTTGCGGGACTCTATCCGCAATCGGCGGAGGATTTCGCGATGCTGCGTGATTCGTTGGACAAGCTCGCGCTGAACGATTCGTCTCTGATCTACGAACCAGAAAGCTCCGTAGCGCTTGGTTTTGGATTCCGCTGTGGCTTCCTAGGGTTGCTCCACATGGAGATCATTCAGGAGCGGTTGGATCGTGAGTTTAACCAGAATATTGTTACGACGGTCCCGAACGTAGAGTACCGCGTCATGACGACAAAGGGTGATACCGTAATCGTGGATAATCCCTCCTCGATGCCAGAGCCGGGACGCATTGAGTACGTTCAGGAGCCATATATCAAAGCGCAGATCATAGTGCCGACGGAGTACGTCGGTGCGATCATGAAGCTTGCGAATGATCGGCGTGGTATCTATAAGACGGTCACATATATTGATACGACGCGCGCAGATATTCATTACGAATTCCCGCTCTCAGAAATCATCTTCGATTTCTACGATAAGCTGAAGTCGATCTCGCGCGGGTATGCTTCGCTGGACTACGAGTTTTTGGAGTATCGCGAGAGCGATCTCGTGAAGCTGGATATTCTGCTCAACGGCGACCCAGTGGATGCGTTTTCGACTGTGGTGCACAGGGACAAGGCATTCGAATGGGGCAAAAAACTGTGCTCGAAACTTCGGGAGCTGATTCCACGTCAAATGTTCGAGATCGCTATTCAGGCGGCTATCGGAGCAAAAATTATTGCTCGCGAGACCATCAGCGCGATGCGCAAAGACGTGACAGCGAAGTGTTACGGCGGAGACATATCGCGCAAACGCAAACTCCTTGAAAAGCAGAAAGAAGGCAAGAAGAGGATGAAGCAGGTCGGGCGCATCGAGGTGCCGCAGGAAGCGTTCATGGCGGTGTTGCAGATTTCGGATTAGAATCGTGGATCTGCCGTATACGCAAGTTGAAGGTTTTGAGTGGGATGCGGGGAATATCCTCAAGATTTGGGATTCGCATCAAGTTCGGCCTTCGGAACGCGAAGAAGTGTTTGCAAACGGACCATTTGGCGGCAGGCCAGACATCAAACACTCAACCACGGAAGAACGCCATTTCGCCTTCGGAGTAACAAACCAAGGACGACTTTTGACAGTTATCTATACAATTAGAGGACGGCACTTGCGCGTCGTTAATGCGTGGCCGATGAGCCGCAAGGAAAGGATAAATTATGCAGAAGCCATTGCTTCCCATACGCGCATTTAAGAACGAGGACGAGGAATTCGAATTCTGGTCGTCGCACGATACGACTGATTATTTTGATTGGTCGAAGGCGGAGCCTATCTCGTTTCCGAATCTAAAGCCGACGAAGGATATCGATCTCCGCCTCAAGGAGATGCTGGTGATGCGTGAGATTGAGCAACTTGCGCCACAGCAACACACCTCGAAGCGTGAACTGATCGTTCGATACTTGATGGATGCGGTTCAACGGCAAAACGCCGAAGCGCCACGAGTGGCACATTAGGATTTAATAGATAGATTTCGGATAAACCACCACTAAATGGCAGACAATACATCGGGGACAAAGACATACGCGGAAATCCGTGCATCGCGGGACGCGAAGAAAATTCAAACGCCCCCCGGTGAGAAGATTGGGTGGTGGCGCGCGATTCTGGGCTCGCTTTTCGGCGTTGCTACTGGTACTCAATTGGTGTCTCCCAATCGTAAGAAAGATAGCTGGCTACGCTCACTGATCTTCGCAATTCTGATCGCTGGGATTATCCGCACATTCTTCTTCGAGGCGTTTCGCATTCCGACGGGGTCGATGAAGAACACGCTGCTGGTTGGTGATTATCTCTTCGTAAATAAGATCGGTTATTTTCTCAGCACACCCAAGTATATTCCGCTGACATCCATCGAGATTCCGCATCTGCATTTGAAGACATTTGGGGTGCATCGGGGTGACGTTGTGGTGTTCGAGTATCCTGGGGATCGCGATCTGGTGGTGCCGCGAGAAAAGAAGGTAAACTACATCAAACGTTGTATAGGTGAGCCTGGAGATGTGATAGAGATCCGAAACAAGCAGGTGTTTGTCAACGGAAAGAAATTCCAAAATCCGCCTGAGTCTATTTTGGAAAATGATACAATGAAACCCGGCTTTGTCATGCCGGGTGTGTTCCCGAAGGGGGCGCAGTGGAATAAGGACAATTTTGGTCCACTACGTGTGCCGAAAGAAGGCGACCTGATTCCGATCAGCAAGGACAACATCGAGCAATGGGATGTTTTCATTCAACGAGAGGGTCACACCGTCGATTTCGGTGCAAATGATCAGATCATGATCGATGGCAAACCAACGAGCCAATACAAAGTCCAGCGTGATTACCTGTGGATGATGGGCGACAACCGCGACGATTCTGAGGACTCGCGCTTCTGGGGCTTCGCGCCAATGGATAATGTCGTCGGCAGTGGGATGATCATTTACTGGTCGTGGTACAATCCGCCGTCACAGGGTACGGGCGACGGGTACGATCCCGAGGAAGTACAGAATTTTCATATCCGGTGGAATCGGATTGGGAATTTGATTCATTAAGTAACTGGTGATGGGTAACGAGTAACCAGTCGTACCGTTGAATATACTCGTTACCCGTTATTCACATCCTCTTTATGCGCCCGCTCTCTGCCTACCTCCACATCCCCTTCTGCGAGCGGAAGTGCGTGTATTGCGATTTTTATTCGATTGAGAATCTGTCGCTCAGAGGGGAGTTCGTTGCGTTGCTCACACGCGAGATTGATATGAAGCTCGCGGCTTATCCGCAGCCTGCCGGACGCACACTGAACACGATCTTCTTTGGCGGGGGAACACCTTCGCTTCTCACACCGAATGAGTTAGAGCGCATTGTTGCGAAGCTCTCATCGCATTTCCATGTTGCGGACGATTGCGAGTTCACGATGGAGTGCAATCCCGGCACCGTTACGCTGGAGAAGTTGCGCGGATACAAAGAGCTTGGTGTAAATCGCTTGAGCTTTGGTGTGCAGTCCTTCGATGCCGATGAACTGAAATTCCTTGGGCGCATTCACAATGCCGAGCAAGCGCGCGATGCCGTCCGGCTTGCGCGCGAGGCGGGGTTTGATAATGTCAGCATTGATCTTATCTTCTCGCTTCCGGGACAGAAGGAAGCGGTTTTGCAGAAGACGCTTGATGAAGCGATCGCTCTCAACACTGATCATATCAGTGCGTATAATCTCATCGTTGAGCATGGGACGCCGCTGTATCGGCTGGTGCAGTTGAATAAGGTGATCGAGCTCGATCCGGATAGATCGGCGGAGTTGTTCGCTATCGTTCAGCGGCGGTTGGCGGATGCGGGGTTTGAGCAGTATGAGATTTCGAATTATGCGAGGGGCTTAGATCGGGTGGGGGGGCTGCCTCTCCCCCAACCCCCTCTCCCGTTGGGAGAGGGGGCTTTTACTCTGGGTGAGGAGGCTTCTCATAATCGAGCAAAGCACAATCTCGTCTATTGGGATGGATTTAAAGATTACGTTAGCTTTGGCCCCTCGGCTCATGAGTTCATCGCGGGGGAGAGGGCGTGGAATGTGTCGTCGCTGGAGCAGTATGGGAGGATGATCCGCGATGGGAAACTACCGCGTATTAATCGCGAAATACTCACACTTGAAGAGCGGCGGACGGAAGTGCTGTATCTGCAACTACGTTCGACGGGTTTGCGCGTGGCGGAGTTCGACAGCGTGTTTGGTGAGGACTTGTTGTTAAGCCCGGAGGTGACTTATTTGATCGAAGATGGGATGCTCCGCGCGGAAAATGGGTTATTGTGCCTCACGCAGAAGGGATATCGGTTTTGCGATGGGATCGTGACGCGGCTGATGTCGGTGTGGGAAACTGCTGCTTCGAAGGATGTTCGTGGAGATTATATACCCATCGCCGCACTGCATTAGGAGGATGTGGCGCTACTTTGATAACGTCATTGCGAGGAACCGCGAAGCGGTGACGAAGCAATCCGATGTTGAGGAACGATGTGCTCCTTCACAACGGATTGCTTCGTCGGCCTTCGGCCTCCTCGCAATAACGTGACGAGTGACAGTTCAAGTAATTTGTTTTGAGTAATTAGTATTTATGCCTGCTCAGTTCAAACGGGTTCACTTTATCACGGCGGGAGTCGCCTTCTTCGTCGCGTTCATAACCTATCTGCTTACGATGCAGCCGACGATCCCGTTCTGGGATTGCGGTGAGTTCGCTGCGGCGGCAAGCGCGCTGCAAGTGCCGCATCCTCCGGGCGCGCCGCTGTGGACGATAGTGGGCCGCATCGCGATGATCTTGCCGACGTTTGCTGACCCAGCGGCGCGGTATAATCTGTTCTCGGTGCTCTCGTCAGCGGGCTCGATCCTGCTGGTGTATCTGACGCTCGTTCGCCTTATCCGTTTGTGGCGCGGCTTCCCGAAAGATACTGCGGATGCGATCATTCTCTTTGGCGGTTCGCTCATCGGCGCTCTGGCGTATTGCTGGTCGGATAGCTTTTGGTTCAATGCGTTGGAGTGCGAAGTGTATGCGTTTGGGTCGCTGTTCATTTCGTTGGTGCCGTGGTTGTTCTTGATCTGGTACGATCACGCGGAGGAGGAGCACAGCGAGAAGTATTTGCTTCTCTGCGCGTATGTGATCGGCCTTTCCCTTGGCGTGCATCAGCTTGCGCTGCTTACCATGTTCCCGGGCTTCATGCTTGTCTATTACAAGCGCCGGGAGAACGTGACTGTTAGCTCGTGGTTCAAGATGGTTGGCCTTTCGGTCGTGGCGTTCTTTGTGATCTTCTGGGTGATTCTCTCGAACCTGGTTGCGTGGGCTGGCAATGGGAAGTCTATTCTCGCGATACTCGCACTTGCTGCGATAATCGGTAGCATCATCTATGGCGAGAAGAAGAAGAAGCCGAACTTCTCGCTCAGCGGATGGACGCTGATGATGATCTTCCTCGGATACACGACGTATATGTTCGTGATGGTGCGCGGCGCGCAGAATCCGCCGATGAATGAGAACGCGCCTTCGACGTTCTCGAAGCTCGCTGGTTATATCAACCGAGATCAGTATGGGACTATCAGCCTTGCTGATGAATTCACCCATCGCCGCGTGCCGAAAGATGCTCCTGGGTACAAGCAAGAAACATGGGACAATTACACCAGCGATGCCGACTTCTTCTGGCGTTATCAGACAAACCAGATGTTCCATCGTTATCTTGCGTGGAATTTCATCGGGCGCGATGGAGATTTTCAAGGCGCGGGGGTTGATGTAAGCAAGACTTGGGCGTTGCCGTTTATTCTGGGCCTGTTTGGAATATATTGGCACATCAAACGGGATCCCAAACGGGCGCTGACGTTGCTGGGGGCGTTCATAATTATGGGATACGTGGTTGATTGGTATCAAAACCAACAAGACCCTCAACCTCGTGAGCGAGATTATTTCTACGTCGGAGCATTCTACATATACGCGATGTGGATCGGCATCGGTGCTGTTGGAATAATGGAGTGGTTGCGGGAGAGCTATACGGCTTGGAATCCGAGAAAGATGGCTTTTGCGCTGTCGGGCTTGGGCGGGTTGTTATTGTTGCTTGGGCCGATCAATCAGTGCATTGGCCTTGGCGGGATGCTCACTGGGCAATCTTTCGCGAAGTCCTCGAAGTGGGCGGAGTATTCGCGGCACAACAACTGGATACCGTGGGAGTACGCGTATAACATTTTGCAAAGTTGCGAGCCGAATGCGATCCTCTTCACGTATGGCGATAACGACACCTTCCCGCTCTGGTGCTTGCAGGATTCGTATGCTATCCGGCGAGACGTGCGTATTGTGCAGTTGCAACTTGTGACGATGATGTGGAACGTCAAGCAGCTCAAGACGGACAACGACTGGGGCGCGAAGGCAATCAAGCTGACGACATTCACGGATGAAATTCTCAAGGGGACGGACGACGAGGTCTATCGCCAACTCGACTGGAAGCCAAAGCCCGTGGATATGCCGATCAGCGCGGAGACGGCGCGGTGGATCATGGGGGATAGCAGTGCGACAGCGACAGTCTTTAGATGGACTCCGAAGTATGTTGAGCCGAGTGACCAAGTTGTGGCAGATATCCTTCGCAATAATTTTGCAGATCGTCCAATTTGTTATTCCGTAACCGTGCCACAGAATTCGCGAGCCGGATTGAATAACTATCTCGTTTATGAGGGCATGACCGCGAGGGTGACGCCGTTTGTTCAGCCGCCAGATCAGACGGGGGTGGGGGGATCCATTCAGCCAGTACGCTTCGCGCAAAGCTCATTTACCATTCCGAAGTCGCCCCATAGCGAGGCATTTCGTGGGATGATACTGAACACCTATCGCGACCCCGAGTCCCGAAGAAGCTACATGGATGACGAGTACGCCATGACGTATCGGTCGGAGTTTATCCGTTTGGCGTCATGGATGCTCAGCCATGGCGATGCTGCAACAGCATGCCGTGCACTCGACACGATGGATGCCAGAATACCGATCAGCCGCATTGATTTGGATTACGCCTTCGCCTCATTCATTGCTGATCTTGCCGATAGAGCTGGTGACGAGGCAATTACGAAGAGTTATTCCGCCTTTGGAGCGAGGAAGCTCAAGGAGCAAATGCAGAATCCAGGAAGCCCGGATGCAGGGTCAAACCCAAAAGACAACGCTGGACAGATCGAGCAGGAATATCAGCTTGCCAATCTTGAAATGCGGGCTGGCGACCTCGCTGCCGCACGGAAATCCTTCGAAGCTCTTCGTTCGAAGGTACCCGGTCAGCAGGCCTCGTTCTTCCAGCTGAAGATTGACGAAGTGGATGCGCGCAAGTTGGAGTCGGAGAAGAGATACGACTCAGCGTACCGAAAGTTCACGCAAATTGTCTCGTCTTATGGCCCCTCGCAAGCGCCTGGGGCGGATCTGCAGGATCTCAAGAACCACGTCGTCAAGGATTCTATTCTGTCCAGGCGGTAGTGCAATGAGGGGGACGTTTGGAGCTAAATTCCCTGGGATTAACGAATGCCTTCCGGTTTTTGGCCTGATTCCCTCCAAATAGGCGGTGGAAAAGCCCGGGTCGCATCCTCTTTTTCAGGAGCTTTCCCCTTGCTTACGGAGTTGTAAGCCGTCCTCGTTTTGGTTCAAACATCAGGATTTTTCAGGAGAGTAATGCAGACAAAACGTATTCACTACGCGCTAGCGGCGCTCAGTTTCTTCGCCGCCTTTTTCACCTACGCAATGACGATGCAGCCATCCATCCCGTTTTGGGATTGCGGTGAGTTCATCAGTGCAGCGTCCCAACTTGGCATTTCCCATCCACCCGGAACCCCGTTCTGGACGCTTTTTGCACACGTTGCGGTATGGCTCATGCCCGTGGCAGATCTTGCGGCCCGGTACAATATGCTCTCGGTGCTCTGCGGTTCGCTTTCTTCTATGCTGCTTTACCTCACTGCCGTTCGTGTAATCGCGTTGTGGCGTGGCTCTCCGAAATCCATAACAGACGTTGTCATTCATTACGGTGGTGCGCTGGTTGCGGCGATGTCCTTCACTTGGTCGGACAGTGTTTGGTTCAATTCTAACGAGTTCATCATCTTCTCCCCAGGTTTGCTGCTTATTTGCCTCTGCATGTGGCTTGGAATGATCTGGCATGAGAAATCCGATGAACCAGGCGCGGCAAAGTACTTGATGCTCATCGCCTATCTGATCGGACTCTCCATGGGCGTTCACCAGATGACGATGCTGGTGTTCTTCCCGGTCTGGATGCTTGTTTACTACAAGCACTATCCTAAGACGACGCTGATTGGCTGGGTCAAGATGGCACTAGCTGGTTCTTTGGCCTTTCTCTTTATCTTCTTTGTCGTGCTCACTGGGCTTGTTGGCTGGCTCGGCGGGAATAAGGTTGGTACAACTCCGGTCATAATTCTCGTGGCCTGCGCAGGTTTTCTCTACTACCTTTGGACGAACAAGCGCCCACTGGCCCAACTCCTCCTGACGGCCGCCGGATTGCTGATCCTCGGATATAGCACCTACGCCTTCGTGATGGTGCGTGCCGTCGGCGATCCGCCGATGAACCAGCACTCACCATCGAATTTCACTGAGTTGCATGACTACATCGCTCGCCTTCAATTCGGCGAGGCCCGAGAGTGGCCGCGTCGAGATGATCGTCAGAAGGAAGGCGAGCCGCTCCATGCTCCGACATGGGATGAGAAGAAATACAGCAGCGAGATGGACTTCATGACGAAGTATCAGATCGACCACATGTATGTTCGCTACCTGCTTTGGAACTTCGTCGGGCGAGCACATGACAATCAAGACGCGCCAGTGGATTGGTCCCATACGGCGGGTATCCCATTGCTGCTAGGTTTCTTTGGTATGTTCTGGCATTTCCGCCGCGATCCGAAACGGGCAATGGCGATGCTAGCCGGATTCCTCATCATGGGACTTTTCACGGCACTATATCAGAATCAACAGGATGCTCAACCCCGCGAGCGCGATTACTTTTATGTCGGAGCTTTCTGGATCTACGCGATGTGGGTCGGGATCGGTGCCTCGACTATATTGCAAACCACCGCGAAGAATTGGATGCGTGGACTCCAGGTGCTGGGGGCGCTCATCGCGCTTGGATTGGTATCGATGTTCTTGGAGCCCTCGACTCCGCTCATTATCATGGTGCTGCTGGTCGCTGGTGGACTAAGTGGTGCTGTTTGGTTAACGAACCAGGGCGAGAAGGATGTAGAGGACTCTAATTCTGAAGATGGTGCGGCACGTGCTTCGGTAGCACCTTCCATGGGAATGGTCGGGCTTGCCTTCGCAGCAATTGTTGCGCTAGTGCCACTGAATCAATGCCTCGGAATAGTTGGGCTAGCCTCAGGGCAGGATTTCAAACACGCCTCGAAATGGGGTGAATATTCGCGGCATCACGACGACTTCCCCTTGGAGTACTCTTACAATATTCTCCAAAGTTGCGAGCCGGACGCCGTGCTCTTCACCGCTGGTGATAACGATACGTTCCCGCTGTGGTGTATTCAGGATCTTTATGGTGTGAGACGCGATGTTCGCATCGTGAATCTCTCGCTCGGCAACATGGGCTGGTATATAAAGAAACTGAAACAGGATCTTGCGTGGGGCGGGAAGAAGTTAAAGCTCCCATCATTTACGGATCAAATGCTTTCCGCACCGGAAGATTCTCCTGAAGGTGTGCATCCCATCCCCGCCGCGCCTTCCATGGTGAGGGTAGATGTGTCTGCTGCGACAATGGCCAAGTTCACCGGTAACGCCCAGCCTGGGTCGTTTAGCTGGAAGTGGGTTACCGACCATACCTATCAGAATGGCCAATTCATTTACTACGTCGCCGATCAGCTCATCAAGGACATTGTCGTGAATAATTTTGATGATCGTCCCATCTACTTCGGTGTAGGTGTAACGCCGGGATTTTGGAATGGGCTCGAAGGCCACGTGGTCTATGAAGGCTTCACAGTGCGAGTTGTTCCAACGGAGCACAAACCTGTGCGAGGCAATGAGATCGACGGCGATATCAACGAGCCTCTATATTTGAAGTCGGCCTACGATCTCGCAAAGGGTATTGAGACCAAGCCAAGCCGGGGTTCGTTGGCGAACACCTTCCGCGATCCTTCTTCGAACCGAAGCGGACTTGAAGAGCGATACGGAACCAGCACGTATCTGGAAGTCTATGGCCGTCTCGCAAATTACTATTTGAATCACAACAATATCCCGGAAGCTCATCGGGCGCTCGATACACTCGGCGCGCGAATGCCACCTGCTACCGTTGATTGGGATTACCGCTCGTTGCAAGAGATCGGACAGCTCTATCAGGCAATCGGCGACAAGAAGCTAGCGATGAAATACTTCCAGTTTGCCTCAAAGGCGCTTGCTTCGTCCTCCCAAGACGAGGGAGAGAATGCCGATGAAAATACGATGCTGCGTAATAAATTTCAACGCGCCATTCTCTATTTCAATGCAGAGCAGTTTGACTCCGCGCGTGCAGGCTTCAACGATCTTCGGAGGCAGGTACCGAACGGAGGCCCGGATCAACAGTTCTTCGATTTCAAGCTAGCACAGATCGATGCACGGGTTCTTGAGACCCGTGGCGATAAGCAGGGAGCACTGAAGAAGCTAAATGAGATCCTTGTAAAATTTGCTTCCTTAGCGCAGCAGGGGGGGCTTGGAAGTGAGATTCAGGCAGCAGCCACGGACAGAGACCGCTTGATGAAAGAGCTCGGAATGGCAGATACCAACCATGGAGCGCCGGTGATCCAGTTGCCGCAGGGCAGCGATGAAGCGGCGGTACCGGTGAAGCCCGCGAAGTAACGTTTCTATAAGGGAGATTACCCTATAGTGTTTTTATCGCTTATCATTCCGGCTTATAATGAAGCCGGCCGAATTGGGCCTTCCATCGAGAAGGCCTTTCGGTATTTTGAAGGGCAAGACTATGACGTCGAGATCATCGTAGTCGATGATGGCTCAAATGACGGCACAGCGAAGTCGGTGCAGCAGGCTTTTGATCACAAACCGAACTCGTTGGAGCGGGTCACTTCACGATTCATTCCCCTTGGCAGCAACATGGGTAAAGGAGCCGCTGTAAAACGGGGCATGCTGGAGGCGACGGGGAAGGTGCGTATTTTCACCGATGCGGATTTTTCTACCCCCATAACGCAGGTGGCAAAGATCATCCCTCTGATTGCCTCAGGAGAATTTGATGTCGTAATCGGCAGCCGTGCTGCAGAGGGGCGAGCGCTCGTGAAGAAGCACCAGCCTTGGTACCGTGAGATGATGGGGCGCTTTTACAATGTGCTCGTTCAGCTATTCGTATTTCGTGGGATAAAGGACACACAGTGCGGCTTCAAGGGGTTTAGCGACCATGCTGCCCAGATTCTGTTCTCGAAGCAGCAAGTGACAGGATTCTCCTTCGATGTCGAAGTGCTCTACCTCGCCCGACGTTCTGGCTATCGCATTCACGAGGTGGCCGTCGAGTGGTACAACGATGAGCGCACGACCGTTGGAGCATTGAGCGATTCCGCGAAAATGTTTTGGGAGTTGCTTCGCATTCGCAAACTTCACCAGCACGACTTATAAGCATTTAGAAGTTCTATGGCGTCGAAAACCACAGTCCCACCAAAAACACAAGCTGCAAAGTCTGCCTCCGATCGGTCGCTTTCGAGCATTCGTGCCGCGAAGCCGATCTCTTTGCCGAACTTCACTCCGTGGCAAGTTGCGCTTTTTTTCCTCGTTCTAACCCTTGTCTTCCATAATAGCATTCTCTTCGGTGGGAAGTTCTTGTGGGAGGACTTCATCGAACAGGAAGTTCCATTCCGAACGCTCGCCGCGACATCGTTGGCGCACGGAGTGTTGCCGCAGTGGGATCCCTATATCTTTGCGGGTATGCCGTTCATGGCTGATATTCAGGTCGGCTTCTGGTATCCGTTCAATATGCTTCAGTCACTCTTCGTTTCCGATGGCTACCTATCGCCTGCCGTGATGCAGTGGTTCATCCTGTTGCACACCGCGATTGCTGGCTTCGGGATGTACTGGTTTGCAAAGAAGATCTTTGAGCTAGATGATTGGTCGGCCGTCTTCGCGGGAGTAGCCTACGGTTTTAGCGGGTATATCACAGCGCAGATGATCCACCAGATGATCGTCTATCACATTGCGCTCTTTCCATTTGTTGCATACTTCTTTATTCGTGGGTTTGATTTCTGGAAGCATTCGCTCATCGGAGGTATCCTGCTTGGAGTAATGTACCTCGCGGGACATCCACAATCGACACTCTATTTCACCTTCTTCCTTGCGTTGCTCGCGGCATATGAACTCGTTTATCGCCTTCGGCTTAAGGGCACGGATGGGGACGGACTATCAGCGATGACAGTCGCGCGGATGGCAATCCCGGTTCTTATTGGATTTGGAATATTTGCGATCCAGCTACTGCCATCGCAGGAGCTTGCAGCGCTTTCGAGACGAGATGTCATCACGTATGAGAAGTCTCTCGACGGCTCATTGACGTTTGGGCACCTCATGACGAGCATCATGCCGCGCTTGTTCGGTGTCACGAATGGCGCTGCCGATGCAAAGGTACCGTATTGGAACGGGGCATACTATCTCTCGTGGGAGACTGCGCTATACATTGGTGTACTGCCCCTCTTCTTTGCTATCATGGCCGGATTCGTTGGGGCAAAGAAGAAATACGTGGTATTTTTTGCTGGGATGGCTATTCTTGCGATCCTATTCGCGCTAGGCGATCATTTCTTCCTTTACCGTATCTTTTTCCAGCTGCCCCTATTCAGCAAATTTCGAACTCCCGCGCGCATGATCGTGCTTTTCAGCTTCGCGGCCTCCGCGCTAAGCGGTGTTGGTCTCGCGCAAGCACTAAAAGCAGAGGGGCCAAAGTGGGGGGGCACACAGGGTATTGTCGCACGGGCCGTAATCGTTCTACCGTGGTTGCTTGTGCTTGCCGGAATGGTACATGCAACTTCCTTCTTGAAGGGTGCGCCAGTAGAGGCGGAGGGTGCCATGTCATGGGCCGCGGGCCTTGCGGCCTTGCCTGTGATCGCGCTTATAGCGATCACAGGACTTCATTATCTCGGGAAGATGCGGGGCAGCATGTTCGCAGGGTTGGTCATCGCTGTAACGATAATCGAATTGTTCAATTATGGGATGTCTCTGAACGCCGGCTCCGAGGATCCGCGAGAGGCATTCCGGCAGCAGCCGCAACTGATCGAGATGTTGAAACAAGATCAATTGAAAGAGTTGAGCCGAGCACGGACCCGCGAAGGGAATCAGATGATCGTCAAGCGGAACCAGGGCGCGTATGATAAACTACAATTGATGGAGGGCTATGACCCGCTTGTCTTGCAGCGTGTGCAGCCGGACATGGCAAACAAAGAAGCCAGCGCGGATCTTATGAACATCAAGTGGTCTATTCAACGGCAGGGACAGAATGCAGGCTTCGGGCAAAGAACAACCTACCTTCCGCGAGTGAAGCTCTTTTATCGCGACGAGGTGCTCCCGGACTCTCAAGCGATTCAGCGGCTTCAGCAAGACACCAACTTCGATTACCGCAACACGGTCTTGCTCGAAGAGCGTACGGCCGCGGCACTTGGGCCCGTCGACTCCACTGGCGTTGCGTCGATCACAAAATATAGCGAGAATGAGATCACGACGAGCGTGAAGACATCGAGCAATGCGATTCTCTTCTTTTCAGAGATCTATTACCCCGAGTGGCGCGCCTATATTGACAACCGTCCGGCGAAGATCCTACGCGCCTTCACCTCGCTGCGGGCCGTGGAGGTACCAAGTGGCCAGCATACCGTGGTGATGCGTTACGAGTCCAGCGCCTTCGCGACGGGCAGCCTCGTTACTATGGTTACCCTTCTACTTAGCTTAGGTGGATTGGGATTCGTGATGCTCCGCGAACCGAAGAAGGGTGCCGGGAAAGTGCCAGCGCCTTCCGCGCCGAACGAAGGCTGAGCGATGCCACCAGAGAAGATCCTCATTTTAGCGCTACCTGGTATCGGGGATGCGCTGCTCGCTACACCGATGATCGAGCTGTTGCGGCGCGCCAAGCCGCAAGCAGAGATCCATGCATTTGTGATGTTCGCCGCAACGCGAGAGTTATTCCAACGTGATCCACTTATCGACAAAGTCCATCACTTTGACTTTCTCCATGGCTCGAAGATCGATGCCATGCGCTTTGTGCAAGGACTGAGGCGGGAGCAATTTGATATTTCCATCAATATCTACCCACAGAACCGCCGCGAGTACAATCTTATTGCCCTACTCATTGGGGCAAAGCAACGCCTCGGTGTAAAATACCGACGACGCGATCCGCAGAACTTCAGTTGGCTCAATACGCACACAATCCTCGAGGATGACACGCTTCATTGCGTAGAGGAGAATGTCCGTTTGTTGAGCTTGGTCGGCATCAAACATGAATTGAGAGAAGAATCCTTGCCGAGTCTCAGGCTGGATGTTGGGGAATCTCACGCGAGTTTTGCAAAGGATTGGTATCGCGAGCATGGCCTCGATAGCGATAAACTTCTCATTGGATTCCACGCGGGTACTGCTCTGTTCAAAAATCACATTCGCCGTCGCTGGGATCCGGCGAAGTTTGCTGAGCTTGCCAAACGGTTGACAGCCGAACTGGGCGCAAACGTATTGCTCTTTGGAGGGCCGGATGACGTTGAAGCGAACACAGTGATACAGAAGTTGGCAGGGGATGCCGTGATACCGGTTGAAACGAAAAGCATACTGGATTCCATTGCAGTCATGCAGCATCTTAAGGTCTTCGTTTCCAATGATTCAGCGCTGATGCACGTGGCCGGGGCACTCCAGCTACCGACAGTCGCGATCTTCGGCCCCACGAACGAGGTGTATGTGCATCCCTGGAAGACGAGGTACACGATCGTGCAGACCGGGATCGAGTGCCGTCCTTGTTTTATCTATTCGCCGAAACCGTTGACCTGCTACCGGAAGGATCCGGCGGAGCACTTTTTGTGTATTCGTGCCATTGAGGTTGAGCAGGTATTGGGGGAAGTGAAGGGATTACTTTCACTTCAGCCTAGCCTGCCTATCCTTTAGGGGCCGCCTCAGCCAGCACCTTGGCCGCGTTCTCCAAGATCATTTGCTTCATGTCCCCCAAGGAGATCTTGCCGTGCACTCGGGCACCTGCCGCATTGAAGTGTCCATTGCCTCCAAAGGATTGAGCGAACGCGGCGGCTGAGACATTTCCTTTGGAGCGGGTAGAGATCTTCCAACCTTCCTTGAGTTCGAGCAGAAAGACGGAGAGGACAATTCCACGCACTTGGAAGGGCATCTGTACGAATCCATCCACATCCTCTTCCATCGCGCCTGCTGCTTCTAACTGCGATTGCATGATCGCTTGGAAGGCCATGCGGTTCTCGTGGTGGTACTCGAATGAGTTGAGGCACTCGCGCATCAGCAGCAAGCGTCCCGCAGGAGATTGATTATAGACTTCATCGTATGCACGAACGGGATCGGCCCCAAGATCGAGCAAGTCGGCACACATGCGCAGGGTGCCCGAATCCGTTCGAGGGAAGCGGAAGCTCCCCGTGTCCGTCATGATAGCCACATAAAGCGCCATTGCTGCCTTCGGCGTGATCGTGCCACCGAGGCTGGGTTGCGCCTGTCGGATCAACCGATAGATGAGTTCGCCGGTCGAAGTGGCGTCCGTATCAATGAAATATTGACTCGCGAAATCTTTGGGATTCAGGTGATGGTCAATCACCACGATCGGGACGGATACCGGTTCTGGAATCGGTGCACCGGGAGGAAGCCCAGCACCTCTGGAGAGATAAGAGCCGACTGAACGGACGCGCCCGGGATCGTTAACATCCAGAACGAAGATCACCTCAGCGGAGCGCAATGCCTTCTCGTGAGCTTCCTGCTTGAATTGCTCCAGCACTGGATTCGGCTCATCGAAAACGAAGTAATTGTATGGAGTAGGCGAGTGGTTTATGACACGAACCTGCTTGCCAAGCGAGAGGAGCCACTCGGCAAGGCCGATCTCGGAGCCAAGGGCATCGCCGTCAGGGTTGACATGACTCGTGATGATGAACGAGGAATGCTCTCGAATGAGGGGAAAAAGGGAATCGAAATTTACTTCAGCCATAGGGGGCAGGTAACAGGACTGTGGCTGGAGAGATTCACGCGGGGAGAATCTTTCGCGAGCACGGTGCCTTTTCATTGTATTCGGCTAACTTTTATTCGACTGAAGCGTGAATAGCCTTTCGGTGGTATCGAAATTCGGAGTATCCTCATTCGCGTTCTTCGCACTATTCTTGTGCAGCGCGAAATGCGCAGCGTCCACGAATCTGGTAAATAACGATTCAACTTACGATGTCAGGTACGCTCGACTGGAGCTTACCGTACCGCAGCCGGACACCGAGTACATTGAAGGGAATGTGACCCTCGGAATTGTTGCTCACCAGCTTTCCGTAGACAATCGTATTCAATTAAGTCTCCGCAGTCTGCTTTCGGTTGATTCGGTATTCGAAGCAGGAAAGCGGGTGCCATTCTCACACGAGGGCGATTCACTGTTTGTCATGCTCGGCACACATTATCAGCCGGATGACCAATTCGATGTACGGGTGTACTATCACGGGTACTCGCGTTCGGGCGCATTTATTCACACAGAGCAAAGGTGGGAATTGAAGACGCCGCATCCGTATCTCGCTATTCTCTGGACCAACAGCGAACCTTACGGTTCAAAAGATTGGTGGCCCTGCAAGGACAATCCTGCGCACAAGCTCGATTCCGTTGACCTGCTGATCACCTGCCCACCGACGTATTCAATTGCTTCAAATGGGCTGCTTCGCTCCGTGGTAGATCACGATACTTCTCGGACGTTCTCGTGGCATGAGTCGTATCCGATCGATCACTATTTGGTGGCGTTCGTCTGCACGCAATATGATACGGTCGGGAGGTGGCATCATTGGGCGGGGGGAGACAGTACCTTGATCGAGAGCTTTGTCTTCCCTACATCCAAGGACACGCTGAGCGCGCAACTCCGAGAACTTGATACCATACTGGATGTCTACGAGAGTTGGTTCGGGCCTTATCCATTCCGAAAGGAGAAGTATGGTATCGCACAGTGGCACGGTGGTGGCATGGAGAACCAGACCCTCTCATTTTGCAACGATGCTGGGGAGGAGCTGATCGCGCATGAGACGGCCCACCAATGGTTCGGAGATGGGGTAACATGCAAGACATGGAACGACTGCTGGCTCAACGAAGGGTTTGCTACGTACACGACCGATCTATTTCTTCAACACAAATATGGTGGGGCGACGATGGACACGATCGTCGCACAGCAGGAGGCATATATCACCTCACTGCCCGGTGGCGCAGTTCATACGCCTGATAGTCTTCTTGAAAAGAATGCGCTCTATGGTCGTCTCGTCTATTCGAAGGGCTCAATGGTGCTCCACATGCTGCGATACATACTTGGAAGTGATACCGCGTTCTTCCGCGCGATACGGGAATACATGACGGGGCCCTTGCGGTATGGCGTTGCGAGCGCTGATGACTTCCGCGCTTCGGTAGAGAAATCGAGTGGGATGGATCTGAAGTGGTTCTTCGATCAGTGGGTGTATGGCGAAGGGTATCCTATCTACAAGCTCGCATGGAATCCTACTGATCCGCTTCATCCTGCGGTGGCCATCAGCCAGACCGGATCGGTGCCTTCGAGTCCATTCTTTCGAATGCCGATAGAATTGGAGTTCCGCGGAGCGAATTTTGATACCATTGTTAAAGTCTTGAATGACAAACCGCTCCAACCGTTTGCCTTTTCATTCACCAAGGCAGTATCAAGCGTGACCTTCGACCCGTATAATTGGATATTGGATGGGCAAGCGCCAAGAACCCTTGAAGTTAGACCGCAAGTACTTCTTTCCAATGAAAGGTCTGTGACCGGCGCTAGTGGTCACTATGACATTTCCTTTAGGCAGGCGCGAGTCGGCAATGTTACCATCGATATTTTCGATGTGCTTGGAAGAAGGATCACTCGCTCAGAACTCCCTCTGCTAGATGCAGGTGAACACACCGTGCGGCTGAGTCTGAAATTGCCAAGCGGGGAGTACTTCTGCCTCATTCAGGACGACGCTGGAACGAGTGTGACTCATTTCCTCAATTCGAATTAGAGCATTAGAGGAGGAGCTTGAGACTCAAGACCCCGTCCCTGTAACCGCTGCTCTTGAGAAGATTGAACATCCCCGCCGTTCCGAAGTCGAGGAAGAACGTGTTGCCAAATCCGAAGCCGAGTGCGAAGGTCATATCCGACAGACCATCCTGTGTAGTGAAGCCAAGCGCTGTGTGAAAGGAGACACCCTTCGCTGGACGCTCTAGCATTGCGGCGAAGCCAAATCTACCATGGTTTGGGGAGCCAACGACATCCGTTAGTCCAAGCGCAAGTTCGGTTGCTACGGAGAGGTGACAGGCCGGGATAACAAGGCCGATCTCCGCTAGATCGAGTGCGCCCGCCATGTGGAGTGTTGTCGGGAGCTTAGAGGAGAATGGGGCATCAGCGGTGTCAAGTTTTCCGCCTAGCGCCTTGAGATAGCTATTTATTGTATCGGTGCTCTGCGCCTTTAGCTCAGCCGAGATCGTATCGTTGGCACTTCGCGTATCCGTGTGTTTCGTCCAATTAATGGCACCAATATCCGTCAAGCTTAGGGCAACATGCCACGGTGCGTGATGAAGGCTATCAAATGCGCCGAGCGTAAAGCCAATATCGGCCCCGACGCCACTTCCCGCAGTCGCTGCCGTAAGATAGCTGAGTGAAAATCCATCCGGAAATCCCTTTGGTGCGAATTGATCGGGGTAGGCAAAGCGAATCAGGTAATTTGCCGCAACACTAGACTTACCCCCGTGCTGGCGCGGGTAGTTAACGGAGAAGTCGGAGTTAGGGTCAACGCGCAGGTATTCAATTCCGGCAAGATACTTGATGCCAACGCCGCCGAGGAGTTGTAGATCTCCAGAGAAAGGATTCCCATACAAGTGGCGAGCCCAAGAGAGTGTGTATTCGCTGTACCAAATGGCCTGCACATCAACGGTGTGTGGCGTGAGGCGTCCCTGCAAGAATTGGCTGATCGCGTTAGTACCGAGGAAGACAAAAAGGGAGTCCGGAAAGGAAGCGCGTAGTGCAACATGCATGTCCCACGTCAGTGCAAATCCACCAAGTTCTGGATCGATATAGGAAATTCCGAAGAGCCGAGCATTTACATTGCTCGCGAGTCCGTTGTTGCGGAAGTAGTTCATCGTCGCCTGTCGCGTGGAGTCACCACGGGTGGTTACTCCATTGGCGGAGATATTCGTATCAGAGAGCGCGGAATCGGCAAGCGCACTGCGTATCGCGCCAAGCGAACTGAATGTCGAGCCGATGTTGGCACCGATCGAAGTGATCGGAATCAGCGAGAGTTCAATGTGTTTCGGTTCGCCAAAGAGCAACAAGGAAGGGTTGAGGCCAATGGCGTCGAGCCCATGAGTTGACACCGAATAGGTACGTCCGGCCCCATGCGCAAACGGAGAAAGATGCTCCGGGCCGTCCTGCGCGTACAGGGCTGAAGTGGCGGGTAGCAGAAGGAACAGAAACGCGTAGAGGGATCGTAAAGGTGTGCTTGACGGCATGGCGACGTAAAAATGGTGCGATCGGGGATTAGTGCGAACGTGCGAGAAGTTTTTCCAATTCCGGGATGGTGCGTGGTGATCCAGATGAGAGGTTCACCGGGCCGTGGTCCGTTATGAGAATATCATCTTCGATTCGGCAGCCGATGTTCCACCACTTCTTGTCACAGGGGCTTCCTTCGGCAATGTAAATACCGGGCTCCACGGTGAGCACATTCCCAGGTCGAAGTGGGCCGTAAGCGCCCGCATCATGGACATCAAGTCCCAGGTAGTGTGAGGTACCGTGCATGAAATATTTGCGATACTCAGAGGAGTCTTTGATGATCCCCAACTTCAGTAAGCCGCGCGTGATGACGCGTAAGGCTGCAGAGTGTGCTGAGCGGAAACGAGCACCGGACAGACAGACAGCTATACCGCTGTCCTGCGCTTCGAGGACGAGGGAATAAATGGCGCGCTGTTCCCGCGTGAACTTCCCGGAGATTGGAAAACTGCGCGTTACATCAGCGGCGTACCCGTGATACTCAGCACCCATATCCATTTCGATGAAGTCGCCGGTCTTTGTTTTGCGGCGGTTCGTCTCGTAATGCAGTATTGTTGAGTTCGGCCCGCTGCCAACGATGCAGGGATAGGCCGTGTACTCTGCGCCATGATTTGTAAAGACAGACTCGGCAAGCGCTTGTAGCTGGTACTCGAACCAACCGGGTCTGGACTCATGAATAACTCTGTTATGAGCTTCGTTGGAGATCGAAATTGCCCGACGCATGAGCGTGAGCTCTTCAGATGATTTTACCTCCCGTAATGCAGCCAGTGATGTTCTGAGTGAGGCGAGACGCAAATTTGGATACCGTTCCGTTATCATATCACGGAGCGTTGAATCGCTCTGGATTAGGCGCCCGCCGAGTAATGGCTCTCGGATTTTTTCGGTGTGCTGATCATAGTAGAGCATCGGAACCGTGCCCTCGGACTCCATTCTTGATAGCACATTGCTGAGCATTGCTGGTAAGCTGTCGATGGACAACGCCACCTCGACCTTCAGCACAGCATTTGCACCCTCGGGTCCGAGTCTTCTGCCTGTCCAGGTCTCTTGTGCTGGGTTGCGATCTCGGACGAACAGGACTTCGCGGACACTTCGACCGTTCGTCAACGTAAAGGGCTTCTCGAAAAGCATAAGCGCAGCACCGGGTTCGAGGCAGCCCGTTAGGTAGTAGAAGTTCGGATCTTGGTGAAATTCATAATCAATATCATTTGCTCGCGTACGTTCTGGCCCTGCCAGGAAGAGTGCAATCGAGTGTGGCTGCATCGAGTCGAGCAGCAGCTTCCTTCTCCCGGCGTGGAAAGAAGGAGGGAGGCGATCTGTGTCGTAGATGCCGTACTTGTTAAGTGTGTCTCTGGAGACCTCGTTTGAATTCGTCTGGGCAGAAACAGGCCGAAGCGATGTCAGCGTGAGCAGAAGGAGTATTGTAATGAGTCGCTTCATTTATTACCTTATTTTTTCGATAGAGCGGGCCAGATCGAAATCGCTTTGTGTCACGCCTCCAGCAGAATGGGTTGAAAGCATTACTTTGACGTACTTGTAGCCGGAAAGAAGTAGGTCCGGATGATGATCCGCGAGTTCTGCGAGGCCAGCGATCTGCTGCACGAATCCGGCAGCACCGAGGAAATTCTTGCGGTCGAATTCTTTGGAGATATGTTTGAGTCTCGGCTCGAAGCGCCATCCCGAAAGAGACTTAAGCATCTCCCGAATCTGCGCAGGAGAGAATCGATCGGCTGGTAGTCGTGACATTTGCGTCTGATTTTTTGGGTCCGTATCCCCGTTTTTGAGATTTATCAGGGGCCTCGTAATATATTTGTCCTATCTGAAACCTCAACCATGCAAGAAAAATCCGAGAGTCTCATTCTTTCCGAAGTATTTCAGGATGTTCGCGGTCTGACGAAGTTCTACTTGTCACTTGCCAAAGCGCTTGATCCTCACCTGCAGTTTGAGCTAAACGGGCAGAAGTTGAACACCCTGTACTGGCTTGCAGGGCATCTGACGTGGTCTCAGCATTTTCTCCTTGTGGAGGCTCTCACTGGTGAGACGATGGGAATCCAATGGCTAGATCGCTTTGAAATGGGGACAATTCTCACGGACGAGCCAGGTCTGCCAACTTTCGAGGAGATACTCATAGCGATGGACCGTGTGCATCACCATGCGATGGCCAGTATCCTTGCCCTTGACGATTCCGGACTGGATGCTCCGAATCATCGTGGAATCGCCTTTCAAGGAGAGGATTCGAAGCGGGTGGTCATCCGTCATGCCATCCGGCACGAGCCATGCCATACGGGTCAGATTGGTTGGTTGTTAAAGCTACATGGCCAGGAAACGGTCTAAGTGAGGATTCACTAATGAGGAGTGCAATGATCCGCATCCGCGGGATTAACGAATTTGCATGAATCTTTCAGCAATTTTCAGCGCTATTGTATGCCACTCCAATTTACCTCAAGCGCAGTTTCATGAAAGTCTTAGTCACAGGTGCCAGCGGATTCGTAGGATCGCATGTTGCGGATCGTTTGCTCGAGACCGGCCATGAGGTTCGCGCTATGGTGCGCAAATCATCGAGCACAGCATGGCTGCAGGGCAAACCGATAGAGCTGGTGCAATCGAGTTTCGAGGATGCGGAATCGCTTGCTCGCGCAGTCGCAAATGTTGATGCCGTAGTCCATGTGGCAGGCGTAACCGCAGCGAAAAACAAACAGGGCTTCTTTGATGGAAATCAGGTAGCGACGCGCAATTTGCTGGATGCGGTCCGACGTCACAACCCCAACCTGTCGGTTTTTGTGCAGTGTTCGAGTCAGACAGCAACGGGGCCATCGCTAGATGGCAACCCGGTCACGGAGCTTACACCTCCACACCCGATCACCGCTTATGGAAGATCCAAACGTGCTGCCGAAGAAGAGTGTGAACGCGCGCGAGCAGATTTCCCGGTGAGCATTCTGCGGCTTGCCGCGGTGTATGGCCCGCGGGATACTGCGATCCTCACCGTGTTTCAAACTATTGACAAGCGCATCAAGCCGCTTATTGGTATGAAGGATAAACGGGTGAACCTGGTGCATGTCGCCGACGTAGCAGAAGGGGTTCGCCTTACACTCGAAAACAAGGCGGGTTGGAACGAGACCTATTTTATCGGCGGAGAGAGAGAGTATACTTGGCGGGAGGTGAGTAACGTTACCGCCGACATACTGCAGAAACGTGGGTTGACAATCCGGCTTCCACATGCCCTGGTTTATGGGGTCGCGGGATTTTCGGAGGTTGTTTCTGTTTTTCGATCAAAGCCATCTGTGCTCAATTGGGAAAAGGGTCGTGACATGGTGCAAGCTAGCTGGACATGTAGCGTGGAAAAGGCCAAGCAGGAGTTAGGATACAGGCAGCAGGTCTCATTGGAGGATGGCATTCGCCAGACCACGGACTGGTATCGCTCACAGGGATGGATGTAGCTTCACCTCATCATAATAGGGAGGAATCAACGGCTTCTGGATTCTGCAGAAGCACGTTTTTCTGGCTAGCTGTGATCTTCATAATCCACCTTGCTGGGTTCTTCACTGCCTTGAGGGGGCAGGCGCTCAATATGCGACGATCGAATAGCGTTGGTGCATGGGAAGCGCAGGTCAATAACAATGGTGTCCTTTTCAATCAATCGGACTCCGTGCACCCTGTGCCGGACGGTTGGGGCGGTTTTTGGTTGAATCAAAACGGTGTGCAGGACACGATGATCTATGGGGCCGGCCTGTGGGTCGGAGGAGTTCGGAAGTTTGGCGGAGTTGACGCGCCGCATGTCGAAGGCACATACACACCAAGCATATTCTTTGGCTCCGAGTTCGTCCCGGGTAGTCTCATCTACGGTGGGACAGCGATCGACTCTTCCCAAGCCGGACGGGATAAGTATAGGGTCTACCGTTCGACAGATGTCGTTGGGCCATCCTGGCCGTTGCGCATGGTAAACGGGATCTCGACGTACGTGGATGATCCACTGCAGCGCGCCGCTGCTGGCCCGAAGGCAGTACTCTCCGATGAGGATATGTTTATCGTCTATAAGGATTCCGACACGTCCGTCTATTCGGATCCCAACCCTCGACCATTTGGATTCGAGGTTCGTACTCAACTCTGTTTTTGGAAGAAGGGATTACTAAAAGATGTAATTCTGCTACATAACCAACTATTGTATCGTGGCAAAGATACAATCTTCGAGCCAGTAGTGGGCTTCTGTATCGATGGAGATGTGCAATTCGAGAATGACGATCAAGTTAGAACCGTTACTAGCGAAGGTACACGGTCGATTGTGTTCTACACCGATTCAAGTAGCACTGATCCGCTGCTTGGAGTGATGGTTCTTACGGGGAATACGGCTACGAGCAGGCCGGCCTTGTCTCTGCGGTCCATCCGGTATTGGGATATTGAGGATGACCCGGCGAGTGACTCCGATCGCTACGCCTTACTTTCCGGTGGGGGCATCGCGCACTCGACCCTTCGGCGTGGGGACGCACGAGCACTCATTGTCGCAGGAAGCAGTCAACCGGTTGCTCCTGGTGATACCCTACAATTCGATGTGGCCATCTATGGCGCGAATGGAGTGGGGCCTGCCCTAAATCCTGCGGACACACTCCAGATGGTGCGGATCGCCGACGAAATCTCCGCAGGCTACTACTCGCACACGTTGCAAGACGCTGTCAGGCTTAGTACACCTACGATACCAAGTGTCACGATGACTCCGAATCCTGTTGATCGGCGGCTCGTCGTAGAGGTCATAGCTCATAGTGAGACTTTCACAAATGCGGTAGAGGTGCTAAAGCTCTTCAACGCTGTCGGAGCGGAAGTCAAACAGGGCCTAATTACGAGCGGCATCGGATCCCTGGAAGTAGAAGACCTGCCAAGCGGAATCTATGCGCTGTCATTAGGAAATATCGTACGAAAGATAGCTATAATCCACTAGTATTTCTGTCCGATTCTGAGACCAAGATATTCACAATTCCTATAATGGGACAATCTTAAGTTGTCCACATGGCGAATACGTTTAGAAAACGAAAGATTTGTTGCTGGCACAATCTTTATATAATACCGGATTGGCAAACTAAACTAGAGACTCACCTGAAGCCGAAAAGCTTCTCACATCGAGCGCCGGGAGGGCAAACCCGGCGCTTTGGCTTTTAAAAAAGCTAATCCGCACTTCAATTACACATTTTGCTCGCTCGCTCCTCAACGGGCACTTCTTCTTCGACGACTGCAGAGAGGCATTCTAGCAGTGCGACCAAGCCAACGGATTCAATCTATTGCCCATTGATCTGACGAAAGGAACACAATCCCGGAACGCAACCACCGCCCAGGGGATTATTTTGACTCAATCACGAATGGTGGGAATCACTCCTCCGTTCAATACCACCGGTGATAGTCATAGTTAGTGAAGAGTTAAATCGAAAGTACGGTCATGAAGAGAAAGCTGATATTTTGGTCGGTTCTATTTGCGAGTGCGGTCGCCTTCTGTGCATCCTCTGCATTAGCGGAGGTTCACTTCAAGCAACTTTCATTCGCTGAAGCAAAGAAGCTCGCCGCCAAAGAGCACAAAGATGTAATGATCGACTTTTACACCGGCTGGTGCGGTTGGTGCAAAGTCCTTGACAAGCAGACCTACTCTGATGAGGCAGTCGGCAAGACGGCAGATGCGAAGTTCGTCTCCATCAAGCTCGATGCGGAGAATGGAGAAGGAAAGGATCTGGCAAGGCAGTACAAGATCACAGGGTACCCAACGATCGTCTTTTTTACATCTACCGGAAAAGAGATAGACAGGGTAGTAGGTTATGAAGATGCGCCGAAATTTCTTCGGTCAATGAAGAACGCCGCAGCAGGCGGGACTGCCTCAGTGATCGAAGAGGTGAGTAATACCGCAAAGCCTTGCAAAGACCCCTCGAAGTGGCTGGTTGCAGCCGACTACTATGCGAAGAATGCGAATAACAAGAAAGCGCTTGACGCCTTCACGCACGCGATCCAGCTTGATCCCGATAATAAGAAAAATTGCCGTGCCGAAGCGACATATGGCCAGGCCTTCCTGACCGAGGGTGAGGAACAATGGCTGCTGCTTGAGCGGGCGACAGGTGAATACCCAAAGAACGGGGCGGGTTCGCAGGCCGTGATGATGCTCCTGAAGCACTTCTTCGAACTGGGTCGCGTGGATGATGCTATTCGAACGATCGAACGCTGGACCTTGAGCAATCCGCGCGACGCAGAAACCTTCAACTATTTTGCGTGGGCTGCTGCGGAAAAGGGAGTGGCGTTGGATCGTGCAGAAGACTACGCCAATCGCGCAATGAGCCTCGCCACCGACCCCGTCGAGCGTGCAGGCTATACTGACACTCGCGCCGAGGTCCTTTTCAAGACCGGGCGCACGAACGAAGCTGTGTTGATGGAAGACGAGGCGCTTCATTTTGTGGATTCTGTCAAAAATAAGAAGCTCTATAAGGAAATGCAGGCGCAGAAGGCCAAGTTTGAGGCTGCGCAGGCCGGTGGTCAATCAACAGGGCTCGCTGCGCCAATTACTGACCCGGCGCAGGCAACACAGCACTGAAGGGTCGGCAGAAACAGACAGTTAGATAATCAGAAAGGGCTTGCGTGGAATCAAGATCAAGTGACGAAGGGAGACCAAGGAGTTCTGTGGGCAGACGCTCGCGATCCGAAGTAGTAATTGCGCCGTCACTTCTTTCTGCTGATTTTAGCAATTTGAAGCGGAGCATTGAGGCCGTGGAGAAAGGTGGAGCCCGGTGGCTGCACGTTGACGTGATGGATGGCCACTTTGTCCCGAATATCACCATCGGTCCACTCATTGTAGAGGCCATTCGTCCGATCACGAAGCTGACGATCGACTGCCACCTCATGATCGAGAACCCGGATGGGTACATCCCGCAGTTTGTTAATGCTGGAGCAGACGTCATAACTGTTCACGTGGAGGCGTGTCCTCATTTGAACCGTACGATTCAGCATATCAAATCGCTTGGTGTGAAGGCCGGCGTTGTTCTTAACCCGGCAACCCCACTAGTCGCCATCGAAGAGGTTTTGGAATACGTCGATGTAGTGCTGCTAATGAGTGTCAACCCAGGGTTTGGCGGCCAATCCTTCATCCCGTCCCTGTATCGCCGTGCCGAGATCCTCCGCGGCCAGATCGAGCGCGCTGGATTAGACTGCCTTGTCGAAGCTGACGGAGGGATCAAGCTTGAGAACATTCGCAGCGTCTTTGACGCTGGGGTGGACGTGGTCGTATCGGGTTCGGGAGTTTTTGGTACCAGTGACCCGGCTTCAACTATCAGGGAAATGATAAAAATGTGTAATTCTAATCAAATCGTGGAAGTGTGAAGCGGACTTGACGATTTGTGTGTTCTCCCGCCACGCGAGTCTTGGGTAGGGGAATGCTCCCGTGACGTCGGGAGGAGTCTTGCCGGATCAGCTCTGGTTTGAAGTTAAGAACGAATGTCAAAAATTAAGATCACCAAGGGGAAATTTCAGGGAATTCAGGCGTGTGCGAACGAGCATGGCGTCATCGCCGCTGCGGCGATGGACCAGCGCGGATCGCTAAAAAAGAGCATCGGCAAGGCCATGGGCCGCGATGCTTCGAACGCCGATCTGACTGATTTCAAGGTCGCTGTCACCCAAATTCTCACGCCGCACGCCACAGCCATCCTCATGGATCCCGAGTATGGCCTCCCCGCAATCGAAGCTCGCGCCAAGGGCACTGGCGTCTTGCTGGCCTACGAGAAGACTGGCTACGATGCCACCGTCAAAGGCCGCTTGCCTGATCTCCTGCCCGAATGGAGCGTCTATCGCCTCGCAGAAGCTGGTGCGGATGCCATCAAAATCTTGCTCTACTACAATCCCTTCGATTCCGCAGAGATTAATACGGTCAAGCACGCATTCTTAGAGCGCATCGGCGCGGAGTGCGAGGCGATCGACAAGCCATTCTTCCTTGAGCCACTCGCTTACGATGATGCGATGGATGAGAAGGGCTTAGAGTTCGCGAAGGTGAAGCCGAAGTATGTTGAGGCATACATGAAGGAATTCAGCAAGGAGCGCTATGGCGTAGATGTGCTGAAGGTCGAAGTGCCAGTGAACATGAAGTACGTTTCGGGCACATCCAGCTTCGGTGGTGGGGAAGCAGCATACACTCGCGATGAAGCGAAGGCGCTATTCCGCGCTGCGTCGGACGCGGCGACGAAGCCGTTCATCTATCTCAGCGCTGGCGTGACGGACGATGTCTTCCGCGAGACGATCCAGCTTGCTGGCGAATCCGGTGCGAATTTCTCAGGCGTACTCTGCGGACGCGCTACATGGCAGGATGGCGTGGCCATCTATGGCAAGGAAGGACGCGGCGCGTTGGAGGCATGGCTTTTGGATCGCGGTGTGAAGAATATCGAAGCGTTGAACGAAGTGCTTCACAAGGCCGCGAAACCGTGGTATGATATTTATGGTGGGTTGTCAAACATTGAGGTGATCTAACTCTGTGGCGACGAAGAAGGAGCGAACAGCACCAACTGCGATAGAAGTCGCTCCGGAGTCGGAGGCCGATAGGAGGGAGGCGCGCGCAGCCGAAGCGAAGGCCGCGGCCTCCAAGCAAAAGCAGATGGAGGACAAACAGCTTGTCCGCCGCGCGAGAGAAGGGGATCAACTCGCCTTTAATGATCTGGTGAAGCGCCATCGACATGGCGTCGAGCGCCTCATTCGTCCGATGGTGCGCAGCGCTTCTTCCGATGAGTTGGAAGATCTGGTGCAGGAGGCGCTGACGAAGGCGATGCTGCATCTCACATCCTACTCAGAAGAATACGCGTTCTCTACATGGTTGTATCGCATCGCGACAAACCATGCGATCGACTATCTCCGTCGCCGCAAGTTGAATGCGTTCTCCATCAGCGCGCCCCCACCGATGAGTTCGCACCGCCAGGAAGAAGAAGGCCGTGAGTATGAGATCAGTGATGACTCATGGGTGCCGGATGATGTCATGCTCGCGAGTGAGCGCACCGCGCTCATCGAGGCTGCGATCGAGGAACTCCCTGAGAACTACAAAAAGATTATCCGTCTGCGTCACAACGATGACATGGAGTATGAAGAAATTGCTCGCGTTCTCGGATTGCCGATGGGAACCGTGAAAGTGCATCTGCATCGCGCCCGCGCCGCGCTCGCGAAGATGCTCGATGGCAAGATCTAGCGGATTTCATGCTGAGGCTTCTTTCCAAACAAGAGCGACTCATTGTCTGGTCGCTCGCGCTGATTGGCTTTGCATCGCGTGTGGCACTCGTCTTCCGCACTGATTGGGAAATCGCAACTCGCCCCTATATCGAAGATGCGTTCTATGCACTTAGCTGTGCGCGGCAACTCGCGCTCGGTCATGGCTTCTCTATTGATGGTATCCATCCCACCAATGGCGTTCAACCGCTGATCTGTTTGCTGGATGCCCCGTGCTTTTGGTTCTCGGATGATCGGTGGGTGGGGGTGCGATTGACGCTGGTGTTGGCGGGAGTTATTCAACTTCTCTGCATACTGGTTCTAGCAAGGTTGCTCGCACAGATTCGCGTTGCCAATCCTAACCGAGTGGGGAGTCGGGCTGGAAGCACCGATCCTTCGACAAGCTCAGGACAGGCTCTACACGTCACTGCTCCTATTGTTGGAGCATTTGTTTGGGCAATCGCCGCGCCGCTATTAGTGCATAATGTCAATGGATTGGAGACAGGATTGTATGCGCTGTGCATTCTCATTTGTCTGAGCGTCTATCATTCGATACTAAACAGTGGCTGGTCAACACTTCGCGCGATTGCTTTTGGTGTGCTGCTCGGATTAACTGTGCTCGCAAGAATTGATGCCGTCTTATTCGTCGCGTCCTTCGCCGCGTGGGAGTTGTGGCGAGGCAGGACCAGAGCAATCCAACCTGTTCTCACATTCGGCCTCATCGCTCTCGCTGTTAGTGCGCCCTGGTGGTTATACAACTACCACAACTTCGGTAGCCTCATGCCCATCAGCGGACAATCCGAAGGCCTTGGCAAACCGATCGTGGAGAATCTCCTCCAATCCGCCGCCGCTCTGTTTGATATGCTTACGGTCTTCTTCTATCATCGCTTTTACTCGTGGGATACGTGGGTGACGGTCGCTGCGCTTGCAGGCATTGCAATCATCTGGGGTTATTTCGCAACCAGATTCCGCGTGGCGGCCACCGGCCTCCGCGCCGCCCAATCCCTCACACCTGTTGTCCTCTTTTCCCTCGCTCTCCTTCTCTATTACAACTTCTTCTTCAGCGCCCCGCACTTCCTTGCAAGATATTTGCATCCGGTTAGAATACTTGCTCTGATTGGCTTCTGCATGGCATTACCAAGTCTCCTCGTATGCTCTGGGCGGATATGCCGCGTCGGAATCTACTTCTGGTTATTGGCTGGCACCGTCTTCGGTGCCCAACGATACCTCAATGATTTCACTGGCGAGGGCACATCCGATTTTTATGCGATGGGGCAGTGGGCGAACAAGCACGCAGGACGTATCGGCATGGGGCAGTCTGGGACGGCAGGGTTTATCGCGAGCAATATCGTCAATCTCGATGGCAAGGTGAATCCCGATGCACTCCGCGCCCGCAAATCGGGACGCATCGGCGAGTACATCGCCCGCGAACATATCGAGTATCTCGCCGACTGGCTCCTCATCGTCGATCCTCTCGTCCGCGCCGCACATGATGCCGGAGTAGAGTATCAGCGCGTGGATTCGGTGGGCTATTTGTTGATTTATCGGCGGGTGAATTAAGATCCGGTTACGTACTCCAGCCACGCGTGTAACGGGTCTTCCCCGCCTCGTAGAGGCGGGAAATGCTGGGTTATTATTTACCGCTCTTCCCCTCCACCACAAACTCCACCCTTCGATTCTCCGCGCGTCCCTCCTCGGTCGCATTCGTGGCGACGGGTTTGGAGGAGCCGAAGGAGTTGGCGGTGAGGCGGTCGGGGGATACGCCGCGCGAGATGATGTAGGTGCGGACGGCGGTGGCGCGGGCCTTGCCAAGCTCGATGTTGTGTGGCTCGCTGCCGGTAGAGTCGGTGTGTCCGGCGATGGAGAGCGTGTAGTTCGGCTGGTCTTTGAGCAGGCTTGCGACACGGTCAAGCTCCGGGAATGACGCGGGCAACAGCACCGCTTTGTCGGTCTCGAAAAAGACATTACGTAGCACGACCGCCGCGCCGGTCTCGATCTTCGAGAGCGTCAGGTTCTTCTCGATAGATTCGAATGCTTTTAACTCTTTGAGATCGAGATGCTCGCTTGTCGGGAAAAAGCCATCCTTCTCTGCGTGAATGGCGTACTCTTCGCCCGCCGGAAGATTTATCTGATACGCGCCCGTCGTCGGATCGGAACGCGCGCTTCCAAGCGACTTACCGTCCGATAGCCTCTCGTATCGGATGCGTGCGGAGATCGGCTTCGACTTCGCGTCCGTTACAACTCCATGCACGAGCGCTACCGCGCGCACTTGCGCCACACGCACGCGATAGATGTCGCTCTGTGCGTTCGCATCCGCCTTCCACGTAACGTACGCATATTTTCCGCGAGCATCTTCCGTGTAGTAACTTGTGCGTCCCGCGCGGTTCACACTCTCACCGGCATTCACCGGCGCCGTCCAATGTTGCCACGAGTCATCGATGCGTGTTGTACGATATACATCAACTTCGCCGATACCACCGGGTCGGTCGCTGGAGAAATAGAGTGTCTTGTTATCGGATGCGAGAAACGGCGTCATCTCCGCATATCGGCTGTTTACTGCGGGACCAAGCCAGCGAGGTTCGCTCCATCCTCGCGTAGCCTCTTCGTAGAAACTGACATAGAGATCCCGATTTCCCAGCGTAGAGTCGCGGTCGAGCGCCATCAGCAGTGTCTTCTGGTCGGGACCGAAGCTGTAATCTGTATAGATGCCGCGTACATTAAGATTCTTGATATGTAACGCTTCTGGCATCGACCAACCCGTTTTCGTTCGATGTGTAATGTAGAGTCGCTCTTCTGGCGGAGAATCACTTTTCATCTTTCCGACAAGATAGAGCGTGTTGTTATCCGGCGCCACGGAAGTAACAGCAATACCATTCGTGCTCGCCAATTCTCCGCCGACAAAATCTGCAGCACCGAATATTGTGTCACCAGTGATCTCTGTCTTCCAAATATCGAAGACCATCCCACTATCCAGCCCAATGCGTGTGCGTGTAAAGTAGAGGGTCTTGCCATCGGATGAAATGGCGGGAAGGAGCTCGCTCTGGTCGGGGGTATTAATGTAGTATGGCAGTTTCTCGAAGCGGGTCTGCGAGTGCACCACAGGCGGAAGTGCCAGCAGAAATGCAAGAAGCGAGAGGGGTCGAAAGGCTGTCATGAGGCTGTATGTAGTTTTCAGACAAACGGGTGAACGGTGGGGGAGGTTCAAAGTTACTGCTCATCGGCCAATCAACAAGGTACAGCCGGGACCGGTAGTACTGCGGATGGGATGTTCGCTCCGAATCGAAAGCAACAGGCCATCGGATGAGTCCACACTCACCAAACTTTCTATTGCTCACTCCAGTTAGTGTTTTTACGATTATCATGCAATCTATGCCCCAAGACCATACCCGATTCCTGAGGAATGCCTTGTTCATCTCGTGTATTACCGCGTTCCTTTGCACGCTGCCGATCGCTGGGCGTGGTGAAGATGCGCCCAAACAGAAACATGTTGCGGCTAAGACTACCAAAGGAAGAGCGACCTCAAAGACGCTTTCATCCAAGAAGAAGCATCGCACAAAGAGGATCGCGGTGAGGTCAGCGAAGAAGGGGCACCCAGACGCAAAGATCAACATGCCTCCTCCGGGGCACGATGGACAAGAGATCAGCGATTGGTTCATGCGTCGCCGAGCATGGCCGAATGAGTCCATCGATCCAAACGCGTACCCACAAGCCCTTGCAGAAGCTGCGCGCCTTCCGATTTTGATTCCCCGCGGTGGGAAGAATTCGATCCAGACCGCATCGTCCTGGCAGTGCATCGGGCCATATGCGATTGATGGTCGCGTTTCCTGTATCGCTACGCATCCGACAGACTCGAACACCTTCTATGTTGGTGCCGCTGCCGGTGGAGTATGGAAGACAACAGACCATGGAGCCGCCTGGAAATGTGTGACAGATACTTTTGGAATGCTACCAACCGGATGTCTGGCTATTGACCCGGTTCAGCCAGAGACGATCTATCTCGGACAAGGTGAGCCAAATCAAAGCGGTGATACTTATCCCGGCAATGGATTGTGGAAGTCTGTTGATGGTGGTGCGTCATGGGCATATCTCGGTTTTGCGAAGTCACAGTATATTGCAAAGATCCTAATAGATCCTCAAGATCACAATGACATCTTCGTGGCGGTGCCGGGGCCGAACGCTGGCGCGACAGCACCTTATTTTTCCGATTCAAATCGCGGGGTCTTTCGCTCGATCGACGGTGGTGCGACGTGGATACGCTCACTCTTCGTCAAGACTTCCAAGTCGAAGAACGCTAACAGCATTGGCTTTGTCGACATTGCGATGAACCCGGTCAATTCTGGTGAGCTTGTTGCCTTTGGGTGGGATCACAGCACGGCGCTCGCTGCTGGATTTAAAAGCAGCTCGTTCGGTCCAAACACAGGAATGTGGCGATCCACGGACACGGGTAACACATGGGCGAGAATTGATACGCTCACTTCTTCGAATTTGCCGAACGGGGTTAAGTATAAAGTCTTGAGCCGCGGTGCTGTGCTGTGGACAGGAGGAGGAGCGGATAAGAAAAGCCAAACGTACCTTTTCGCCCTCTTCAATCGTACAGACTCTAACCGAGTTACGCATTACCTGACCGATGACAACTTCCTCGGGCTCTATCGATCATTGGATGAAGGCGTTACATGGACGGAGGTGCTAGATTCAACTGCTCGAATCCCTTTGGGTGGTGTGCAGGGGAAAGACAGCGCGAACATAATGAACGCACAAGGTGGCTACGACCTCTTCCTCGTTGGCAATCCTCACAGGCCGGAAGAAGTGTACATCGGAGGGATTGACGTTCTCCGCTCTACGGATTACGGCCGTACGTTTAAGAACATCACGAATTCCTACAGTGAGTATTATGCGAAAGGCAGCCGGGACCAGCATTCCGATCAACACGGCCTTGCCTTCACGTCGGCAGCTTCTGGGGCGGATATGATCAATGTTTCAGACGGCGGGCTGTTCCACACGACCGATTTTGGCTCTTCGTGGAAACAGATGACCGGGCTCCCGATCACGATGTTCTATTCCGTTGTGCCTTGGGAGAGTGCTATGAAGAACACTCCGCAGACCATCAGCGCGAGCGATCTCCGCATGTTCGGTGGTACACAGGATAATGGCACTGTCGCACACGGTCTTACAGCGGCAAGCGATTTTTCCTGGATCAATGCTGGTGACGGTGGCGAAGCAGCTGCACATCCTACTGATTCGAATAAGCTGGTTACCTCAGTGCAGTTGGGAGTGATCTTTGCTCGCAATAGCCTCGATTCACTTGTGCCTTCCTCGCCATCGGGACAGCGCGACACAACCCATGATACGCGCCCACGCTGGCACAATCTTTCGTTTAAGTTACTAAAGGGAAATCAGGCGTTGACCGATACGACAGAATCTTGCTCTTTCATCCCACCAGTTGTGCTTGACGAGAAGGATCCCAACTCGCTGTACACTGCTCGCTGCCACGTCTATCGTGCAAAGATCGACTGGAATGACCTGGAGAATACAAAATGGTACCGTTGGTCACCGCCGATCGAAGGGATGCTCACCAACTCGTCCACATGGTACTATGGCGATATCGAAGCACTTGCAGTTGGCGTGCGCGATGCAATTGGGAATCCCATGCTCTGGGCAGGCGGGTATAATTATACTTCGGGTGGCTCTATTTGGCGAACTCTCGTGGATCCTTTGAGACAGGACACCGCAGCGCCAAAATGGATTCAAATCAACAACGGGCTTCCCAACTCCTATATCTCTTGCATTCTTCCAGACCGAAGCGATTCACTGACTGCATTCGCGACCGCGTCAAGCGCGGGAAAGGTTGCACATGTGGTGCGCACTACGGACGGTGGAAATTCATGGGTGAACATTTCCAGCAATTTGCCGAGCACAGCACCGGTAAGCGCTATTGTTGTCGATACCTTTCCGGAGCATGGCAATCCAATTCTGAAAAATAGGGTGTTAATCGTCGCGTCGGACGTCGGCGTCTTTGTCACGACGAATGGGGGAGGTTCGTGGTCACAGCTCGGGACCGGGATGCCGCACATCATTGTGAGCACACTCAAGATATACAAGAACATGCTCATCGCAGCCACCCACGGACGCTCGTTGTATGCGATCGACATTTCAGATTTGCAGGCGTCGAGTGGTGTAGAAGAAACAGCAATTGCTTCGACTGCCCATCTTCAAGTCTTCCCAAACCCTGCGACCGTGGCGGGAGGATTCCAACTGCATTTTGACGCGCCTTCACAGCATCCACAGATGTGCAAGCTTGTCAATGAGTCTGATGGCATGACCGCAATGTTGCCGATTGGCGATGAGGGAGGTGGAATCTACCGCGTGAATGCACCTTCTTCCGTTCGAGCAGGATCGTATTTGATTCAATTATTGAACGGAGCCGAAGTGCTCGCGAGCGGGCGCGTCACGATTGTTCAGTAATGTGGAGCGGAGTCAATCGTCACCGCGTGTATTGAGGTGGGGTTCATCGGCCGCGATGTTAGGTTTACGCCTGCTGATTGTCAGTTTACTCCTGTGCTCTGCCCTCTCGGTAGAAGCACAGCGCCATATTGCGCCGAAACGACCCCCGGAAGTAAAGACCGACATGATGACGCTCCGCTACAAGCCTCAAGCGGGGACGCTTCTATATGACGTTCGCACGCAGATCGAGCAGCATGTCCGCACCGATCGGGATGAACTCTCTGGCGATTTGACAAGCATCGCACAACTCGCCTTCCACAACGTCTCTATCGACTACAAGGCAGGACTGTGGGTGTTCGACCAGTATTTCACCAAATTCCAAATTGCTGGTCATGAGTTGAACGGTGATACGTTGTCCCTGAACGAGCATCGCGCCGTTAATAAGATCACGCGATTGACATACGACATGCAAGGGTACGAGTACGATAAGAATGTCATCGACAGTCTTAAGCTGTTGAATGCCGAGGCCCAAACCAACTCCTATTTCTTTCAGCCCCCGCGTCTGTTGACACCCTTGCCCCCAAGCGCAGTCACGTATGGTGACACCTGGAGCGACCATCGTCAGGACACCGTTCAGGTACTCGATACGATCAATATCGGCGTTACCAGTGGCCAATACGTCTACGATGTATCTCGCACGTACCGTTTCGACAGATTGATCGACACATTGGGTACGTATTTTGCGCTCATCGTGGCGGTGGATTCAGGTGTATTTGATGGATACCAGACGAACAGCGTGACGAGTGTTACAACGAAGACGAATGGCCCGATTTCGGGAGTGGACACAACGTTTTTGGATCTATTCTCTGGCCGAGTTGTCCGGCGGACGCTTCGTATGACCATTCCCGCGAAGGTAGAGATCGCCACCGCGAGCCCTTTCACGGATTTCATCTACGTCCGTTCGGTTGTGACTTTAAATGAGTCGAATGCTACGAAGTGGTGGCAAGAAAAGTAGCAGCCAACTAACATCAGCTGCTATCGCGGACGAATCACGATCTCGTGTAATTCGAGATCGGGGCTTAATATAATGCTCAGTTGATTCTCCGCAAACTCAGAAACGACTGTGCCGTTATACTCGATGTCAAAGCCGTTTGAATAATGAACGGGCTGCAGCGGGTGCAGCGCCAGAGCTGGGACATAAATGATCGTTGGAAGTGCGCCTGTTGGTTTGCCTCTTAGGACAAGCTCGTATTCTTTGGTGTTAAGGTTGAAGTGCTGATGCACGGGCTCCGCGCTTGCCATTTGGACATAGGGCCGTGTCGCAACATCGAGATTTCTCGGCTGAGGTGATCGGGAATCATCCCCCGGTCCGAGTAGCGAGAAGTCCTCCTTCATAAATCCATCGAACGACTCTGGGGTATTATAGAGATTGACATTCCAATACGTCGCATGAACCGAAGCGGCCTCGACCCCCTCATATTGCCAATTCATGTGCCTGCGGACGATCGAAGTCAACCAGTTCTGGCGTGAGCCGAATTCGGTTAGAAACGGTACCATTCCTTTCTCGCGCCCTCGGAGAATTCCTACGCGCTGAGCATCATGATACTCCTCACGTTTTGAATCGTTAAAGAGCATCCCGTAAAGGCCGGTCATTACCGTGTCGTAATAATGATACGCGAAGGCGACTCGCTTGTCTGATCCCAGATTTCGTAAATGGGACGTGTATGCCTTGTCCGTCCGCATATTGACGTTCCAATCACTTTGCGGTGCCAGAAGAGCAAAGAGGTCGCTGGAGTGTTTCCGTATGCGTGCGATTGCTTTGTCGTAGAATGCCGGGAGAATCTGCTCTTCGAAGTGCTTATCGTTTACCCTTGCAGGATGTGGCTCATTGAAGATCTCAATACCAAATACGCGATCGATTTTCGCGGCTTCTTCCGCAATGCGATCGACCATTTCAAGGTAGCGATCTAGTACACGGAAGTGGGTGAGAGGTGGGTTGAGGGTGCTGTTTGTGAGGTCATTGGACCAAAATTCCGTGAAGGTCTTTCGCAGATGTCGGTTAAGGACATAGTTCAGTCCCCAGAGCGCAGTGTTGTTTAAGACGGAGAATTGTCGCGCGCCCTCTGAAAGCACCCAGTCCGGCATCCCATTTCCACCGAAGGCACGACCGACGAGATCCTGATGAAGATCGATGATGATGAGAAATCCCTTTTCCGCGAAGCGGCGGATAAAGTAGAAGAAGTCCTCAAGGTATTGCTCGTTGTATTCCGGCTTCTCGGGGTTACAGGTTGGCTCGAAGGCAAACCAGATAAATGGGATTCGGAGTACGGTAAAGCCGCAAGCGATCAGCAGGTCGACGTAGGTCTCATATTCTTCCCAATCCTCGCGTGATCGGAATGGGAGATAGGGTGGCAGCTTTGCGGACGGACCGAAGTTGACTCCGCGCAAGATCAGGATTCGGGCGTACCTCTCCGCAGCGCGCAGGCGGCTGTCATCGCTAAGAATTCGGGAGGTCGGCGGTGGGAACTGCACGGAAATCCAGCAGTACGAAAGGGATTGGTTTGGAGTTCCCTGTTGCGTATTAAGAAGCCGTGGACCGTATTTACGAAACCATTCCCTTCCGCAATTCCTTTTGCGCTCAATGGCACGACTTACCCACAAAACCTATCCTCTGGCGACCGGATTTCACGGCTCTTCCCGCCCGACTCCGAGTCCAGAACTCATGGCCAAGTATGGCTATGCCGATTTCAAACCCTTCTCCAATTCAGCCGATCATTCCGACGCTGCACTGCTCGAGATCGCGCAGTCGATACGCCGGGACATCATCCGAGAGCTGGTAGAGGCGAAGAGCGGTCACTCCGGCGGTCCACTGGGTTCTGCGGACATATTCGCGACACTCTATTTCGGCGGCTTCATGCGCTATGACGTGAATAACCCGTGGTGGGAGGGACGCGACCGGTTTGTGCTCTCGGCTGGGCACATGTGCCCGGTCCTGTATGCTACTCTCGCGAACGCTGGCTTCTTCCCGAAGTCGGAGTTACTCACACTCCGTAAGTTCAACTCGCGGTTGCAGGGCCATCCCGGGCGCGACATGGGCTTGCCGGGAATCGAATCTTCTACAGGCTCTCTCGGCCAGGGCCTGGGGATTGCAGTGGGTATGGCACTCGCAGACAAGCTGGTGGATAAGAACGACCGCCGAGTCTTTTCACTGACTGGCGATGGTGAAATATCGGAAGGCGAGATCTGGGAGGCAGCGATGATCGCCGCGCACTGGGAGCTGGACAATCTCTGCATGATCGTCGATCGTAACAATTGCCAGATCGATGGCCGCACCGAGGACGTGATGAAGCTCAACCCTGTCGGAGACAAGTTCAAAGCCTTCAACTTCCATGTGATCGAGTGCAATGGAAATAGCATTGCGGAGTTGCGCCACGCATTCGCCGAAGCTCGTGAAGTGAAGGGCCGTCCGACGTGCATTGTTGCCGAGACCTATATGGGCCGCGGGGTCAGCTTCATGGAAGATGATTACCGCTGGCACGGCAAACCCCCGACACCGGAGCAGGCGGAAGTGGCGCTCACGGAATTGGTTTGATGCCTTTCGTAAGGCGAACGAAGTAGATACTCAAGGCAAAATGTCAGTTACAGCAGTCAAAGAAAGTTCGATGGTGAATACCGCATCAACCAATGGCCAAATGCCTCGCTATGAAATGCACGGCAAAAAGGCAACGCGTTTCGGATTTGGCGAAGGGTTAGTCGTACTCGGCGAGCGATACGATAATGTCGTTGCTCTTGGCGGCGACATCACGGGCTCGGTGATGACCTCCTACTTCAAGGAGAAGTTTCCGGACCGGTTTTTCTCTATGGGTATCACCGAGGCGACCGCTACACTGGTAGCAACTGGTCTGGCACTCAGTGGTCACATACCGTTCTTCGCGACCTACGGCGCATTCGCATCCTGCCGCAACACGGATATGATCCGCATCTCCATGGCCTATAATGATGCCAATGTGAAGATCGGTGGCGGACACGCGGGAATCTCTGTTGGTGAGGATGGCGCGACGCACCAGGCCCTCGAAGAGATCGCCATTATTCGGGTGATGCCGAACATGACGCTCGTTGTTCCATGCGATTTCAACGAAGCGAAGAAGGCGACGATCGCTGTTGGCGAATATTACGGCCCCTGCTACATTCGGTTTGGCCGCTCCGATGTGCCGAGCTTCACCCATGAGGACACACCGTTCGAGATCGGCAAGGCGCAGACTTTCAAGGATGGCAACGATGCCGCTGTTATTGCCTGTGGCCCGATGGTTTGGGAGGCGCTCGTTGCTGCCTATGAATTGGAGGCCGAGGGTATCAATGTCCGTGTGCTCAACATGGCGACGATCAAGCCGCTCGACCGTGCCGCCATCGTGAAGGCGGCTTCTGAGTGCGGCGCGATCGTCACCGCCGAAGAGCACCAGATCACGGCTGGGCTAGGAGGTGCAGTTGCGGAAGTCCTAGCGCAGGAGCATCCAGCGCCCGTCGAATTCATTGGCGTGAAGGACACTTTCGGCGGCAGCGGCAAGCCGGATGAATTGATGGAGTTCTTTGGCTTGACAAGCAAGGATGTCAAGGCTGCGGTCAAGAGGGCGATAGCGAGAAAACGCTGAAAAGCACCTCAAATCCGGGCGAACAAATTCTCGGCAAGGCACGTTGACCACACGCTGTTTCTTGTCGGGGGGAGTGCACCTGCCCCTTTGGGTAGGGGGCTAGCGCTTTCCCATATCTCGTTTCAGGCATTTATTCACTCGTTATACGAATTCAGTACAGATACACATGAGTATCACGCACTTGATGAGCAAGTCCAGGGTCAGTTTGGTATTGGCCCTGAGCGTATTCTTTTTGTTTGCGGCTTCTTCCGCATTCGCACAATCCAAGGACAAGTCCGCCAAGCATGCTGCGGCAAGCTCGATCTCTTCGGATAAGGCCCCGTGGCTGATCAAGTGGAAGGGTGGGGTCGTCGCGCTTCCGGAGTTTGAGGCAGCTTTCGTTCGCATGAATGGCAAGGGTGCTTACTCCTCGACGATGGATTCGCTCAAGGAGTTTTTGGGAGTGTATGCCGATTATCGGCTGAAGCTTCAGGAAGCAAAGGAAGAGGGGCTGGATCAGGACCCGAAGATCGTTAAAGAGATCGAGGGATACCGTGCGATGCTTGCTGGTCCGTATATTTTGGATAAGGAAGTAACTGATCCGATGATGCGGAAGATGTATGACCGCCGGCAGACAGAAGTTCACGCATCCCATTTCCTTGCTGCCGTCCACAATTGGAATAGCCCTGCTGACACGCTAAAGGCTTATGGCAAAGCACTGCGTGCGATTCAGATGTTGGATGCAGGTTTTCCAATGTCCTATATCTGCATGGCGCCTGCCAGCCGAGCGCAGCTCTCCGACCACGACGAGACATTTGTTCAAAAAGTCAAGGATCACATTCTGGACACTTCCAGAATGGAGAACTGGGAGGGTTCAGACGACCGCGCGACTGGCAAGATCGGCGGGGATCTGGGGTTCTTCACGGGTGGCATGACCGTTCGCCCTTTCGAAGAAGCGATTTTCGCACTGCAGCCGGGTGAGTACACAAAGGTACCGGTGAAAACCCGTTACGGCTACCATGTGATCCAGCTCTTTGAGAAGCTGCCACATACGGGGGGTGTTCACGTCAAGCACATTCTCGTTCAAATGCCGAAAGTCAGCGGCATCGATACCATCCCCTACTACAAGCGCGCGGACAGCCTCCTGACCCGGATCAAAAATGGCGAGCGGTTCGAGGATGTGGCCCGCGAAGCATCAGATGATAAGTACACCGCAAGCCGTGGCGGTGATTTCGATACCATCAATCGTGAAGACCGCCGCGCAGAGCCGTCATTCGATCGCGCTGCCTACTCGATGAAGGATGGCGAGATGTCAGGGCTGGTTCGTACTAGCTTCGGCTATCATATCATCAAGCGCCTCAACGGTGTGCGTGCGAAGTCGTGGGAAGAGTCAAAGGATCAGCTCAAGCAATTCTACAAGCGCTTCTTCTTCGATGAGGATAAGGCAAAGTACTTGGGCGACTTGAAAGTGAAGCGCGGATTGAAGCTTGATTCAAGCGCAATCAGTTACGTGATGGCTCATATTGATTCCTCCCGCACCAGCTCGGATACGAACTGGTCGAAGAAGCTCACCGAACGCAGCAGGCAAGTATTCCATCTTGGCGATATTAATTGGACGGTGGGCTCACTGATCGATTCACTGAATGGTCAGCCGGGGTCACCATTGGCCAGGAACGCCATCTATGACCTCGTCTCCAAGAACATCGAAGATGCTTTGCTTTCTATCGAGGCCCGCGATGTTGCAACCAAGTATCCTGAGTTTGAGAAGATCATGGAGGATTACAAGAACGGAATTATCCTTTTCGATCTGGAGAATAAGCGGGTATGGTCGAAGGTTGTGCCGGATAGCCTCAACGAAAAGAAATACTTTGAGGAGCATCGTGCAAAGTTTACATGGCCGGAGCGCGTGGATCTTTCCGAGATCTTCGTCGTGAGCGATTCGCTTTCGAAGCAGCTGTATAAGCGCCTCGAGGCCGGAGAGAACTTTGATACCCTCGCGAAGAAGTACACCGAGCGCCCAGGATTCAAAGCGAAGGCGGGGCATTGGGGACTCTTGATGAAGGACGAGACAGAGCTTGCGAAACGTGCCTTTAATTTCATCGTAGATGAAGTGAAGGAGCCATTCAGCTTCCAGGGCGGCTATTCCATCGTGCGGCTTAATCACCGCGACCCGATCCACGGCAAGACGTTTGAGGAAGCTCGTCAGGAAGTTGCTAGCCAATATCAGGATGACAGGGCGGGCGAGCTCCGTTCTCAGTGGGTAGATGAGCTTCGCACGAAGTACGGACGCGAGATCAACGAGCCGCTCATCGAAAGTGAGTGGGCTAGACATCACGCAGTTGGAGATATGGGTTCCGAGGCGAAGTAACCCAGAATGACAAATTGTTAGGAAGGGCGACGTTTCTCGTCGCCCTTTTGACTTCTTCAAGACTCTGAGTCAAGCAAGTGGCCGCGGGAGAAGCTGCTATTGACAAACAGAGATTGAACTCTAAATATACAGGGACGTAACTGAAGCTCGAATGAAGATCAAAGTCATCGCTGCCGCATTCCTCATGCTCGGAGCATGTGCGCTGTCCGCCAATGCACAATTCGGACCTCCAAAAGATGGAGCGAAGCTCGATGCCGTCGTGGGTATCGTGGGTAAGCACCCGATCTATAAGTCTTCGATCGACGCGCAAACTCAACTCTACCTCCTGCAGCGCGGGGTTATGACCACATCTGCCGATACGCTTCAACGTCTTCGAAAGCAGATATTGGATGGTGAGATCGATCAGAAGCTTTGGCTTGCAAAGGCTGACGATGACTCTATCACCGTCACCGAAGCGGAAGTAGATGAGGTCCTTGACCAACGGATTCGCGCGTATGTGGCCCATTTTGGCAGCGAGGCCGCGGTCAAGCAAGCGACCGGTCAATCCGTAGCAGAACTGAAGGCATCTCCTACGATCCGTGAGCAGGCCCGTGAGAGTTTGATCACACAAAAGGAGCAGGAGAAGTCGCTACCGCGCTCCCAGACGATCTCCCGTCAGGACGTAAAGGAATTCTTTGCTATCTACAAAGACTCTCTTCCGCCCGTCGGAGAAGCCGTTGAATTGGCAACGATCGTGAAGCTCGTCAAGGTGCTTCCGGATCAGAAGGGACGATCCCGAGCATTCGCTAAGTCGCTCGTGGATTCGCTTCATCACGGTGCCGATTTTGCGGATCTGGCGAAGCGGTATTCTCAGCATTCGACAGCGGCGAGCGGTGGGGATCTTGGAAGTTTCTTCTCACGTGGTACGTTTCTCGCGGAGTTCGAAGCTGTAGCGTTTAATTTGAAGCCGGGTGAGGTATCCGATGTGGTGGAAACGGATCAAGGTTTTCATATCATCAAATTGATCGAAAGACGTGGCGAAGAGATTCACGTCGCGCAAATCCTCATCAAACCGACCATCAATTCTGCAGACGAGTCCGCGATCCGAGATTCGCTTAACCTCATACGCGAGCGGGCAACCAAGGGTGAGGATTTCGCCGGGCTTGCGCGAGAGTACTCCGACGATCCGGAAACCAAACCATTCGGAGGTTCTCTTGGTAGGAGTCACATTGAAGATTTTGCTTCCGAGCAACGGGGCGTTGTGGATTCCCTGAAGGAGGGGGAGATATCGAAACCGATCCACATTGCATACCCCGACGGACGTTCCGGATTCCAGATCGTGAAGCTGATCCGAAAGGTGCCAACGCATGCCGTGTCGCTGACTGAGGATTACCGAGAGCTTGAAGCGGCTGCAATCCAGTGGAAGCAAACTCAGGAAGCGGTCAAGTGGCTTGCAAAGGCGCGCTCGACGGTGTTTATTGACATTCATGATCTTTCGAATTACTATTGAGCTCCAAGGTCCTTAATGCACGTATAGCGGCTGGTCAACCCGGTACCGCAGCATCTTCCATTCCGTTTGTAGAGTATGATCTCGACAATGGGCTCCACGTAATTCTTTCGCAGTCGGAGGCAGTGCCGCTTGTTGTTACGAATCTTTGGTATCATGTCGGCTCCAAGGATGAGCATCCGTCGCGTACGGGGTTTGCCCACCTCTTCGAGCACATGATGTTTCAGGGTTCGCGGAATATTGGGAAGGCGGAGCATTTCAAGTATATTCAACGAAGTGGGGGGCTGCTGAATGCCACGACGAGTGTTGATCGTACCAACTATTTCGAGACGCTGCCCTCCAGCGAATTAGAACTCGCACTGTGGCTCGAAAGTGACCGAATGCTCGCGCTTGAGGTCACGCAGGAGACGTTCGAGAATCAGCGAGCAGTGGTGAAGGAAGAGCGGCGTCAGCGCTATGAGAACCGTCCCTATGGCACGGTGTGGGAGACGATCGTTCCGCATCTGTTTCCAACAGGCGGGTATCATTGGACCACCATCGGATCGATGGAGCATCTCGATGCAGCAACGATCGACGATGTGCGGGCCTTTCACGCCGAGTTCTACAAGCCCAACAATTGCTCACTCACGCTCGTTGGTAATTTCGACGAACGCTTGGCCCGTCCATTGATCGAGAAATATTTCGGAAGTATTCCTCGCGGAGCCGAAGTGAACCGCCCACCGCAGAATCTTTCACCGATCAAGGATAATGTCCGCCTGGAGATACACGACGCGATCAAACTGCAAGCGGTGTATATTGCTACACAGGCGCCACCTTTGTATGCACGCGATGGATACGCACTCGACCTTCTTGCACACATTCTCGATACAGGGCGCAGCAGCCGTCTCTATCAGGAGTTGATCTATCGTCGAGAGATCGCTAGGGATGTCGAAGCGTACAATTACTCTAATGAGAAGGCTGGTGCATTCGTCCTGTCTGCGAAGGTGCAGATGAGCAGCTCGCCGGCTGAAGTGGAAGCTGCACTTTGGGGTGAGATCAAGAAATTGCAGGATAGCCCCGTCCCTGAGCAAGAGTTGACGAAAGTGAAGAACAAGGTTGAAATGGCGACCGTCAGTGGGATGACCGAGCTTGGACGCCGCGCAGATCAACTTCAACGCGGTTATACCTACCGTCGAGATACGGACACGTGTAACCGAGAACTGGACGTGTATCGATCGATAACTCCGCAGGAGATCCAGCACGTAGCGATCACCTATCTCGGTAAGGCTGCGAGTGTGGTGGCGCACGTTCTTCCACGATGAGCCAACATATGACCATGCCGTTACCAACGACACACAGCAGCCATATTCCGTTCGAGGAGTTTGCACTCCCGAATGGCCTTCGGGTGATCCTTCATGAGGACCACAAGTCGCCGCTCGTCTGCCTGAATATTGCTTATCACGTAGGCAGCAAGAATGAAAGTATTCGCCGTCGGGGTTTTGCCCATCTGTTTGAGCACCTGCTTTTTGATGGGTCGAAGAATGTACCGCGCGGAGCCTTTGACGAGTACATCACACAGGCCGGTGGAAACGATAACGCCTTCACCACCGAGGACATCACGAACTACTATGAGTTGGTGCCTTCGCACCAATTAGAGCTTGCGCTTTGGCTTGAGAGCGATAGGATGCTGGAGTTTGCCATCACGCAAGTGGGGCTTGATACGCAGAAGAGCGTTGTGAAGGAAGAGAAGCGGGAGCGCTACGACAACACGCCCTACGGTTCAATGAGCATTCACGTGAACCGGCTTGTGTATCAGAGTTTCCCGTATTGGTGGGCGGTCATCGGCGACATGGAAACCATTGACGCCGCGACGCTTACCGATGTTCGCACATTTTTTGAGACCTTCTACGTTCCCGAGAATGCCGTCTTGGTACTCGCCGGGGATTTCAAAAGTAGGGAGGCACTTGAACTGATCACGAGGTACTTTGGGGATATTCCGTCCGGCAGGACCTCGATCGAACGGCCTGTCTATCAGGAGCCTGAGCAATTGGAAGAGCGCCGACAAATTATTGACTCTGAGCCGGTCCCACTGCCAGCCGTCTTCTACGCGTATAAGATTCCACAAGAGGACTCACGTGAGTATCTTGCTCTCGACCTTCTAACTGACATCATGGCAAGTGGACAAAGCTCCCGCATGTATCAGAAGTTGGTCTATGAGATGCAGATCGCTTCCGAAGCTTCCGCATTTGTGGATGGACGCGAACATCCGGGAATACTGTATGTTTATGCCGTTGCACGCGAACCCGGAATGGGGATACAAGAATTAGAGAACGCTATCGCCGCGTCCATTCTCGAACTGCAAACCAACGGAGTGCGAGAGGATGAGCTACAAAAAGCTAAGAATAAGACGGAAGCCCGTCTCGTCGCGAGCCGGGTAACCGTCCAGGGTAAGGCAGAGCAGCTCGCGCACTCTGCTGTGATTTACGGTGACGCGAACCGCGCGAATACCGTACTAGACGATTACAGCACGATTACAACAGCAGAGCTGCTTGAGGCTGCGCGGAGATTCCTTGTAGAGTCGAACCGTTCCACAGTCGTGTACGAGGCCTCAGGTGTTATGGAAGTAGATCCGAATGAGGATTCCGAATCCGTGCTCCACGATCTCAATTCCACGCCAACAATTTTCAACTGAGTCTTGAACTCCCAAAGCATGGCCCAAAACCAACAGCCGTTAGATCGTACCAAGGCACCCACACCAGGCCCGCTACCAAGCGTTTCATTTCCGCGATTTCAAGAGCGAAAGCTGAGCAGCGGACTTCCCGTCTATATCGTGGAGAATCACGAGCAGCCGATCGTTTCGATGTCGCTTTACGTGAAGGCAGGGTCTGATCACGATCCGAGCGAGCGGGAAGGCCTGGCCGCTGTCGTGGCGGATCTTCTGACGAAGGGCACGGAACAACGCACAGCGACGCAGATCGCCGAGGAAATTGATTTCGTTGGCGGTTCGCTGTATGCGGGGGTTTCCTGGGACGCATTAACGGTCGGAGCCACGGCCCTCAGCAGATATTTGGAGGTCGCCGTCGATCTGCTAGCCGATGTCGTGCAGCGATCCACGTATCCACAAGAAGAACTTGAGCGCGTTCAACTTCAGCGACTCGCAGGGTTGCGTCACGCAAAGGCGGACGCAGGGTTTCTCGCTGACATGGTGTTTGGCAAATTGACTTTTCCTGGTCACCAGTATGGTCAGCAGGCGAGTGGAACGGAGGAGTCACTTGCGAAGACGAGCCGCGAAGACGTTCTCTCCTTCACCGCTAATTTCTTGCGGCCTGATAACGCATTCCTGGTTGTTGCCGGGGACGTTACGCCGGCATCGTTCCTTTCACTACTTGAAGTGAAATTGGGAAGTTGGAGCGGTTCAAGCGGGAAGTCAGCAGAAGTAATGAGTCCCAGACTTCAAACTGGGGTCCAGGTTGGCCTGATTGACAAGGAAGGTGCCGTGCAATCTGCTATTCGGGTAGGGCACGTAGGGATCGCCAGGAATTCGGAGGATTTCATCGCGCTCTCTGCGGTCAACATGTTGCTTGGTGGCTACTTCAATTCCAGGATCAATCTGAATCTGCGCGAAAAGCATGGCTTCACCTATGGTGCTCGCTCCTCAGTAGATGCGCGGTCCGTCTCGGGGCCGTTCCTGGTTTCCACGGAAGTACGGACCGAAGTTACAGTCCGGGCAATCGAAGAGATCGTTAGTGAAATCAAAAATCTTGCTGTTGAGCCGGTTTCAGAAGCGGAATTGCAGATGGTCAAGAATTACATGATCGGCAATTTTCCTCTACAGATCGAGACTCCTCAGCAGGTGGCAAACCGTATTGCCATGATCGTGCTTTATGGATTGGATACGGATTACTACCAAACGTACCGCGACAAGTTGGCCGCTCTTACCGCAGAAGAGCTGCATCGTGTTGCGAAGGCCTACTTGCATCCAGGAGATCTTGTCATTGTTGCAAGCGGGTCCGTTGAGGCGCTCTCGGGCGGGATGCGCGAGTTCGGAATGTTGAAGATATTCAACGACGAAGGAACCCTTATCCAAACGAAAGACACTATATAAGGTCAGGCCGCTGATGTACTGGAGCTTCCTCTACTCGGGAGCACAGGATAGGAATACGAACAACTCCATGGCAAACGTTTCAAGCTCAACCTCTAACCGTTCAACACCAAGTTCTTCTGGCCGCGAACTCGAAGCGGCAGATGTACTCGTTCAGAAGTACAACGACATCAAGCGTGAAGTAGCAAAGCTGATTGTCGGGCAAGATGCCGTGATCGAGCAATTGCTCATCGCTCTGCTCGCTCGTGGGCATTGCCTACTCGTCGGGGTGCCGGGCCTTGCAAAGACACTGCTCATCCGCACCGTCAGTGATGTGCTGGATCTGGACTTTAGTCGTATTCAGTTCACACCCGATCTCATGCCGAGCGACATCACCGGCACGGAGATCCTTGAACAGAATGTCACGACCGGCGGGAAGGAATTCCGATTTATTCGCGGTCCTGTCTTTGCCAACATTATTCTGGCAGATGAAATAAACCGAACCCCACCAAAGACCCAAGCCGCTCTGCTCGAAGCGATGCAGGAGCATCGCGTAACTGCAGCGAATCAGACGTACACGCTCGCCGAGCCATTCTTCGTATTAGCAACTCAGAACCCGATCGAACAGGAAGGGACGTATCCATTACCGGAAGCACAGCTCGATCGTTTCATGTTCAACTTGTGGTTGGATTATCCTAGCGAGAAAGAGGAAGTCGAGATCGTGCGCTCAACAACGAGCGGCTACAAGGCAACGCTCAACAAGGTGATGAGCGCCAAGGAGATCTGTGATTTCCAGGATCTCGTGCGCACCGTCCCAGTTGCAGATAATGTAATTGAGTACGCTGTTCGATTAGTAGGTAAGACCCGTCCGAAGCGCGGTGAAAAAGCGGGTGCGAATGCTACAGACGTTGTCTCTAAATACGTCAGCTATGGTGCCGGACCTCGCGCTTCGCAATATCTTGTGCTTGGCGCAAAAGTACGTGCATTGCTTGAGGGACGATACACGCCAGCTATTGAAGACATCCGTGCGCTTGCGCTTCCCGTGCTCCGGCACCGCATCATTACTAACTTCAATGCCGAGGCGGAAGGGCTTACAACGGTAGATATTATTGAGAGATTAACGAAGGAGTGATTGCTATGCGCACAGCGCGGCTTATCGTCATAGTGGTGGCGTCACTTGTGGCCACTCGTGGGAATGCTCAGACAAAGTATTGGATCGAGTTTCGCGATAAGGGAGTGTCCCCGTCGAGTTTTCATTCGGGGAATGCGATGTTCGAAAGTGTACGCCGAGGCCTGTCCGCGACCTGTTTGAGCCGCCGGGCGCGCGCCATGCAGTGCGATCCGGCGCGAACCATCACGCTGGAAGACGCTCCCGTTGCTGCGCGCTATCAATCGCGATTGCGAAAGCTTGGGGTGGAAGTTCTCTCGGTTTCAAGGTGGTGCAATGCGGTCAGCGCTTTGCTGAGTCCACGACAGCTGACGCGTGTCGCTTCTCTGCCGTTCGTTCGTTCGGTCCATACGGTGGGGCATGCCACTGAATTAGGAGTCACGCCAACTGCATTCGGAGAAGCTGCCTCGAGTCCATCCTCTGGAAATGCTGTGCCGTTGTCCGTTGATTCCTTCTGCGGCTACAATCCTATCATCTACCATTACGGCCTAGCACTTTCGCAGCTTAGCCGAATCAACGTCTGGCCGCTTCATGCGATGGGGTTCGATGGTTCGGGGATCAGGTTCGGCATACTGGATTGCGGCTTTCGTTGGAGAGAGAATCCTTCGTTGCGCCATAGCAACGTGATCAATGAGTATGACTACATTTTCCACGACAGCGTTACGGAGAACGAGGCAATAGATACGATTGGTCAGGACGGACACGGCACCTGCACGCTTAGCGCTTCGACGGGCTATCTGCCTGACACGCTGGTCGGACCTGCCTACAACGTCTCGATCATGCTCGCTAAGACGGAGGATATCCGAAGCGAGCACCACATTGAAGAAGACAACTACGCGGCCGCACTCGAGGACATGGAAGCCTTGGGGGTTGACATTACATCTAGCTCGCTCGGCTACTTTATTTTCGATGCACCTGACCAAAGCTACACATACGGAGACATGAATGGCCACACCACGATTTGCACTCGTGCTGCAGCACGGGCCGCAAAGCTCGGTGTACTTGTCGTGACTGCGATGGGAAACAGTGGTCAGGATCCGCAGCATCCGCACGAACAAGCTCCCGGCGATGCTGACAGCATCCTTAGCGTGGGTGCGCTTGATACGAATGAGTACATTGCCAATTTCTCGTCGCTCGGTCCGACGGCAGATGGTCGCACAAAACCGGAAATCTGCGCGCCAGGCGTTCATGTCTGGTTACAGGATCGTAACGGAGGGTTCGGTCCGGGCAACGGTACCAGCTTCGCTACACCGCTTACAGCTGGAGCAAGCTGCCTCATCATGCAGGCTCATCCCATGGCAACAGCGCAGCAGATTCGTCAAGCGATCATGAAGACGGGGAGTTATGCGAATCGGCCGGATACCGTGTATGGCTGGGGACGATTGAACGCTTATGCCGCAGCACTAGAACTGGGACCGATCGCCCATGTCATGAACGGCTGGGCGGATTCGACAGCAGCGCATATTTGTGCAGGGGCAGCGTCAAAGAATAAGATCAAGTATATTTACGTTCTATACAAAGGAGATGTGGACATCACCCAGAAGACCGTGATCGCGAAGCTCGTGGCGGATTCACTGATCTATTCCGTTAGTGTGCCGGTCACGAGCAACAACAGCAAGTTCTACTACAGGGTAAAGGCGGTTGATGCGTTGAATGGACAGGCTTTCGACCCAGCAACCGGGTGGGATTCTATTGCTCTGCCATTCTCGCCGCCTCCACCAATGGGGGTTTCAACACAGAGCGCATTGAACTTCACTGTTACAGCGTACCCCAATCCTGCGATTGCTGAACTCAATGTAACCGCAAGCGAAGCCGGTGAGTGGGCGTTGCTGGATGTACTTGGCAAACGGGTGTTGGCAGGAAGCGCAACGGAAAAGAGTGTCTCGAGCATCGACGTTTCATCGGTGGAAGCCGGCCAGTACTTCCTGCGCTATGTGGCTCGAACCGGTCAGGTCAAAAGCGTGATGGTGGTGGTCAGTCACTGATGAATTTTCTCAATCCTCTCTTTCTATTCGGACTTGCAGCATCGGCTTTGCCGGTGCTGTTCCATCTGTTCGCCCGCCGAAAGTCAAGACGGGTGGAGTTCAGTTCGCTGAGGTTTCTGCAGAAGTTAGAGAAGACTGCAATGCGTGCCGTAAAGGTGCGGCAGATCTTGTTGTTGATCGTCCGCACACTTCTGATTATCTGCACGGTTCTTGCGTTTGCGCGCCCCGCCCTGAAGGGATATCTTGGCAGCTTCTTCGGCTCCTCCCACGCAAACACGTCCATGGTGCTGTTGATCGACAACTCCGCCAGTATGTCCCGCTCTGACGAGCGGGGAGAGTTGCTCAAGCAAGCAAAGGAGGCGGCGCGGCAAGTTGCATCATTGTTGGAAGACGGGGATGAAGCCACGGTGATCTCGTTGGCGTCATTGTCACGAGGTGTGCAATACAACCCCATGCACACCAAGCGAGACGTTCTTGCAGCGATCAATGATGTTCGCATTGCGGATAGGCCAGCGGATCTGTCTGATGGGCTTCGAGTCGCAAGTTCTGTTGTGGCGCGGTCGATGAATGTGAACAAGGAGGTTTACCTCTTCTCGGATGATCAGGCAAGAAATTTCCGTGAAGATGCAGCAGTTGGGAATATACCAGGATCCAACGACGGGAAAGCAGGCGAGATAGGCCGCGACACTTCATCAGCCAAGCTTTTCGATGCCGGGACAAAGCTGTTCACAATGACGGTTGGCAACGCAGACCACTTGAATGGGCGTAACCTCTCGCTCGATTCGCTGCATCCAGTTACAACCATTTTCGAACCGGGACGTCCGATCCAATTCGAAGCATGGGTGCGGAATACGTCCTCAGAAACTGCACAGAATGCTGTGATATCGCTCTTCTATAACGATGAGCGGGTAGCGCAGAAGACCGTTGCAACCATTGCAGCAGGAGAATCGCAGCGAGTGTCAATCGACGGACCGATCCGTGGCGCGGGGCTGATCTCGGTCCGTGCGGAGTTGGAGCAGGACGCACTGCCGTTCGATAATTTCCGATATTCTGTCATCACTGTGCCAGTCTCAAGGCGTATTGGTATCTTTGTACAAGATGCCAGCAGCGCTGCCTTTGTCAATCTCGCGCTCTCCCAAACACTCTCGCTCACTCAAGGCGGGATGCCATTCACATCCGAAGTAAAGCGACTGGAAGATCTCCGAAGTCTGCCATCCATCGGAGCACACTATGATGCTATTCTTGTGGGTTTAGGGCCGCAGTCTCTTACGGAGGTTGATCGGACGGGATTGAGGGAGTACATTGCATCTGGTCACGGCGCAGCGCTGTTTCTGATGCCGGGGCTGGATCTCCCGACAGTAAACAAAGACATGGCCGCGCTTGGGCTACCTCCCATCGTTCGCAAAGAAGGCACACCGAATGACGTGACGCACTATCTCAGCTTTGCGCAGCTCGATTTCGCGCATCCATTCTTTGCAGGAATGTTCGAGTCCGTTTCGACACAAACTGGTGGGATGCGTGGCGTGGAATCACCGAAGATATTTGAAGCATACGATTTTCAGACGACAGGTGGGCCAACGCTGGTGAAGCTTTCCAATGGCTTCCCATTTCTTTCCGAGATCCGGCTGGGCAAAGGCGATGTGTTGCTATTTGCGGTACCACCAACATTGCAGTTTAGCGATTTTCCGCGCAAGAGTATCTTCCTCCCGCTCATTCGTCGCGCTGCTGCGTACGCAAGCGCGATCCATGGTCAGCGAGAAGAGACGACAGGACAGCAATTTGTGACGACGGAGCCATTTACCGTTGAGTTGCCTTCGCTGATGGGCGAACAAGCGGGAGCCACGGTTCTTGTCAAGGCACCAGATGGTTCGAGCCAAAGAGCACATGTGACCGTTTCCGTGGAAGGCAAGGCCAGAGTTCAATTGGAGGGCGCTGGGATGGCTGGCAATTATACTGTCTATCGCGACGCCGAAGCACGCGAACCCATTGCCGCGTTTGCCGTCAATATCCAGAGCGACGAATCCGATCTGCGAACGGCATCGCCCGCCGATATGACAAACTTCCTTGCAGCACGAATGAATGGCAAGAAGCCCGTCATCATGCGCATCAAGGCCGGCGACCCAAACATTGCAAAGGCGATTGAGCAATCGCGATACGGGGTGGAGTTGTGGCAGGCATTTCTGTGGGCCGCGCTTGTGTTGGCGCTCGTGGAACTGGTGATTGCAAGGGAGGGTAGAGCGAACACGGCCGTGCAAAGTTAGAATTAGTTGTTGCATCTATTAAACCAACCAATCTGAACTGCATCTAACGGGCTACATCATATTCGGGGTAAACTGGTCCTACCCTTAAAGGCCTGCTTTCGAAAGAGAGTGGGCTTTTTTTGTGAACGGAGTTTCAGTGACGGAGGAAGTGGTTTTGGGGTTACAAGTGTGTCGGATGTGCGGCGAAGCGCCTTTTACGCGTTGCCAGATCAACCAATCTCCTTGTGAATATGAGAGGAATAGTAATCGCTGTCGTTTTGTGCTTCGTGGCTTCGAGCTTCGCGATTGGTCAGGGCGTTGGCGTGAGCCCATACCACCACCCGGAGTTGGCGCAGTACCGGTTGCTTGCTGGTTTCGGCGGGAATATCGGCCACACGACGGATGCACCTTTGGTCTCTATCGGCGCCGCAAGCTACCAGCTTGGCACGTCTGTCTATGGTCTTTCCATTGTATCCAGTTCGAATAATTCGCGAACGCCTCCGACGAATACGATGTCAGAGTTCGACGTGCTCTATGGATATGCATGGGATTCTGATCTGGCGCATTATGAGGCGAGGCCGCAATCGTTTCATGTCTCAGTTTCCTCAGGTCTAGGATTCAACACCTACTCTGCGCGTTGGCGACGATTTGGAAGAAGGGGTTTTGTCCCTGACTCATCACAACTGGCATTACCGCCCAATTCCAACGAGTATTCTCTCGCATTACCGATCCAAATTCAGGCAATGTACGAGCCGTTCTCCTTTGCGGGAATTGGAGTAATGCTCTCCGCGAGCGTTAGCAAGCTAACGCCGAGCTATGGTGGGGCGCTGGTCGTGCAGGCGAGGTATTAGAGGACTTAGGGATCAACCAATACGAACGCCATCAGTCAACACCTCTGAGGGGTGACCGCGCAACCCATTGTCAATGGATTGCATAGTCACCCCTCCGGGGATTTCTTGCAATGACGAGTCATTGCAGCTTCGCAATGCGCTTACTTCAAGACGATACGGATGGCGAGACCGAGATTGCCATCGGAGTCAATGTCATCCATGTGCCTGGTGTCGCGTGGGTCGATGAGCATTCCGCTCATGCCTCCAGACATGTGGAAGAGGATTCGCGGATCGAACTCGAATGCGAGTATGGAAGCCGCATTCGCACCGAGCGTGATGCTGTTCTTGTCGTTGAACCCGTTGTCTTCAAAGTTAAGAGTGAGGTTGTACGTTTTGTGTGAACGCGACACGAAATCCGTTCGGACACTATTGCTCAGCGTGTATCCGGTGATGACGACGGTGTAGTTCTCGTTGCCGCCATTGAACTCTGGGAATTGTGTTAGCACAGCCAGATCGGCGGCGTCGCTCTTGCCCGGTTTGTGGATCTCGAACTTGATGCGGTCGTACGTGCCCTGGGGAATTGTCGCGGTGGTTACGACATGCGTACCGGTTGAATCGAACTCGAGCACGAATGGCCCAGTCTTAACTGAACCCGAGTGATCGTCTTTTCCTAGACTATCCACATCAGAGTGCATTTTAATGTCCTTTACGAAGACGCGGACGCTGGTAACGACAAGTGAACTAAATGTAACGACTTGTGGCGCATTGCCCTTCGCCATCATCGGGGCATTGACTTCAGAGGTGGCGAGCGATGTTTGCATCGTCACCGTGGATTGGCCATCTCCAACCGTTGTCGTGCTGGTGCATCCAGCGGACATTGTTGTGACAAGTACAAGCGCTGCTTGGCTGAATGTGGATTGGAAATAGTTCTTCCGGACTAACATTATTCTGACTTCATAAATGATGTGACAAACACTATATTACTATTGTATTGAAGCACTATGCGTAAAGCGTGCCAAGTGCAGTCGATGATGGGTTAGTGATCCCCAATCAGCGCATAGTGCACAAATGAAGCAGGAGTGAGACTTCGCTTCGAATTACTTCACTGTTGTCCGATCTTCGTCGGTCAATGGCAGGGCAATTTGCCATGTGCCGTCAGGGATAGAGCGCCCTATGAGCCAAGGATTGAGCACTTTCACATCTTTGTACTGGTAGCCTTGTTCGAACGCCCAATCGGATATGGAAGCGATCGGGCCGTTCACTGTCACGTATCGAAGGGCGGGGGTTCTGAACGGACGCAAATGTTCGAAGTCGAGACCGTATCTGTCGCCGTGAGTCATTAGCTCCTTCAGGACCGCGATTCGGAGCACATAGCGCATGGTCTCATCATTGAGGAAGAGATTCCAATAGCTTGAGGCGTGCTGCCATTGCATTGCTGTTAGCACGTTGTCCTCACCCATGTTGTAACCTGCAGCCACGAGTGTCCACGTCGCGAGCCGGGACTTCATGTATTGGAAGTAGGCAATCGCAGCGCGTGTGGATTTTTCTGGATCGAGGCGTTCGTCAACCAGGTCATCCACGCGCAGGTAGAATCGTGCGGCAGTGCCGGGAATAAATTGCCAAAATCCATTGGCATTCGCCGGCGACTTGATATTGGCAAGCCCACTCTCTGCGACCGCGAGATACTCCAGATCCTCGGGAAGCCCCGCATCGACAAGCATCTTGTGGATCATCGGGAAGTACCGCCCTGAGCGCTCCCACCAAAGAACAAGGTTGTGAGCGTTGCTATAATTCGAATAGAACTCCCGCTCGAACCGCTCCCGGATTTCCCATTTCTCAAGCGGGACGCGCTCACCAAAAATGTTGATCTCCTTAGGAAGGTCAAGCTCGGTAATGCTCTTTCCCCCGCCCGCAGCGCCGTAGAGGGGATCGGCGTGAGAGCGGGAGATTTCGAGCGCATACTTGGAAGCATTCCAGCGATCGACGATCATCAAAGCAACGAGAATGCCGAGCGTCACAAGCAAACCCTGCGACAGTCTCCGAGCACTTCTCTGTAGGAGCCTTGATATCATACCACTAAATGCAACATGCAGGTTCTAATAGAGTTCGGTACACAGCGTTCAGATTCGACGACCCCTATGGATGCGGCTTACCACCCGGCAGCCTTCAGCTCTGCGCGAACCTTCAAAGAGTTTACCAATTCTGTAACATGTGCGATTCCTTGAGCGCGGAGAAATTCCTCTAATCCCTTCGCGACTCGAACACCTGCATCTGGATGCACGAAATTAGCGGTGCCGACCTGTATCACCGACGAACCAACAATGAGGAATTCGACGGCGTCCTCGGCCGTGATGATTCCGCCAATGCCGATGATCGGTATTGCACTGGCTTTGCGCGCATCATACACCTTAGCGAGCGCGATTGGCTTGACGGCGGGGCCAGAGACGCCGCCGGTGACGGTGCTGAGCCGCGGCTCACGGTTGTAAATATCCACCGCCATCCCAACGACCGTATTGATGAGACTGATCGCATCAGCACCCGCCCGTTCACACGCTTGCGCAAAGGGCGCAACACTTGTGACGTTGGGTGTAAGCTTAATGATAAGCAGGCGGTCAGTGGACTGCCGGAGAAGGGCCGTCAGCTCTTCCGTTCGCTCAACGCTGGTGCCGAAGGAGAGGCCACCATCCTTGACATTCGGGCAGCTAACGTTGATCTCGTAACCGGCTAGGTTCTCGACGGCATTCTGTTCGATCAACTCCAACACATCCCGATATTCTTCCATAGAAGATGCGGCGATGTTCGCGATGATCTTCGTATCGAACTTTGCCAGATAGGGGAGTTTCTCCTTGACGAAGGTATGCACGCCGACATTCGCCAAGCCGATAGAGTTCAGCATTCCGCTTGGGGTCTCGACGATGCGATGCGGATGGTTGCCCACACGCGGCTTCCAGCTTACGGACTTTGTTACAATGCCACCCAGCTGTTCGATGTCGCAATAATCCTTTGCCTCTGCGCCGTAGCCGAATGTTCCACTTGCGACAAGCACGGGATTCTTGAACTCGACGTTGCCGATCCGGCTGCGTAGATCCGGGGCCACAGTGCTAATGTTCTTGCTGGATTGGCTCATATCACAATCCTTTCTGCGGCAAAGGAGGGGCCTTCCATGCACACGAGTCGGAATCGCTTACCCGTAGTATTGAACGTCTCGTCATCGGTGACAACAGGGCAGCCCTGACAAATGCCAATACCACACGCCATCTCTGTTTCCAGGCTTAGCTCACAGGGAATCTTGAACTCCGCTGCAAGTGCCTTCGCGGCGCGCATCATGCCTGTTGGTCCGCACACGAAAAGTTTAGGCGATGCTATCGAGCCCTCTTCCAGTTGACTGCGAAGAAGCGCGATGTTCGAACCATGAAAACCTTCGGAGCCGTCATCGGTCGAAAGGTGTAGGTTTGTCAGCCCATCCAACGCGAACAATGTCTTCGATCGGGCTCCGTAGAACGTTTGAACCGGGACATCGCTCGAAACCAGCGTGCGGGTCAGAAGTTGCATCGATGCGACGCCGACGCCACCGATAAGAAGCACGGCCGTTTTGAAATCTCCAGAGGCGGTGTTCCAGGGGTTGCCTAACGGGCCTAGCACGTCGAGCATATCTCCTTCGCGCGTCTCCGTCAGGATATTCGTACCACGTCCATGCGCCTGAATGATGATCTCCGCCTCATCGCCATCAATATTATAGACAGAGAACGGGCGTCGCAACATCGGATCGAGAAACCCAACTTTGGGGAGCACATTGACGAACTGCCCGGCAACGGTGGTGTGAGCGACTTTAGGATTTAGGAAGCGGAGCGTGACAAGTCCCGGAGCAATCTCCCGGCGTCTGGTCACACGTGAAAGCATCTGGCTGTCTTCGGGGGTCATTTATGTCCTTTCACTCCGGGTGCTAATTCGAACGGGGAGCGTGGTGGTACAAATCCATTCGGCGGATTCTGATTTGCTGAATCTCGTTGCATTCCGCCTTTGCTGGGAAGGGGGAGGGCGGAGGGTGGCATTCCAGGCCGGTTAGGCCGAGCGCGTTGCCGTTGTTGAAGCTCGCGTGCCTGTCTTGCTTGCTCGGCCTGAAGCCGCTGTTGTTCGGCATCTTCGGGAGAGACCATCGTAGGATCGATCACCGGTGAAGCGTGCGGCAGCGGGCCGCTAACATCTGCATAGCGAGGGCGAAGGGCCATTGCATATGTCGAGTAAGGATAATCCTTCAGAATGCGGCGGTAGTAGGTATTAGCACTATCGTACCGCTGCTGCTCTTCGTATGTTACCCCTAGCGCGTAGAGGGAGCGTGGTGCAACGTCTTCCTGATCGTACGTACTTACGACATCGAGCAAGAGGATTTTCGCAGCGTCGATGCCGCGCTCCCGCATGACCTTATAGGCATCCGAATAGGCTTGTTCGGCGCGGGTGTTATGCAGCTTTGAAGCGAACAACACGCGAGCCTGCTCCGCATAAATGGTCTGCCCAAAATGGGAGAGCAGCTCTTTGAGCAGGGAGTCAGACGCGGTGAGGTTCTTCTCTCGGTGTTCCAGCTGCATCCATGCGTAGAGCGTTTGCGCTCGTAGAGCACCGGAGGCTGTGTCGGCTGACGGGAAGCGGAATGCCAATGCGGTGCCGTACTCCGTTCGAGCGGATTGGAATTCCTGAAACGTCTCGTAGGCGCGCCCAAGCTGATAGTGCGCCGTGGCTTCGCGGAAGTGGAGGCTATCTACAAAGTTGCCTGTGTCGGCGATCTCTACGCCGAGCGAGCGCTCGTGCTTGATCCTTTCTTCGATTTGCGGAAGCCGGATGGAATCATCCTTTGTCATTTGAACAGGCATTTGCGGCTGCCAGCGGTCACCAAGGGTTTCTCGAACCGCTTGCAGGTGAATATCCGCACCTTCATGCTTCGCAGGTCTTATCTTAAGTCGCTGTTCTATGGAATCGGTGTGGGAAAGTTCGGTCTTCCACTTGGCGAAGCTTGCAAGGGAGCTCGCGTGCTGCGAGACGAACTCATTCATCGGGGCAGTAGAAAAATCCTTCGTGCCGATCAACTGCGCAGCGGCGAGTGCGGCGGAATCATACATCCCCATTTCGCGAAACATTTCCGCTCGACGAAAGCGCGCATGTGATATCATGAGTGCGCTTGAGTTACGATAGGTCGTGTCTATGCCGTGGTATGCGTTGTCGAGATCACGGTGATAGTCTGTGTAGAAGACGCCCGAGTGAAGATTGCCACCGACCGACTTCCTTGCGGCAAGTTCATTGGTATAGGCAAGCTCGTACCGCGCGGAGGGATGTGAAGCGCTGAATTTCGCACGGTCAAGAACCGCCTTTAGCTCGAGGCGCGCCTCATCGAACCGTTCTTCTCTGCGCAAGGCCAGTGCGTGTTGTGTATGCGCTTCACCAGAAAGCCACTCATCCTTTGAATTGTCGTAGGAAGTTTGAAATGCACGTTCCGCTCCGGACCAATCGCCTGCGAGAAAAAAGACAGAGCCCTCTTCAAAGGCAAGCTTTGCGAGATCGTGTCCGCTGACTCCGCCTTCCGCTTCGTGAAGTTCTGCGGCGATCTTGGGTAGCGAATCTGGATAGCGGGAATACGTGAATTCCGCAATAGCGCGGTGGACGCTGGAAATAGCAACCTTATCGCCAACTTTAGTGGCGTATTCTAACCCCTTTTGAAGTGCCATCTCCGCCGTATCGAACTCACGACCGGAGAGCATGGAGCGTGAGAGAAAGACCTGAACCTCGGAGCCGTACTTTGTCTCGGGATACTTGTAGATCAACTCCAGAAACTTGCGTCGGGCGGTTGCGAAGTCGTTCTTGTAGAACTCAGCCTTTCCAACAACATAGAGCGCATCCTCAACATACTTGGAGCCCTTTTTATCGGCGAGGATCTTCGAGCCGAGGATGATGGCAGAATCGAGATGTACGTTGGTAATCTGCTTGGTCGCACCGAGGGATTGAGAAAAGCTTGGAGTTATCGCGATTGAGCGTCCCTCTCGAAGTGCAAGTTGCCGCATCTGGTATTCTTCATCAAGCCAGCGATGATTGGCGACAGCGATCGCTGCATTCGCATTTGCAGGGATGATCGCGCGCTGCTGGGCTTCGTAGGCTTCCAGGTGGACCTGGGCAAGATACAGCGTGTTGAAATACGTTGAGAAGTTGTGCCACCATGCACAACCAGAGGCAAACAAAAAGGCGACCAGGATAACCGGAATCCAACCCCGCGCTTGGAAGCCGAAATCCGATTGCTCAGCACCCGGGTTGGAGTGGGGCGGAGACGTACGAAGCATTCTGATCATTCAACGCCTCCTAAAATGACATCGTTCTGTTCTGATCGAGTTGCAACTGTTCAGTTCGACGAAGTCGGCAGCGGCTTGACCGACACCCCAGCAGAAACAACCAAAGTAACAGACTCCTCCTTCGGATCGCTATGTACCTTGAGAATCGCTGTTTGCAGTTCCTTGAGATCGAAATCCACGGAAACGGGGTCGCCGACAACCTGACAGGGGCCAAAGGCACGCACTTCCGGTGCTTGTTGCACCGGAGCGTCATATCCGACCGGGCCGACGACAGGTTCAATCCCACGCTTCGCAGCGAGCATAAAACGATCCCCGGCAGGCTCCGTTTCAAAATGGACAACCGTTGTGGATAATTGATACTGTGTCTGTAGAGCGTCCAGCGTAGCGAGAAAGCTCTTTTTCGGTAGTGTGATTTCAGTCATAGTGCTTGCAAAACACTCTCTACGCGGAATGAATCCTTTGGTAACAGAACGGTAGAACTGAAAACACATGGAATGTGAAACAGCGTGTATTTTTCAGCCGTTTAGGTGTGTCTATAGAAGCACCATGACCTACAACTCAACAAGTCTGTATTCCGAAGCGGTCGATCTCGCGGCCTCTAATGTTCTGAGCGACCATGCCGCCTCGCGCAAGGACCGTGCGCGCCAGCTCACAGAACTGCTGTACAGCCTCGGAACCACAATTCCAGAATCGTGGCAAACCTCTGCGCGCAAGGTGCTTTATGCACGTGAGCGCTCGATAGACCGAATTCTGAACGCTCTTTCCAAGGACGTAGGGGATAACCCCTATCACCTCCGGTATCAGGTGCTTTCCTCGGTACTGCTGCTCGCGCTGACGGTCAAGCAATTCAGCGGTGGTAACACATAAAAAATGGTCTGCTTGAACATCCAAGCAGACCATTCGCCATTTTGATTCTTCCGCTTAGGCGGCTACCGGCGGATGTTCCTTCACACCAGCCTCAACGGTATCCTGTCCCGAATTCAAACGGATCAGATTCAGCGCGGAACCAGCGTTGAACCACGCGATGTGCTCCATGTTCATGGTATGCAACAAGGAGATAGTGCATGATGAGCCATCCGCGTGTGTCACGAGCATTGTGACAGGTTTGCCTGGTGCGAGATCACTCAGGTTTTGCAACGTGACGGTGTCTCCCTCCTTGATCAAATCGTAATCCGCCGGATTCTCGAATGTCAGCGGGAGAATGCCTTGCTTCTTAAGATTCGACTCGTGGATGCGAGCGAACGAGCGTACTATCACCGCGAGGCATCCCAAGTACCGGGGCGACATCGCAGCATGTTCGCGGCTGGAGCCTTCGCCGTAATTTTCATCACCAACGATAACCCAGCGTTTGCCGCGCGCTTTGTAGTTGCGGGCAACGGCGGGGATGGAGACGTTCTTCTCGTGTGTGAAGGCGTTCGTTGTTGTGCCCGCCTCGCCCGACCAGCCGTTGATCGCGCCGGTGAGCATGTTGTCCGAAATTCTATCGAGATGCCCGCGATAGCGCAGCCACGAACCGGCGGGGGAGATGTGGTCGGTCGTCGTCTTACCTTTGGTCTTCACAAGGACGGGCATGTCGCTGGTCTCGCCGGCATTCGATGGCACGAATGGTTCAAGAACCTGGAGGCGTTCGCTGGTGTGCAGAACGGATACCTGCACGTCGGAGGCATCGATCGCCGGT